>CAWCZJ010000001.1:0-507353 GCA_963799955.1 uncultured Actinomycetes bacterium
CCGGCGGCACCCCTTGCGGAAGCGGCGCCCCGGTACGGGCCGCCATGTCCTCGGCGAGCCGCGTCGCCATCGCCCAGCTCACCTGCGGATCGAGCTGCCGCATACGCGTCAGGTACTGACGCACCGCGAGCCACAGCTCGTCCGGCACCGCGACAGATCAGCCCCGCGAACCGCCCGACCAGCCATGGCGGCGGAGGCGGCGACAGCCCGGCCGCCCCGACGGGACCCGCTCCCGTACGACGAGCGTCCCCGCGAACACGTCGCCGATGCCGCCGCCCCGCGCTCGGAGACCAGCGACGACAACGCAGGCCACGACCCCGAACGTCATCAGGATCTCGACGACCCCCATGGCCCCGCGCACCAACGCATGCCGGAACCGGATGGGCCCGCCGTCGTCCCGCACCACCCGCAGCCCACACGCCATCTTTCCCAGAGACCGCCGTGGCTCAGCGTCTCGACCGCGATCGGTGCCCCGACCAGCACCAGCAGGAACAGGGCCACGGCACCGCGGCCCGCGCCGCGGCGTCCAGGGAGGCGGTGTAAGCGACCATCACCATCGACATCACGATGTACGCCGCCCACACCACCGCCAGGTCGATGGCCAGCGCCAGCGCCCGGCTCGGCAACCGCGCGGGCCGCAGCCCCAGTACGACCGCATCTCCCGTGACCAGCGCGCTCACCGAATACCCCACCCTCACAGAACGACGACCTTCCACACCCCTTGAGCGCCCCAGTCTGCCAAGCTGGCCCGCAACGCGCCGCAGTAGTACGGATCGTCCGCACCCAGTGCCTGGAGCAGCAGCAGAACATGGACCTCGACGTCTTCGTGACCGCCCACCGCGCGGAGTGGGACCGCCTCGAACACCTCCTGCACCGCCGCCGCCGGCTCTCACGGCGCCGAGGCGGACGAACTGGTGGCGCTCTACCAGCGCACGTCCACCCACCTCTCCCTCATCCAGTCCACCGCCCCGGATCCCCTCCTGACGGCCCGGCTGACGCAACTCGTGGCCCGCGCGCGCTCAGCGGTCACCGGCACCCGCCGCGCGACCTGGCGCGACGCCGCGCGCTTCCTGACGGACGGGCTTCCCGGCGGCGGTCTACCGCTCGCGACGCTGGTGGATACCCGCCGCGCTGATCTCCGTCGCGGTCGCCAGTCCTCATCGGCTGGTGGATCGGCACCCACCCCGAGGTCCAGTCCGCCATCGCGGCCCCCGACGCCCTGCGCGCAGATGACCCGTCCGGGCGGCGAGTACGAGACGTACTACTCGAGCCATCCCGCGGCTCCTTCGCGGCCGCAGGTCTGGACGAACAACGCCCAGGCCGCGGCCATCTGTCTGGTCCTCGGCGCCTTCTTCGGCATCCCGGTCCTGTGGATCCTCTTCCTCAACATGCTCAACCTGGGCGTCGGCATCGGCCTCATGTCCTCGGCCGGACGCCTCGACACCTTCCTCGGCCTGGTCCTGCCGCACGGCCTCCTGGAACTGACCGCGGTCTTCGTCGCCGCCGGTACGGGCATGCGCCTCGGCTGGACCGTCATCGACCCGGGCCCCCGCACCCGCCGCGCGGCCCTGGCCGGAACGGGGCCGAGCGGCCGTCGGCATGGCCATCGGCCTTGCGCTGGTCCTGTTCGTCTCGGGCCTCATCGAAGGCTTCGTCACCCCTTCCGGCCTGCCCGACCTGGGCCCGCATCAGCCTCGGCATCGCCGCGGAACTCGCCTTCCTCGCGTACGTGTACGTCCTGGGCGGCCGTGCCGCCCGCGCGGGCGAGCTGGGCGACGTGGAGGCGAGCGCCCGCAGCGCCGAACTTCCGACGGCCGCGTGATGTGCGGGCAGCCCCTCTGACCTGCTACTCTCCTCTTCGCCCACAAAAACCGTTGACACGGTCCGCGTGGGGAGGTAGATTCAAACGGTTGCCTCGAACTGGACAAGTTCGGGATCACTGGTTAACATCTCTCTCGCTCTCACCGGAAATTCCATTTCCCAGTGATGAGCCATTCCGAATTACCATTCGAAGAAAGAAGCCGATTCGATCGGCCGAAATGCTTCTGATAGAGTCGGAACCGCCGGAAAGGGAAACGCGAAAGCGAAGAACTCGAAGCGAACCCCAATCGACGGGAAATCGGACACGAAAGAGTCTGATAGAGTCGGAAACACGAAATACCGAAGGGAAGCGCCCGGAGGAAAGCCCGAGAGGGTGAGTACAAAGGAAGCGTCCGTTCCTTGAGAACTCAACAGCGTGCCAAAAGTCAACGCCAGATTGACAACCCCGTCTCCACTTCGGTGGGACGAGGTTCCTTTGAAAAGTCCTGACGGCCCTCGTGGTCGTCAGGCAATAACACAGCGAGGACGCTGTGGACGGGCCGCCTTATTCCGGTGGTTCCGTCCCGCTCTTACGTGATGTGTGCACCCGATTACGGGTAAACATTCATGGAGAGTTTGATCCTGGCTCAGGACGAACGCTGGCGGCGTGCTTAACACATGCAAGTCGAACGATGAAGCCCTTCGGGGTGGATTAGTGGCGAACGGGTGAGTAACACGTGGGCAATCTGCCCTTCACTCTGGGACAAGCCCTGGAAACGGGGTCTAATACCGGATAACACTCCTCAGGGCATGTTGAGGGGTTAAAAGCTCCGGCGGTGAAGGATGAGCCCGCGGCCTATCAGCTTGTTGGTGGGGTGATGGCCTACCAAGGCGACGACGGGTAGCCGGCCTGAGAGGGCGACCGGCCACACTGGGACTGAGACACGGCCCAGACTCCTACGGGAGGCAGCAGTGGGGAATATTGCACAATGGGCGAAAGCCTGATGCAGCGACGCCGCGTGAGGGATGACGGCCTTCGGGTTGTAAACCTCTTTCAGCAGGGAAGAAGCGAAAGTGACGGTACCTGCAGAAGAAGCGCCGGCTAACTACGTGCCAGCAGCCGCGGTAATACGTAGGGCGCAAGCGTTGTCCGGAATTATTGGGCGTAAAGAGCTCGTAGGCGGCTTGTCACGTCGGATGTGAAAGCCCGGGGCTTAACCCCGGGTCTGCATTCGATACGGGCTAGCTAGAGTGTGGTAGGGGAGATCGGAATTCCTGGTGTAGCGGTGAAATGCGCAGATATCAGGAGGAACACCGGTGGCGAAGGCGGATCTCTGGGCCATTACTGACGCTGAGGAGCGAAAGCGTGGGGAGCGAACAGGATTAGATACCCTGGTAGTCCACGCCGTAAACGTTGGGAACTAGGTGTTGGCGACATTCCACGTCGTCGGTGCCGCAGCTAACGCATTAAGTTCCCCGCCTGGGGAGTACGGCCGCAAGGCTAAAACTCAAAGGAATTGACGGGGGCCCGCACAAGCAGCGGAGCATGTGGCTTAATTCGACGCAACGCGAAGAACCTTACCAAGGCTTGACATATACCGGAAACGGCTAGAGATAGTCGCCCCCTTGTGGTCGGTATACAGGTGGTGCATGGCTGTCGTCAGCTCGTGTCGTGAGATGTTGGGTTAAGTCCCGCAACGAGCGCAACCCTTGTTCTGTGTTGCCAGCATGCCCTTCGGGGTGATGGGGACTCACAGGAGACTGCCGGGGTCAACTCGGAGGAAGGTGGGGACGACGTCAAGTCATCATGCCCCTTATGTCTTGGGCTGCACACGTGCTACAATGGCCGGTACAAAGAGCTGCGATGCCGTGAGGCGGAGCGAATCTCAAAAAGCCGGTCTCAGTTCGGATTGGGGTCTGCAACTCGACCCCATGAAGTCGGAGTTGCTAGTAATCGCAGATCAGCATTGCTGCGGTGAATACGTTCCCGGGCCTTGTACACACCGCCCGTCACGTCACGAAAGTCGGTAACACCCGAAGCCGGTGGCCCAACCCCTTGTGGGAGGGAGCTGTCGAAGGTGGGACTGGCGATTGGGACGAAGTCGTAACAAGGTAGCCGTACCGGAAGGTGCGGCTGGATCACCTCCTTTCTAAGGAGCACAGTACCGATTGCAGACACATGTTCTGCACGGTCAGCTCATGGGTGGAACGTTGACTATTCGGCACTTCCGGTCAACTCGGGCCGCTAGTACTGCTCTTCGGAGCGTGGAACGCGACACGGGGCGATGGGGAGGGCCGGGCACGCTGTTGGGTATCTGAAGGTACGGCCGTTAGAGGCTGTCTTCGAGTGCCGGCCCCAGTGCACTCACCAGGTTCTGGTGGGGTGATGGGTGGTTGGTCGTTGTTTGAGAACTGCACAGTGGACGCGAGCATCTGTGGCCAAGTTTTTAAGGGCGCACGGTGGATGCCTTGGCACCAGGAACCGATGAAGGACGTGGGAGGCCACGATAGTCCCCGGGGAGCCGTCAACCAGGCTTTGATCCGGGGGTTTCCGAATGGGGAAACCCGGCAGTCGTCATGGGCTGTCACCCATACCTGAACACATAGGGTATGTGGAGGGAACGAGGGGAAGTGAAACATCTCAGTACCCTCAGGAAGAGAAAACAACCGTGATTCCGGGAGTAGTGGCGAGCGAAACCGGATGAGGCCAAACCGTATGCGTGTGATACCCGGCAGGGGTTGCGCATGCGGGGTTGTGGGATCTCTCTTTCACAGTCTGCCGGCTGTGAGGCGAGTCAGAAACCGTTGGTGTAGGCGAAGGACATGCGAAAGGTCCGGCGTAGAGGGTAAGACCCCCGTAGCTGAAACATCAACGGCTCGTTTGAGAGACACCCAAGTAGCACGGGGCCCGAGAAATCCCGTGTGAATCTGGCGGGACCACCCGCTAAGCCTAAATATTCCCTGGTGACCGATAGCGGATAGTACCGTGAGGGAATGGTGAAAAGTACCGCGGGAGCGGAGTGAAATAGTACCTGAAACCGTGTGCCTACAAGCCGTGGGAGCGTCGCGCATGTGTTTACACAGTGCGTCGTGACTGCGTGCCTTTTGAAGAATGAGCCTGCGAGTTAGCGGTGTGTAGCGAGGTTAACCCGTGTGGGGAAGCCGTAGCGAAAGCGAGTCCGAACAGGGCGTATGTCTTTTAGATGCGTAGTTGCACGCTCTAGACCCGAAGCGGAGTGATCTAGCCATGGGCAGGTTGAAGCGGCTGTAAGAGGTCGTGGAGGACCGAACCCACCAGGGTTGAAAACCTGGGGGATGACCTGTGGTTAGGGGTGAAAGGCCAATCAAACTCCGTGATAGCTGGTTCTCCCCGAAATGCATTTAGGTGCAGCGTCGTGTGTTTCTTGCCGGAGGTAGAGCACTGGATAGGCGATGGGCCCTACCGGGTTACTGACCTTAGCCAAACTCCGAATGCCGGTAAGTGAGAGCGCGGCAGTGAGACTGTGGGGGATAAGCTCCATGGTCGAGAGGGAAACAGCCCAGAGCATCGACTAAGGCCCCTAAGCGTACGCTAAGTGGGAAAGGATGTGGAGTCGCAGAGACAACCAGGAGGTTGGCTTAGAAGCAGCCACCCTTGAAAGAGTGCGTAATAGCTCACTGGTCAAGTGATTCCGCGCCGACAATGTAGCGGGGCTCAAGCGTACCGCCGAAGTCGTGTCATTCCAGCATATAGGGCCAACGCCTGCTGGGATGGGTAGGGGAGCGTCGTGTGCCGGGTGAAGCCGCAGCGGAAGCTAGTGGTGGACGGTTCACGAGTGAGAATGCAGGCATGAGTAGCGATACACACGTGAGAAACGTGTGCGCCGATTGACTAAGGGTTCCTGGGTCAAGCTGATCTGCCCAGGGTAAGTCGGGACCTAAGGCGAGGCCGACAGGCGTAGTCGATGGACAACCGGTTGATATTCCGGTACCCGCTTTGAAACGCCCAATATCGAATCAGGCGATGCTAAGCCCGTGAAGCCGTTCCGGACCCTTCGGGGAAAGGAAAGTGGTGGAGCCGGTGACCCAGACTTGTAGTAGGTAAGCGATGGGGTGACGCAGGAAGGTAGTCCAGCCCGGGCGGTGGTTGTCCCGGGGTAAGGGTGTAGGACGTGCGGTAGGCAAATCCGTCGCACACATAGTCTGAGACCTGATGCCGAGCCGATTGTGGTGAAGTGGATGATCCTATGCTGTCGAGAAAAGCCTCTAGCGAGTTTCATGGCGGCCCGTACCCTAAACCGACTCAGGTGGTCAGGTAGAGAATACCGAGGCGTTCGGGTGAACTATGGTTAAGGAACTCGGCAAAATGCCCCCGTAACTTCGGGAGAAGGGGGGCCATCACCGGTGATGAGATTTACTCTCTGAGCTGGGGGTGGCCGCAGAGACCAGCGAGAAGCGACTGTTTACTAAAAACACAGGTCCGTGCGAAGCCGTAAGGCGATGTATACGGACTGACGCCTGCCCGGTGCTGGAACGTTAAGGGGACCGGTTAGTGACCTTTCGGGGTTGCGAAGCTGAGAACTTAAGCGCCAGTAAACGGCGGTGGTAACTATAACCATCCTAAGGTAGCGAAATTCCTTGTCGGGTAAGTTCCGACCTGCACGAATGGCGTAACGACTTCTCGACTGTCTCAACCATAGGCCCGGTGAAATTGCACTACGAGTAAAGATGCTCGTTTCGCGCAGCAGGACGGAAAGACCCCGGGACCTTTACTACAGTTTGATATTGGTGTTCGGTTCGGCTTGTGTAGGATAGGTGGGAGACTTTGAAGCGGCCACGCCAGTGGTTGTGGAGTCGTCGTTGAAATACCACTCTGGTCGTGCTGGATGTCTAACCTCGGTCCGTGATCCGGATCAGGGACAGTGTCTGATGGGTAGTTTAACTGGGGCGGTTGCCTCCTAAAGAGTAACGGAGGCGCCCAAAGGTTCCCTCAGCCTGGTTGGCAATCAGGTGTTGAGTGTAAGTGCACAAGGGAGCTTGACTGTGAGACCGACGGGTCGAGCAGGGACGAAAGTCGGGACTAGTGATCCGGCGGTGGCTTGTGGAAGCGCCGTCGCTCAACGGATAAAAGGTACCCCGGGGATAACAGGCTGATCTTCCCCAAGAGTCCATATCGACGGGATGGTTTGGCACCTCGATGTCGGCTCGTCGCATCCTGGGGCTGGAGTCGGTCCCAAGGGTTGGGCTGTTCGCCCATTAAAGCGGTACGCGAGCTGGGTTTAGAACGTCGTGAGACAGTTCGGTCCCTATCCGCTGCGCGCGCAGGAACATTGAGAAGGGCTGTCCCTAGTACGAGAGGACCGGGACGGACGAACCTCTGGTGTGCCAGTTGTCCTGCCAAGGGCATGGCTGGTTGGCTACGTTCGGAAAGGATAACCGCTGAAAGCATCTAAGCGGGAAGCCTGCTTCGAGATGAGTGTTCCCACCTCCTTGAGAGGGTAAGGCTCCCAGTAGACGACTGGGTTGATAGGCCAGATGTGGAAGCCCGGTAACGGGTGGAGCTGACTGGTACTAATAGGCCGAGGGCTTGTCCTCAGTTGCTCGCGTCCACTGTGTTTGTTCTGAAGCAATGAACTCCCGCATGCCCCTTGGGGTGTGTGCCGGTCGAGTTCAACTTCATAGTGTTTCGGTGGTCATAGCGTTAGGGAAACGCCCGGTTACATTCCGAACCCGGAAGCTAAGCCTTTCAGCGCCGATGGTACTGCAGGGGGGACCCTGTGGGAGAGTAGGACGCCGCCGAACAAATTGTGGGAAAAGCCCCGCACCCGATCGTAGGAATACGGTCGACGGTGCGGGGCTTTTTCGCGTTTGATGCTGTAAGTGCGGAGGCCGAGATCAAGACCTACAGCTGGTACTAGGTTCACCATGAGCTCGGGTACAGGTTTCATGGCACCGTCCTGCCGGGGTGCCATAGCGTCGTGCCATGACGCTTCCAGCCGGCCTGAGACGCACGGTCCTCCGGGCGCAGCGGGACATCGGCTTTCTAGGCGCGGGTGTACCGCCGCACCTGGCGCTGGTGCCCGTGTGGTCCTGGGCGGACGACTACCGCCAGGACGGGGAACTGGCTCCTTACGGTTTGCCTGTCGGCCACCTTGGTCCTGCTCGGCACCCCGGTGGTGACGGCCGCTCAGCGGGCTCGCTACCGGGTGCTCATTGGCGTGGACGTCCCCCGGTTCACTCCCACCGCACCGGAAAAATGGACGTGGGCCTCGACCGCCCGGTGGCTCGCGGCGACGCGGCCTTGGCGCAAGATCGGCTACCACCTCCTCCTTGGCCCGCTGCTCGCGCTGCTGGAGCTGCTGGTGTTCGCGGTGGCGGCGGCGTCCCTGGCGGGCGTCGCCGCCTACGCCTGGGCATGGGCGCTGCCGTCCGGAATCCGCCAGGACTGGTTCGGCTACCTGACCCAGCTGCCGGTTACACAGCGGCTGGGCTCCTCCTCCTGTGCAGCCTGCCCTGGACCGCGCGGGCAGTAGCCCGAGCCGAGACGCGGCTGGCGTTGGGCCTGCTCGGCCCCAGTCGGGCGCAGCGGCTACAGGAGCGGGTCGACCAGCTGGCCGTGAGCCGGATCGACTTGATCGAGGCCATCGACGCGGAGCGCCGCCGGATCGAGCGCGACCTGCACGACGGCACCCAGCAGCGGTTGGTGTCTCTCGCGGTCAGCCTGGGTCTGGCCATGGCCGCCCGCCCGGACCTGGCGAGTGATGCCCGCGAGGTGATCGCGAGAGCGCACCTGGAGGCGAAGGAGGCGATCGCCGAGCTCAACGACCTGGTACGGGGGCTGCACCCGGCCGTGCTCGAAGACCGGGGTCTGGACGCGGCGCTGTCCGGACTGGCTGCCCGCACGCCCCTGCCGGTGCGGCTGCGTATCAATCTGGAGGGGCGGTTGGCGCCCAAAGTGGAGGCAGTCGCGTACTTCGTGATTTCTGAGGCGCTGACCAATGCGACGAAGCACGCCAACGCGATGCGTGCGGAGGTGGTAGTCCGCCAGGTCGGCGAGGTACTGCGCGTGCGCGTGACCGACGACGGGCTGGGCGGTGCCGACACCGCGGCCGGCACGGGGCTGACGGGGCTGGCCAAGCGGGTCGGCTCCCTCGACGGGGTCTTCCACGTCAGCAGCCCTGTTGGCGGGCCCACCACCATCACTGCGGAGCTGCCGTGCGCGCAGTGATCGCCGCGGATTCGGTGTTGTTGCGGGTCGGCCTCATCAAGGCGCTGGGGACGGGCGGGTTCCAGGACGCCGCGGAAGCTGGTGACGCGGGCACGCCCCTGGCCCCGTAGGTCGTCGCCCAGTCGCTCTCGCTGCGCTTCCCTAGCCTGACCTTCCCATCCGTGATCACGGTCTATGGCTGGAGTACTGAGGGGGTGCAGAGGGCCGCCCCCTGTCTTCTCAGGAGGCGCCCCGTTCGCCCCTTGCCCCACTCGATGCCATTTCTACAGGCGGCCCGCCGCCTTCAGTTCGAGATAGGCGTCCGCCAGGGCCGGGGCCAGCGCGTCCGGGGCGGCATCGACGACTGTGGCTCCGTGACGCATCAGCTTCTCCGCCGTGAGCCGGCGCTGTTGCTGGGTCTGCCCCGCCGCCGCTGACTCGTACACCGCGTCGATGTCGCCCCGGCCCTTGGTCATGTGCGCGATGCGAGGGTCGGCCACGGAGGCCACCAGCACCGTGTGGCGCTGGGTGAGCCGGGGGAGTACGGGCAACAGGCCCTCCTCCGTGGCGGCGGTGTCCAGGCCGGTCAGCAGGACGATAAGGGACCGGCGTGGGGCGTGCGTCAAAGCGGCCGCGCTGAGGCCGCGCGCGTCGGTTTCGACCAAGGAGGGTTCCAGCGGGGCCATCGCGTTGACCAGCGCAGGCAGGAGTTCGCCCGCGGCCCGGCCCTGGACCTGCGTACGTACCCGGCGGTCGTAGGCGAGGAGGTCGACGCGGTCGCCGGCTCGGGAGGCGAGGGCCGCGAGCAGCAGTGCCGCGTCCATCGCCGCGTCGAGCCGGGGCACGTCGCCGACGCGACCTGCCGAGGTCCGGCCCGTGTCCAGGACGATGAGGACGTGGCGGTCGCGCTCGGGGCGCCAGGTGCGGACAGCCACGTTGCCTTGGCGCGCGGTGGCACGCCAGTCGATGGAGCGGGTGTCGTCGCCCGGTACGTACGCGCGGAGACTGTCGAATTCCGTGCCTTCGCCTCGGGTCAACACGCTGGTACGGCCGTCGAGTTCGCGGAGCCGGGCCAGCCGGGACGGCAGATGCTTGCGGCTGGTGAACGGCGGCAGCACCCGCACGGCCCACGGCACCTCGTGCCGGCCCTGGCGGGCGGCCAGGCCGAGCGGGCCGTACGAGCGGACGGTGACGCGGTCGGTGTGGCGGTCGCCGCGCCGGGTCGGCCGCAGCACTGTGGTGAGGCGGGTGCGTTCGCCGGCCGGGATCGTGACCTGGTGGCGGGAGGCCGCCTGTTCCGCGTCCGCCGGCCAGCTGCTGGGCGGCCACGCGTCCCTGAGCTGGGCTCGCAGGCGCCGGTTCGACGGGTTGGTGACGGTGAGGCCGACGTCGGCCCGGTCGCCGAGTCGAACGGATGTATCACCACTTCGAGTGAACTGGAGCTTTCGGACTGGCGCCGCGCAGGCGTAGTCGCACAGAATTGCGAGTGCAAGGGGAGCGTTGACCGCCAGCATCCCGGTCCAGCCCGGGGCGAAGACGCCCACCGGGATGGAACCGAGGGCGGCCAGGAGTGCGGAGCGTCCGGTGATGGCCATGGCGTCGCCTTCAGCGGGGCACGGGGACGTGGGCGAGTACCGAAGTGATGACGGAGTCGGCGGTGACACCCTCCATCTCGGCCTCGGGGCGGAGTTGGACGCGGTGGCGAAGAGTGGGGAGTGCCAGGGCTTTCACATCGTCCGGGATGACGTAGTCGCGGCCGGTGAGCCAGGCCCAGGCCCTCGCCGTGGAGAGCAGGGCGGTGGCGCCTCGGGGGGAGACCCCGAGGCTGAGCGAGGGGGATTCACGCGTGGCACGACAGATATCGACGACATAGCCGGTGATCTCCGGCGAGACCGAGGTCTTGGCGACGGCCGCGCGAGCTGCTTCGAGGTCGGCCGGGCCTGCCACGGGGCGCACGCCGGCCGCGTTCAGGTCGCGGGGGTTGAAGCCGTTCGCGTGCCGGGAGAGTACGTCTATCTCGTCCTGGCGTGAGGGCAGGGGCACGGTCAACTTCAGCAGGAACCGGTCCAGTTGGGCCTCGGGCAGGGGGTACGTGCCTTCGTACTCGACCGGGTTCTGCGTGGCGGCCACCAGGAACGGGTCGGGCAGGAGCCTGGGGGTTCCGTCGACCGTGACCTGACGTTCCTCCATCGCTTCGAGAAGGGACGACTGGGTCTTGGGCGGCGTCCGGTTGATCTCGTCCGCCAGCAGCAGATTGGTGAAGACCGGGCCGGGCTGGAAGGAGAACTCCGCCGTGCGGGCGTCATAGATCAGGGAGCCGGTGACGTCGCTCGGCATCAGATCGGGGGTGAACTGGACGCGCTTGGTGTCGAGTTCGAGGGACGCCGCCAGGGCGCGCACCAAGAGAGTCTTGGCGACGCCGGGTACGCCTTCGAGCAGCACGTGGCCGCGGCAGAGGAGTGCTACGACGAGGCCCGTGACGGCGGAGTCCTGGCCGACCACGGCCTTGGAGATCTCGGCGCGCAGGGCTTCCAGGGAAGCGCGGGCGCTGTCCGGGTGCGCTGCGGTCTCCGGGGTGCGGTCGCTCATGAAGTGCGTACCTCTCTTTCGAGGGCGTCCAGGTCGTCCGCGAGGCGGACAAGTGCGGTGTCATTGGCCGGTGTTGGGCCAAAGAGCAGGGAAAGGGGGTCGCGGCCGGCTGCGGGGAGCCGGGCGGATACGGCCGGCACCAGGACCTCGGGGGAGTGCGCCGCCGAAGCGGACACGCCGAGGAGCGGAGCCAGGCGGGCGCGGGTGGCCGAGCGCAAGGTGTCGGCGGCGCGGTCGCGTGCGTTGGCCTTGCGGTAGAGACGGGCGCGTCCCTCGGTCGTCTCGGAGGCGCGGATGGCGACCGGTAGGTGCTCGGTGACGAGCGGGCCGAGGCGGCGGGCGCGCCAGAGGGCGGCGAGCACGGCGGCCAGGGCGAGTTGGAGGGTGCCCCAGCGCCATCCGGCCGGGATCAGATCGAAGAAGGAGCGTTGGCCGCCGTCGGTGGCCGATGTGTCACCCAGCGAGGGGAGGTACCAGACCACATGGGCGCGTGTGCCGAGCAGTTGAAGGGCGAGGGAGGCATTGCCCTCCTCGTCGAGGCGGTCGTTGAGGAGGATGTCGGGGGCGCCGAGCAGGACGGTGTCGCCCGGTCCGTGGGCCGGGACAGTCAAGAGCGGGGGCAGGCCGGCGGCCCGGTAGCAGCCGTCGGTGTGCGCGCCGGAGGACGCGTAGCGGATGCCGCCGGTGTCGGCGCGGCCCGCGCGGGTGGCGGCGTCGTCGGCGCAGCCGGGATCGCGCGGCTTGACCGGGACGGGGCTTTCGGCGCGTATGCCGGGCGCGAGGGTGCCCAAGGACGGCTCACCGGGGGCGATGAGGACGGTGCGCCCCCCGGAGCCGGCGGTGGCGGCGCGCAGTTGACGCTGCTGGCCCCCGGTCAGGAGGTCGGGGACGGTGATCAGGAGGGTGGTGTCGGGGCCGGCGGACGCGGTTGCCTCGTCGAGCGTGGTGACCATGCGCGTGGAGACCCCCTGTGCCTTCAGGAGCTCGGCCACGGCGCGACTGCCGTACTGGTCGGCGGAGCGCGGATCGAGGCTGCCGTGCTGGGCGTCGGAGTGCATCGCGGCCAGGGCGACAGCGCCCCCGACCAGGATGACCAGGGCGATGAGGAGGCCGCGGGCGCGGGTCCACACATGGCGGGGCGTGAGCGACGTGGACGTGGTGGCGGCCGTGGTGGCGGTCATCCGGCGACTCCCTGGGCCGCGTCGCTCAGCGCGGGCTTGGTGCGTTCGAGGTCGCGGTCGAGATCGCGCAGGCGCAGGTACGCCGCCTCGTCGGCGGTGCGGCCGCCGTATGTGACGTCGTCGAACGAGCGGGCGGCGGCGCGCAGCCGGTCCGCGTGGGCGGGCAGGGGGAGTCCTGCTTCGGCGGCGGCCTCGTCGGCGGTGCGGCCGGGGCGCGGGTCGAGCAGGGCGCGCTCCTCCAGGGAGCGGACGATGGCGCGCATCCGTTCCTGGACGGCCTCGGTCCAGCGGTGTGCGGCGGCGTGCGCCTCGGCCGTGGTGCGGTGTTCGGTGGCGCTGCGCGGGCGGTCGTCGAAGACGGCGCCGCTCGTGGTGAAGGCTCGCTGCGGTGTGCCGAGCCGCCACCACAGCGCGCCGATCAGCGCGAGGACGACGAGCACGATGACGACCAGGCCGAGCCAGCCGCCGGGGGCGCCCCCGGACGCGGCGTCGAAGAGCGAGCCGATCCAGTCCCAGAGCTTGTTGACGGCGCGCTGGAGCAGACTCGGGTCGTGCTGGTGGTATGCCGGGTCGGACAGTTCGCGCCGGGCCGCCTCACGGGCCGCGTCGCGCGGAATGTCCACCGGCGGTCCGCCGGATGCCGCGATGAGCGGCCGTGCCGTTATGAAGCCCCCCGCTTCTGACACTGCATCAGCTCCTGGGTGTTTCGTGGCCGGGAACGCCTGCGGCGCGGGCCAGTTCGAGGTCGAGCGCCTCGCGGCGGATGCGCTGGTCGATGTAGAGCAGCGCGGTGACGCCGCCGAAGAGGGGGTAGGTGATCGCCGACGCGATCACGCCCCCGATGCCGGAGATGATCAGGTAGGCCCAGCCGAAGTCGGGGGCGGTGCCGTTGATGACGTCGCCGAAGGAGGTGCTGTCCACGGCCATCGCCAGCACGCCGAAGGGCAGCTCGATGATCATCGCGACGATCACCGTGAGGAGCAGCGCGAGCAGGGTGATGCCAAGGACGCGCCACCAGGAATTACTGGTCAGCTTGGCGGACCGGCGCAGCGCCTGGACGATGCCCTGCCGCTCCAGCATCAGCGCCGGGCCGGCGAGGATGTAGCGGATGTACAGCCAGAGGGTGACCACGCACGCGGCGAGTCCGCCGAGCGCGGTGAGCGCGGCGCCGCCGCCCCCGCCAAGGAGCGCCCCGGGCAGGATGCCGACGGCGGTGATCGCGGTGAACAGGAGGGTCAACAGGCCCACCAGGCCGAACAGGCTGAGCAGGCGCGGGCGGGCCTCGGCCCAGAGGGCGCCCGGCGTCACGGAGCGGCCCAGGACGGAGCGGCTGACCACCAGGGCCAGGACGGCGGTCGTCAGCATGGTGGCGAGCTGACCGATGACCACCGATGGCATGAGCGCGAGCAGGCTGGACTGCATCGCGTCGAAGGCCTGGTTGATGGCCTCGGCGCCGGTGGCGTTCGGGTCGACCGTGGCGGGCGCCGGCAGGATGAAACGCGTGGTGAGGAGCTGGGCGGTCTGGGAGACCACCGCGACCGCCAGCGTCAGACCGACGACGGTGCGCCAATGGGCGCGTGCGGCGGAAACCGCGCCGTCGAGGATTTCGCCGACGCCCAGCGGGCGCAGCGGGATCACGCCCGGCTTGGCCGCAGGCGGGCGGCCGTAGTTGTGGTTCCAGTTGCCGCCGGGCGGCTGTCCCGGGATCCGGCCCCAGCCGCCGTGGCCGGTAGGCGGGCCATTCCAGCCCGGTGCGGGCGGGGGCGGGTTCTGGCCGGGACCCGGCGAGGACCACGGGGCGGCCGGCGGCTGGTCCTGGGACCACTTCGAGGAGGCGTGGGCCCGCTCGGACGGTTCGGGCGCCGGAGAGGTCCCGGAATTGTCGCCGTCGGAGGGGGCCGATCCGGGCGAGGCCCAGCCCGGAGAGTCATTCACGGTCGTCCACCTCGTGGATTGGTCACGGGACCGGCTGCGCGAGCCGGCTCCTTGGGGTTGGCTGCCATCGTGCCATGTGGATCCGGGCCATGGACCGGCCCCCGTATCTCGTTCGCACCTTCATTTGTCGGTGGCTCACGGGGCAGACTGGGCGGATGGCTGATCAGGACGTGCGAACGACCATGGGGTCCGCTCCCTCGGGAATACCTTCGCTGCGCTGGGACGAGCCGCCGGAGGGCCCGGTGCTGGTTCTGCTGGACCAGACCCGGCTGCCCGCCGAGGAGGTGGAACTGGTCTGTACGGATGTGCCGGCGCTCGTGCGGGCCATCCAGACACTGGCGGTGCGCGGAGCCCCGCTGCTCGGCCTCGCCGGGGCCTACGGGGTGGCGCTGGCCGCGGCGCGCGGGTACGACGTGGACGAGGCCGCGGCGCACCTCGCCGGGGCGCGGCCCACCGCGGTCAACCTCGAGTACGGGGTGCGGCTGGCGACCAGGGCGTACCGGGCAGCGGTGGAGAAGGGCGCGGAACCGGCGGAGGCGGGGGCGGCGGCGCTGGCCGCGGCCAAGGAGCTGCACCGGCTGGACGCCGAGGGCAGTGCGGCCATGGCCCGGCACGGGCTCGCGCTGCTCGACGAGCTGCTGCCGGGCGGCAGCCATCGCGTCCTCACGCACTGCAACACCGGGCGTCTGGTCTCCGGCGGTGAGGGCACCGCGTTCGCGGTCGCGCTGGCCGCGCACCGGGCGGGCCGTCTGCGGCGGCTGTGGGTCGACGAGACGCGGCCGCTGTTGCAGGGGGCGCGGCTGACGGCGTACGAGGCGGCCGGCAGCGGGATGGCGTACAGCCTGCTGAGTGACAACGCCGCCGGCTCGCTGTTCGCGGCCGGGGAGGTGGATGCTGTCCTCATCGGCGCCGATCGCATCGCCGCCGACGGCTCGGTGGCCAACAAGGTGGGAAGCTATCCCCTCGCCGTGCTGGCCAAATACCACCATGTGCCGTTCATCGTGGTCGCGCCGGTCACCACGGTGGATCTGAACACCCCCGACAGCGCATCCATCGAGGTCGAGCAGCGTCCCGGCCAGGAGGTGACAGAGTTCACTGCCCCGCAGATCCCAGGGGGCGGCTGGGGGTCCGGTTCCGGGCTCCCGGTGGCACCGCTGGGGACGCAGGCGTACAACCCCGCCTTCGATGTGACACCGCCGGAACTGGTCACGGCGATCGTCACAGAGGAGGGTGTCCTGTCTCCGGTGACAGGCGGCGGGCTGAGGGAGCTGTGTGCCAGGTCACGCCAGGTAACGATTAGCTAATGGGATGATGACGTTTATGAAGGGACGCGTCCTTGTCGTCGACGACGACACCGCACTGGCCGAGATGCTCGGCATTGTGTTGCGTGGAGAAGGTTTTGAGCCGTCGTTCGTAGCGGATGGCGACAAGGCACTGGCGGCATTCCGTGACGCCAAGCCCGACCTGGTGCTGCTCGATCTCATGCTGCCCGGACGGGACGGCATCGAGGTGTGCAGGCTGATCAGGGCCGAGTCGGGCGTGCCGATCGTCATGCTCACCGCCAAGAGCGACACCGTGGACGTGGTGGTCGGCCTGGAGTCCGGGGCCGACGACTACATCGTCAAGCCGTTCAAGCCCAAAGAACTGGTCGCCCGGATCCGGGCGAGGCTGCGCAGGTCTGAGGAGCCCGCGCCGGAGCAGCTCGCCATCGGCGATCTGGTGATCGACGTGGCCGGACACTCGGTGAAGCGGGACGGGCAGTCGATCGCGCTGACCCCGCTGGAGTTCGACCTGCTGGTCGCACTGGCTCGCAAGCCGTGGCAGGTGTTCACTCGTGAAGTACTCCTCGAACAGGTCTGGGGGTACCGCCACGCGGCGGACACCCGCCTGGTCAATGTGCATGTCCAGCGGCTGCGCTCGAAGGTCGAGAAGGACCCCGAGCGGCCGGAGATCGTGGTGACCGTCCGTGGCGTCGGTTACAAGGCAGGACCGAGCTGAGATGACCCAAGTGGCTGGGCGCAAGACGTCCTGGGGCGGCCGGTTGCTCCAGGACGGAGCGCCCGGCGGTCCGGTGCTGCGGCTCGTCGTGCGCTGGCTGCGGCGCCCGCTGCTGCCCGCCGCGCGGCTGTGGCGGCGCAACATCCAGCTCCGCGTGGTCGCGACCACGCTGCTGATGTCGCTCGGCGTGGTGCTGCTGCTCGGCTTCGTGGTCATCGGCGCGGTGCGCAACGGCCTTCTTGAGACCAAGGAGAAGGCCGCCGAGAGCCAGTCCGCCGGAGGATTCGCGGTGGCGAAGGACAAGGCGGGCACGCCCGTCTCGTCCGGCGCCGACGACTCCGCCCCGGGCGGGCGCGGCTCCGGTTCATCGGTGAGCTGGCGCAACGATCTGGTCACCCAGCTCGCCAGCAGTGGCCAGGGCGCGTTCTACGTCGTCGCCCTCGGCTCGGCGTCCTCCGACTCGGCGTCCAGCAACCGGGGGCCGCGCGCCTCCGGGTTCGTCGATCCCCGGGCGAGCGTGCCGCAGGCCCTGCGGGACGATGTCGACGGGGGCACCGGCGCGTTCAAGACGTACACCTCGATCAAGTTCACCGACGGCCAGGAGGCCGAGCCCGGGCTCGTGGTGGGGACCCGGCTCAAGGACGTCGACGGGCAGTCCTATCAGCTGTACTACCTCTTCCCGCTGGTGCAGGAGGAGAAGTCGCTCACCCTGGTCAAGACGACCCTGGCGACCGCCGGGCTGTTCGTCGTCGTCCTGCTCGGGGCGATCGCCTGGCTCGTGGTGCGCCAGGTGGTGACGCCGGTGCGAATGGCGGCGGGGGTGGCCGAACGGCTGTCCACCGGCGTCCTCAGAGAGCGCATGAAGGTCACGGGCGAGGACGACATCGCCCGCCTCGGCGAGGCCTTCAACAAGATGGCGCAGAACCTCCAGCTCAAGATCAACCAGCTGGAGGAGCTGTCGCGGATGCAGCGCCGGTTCGTGTCCGACGTCTCCCACGAGCTGCGCACGCCGTTGACGACCGTACGGATGGCGGCCGACGTCATCCATGAGGCCCGGGCCGACTTCGACCCGGTCACGGCGCGCTCGGCGGAGCTGCTCGCCGGGCAGCTCGACCGGTTCGAGTCGCTGCTCGCCGACCTCCTGGAGATCAGCCGGTTCGACGCGGGCGCGGCGGCCCTCGAGGCCGAGCCGATAGACCTGCGGGAAGTCGTACGCCGGGTGATCGAGGGCGCCGAGCCGCTGGCCGAGCGCAAGGGCACCCGGATACGCGTGTCCGGCGACGAGCAGCCCGTGGTCGCCGAGGCCGATGCCCGCCGCGTCGAGCGGGTGCTGCGCAACCTGGTGGTCAACGCCGTGGAGCACGGCGAGGGCAGGGACGTCGTGGTGCGGCTCGCGGCGGCCGGCGGCGCGGTCGCGGTCGCGGTGCGGGACTACGGCGTGGGGCTCAAGCCCGGCGAGGCGACGCGCGTGTTCAACCGCTTCTGGCGGGCCGACCCGGCCCGCGCGCGTACCACCGGCGGTACCGGCCTCGGCCTGTCCATCGCCGTCGAGGACGCGCGGCTGCACGGCGGCTGGCTCCAGGCCTGGGGCGAGCCGGGCGGAGGCTCGCAGTTCCGGCTGACGCTGCCGCGGACCGCCGACGAGCCGCTGCGCGGATCGCCGATACCGCTGGAGCCCGAGGACTCGCGGCGCAACCGGGGGCGCGCCAAGGCCGAGGCGGCGGCCGGCAGGCACAGGGCAACCGGCCTCCACCGTCCCGACGCCGCGCGTGGACCGTCGATGCTGCCCGTGCCGCCCACGGCCCCTGCGCGCCCGCGCACCTCGGGTCCGGCCGCGAGCCCGGCGGGGCTGCCCGGAGGCGGCGGGGGCCGGGTGGTGACGCGGCTGGGCGACGCCGAGCAGGGCGCGCCAGCGGGCACCGAGCGCGGCGAGGAATGGCGAGCCCCGGAACGGTTCGCCGAAGCGACTGACAGGAGGGACGGCACCGTGGGCGCTGACCGCGGGGGGGCCCGCGGCAAGACCGCTGGGGCCCGTGGTGGCGTTGGGCTGCGGCTCGTGCTCGTGGCGGGGTGCGCGTCGATGCCGAGCAGCGGTGATCTGCACTCGGCTCGGCGTCCCAGCGGGCGGACTCGCAGGTGCAGGTCTACGCCGTGCCGCCACGGCCCGGGGCCGCAGCCCACTGAGATCGTCGCGGGCTTCCTCGAGGCGATGACCAGTGATGATCCGCAGTTCGCGATGGCTCGCCAGTACCTGACCACGAAGGCCGCCAAGGACTGGCGGGCCGACCGGTCACCCGTCCTCGCCGACGGCCCCGACCCGCAGGCCAACCGTCCAGCGACCGGGGCGGGACTCCAACGGCCTCACTTTCACGCTCCGGCAAGCGCGTCGCCCGCGTCGACAAGCAGCGCGCGTACCAGCCGGCCAAGCCGCAGGAGACGTACACCCGCCATCCACCTGGTCCCCAGAGCGACCGGACGGGTCTGGCCGGGAGTGGCGCATCGACGCGCTGCCGCAGGGGCGGCTGCTCGGGCAAGTCGGACTTCCAGCGGATCTACATTTCCGTCAACAAGTACTACTTCGCTGCGGGCCAGGACCGTCTGGTCGCCGACCCGGTGTACGTGCGCCAGCGCACCGATCCCGAGACGCAGATGAACCTCATCACGCAGACGGTGCAGTCGGTCCTCAACGGCCCCACCAGTTGGCTGGAACCGGTCGTCACATCGAAGTTTCCCTCGGGCACGTCGCTGAAGAGCGACACCAAGTCGCTCGCCCTTGACGACCGCAACGCGCTGAAGGTTCCCCTGAATGAGCGCGCGTCCAACGCCGGTGAAGCGGTGTGCAAGCGGATGGCGGCCCAACTCCTGTTCACCGTGCGGATCTGACGACCACTCGGGTCGGCCCCGTGGAGCTCGACCGTGCCAATGGATCCCAGTTGTGCGTACTCAGCGGCGACCAGGCCGAGACGTACGCGCCCGACCGCATGTCGACAAGTCCCGGACAGTACTTCGTGGACGCCGGGGGCCATGTGGAGCGCATGCGCGCCGACAGCGGTCGGCGGCTCGGCAGTGGCGTGGACGGCTCCGACGACACGGACTCCACGGCGGTCACGGAGCCGGTGCAGGGCCCGTTCGGCAAGGGCGAGCAGCAGGTGCGTACGGTCGCCGTCTCGCGGGACGAGAAGCGCGCGGCCGGGTGTCGGCGGACGGCAAGTCGCTGTTCGTGGCCCGCTCGCGGCCGGCGGCGAACTGGTGCGGACTCGGTGACCAGCGCCGACAAGGACACCAGACGGGGGCCTGTCGGCGCCGAGTTGGGACGGGAGGGGCGATCTGTGGGTGGCCGACCGGACCCGGCGAGGCCTCGTCTGCTGCGCCTTGTGCAGGGCTCGGGCTCACCGGAGACGGTGGACGTCGCCGGTCTCGGCGGCGCGCGAGCGAGCAGGTGCGGATGTCGGCGGACGGGGTGCGGGCCGCGCTGCTGGTGTCCGACGGCGGCCGTACGACGCTGCGGATCGGCCGGGTCGAGCGGACCGCACAGGGCGGCAAGAACGTGATCTCGGTGGTCGAACTACGGCCTGCCGCCCCGCAGATGGAGGACGTGACGGCGGTGTCCTGGGCGGGACGCAGCCGCCTGGTGGTGGTCGGCAAGGAGGCCGGCGGGGTCTCGCAGCAGCTGCGCTACGTGCAGACCGACGGTTCCACCTCGGCGTCCGGCACTCTGCCCAGCGTCAACAAGGTCACGGATGTCGCCGCCACCGACGACGACCGGATGCCGTTGGTGGCCCACTCGCAGGAGGACGGCATCGTCCGGCTGCCGCCGGGTGCGAACTGGAAGACGGCGGTGAAGAAGGGCTCGGCGCCGGCCTACCCGGGCTAGTCGGTCCGGGGACGCGACGCCCGCGCCCCCAGCGCCCGGCACCCGCCTGCTCCGCGACGGTCCCCCCGGTTGTCCACAGGGGTGGCCGGGGCGCGGCGGTGTGGCACAGTGGACTCATGCGGGGGTGGTGGCGGGAGTTCTCCGGCCTGGTGCTGCCGGCCTCCTGCGGCGGCTGCGGCAGGCAGCGTACGGCGCTGTGCGGGCGGTGCCGGGCGGCGCTGCTGGACGGGCCGGCGCGGCGGGTGCGTCCGGCGCCGAGCCGGCCGGGCTGCCCGAGGTGTACGCGGCGGCGCGGTACGAGGACGCGGTGCGGGCGGTGCTGCTCGGTCACAAGGAGCGCGGCGCCCTCGGTCTGGCCGGGGTGCTCGGGCGGCGCTGGCGGGCGCGGTGCGGGCGGCCGCCGGCCCCTGCGCGCGGGGGCAGTGCTGCTGGTCCCCGTGCCGTCGTCGCGCCGCGCGGTACGGGCCCGGGGCCATGACGCGACCCGGCGGATGGCGCTGGCCGCCGCCGGAGAGCTGCGGAGGACGGGGACGGACGGCCCGGGTGGCGCCGGTCCTGCGCCAGGGCCGCGCGGTGGCTGACCAGGCGGGGCTCAGCGCGCCGCAGAGGCTCGCGAATCTGGCGGGGGCGCTCGGGGTGGCGGGCGGCGGGGCGCGGCTCCTGGAGGGCGGCAGCGTGGTCCTGGTGGACGATCTGATGACCACGGGCGCGTCCCTGGTGGAGGCCGCGCGGGCGGTTGCCGCAGGCGGGTACGGGAACCCGGTATGGGTTACCGCGGAGAAGGCGAAGAAGATGGATGCCCAGGCAGGGAATTCCGGAATTTCACCGCCCGGATCCGCGCATCCGGCGAAGAGGCGGGGATGCGCAGTGGCATGCGGGTCCTCGGCGGGTCCTGGCCGCGGTTGTCGCGGCCACTCCGGAATCGTTCGCGATAAACCGGAACTGACCGAGAACTTGCATCGT
This sequence comes from uncultured Actinomycetes bacterium, assembly GCA_963799955.1. Lineage (GTDB taxonomy): Bacteria > Actinomycetota > Actinomycetes > Acidothermales > Acidothermaceae > PALSA-607. The sequence continues at coordinate 21,527 of CAWCZJ010000001.1, forward strand.
TGCAGGTAGTGAGAGAGCGGAAACACCTGACTGGAGGTACGTTCGCAGTAGCGGGTGCCGACATCGCGTCGGGCGAGCTATGTTCGGTGGTGAGGAATGGCGAAAGCCCGTTCACTTAATGCACGGCTGAGCTCCGGCGCGTTTTCACTTACCACCCGACGAGGTGGGGTGGGGATCTTCTCGACGGGGGAGGAGGAGGTGATACGTCACCGAGTCCGAGGCTCCGGCACTTCACCGGGGTCTGGTGCAAAAGGGAGCAACTCCGCGTTGAGGCGGAGTGATCCGGGAACGGAGTTCTGCGTGGACATCGTCGTCAAGGGCCGCAAGACCGAGGTGCCCGAGCGGTTCCGCAAGCACGTGGCCGAGAAGCTGAAGCTGGAGAAGATCCAGAAGCTCGACGGCAAGGTAATCAGCCTGGACGTCGAGGTGTCCAAGGAGCACAACCCGCGGCAGGCGGACCGCTGGGACCGGGTGGAGATCACCCTCCACTCGCGAGGCCCGGTGATCCGGGCCGAAGCGGCGGCAGCGGACCCGTACGCGGCGCTCGACCTGGCGACCGGCAAGCTGGAGGCGCGGCTGCGCAAGCAGCACGACAAGCGTTACACCCGCCGCGGCAACGGGCGGCTCTCGGCCGCCGAGGTCGTCGACGCCGTTCCGGGCGTGGCGCAGCTGGACGGAAACGGCGAGCTCGTGGCCACCGCGGATGAGGACCGCGTCCCCACCACCAGGATCGGCTCGCTCGAAGTGCAGGGCGAAGGACCGCTGGTGGTGCGCGAGAAGACACACACCGCGGCTCCCGTGACGCTCGACCAGGCGCTCTACGAGATGGAGCTGGTCGGGCACGACTTCTATCTGTTCGTCGACTCCGAGACCAAGCAGCCCAGTGTCGTCTATCGGCGGCACGCGTACGACTACGGCGTCATCCGCCTGGAGACCGACCCGCTCGCCGGCGAGGACGCGAGTGGCGCGGGCGGCGCTCTGGGCGGCTGATCCCGCCGGGAAGGACCACGGGTGAACGCGCCGGCCGACGCGCTGAACAACGGCGGACGGCGTGCCGTATCCACGGATGATGGTGCCCCTGGAGCGTCTGTGCGCCCCCAGGGGCACCACCGTGCGACCACGGAATCGCCTTTCTGAGGGCCGGGCATGAAATCATGGCGTCGCACGCCAACCCCGCCTCCCGGAGCGTGGTTGGTGCAGCACACCAACTCGGGCCACGGCCTTCAGGGGGAGGAACGATGGCGGACAGCTTCGGGCCGGTGCACCACGGTTCCCACGCGGACAGCCCGAGCGGTGGGGACGGCTGCGACAGCGGCATGGGCGGCTCGCGCGAGGAGCCCATCCGCGTCCTGGTCGTGGACGACCACGCCCTCTTCCGCCGGGGCCTTGAGATCGTGCTGGCCGCCGAGGAGGACATCCAGGTCGTCGGCGAGGCCGGGGACGGCGCGGAGGCGGTGGACAAGGCGGCCGATCTGCTGCCCGACATCGTCCTGATGGACGTGCGCATGCCCCGGCGCGGCGGCATCGAGGCCTGCACCTCCATCAAGGAGGTGGCCCCCAGCGCGAAGATCATCATGCTGACGATCAGCGACGAGGAGGCCGACCTCTATGACGCGATCAAGGCCGGCGCGACCGGCTATCTCCTGAAGGAGATCTCCACCGACGAGGTGGCGACCGCGATCCGGGCGGTGGCCGACGGCCAGTCGCAGATCAGCCCGTCGATGGCCTCCAAGCTGCTCACCGAGTTCAAGTCGATGATCCAGCGCACCGACGAGCGCCGCCTGGTGCCCGCGCCCGGCTCACCGACCGGGAACTCGAAGTGCTCAAGCTCGTAGCGACCGGGATGAACAACCGTGACATCGCCAAGCAGCTGTTCATCTCCGAGAACACCGTGAAGAACCATGTGCGCAACATCCTGGAGAAGCTGCAACTGCACTCCAGGATGGAGGCGGTGGTCTACGCGATGCGCGAGAAGATCCTCGAAATCAGATGACCGGCGCCGAAGCCGTGGCCCTCACGTGAGCGCCGCGGTGAGCGCCGCCGTCTCCTGAGGCGTCCCGGCCCGCTCGATCCGTACGGCGTCGCAGTCCACCCACTGGGCCGCCTCCCGCAGCGCCTCGGCCATGGGCCCGACGGCTTTGGGCGACTCCAGGGAGACCTGCTTGGCGACCAGGGTGCGGCCCTCGCGTGCCGGATCGACCCGGCCGATCAGCTTGCCGCCGGACAGCAGCGGCATCGCGAAGTACCCGTGGATCCGGCGGGGTTTGGGGACGTAGGCCTCCAAGCGGTGGGTGAAGCCGAAGATCCGCTCGGCCCGGGCCCGCTCCCACACCAGCGAGTCGAACGGCGAGAGCAGCGTGGTGCGGTGACGGCCGCGCGGCGCGGAGGCCAGCGCCTGAGGATCGGCCCACGCGGGCTTGGACCAGCCCCGCACGGTCACCGGGACCAGGCCGGAATCGGCGACCACCGCGTCGAACTGTTCACCCTTGAGGCGGTGGTAGTCCGCGATGTCCGTGCGCGTGCCGACGCCGAGGGACTGGCCCGCGAGCCGCACCAGCCGGCGCAGGCATTCGGTGTCGTCCAGATCGTTGTGCAGCAGCGCGTCCGGAATCGCGCGCTCGGCCAGGTCGTAGACCCGCTTCCAGCCGCGCCGCTCGGTGCAGACCACCTCGCCGTACATCAGGGCGCGCTCGACGGCGATCTTGGTGGCCGACCAGTCCCACCACTCGCCCTTGTTCTTGGCACCGCCCAGGTCCGTCGCGGTGAGCGGCCCCTCGGCGCGCAGCTGCTTGATCACCTGCTCGTAGGTGCTCTGCGGCAAGTCGTGGTTCCAGTGCGGGCGCGCGCGGTAGGCGCGGCGGCGGAAGGCGAAGTGCGGCCACTCCTCGATGGGCAGGACGCAGGCCGCGTGCGACCAGTACTCAAAGGCGTGGCCGCCGCTCCAGTACGCCTCTTCGACGGCCTTGCGGCCCACCGCGCCGAGGCGGGCGTAGGCGACGAGCTCGTGCGAGCGGGCGAGCACGGAGATGGTGTCGAGCTGGACCGCGCCGAGGTGGCGCAGCACTGCGCGCACTCCGCCCCTGCGGTCGGGCGCGCCCAGGAAACCCTGCGCGCGCAGGGCGATCCGGCGGGCCTCGTCGGCGGACAGTTCGACGGCGGGGAGCGGCAGGCTGGTCATGCTCCGCACGATAGTGGCCGCCACTGACAGCGCCCCAGGGGCGGGCGGGTGCGCGTGGGCGGGGGCGGGCCCGGGCCCACGTCCACGGGCAACGGCCGTCGCCGCGCGGGCAGATGACGCTCAGGCCCGCGCGGGCAGATGCGGCAGCGTGGAGGGCAGGCCGAGATCGGAGGGGAGCAGGGAGCCGACCCAGGCATCGCGCCGGGTGCCCTTGTTGACCGTGCCCGCGCGCAGGACGCCCTCGATGGTGAACCCGGCCCGCTCGGCGACGGCTCGCGAGGCGGTGTTGCCGACCTCGGCCCGCCACTCGAGACGGTCGACCCCGATCTGGGTGAACGCCCAGCGGGCGAGCAGCAGCAGCGGCCTCCGTCACATAGCCGTGGCCCCGGTGGCCGGCCGCCGCCCAGAAGCCGATCTCGGCTCCGCCCCGGCCGCGCGCCATGACGCCCATCACGCCGAGCAGCGGACCGCCGCCCCTGGGGAAGATCGCGAAACAGTACTCGGTGCCGTCCCGCCAGGCCTGCGGAGCGATCTTCCCGGCGAAGGTTTCGGCGTCGGAGCGCGCATAAGGGGAGGGGATGGTCGTCCAGCGCTGGATCGCCGGGTCCTGGGCGGCTTCGTAAACCGCGTCGATGTCCTGGGGGCCGAGCGGACGCAGAAGCAGGCGCTCGCTGGTCAGCGTGATGGGTTCCATCGCCCGATTCTCCGGGGGTCCCGGCGGGCACGGCCACCCCTTTTCCCCTCAGCCCGGCACCTTCGGACAGTCCTGTCCGTTGTCGTAACGGCAGACCTCCCGGCGCGGCCGGGTCCTCGCATACGATGACCGTTGCTGTATCCACACCCATAGCCACTCGACCGCGCCAGGCCCGACCGGCAAGGAGACCAACCCCCGTGTCCGTCCTCTCAAAGATCATGCGTGCAGGCGAAGGCAAGATCCTGCGCAAGCTGCACCGCATCGCGGACCAGGTCAACTCCATCGAAGAGGACTTCGTCAACCTCTCCGACGCCGAGCTGCGAGCCCTCACCGACGAGTACAAGGAGCGGTACGCGAACGGCGAGAGCCTGGACGACCTGCTCCCCGAAGCTTTCGCGACCGTGCGTGAGGCGGCCAAGCGCGTCCTCGGCCAGCGTCACTACGACGTCCAGATGATGGGTGGCGCCGCCCTGCACCTCGGCTACGTCGCGGAGATGAAGACCGGTGAGGGCAAGACCCTCGTCGGCACGCTGCCGGCCTACCTCAACGCGCTGTCCGGCAAGGGCGTCCACCTGATCACGGTCAACGACTACCTGGCCGAGCGCGACTCCGAAATGATGGGCCGGGTGCACAAGTTCCTCGGTCTCGAGGTCGGCTGCATCCTCGCCAACATGTCGCCCGCCGAGCGCCGTGCCCAGTACAACTGCGACATCACGTACGGCACGAACAACGAGTTCGGCTTCGACTACCTGCGCGACAACATGGCGTGGTCCCAGGACGAGCTCGTCCAGCGCGGCCACAACTTCGCGATCGTCGACGAGGTCGACTCGATTCTGGTGGACGAGGCGCGTACGCCGCTGATCATCTCCGGCCCCGCCGACCAGGCCACCAAGTGGTACGGCGACTTCGCCAAGCTGGTGACGCGCCTGACCAAGGGCGAGCCGGGCAACCCGCTCAAGGGCATCGAGGAGACCGGCGACTACGAGGTCGACGAGAAGAAGCGCACGGTCGCCATCCACGAGCCGGGCGTCGCCAAGGTCGAGGACTGGCTGGGCATCGACAACCTCTACGAGTCGGTCAACACCCCGCTCGTCGGATACCTGAACAACGCCATCAAGGCGAAGGAACTGTTCAAGAAGGACAAGGACTACGTCGTCATCGACGGCGAAGTCATGATCGTCGACGAGCACACCGGCCGTATCCTCGCCGGCCGCCGCTACAACGAGGGCATGCACCAGGCCATCGAGGCGAAGGAAGGGGTGGACATCAAGGACGAGAACCAGACGCTCGCCACGATCACCCTCCAGAACTTCTTCCGCCTCTACTCCAAGCTGTCGGGCATGACCGGTACGGCGATGACCGAGGCCGCCGAGTTCCACCAGATCTACAAGCTGGGCGTCGTGCCGATCCCGACGAACCGGCCCATGGTCCGCAAGGACCAGTCGGACCTGATCTACCGCACCGAGGTCGCCAAGTTCGACGCGGTCGTCGACGACATCGCCGAGAAGCACGAGAAGGGCCAGCCGATCCTGGTCGGCACCACCTCGGTCGAGAAGTCGGAGTACCTGTCGCAGCAGCTCTCCAAGCGCGGCATCCAGCACGAGGTGCTCAACGCCAAGCAGCACGACCGGGAGGCGACCATCGTCGCCCAGGCCGGCCGCAAGGGCGCCGTCACCGTCGCCACCAACATGGCCGGACGAGGCACCGACATCAAGCTCGGCGGCAACCCCGACGACCTCGCCGAGGCGGAGCTGCGCCAGGCGGGCCTCGACCCGGTCGAGCACGTCGAGGAGTGGGCTGCCGCGCTGCCCGCCGCCCTGGAGAAGGCCGAGCAGGCCGTCAAGGCCGAGTTCGAAGAGGTCAAGGAGCTCGGCGGCCTGTATGTGCTCGGCACCGAGCGCCACGAGTCGCGCCGTATCGACAACCAGCTGCGCGGCCGCTCCGGCCGTCAGGGCGACCCCGGCGAGTCCCGCTTCTACCTGTCGCTCGGGGACGACCTGATGCGCCTGTTCAAGGCCCAGATGGTCGAGCGCGTCATGGCGATGGCCAACGTGCCGGACGACGTGCCGATCGAGAACAAGATGGTCACGCGCGCGATCGCCTCGGCTCAGTCGCAGGTCGAGCAGCAGAACTTCGAGACCCGCAAGAACGTCCTGAAGTACGACGAGGTGCTCAACCGCCAGCGCGAGGTCATCTACGGCGAGCGCCGCCGCGTCCTGGAGGGCGAGGACCTGCACGAGCAGGTCAGGCACTTCATGGACGACACGATCGACGCCTACATCCAGGCCGAGACCGTCGAGGGCTTCGCCGAGGAGTGGGACCTGGACCGGCTGTGGGGCGCCTTCAAGCAGCTCTACCCGGTGAAGGTCACCGTGGAGGAGCTGGAGGACGCGGCGGGCGACCGCGCGGGCATCACCGCCGAGTTCATCGCCGAGTCCGTCAAGGACGACATCCACGAGCAGTACGCCGCCCGCGAGGAGCAGCTCGGCTCCGACATCATGCGCGAGCTGGAGCGCCGCGTGGTCCTGTCGGTCCTCGACCGCAAGTGGCGTGAGCACCTCTACGAGATGGACTACCTCCAGGAGGGCATCGGCCTGCGGGCCATGGCGCAGAAGGACCCGCTGGTCGAGTACCAGCGCGAGGGCTTCGACATGTTCAACGCCATGATGGAGGGCATCAAGGAGGAGTCGGTCGGCTACCTGTTCAACCTGGAGGTCCAGGTCGAGCAGCAGGTCGAGGAGGTCCCGGTCGTGGACGCCGCGCCCGCCGACGCGCCCTCGCTCAGCAAGGAGGACGCCATCCCGGCCGCGCGTCCGGAGATCCGGGCCAAGGGCCTGGACGCCCCGCAGCGCCCGGACCGGCTGCACTTCTCGGCGCCGACGGTGGACGGCGAGGGCGGCATCGTCGAGGGCGACTTCGACAACGGTGACGACGAGCCGGCCCGCTCGGAGTCCGACGGCATGACCCGCGCGGAGCGCCGCAAGGCGCAGAAGACGGCGGGCGGTCGCCGCCGCAAGAAGTAAGCGGTCGGCACACCGGCGAGGGCCCGGCACCGGGCTGGGACACGAACGTCCCGGACGGCGCGGGGCCCTTTGCCGTGCCGGGCTCTTAGCCGTGGCGTGCCCTCCGCTGTGCCGGGCCCCTCCGCCGTGCCGGGCTCCCCGCCGTGGCGGGCCCTTCGTGCCGGGCCCTTCGCTGTTCCGGGGCGGCGGAAGGGCGCCGGGCTCGCCCCGGTCGCCCGCCCGCTGCCTGGCCACGCCGCCGGCCTGGCCCGCGCCCGTCATCCCCGCACCCGCTCACCGCCGAGTTCGACCGCCGCGCAGCGCCAGCGCAGGTCCGCGCCCCGCTCCAGGCGGAAGGCCATGGCGCGCACCTGCTCGCCGGCCGCGATGCAGGCGGCCGCCTCGACGATCCCCGGGCCGGCGGGGCCGCGCGGCAGGACCGTACGACGGGGCGGGCGCCGCGGGTGCGGAAGGGCGTGCGCGGGGCGAGCCGCACCAGTTGCTCGTACGCGTCTCCGACGGTCAGGCCCAGCATCCAGTGCACCGGGCGTTCGCCGCTGAGCACGGCGAGCAGCTTCTGCGCGAACAGCTCGTGCGGGGTCAGCCGCTGTGGCCCGCGGGTTCCGGTGCTCGCCGGGCCTGCGCTGATCGCCGCGTCCCGCCGGTCCTGTCGTGGTCCTGCTCATGGCTGCCGCCCCCTTCGATACCAGTGAGTAACTTCTGTTGGGGATCTTGTACGGGGGCGGCGGGAGCGGCCGCAAGGACCGACCCGGGGGCGCGGCGGGGCGCGGCCGGATTCACCTATCCGGGTGAGCGGGGGCACGTCTTCCCAGGTGGCGGCCGGTGCTGGCCGGCTCCGCGGGCAGGGGACGCCGGGCGGATACCGGCAGCTCGAAGGGGGACTCCCGCGCGTATCCTGAAGCCGTCTCCCGACCCGATGAGACGACGAGAAGAGAGCGGTCTGTCATGCGCGTGTACGTACCCCTGACCATCTCCGGTCTCGCGACGGCGCACCGCGCCGGGAGAGCTCGGCCCCGGGCCGCTCACCGCCTACGCCGTCACGCCCGGCCTGCGCGAGTGGTACGTCTCCGACGACATCGAGGAGCTGGAGTACGCGGCGCTCAACCGGGCCGCGGCCGCCTCGCTGCGGCTGCTCGCCGGGGAGCCCGGCACGGCCAGGCGCCGGGTCGTGATCGCCGTCGACGTGCCCGACAACACCGCGGCCGCCGACCCGGACCGCGCGCCTGGACGCCGAGCTCGCTCGGCGAGGTCCGGATCGCCTCCGCCGTGGCGCTGGCCAAGGCGGCCGCCGTCCACGTGGACGCCGAGGACGCGGTGGCCGATGTGACGGCCGCGGCCGACGCGCTCGGCGCCGCCGACCACGGCGACGACGACGCCCAGTTCACGGTGGACGGGGCCGAGGACCACGAACTGCTGTGGTTCGGGGTGCAGGAGATCCCCAACCTGATCGCCTGACCTGCCCGCGCCGCCCGCTCGCCCGGGCGTCGGTGCCGGGTCACGGCCGCGTCGTGCGTCGATTGTCAGTGGGGGTGGGTACCGTTTATGGGCGCATGGGGAACGGCACGCAGGACACGGGGAAGCGCCCGGCGCATCTGGTCTGGGACTGGAACGGCACGCTGCTCGACGACATCGTGGCGGTCATCGAGGCGACCAACGCCGCCTTCGCGCGAGCTCGGCCTGGAGCCGATCACGCTGGAGCGCTACCGCGACGCTGTACTGCGTGCCGATACCCCGGTTCTACCAGCGGCTGATGGGGCGGCTGCCCACGGACGCCGAGTGGCTGGTCATGGACGAGGCCTTCCACCAGCAGTACTGGGCACGGGCGGATGCCTGCGGGCTCACCGAGGGCGCGGCCGAGCTCCTCGCCGGCGCGGTGGGCGGCCGGGCTCGGCCAGTCGCTGCTGTCCATGGCGCCGCACGAGCACCTGGTGCCGATCGTGCGCCGGCACGGCATCACCGAGCACTTCGTGCGGGTCGACGGACGCACCGGGCCCTCGCACGGCAGCAAGGCGGAGCACATGGTGCGCCACCTGACCGCGCTGCGGGCGGCGGACCCCGAGATATCCGGCGAGCGGATCGTGGTGATCGGGGACGCGGTCGACGACGCGGTGGCCGCGGCGGCCGTGGGTGCGCGGGCGGTGCTGTTCACCGGCGGCTCCCACAGCCGGGCCAGCCTCGCCGCGGCGGGCGTGCCGGTCGTCGACACCCTCGCCGAGGCGGTGGCCGTCGCGGAGGAACTGGTCGGCTGAGCTCGGGAGCGACGTCTGAGCGGAGCCGGGCGACGTCGCGGCGGCGCCTTCGCCCGCAGCACCGGAGGGACTCTGGCATCCAGCTGGAGTGGTCGGGCCAGGCGCGGGCGGAGACCGGGTGCCGTCCACGACCGCTCGGCGTCCTGGAAGGTCGCGCCTGCCGCTGCATGTCCGGAGCTCGAGGGCGGGACCAGGCGGTACCCGGCGGCCGGACTCGGACCGCCGACCGCGGCCGTCAGGAGCGGGCCGGGCAGATCTGGGCGACCGGCTTGTACGGTGTCGAAGACGGCCTTCAGGATCTTCCGCAGCCCGGGCCGTTGCGGAGGTACCGGGGCTCGGCGGCCCGGGCAGGGGCCGCGGCTAGCCGGGACCGACCTCCGAGAACCAGGGCGGCGGGCCAGGCGGAGCCGGGCACTCCGTGTACGTGTCGAAGCCGGGCCGAAGTCGGTCACGACCGCAGCTCGCGGGCGGGGCCGCGAGCGGACGCCGTACTCCTCCTCGCGCAGGCGTCGGTACCGGTAGAGGACTTCCGGGGAGCGGCAGGCCGTCACCGGTCACGATGAGGATCTGGCTGCCGGGATCTCCGGGCCGGAGCTGGTGGCCGGAGGCCGCCTCGAACGTGCTGGTTCCGTACGTCACCGCGCCTCGGCGACGGTTGCCAGGGGCTCGGCCGCGCCACGTCGCTGTCCAGAGTGTCAAACTTCGGGCCCAGCTTTTGTACACATAAGGCTCATGACGAGTCCGGGGCGCAGGAGCGATAGCCTTGTCCCGTGATCAGCGCGATATGTCGCGGAGGCACTGATGCCTCTGCCCTGCGCCCGGAGCACCACCGTGCCCGGGCAGTCGCTGATTCCCTCCACCCGGAATCAGGGCCCGAAGCCACAAAATTGGCCGGTATGCGCCCGGGTATCTCTCATCGCGGCATAGCGTCGACACCGACCGGACACCCCGCGTCGTGGCGTTGCGTCGCTTCTTTCCCCTACGTCACGCAACGGCGCGCGACAGGAGCCAGAGGACATGCAGACCAAGCTGGACGAAGCCAAGGCCGAGCTGCTCGCACGGGCGGCCCGGGTAGCTGAGAACAGCCCGGCCGGGGGGCCCGGAGGCCTGGGGGACACCCCCGGAGCGACCGGGCGGCCACGACCGGGGCCACGAGCGAGGAAGGTCCCGACCAGGGCGTCCTCCTCGGGTACCTCCAGCGCTACTACCTGCACACCGCCCCCGAGGACCTGGCCGACCGCGACCCGGTCGACGTCTTCGGCGCGGCGCTCTCCCACTACCGGCTCGCGGAGAACCGGCCGCAGGGCACCGCGAACGTCCGGGTGCACACCCCGACCGTCGAGGAGAACGGCTGGACCTGCAGCCACTCCGTCGTCGAGGTGGTCACCGACGACATGCCCTTCCTGGTCGACTCGGTCACCAACGAGCTGTCCCGGCAGAGCCGCGGCATCCACGTCGTGATCCACCCGCAGGTCGTCGTGCGCCGCGACCTCACCGGCAAGCTCATCGAGGTCCTCGGACACCGGCAGCCCAGACCGCCGACCTGCCGCACGACGCGCTCACCGAGTCCTGGATCCACGTCGAGATCGACCGCGAGACCGACCGGGCCGACCTGAAGCAGATCACCGCCGACCTGCTGCGCGTCCTGTCCGACGTACGGGAAGCCGTCGAGGACTGGGAGAAGATGCGCGACGCCGCGCTGCGCATCGCCGACGAGCTGCCCAAGGAGCCGAAGGCCGGCGACCTGCGCGACGCAGGAGGTCGACGAGGCCCGCGAGCTGCTGCGCTGGCTCTCCGACGACCACTTCACCTTCCTCGGCTACCGCGAGTACCAGCTGCCACCGACGACGACGTCGCTGCTCCGCCGTCCCCGGCACCGGCCTCGGCATCCTGCGCTCCGACCCGCAGCACGGCGAGGACGACGGCCACCCCGTCTCGCCGTCCTTCAGCCGGCTGCCCGCCGACGCCCGCGCCAAGGCCCGCGAGCACAAGCTGCTCGTGCTGACCAAGGCCAACAGCCGCGCCACCGTGCACCGGCCCGTCCTACCTCGACTACGTCGGCGTGAAGAAGTTCGACGCAGCAGGGCAACGTGGTCGGCGAGCGCCGCTTCCTCGGCCTGTTCTCCTCGGCCGCGTACACCGAGTCGGTGCGCCGGGTGCCGGTCGTGCGCCGCAAGGTCGCAGGAGGTCCTCGAGGGCGCCGGGCTTCTCGCCCAACAGCCACGACGGCCGCGACCTGCTCCAGATCATGGAGACCTACCCGCGCGACGAGCTGTTCCAGACCCCGCGCCGACGAGCTGCGCTCCATCGTGACCTCCGTCCTGTACCTCCAGGAGCGCCGCCGGCTGCGGCTGTACCTGCGCCAGGACGAGTACGGCCGCTACTACTCGGCGCTGGTCTACCTGCCGCGCGACCGCTACACCACGGGCGTACGGCTGCGGCTGCATCGACATCCTCAAGGAGGAGCTCGGCGGCACCAGCGTCGACTTCACCGCCTGGAACACCGAGTCGATCCTGTCCCGGCTGCACTTCGTGGTGCGCGTCCCGGCCGGCACCGAGCTGACCGAGCTCACCGACGCCGACTCCGACGCGCATCGAGGCCCGCCTGGTCGAGGCCGCCCGCTCCTGGGCCGACGGCTTCTCCGACGCGCTGAACGCCGAGTGCGGCGAGGAGCGCGCCGCCGAGCTGCTCCGCCGCTACGGCCACGCCTTCCCCGAGGGCTACAAGGCCGACCACTCGCCGCGCGCGGCCGTCGCCGACCTCGTCAGCACCTGGAGCAACTGCACGCCACGGGCGGCGGGACTTCGCGCTCTCGCCTGTACGAGCCGGTCGGCGCCGCCCCCGGCGAGCGCCGCTTCAAGATCTACCGGATCGGCGAGCCGGTCTCGCTGTCCGCGGTGCTGCCGGTGCTCCAGCGCCTGGGCGTCGAGGTCATCGACGAGCGGCCCTACGAGCTGCGCTGCGCCGACCGCACGCACGCGTGGATCTACGACTTCGGCCTGCGCATGCCGAAGAAGTCAACGGCAGCGGCGACTACCTGGCCGACGACGCCCGCGAGCGCTTCCAGGAGGCCTTCGCCGCCACCTGGACCGGCGCGCGCCGAGAACGACGGCTTCAACTCCCTGGTGCTGCGCGCCGGCCTGAACTGGCGGCAGGCGATGGTGCTGCGCGCCTACGCCAAGTACCTGCGTCAGGCCGGCTCCACCTTCAGCCAGGACTACATGGAGGACACCCTCCGCGACAACGTCCACACCACCCGGCTGCTGGTCTACGCTCTTCGAGGCGCGGCTCTCGCCGGACCGCCAGCGGGCCGGCACCGAGCTCATCGACGGGCTCCTCGAAGAGCTCGACGGCGCGCTCGACCAGGTGGCGAGCCTGGACGAGGACCGCATCCTGCGCTCCTTCCTCACCGTCATCAAGGCGACGCTGCGCACCAACTACTTCCAGAAGACCGCCGACGGCAAGCCCGCACGCGTACGTCTCGATGAAGTTCGACCCGCAGGCGATCCCCGACCTGCCGGCGCCCGCGCCCGGCGTTCGAGATCTGGGTGTACTCGCCGCGCGTCGAGGGCGTCCACCTGCGCTTCGGCAAGGTCGCCCGCGGCGGTCTGCGCTGGTCCGACCGGCGTGAGGACTTCCGCACCGAGATCCTCGGCCTGGTCAAGGCGCAGATGGTGAAGAACACCGTCATCGTGCCGGTCGGCGCCAAGGGCGGCTTCGTCGCCAAGCAGCTGCCCGACCCGTCGGTGGACCGCGACGCCTGGCTCGCCGAGGGCATCGCCAGCTACAAGACGTTCATCTCGGCGCTGCTCGACATCACCGACAACCTGGTCGCGCGGCGAGGTCGTCCCGCCGGCCGACGTGGTCCGCCACGACGAGGACGACACCTACCTGGTGGTCGCCGCCGACAAGGGCACCGCGACGTTCTCGGACATCGCCAACGACGTGGCGATCAGCTACGGCTTCTGGCTCGGCGACGCCTTCGCCTCCGGCGGCTCGGCCGGCTACGACCACAAGGGCATGGGCATCACCGCCCGCGGCGCCTGGGAGTCCGTCAAGCGGCACTTCCGCGAGCTGGGCCACGACACCCAGAGCGAGGACTTCACCGTCGTCGGCGTCGGCGACATGTCCGGCGACGTGTTCGGCAACGGCATGCTGCTCTCCGAGCACATCCGCCTGGTCGCCGCCTTCGACCACCGGCACATCTTCCTCGACCCGAACCCGGACGCGGCCGTCTCCTACGCCGAGCGCCGCCGCCTGTTCGACCTGCCGCGCTCCAGCTGGGCCGACTACGACACGGCGCTGATCTCGGCCGGCGGCGGCATCTACCCGCGCACCGCCAAGTCGATCCCGATCACCGCGCAGGTCCGCGAGGCGCTCGGCATCCCGAGCCGGCGTCGCCAAGCTGACCCCGGCCGAGCTGATGCAGGCGATCCTGAAGGCCCCGGTCGACCTGCTGTGGAACGGCGGCATCGGCACCTACGTCAAGTCGTCGCGCGGAGTCCAACGCCGACGTCGGCGACAAGGCCAACGACGCGATCCGGGTCAACGGCGCGGACCTGCGCGTCAAGGTCGTCGGCGAGGGCGGCAACCTGGGCCTGACCCAGCTCGGCCGCATCGAGTTCGACCGCAAGGGCGGCCCCGAGCGGCGACGGCGGCAAGATCAACACCGACGCCATCGACAACAGCGCCGGCGTGGACACCTCCGACCACGAGGTGAACATCAAGATCCTGCTCAACGCGGCTGGTCGCCGACGGCGACATGACGGTCAAGCAGCGCAACAAGATCCTCGCCGAGATGACCGACGAGGTCGGCCACCTGGTGCTGCGCAACAACTACGCGCAGAACGTGGCGCTGGCCAACGCGCGTCGCGCAGTCGCCCTCGCTGCTCCACGCCCACCAGCGCTTCATGCGCCGCCTGGGCCGCGACGGCCAGCTGGACCGGGCCCTGGAGTTCCTGCCCAACGACCGCCAGATCCGTGAGCTGCTCAGCGGCGGCCAGGGGCTGACCCAGCCCGAGCTCGCCGTGCTGCTCGCGTACACCAAGATCACGGTGGCCGACGAGCTGATCCACACCGGCCTGCCGGACGACCCGTACCTGCGCCAAGCTGCTGCACGCCTACTTCCCGCAGCAGCTGCGCGAGAAGTTCACCGAGGCCGATCGACGGGCACGCGCTGCGCCGCGAGATCATCACGACGGTGCTGGTCAACGACACCGTCAACATCGGTGGTTCGACCTTCCTGCACCGGCTGCGCGAGGAGACCGGGGCCTCGCTCGAAGAGATCGTGCGGGCGCACGCCGCGGCCCGCGAGATCTTCGGCGTGAGCGGGGTGTGGGACGCCGTCGAGGCGCTCGACAACAAGGTCGCCGCCGACGTCCAGACCCGCATCCGGCTGCACTCGCGCCGGCTGGTGGAGCGCGGCACCCGCTGGCTGCTCAACAACCGGCCGCAGCCGCTGCCAGATCGCCGAGACGATCGAGGACTTCTCGACCGGCGTGGCCCAGGTCTGGGACGCGCTGCCGAACCTGCTGCGGGGCGCCGACCTGGAGTGGTACCAGGGCATCCTGCGACGAGCTGACCGGCGCGGGCGTGCCCGAGGAGCTGGCGCGGCGCGTCGCCGGGTTCTCCTCGGTCTTCCCGGCGCTGGACATCGTGGCCATCGCGGCCCGCACCGGCAAGGAGCCGCTCGAGGTCGCCGAGGTCTACTACGACCTCGCCGACCGGCTGCGGATCACCCAGCTGCTGGACCGGATCATCGAGCTGCCGCGCGCCGACCGCTGGCAGTCGATGGCCCGTGCCGCCATCCGCGAGGACCTGTTCGCGGCGCACGCCGGGCTGACCGCAGGACGTCCTGTCGGCCGGCAACGGCACGACGCCGCCGGAGCAGCGGTTCAAGGCGTGGGAGGAGCAAGAACGCGGCGATCCTGGGCCGTGCCCGCACCACCCTGGAGGAGATCCAGTCCTCCGACGCGTTCGACCTGGCGAACCTGTCGGTCGCGATGCGGACCATGCGGACGCTGCTGCGCTCGCACAGCTGATGCTCCCCGCGCCTCCTAGGGGCGCGGAAATGCCGCATGCGTAAGGGGCGCCCACCCTCGTGGTGGACGCCCCTTCAGCGTTGGGTGGTCGTCGAGGCTGTCACCGTGGAGGTCCACAACCTGCGGCAGGAGAGCAGGGTCGCGGCAAGGAGCAAGGCGTTGCGGGCGGACATCACCCCGGTGCCCAGCGCGGTTCCCGCCATGACCTCGTCGTACAGGCAAGGGAAGGCCAGCGCGCTCAACGCGGCTGCGGGGAGCAGGAGTTGGGCCACCGGGCGCTGGCTCGTCCGGCGCGAGGTGAGGCAGCGGCGGCCAGGCCGAGCAGCCAGATCAGGTACTGGGGGCTGATCACCCGGCTCGTCACGGTGAACAGCAGCACCGCGCAGAGCGCCGCGTCCAGCGGCACCGCCGCCGTCCAGTGCCGGGCGCGCATCCGCCACAGCAGCAGCCAGCAGAGCGCGAGTCCGGTCAGGGCCAGGCTGAGGGTGGCGAGCGCGGAGACGTACGGGCCGGTGAACTCCATGGCTCCGTACCGGTAGACGACACGGCCGGGGTGGCCCGCGAGCAGGTGGGCGAGCTGGAGCGCGGTGCCGCCGAGCGACTCGATCTGGATGCCCCGGCCGCCCTGTTGGCGGGCGAAGTCCAGGGAGTGGTCGAAGGCGAGGCGAGCCACGGCGAGCAGGGCGGCCGCCGAGCCGAGCGCGCCGAGCAGGGCGCGGCGGGTGCCGCGGCCGGGCGGGGCGCCGACAGCGTGAGCAGTGGCCACACCTTGACCAGGGCGCCGAGCCCCGCGAGCGCGCCGCCGAGGCCGGGGCGGCGGCGCAGCGCGAGCAACGGCGGCCACGGCGAGGGCGGTGACCTGCACGTCGTAGCGGGCGTACGGGATGTGCAGGAGCAGCGGGAGGCCGCACACCCACAGCCAGGCCCCGGCCGCGCTGCCGCCGGGGCGGGCGCCGGCCCGGACCAGCGCGCGGGCGATCAGCGCGTCGCAGCCGACGGTGACGGCGGTGAAGGCCTGGAAGAAGGTGAGGAAGGGGAGCAGCGAGGGGGTGAGCATGATCGCTCCGGCGCCCGGCGGGTACTGCCAGGTGGGGTCGGCGAAGGGGAAGGCGCCGGTGCTGAGTTGGTCGTGCCAGCGCCGGTAGAGGACGTACACCTCGCCGGTCACCCCGCCGACGCCGAGCCGGTCGGTGACCAGGAGGTAGAGCATCACCGCGCGGGTGGCGACCCAGCCGCGACGAGGGCCGCGGACCGGGCGCGACGGCCGGGGGCGCCGGGGTCGGGCGCGGCCGCCGGGGCGGGGATGCGGACCCGGGCGGGCGGCGGGGGCAGCTGAGAGGGCGTCATCGCGCGAAGTTTATGCGCGGTATGTCCCGATTTGGGGGTCGCCGCGACGGGCACGGCGGCGGGCGCCCGGGGGCCTCATGGTGCGGGTCGGCAGGGTCGACATGAGGGTGTCGAGCACCATGAGGCAGGGCGGGGCGCGCCACGGGGGAGGGCGGGGCGCCACCTCTCCGGCCGCTTCTTCTCCGGCTACATCCTTCTCCGGCTACTTCTTCTTCGTGAAGCTGCTCGTACGCCGCGAGGACCTCGTCCGTCGGGCCGTCCATCCGCAGCGTGCCCGACTCCAGCCAGAGGGTCCGCTCGCAGGTCTCCCTGATCGAGGCGTTGCTGTGGCTGACCAGGAAGACCGTGCCGGCCTCCTTGCGCAGCTCGTTGATGCGCTCCTGGCTGCGGCGCTGGAAGCGGGCGTCGCCGGTGGCCAGGGCCTCGTCGATGAGCAGCACGTCGTGGTTCTTGGCGGCCGCGATGGAGAAGCGCAGCCGGGCGCCCATGCCGGAGGAGTACGTGCGCATGGGGAGCGAGATGAAGTCGTCCTTCTCGTTGATCCCGGAGAAGTCGACGATGTCGTCGTAGCGCTCGCGCACCTCCTCGCGGGACATGCCCATGGCGAGCGCGCCGAGGGTGACGTTGCGCTCGCCGGTCAGGTCGTTCATCAGCGCCGCGTTCACGCCGAGCAGGGAGGGCTGGCCCTGCGTGTAGATCTTGCCCCGGGCGGTGGGGAGCAGGCCCGCGACCGCCTTGAGCAGGGTCGACTTGCCCGAGCCGTTGGAGCCGATGAGGCCGATCGCCTCGCCGCGCCGGGCCACGAAGCTGACGCCCTTGACGGCGTGCACCTCGCGCATGCCCGGGGCTCTCCTTGCGCGAGACGATGCGGTTGAGCGCGGCGGTGGCGCCGCCCTTGCCCTTGGCGCCGGTCCCGTTGACCTTGTAGACGATGTGCACGTCGTCGGCGATCACGGTCGGCGTGCCGGGGTCGTCCGGCGCGCTGTCGCCACGGCGTCGGCGGCTTCGGCGGCTTGTCGAGCGTCTGGTGTCAGCCACGGCCGTACTGCTCCTCTGCCTTCCAGAAGTAGATGAAGCCCGCCGGCCAGCGCGACGAACGCCCAGCCCCCGGCCACCGCCCACACGTGCGGGGGCAGCTGCTTGGCGTGGAAGCTCTTGATCATGCGCGAACCGGACCAGGTCGATGTAGACCGCGGCCGGGTTGAGGCCGAGCAGCCGGCCCACCATGTGCGGCAGCTTGTGGAGCTGCGGGGCGAGGTTCCACATCACGCCGGACATGTACATCCAGGTGCGCAGGATGAACGGCATCACCTGGGCGATGTCCGGGGTCTTCGCGGTGATCCGGGCCATCACCAGGGACAGGCCCGTGTTGAACATCGACTGCAGGACCAGCGCCGGGACGAGCAGCAGCCACGAGACGCCGGGCAGCTGGCCGAAGCCGATGATGATGATCGCCAGCGCGGCCAGCGAGAACAGCAGCTGCTGGAGCTGCTGGAGGGCGAGCGAGACGGGCAGTGAGGCGCGCGGGAAGTGCAGCGCCCGCACCAGGCCGATGTTGCCGGTGATCGCGCGGGTGCCCGACCATGATCGAGTTGGCCGTGAAGGTCCAGATGAACACGCCCGTGACCAGCCACGGGATGTAGTCCGGCGTGCTGGACTTGTTGCCCATCAGGATGCCGAAGATGAAGTAGTACACCGCCGCGTTCAGGAGCGGGGTCATCAGCTGCCAGATCTGGCCCAGCTTCGCCTCGCTGTACTGCGCGGTCAGCTTGGCGGTGGCGAACGCGGTGATGAAGTGGCGCCGGGCCCACAGCTGCCGTACGTACTCGGGCAGCGAGGGGCGGGCGCCGCTCACCTTCAGGCCGTACTTCGCGGCCAGCTCGGCCGGGCTGAGGGCCTGGTCGCCGGTGTAGCCGGGCGGACTGCGTCGGGATGGAGGCCGACGCGGCCGATGGTGCTGCGGTCTGGCGCGCAGCTGCGGTCTGGCTCACTACGGTCGCTTTCGCCGGGGGATCCCGGGAGGCTTCCCGGGGCGGGGGATCACTTGCGACGGAGGTCCGGGCGGGGGTCGGCGCGACGGGACGGAACCGTATCGTCGCTACGGCGAGAGTAGGACGGCCCACGTCGCAACGCAACCGTCTCGTCGCAACGCTATGCTCAAGCCATGACCAAGACGGACCCGGAGATCGCCGCGAAGCCGCCCGCAGTCACGCCGGGCACCCGCCGGGCGCCGCCGTGCTGCGTGAGGACGTGACGGACGCCATCCGGGAGGCCGTCTTCGAGGAACTCGCCGCGGTCGGCTTCGCCCGGATGTCCATCGAGGGCATCGCGCGCCGTGCGGGGGTCGGCAAGACGGCGGTCTACCGCCGCTGGAAGTCGAAGCTCAGCCTGGTCCTGGACCTGGTGTCGGTATTCGCCGAGCAGGGGCTTCCCGGTGCCGCACACCGGCTCGCTGTACGGGGACATCCGGGCGCTGCTCGCGGTCGCCTCGCTCGCCCTGCGCCATCCGATCGCCTCGCAGGTCATCCCCGACCTGCTCGTCGAGTCCGTACGCCACCCGGAGATCGCCGACGCGATCAAGGCGGCGCTGCTCGACGGGCAGCAGGGCGTTGCGGCGGTCGTCGTCCGCGAGGCGGTCGAGCGGGGCGAGCTGCCGGCCGGGGCGGACCCCGACCGGGCGCTCGACCTGATCGTGGGCCCGCTGTACTGGCGGCTCGTGGTCGTCAAGGGAGCGCTGCCGAAGGGCTACCTGGACGATCTGGCCAAGTCGCGCGGTGGCGGCGCTGAAGGCGACGTAGCGCCGCTGCGGGGTGGGCGGGCTGCTTCCGCCTGTTGTTTGTCGGGTGCGGGCCGCCTTGGGCTGGTCGCGCAGTTCCCCGCGCCCCTTAACGGCGTGGTGTTGCGCCCCGAGTCGGGAAGGCTGCGCAGGTCCTCGCCACGCCCCGAAAAGGGGCGCAGCGCTACCGCACACCTCAGCGGAAGGTGCTCAGCGCCCCGCCCGGGAGCCCGTCGTCGTCGGGGCGAACTCCGTTCCCCTGACGCGCTGTTCGGGCACGTTCCGGGTCGTGGGGATCGCCGGCGTGGCCTTCAGGAACACCCGCCGCACCACCCGCTCGGCCGCGCGCCCGTCGTCGTACGGGCAGAAGCGGGTCGCGGAAGGCGGACCGCAGCTGGGCCGAGCGGGAGCCGCGCCAGTGGCCGGTGGTGAAGATGTCGATCAGCTCGTCCTCGGTGCGGGCGACCGCGCCGGGCGGGCGGGTCCGCAGGTCGAAGTAGGTGCCGCGGGCCGCCTCGTACGCCGTCCGTGGTCGTCGGCGGCGTGGACCACGATCGGGCGGTCCAGATAGGCGTAGTCGAACATGAGGGACGAGTAGTCGGTGAGCAGCGCGTCCGAGGCCAGAGACAGAGCGTCCTCGACGCTCGGGTGGCCGGTGACGTCGAGGATCCGCGGCGCCGCGTGCCGGTTCAGCGGGGCCCGGTAGGAGAAGTGGGCGCGGGCCAGGAGGAAGAACTCGGGGCCGAGCGCGGCGGCAGAAGGCGTCCAGGTCGAGCGCGGAGGCGCTGGGTGCGGCGGTAGTCGCGATGGGTCGGCGCGTACAGGACGACCGCGACGGTGCCGCGGGGATCCCGAGCAGGTCGCGCAGCCCGGCCATGTCCGTCGAGGTCGCCTGCTGGAACACGTCGTTGCGCGGGGTGGCCGTATTCGAGCGTGGTGTACCCGGCCGGGAAGACGCGCTCCCAGACGAGGGTGGAGTGCCGGTTGGCGGTCAGGGCGTAGTCCCACTTGTCGGCGTCGGCGAGAAGGCAGTTGACGTCGGTGCCGCGTGAGGCGGCCGGACGGTCCTGTGAGGTCCAGGCCCATCTGACTTGAGCGGCGTTCCGTGGTGGGTCTGGAGCAGGATCTGGCCGGCGCCGCTTGACCAGCGGTGGTCGAAGTCGACGTTGTTCACCAGGTACTTGGCGCGGGCGAGCGCCGCGAAGTATTCGAAGCTCTCCGGGGCGGATGCGGCGGGTGGCCGACGGCACGTCGTGTCCTGCTCGGGCGTGGTGATCCAGGCGGTCCGCATGCCGGGGACGAGTTCGCGGACCTTGGCCTCGATGGCGGCCGGGTTGCACGTGTAGCCCGCGGTTCCAGTACGCGCTGAAGACGGCGAGGTCGTCGTGCACGGGGAGGCGGAGCTGGATGCGGTAGTGCAGCCGCAGGGCGGTCGTGCGGGCCGGGCGCACCACCGCCGCGGCGAACGCCCGGGCGCGCGGCGCGCAGCGCGCGGATCCCCCGCAGCACGCGGTGGGTGCGGTACGTGGCGAAGCGGACCACGGCGTGCAGCACAGCCGCGGCGGCGCCCGGCGCGCGGTAGCGGCGGTAGTGGGCGCGGGCCAGGCGGAAGAACTCGGCGCGGGTGCGCGCGGACAGGCCGGGCGCGGTGAGCACGGTGGCGGAGGCGGCCGCGAGGTGGTCGGCCATCCGGCGCGCGAGCACCGGGCGCCAGCTGGCTGAGTGCGGGGCGCGAGTCGAGGAAGTCGAAGACACGGTCGTACTGGGGGAAGAGGTCGAAGTGACGGCCGGGTGCGGGGTCCGGGCCGCGCCGCTGCGGTGGTGCACGCAGACCCGCTCCAGGGTGCTGAGCGAACCCGCCGCGAGCAGGGCCGCGTAAGATCCAGAGGGTGTCCGTCGTAGCGGCCGGGCGTGAAGGTGAGCCCCTCGCGCTCGGTGAACTCCCGCCGGTACGCCTTGTTCCAGGACGGGGACAGCAGCTTCAACAGGTCGGGGCGCTCGGTCAGTTGGAAGGGGGCGGGGCCCGACTCGGTGAGGTGCGGCCGGAAGGTGGAGGTCCGCCGTCTCGCCCGACCAGTGCGTGTGGGCGTAGCCGAAGACCAGGACGTCGGGGTCGCCCGACGCCTTCGAGCCGGTCGGCGATCGTCGCGCAGGGCGTGCGGGGCCAGGGTGTCGTCGCCGTCGAGGAAGAGCAGGTACTCACCGGTGGCGCGGGCGAGCCCGGCGTTGCGGGCGGGGCCCGGCCCCTGGCCCGGGTCGGCCGGGTCCGGGGGCAGGTGGACGGCGGCGACCCGGGGATCGCGGGCGGCGAACTCGTCGATGATCTCGCCGCAGGAGTCCGGGGAGCCGGCGTCGACCGCGATCAGTTCCAGGTCGAACGCCGGGCTCTCGTCACTCCGTACGTCTGACTCAGTACCGATTCCAGGCAGTCGATGAAGATACGGCCTGGAGCTTGTACGCGGGCACGATGACGCTGAACCGGGGCAACGGACATCCATGGGGGCGTGCGAGGACACGGGCGGATGGCCCGTGAACGTCCGAAGGAGTGACTCCGGTTACGCCGCCGGTGCCGTCCGGCGTATTCGCGCGATCATGCGCTTGACGTGGTGTCATGCGATCGCGCGGCCATGATCGTTCGATCGGGTGATCAAGTCCCTTGTGCGTACGCTCACTTCACCGCGCCCGCCATCACCCCCGACACGAACTGCCGCTGGAAGGCGAAGAAGACGGCGAGCGGGATGACCATCGAGACGAACGCGCCGGGCGCCAGCACGTCGATGTTGTTGCCGAACTGCCGGACCTGCTGCTGCAGGGCGACCGTGATCGGCGGGTGCTTGGAGTCGGCGAAGATCAGCGCGACCAGCATGTCGTTCCAGACCCACAGGAACTGGAAGATGCCGAGCGAGGCGATCGCCGGGCCGCCGAGCGGCATCACGACCCGGGTGAACAGCCGGATCTCGCCCGCGCCGTCCAGCCGGGCCGCCTCCAGCAGCTCCCGCGGGATCTCCGCGAAGAAGTTGCGGAGCAGGAAGATCGCGAACGGCAGGCCGAAGGCGACGTGGAAGAGGACCACGCCGACGATCGTCTCGAAGATCCCGATCTGGCCGAAGAGCTTGGCGACCGGCACGAGCGCGACCTGCACCGGCACGACGAGCAGGCTCGACCACGACCATGAACCACCAGTCGCGGCCCGGGAAGTCCATCCAGGCGAAGGCGTATCCGGCGAGCGAGCCGATGACGACGACCAGCAGCGTGGCCGGGACGGTGATCGCGACCGTGTTGACAGCAGGGAGTTGGTGATCGTGCTGTTGTCCAGCAGGCTCGCGTAGTCGTGGAAGGTCAGCTGGGACGGGTCGGTGAACACCTTCCACCAGCCGCGTCGAGGCGATGTCGGCGGGGCTGCGCAGCGAGGAGAGCAGCAGCCCGACGGTCGGCATCAGCCAGAAGAGCGCCGACCAGGATGAGGAACGACGCGCAGCACGCCGCCGCCCGTCGGCCGAGCGCGCTGGCGCGACTGCCGGGCCTTGACGATCCGAAGCGGTCATCGCTGGCCTCCCTGGCATGCGCCGACGTGCTGTGCTGTCCCGGGGGACCCCGGACCCCCGGTGGGCGGTCGCGACCGCGGTCATCGCCTGGCCTCCCTGCGCAGGCGCCGGATGTTGAAGAACATCACCGGGATCACGAGCAGCAGCAGCAGGACCGCGATCGCGCTGCCGATGCCCTGGTCCGCCTCGGTGCCGAAGGACGACCGGTAGAGCTGGAGGGCGAGCACGTTCGCGTCGGCCTGGCTGGAGCCCGGCGCGATGATGTAGACCAGGTCGAAGATCTTCAGCACGTTGATCATCAGCGTGACGAGGACGACCGCGAGCACCGGCGCGAGCAGCGGGACGGTGACCCGCCGGAACACCTGCCACTCGTTCGCGCCGTCCACCCGCGCCGCCTCCAGGAGTTCGCGCGGCATGCCCGGCCAGCCCCGCCGCGATGAGCACCATCGCGAAGCCGGCCCACATCCAGATGTACGAGCCGATGATGGCCGGGGTGACCAGCGTCGGGCCCGAGCCATTCGACGCCGTTGTACGGCGCGTGGAAGTTCGCGTTCGGGGAGCCGCAGTTGGGCCCCGTCGGCCTGCGCCGGGCAGCGTGAAGGTGCCGTCCGCGCCGCGCGGTGGCCGAGCGCGACCACCTTGCCGTCCTTGCACCGCCTCCACCTTGATGCCCTTGCAGCGCCTTCTCCCCGGGTCGATGACGCCCGGCGTGCCGCCGCCGCCCTGGGTGAAGTCCAGCCAGACCGTGCCGGTGACCTTGCCCGCGGCCGGGCTTCGCGGCCTTCGCGGTCGCGGCCGACGTGCGGCAGCTTGTCGGCGGCGACGCCGACCAGCGGCAGCAGCGCGGGCGTGCCCGGCGTGCACCGGGCCGCGGCGTGGTGAACGAGCCGCCGCCGCCGGCCTTCAGCGGCGCGGCCGGGCGCGGATGCGCGCCCGGGATAGGCGGCCGACGTCGGCGAACGTGTCGTGCACGCCCGACCACGACCGCGTTGGCGACGCCCCGCGCCGGGTCCTGCTCGTACACCAGCCGGAAGATGATGCCCGCGGCGAGCATCGAGATCGCCATCGGCATGAAGACGAGCAGCTTGAACGCCGTTCCCCAGCGCACCCGTTCGGTCAGCACGGCGAAGATCAGGCCGAGCGCGGTGGCGACGTCGGGGCCACGACCACCCAGATCGCGTTGTTCTTCACCGCGGTGCGGATCGGTGGGTCGGTGAACAGCGTCCTGTAGTTGTCGCAGCCCGACGAAGCGAGTCGCCGGACTCGTCGAAGAAGACTGCGGTAGACCGAGAACCCGATCGGGTAGACCACGAGCGCGCCGAGCAGCACGAGCGCGGGCAGCAGGAACAGCGCCGCGATCCACTGCCGCGTGCGCCGGTGACGCTCTTGCGCGGTCCCGGGCGCGGGGCGGTGCGGCGGGCAGGCGCGGGCGCCTCCCGCCGGTGCGCCGGCGTCATCGCCGCGGTCAGTTCTTGAACGCCGTTGGCCGCGTCGGCCTCCAGCTTGGCTGGGTGCCCGCGACGTCGGTCGGGTTCTTCAGGAAGTCCTGGAGGTCCTTCCACTCGCCCTTGCCCGGCGTGCCGCCGAAGGACTGCGGGGCCTGGTCCGACATGTCGAAGCGGAAGTTGTCCCCGGCCGCGATCAGCGCCTTCGCGATGGCGCGCTGCACGTCGTTGGGGTACGCGCCGAGGTCCAGGCGCCTTGTTGGGCGAGACGAAGCCGCCCGGCCCGCCCAGATCTTCGCGGCGTCCGTCGAGGCCAGGCAGGTCAGCAGCGCCTGCGCGCCCTTGGTGTCCTTCAGGGCCACCGCCGCGTCGCCGCCGGTGACGACCGGGCGCCTTGTCGCCGACCGCCGGGAACGGGAACGACCTTGGCGTCGGTGCCGATCTTGGCCTTGGTCTCCGCGATGTTGACCGGCCGCGAAGTCGCCCTCGAAGACCATGCGCGGCCTTGGGCTGGTCGCCGCCGGTGAAGGTCTGGGTGACGGAGGCGGGGAACTCGGTCTGGAGCGCGCCGTTCGTGCCGCCCGCGATCAGGTTCGGCTTGCCGAACAGCTGGGCGAGCGTGGTGAGCGCGTCCTTCACGCGACGGGTCGGTCCACTTGATCGCGTGCTTGGCCAGCTGGTCGTACTTCTCGGGCCCGGCCTGGGAGAGGTAGACGTTCTCGAACCAGTCGGTGAGCGTCCAGCCGTCCGCGCCGCCGACCGACACCGGGGTCACGCCGGAGGCGGAGATGGTGTCGGCGGTGCGTGAGGAAGTCCTTCCACGTCGCGGGCGGCTGTGACGCCCGCGTTGTCGAAGGCCTTGGTGTTGTACCAGACCAGGGACTTGTTGGCGGCCTTGAAGTACACCCCGTACTGGGTGCCGTCGACCGAGCCCAGGTCCTGCCAGCCCTTCGAGTAGTTCGTGGCGAGCTGCGCCTTCGCCTCGGGCCCGGCGGGCTTGGCCCACTTCTTCGCCACGGCCTGCTGGATCGCGCCGACCTGCGGGAGCATCGCCACATCGGGCGGGCTGCCGCCGGCGATCTTCGTACCGAGGAAGTTGACGATCGGGTCCTGGGCGGGCACGAAGGTGACGGTGGCGCCGGTCCGCTTCTCGAACTCCTTGAGCACCTTGACGAAGTTGGCCTGCTCGGGCCCGGTCCACACGGCGGCGACCTCGATCTTCTCCCCGTCCAGCTTGGGGAGTTGGACGCCGCCCGCCGAGGTCGTGGGGCCGCCGCTCGCGGACGGTGTGCTCTTCTTGCCGTCGCTGCCGCCGCACGCGGCGGCGCCAGCGCGAGACCGCTCACGGCCACGACGGCGATCAAGGCGCGGCCGTGGTCGTGCGTGCCGTGCGTGTGGTGGTGCGGCCTGTGCGAGTGCTGCGCATGCGTGCCCCGTCTCTCCCGTGCGCGTACGAACCGCCGCGCCCGGTGACGCAGGCGCCGCCGCTCTCGTCCCGTGCGACAGTCCTACGCCCGGTGCGGAGGCGCCGCAATACCGCCTTCGCTGTCAACCCGATGATCGTGATGGGCTTGTGACGTTGGGTGAGCGGGATGTCCCAACTGCCTCCTTTACCGCCGTGTTGATCACCTGGGTGCGCCGGACGGGCGCTCGGCCGCTCACGAGCAGCGGCGGCCACGGGCGGCGCGTTGACCAAGGACGCCGCGCGGTCGAGGGCGCTGGCGAGCAGGGCGAGGTCGGTCGGGCCGTTGCCGAGCTCGCGGACCGGGCGGCGGGCCGGCGGGTCGCCCATCCGCTCCCACTCCAGGACGACGACGGTCGGCCGCTGCGTCGCGGTGCGCGGTATGCGCCCGGTGACCCGGCCGCCCTGGAACGGGACGGACACCCCGTCCGCCTGGTGCAGCCGGCCCCGGCCCGGCGACGGCTCGTCCGGCGACGGCGTGGCGGGCGGCGCGTCCAGGACCACCGCGGTGCCGGGCGCCGCGCGCGAGCTCCGTGTCGGCCGTGCGCTCGGGCCGGGCCGAGGCCGCCACGAGGTGCACCCCGAGCCGCTCGCCCTCGCGGGCCACCGCCTCCAGCGCCCGCACGACCGAACCCGCGGCCGGCCGGCCGGGACTGCCGAGCGCGGGCGCGACCAGCGCGTCCAGATCGTCGACCAGGACGACCAGGCGGGGCAGCGCGGGGCCCTCCGTCGGTGCGGCTGCGGGCCGACCGGGCGCAGCCGCAGCGTGCTGCTGCCCGGCGGGTCGAGGTCGCCCCGGCTCTCCGCGGCGGGCGCCTGCCGCTGGCCCACGAGGCGCCCGGCGACCTCGCGCTGGGTCTGCCACTGCGGCGAAGCCGAGCCCGCCGAGCAGCTCGGCCCGGCGCTTCAGCTCGGCGCCGAGCGCCTGCGCGAACTCCCGCATCCGTACGGGGTCGGAGGCGATCAAGTGGGTTGACACATGCGGGAGTTCGGTGCAGGGGCGCAGGCCGTCGCCGCGCTCCGCCGCCCGCTCCGTCGACCAGGATCAGGCCGAGGCGGTCGGGCCGGGCGCCCGCGGCGAGCGAGGCGGCGACGGCCCGCAGCAGCTCCGTGCGGCCGCTGCCGGGCGGGCCTTCGACCAGGAGGTGGGGGCCGTCGGACGCGAGGTCCACGCCGACCGGGCCGCGCGGCCCGGTGCCGAGCACGACCGCCCCGTCCGGCGCCGACTCCCAACGGGCCATCAGGGAGGCCGGGGTGGCCCGCGCAAGCCCCAACTCGTCCAGCAGCCGCGAGGTTGCGGGCAGCGAGGAGGCGAGGCGCCCGGCCGAGGCCGCCGTGCCGTCGCCGGTACGCAGCGGGGCGAGCGCCCGGGCGAACCGCTCGGCCCAGGCGCGCGACACCGCGTCGACCGTGGCCACCGTGCCGTGCCCGGCCGGCCGCGCCGCCCGCGATGCGCAGCAGCCGCAGAGCGGTGGCCACATCGCCGCTGAGCAGGGCGACCGCCCCGCACTCGCGGAACGCGAGCGAGGCCGCGCACGCCGTCTCGTACGTCGCCGTCGACGGGGGAGGCGGCCGAGGCGGGCGGGGTCGTCGGCGAGGCAGAGCAGATGGATGCCGGCCGCGGCGCCGGCCGCGGCGAGCCGCGCGGTGGTCTCGCGCAGCGGGGCCGAGCCCGGGTCGCCGTCCACGACGACCACCGTGAACGGGCCCGTCGTAGCGGGCGGCGGCCTCGGCCACCGCGCTGCGGTCCGCCGAGGCCCAGGCCGGGCCGAGCGGGCCCGCGTCGAGCCGTCTGACCAGCTCGGACGGTGCGGGCCGTCGCCTGGTCGCGGTCGTAGGCGAGGAGCAGCCGGCAGTCCTGGCCGTGCGCGGGGCGGACCTGGGGGAGCCAGCCCAGCCAGTCCCACTCGGCGGTGCGCGCCTGGAGGGGGCGCGCCCGGTCCGTACTGATGAGGACGATCTCCAGGGTGGTCGGCGCGTGCAGCGCGGCGAGCTGGGCGATCACCGAGCGGGCCAGTCCCGCGCAGCCGCTCGCGGGGCCCGGCGAGGCCCGAGCGAGCCCGGCCTCGCGCAGTCCCACCGTGACCGGCACGGCCGCCGAGCTCGCCCCGGTCCGCGGTGCCGACCCGGACGGCGAGCGCCTCCGGGTGGCCGGGCTCGCGCTCCCAGAGCCGGGGGCCGGGGCCGAGCGCGGTCAGGAGCAGCGCGGCCGGGTCGGGCCAGCTCTCGGGCGCGGGCTCGGCCGGGGGCCGCTGCGGCTCCGCGGGTGCTTCCTCGGGCGCCGCCTCGCCGCGCCCGCCGGTCAGCCGCCGGGCCCAGGCCCCTATCCCGCCGCGCCTTCGGCCGCCGTCGGCCGCGTCCGCGCGGGCGTGCTCGGCCTCGTCCGGCCCGGGCAGGCCTTCGGGCGGCCGGGTGCCGCGCAGCGGCGTGCCCTGCCGCCTGCTCGGCGGCGCCGCCTCCCGCGTGGTCGTCGCGGCCGTCGTGCTCCGTACCCGGAGGGCGCCCCCAGCGCGTCGAACCCGCCGCCGTGCGCCTGGCGGCGCACGGCCGCCCGGGCGTAGGCCCTGAGAGGGGGGCCGCGCGAGTGGCCGAAGCCGTAGGCCGTATCGCCCGACGGCGGGCCTCCTGCGGGGGCCGCCGGACCGGCCTGTTCGGCGCCGGTGCCGTGCGGCCGGGGTGACCCGGAGGTGGCCGTCGCCGTCCGGGACGGTCGGCGAGGCGAGGGCTCCGCCTCGGGGCCGCCGGGCGGAGAGCCGCAGGGCGGACTCGCCGACCCGCAGCAGCGCGCCGGGCGCGAGCCGGACCGGCCGGGCGCCGATCTCCCGTGCCGTCGAGGCGGGTGCCGTTCGTCGAGTTCAGGTCGGCGACGCTCACCCGGCCGTCCTCGCCGACCGTCACCTCGCAGTGCTGGCGCGAGACGTCGGGATCGTCCAGCGGGACGTCGGACTCGGTGGCGCGGCCGATGCCGATGCGGCCGCCGTGCAGCAGGTGGACGCCGCCCGCGTCGGGCCCCGCCACCACGTGCAGCCGGGCCGGGGCCGGGCCGTCGTGGGCCGGCTCGTCCTCGGCGGGGGCGGCGAGCGAGAGCACCGCGCCGTCCACCAGGGGTGGCTCGCCCAGGATGCGGCGCTGGGCGTCGAGCCGCTCGCGCGCCCGCGTACAGCACCACGGAGGCGCCCGAGGCCTCCGCGCCCGAGGCGGCCGAGGCCAGGCCGGAGGCGACGGCGGCGAGCGCCGTCCCCGCCGGGGCGGTGACGAGCACGTCGCAGGCGCGCGCCGCAGCGTGGCCGCTGCGCGGCGCGAGGACGGTCAGCCGGATCTGCATCGCCTCGGCGGTCCCTTCTGCGCGGGGGTGCCAAGGAGGAGGAACAGCCCTGTGATTCCCCCCACCCGGCACACAATTCGTGCTGAGGGCATCCTCGCACCTGCCACTGACAACACGCCCGTCGCCCACCTCTAATTGATCTTGATTGGTCGGCTCGGGACGCAAATGTGGACGGAAAAGTGGCTGGTTGCGACCGAGTGGGGCATTTCGAAGAGGTGCCGGGCACGGTCGTTCGGCAACCTTCTGTGCGAAGACCGCGTCTTCCATGAGAACCATGAGAAGACGGTGAACAAGCTGGTGGCGCCGACGCCGACGACCCGTCGGCACGATCGCGGAGCGGCACTAGAGTGGGCCGGAAACCCACACAGCAATGGACGCGAGCAGCAGGGAGCGCATGACGTGCGGCCGGTAGGCAGCAAGTACCTGCTCGAGGAGCCGCTCGGACGCGGCGCCACGGGCACCGTCTGGCGGGCCCGCCAGAGGGAGACCGCGGGCTCCGAGGCGTCCGTGGCGGGCCAGCCGGGCGAGACCGTGGCGATCAAGGTCCTCAAGGAGGAGCTCGCCAACGACGCGGACGTCGTGATGCGCTTCCTGCGCGAGCGCTCCGTGCTGCTGCGGCTGACGCCACCCCAACATCGTGCGCACCCGCGACCTGGTCGTCGAGGGCGATCTGCTCGCCCTGGTCATGGACCTGATCGACGGCCCGGACCTGCACCGCTACCTCCGCGAGAACGGCCCGCTCACCCCGGTCGCCGCCGCCCTGCTCACCGCGCAGATCGCCGACGCGCTCGCCGCCAGCCACGCCGACGGCGTCGTCCACCGCGACCTGAAGCCCGCCAACGTCCTGCTCGACGAGCGCGACGGCGCGATGCACCCGATGCTGACCGACTTCGGCATCGCGCGCCTGGCCGACTCCCCGGGCCTGACCCGTACGCACGAGTTCGTGGGCACGCCCGCCTATGTCGCGCCGGAGTCCGCCGAGGGCCGCCCGCAGACCTCCGCCGTCGACATCTACGGCGCCGGCATCCTGCTGTACGAGCTGGTCACGGGCCGACCGCCGTTCGCGCGGCGGCACCGCGCTCGAAGTCCTGCACCGCCACCTGAGCGAGGAGCCGCGCCGGCCCACCACCGTGCCCGGCCCCGCTGTGGACGGTCATCGAGCGCTGCCTGCAGCAAGGACCCGGACGGCGGCCCAGCGCCGAGAACCTGGCGCGCGGGCTGCGCGTCGTCGCCTCCGGCATCGGCGTGCACTCCGCCCCCGCCCAGGTCGAGGCGGCCGACGGCGTAGGCGCGCTGCTCGCGCCCGACCCGGCGCCCGCCCCGGTCCCCGAGGCCCCGGGCGCGGCCGACCCGACCCAGGTCCTGCCGAGCAACGCGGCCTCGTACGCCCCGGCCGCGGCGCACCTCGGTGCTGCCGCAGAGACGGGCCAGGCCCAGCACGCCGACCCGACGGCCGTCATGCCGCCGGTCCCGCAGGGCCAGCCCGCCGCAGGAGCCGCACCCCTGGCAGACCCAGCTCCAGGCGGCCCGCGACCGCAACGAGCAGACCCAGGTCGGCTACCTGCCGCCCGAGCAGGACCCGCTGCGCCGCCGCCCGCACCGCAGCAGCAGCCCCCGCAGGGCTACGGCCAGCAGGGCCAGCAGCCGCCCCAGGGCTACGCCCAGCAGCGCCCGCCGCAGGCCGCCCCAGCGCCAGCAGTACGCCCCGCCGCCGCGGCCTACCAGCAGCAACCGCAGCCCTACCAGCAGCAGCAACCGCAGCAGCACGCGCCGCAGCGCCAGCAGTACGCGCCTCCTCAGCCCCGCAGCGCCGCAGGCCCCCGCCCGTGAGCCGAGGGAGCCCCGCGAGCCGCGTCGGCGCAGCCCGAACCGGATGCGGATCCCGGGTCTCGGCTGCCTCAAGGGCTGCCTGTTCACGTTCCTGCTGCTCTTCGTCGCGGGCTGGCTGATCTGGGAGTTCACCCCGCTCCAGGACTGGGTCGCCCAGGGCAGAGCTACTGGCAGGCCAACCGTCGGTGAGCAAGAGTTTGTCGCGGGCAGTGATCGCAAGCACGCCCGCGCTGCCGGTGAACCCGCATAAATAGCGGACGTTCGGGAGATACGAAAAACAAGCAATGCGTGGAGACGGCGCTCCGCAATTACGGCCTGCACCTGGCGCAGGCGGAGATTGTGGTCCATGAACACGAGTGTAGCAATTCGCCGATTGGTCTCTTTAGGATTTAGACATCCTGGTTGCGAGCTGACGGTCCTTAGGAAAACTTGGCTTTATTTCCACAGGCCGGTATCTAACGTATGTATTCTCATTTACTTACGCGTACATGGATATCCTGAGGTCTTCAGGACAGATGTGAGATAGACTTAAAGAGGTAAGTTTGCCGCAACCGTGGCCCCCAGGTGAACGGATGACGAGTGAAGTTGACCGCTCTGTGGACAACGATACTTGCCGCAAGTTAATTAGCCTTGGTTATGCCCGCTCCAAACGAGTACGTCTGTACGGCCAGGAACTCCAAGAGTTTCCGATCCATTCCCCCACAATGAAGGCGGAATCGCCATCGAGGTGACAGGAAGCCGGGAGCCGGGAACCCGTGCCGACGAGTTCGACCTCGTCATCGCCGTCGGTGGCGACGGCACCGTCAACGAAGTCGTCACCGGCCTGCTGCGAGAAGGTGTCGGCCCTGACACCCCGCGGCTCGCCGTGGTCCCTGGCGGGAACGCGAACGTCTTCGCCCGCGCGCTGGGCCTGCCCTCCGAACCGATCGAGGCGACCGGCGCCGTCATCGAGCGGCTTCGCGCCGGCCGCGAGCGACGGATCGGCTTGGGTCGGCTGACGACCGCCGGGCTCGATCGGTGGTTCACCTTCTGTGCGGGATTTGGGCTGGACGCCGAGATCGTTCGCGAGGTCGAACGCCATCGCCTCGATGGCGCGAAGGCGACGCCGGCCCTGTTCATGCGAACCGGGCTCCGCCAGTTCTTCCGCACTGACCGCCGCCATCCAGCGCTAGCGCTGGAGACCCCCGGCCAGGACCCGGTGGAGAAGTTGTTCATGACGATCGTCACGAACACGACGCCCTGGACCTACTTCGGTGACCGGCCGCTCGAACCCACGCCCGACGCGTCGTTTGAGACCGGCCTCGACGCCTTCTCGCTGCGCCGGCTTGGCACGGTCGGCACCGGCAACAACCTGCGGCGGCTGCTCGTCGGCGGCCCGACGCCGCAAGGGCGTCTTGCTGCACGACCTGCCGGTCCTGACGCTGCGCACGACGCACCCGATTCCGATCGAGGTCGACGGCGAGTACCTGGGCGAACACAGCGATCCGGTGCTCTTCTCGGTGCCCGAGGCCCTCGCCGTCATCGCTTGACGCTGCAGGCGCCAGTGCTGTGTGTGTCGTAAGCCACAGGTACAAATCACCACGTTGGCGAAATACACGCGGCCTGACCCTTGCGAAGGGCTCGGGCGCCTGATTTAGTCGAGGGCGGAGCAGCGTTCGACGGAGAACTTCGTGAACGTGTTCACAAGGAAATTGGTTTAAACATACCCAGATCTGGGTAACGCGGTGTGTACTGTCGCAAGACGGACATGTTTAGCACGTACACGAGCGAGATAGACCCGAGATGCGACCCGAGATAGACCTAAGCCCGACCCGCACCACACCACAGGCCCCGACGAGTAGATGAGCGCGGGATTGACCCGCTGACCGCTGAGGAGATGGACCACATGGACTGGCGCCACCGCGCTGCTTGCCGTGACGAAGACCCCGAGCTCTTCTTCCCGATCGGCAACACCGGCCCAGCCCTTCTCCAGATCGACCAGGCGAAGGCCGTCTGCCGGCGTTGCCCGGTAGCTGAGCCGTGCATCGCGTGGGCGCTTGAGACGGGCCAGGATTCCGGCGTATGGGGTGGCCTCTCCGAGGACGAACGGCGGGCTCTCAAGCGTCGCGGCGCCCGGTTGCGCCCCCAGACCGTCTAGTCCTCAGCCGATCTAGTCCTCAGCCGATCTAGTCCTCGGCGGCTGGCTCGTCGCCTACTCCGCAGATCGCACCGGGATTCGCAGCGTCGCCACCGTGCCGCCGCCCGGCCGCTCGCTGACGTCGAGCCGACCGCGAAGATCACCCTCGACCAGCGTCCTGACGATCTGCAGCCCGAGCCTCGGCGACGCCGACATCGAGAACCCGACCGGCAGCCCCTCGCCGTCGTCGGCGACCACGATTTCGAGTTCGTTCTCGAAGTCGTCGAGTCGACACCTCGACCACACCCGACCGCCCCCGCAGGCCGTGTTCAAGGGCGTTTTGCAGCAACTCCGTCAGCACCATCGAGAGCGGGGTTGCAAGACCGGCCGGCAGCTGCCCGAACGTCCCTACCCGTCGCGGCAGCGAGCCCGACTCAGCAGCTGACACCTCACCCACCATCGCGATCAGGCGATCCGCGACCGGGTCGAAGTCGATCGGACCGTCGAGCGTTTGCGACAGCGTGTCGTGCACCAGGGCAATCGCTCTGACCCGCCGCACCGCCTCTTCGAGCGCGGCCCGCGCCTCCGGGATGTCGAGCCGGCGAGCCTGCAGTCGTAGCAGTGCCGCCACTGTCTGCAGGTTGTTCTTGACCCGGTGATGAATCTCGCGAATGGTCGCGTCCTTGCTCACCAGTGCGCGCTCGCGACGGCGCAACTCCGTGACGTCACGAAGCAGCACCAAGGTGCCGACCCGCTCGCCACCCGGCAGTAGCGGGATCGATCGCAGCCGCAAGACAACACCGCGCGCCTCGACCTCGACGTCCGACTCGCGACCCGACGGCCCGCTGACCAGCCAGCCGATCGGCTCATCGACGAGGCCTACCGGAGGCGCGAGCGTCGCCGTCGTCTCGCCGAGATCGATACCGACGACATCACCGGTCAGGCCGAGACGCCGATAAGCCGAGACCGCGTTCGGGCTCGCGTACGTCACCAGCCCCTCGGCGTCCAGGCGAAGCAGACCGTCGCCCGCACGCGGCGAGCTATCCGAGTCGACCTGCCCGCCGGGAAAGGGAAATCGGCCCTCCGCCACCATCCGCGCAAGGTCGGCCGCGCTGGCGAGGTAGGTCAGCTCGAGCCGGCTCGGCGTGCGCGCGGTCGCCAGGTTCGTGTGCCGGGCGACGACCGCGATGACCCGGTCGTCACGCCGGACCGGGATCGTCTCCTCGCGAACCGGAATCCCTTCGCCCCACTCCGGGATCGCCCTCGCGACAGATGCGGCCTTCACGCCACGCCCGGTCGACAAGGATTCGCTTGCCGTCAGCGATCCGCTGGCCGACCTTGTCTTCGACGTAGGCCGTCTGTGCCGTCACCGGCCGGATCTGCGCGACCGCAATGAAGCCCGGCGGCTCTGACGTCCGGACCCACAACAGCAAATCGGCGAACGACAGATCCGCGAGGAGCTGCCATTCGCCGACAAGCAGGTGGAGCCAGTCAAGGTCGGCATCGGCCAGCGACGTGTGGCGCCGGACGAGGTCGACCAGATCAGGCACAGCGAGACGACCGGTCGCGCCGCGACCGGTCTAGTTCGGCAGGTCTAGTCGGGCAGCCGTAGGCCGCTGGTGGTGTCGAAGAGGTGCAATGACTCGGTCTTCGGACGCAGCCCGATGACGTCACCCTTCAACGGCACCGTCGCCGCGTCGGCCGCCCGCACCACGATCGTCTTGCCGCCCTCGATGTTCGGCGTGACGTAGGAGTACGAGTCAGACCCGAGCTCTTCGACGACCTCGACGGTGGCCTGCAGTCCCTCGGCCGGAGACACGATGTCCCAGCCTTCGGGCCGGACGCCGATCGTGACGACGCCGCCGGTGAGTGCAGCGCGCTGCGCCGGGGTGAGCGGCATCACGGTGTGCGACAGCGTCAAGCCGGCCTCGGTCACGGGCAGGTCGATGAGGTTCATCGCCGGGCTGCCCATGAAGCCCGCCACGAAGACGTTGACCGGGCGGTCGAAGAGGTTGCGCGGGGTGTCGCACTGCTGGAGCAGACCGTCCTTGAGCACCGCGACCCGGTCGCCCATCGTCATGGCCTCGACCTGGTCGTGGGTGACGTAGACGGTCGTGACGCCCAGGCGCCGCTGCAGCGACGCGATCTGGGTGCGGGTGGCTACGCGGAGCTTGGCGTCGAGGTTCGACAGCGGCTCGTCCATGAGGAACACCTGCGGCTGCCGCACGATCGCGCGACCCATCGCAACGCGCTGGCGCTGACCACCGGAGAGCCGGGCCGGCTTGCGGTCGAGGTAGGGCTCGAGGTCGAGCAGCTTGGCGGCTTCGAGCACCCGCTGCTTGATCTCGGCCTTCGGCCGCTTCTTGATCTTGAGGTGGAAGCCGATGTTCTCGGCCACCGTCATGTGCGGGTACAGCGCGTAGTTCTGGAACACCATCGCGATGTCGCGGTCCTTCGGCTGGACGTCGGTGACGTCGCGGTCACCGATCATGATCTGGCCCTCGTCCACCGCCTCGAGGCCGGCGAGCATGCGCAACGCAGTCGACTTGCCGGAGCCGGACGGTCCGACGAGCACCATGAACTCGCCGTCGTGGATGTCCAGGTCGAGCCCGGAGACGGCGGCGGTGGTGGTACCCGGGTAGATCCGGGTCGCGTGGCGGTATTCGACCTCTGCCATCAGTGGGGCTCCTCGAAGATGTGGCGGTACATGTTCGTCTTACAGTGCTGCAACCGGTCGCACTCCTGCGCGCGATGGTACGTGCGGGTTAGAACATCCTTAACGGAGGGTGTCATTAGTCCCGCGCGTCGGCAAGACTAACGGCGTATCTGACCTGGCCGGCAGCGACCCGCAAGACCTCTTCTGCCCGTTTTGTGGAGACTCCGGCCAGCAAGGCGACGACCGCAACCTTCGCGCGGCCTCCCGCCTCGTCGCAGGACGGCGGCGGCGCGCGCGTCGTCGACCCCGGTTGCCTGGACGACGACGCGTACCGCCCGGCGACGAAGCTTGGCGTTGTCGGCGACGACGTCGACCATGAGATTGCCGTAGGTGCGGCCCAACTTGACCATCACCAGGGTCGAGATTGCGTTGAGCACGCACTTCTGGGCGCTGCCCGCCTTCAGGCGGGTCGAGCCGGCGATGATCTCGGCGCCGGTCGCGACCTCGATGGCCAGGTCGCTCGCTGCGGCCAGTTCCGAGTTCACCGTGCACGCGAATCCGATGGTCAGTGACCCCGCAGCGCGGGCAGCGGCGACTCCGCCCAGCACGTACGGCGTGCGAGCCGCTCGCGCTGACGCCGAACACCACGTCGTCCGGGCCTGGGTCGAGGAGCTCGACGTCGGCCGCGCCCGCGCTCGCGTGGTCCTCGTAGTACTCGCGGCCCTCGGTGAAGCTCTCGAGGCCACCGGCGAGCACGGCGATGACCCGGCCGGGCAGGCCGTAGGAGGGTCCGATCTCGGCCGCGTCGACCGCGGCCATCCGGCCTCCGGTGCCGGCACCGACGTAGATGAGCCGCCCGCCCACCGTCAGCTGGTCCGCGATCGCGTCGACCGCGGCGGCGATCGAGGCGGCCGCATCACGCACCGCAGCGGCGACAGCTGAGTTGGTCGTCGGCGAACACCCGGACGCCGTCGATCGTGCGTCCACAGATCGAAGTCGGCCAGTTCGGGCCGGGTCGCTTCGGTGCTCAGAGCATCGAACATCGCCGGGTCACCGCTCGACAGGCAGCACGCTCGCGGCACCTCCTTCGAGCAACCGCTTCGAGAACCTTGGCGCGAACATTGGTCTGGACCAATTTCCTGCGGAATGCTAGACACTCGGATTGGTCTAGTCCAGAATCGGAGCAACCGAGTACGCCAGACTCGCCACCGCGGGTTCTCCGCACTGAAAGGATCCGGGTGGCCATCATCTCCGCCCCGCGACTGCTGGTCGAGGGGGCTCTGATCGGGCCAGGGGCCATCGTCGTCGAAGGCGCCCGCATCGTCGATGTCATCGAAGGTCGGCCGCCGGCGTCCAGCGACCACGTCGCGCTCGACAGCGGGTTGCTCTCCCCCGGCCTCATCGACCTCCAGATCAACGGGTGCCTCGGCGTCGACTTCGTTCGGGCAACCGACGACGAGTGGGAGATGGTCGCCCGAGCCTTGCCAAGCGTCGGTGTCACTGCGTTCCAGCCGACGTACATCACCAACCCGATCCCTGCGCTCGTCGCCGGGCTGCTGCGTTTCGCAGCGGTGCGAGCATCGCCTTGACGACGCGGGCGGAGCGCACGCACTCGGCGTCCACGTCGAAGGTCCGTTCCTGTCGCCCCGGCGCCGCGGCGTGCACGACGTGCGGTTCATGGTCGAACCCGACGCGGCCAACCTCGATGCGCTTGCTGGCGGATCCGCTAGCGACCGCACAGATCACGATGCTGACGCTTGCTCCCGAGTTGCCTGGAGCCCTTGAGGCGATCCGCCGGCTCGCCGCCGCTGGGCATCGTGGTGTCGGTCGGCCACTCCGACGCCACCGGGGCGCAAGTGCATGAGGCCGTGATCGCGGGTGCGCGCATGGTGACGCACATCTTCAATGCGCAGCGCGGCTTCGACCACCGCGAACCCGGCGTCGTCAGGCCAGGCGCTGTACGAGCAAGCCATGACCATCGGCCTCATCGCCGACTTCGAGCACGTCTCCCCCGAAGCGTGCGCCATCACGCTGAACGCGGCGCCGGGCCGGGTCGCACTCGTCACCGACGCGGTCGCTCCCGCGGGCATGCCGCCTGGCACCTACGAGCTCGGCGGCCAGCAGATCGCCATCTCGACCGGCGTGCCGCTCGCTCGCAATCTCGACGGCACAGTCGCCGGCGCGGCGACATTTCTCGACCAGGCTGTCCGCAACCTGGTCGGCTTCGGTCGCGACATCGCCGAGGTGCTCGTCGGCCGCGACCACGGTGCCCGCCGATGCAGTGCAGCGACCTGACCTCGGTCGGCTGTTGCCCGGTGCGCACGCCGACATCGTGTGGTGGGACGACGATTTGCAGCCGGCTGCGCACCTGGGTCGACGGGGTGCCGGTCTACGACGCAGCTACCGCCCGCGCGGCTGCGGCGGTCGCGACCGAATCGCTCGGGTAACTACGAATCCTGGGCTAACTACCAGGTCTTGGTGACCTTGAGCAGCCCGCGCGGGGCGTCGGGATCGAAGCCGCGCATGACCGCAAGCTCACGAGCGAGCATCTGCAGCGGAATGATCTCGGCCAGCGGCGACAGCTCCTCGGGCAGCCCGACCGGCAACCGCAACGCTGCCTGCTGCGTTGGCGAATCGCGCAACCCCGACCCGACGATCGCCAGGGATGTCTCGAGCTCGGCGAGCCGATCGAGCACGGGTTGCATCGCCGTCCCGCCGACGCCGTCGGCGGCGATCGCTATGACGGCACTGTCGCGCTGCAGCATCGCCATAGGGCCGTGCAACAGGTCGGCGCCGGAGAATGCCTGGGCGGACATGTAACTGGTCTCCATGAGCTTCAGGGCCGCCTCGCGCGCCGTCGGGTACGAGTAGCCGCGACCCGTCACCACCAACCGCTCAACGCCCTCGAACCGTCGCGCAACCGCAGCGACCTGCTCGGTGTCATCTGACCAGCGCGCGCGCCGCCTCGACGATGCTGCGCGCCTGCGAGCCGTCGCCGCCACGCAGGGCGTCGACGAGCAGGTACAGCGACAGCAACTCTGCGGTGTAGCTCTTGGTTGCGGCGACTGCCTTTTCAGGACCAGCCAGCACATCGATGTGCAGCCGCGCCGCCGTGGCCAGCGCCGACGCCGGCGCGTTCGTCACGGCGAGCGTCAGCGGCACCACACTGACCGGCCGTCGTCAGCGACTCGACGAGGTCGGGCGATCCCCCTGACTGGCTGACCGCGACGAACAGGACGTCGCGCAGATCCGGACGCGCGCCGTAGGCCGTCATCGTCGACGGTGAGGCAAGCCCAGCCGGCAGGCCGAGAACGATCTCGACGAGGTACTTGGCGTAGAGGGCAGCGTGATCGCTCGTGCCGCGCGCCGCGAGCACGACGAACCTGATTCCCGCAGCAGCGACCTCCGCCGCCACCGCGCCGATATCGCGCGCCCGTGCTCGAGGATCCGATCGAAGACCGCCGGCTGTTCGGCGATCTCGCGCGCCATCAGTTCACCGGCACCGGTCATTAGTGTGCTCCTCGCTGTGCCGTGATCGGATCGTCGATGATGCCGCGATCGCGAGGTCGACGGCGCCGAACTCCGGGGCGCGGGCCGCGGTCTGCGCCCCGGTAGCCGAGACGAATCGGCCACGAACATAAGGGTTGCTGAAGATGCCGCCGTGCATGGCGACCGGCAGGTCGTCTCGCCACGCGGCGCAGTGCGCAACTGCCTGCGCAGGACATTCGCGAGCGCGACGAGGTAGTCGCAACCCGCGTCGAGGATCCCGGCCATGACCGGGTCGTCGCTCAGCGCCATCACTGCGCGTGCCAGGCGGGTCAAGAGTTGGCGATCTGCTGGATCGCGATAGAGGAGCCGCACGATCGCGTCGAAGTCGAGCCCGTACTCGGCCGTCACGGCGAACTCGAGTGCCTGCGCTCTTGGGACCACTGCCGTCGTGCGAGCGCAACGCGGCGCGCATCGCCTGACTCGCGAACCAATACGCGCTTCCTTCGTCGCCGACAAGAAACCCGTGGCCACCGGCGCGCGCAGTCCGGCCGTCGCCGCTCCGGCCGAGAGCATTCGAGCCGGTGCCCGCAATGACGATGACGCCAGGCCCGGCGCCGAAGGCGCCGAGCCAACGCGGCCTCAGTGTCATCGACAACGACGACGTCGACGCCGGTCGCCGCCGCCAACCGTGCGCTCAAGTCCGTCGCGTGATCAGGACCGCGCAGGCCCGCAAGCCCGAGGCCCGCAACAGCAGCGCCCGAGGCCGTAATCAAGGCCGCCAATCGCTCGAAGGCGTCGGCCTGCAGCAACACGTTCAGCGGCGGTTCGTCAAAGCGGGAGAGGACCTCGCCGTCTGCCATCAGGACAGCGCGCGTTGCGGATCCTCCGGCATCGACCCCAAGCACCGGTACTCCTGACACCCGTTCTCCCGTCAGCCCTTGACCGCACCTGCGGTGAGCCCGGTCGCGAAGTGTCGCTGGACCAGGAGGAACAGGATCACGATCGGGATCGACAACATAGTCGCGCCCGCCATCAGCCCGCCCCAGTCGACCTGCTCCTGGGTGATGAACGAGGCCAGCCAGACCGTCGCCGTCTCCTTGCTGTTGTCCTGGATGATCACGTAGGCGAAGGTGAACTCGTTCCACGCCTGGATGAACGCGAAGATGGCGGTAGCGACGAGCCCTGGTGCGATCAGCGGGAACGTCACCCGCATGAACGCGCTGAACCGCGAGCAGCCGTCGATCATCGCTGCGTCCTCGAGATCCTTCGGGATGTTGGCGACGAAGCCGCGAAGCGTCCACACCGCGAACGGCAGGATGAACGCAAGGTAGGTGAAGGTCACGCCGATCGAGCTGGTTCTGCTCGTGAAACCGGCTGAGGACGACGAAGAGCGGCACGATCAGCGCGGTCTGCGGAATCATCTGGATCACGATGATGAGCACGATGTAGGCCTTCCGACCGCGGAAGCTCGTGCGCGCGACCGCGACTGCTGCAAGGAACGCGGCCGCGATCGCAATGACGACCGTGAGCCCGACGATGATCGCGCTGTTGCGCAGGCTCGAAAGAAAGAACGCCTTGTGCCACGCGTCGCGGTAATGCAGCAGCGTGCCAGGAAACGGAAACCACTTGGGCGTCACCTTGGTCATGTCGACGCCGCGCTTGAACGAGGTCGCGATCGCCCAGTAGATCGGGAACGCCATCACGACCAGCAAGACGACGCCGATGGCGTTGGCCGTGCTCTTGGTGTGGCGGCCGGCTACCGCGCCAGACTTTCGCGGCGCTGCACGCCGTGCCGGGTTGGTCGCGCGCACGGATGTCGTCGTCACTTGGCGTCTCCGATTCGCAGGATCTGTCGGATGTAGAACACCGAGACGCTGACCATGATCAGCATGGTGATCAATGACAATGCGGCGCCGAGGCCGAAGTTGTGCACCTTGAACGACTCGATGAACGAGAAGATCGACATCAGGTAGTACCAGGGCTCCGGCCTGTTGTCGCGCAGGATGTAGATCTGGGTGAAGACCTGGAAGTCCCAGATCACCGACAGGCTGGTCAAGATGACCAGGATCGGCCGCAGCATCGGGTAGGTGATGCGGCGAAACGCCTGCAGCCCAGAGGCGCCGTCGACCGCCGCTGCTTCGAGTATCTCGTCGGGCACTTGCGTCAGTGCCGCTTGCATGGTGATCGCGACGAAGGGGATCGCACCCCACACGACGACGCAGGTCACGACCAGAAATCCCTGCCAGGACGACGTGTACCAGTCATGGCCAACGAAGTGGCCGAAGTGCAGCTTGGTCAGCGTGTAGTTGATGACGCCGAACTGCTGATCGAACAACCAGTTCCAGATGGTGATGCCGACAACCTGAGGTGTCGCCCACACGAGGATCAGCACGACCGACAACAGGACTCGCAGCGGCTTGCTCATCTTCGTGAGCAAGACACCGATCGCGGTACCGAGGA
Source organism: uncultured Actinomycetes bacterium (assembly GCA_963799955.1). Classification (GTDB taxonomy): domain Bacteria; phylum Actinomycetota; class Actinomycetes; order Acidothermales; family Acidothermaceae; genus PALSA-607. Next base: position 63,164 of record CAWCZJ010000001.1, read on the forward strand.
TCATGGTCGCGCCGACGTTCACGGCGGTGAACATGATGGTGCGCCACAGAACGTCCCAGAACTGATGGTCCTCGAACACCTTGGTGAAGTTCGCGAACCCGACCCAGACCGGTGCCTTGCCGAGCTTGTGGTGCGACTCGTGAATCAGCTGCGGCAGCTGATAGGTCTGGAACGACAACTCGAACAGCTTGAAGATGGGATACGCGAGCACCGCGAGGATGATCACGATCGACGGCAGCGATCAGCAGGTAAGGTCCGCCGATCTTGGCCGCCCGCTGGCGCAGCGGCAGCCGCCGCCTAGGCGTTAGCTGCCGTCGGGACGGTTGTAGCTCTGTCCCGACGGCAGCCATACGAGTGCTCCCACTTCCTCTGACACCGTTCGCCTGGGAGCCAGTCTCCCGCGCGAATGTTTGCCTCTTGCGGCTAGCTGCCGTTCAGGATCGAGTTGATCTGCGTGTCGGCAGCCTTCGTCGCATCGGGGATCGACTGCTTGCCCGACAGGATGCTCGACAGCATGTTCTGCAGCACATTCTGGCTTTCGACGTCAGCCCAGTTCGGGGCGGTCGGGACGAACCAGCTCTGCGCAGCAGCCTTCGCGAACGGGCTGTCGCCAAGGAGACTGATCAGCGACGTCGTGTTCGGGATGGGCTTTGCGTCGTTGACCAACGCGGTCATACCCGTGTTGCCGGTGAAGTCGTTGATCCACTCCTCGGCCCACGCCACGTTCTTGCTGGCGGCGGGAATCACCAGGTCAGAGCCACCGAGGAAGGTCGGCAGCGGTGCACTGGCGTCCTTGCCGGGCATCGGGAAGGCGTCGATCTTCAGTGCCGGGTTACCGGTCTTCGGGTCGTTCACCGATCCCTCTTCCCAGCCGTTGCCGTAGATCATCGCGGCCTGGCCCTGCGCCATCGCGGAGTCCTGCTTCGACTCGTCGATGTCGGCCGGTGCCTTGCTCAGAGCGGTGTACAGCGTCTTCAGTTCGGTGAGGCCGGCGATCGCGTTCGGCTGCTCGAGGTCGGCAACCCACTTGCCGCTGGCGTTCGAAGCGATGTCGCCGCCGTAGCCGTAGACGAACGACATGGCGCCGTACCACTCCTTGCCGGGCCAGTACAAAGCCGACTGCGTCGACGGAATGACGGCCTTCAGCTTGCAGCCGTCGGCCTGCAACTCAGCGAGCGTGGTCGGCGGTGCGGTGATGCCGGCCTTCGTGAACGCGGCGGTGCTGTAGATGACGCCGCGGGCACCTGCGTAGTACGGCACGCCGTACAGCTTGCCGTTGTAGGTCACGGAGTCGGCGAGGCCCTTGAGCCAAGTGGCGGAGTTGTCGAACTTCGCCTTGTCGGCAGTGATGTCAGCCAGCGCGCCGTCGGCCATGTACTTGGTCGTCTCGGTGTTGCCGAGCTCAACGACGTCGGGCGGCGAAGCGGCCAGCGCGGCGTCGAGCTTGGTCAGGTGGTCGGCCCAGGTCTGGTACTGGACGTCGACCTTCACGCCTGGGTTCTTGGCGTTGAAAGCGGCTGTAGCTGCGGCGACTTCCTTCGGCCAACCGGTCTGTGCGTCGGTCTGCAACCAGACAGTCAACGTGCCGCTCGCGGCCGCGGCCGGCGTGGAAGCCGCGGCGGCGGGCGTCGAGGCTGCGGCGGCGGGCGGCAGCCACGCTGCCGTGGCCGCTGCGGCAGGAGTGGAGCCGCTAGCGGGGCGTGCTCCCGGTGGACTTCGAGCTGCTGCACCCGGCAACAGCGATCACCGCGGCTAGTGTTGCCGCGGTCAGATAGCGAGCCTTCACGTGCATCCTCCTCGAAATCACGGTTGACCAGCGCTTTCGCGCGAGCCGATTGGTGTAGACCATTCCGTAAGTTGGCATAGACCACTTGCAGTGTCAAGGGGTTCGCGCCGCGGCGGGGCCGGTCGTTTCGCAACCGTGATCGCAGCCTGATGCCGCGAGATGCACGACACGTGGTCTAGACCTTACGAAGGTTGGCTATGGTTGGCAGCGAGACGCGAGGCAGCGCCTGCTTGGTGCGTGCTGACTGTCTCGTACTCTCATCCCGAATCGGCATACGTACGTGCGCGCTAGCCGGTCGGCACTTCCGCCGGATCCCGCCCGGACCGGTCTACCACTGCGAGGTTGAGGCGAACGTGCCGGCAAGACCGCAAACCCTCGACGAACCACCGAACGGCGAGCCGCGGGTACCGAAGTACTACCTGCTCAAGCAGCATCTGCTCGACATGACGCGGACGCTGCCTCCGGGGAGCCCGGTGCCGCCGGAGCGGACCCTGAGCGTCGACTTCGGAACGTCGCGGACGACGGTTCGACAGGCGCTGCAGGAGCTCGTGGTCGAAGGGCGACTGGAGCGGATCCAGGGCAAGGGCACCTTCGTCGCCAAGCCGAAGGTTGCCCAGGCGCTGCGTCTGACGAGCTACACCGAGGACATGCGGGCGCAGGGCCTCGAACCGACGTCGACGCTGCTGGAGATCGGTTACGTGCTCGCCGACGAGATTCTTGCCGAGCGGCTCGCGATCAAGCGGAGCGCGCGCGTCCTGCGCATCGAGCGGCTGCGACTCGCGAACGGCGAGCCCATGGCCATCGAGACCACCCACCTCGCAGGTCAGCGGTATCCGGGCCTTCGCCGGCTGCTCGCCAAATCGACGTCGCTGTACGCAGTACTGGCGCAGGAGTACGGCATCGAGTTGCTCGAGGCCGAGGAGACGATCGAGACGGTGCCTGCGCCGCCGCGCGAGGCCCACCTTCTCGGCACCGACGTCGGGTTGCCGCTGCTCCTCCTGAGCCGCCACAGTCGCGATGCAGCCGGCCAGCCGATCGAGTACGTGCGGTCGCTCTACCGCGGCGACCGGTACAAGTTCGTCGCCCACCTGCAGCGCCCGACCAGCTGAACTACGCCGCCGAAGCTCCGAGGTCCGATTCGCTACGGCTCGCAGCCACACGGTGTCGATGCCGAACGCAGCGGGACGCTCTAGGCGACGAGGCCCAGACGACGCAGTTCAACGGTGAGGTCGTGCGGGTTCGTCGACGCGCTCATCGCGGCTTCGAGGGTGACCGCACCGTCGCGGATCAGCGCGACGAGGTGCTGGTCGAAGGTCTGCATGCCGTAGTACGCGCCCTCGGCGATGAGGTCGTTCATCAGCGAGGTCTTGTCTGGGTCGGCGATCGCTTCTGCGATGCGGCCGGTGTTGATGCAGATCTCCATCGTCACGCAGCGCCCCTCGCCGTCCGCCCGAGGCACGAGACGCTGGCACACGATGCCGCGCAGCGCACTCGCGAGGGAGAGCCGGACCTGCTTTTGCTCGTGCGGCGGGAAGAAGTCGATGATGCGGTTCACGGTCTCTTGCGCGTCGGTGGTGTGCAGGGTCGACATGACGAAGTGACCGGTCTCTGACGCCGCGAGCGCCGCTTTGACCGTTTCCTGGTCGCGCATCTCACCGACCAGGATCACGTCGGGGTCCTGCCGCATGGCGGCCCGCAGCGCGGTGGAGAAGTCTTCGGTGTCGACCCGAACCTCGCGCTGGTTGATCATGCCGAGCTTGTCGAAGTGCAGGACCTCGATCGGGTCCTCGACCGTGACGATGTGCACTTCGCGGTTGTTGTTGATGTGGTCGATCATGCCGGCGAGCGTGGTCGACTTGCCGACGCCGGTCGGGCCGGTCACCAGCACGAGACCGCGTGGTTCGAGGGCAAGTGAGGCGAGGATCGACGGGAGTCCCGAGCTCCTCGAGCGGGATCGCGCCGACGCTGACCCGGCGGAAGACCAGACCTGCGGAGCCGCGGGACCGGAAAGCGTTCACCCGGAAACGGCCGACGCCCGACAGCGAGAAGGCGAAGTCGGCCTCGTTGGTGCGGGCGAACGCGTCGACCAGGTCCTTGCGCATGACTTCGGCGACCATGCCCTCGGTGTCGGCCGCGGTCAGGTCTCGCGTCTGGAGCTTGCGGAGCGAGCCGTTTATGCGCACGCGGGGCGGAGAACCGACCTTGCAATGCAGGTCGGACCCACCAGATTCGACGAGGGCCCTGCAGGAACGGCTCGATCGTCACGTTACCGGTCACGGTGATTGCTTCGACCGTTCAGGAAGCTCCCTTGACCGTGGCGATGCCTGAATCGCGAAAGATCACCCGATGACCGCGATCAAGTCGCCTTCCTGGACCACATCGCCCTCGGCAACCTTGAGGCTCACGGTGCCCGAAGCCTCGGCGATGACCGGGATCTCCATCTTCATCGACTCAAGGATCGCGATGGTGTCGCCGTCCTCGACCTGGTCGCCCTCGGCCACCACGATCTTCCAGACGTTCGCGACCATCTCGGCGCGGACTTCCTCAGCCACCGGGTGGCTCCTCTCCTCGACAGTGCTCGGATGCTAACTGGCCTCAAGCGGATGGAGCGGGCTTGGGCGCCCGCATCCGGTCGATCAGGCCGGTGTCGTAGACGCCGGCGATGAACTCCTCGTTGGCCAGCAACTCGGTGAAGAACGGCAGGTTCGTCTTGAGCCCCTCGATCTCGAAGGACGCCACGGCCGCCCTGGCCAACTCGAGTGCGGCCGGCTCGGTCAGGCCCGTGCACGCAGAGCTTGGCGAGCAGCGGGTCGTAGAACGGGGTGACGGTGTCGCCTTCGGCGTAGCCGGCATCAACGCGGACGCCAGGCCCCGTCGGCTCGACCCAGCGGCTGATCGTGCCCGGGCTCGGCAGGAATCGCTTCGGGTCCTCGGCGTAGACCCGCAGCTCGATGGCGTGCCCGCTGGGCACTACGGCATCGGGGTCGAAGGTGGCGGGCAGGTCGGACGCCGCCAGGAGCTGCTGCTCGACCAGGTCGACGCCGGTCACGAGCTCGGTGATCGGGTGCTCCACCTGCAGTCGCGCGTTCATCTCGAGGAAGTAGAACTCGCCGCCCGACGCGAGGCTTGCGGGGTCGAGCAGGAACTCGACGGTGCCCGCACCGCGGTAGCCCACCGCTTCGCCGGCGCGTACGGCGGCCTCGATCATGCGCGCGCGTAGCGGCGGCGTCAGCACCGGGCAGGGTGTCTCCTCGGCGACCTTTTGATGGCGGCGCTGCACCGAGCAGTCGCGTTCGCCCAACGCCACGACCCGGCCGTCGGACAGGCCGAGGATCTGCACCTCGACGTGCCGAGCGCTCGTGACGTAGCGCTCGAGCAGGATCGAGGGGTTGCCGAAGAAGCGCTCCGCGCGCGACTGCGCGGTGCGCGAAAGCCGTCGCCAGCTCCTCTTCGTCATGAGCGACGCTCATGCCGATGCCGCCACCGCCGCCCGCCGCCTTGACCATGAGCGGGTAGCCGACGATCGCGGGCGGCGACGAGTGCCGCTTCGACGTCAGCGACGGGCTCGCGGGTGCCGGGCGCGACCGGCACGCCGGCATCGCCGACCAGGTTGCGCGCGGCGACCTTGTCGCCCATGGCCACGATCGCCTCAGGCGACGGGCCGATCCAGACCAGCCCGGCGTCGGCCACCGCACGGGCGAAGTCAGCGTTCTCGGACAAGAACCCGTAGCCGGGGTGGATCGCCTGGGCACCCGACTGCTCGGCCGCCTCGAGCACCTTGGCCACGTCGAGGTAGCTCTGCGCCGGCGCGGATGCTCCCAGCAACACCGCTTCGTCTGCCTCTTTGACGAACGGCAGGCTGGCGTCAGCCTCCGAATAGACGGCGACGGCCTTGAGGCCGAGCCGCTGGACGGTCCGGATCACCCGCCGAGCGATCTCACCCCGGTTCGCGACCAGAACCGAGTCGAATGTCCACGGAGAGCTCATCGACGGGTTCGGTCGCCGACCAGCTTCCACGCGGCCGGCAGCAACGCTCCCGCAGCCAGCGCCTTCAGCAGGTCGCCGAGGATGAACGGCGCGACACCTGTCGAGATCGCCTTGGTGTACGACCAGTGGTAGAAGTGCGCGAGCCACCACACGCCGGGAATGTAGATGAGCGCCGTGGCGAGCAGGAAGGAGCCGACGAGCGTGTCAACGCGGCGATCGATGCCGTGCCGCGCCTGCCAGCCGACCAGCAGTGTCGCGAGCAGGAAACCCGACGAAGTAGCCGCCGGACCCGCCGCTGAGCACCGACCACCCGTGTGTGCCGCCGGCAAAGACCGGCAGCCCTACCCAGCCGAGCACGATGTACAGCAACTGCCCGGCAAGCCCGCGGAACGGACCGACTGCGGCCGCCGACAACAGCACCCCGAAGGTCTGGCCCGGTCACGGGCACCGGGTTGTTGGGCAGATGGAACGAAACCTGGGCCACCAACGACATGAACGCCGCGACGCCGAGCGACCAGCGCGACATCGCGGACCATGCTTTTCGGCAACCGGTCGGCGAGCACTGGGCGGCGAAGGGCGAAGCTGTTTGACGACCCGTAGGCGGACGCAGAAGCGGTCACGTGCGGTCCCTTCAGCTGGAGTCAGTGGCTCCAGAACCTACCGGTCCACGTCCCTGAGCCCGGACAGGGGAACTCGCACGAAGTTTCAGGCCAGGATTTGGCGGGTTCGCATCGAGCGGGGTGGGCGGACGCGTGCTCGATGCGGCGAGCCACCACTTTCGTGAGGGTCTCGACGACCTGCGGGTCGTACTCGTAGGCCATGCCGAGACGCAGCCGCTCCAACGCGTCGGCGTTCGCATCGGCGGTCGCGTTCGTCCCGACGAGATCGTCATAGGCGCTAGCAGCCTTGATGATGCGGCTCTCGATCGGCAGCGTGTGGTCGGGCGACTCGCGATGGCGCCGGTAGGGGTCGGCCTGCCGAGCAACGATGTCGGCAACTCGGTCGAGAACGCCGGTGGTCTTGATGACGTCGGCACCGAGCTCCGCAACCCGGCGACGTTCGACCGGAGCAACGACCAGCGTCGATCCACCAGGGATCGGGTCAATGAGCGAAAGCTGGCCGATGTCGTGCAGGAGGGCCGCGTACTCCAGCTCAAGCAGGTCGTTCTCGGTCAGGCCGAGTTCGCGGCCGATCGCGATCGACAGCTGGCTCACCCGATGCGAATGACCTTCCTCGACATAGCCGCCGACTTCGGTGACCCGCGAGAGCGATCGGATGGTCTGGCGGTAGGTCGTTCGAATCGCCGCGTACCGCCGGAACGCGAACTGGGTCAGCAGCAGCGGAATGCAGAAAACCGGCAAGGCATAAAGCTGCATGGACGGCGTGGCAAGCGCGGTCAGCACGCCGGTCGCCCCGACGGCGGCGGCAAGAGCTGCGGTTGCGCTGATCTCGTCGCGCAACGTCCAGCCGAAGGCTGCGGCTCTGTCCTGCGATCGCACGAACGCGGCAATCACGAAGTCGAGAACCGTTGCCAGCGCGACGATGGCGACCATCAGGAACGCGACCCAACGCAGTTGCGACTTGAAGTCTGCGAAATGCACCATCGTCAGCCGGTGCGGTGCAGTCAGCCGGAACGCGGCTGCGGTGATCGCGGCGACGACAACTCGTCGCGCAACAGCGGTCAAGCGCGGACGTCGACCAGCGGCGGCCCGAACCAAAGTCCCGACGAGGCAGCCGGCTGCTGTCACCGCAACTACTTGGGCGGTCGACTGGGCGACCGGACGGCCACCGACGTCGAACAACATCGCGTAGCCGAGGGCGCCGGCGGACGCGATCGGTGCCGCCGGTCGGTCGCCAGGCAGCCGGACATTCAGCAGTTCACCGATCGCGATCAAAACGACGAACGCGATGGCGACGCCCGGGTCGAACGACACCGTGGATGCCGGTGGCCACTGCAGCGCCCAACGCACCAGCGCACACGAGCGCGACGAAGATTCGACCGGCGAGTTCTGAGCCGCTGCCTTCGCGGTCCGTGCGCGCGTCGGGTCTGGCCTTCACTGCCTTCACGTCACGAGACCTGTTGCTCGTCGCGGACGCCGAACGTCTCGAACGCGAACCCCGCGGCAATGTCACTCGACGGGTCGTCGTGGTCGCGGAACACCAGCAACGCGGGGTCGACCACGTCGTCGGTGGCGTCGACGCTGGCTTGCCAGCCGCTGATGCCGACCGCAACGACGAGCGCCTCGACCATGCCGGCGTCGAACTGGGTGCCGGCCCAACGCCGCAACTCGCGGATCGCCGCGTCGACCGAGCGCGCACCGCGATACGAGCGCGTCGACGTCATGGAGTCGAACGCGTCGGCCACCGCGATCAGGCGCGCGAACTCGGGGATCTCGTCGCCGGCAAGTCCGTCAGGGTAGCCACGACCGTCGACCCGCTCGTGGTGATGCCGGATCCCGAGCGTCGCCTCTTCGAGGAACGAGATCCCGTTCACCATCTCGAAGCCGCGGGTGGGGTGCAGCTTGATCGAGGCGAACTCGTCGTCGTCGAGCGGTCCGGTCTTTTGCAAGAGCTTGGTCGGGACGCCGAGCTTGCCGACGTCGTGGAGCATGCCGGCGTAGCGCAGCATCTCGAGGCGGTCCTCGCGCATGCCAAGTTGCTGAGCGATCAAGACGGACGCCGTAGCGACCCGCTCGCTGTGACCGCGGGTGTAGTAGTCCTTCGTCTCAACGGCCTGAATGAGCGACCTGACGGTGGCGTCATAGGCCGCGTGCTGCTGGCTGTATTGCTCGAAGGCCCACCGCGCGATGACCAGCGGCGCCAGCACGAGCAACGCGGCGACCGGCCCGACCCCGCCGACCCAGAGCACCGCCACGATGAGCCCGATCGAGCCGTAGCCGAGGCTCGGGATCGCCATCTCGGCGACACCGTTCCACCACACCGCCCGCATCGACGTGTCGGTCGTCAGGCGAACTACGAGTGCCACGAACAAGTTGTTGAGGACGAAGTACGAAAGCGCCGGCGACCGCGACCGCCGGCAGCACGGCCGGGAAACTCGCGTGGGCAAAGCCGTCCTGGCGCCGCGCCCGGCACGAGGTGGTAGATGCCGCCGGCGAGCGCGGCACTGAGGGCGGCTTGCGCGCCGTTGAAGACGTGCTTGAACCATGCCGCATGGCGGGCGTAGGCGAGAGCACTCACCGCACAAACGAGGGCGGCGCCCCATGCACCCAGCAGCAAGAGAGAGGCGAGTGCCACTGGAGAACTTGCGGACACCCCGAGTACGCCGGTTCTGGTGATGATCTCGCGCGAATCAGCGAACCAGTACAAGGCGCCGAGGACCGCGACCGCAGCCCAGTTCACCGACCCCGAGACGCTGGCCGCGACGACGACCGCGAGTCCGGCGCAGGCGACCGCGAAGACGTATGCCTGCGCAGCTGCGCGGCATGTCTCGCATAGTCAGGGTCTCCTGCCGGGGACTGGCGGTTCGAGGTGGGCTGAGGAACGAAGCCCGGCCGAGAAGCGCCCGTGAAATTGGGGAAGAGCAGGAATTGCGAAGGGCGAAACGGGACTCGGGTTAGCCGTGCCTGACGTGCACTTGCTTTAACTCCACTTGGTGCTTGCGCCGAGGAAGAACTTTTCGACGACGGCAGTGATCTTTTGCATGGATCTCAGCTCCTACGAATCACGTCATAGGCGCCGCTAAGGCCTACGCGAGATACGCTCCGCTAAAGGAGTAGAAACTGGTTAAATACGCCCAAGTCCCGTTCGCTCTGCAGTTGTTTGCGACCCGGGAAATTGGGGGCTCCCCGGGGCGCAAACGGCGATCTTTACACCGGCCTCGTACCGGAATCGCCGAAATTCGAGCGGTGAAAAGACCGTCCGCATAAGGAGTGAATCGGTGAAGATCAGGGCAAGTCAAGACCCTGCAGACACTGCAGCCACACGGGTTTCGGGGCACTCCTTGCTGGCCAGTCACAAAGGACTAGTCCACGTACGACAAGGATGACGGCGCACTACGAGACGGATGACGGGGAAATATCAGCCATCATCCTATTCATCCGTTTAATGCACCTCTGGTGCGTCCATTCGGGGGCCGTTGCGGTCGATCGGGTCGACCAACACCGAGCGAGTTCCTGCGATCTGTCACGAAGTGTTCATCTAGCCGACGACGACGACCGCGGACGAGACTGGACTGCCCGTAGGACTCCCGCGAAGCCATAGTCGCGCCCTACACTCGGGTCCGGTGTGTGACGGATGTGACGATTGGGGTTAGCTGCATGGGCGACCCGAGCGGTCCCTCGGCTAACGCGGCGACCGACGCCGCGACGGATGCTGGTGCCGCTTGCCTGGCGCCGCTGCCAACTCCGCAGCCGTCGATCGTTACACCGCCCTCGTCGCGGCACTGCTCGGCGTCCGTACTGATTATGCGAGCACCCGCTTCGACGCCGAAGTAACTGCTGCGCTCGCGGCCAACCGAATTGACGTCGCGACCGCGCGCACATTGCGCTGGTGGCAGCGCGCGTCGGTGCGCGAGGTCGAGGGCTACGCAAACAGCGTGCTGCCGGTGGTGCTCGCGACTCGCTCCGACGCCGACAAGCGAGCCGCGATCGAAAGTGACGAGTGCGGCCGCTTCGTGGCAGCAGGCCCAGGTTGTCCTGCCAGACGCCGCCGTCCTGCGCCGAGCCCCGTCGTGCCAGAACCGCCCCTCCGAAGCTGCCGTCCCCCCGGACGCTGCCGCCGTCCCGCCGAAGCGCCGGCAGAACCCCCGCGACCGTCGCGGGTCATCACGATTCCCGATCCGTCGTCTCGACGACGCTCGGCAAAAGAGATCCAGCAGGCGGTCCGCGAAGCGTTGCGCGCGACCGCACCGTTGAATCCAGGGCAGCAGGATCCAGGTCTGCCGTTCGACGTCCCCTCCCCCCAGAACGCGTCTTCACACGGAAGGGATCGCGGTGACCATGCCCACTCTGCGCCTATTGCCTGAGCTCGAGGAGGCCCTGCGCCAAGTACCAGGCATCCGGGCCGCGAGTGTGGTCACCGGGCCTGACGCCGTGCCGACCGAAATTCACATCGTGGCCAGCCGCAGCAAGGGTGCGAAGCAGGTTGTGCGCGACGTGCAGTCGCTCGCGATGGCGGGCTACGACATCGACATCGACCACCGCATCGTCAGCGTCGTGCAGTTCGACGACGACATCGATGGCGTGCAGGCCGACGACAACTTGCACACGATCATCCGGATGCCCGACACCGCTCCGGCGATCGACACGTTGCCGCGGCCGGTCATCGCCGCCATCACTATCCGGACGGCGGGCTCCGAGGCCGACGCGTCTGTCGTCGTCCGCACCGGCGATGCGACCTACGACGGCCGCTCGATCGGGCCGTCGACGATGAGCCATCGGCACACGCTCATCGCGCGAGCGACGCTCGACGCCGTCAGCGAACTGCTGGGATTGCCTGCAGAGGTGGAATTCGTCACCGTCTCGACGATGGGCAACCGGCGAATGGCCGCGTGCGTTGTTCAGGTCGCGGTGCCAGGCATCGGCGAACTCGTGTTGACCGGCTCAGCTTTAGTGCGAAGCGACGAAGCGGACGCCGTTGCGCGGGCCGTGCTCGATGCACTCAACCGAAGGTTGGCAGGCTAGCTCAGTACCGAAGGTTGGCAGGCTAGCTCAGTACCGAAGGTTGGCCGGCTAGCTCAGTCGCGGTAGAGCGTCTGGGTGACCTCGACGGCTTCGACACCACTCTGCGAGATCTCGATCTGTACCTGCCGGATGCGCGCAAGAACCTTGCTGCGCAAGTCATCGGATGCGAGGTCGCAACCGCAGGTGCGCGCGACCAAAGCTTTGACCACCTGGTCGAGGTCGTACTGGCGCAGGCACGGCCCACACTCCTCGAGATGGTGGCGGATCTTCGCGCACTCGGCCGCGTCAGCCTCGCCGTCGAGGTACATGTAGACCTGGTCAAGGACCTCGGTGCACGGGGTCTCGTGGTGCTTGCCGCAGCTCATCGAGTCCTCACCGCCCTCGACAGCATTGCGCCGCGCCAACGGCCTCGATGGGGCCGCGCACGACACCACGCTCGCGGGCGTAGTCCTCCAAGGATGCTCGCAACGCCCGCCGTCCGCGGTGCAATCGCGACATCACCGTGCCAATAGGGGTGCCCATGATGTCGGCGATCTCCTTGTAGGCGAAGCCCTCGACGTCCGCCAAGTAGACCGCGACCCGGAACTCTTCGGGAAGGGCCTGCAGGGCCTCTTTCACGTCGGAGTCGGGCAGGTGATCGAGAGCCTCGGTCTCAGCCGACCTCAGACCGGACGACGTGTGCTCGGCCGACCGGGCAAGCTGCCAGTCCTCGAGCTCGTCGCCGCCGGTCTGCTTGGGCTCGCGCTGCTTCTTGCGGTAGCTGTTGATGAACGTGTTCGTCAGGATCCGGTACAGCCACGCCTTGAGGTTGGTGCCCTCTTCGAATTGGTGGAACGCGGCGAACGCCTTGGCGAAGGTTTCCTGGACGAGATCTTCGGCATCGGAGGGGTTGCGGGTCATGCGCAACGCGGCCGAATAGAGCTGGTCGAGGAACGGCATCGCGCTTTGCTCGAAGCGCGCGCTGCGCTCGTCGGTCGATTCCTCGACGGTGGCCAAAGACCGCGCTCCCTGTGCTTTCCCGATCACCCGCTGGCGTGCCGACCCTGCGGGGTCGCTTATCGACACTACCGGTCGGCTCGTGCCAGCCGATCTGTCGGTCGGCGTCTCCTGCGGAACGGGCCACTGCGGCCATCGCAACGGGGAGTCGTCACGCGTGGTGGGTTCGTGCGCCGTATGCACGTGGGCGCCACCCTTCAGCTCTCGGATTTGGATCAATCGACGTCGACAAGTCACAACGTGAGCTGCCGGGGCTCGATTCCCAGCCCCTACTTCGAGCGGGTCACGCGAGGGCGGCCGACAGCCAGTCCACGGCGGCGCTGACAGCGGCGGCCAGCCCCGGTCCGGCCAGCCGATGATCAGCGCCAGCCACCTCATGAACCGCGACCCCCGCCGGGAATTGGTCGGGTCCCCCAAACGGGTCCCGCGCCCCCTGGAGGACCAGCAGCGGGACGTCGACCTCGAGCTCTGGAGCTCGCGACTTCTCCGGGTGTCCCGGCGGGTGCAGCGGAAAAGCGAGCGCGAGGATCCCGACTGCGCCGGTCGCACCCGCCGTCCGGCAGGCCACGCGGGCGCCGCTGCTGCGCCCACCGACGGCCACGCGCAGCCCCGGCAACTGCGCACGAAGCAACCCGCGCAGGTGCTCGACTACCGCCGTCCACGCGATGTCGAGCTGGGCCGCGGGCGCCGGCGCCCGCCGGCCGGCCACCAGATACGGCTGCCGCACCCGGGCCACCGCGATTCCCGCATCGAGTGCGGCGGCTGCCACCGCGCGCAGATCCGGGGCGTCGATGCTGCCGCCGGCTCCGTGTCCGAGCACCAACAAGCCCTGTTGGGACGCCGACGGGGAGCGCCAGTTCGGCGTCCGCCTGGCCTACCGCGGTCTGGAACCTCGATCAGCGAGCGCTCTCGGCCTTTCCCTGGCACGTCACGCACCGCGCAGCTTCAGGCTTGGCTTCGAGGCGGGCCGCTGAGAGCTCTGTTCCGCAGTCGACGCAACGCCCGTACTCACCCGCGTCGAGGCGCCGCAGGGCTTCTTGCACATGCGCGCGCTGCTCCTCGGCGGCCTCGACGACAGCGGCCGAACGCGCGTTGTCGGCCAGGTCGCCGCCGGCATCGGCGTCGCCTGGTGTGCCGCCCTCGTCGGGGTCGGGCGGCTCGACGCGCAGCGTGGCAACCGACCGGTCGAGCTCGGCCACCATCTCCTCGAGCCGTGAACGAGTCTGCGCCTGCGAGGGCACTGTGGAAGCCATCGATGTCCCCTCATGTGCGGTGTGTCGTGCGATCTGCTGCCCTCTACCCATCCGAAGCGTAGCCTTCACCGCATCGTGACCGATCGATATGGGCTCGATGAGCTGCGGACCGTCGTTTCGCACGTCGTTGACCTCCGTCGACACCGGGTAAGCCTCGAGGCGGCCGGCCGCGGCCGGAATCAGCAGTTGCGCGATCGCGGCTGTGTCGTCTTCGCGGGGATCAAGCCAGCGGGCCCAGTTCTGCGGCTCGATCAACATCGGCATCCGGTCGTGGATACGCCCCACGTCATCGGTTGCCTCGGTCGTGATCACGGTCGCCGACCACAGCCACGGATCGACGTCCGGCTCGGCGTTGGGATCCTTCCAGAACTCGTACAGCCCAGCCATCGGCAGCACGCCGCCGCCGCGACCCCGGATGAAGTACGGCTGCTTGGGCCGCTTGCCGCCGGGCTTATCGGCGACGCTCGGCCCGTCTGCTGCGTGCGTCGCGTCGTCGGTGTACCACTCGTAGTAACCGTCGGCGGGCAGCAGGCAGCGACGCACCGCGAAGGCCTTCCGAAAGGCGGGCTTCTCGGTCAACGTTTCGACCCTCGCGTTGATGAGCTTGCTCGCGATCTTGCGGTCCTTCGCCCACGACGGCACCAAACCCCAGCGGACGACGCGCAGCTGGCGTTGTGGCGGAGCCGTCGGCTGCTGCTTGTCGAGACGCTCGACAACCGCGTAGACCTCGTCGGTCGGCGCCACGTTGTAGTTGGGCGGCAGCCCGAGTTCGGGGTGCCGTCGTCGGCGAACCGCTCCTCGAGAACGGCGCGATCGACGCCGAACTCCTCGATCAGGTCAGCCGGATCCCGGGCTGTGGCGTAGCGTCCGCACATCCCGGCCAGGATGCCACCCCGGTACCTTCTGTGTGTGAGCCAACCCGGGCAGCCACCGCAGCGCGCCGCGTGCCTCGGCCGCAGAGACGCGTTGTGGCCCGCGCCGATGGCCGTCGCGAGCCGATCGACGCGACCGTGGCGTTGCCGGGCTCGAAGTCGCAGACCAATCGGGCGTTGCCACTTGCTGCGCTGGCCGAGTCGCCGTCGGTCGTTCGCCGCGCGTTGCGGTCGCGCGACACCGACCTGATGGCCGCCGCGCTGCGGCGCCCTGGGCGTTGCGGTCGACGATTCGGGCGATGACTGGACAGTCACGCCGGCCGCACTGTCGCGGCCCGGCCGACATCGACTGTGGGCTGGCCGGAACGGTCGCCCGCTTCGCCGTGGCACTCGCGTCACTGGCCACCGGAGCCGTTGCGTTCGACGGCGATCCGCGCGCGCGGCAGCGGCCGCTGCGGCCACTGGTCGAGGGCCTGCGGCAACTCGGCGTCACCGTCGACGACGACGGGCGGGGCACGCTGCCCGCTCACCGTCGCTGGAACGGGATCGGTGCGTGGCGGCGATGTCACCATCGACTCGTCGACCTCGAGCCAGTTCATCTCGGCACTGCTGCTGATCGCGCCGAAGGCGCGACGACGAGATCGTGCTGCGCCACCGCGGCGCCGCGCTGCCGTCGGAGCCGCACATCGCGATGACGGTCGCGATGTTGCGCGATCGGGGCATCGTCGATCGATACGACCGAGCACGGCACGTGGCGCGTCGCACCGGGCGACAATCGCCGGCGGCGACGATCGACATCGAACCCGACCTGTCGAACGCCGGACCGTTTCTCGCTGCGGCGATGGTGACCGGCGGCACGGTTCACATCGCCGGCTGGCCGACGACACACCACGCAACCGGGCGACGCGCTGCGTGGCTTGCTGACCGAGATGGGCGCGACCGTGCACGTCGACGACACCGGGCTGACTCTGCGACGGCGCTCCGACGATCCACGGTGTCGACGTCGACCTGCGCGAGAACTCGGAGCTCGTCACCGACGATCGCCGCGCTCGCGTGCCTCGCCGACTCGCCTTCGACGTTGCGGGGCATCGGCCACATCCGCGGGCACGAGACCGACCGGTTCGCGGCGCTGGCGAAGGAGATCAACGGGTCTGGGCGGCGATGTGGTCGAGACCGATGACGGTCTGCATCATCACGCCGAAACCCTTACATGGTGGGGTTTTCGGCACCTACGACGACCATCGACTCGCGACTACGCGCGGCGGTGCTCGGTCTCGTCGTGCCCGGCGTTCTCGTCGAGAACATCGCGACGACGGCGAAGACGATGCCGACGTTCGTCGACCTGTGGGAGTCACTACTCGTATGAGCAGGCGGACCAGCGATCTCGACGAGGACGACGTCCGCGTCCGGCCTGGCCGTAGCTCGCGTCCGCGCAGCCGATTGCGGCCCGCCCACGATGAAGCCACGCCCGCGCTACGTACTTGCGGTCGACCGGGGCCGGTTCACCTGCGAAGTCGACGACCACGAAGTCACGGCGGTACGCGCTCGCGAACTCGGCCGAAAGTCGGTCGTCGTCGGCGACCACGTCGGTCTGGTCGGCGACGTCTCGGGCGCCACCGACACGCTGGCCCGGCTGATCCGCATCGAGCCGCGAACGTCGGTGCTGCGCCGCAGTGCCGACGACGGCGATCCGATGGAACGCATCATCGTCGCCAACGCCGAACAGCTGGCGATCGTGTCTGCAGTCGCGAACCCCGACCCGCAGCCGCGACTCATCGATCGCTACCTGGTCGCGGCGTTCGACGGCGGCCTCGAACCGCTGCTCGTACTCACCAAGGCCGACCTGGCTGACCCCGCGCCGCTGATCGAGGCGTACGCGCTGCTCGAACTGCGCATCGTCGTCACCCGCAGCGGCCAACCCAGCGACGAACTGCGGGACGTCCTGCGCGACCGAGTGACCGTGCTCGCCGGGAGTTCCGGCGTCGGCAAGTCGACGCTGATCAACGCGCTCGTGCCCGGTGCCGACCGCGCGACCGGCGACGTCAACGCAGTCACAGGGCGCGGTCGGCACGTCTCGACGTCGGCTGTCGTCCTCGACCTGCCCGGAGGCGGCCGCGTCATCGACACCCCCGGCATCCGCTCGTTCGGTCTCGCCCACGTCGACGTCGATCGAGTACGTGGCGGCGTTCCCCGATCTTGCGCCGGGCATGCCGAGCTGCCCGCGCGGCTGCCAGCACGTGGCGCCCGACGAGAGCGCGCCACTCGTCGACCAGGACGGCGACGAGGTAGCCAGGTGCGCGCTCGACGACTGGGTGGCCGCCGGCCACGCCGAACCGGCTCGCCTCGATTCGCTGCGCCGGCTGCTCGCCGCCCGCGAAAAGCCCGATCTGGACTGACCAATACATGGACAAGGGCTCTAGACCTCGACGCCGCCGCCGGCCCGCCAGTAGACGCCGTTCTCGCGCGCCAGGAAATCCTCCTCGACGAGGTAGCGGCGCAGCGCGGCGTAGTCGGGGTGGTAGGCGGTCAGCTTTTCGTTGACCTCGACCTCGGGATAGCGAACGCCAGGCTCGAAGTCGCGGGCGAGCATGTCGAGCACCACCAGCCGCTTCGTGCGTTGCGCCGGGAGCCGGACGAGACGCCCGTCGCGGAAGAACGCCCGCAGCACGGCGGCGTGCGGCGGTGATCCGTCCACGCTCTCACCGGACGCCGTGTGCTGCACCGCCGGCCAACGGTGGCCGGTCACCACTTCGCGAAGAACGTCGACATGCAACGTCCAGTTCGGACCATCACCGAGGCGAGGCCTGCCGACTCGAGCCTCGTGAGCACCCGCAGGACATCACGCGGCGGCAAGCCGCGTGCGCTCGCGAAATGTCGCCGATCGTTGTGGCGCCAAGCACGAGGGCCGCGACCACCGGGAGCCGATCGCCCGCGACGAGCAGCGCCAGCACGCTGGCCGCGTCGGGTGTCGAATCTTCCGCGGTCACGACAGGATTCCCTTATTTCTCAGGCAATTCAAAGAGCAAGGCCATCGACAGAGCGGTCAAGCTCAGCCCGTCGCGCACCTCACCGCCACGTATGAGGTCACGCACAACTGGCAGCTGTACCCACTCGATGCGCTCTGACTCGCTCGGGATCTGTCGGCGCGCCGACGAGGGTCGCGCCATCGGCCATGAAGAGGTTGAACGTCATGTCGCTCAGGCCGTTGTTCGGGTGATAAGTAGCCAACCCGCGCAACGGCCCTGGCCGCCAACCGGTTTCTTCCAATACCTCGCGAGCGCCCGCTTGCTCTGGAGTCTCCCCCGCCTCAGCCCGACCTGCCGGGATCTCCCAGCCCCACGTGTCGGTGACGAACCGATGCCGCCACAAAAGCAGGACGCCACGCTCGGCATCGTGCACAACCACGCCGCTCGCCGGCTGCGGCATCCGAAGGACGTGATGCTCGAAGCGCCGACCACCCTCCCCCGGGATCTCGACGTCGACCAGGGCGAGTCGGACCCACTCGCTGTCGTACACCGTCCGCTCACCGTGGACCGTCCAGCGCATGCACCGACCGTATAGCGTGCCGACCATGCCCGACGCGCCCGCAGCCGCCATCGCCGACGACCTCTCCCTCGCGCTGCACCTCGCCGATATCGCCGACGACGATCAGCACCGCGCGGTTCCGGGCGACCGACCTGCGGGTCGAGACCAAGCCAGATCTCACCCCAGTCAGCGATGCCGACCGCGCCGTCGAGACAGCGATCCGCACGAAGCTTGCTGAGCTTCGACCCGGCGACGCGATCGTCGGCGAGGAGTTCGGCGCCAACTGCAACGACGACGGGACGGCGATGGGTGATCGACCCGATCGACGCGACGAAGAACTTCGTCAGAGGCGTGCCGGTGTGGGCAACGCTGATCGCACTTGATGGACGGCGCCGAGGTCGTCGTCGGAGTAGCAAGTGCGCCCGCGCTCGGTCATCGGTGGTGGGCCGGGCGAGGTCTCGGCAGTTGGACGTCGCGGCGCGGCGGCCGATCCGCGCCGCAACCAGGTCTCCGCCGTCACGCCCTTGCGGACGCGTCGCTGTCGTACTCCGACCTCTGCGATTGGGGCCCGCAAGCGAGCGGCTTCCAGCAACTCGCCGCGTCGGTGTGGCGCACTCGTGCGTACGGCGACTTCTGGTCGCACCTGCTGGTCGCCGAGGGTGCAGTCGACGTCTCGACCGAACCCGAAGTGTCGATCTGGGACGTCGCCGCGCTCGTCGTCATCGTCGAGGAAGCCGGCGGCCGCGTCACCGGAGTCGACGGGCAGCCGAGCCCGTCAGGCGCCGAGCATCCTGTGCAGCAACGGGCACCTGCACGACCGCACTGCCACGCTTGCCCGCCGCCGTCAGTGACGGCCGCTCCACACGACGCGGCCTCGCCCGCGGTCGGAAAGCGCCAGTCCTTGCGGGACCCCGCAGGTCCACGATGAGGGCTAGCCGTGGCGCGCCGTGGAGGCTGCAATGCGCGTTCAGGACGGGATGAACCCCGACGTCTTGACGATCGGGCCGAGCCACACTCTGCGCGAGGCAAGTCGCCTCATGGCCAAGCGGCAGGTCGGTGCCGCCGTGGTCGCCGACGCCGACGGGCTCGGCATCCTCACCGAGCGCGACGTCCTCGAAGCCATCGGCGCCGACCAGGATCCCGACGTCGAACTCGTCGGCGACCACCTCACGAAGGACCTCGTCTTCGCCGCTCCCGACTGGAACATGGATCAGGCCGCGGCCGCCATGGTGCGGGGCGGCTTCCGCCACCTCGTGGTTCTCGAAGGAAACGAGGTCGTCGGCATCCTGGCGATGCGTGACATCGTGCGCAGCTGGCTGGCAGTCCCCGCGTCACTGAGCAGCGACGTAAGCCGCGCGCGGTCTACTCCGGTTCCGACAGCGTCACCCGGATCGCGCGACTGGCTTGAAGGCTGTTCGCGAAGCACCCGCGCCCGCGGGTCGGGCACGTCGAGGATGCGCGCGGTCACCAAGGGCCGCAATCGCGCGAGCCGCGGATCCGCAAGGACCGTATGCAACGCCTTCCGGTCGCCGCCGGTGACGACTGCGTCCAGCCGCGACAGCAACGGCAGGATCACCTCGGCTGCGGTATCCGCGGCTTTGTCCAACGCCACCTTGACCTGACCCTCGCGGCGGCGAGCGAAGCGGTGCTGCGACCAGCCGCCGGCTGCCGACCGCCCATGAACCTGGCGCGATCCGACCTTCGACGCGATCAGTTCGTCACGGTCGAACACCCCTGCCGCGTATCCGCCCAGCCGCACCAGCAGGATCGCGATGACACGCGGCGCTTGCGCGTGTTCGACGATCGCCGCGACTGGCTGCTCGTTCGCCCACCCCACCGGCAACGGTGGGAAAGGCGCGGCGAGGGCGGCAGTTGCGCCGTCCGCTGCGGTGAACTGCATGCCGTCGTCGATCACCGATCCACTGCGCACCACCGTGCCGCTCACCGAATCCGGCCACCCACCGCTCGAGCCGTTCCGGCCCGATGTCGAGGGTGCGCACGTGTGCCACGGGCCGAGTATGCCGCGCCGCAGCGCTAGCCATCGGCGTCAGAACGTGACGGGCTTCCAAGTGGCGCCGGCGTCGTGGGTCATCAGCAGCGACGAGTTGCCCTGCGCCGGGGTCCCGTACACGGCGACGCCTTGCGTCGCGGTCGTGAATCCGACGTCGAAGTACCCGACACCACCGTCACCTTGGCGTGAACGGCGTGGCCCAGGTGTGGCCGCCGTCGGCCGAGCGGTAGACATAGCTCGCGCCCGACGCAGCGGGCACCGCGACGACCGCGGTACTGGCTGCCGCGATTCCGCTAGCGAGACCGCCGCGCGCGGGCGCGGCGCTGGTCGCTGTCGCGTGTGCGCCGCCGTCGGAGGAGAACAGCACGACCTTCGTCTCGCTACCTGCGCCGGGATCGCCGGCGCACAACTCGAAGAGCTGGGTCGTCGACACCGGCGCGACGCCGACCAGCGCGAGGTCCGCACCCGCGGCCGCGCAGGGATTTGTGAGCCGGTGCCAACTGGTGCCGCCGACAACCATGTCGAACGTGGTCGTCCCGCCGCCGTTGACGACGACCCACACGGTGTTGCCGTGCGGGGCGAGCGAGCCTGGTCCGTCGGCCAGTTTCGGGCCGGAGATTGCCGTCCAACCGTCTGACGAGACCGGAGTCTGCAGCAGGCGATCGCCTTGAATGCAGGGTTCGGTGCCGCAAGTAGCCTCTAGCGCGTACGCGACTCCGCCTGAGGCTTCGACGTCGTAGACCGGCCCTGGCGTTGTCTGCTGATTCCAGGTGCGGCCGCCGTCGTGCGTCGACCACAGCTGCGGTCCGAACGCCCAACCGTCGTTCTTGCGTGGCGAAGCGCACCTTGGCGACGCCCGGGTTCGAACCGCTGACAGCCGCGGGCCCCGCACCGACGTAGGTCCAGGTCGAACCGCCGTCGACTGTCGACGCGAGCGTCGTGCAGGTGCCGGTCGCACAGGTCTGCACACCGAGAACGAAGCCTTGGGTAGCCGAGACGAAGGTGACCGACGCCGGCTTGAAGCCAGCGAGCGAAACTGCAGGCGCAGTGGACGCCGGGGCGGCGGGCGTCGTGGTCGGAGGAGTGGCTGGCGACGAAGCGGCTGGCGCAGACGCGGCCGCTGACGTTCCGGCCGGCGCTGGTGGCGACGAAGCGGCTGGCGCACTCGATGTCGCCGGGCTACTGGCCGGTGCACTGCTGCCGGGGGAAGCTGAATGCGTCTTGCTGGAACAACCAGCAGCCGCGATAAGAGCGACGAGCGTGAGAACGCCCGCCCTCGTCGTCCAAGAAGTAGTCATGCGCTCAAGGACGCAGGAGCGGCGCGTCCGGGTGCATGTCAGCTGTCGGAGCTTTCGTCGTCGCCAAAGCAGCTGGATCCGGTCTCGCGCAGCCGCTCGGCGATGATCGCCGCAGATCTCGGCGAGCTGCTTCACCTGCTCGGGCGTCAACGGGTCGAGCAGGTGGGTGCGCACCCCTTCGACGTGGCCGGGAGCCGCGGCAGCGAGTGCGGCGAACCCGGCGTCGGTCAGCACCGCGACCTGACCTCGACGGTCGGTCGGGCAGATCTCGCGGCGTACCCAGCCGTTCTCCTCGAGCCGGCAACGGCATGGGAAAGCCGGCTACGTGACGACATCGAGCGGTCTGCAAGGGCGCTCATCCGCAGTCGACGGTCGGGGACCTCGGACAGCCGGACCAGCACCTCGTAATAGGTGTGCGGAATTCCGCTGTTTCGCTGGAGTTCCTGGTCAAGCCGGTCCATCAGCATGTGGGTCGACTCGATGTAGGAGCGCCACATCGCTTGCTCGTCGTCAGTGAGCCAGCGCGGCTCCTTGACGGCGGCCCGCTGGATGCGGCAGCACGTGCGTCGACGGCTTGGACTTGGCAGGCATGAAGGAATGGTACCTAAAAATCGGGAAGATAGTTGAATCCTCAATCGTTTAATGCTACGTTCGCTCCCAGAGGTTGAGAGCTCAATAATCGAAAGGTCAACGACGATGACGACAAGCACCACGATCGAAACTGTTCCTGGCTACCTGGCTGGCACCTGGGCAATCGACCCGGTCCACTCCGATGTCGGCTTTGTTGTCCGGCACATGGTCGTGGCGAAGGTCCGCGGCCGCTTCACCAAGTTCGAAGGCCAGATCGTGACCGGCGAGAATGCCGCCGACTCCTCCGTGACCGCGACGATCGAGCTCAACTCGATCGACACCGGCAACACCCAGCGCGATGACCACATCCGCAGCGCCGACTTCTTCGAGGTCGAGACCTACCCCACGATGACCTACCGCTCGACCGGCGTCCGCCAGGACGGCGACGACCTGGTCCTCGACGGGCAGCTCACGCTCAAGGGCGTGACCAAGGACGTACCGCTGCGCCTTGAGTTGAACGGCTTTGGCCCAGACGCTTACGGCGGCACGCGCGCCGGCTTCACCGCGACCGCGGAGATCAACCGTCGCGACTTCGGTGTCAACTTCAACGCCGCGCTCGAGACCGGTGGCGCCGTCGTCGCCGACAAGATCGCGATTCACCTCGAGATTGAGGCCGTTCTCCAGCCGTAACGACGCTCCAGGCGGTAAGCAAGCACTCAACCTGATGGCCGGCCCGCACCTGGGCCGGCCATCACTGCATTCCGGGGCAGGCGCTTTCCCGCAAGCGCGTTCGGGGCGGGCGTCTTGCTGGCCACTATGTTGTCTGCCGTGACCTTGCTCGGCCTCGCCGGCATCATCGCCGTCAGTCTGATCGGTCCGCTACTGGCGGTGCCGCGACGCTACGGTGCCCCGATCGTGGTCGGCGAGCTGGCGATCGGTGTCGTTCTCGGCACGACGGGGTTCCGGGTGATCCATCCGAGACGACCCCATCCTCAACTTCCTGGCGACGGCCGGCTTCGGCCTGGTGATGCTCGTCGCAGGCTCGCACGTACCGATCGGAAATCAGGCGCTGCGCAAGGCAGCCGGTCGCGGATTACTGCTCGTGATCGGCACCGGCATCGTCGCCGTGCCTGTCGCTGCCGCACTGTCGTCGCTGGCGCACACCCATCACACCGCGCTGTACGCGGTGCTGCTGTCGTCGAGCTCGGCTGCGGTGATCATGCCGATCATCGATGGCGAGGGACTGGCCGGAGACCGGGTCCTGACGCTGATGGCGCAGGTGGCCATCGCCGATACCGCCTGCATCATCGCGCTGCCACTGGCGGCGGACCCTTCCAAGGCTGGCCGGGCCGCGGTCGGCGCTGTGATCGTGCTGGCGGTCGCGGGCCTGATCTACCTCATCTTGCGCGAGCTCGCGGATCGCGACCTGATCACCAAACTGCAGAAGGTCAGCATTCAGCACAGTTTCGGCCTCGAGATGCGGGTCAGCCTCGCCGCTCTCTTCGCACTCGCCGGACTAGCCGTCAACGTGCACGTGTCGGTGATGCTCGCCGGATTCGCATTCGGCCTGGCGCTGTCTGCCATCGGCACTCCGCGGCGCCTTGCGGGCCAACTCTTCGCAGTCACGGAGGGCTTCCTCGGCCCGATCTTCTTCATCTGGCTCGGCGCGTCCGTCGACCTTCGAGCCCTGGGCCACCACCCGCGGTTGGTGGTTCTCGCGCTTGGGCTCGCGGCGGCCACCACGGCGATTCACGCGCTCGCGCGGCTCGCCGGTCAGCCCTTGCCGCTTGCCGTGCTGGCTACCGCGCAACTCGGCGTCCCGGTCGCAGCGGCAGCCCTCGGAGCGCAAAGCGGCTTGCTCCAACCCGGCGAGGGTGGCGCGATTCTGGGCGCCGCAGTGCTGACCCTGCTCGTCGCTGCGGTCGGCGGCGCCTACGCAAAGAGACCGGCGACTGCCGCGAACGCCGCGACGGCGAACACCAATCGCGAACACCAATGCGGACGACGTCGCGGAGCCAGTCGCCGCGGCGGTGACTGCCACCAGCGTGTCAGCGCCGCCCGCAATGCCGGCGACTCCGGATGCTTCGACAACTCCGGATGTTGCGGCAAGCGAGCATGCCGGGCCACGAAAGAGACCGGCTGCACGGCCGCCGGGCAGCAGTGGCGAGCGCCGAAACACGGCCACACCGACCGTCAGCTACCCCGAGCTCGGCAGCTACTCCGAACCGCAACCCCTACCCGGCAACTACCCTAACCCGGCGAGCAAGCCGATCGTGCAGTCGAACGTGCGGGTCCAACCGGCGCCGCAGCGGCCTGAGCGACTCCCACCGGCCCGACCGCGTACACCACGGCCAACCCGCTCGGACGACGACAGCTAGTACGGGCGACTAAGCCGCGGCAGGACCGAACCGCCTAGGCGGGGATCGCCAAGTTCGTCAGGATTTGCCGTAGCCCGAGGGCGTCGAGGAGCAGCTGGGCGTCTGCCGCATCCGTAGCGGCACCGCATACGGCGAGCGCCGCCTGCCTGCATTGGTCGGCGGAGATCTGGATCATCGCGCCCACGTCATGGTGTGACTGTTCCATCAGCGTCCTCCTGCTCGGGGAAGTGCTCGGGGAACTGATGTGCCCGCCCGGCGGTGGGTTCTAACCCTCCTCGGGCTCAGATCCGTGGGGCTCGGCGTCGACCGTCCCGTGCTCCTTCTCGTGGCTGTCCAGCGCATCGACGACGGACTCGACCGCGTCGTGGCTGCCACCGTGTCGCAGTTCGGCGTAGTAGGCGGCGCCGAGTTCGCGCAGCAAGGCCTCGGCCTTGCGCTTGGTCTGGATCGCGTCAATCTTGGCCTGACCCTGCTGCATACCCTGCTTGCCCGCAGCAGCCGCCTTCTCTGCGGCCACCTTCGCTTTGTCCAACAGCGTCATGAGGCCATCCCTTCAGTTGAGGGCCGTTCGGTTGGAGGGCCACGTTACCGTGGGCGCGTCGCAGCGCAATTTCGCCGTGTTTCGCGCCTACCGTCGTACCCATGAGCGACCCGAAAGGCCGGCATGCAAGGCCGCGCAAGGGCAGGCTCACGGTCGCGACTCGACAAACAGCACCCGTGGGCAACGTCTCGGTCATCTCGGCCGAGCTGAATAGCGCCCGCTGCAAGTGGTGCAACGACGACCTCGAGCACTGCCATGACTCGTTGGTGCGGCACACCAGTGGCGAGCGGCACTGCATGAATCCGGTGTGCGGTGTTCCACGCGAGGCCCATCACATGGTGATCGCGTGCACCGAATTCGGCTGCACGTGCATCGCCAGTCCCCCTGCCGCCGCGGCCAATCAGTGGGCTGAGCTGCGGCAAGCCCTGCTTGCTTGAGCTAACTCGGCATGAGGTCGCGCACCTCGGCATAGCGGGCGCGCACCCACGGCGCGGCTGGTGCCTCGAAAGTCTGGGTGTCCGCCGACTCCCAGAGGGGCGGCTCGGCGGCACCACTCACCATCCACGCCGCCTGCCGTGCCGCGCCGTCGGCGACGTATTCGCCGGCCGGCGGGACAGCGACGGGTCGACCGAACACCGCAGGTGCGATGCCGCGGATCGCCGCGGAGCGTGCGCCGCCGCCGATGAGCAGGATGCGTTCGACTGCGAATCCGTGCGCGAGAAGGGCGTCAAGCCCGTCCGCGAGTCCGCACAGCACGCCTTCGACGCTGGCCCTTGCCAGGTGGGCCGCTGTCGAGTTGCCAAGGCGCCAGCCATGAATCGCGCCGCTTGCGTTGGGCCTGTTCGGCGTCCGCTCACCTTCGAGATAGGGCACGACAACCAGACCGTCGGCTCCTGGCGGCGCCGAGAGCGCGAGTTCGGCGAACCTCTGCGCATCGACGCCGAGGATCGCCGCCGTAGCGTCGAGGACGCGTGCCGCGTTGAGCGTGCACACCAACGGCAGGAAGTGGCCACTCGCGTCGGCGAACCCGGCGACATCGCCCGCCGCGTCTGCGGTCGGTATCGCACTGACGCCGAACACCGTGCCCGATGTGCCGATCGACACGATGACATCGCCACGGCGCGCACCAAGGCCGAGCGCGGCTCCCGCGTTGTCGCCCGCACCGGCACCGAGGCGGACCCCGGTCGACGTGACGCCGGCCGACTCCGCGGGACCAAGAACGCGGGGCAATTCGGGCACGAAGCCCAACGCGCCGTGCAACAGGTCGGTGCGATATTCACCTGCGGACGGCGACCAGTAGCCGGTGCCACTCGCATCGCTGCGGTCGGTGGTAAGAGTGGCCAGATCGGGAGCACCAGTTCGCGGCGAGACGCCACGTCAACCAGTCGTGCGGCAGGCAAACCGCGGTGGTGCGCGCAGCGTTTTGCGGTTCGAGCCTCGCCAGCCACCGCAGCTTCGTGACCGTGAACGACGCGACCGGCACCGAGCCGACTGCGTCGGCCCAGGCCTGTGCACCCGCTTGCGCATTACCGGCGCCCAACTCGGAGATCAGGGCAGCGGCGTCCGGGGCCGACCTCGTGTCGTTCCACAACAACGCGGGCCGCACGACCTCACCGGCGCTGTCGAGACAGACCATGCCGTGTTGCTGCGCCGCAACTGACAGCCCCGCGACGTCGTCGAGGCCGCCCGCTTCATGAAGCGCGGAACCAAGCGCCGTCCACCATGCCCCCGGATCAACCTCGGTGCCGTCGGGATGCGCAGCCCGACCCTCGCGCACCAACGCGCCGGTTTCGGCGTCGCGAATCACGACCTTGCAGGACTGCGTCGAAGAGTCGACCCCGGCGACGAGCGTCACGACGACCGCGTCAGATCAGCGCGCGCCGAGGACATGCTCGACCGCAAGCTGGTCGAGCTGGGTGAAGTGGTACCCGCGCTTGCCTGCCGCATCGATGTCGAAATCCTCGAACGCGGATCGATCTTCGAGAAGGTTGGTGTACGACTCACCCTCGCCAAGTGTCGGGATGGCCAATTCGGCGACCTGCGACGCCTCAAGCGCGGCCTGAACCTCAGGGTCAGCGCGGAACGCTGTTGCCCGCTCCTTCAACAACAAGTAGGTCTGCATGTTCGCCGCAGCCGATGCCCAGACGCCGTCGATGTCTTCAGTACGCAGTGGCTTGTAGTCGAAGTGACGTGGACCGTCGTAGGCGCGAGCGCCGACGATGCCGCCGTTCTCGAGAAGGTCGACAAGGAAGAACGCGTTGAGCAAGTCGCCGTGACCGAACATCAGGTCTTGGTCGTACTTGATGCCGCGCTGGCCGTTGAGGTCGATGTGGAAGAGCTTCCCCTGCCACAACGCCTGCGCGATGCTGTGCACGAAGTTGAGCCCGGCCATCTGCTCATGACCGACCTCGGGATTAACACCGACCATCTCGTGGTGCTCGAGTGTGGAGATGAACGCCAACGCCGAGCCGACCGTCGGCAGCAGGATGTCACCGCGCGGCTCGTTGGGCTTGGGCTCGATCGCGAACCGAACGTCGTAGCCGTTGTCGATCGCATACTGCGCCAGCATGTCGATGCCCTCGGCGTAACGCGCCAGCGCCGACCTGACGTCCTTCGCGGAGTCGGTCTCGGAGCCCTCGCGCCCACCCCAGAACACGTAGGTCTTCGCGCCGAGTTCGACGGCAAGGTCGAGGTTGCGGATGACCTTGCGTAGTGCGTACCGGCGAACCCCACGATCGTTGCTCGTGAAGCCGCCGTCCTTGAACACCGGGTGGGTGAACAGGTTGGTGGTCGCCATAGGTACGACGAGGCCGGTTTCGGCGAGCGCGTCCTTGAATCGAGAGATGTGCTTCTCGCGCTCGGCCTCACTGCTGCCGAACGGAATCAGGTCATCGTCGTGGAACGTGACGCCGTAGGCGCCGAGCTCGGCGAGACGGTGCACGGTCTCGACCGGGTCAAGAGCGGGCCGGGTCGCGTCGCCGAAGGGGTCGCGCGCCGGCCAGCCCACGGTCCAGAGCCCGAAGGTGAAGCGGTCTTGAGGCGTCGGACGCAGCTGCGACGGCACGGAAGTCTCCTCGGCGAGATCGATTTGTTGGCCAGCCAAACATATTTGCTAGGTCAACATATTTGGCTGGACGGCAGGCGGTCAACGATAAGTGGGAACGTTCGCAGCACGGAGACGCTTCTCCGCGACGGCGCGGCTCGCTCCTGTGAAATCATGGCGGCATGGTCGCCGAGCGCCCCGCCGGGCAGCCAGTTGAGGGTATTGAGCACCGCCCGACCGTCTGGGGCGTCGCCGCGCTGGCCGGCGTCTCGAAGACCACCGTCTCCCGCGTGCTGACAGGTTCGCCTCGAGTATCGCCGCAAGCCCGCATCGCCGTAGAGAAGGCCATCGAGAAGCTCAACTACGTTCCGAACCGCGCCGCCCGGGCGCTCGTCACGCGCCGCGCAGACACGCTGGCGCTGATCGTCTCCGAACCGGAGACCCGGCTGTTCTCCGAACCGTTCTTCGCGGGCACCGTGCGCGGCATCAACCAAGAACTGGCCGACACCGATTACGCGTTCGTGCTGCTCAGCGCCGAAGGTGACAGCTCGCGGATCGAGCGGTACATCATGAACGGCCACGCCGACGGCGTGATCTTGATGTCACTGCACCGCCGCGACGCGCTCGTCCAACTGCTTGCAAAGAGCCGCACACCCGTCGTGCTGACCGGTCGGCCGTTTCCCGGGGAGAACGTTCCGTATGTTGATGCCGACAACAGGGCTGGCGCGACAGCTGCGGTGCACCACCTGGTCGCGCGCGGTCGCACCAGGATCACGACGATCGCCGGCCCCGTCGACATGCCAGTCGGCATCGACCGCCTTGACGGCTTTCGCGATGCGTTGCCTCCGGCCAGCCGCAAGTCGTGGCGTCGATTGGTGGAACACGGCGACTTCTCCGAAGATAGCGGCGAAATCGCGATGCAAGCGTTGCTCGAGCGGGTCCCTGACCTCGACGCCGTATTCGCCGCCAGCGATCTAATGGCGATCGGCGCAATGCGGGCGCTGCGGGCTGCCGGCCGCAGCGTTCCCGACGATGTTGCCGTCGTCGGCTTCGACGACTCGCACGCAGCCCGGCTCGCCAACCCCCAGCTAACCAGCGTGCGCCAGCCCATGGAGGAGATCGGCCGATCTCTTGCCCGACTGCTACTCAACGAGGTGCGCAATCCCGGCCACCGCTCGGCCTCCCTCATCGTGCCGACCGAGCTGATCGTCCGCGAGTCGAGCTAGGTCGGCGGCACGACGTTGGTCCGGGCGACGCCGGAGTAGAAGAGGCCGCTGTCCTTCACCGTTCGCTGCTGCGTCTCGAAATCGACGCGGACGATCCCGAACCGCTTCGAGTAGCCCCACGCCCATTCGAAGTTGTCGAGCAGCGACCACAAGTAATAGCCGCGGACGTCGATGCCGTCGGAGACCGCGCCGTGGATCGCAGCAAGATGTTCGTGCAAGTACCGCACCCGGTCGCTGTCGTGGATCGCACCGTCCGGCGCGACCACATCCTCATACGCGGCACCGTTTTCGGTGACGGCCATCGGTATCCGGTACTCGCGCCACAGGCGGGCAAGCAAGTCACCCAGCCCACTTGCATCGACGGGCCAGCCCATCGCGGTGTGCCTGCCCGGTACATCAAGGAACTCGACGTCGTCGCATCCCGGCCAGGTTTCGCCGGCGCCGTCGCCGTGACCATCGGCGTTGGCTCGCGGACCCGCGCCGTCGTAATGCCGGACGACGACCGGGTTGTAGTAGTTGACTCCGAGCAGGTCGATGGGGGCCGCGATCACCGCCAGATCGCCGTCCAGAACGTGGCTCCAATCGCTGACGGACTCGGTGAACTCGCGCACGTCTGCGGGGTAGTCCGACCCGAAAAGCGGGTCGAGCCAGATTCGGTTCTGCAGGCCGTCGACCTTGCGGGCCGCGGCGACATCAGCCGCCGAATCAGTCGCGGGCCGCGCAACAGCGGGATTGAGGGTGATCGCGATTTGCGCGGTGGCCGGCAGTGTCGCGCGCAATGCCTGTGCCGCCAGGCCGTGGCCCAGCAGCAGGTGGTGTACGGCGCTTAGTGCCTCAGCTCCGTTTGTGTGTCCTGGCGCGTGCACTCCCGCGGCGTAGCCGAGGAATGCCGAACACCACGGTTCGTTCAACGTCGTCCATAAACCGACTCGATCGCCTAGCGCAGCCGCGACGGCCGCGGCGTAGTCGGCAAAGTGCTCCGAGGTGCGCCGCGAAATCCAACCGCCCGCATCTTGCAACTCTTGTGGAAGGTCCCAGTGGTAGAGAGTGAGCGCGGGGGCGATGCCGTGGGTAAGTAGTTCGTCGACAAGACGTGAGTAGAAGTCGATCCCCTTGCGGTTCACCGGCCCGGAGCCCGACGAAATGATCCGTGACCACGACGTGGAGAACCGATACGCCGTGACGCCGAGCTGACTCATCAACGCAACGTCGGCTTCGTACCGGTGGTAGTGGTCAGCTGCGACGTCACCGGTGTCACCGCCAAGAACCTTGCCGGGTGTATGGCTGAAGGTGTCCCAGATCGATGCGGTGCGCCCGTCCTGCGCAACCGCGCCTTCGATTTGATACGCCGCGGTCGCGGTTCCCCAGACGAACCCGTCCGGAAATCGCATACTGCCGGCATCGAGATCGTGGTCGTCAGTCGATTCGACCTGCGTCATCCCTTGACCGCGCCTTGCATGATGCCTCCGACAATTTGTCGCCCCAGCAGGGCGAACACGATCAGAACGGGGAATGTGCACAGCAACGTGCCGGCCATGATGACGGCCTGCTGCGGTATGTATCCCGACCCCAGTCCAGCCAGACCAATCTGCACAGTTGGGTTCCGGCTGGTCAACGCGATCAACGGCCAGAAGAAGTCGTTCCACGCCGCGAGGAACGTGAGCATGGCAAGCACGGCCATCGCCGGCCTGGCGATGGGTAGCACGATCGAGCGGAAGATCCGGAAAGTCGACGCGCCATCCACCCAACCCGCTTCGAGCAGTTCGGTCGGTACCGCGTTGCTGAGGTATTGCCGCATGAAGAACACACCGAAGGCGCTGACCAGGGTCGGCAGCACCACCGACTGAAGATGGTTGACCCAGTGCAGCTTCGCGATGAGCAGAAACAACGGGATCACGCCGAGCTGCGGTGGAATCGCGATGGTGGCGACTGTAACGCCGAGGAGCACACGGCTCCCGCGGAAATGCAGCTTGGCAAAGGCAAAGCCGCTCAGCGTGCAGAACGCCACAGTGCCAATAGTGATCGAGCCAGCGACGATCACCGTGTTCACAATTGCCTTGAACAACGGCTGTTCGTGCAATGCAAGTCGGATGTTGTGGAAGACCGAGGCATTGGGGATGAATGGCGGCGGAGTCTGCGCCATCTCGTGGTTGGTGTGAGATGCGATGATCAGCGTGTAGTACAACGGAAAGACGGCGATGATCGTGACCAACGCCAGCACCACGTACGTGTACCGACCCGCTGTGAGTTGCTTTCCTGCCTTTGGTTTTGCCACGGTCGCCGCCTTAGTTCCGACCGGAGCGGCCGCGCGCAAGCGCCGCGTTCACGCCGACGAGAGCCAGGATGATGAAGAGCATCGTCCAGGCCGTCGCCGCAGCTTGGCCCAAATGGAAGTTGGTCCAGCCCTGCTGGTACATGAACAGGGCAAGCGTCTGGAATTGATGCTGCGTACCGCCATTCGTCGTTCCGTCACCTGCGAACAGGTAGGGCTCTGCGAACATTTGCATGGCGCCGATCGTGGAAATGACGATGGTGAAGAGAATCGTCGGGCGCAGGGACGGCACGGTGACGAACCAGAACTGCTGCCACCTGGTGGCGCCGTCAATCGCCGCAGCCTCGTATTGATCTGTCGGGATCGACTGCATGCCCGCGAGATAGATCAAGGCGTTGTAGCCGGTCCATCGCCAGGTAACGACTGCCGCGATGGCGACCTGCGATTGCCAACGCGAGCCGTTCGTCCAGTTCACGTGGTGGACGCCGAAGAAGTGCAGAAACCAGTTGATCAGCCCGTAGTCGCGGCCGAATAGTTCGGCGAAGATCAGCGTGCTAGCGACGACAGAGGTTGCGTAGGGCATGAGCATCGCGACCCGGAAGAAGGTGCGCGCCCGCATCTTGTAGTTGAGCAGTTGCGCAAGGCCCAGGGCCATACATAATTGAGGCACCGTCGAGATGATGCCGATCGTGATGGTGTTCCGCAGCGCGTTCCAGAAGAACTGGTTGTGCCACAGCGCCACGTAGTTGTGTGGCCCGATCCATGTCGAGTGATGCAAGTTCTCGAGGTTGACGTTGTGCAGCGAGACCCAACCCGTGTACAGCAACGGGTACAGGCCGAACGCTGCAAAGACCACGAAGAACGGTGCTACGTACGCGTAGGCGGCGCGCGATCCAAGTCGTCCGACGCGTCCCTTCCGTGGCCGAGTCGCTGGCGCCTCGGCACGACGGCGGGAGCCGGCGAGCACTGTCATCCAAAGCCCTTCGCTCTCGACCGAAGACGTCTGAAACGTTCATGAATGAAGCCGGCGGCATCGACGGAAAGGGGGACCGCCGATGTCGCCGGACTTCACCGATGCAGTACTCGCGCCAGCCCAGGCCGGCTAGCGCGAGCACCACGCTTCTGCCTATCCGACGATCTGTGCGATGTTCGCCAACGCGTCACTGAACGCCTTGGCGGGCGCTGCACCCTTCGTCTCCACATTGGAGAGCGAGGTATCGATGGCGCTTTGGATCTGCGTGTCGTACGGGCCAATCGGCTGCTGCTTCAACTTCGATGCCGAGGCCCCGAAGATCTGGCCGATCGGTGCCTTGTTGAAGTAGTCGCTCGTAGCCGAAGCCACCGATGGGTCGCCTGCGGCAGTCGACGACGACGGGAAATGCTGCTGCGACGTCCACATCGTGATCTGCTGGGCAGGAGCAGTCAGCCACTCGGCAAGCGCCTCTGCGTCAGCTTGCTGCTTGCCGGCCTTCGGCACGCCGAGCCATGAGCCGCCCCAGTTTGCTGCGCCGCCGGGCAGGTTCGCGACGTCCCAGTCACCAGAGACCGCTTGCCCTGCTTCGGAGGTGATGTAGCCGAGCATCCACGACGGGCAAGAGATCGCCGCGAACGCGCCGTTGGCGAATGCCTGGTTCCACGGGGTCGAGAACTGGCTGAGACCCGCGGTGATTTTCGCCTGTGCCGCCGATGTTGCCAGCGCCCATGCCGTGGTCACTCCGTCCGAGCCCTTGACGTCGGGCTTGCCGGACGCGTTGTCGTAGCCCTCAGTGCCCTGCGTGACGGCAGCGTTGAAAATGCTCGCTGCGGAATCGAGGAACGGCTTGTGCGTCTTCGCGACGTACTGCTTGCCGAAGTCGATGAAGCCCTGCCACGTCGACCACGCGGAGCTGACCGCCGCACGATCCGAAGGCAGGCCCGCCGCCTTGAGGAGGTCGGGTCGGTAGCACATTGCTTCCGGGCCGGCGTCAGTTCCAAGACCCACGGTCTTGCCGTCTGACGTGCTCGCCATCGCCCACTTCCAGGGGTAGAAGGTGCTCTTGAGCTGCGCTCCCTCGGCAAGTGAATTGAAGTCGACGAACTGGTCAGCGTGGTTCGCCGTCACGTCGGCGACAAAGCCGATCTCGATTGCTTGAATGTCATCGAGACCAGAGCCGGCGGCGAGGTGTGTCTGCAACGCCTTGTAGTAGTCGCTCGACTGCTCGACGTCGTCTTCCTTGATGGTGATGTTCGGGTGCAGCTTCTCGTACTGCGCGTAGAGCCCGGCTTCCTTGAAGCCGAAGGTGCCGAACAAGCCGATCGTGATGGTCTCGGGTGCGCCACCCGCCGCGGGTGCGGACGCGGGTGCGGACGCCGGTGCCGACGAAGCCGCGCTTGTTGCCGCCGCGGGTGCCGACGACGTGGCAGCCGCTGCGCTGGACGCTGCGGCGCTTGTTGACGGTGCCGCAGCGGTCTTGGACTTGGACGATGAGCAGCCGGTGACCGCAAGGGCCGCCACCGCGACGACGCCAATCAGCGCGCGGCGGTTTCTACGAGCCATGAACATGGATCCTCCTGGGGCCCACCGCGTGGGCCCGCTCGTTGGAAGCCACCCGATTTGGGGACCTTCGAATCTGGTCTTACGTGGGCACGTTCCCACGTCAGCTGGCCATGAGTGTCGAAGCGGCAGTGCGTGCTGTCAAGGGCGCGGAGTCAGCCCAGGGAAGATCGACGCGATTTCGTTATAAGAATAGGCTCCTGCCAGCCTCATGCCTCCAAGCTTGGAAAGCCTTCTCGGCACCTGATGCGTGGGAACGATCCCTAGCCAGCGGTGTCACGTCGGACAGAAACGGCGGGTGAATCGGACAGTTAGGCCACGATTGGCTGTTTCATGCTGCTAACGTTGGAGTTCGGGATCTTCCCGTCCAGACACTCTCGCGGGCCATGCGTTATTGAGCGCGCCCACGGGGTGGTTCATGGTCGACGAAGGAAAGCTCTCCGCGGTTCTCAGCGATTTCGCACGCACACTGGCGACCGACTTTCCGATCCAGCGGATCCTCGATCACCTCGTCGGGCGCATCGTGGAGATCCTGCCCATCACGGCGGCCGGCGTGACCCTGATCTCCGGAGGCAATGCGCCGCAGTACATCGCCGCGTCAGATGAGTCGGCGATGCGTTTCGAGCGACTGCAGACTGAGCTCCGCGACGGCCCCTGCATGTGGGCCTACCAGCGCGGCGAGGCAATCTCGGTACCGGACCTCAGCGGCCGACGAGCGCTTCCCGCGCTTCGGCCCCTCGGCGGTCGCGAGTGGTCTAGGCGCCGTCTTCACCTTTCCCCTTCGCGATGGCACTGGCCGCCTCGGCGCGCTCGACCTCTACCGCGACGCGCCGGGCGAACTGGCTCCGCACGACATGGCGGCCGCGCAGACGCTGGCCGACGTTGCGGCCGCTTACCTGCTGAACGCACAAGCAAGAGAAGACAGCCGGACAACCTCAGAGCAGTTTCGTCACGGCGCACTGCACGATCCATTGACGGGGTTGCCAAACCGGCTGCTGCTGCAGCAACGGTTGGAGCACGCCGCACAACGAGCGCAGCGCTCGCACACCAACGCTGCCGTGCTTTTCGTCGACCTTGATCGGTTCAAGCGCGTCAACGACACGCACGGCCACCACGTCGGCGACGACCTTCTACGGGCGATCGCGCAGCGGCTCGCCGCCGTCGTCCGGCCCGGTGACACCCTCGCCCGATTCTCCGGTGACGAGTTCGTCTTCCTGTGCGAGGACCTACAGAGCGCGGAGGACGTCGAAGCGCTCGCGATCCGGGTCGATGGCGCATTTATCGAGCCATTTTCCGTTGGCGGCGTACAACTTGCGGTCACCGCGAGCGTCGGGCATGGCCTTCGCCGGACCAGGGGAGGACATCTCCGACAAGCTGGTTGTCCAAGCGGACATCGCGATGTACCAGGCAAAGCGGAGGGGTGGAGGCGGTCACCAGATCATCGATTTGCGCGAGGCGTTGATGACTGCCGACCGCGACAGCCTCGAGGTCGACCTGCGGCGGCATTCGCTGAGGGAAGGCTCGACCTCGCCTATCAGCCGATCGTGCGCAGTCGCGACGGATCGATCACTGGTGTCGAGGCGCTCTTGCGCTGGAACGACCCGGTCCGGGGCGCCGTGCCGGCGATGACCATGGTGACGGTCGCCGAGCAGAGCGGTCTCATCAGCCAACTCGGCGCGTGGGTGCTCGAGCGCAGCTGTCTTGCTCGTCGCGAGTGGCTCCGAGCGAATCCCGGCATCACGCTGGATCTGGCCGTCAACGTCTCGGCGCGGCAGTTAATGAGCCCTGACTTCCCCTCCATCGTCGCGAGCGTTCTCGACAGGACGGGGATGGATCCAGCCTCGTTGATCCTCGAGGTCACCGAAAGTGTGTTCATCGAAGACTTCGATCATGCGATCGAGTTGTTGACGAGCCTCAGGGTTTTTGGCGTGCGGCTCGCTCTCGACGACTTCGGAACCGGGTATTCGTCGTTGAGCTATCTGCGGCGACTGCCGATCGACATCATCAAGATCGATCAGAGTTTTATCGCCGATATCGGTGAACTCTCGACCGGCAGCGCGGTCGTCGCTGCCGTCACGAACTTGGCTCACGTGCTCGGCCTCGCCGTCACAGCGGAGGGCGTCGAGACGCACGCGCAACGCAACGAGGTCACCACGATCGGCTGTGAGTATGCGCAGGGCTACTTTTTCGCGAGGCCGTCCAGCGCCGCGGCCATCAATGCCCAGCTGCAAACAATGTCGACCTGAAATCCGTTCGCGACCCAGTAACGCCGGTGTCGAACTAGTGGGGGATTCGAACCGCCAGTACGGTCACGTCGTCATGTGCGCTCACACCGACCATCGCCGACACCAGCTCGTCGCAGAGCTCTGCGACGTCCAGCATGGCGACCGAGCGAGCAGCAGTCCGCAAACGCTCCAGTCCGTGATCGAGATCTGCGTTGCGGGTCTCGATGAGCCCATCGCTGTACAGCAGCAGAGTGCTCCCCGCCGCTAACCGCAGCGATAGGTCAGCCCGCTTGGTCTCCAGACCGAGACCAAGCAGGAGGTCGTTGCGAGTCTCAAGTAGCACCGTTTCGCCGTCCGCATCGACCATCAGCGGCGGGAGATGGCCAGCATTGCACCACCGAAGCACCAACCCACCTGCCGGATCAGGGTGCACCCACCCGAAGAAGGCGGTCGCGAGCAGGTCGAGGTCAAGGTGGGCGAAGAACACGTCGAGCCTTCGCAGCACTTCGCTGGGTGCCATCTCGTGGGTGACCGCGAAGCCCCGCAGCAGGGTCCGCAGCTGCATCATCGTCGTCGCGGCAAGTGCATCGTGGCCTGCGACGTCACCAAGAACCAACGCTGCGGTGCCGTCGGGGAGGATAAAGGCATCGAACCAATCGCCGCCGGAACCGCTCGGGCTCGCGGCGCCCCGGTAGCGGCCGGCGAGCAACAGATCCTCGGCCCGCATCGATGCATCTGGACCTGCCAACGAAAGCAGCCCGCTCGCGGAGTTCGGCGGCCGAACACTCCAGACCGGCTGCATCTGACGGCTCGGCGTGTACACGCCGTCGTCATCTGCGGCTGCGGCTGCGGTTGCGGTCGGAGCGGCGTGGCTGGTCGACCTCGGCGCCACGCCGGCTCTGACGTTGGCGGCCAGCCGGGTCGACCGTTCGAGATCGATGCCGTATGCAGCATCCTGGTCACTCAGGGGTGCACCCGAGGCAACGGCGATGAGCAGCCGAGCCATCGAGGTGACCGGAAGCCCCATCTCATGGGCTTGGTAGGCAAGCTCAAGGCGCGCCCGATCAGCCCCGCACCGATGCCACTGCATCAAGATGCCGGTCGCCTGCGCCTGGATCACCTGAGCTGCAGTTCCAGCACTCGCGCCGCGGATCGCCCGCGACGCCGCCGCCTCATCGGCACGCCTGGTTCCGGTGACTTTTCCGAGGTCACGGTTCGCCGTCCGCAACGCCGCCGACGCTCCACCCTGCGCGGCCCGCATCGCTGATCCGATGGTTGCCGACACGCCCGCATCAGCAAGCTTGACGCGCAGCCGCGCTGCGGTCGCAGCTAGGCCCTCAGCATCTGTGTGTGCAAGCACACCGAAACTGTCGACGCCTAGCCGAGCGGCCAGATCGTCGCCACGGCTCCAGCCATGCAGCACCTCCGCAACCAGCAACAAGACACCGTCGGCCGCGACCTGACCATGCGTCACCCGAAGGCTTCGCAAACCGTTGACGCGAACGGCGATAATCCCCACGTCGTCCGCGTGAGAATCACCGCCACTGTCTGAACCATCGGAGACAGCGACCGCACGCAAGAACCAACGGCGATCCGCCAACCCCGTGAGTGGATCGAGCCCACTCTGCCAAGGAATTCCCAGCGCAGGCTCGAAGTCGATCGAACCCGCCGACACGTCTCGAAGCGCGGCAATGTCCGCGTCCGGCGCGCCTTGCCCTGTGCCAGCCACTGCAGCCCACCTCCGCAGAAATGCTGTGCGGGATGTGTTGCCGAGTTTCTGGAGCAACACCCTCGTCACCGGTTGGCGCCGAGTCGTACGTTGTCGTCGGGTCTTAAGGCCTTCGGTTCAAACCTCCATTCGCAAATGCCGAGACGTGATGAGTTGCGCAACCTCAGACGCCGTGAGTTCGTTCGCAAACGCATAGGCCCGCAGCCGGACGAGCGCGGCCGCGGGCGATAGATCAAGTTGTGCCATGAGCATCCCGGTCGCCTGGTAGACCTCGACGCGTGACAGTGAGGCAACTTGCGCCCATTGCGCCAATGGATCGCCGCGCTCTGCTGTCGTGCTCGATTCATCGACCAGGTCGAGCAGGATCTGGGCAGCACCATCGGCCACCACGAGTGCGTCATCTAACTGCGTTCTCGACATCGGGCCCGCGACCGAGCGGAACAGGTCGAGCGCGCCGAGGCCGATCCTGCCCACCCGAATCGGCACCGCGAAAACGGCTCGGACGCCCGCTCGTTCGGCGGCGTCTTTGAACGCCGGCCAGCGCGGCTCGTCCTGGGCATGTAGGTCGGGCACCAGCACCGGCACCATATTCGCTGCGGCCTCGAGGCAGGGTCCCTCACCCGCAGTGAATTGCAACGAATCGAGCAGCCTGGCGGCCGCGTCACTCGCGCCGAACGTGCCGCGACTCTCCCCTTCGTCGATGAGCGAGATTGCCGCGGCATCGACTCCGAGTAGCGGAAGGCAAGCTATGCACAGCCGATCCGCGGCAGGCGCACCGCGCTCACCCGCCACCAGAACATCCTCGATGAGCCCCTTCATCGTCGGGCCCTCATCGTCGACTCATCGGCTGCGCATCGGCGATGCTGCAGATGCAATCGCGGCGCAACTCGTTCGACGTCGTTGCCTGGCAGTAGCGCAACGCCGTCCGGTCATGGCGAGCCGACTCGTGGCCGCAAGCGCAAGTAACGACTGGTTGCGATAGAAGGAGGGCGTCAGCTGCGTCGACCACGCGTTCGGTCATGCCGCTCGCCGCCTTCGGTCAGAGGCTGACGCGCCGAGGGGCAAGGTCCAGACGAACCTGAGCACGCGAAACTACCTCATGATGGCACAAAAAAGCGGCACCGTGTTACGAAACGACTCTTGCGTGGTTCGGGCGAACGCCAATCCTCAGCCGCTCATCCGCCAGCGGGGTCACTTCCCCCAGTGACCCGGCGTCCGGTCTGGACTGTGGTCGGATCGATCTCGCCGCGGACAACATCCATCGCCAGCTCACTGAGCTTGCGATTGTGGTTGCGGGCGTAGCGGCGCAGCGCGGTGAACGCGGCGTCCATACCGACCCCGTTTCGCTCGGCGAGCACGCCCTTCGCCTGCTCGATGACGACGCGACTGTTCAGCGCGTGCTGGAGCTGCTCGGCCATCATCGCGCTGCGATGGCTCGAGCGTCGCTGCAAGATCCCGATCGTTGCCACGTCGGCCAGCGCCTGCGCGAGTCGCCGGTCATTGAGGGGCACCGGATGCGGGGCGCCGTGGAACATGTTCAGAGCACCAATGGTCTCGGTGCGTAGCCGCAGCGGCACCGCAGCGACCGACCTGAAGCCAGCCGACATTGCGGCTTCAGCGAACACCGGCCAACGGTTCTGCTCGACCTCGAGATCATCGACGCTGACGGGGACGCCGCTGCGCACGCAATCGAGGCACGGCCCTGCGTCGCTTTGGAGTTGGAGCACCTCGAGCAAGCGAGTCTCCTCATTCGAGGAGGCCACGACAGCCAGGTTGCCGCGCTGATCGTCGAGCAGCAGACCGGCAGCCGTCACACCCAGCAGGTTCACGCAAGCATCAACGAGCAAGTGGAGCAGGTCGACGACGTCGTAGTCATCGACGAGGGTGTCCGCCAGCACCACAAAGGTTTCGGCGAGCAACTGTTCGCGATTTCCGCCCCCGGCCGATCCACCGGTCAGGTCAGGGTTACTCATACATCCTCCACCGAAAAACGAAGACGACGCGCGACGACATCTGTCGCGACATCAACCAGCGGTCGACCAAGCGCGAACGCACGCGCACGAAGCATCAGGAATGCTTCCTCCGTTGGTACCCCGAGTTGAACCTGCACAATGCCGGTGGCCTG
The DNA here is from genome assembly GCA_963799955.1 of uncultured Actinomycetes bacterium. GTDB lineage: Bacteria > Actinomycetota > Actinomycetes > Acidothermales > Acidothermaceae > PALSA-607. Next base: position 103,176 of record CAWCZJ010000001.1, read on the forward strand.
ATGCACTTGGAGCTGATAGGTCGACCGGGCATCGGTGTCATCGGAGAAGAGGTCGTCGCTCTCGGTATCTGTTTGCAGGAGCGCCAAGGCCGCTGCGTCGGCGGCCAGCAGGGCGGCACGCAGCTCACCGTGACGGAGTGGCCCCGGTTCGCTGCGGTAGGCATCAAGCACCCCGACGTTGATGGCCCCGATTCGCAAGGGGAACGCGAATACCGCACGAACACCGACAGCTCCGGCACCCTCAAGGAAAGCGGGCCAGCGATCGACCACGATGTCATCGGTGGTGCGCAGGTCGGGGATCATCACCGGTGCGCCGAACTGGGCGGCGTCGACGCATGGACCTTCGCCGAGGGTGAACTGAAGGTCCTCGATGCGTGCCGAGACGTCGTCAGTGGCACACACGACGCCACGGTTACCAGTTTTGGTCACCATCGAGATTCCCGCGCCGCTGATGCTAAGCATTTGCACCGACAGTTGACAGATCCGGCGTGGGACGGAGTCGTGTTCCGGACCTGTATCGTCCAACTGGCGCGCTCACCCATCCAGGTCATCGGGCCCCCTGCACCGGACAAAGGCGTCCGGTTGGCCTCAAGCATGCACTAGCCGACGAACCGAACGCGAGCATCGCGGTCACCCGAAAACGCCTGATCAGCGTCATACCCCCCGCGGCTACTTGGCATACAGCTGACCGTCCGAACCTTCGGCGACTGGGATGCGCCGCAACCCACGGGTCGCCGGGCCGTTCTCCACCGCTCCCGTGGTCCCGTTGAACTCCGAACCGTGGCACGGACACACGAATCGCACGCGCTGCTGGTCATAACCGACCGTGCAGCCGGCGTGCGGGCAGACGGCGTCGAAACCGAGAAAGCTGCCGGCCTTGGGTTGGACGACAATCGCCGGGTCACCCGAGGCCGGATCCTGAAATGCCGCAGAACCAGCAACCGGGACGGCGGTTGCTGGGCCAATCTTGGTCCCTGCCGGCTTCGGCTTCGCAGTGGCCGTGGCGGTTGCGGGTCGGCGTCGCTGGTCGCGTCGGTGTCGTTGTCGGTGCGGTCGCGTGTCGGCGCCGGTGCGACTGCACTCGCGCTCGACGCTGAACTGCGTCGCGACACTCGATGACGCCGCCGGACTACTCACCGCCGGTGAATTCGATCCGTTCGACAACGCGTCAGACGACGGCGTCGGCGATGCGTTGTTGAACAGCCGTCCAAGCCCAGCCGCTGCACCCGCCCCGAGAATCGCGACCGCTGCAGCCGCGAAGGTAACCGCGCCAAGCACTCGACGCCGGTCGACGTCAATCGACGCACCCGACCATGATTGTCGAGCGGCCACGACATTGGCGACGAGAGCATCAAGGGACAGCAACCCCCCGCCCGCGATGATGAACGGCATCCACGCGAACACAAACACGATGTCGCTGCCCGTGTAATACGGGCTGGTGTGAAAGCTGACCGCGAGAAAGAGATTCAGCGACAGCAACAAACCACCGATCGCCGCGATGTCGGGTGAGCAAACCGAGCAAGGCTCCGATGCCGACCGCAACCTCCCCCAACGCAATGACTGCGCCGATAAGTGCAGCGTGGTGCGCGAGCGGTGAGATGAGGTCGTGGATCGGGCTGCGGCGTACCGCGCCCGCCATCTGCGCCTGAATTGACGCTGGATTGGCGGCGTCAAAGAAGGCCGGGTTCGCCAGTTTCTGCAGTCCTGCGAAGCAGAACGTGAAACCGAGGAAGGCCCGCAATGGCAGCAGCGCCCAGCCCGAAACGGTAGGCACCGAACCTGGTGGGACCAACCACAGCCAGCGCGGGCCGGGTCGACGTGGGGGCCGCTGGCGTGCGCGCGGCGCCGACGTCGATTCTGGCTCGCGCGGCCAGCACTCATGTGGAAACTCTATTCAGCCTTGCAGTGAGGGCAGTTTTGGCGCCGCCTGGGTTCGCACTCGCGGCCACGTCACCGTCATGCGGGCACCACCCATCGCCGACTCCCCCACCGACCAGCGCCCATGCGTCGTCCGCACAACCGCATCGGCGATCGCCAGCCCGAGCCCCGCACCCTGGCCGCCGTTTTCCTCGACACGGTGGAACCGGTCGAACAATCGCGCCCGCTCTGCGACGGGAATGCCGGGGCCGTCATCGGCCACCGTCAAGGCAACGTTTCCGGAGCTGCTGTCGACCACGATGGCGACCCGACCTGGCGACTTCGCGTAGCGGGTGGCGTTGTCGAGCAGCACGCCGATCAGTCGATCGAGCCACTCCGGCGCGGCCGCGACGTGGGGGTGATCGTCGCCGTTCACTTCGAGGCTCAACTGGATGTCTCGCGATGCCACCACTGGTCCGAACCTGTCGGCGCATTGCTGGGCCACCGTTGTCAGATCGACGATCTCAGCCTGGGGCAACGGTGGCTCGGAGTCGAAGCGTGCGAGCCAGAGCATGTCTTCGACAATCTTGCGCAATCGAGGCGTCTCGCCGGCGACCCGCTGGAGTGCGTCACGGTAACCGCTTGCGGAGCGCTCGGTCGTGAGGGCTAACCCGACCTCGGCCTCGATCACAGTCAGCGGAGTGCGCAGTTCATGCGAGGCGTCAGCCGTGAACTCGAGCTGCCGGACCCGTGCGCTCTCGACAGGTTTGGATGCCGACCGCCCAATCACGAACGCGCTCACGAAAATCGCTGCGAGCAGCGCAGGCGACACGGCGATTGCCGACATCATCAGCAGGCTGCGGACATGGTGCGGCTGCGCGAGACTCTCCGCGGCGTAAATCCGCGAGCCGTCGGCCTTCGGCACGTACTCGAAGCGAAAGTCCCTGCCATCGACAAAGGCGGTGCGAGGTCCGGTCGACCGCCCACCCAACAGTGCGACGGGGAACGAGAACGCGTCCGCGCTCGTCGCAGTCACGACACCAGCGGCACTGACCTGCCAGTAGTACACCGGCGGATCGTCTGAGTCGCGTCTGAGTTCTGCCCGCGACGAAAGCTGTGCAGGTGACAGCTGCCGAGCGTTGGCGAGTTGCTCGGCTATCCGGCCGTCTGTCTCGTGTAACAGCCTGTTCGAGACCAACGTCAAGATGCCGACCACGATCAGCGCGTAGAACAAGCCGACGACAACTGTCGCGGCAGTTGCGACCCGCAGCGCAGGGCGGAGCGGGATCGACATCTTCATTGTCGGCTCACGACTTCATTGTCGGTTCACGACGGCAATAGCCGATAGCCGACGCCGCGCACTGTCTCCACCCGCGTGTGTGAGCCGACAAGCTTGGCGCGCAGCCGAGCAAGATGGACGTCGATCGTGTTCGACCCGATGCCGTCGGCTTCCACCGGCCACACATTTACCGCGATCGACTGGCGCGTCACGATGGCAGGCGTACGCCGAAGCAGGAGTTCGAGAATCGCGAGTTCCGTCGCGGTGACGGCTAACGGCAAGTTGCCGACGCGCGCATCGCGGGACGCCGGGTCAAGACTGAGATCGCCGCAGCGCAGCACAACCCCGGTCACCACCGCCGGCCGTCGCTGCAACGCGCGCAGCCGGGCCAGCAACTCACCGAAATCGAACGGCTTCACGAGGTAGTCGTCCGCGCCGCCGTCGAGGCCGGCGATCCGATCCGCTGACCGATCCATCGCTGTCAGCATGAGGACCGGGACCGCGAGTCGACGCTTGCGGATCGACGCGAGAACGTCGTAGCCATTCATTCTCGGCATCCGCCAGTCGAGGATCACGACCTCATACTCGTAGCTGGCCAAATAGTTCAGCGCGGCTTCACCGTCACCCACGGCATCGACGACGTAGCCGTTCTCGGTGAGGCCGCGGGTGAGCACGCTACGAAGCGCCTCGTCGTCCTCCGCTATCAAAACGCGCACGAATCATCATCACTTGCGCTACCTGACGAACGGCTGACGGGGTCCTCGGAGCGTTGTTTCGCGCATCTGCGACACATGTACGACAATCTACCGAAGGCCCGACCGCCGTTTCGGCGATCAGGCCTTCGACCTGCTGTTCTTTGGTAGCGGGGACAGGATTTGAACCTGTGACCTCTGGGTTATGAGCCCAGCGAGCTACCGAGCTGCTCCACCCCGCGTCGGTTCTGTCACTTTACGTCAACTATGCGGTGCCCACAAATCGCAGATGGCTTGCCGCTGCTATGGCGACGCGCTCGGCGAGGTCGCCCCGCTCGTCGGCGATGGCAGTGTTGACGGGCTGGGAGACAGGGTCGGCGACAGCACCCCGGCGGCCTTCGCCAGCGCCGCCGCAAGGCGTTGTTGAGCCAACCCGTAGGCCGCGAAGTCGCCGGCCTTGAGCGCGGCTTGACCATCGGCGTAGGCCTGTTGAGCCGCCGCAATGTCTTGCGCGACGTCGGACGGCACCAGCACCGACGGTGACGACGACGGACTCGCAGGGCCGGACGGCGAGGGGCTGGTCGAGCCCGGTGGCGCACTGCCGGTCGGACCAGTGCCAGTACCTGTCGCGCCAGAACTCGACGACCCCGGCGGCGCGCCAACAAGACTCGCGATAGCTGCGGAGTAGGTGCTCTGGAAGCCGATGTTGTTACCGAAGGAAACGAGCACCTTCTGCAACAAGGGATAGCTGCCCTGACCGCCGGCTGCCTTCACGTACACAGGTTCGACGTAGAGCAAGCCGCCCGCGACCGGCAACGAAAGCAGGTTGCCGTACGTCACGCCGGCCGCACCGCCCTGCACGCGCAGGATGTTCAGGGTGGTCTGCACGTTCGGATCGGACTCGAACTGGTTCTGCACCTGGCCTGGTCCGCTGATCAGCAGGCTTCGGGGCAACTGAAGTACCCGGATCGTCCCGTAGTCGGGGCCCGGATCGCTGTCGACGGCCATGAACGCCGACAGGTTGGTTCTTCCTTGAGGGACGAATGTCGTGGTGAGCGAGAACGTCGGCTTGGGTTGGTCCGGCATTTTCAGCGTGAGGTAGTAAGGCGGCTGCGGTGGCTGCGGCGCGGTCTGCGTGGGATCGGCCGGCACCTGCCAGAAGTCCTGCTGGCCGTAGAACGCGTGGGGGTCAGTGACGTGGTACTTCGCGAGCAGATTCCGCTGCACCTTGAAGATGTCTTCGGGGTAGCGAACATGCGCGAGCAACTGCGTGCTCATCGCGGACTCCGGCTTCACAGTGCCCGGGAAGACCTTCATCCACGTCTTGAGAACCGGGTCCGTCGCGTCCCACGCGTAGAGCGTGACCGCGCCGGTGTACGCGTCGACTGTTGCCTTAACCGAGTTGCGCAGGTAGTTGATTTTCTCGCTCGCCTGCTCTTTCGTCGTCGCAGTCTCGGTGTTCGTGTCTTGCGTGATCGCGTTCAGATTTTCTCTTTGTGAGTAAGGGAATCCGTCGCTCGTCGTATATCCGTCGACAATCCACACCAACTTCCCGTCGACGATGGCCGAGTAGGGATCGCCGTCGAGCGTGAGGTATGGCGCAACCTTCGCCACGCGCTGCCGTGGGTCGCGGTCATAGAGGATTCGCGATTGTGAGGTGATGCCGTCGGACAGGATCAGGTTCTTGTCGCCGAACCGCAAGGCGTACTCGAGTTGCCTGAACGTCGAGCCGATCGATACACCGCCGCCGCCGTCATACGTGTTGTACTGCTGCCCGTTGCCGCCATTTGTCGGGAAGTCGTACTCGCGAGGCGATGCGCCGGCAGGCTGGCCCACAACGGAAAACGACGTCTCGCCCTCGCCGAAATAGACCCGCGGTTGGAATGTGCCGAGGCTGCCGGTGACCGGGATGTTCGACTCGATGAACGACGGTCGCCCATCGTTGTCGACGCCATCACCTGGGGCGGCCACGAAACCGTAGCCGTGGGTGTAGACGAGATGCTCGTTGATCCACGACTTCTGGCTCGTCGGCACGCCTGCGAGATTGAGTTCGCGGGTCGCGACGACAGCGTCTTGCTCCTGGCCGTTGATGATGTACCGGTCGACGTCCAGCTTGTCGATGTTGTAGAAGTTCCGGAACTGCTGAAGCTGGTTGTAAGTCGCCGGCAGCACAGCGTTGTCGAGCAATCGCACACCCGCGCCGATGGCGGTGCTGTTAGTCAGCGCGCTCGCACTCACTGTTGTGGTAGCCGCGTACGGGGTTACTTTGACGTTCTTGTCGGTCAGGTTGTACGCGTAGCGGGTCTCATTGATGTTCCGTTGAATGTAGGGAGCTTCCTTGTCCGCCTCGCTCGGCTTCACTTGGAAGTTCTGCACAATCAACGGGTAGATCCCACCGATGATGATCGCCGAGAAAGCCAGCAGTCCAACGGAAACAGCCGGCAGTAGCCAACCTGTGCGGAAGATCGTCGCGATGAACAACGCGGCGCACAACAACGAGATGATGAGCAGAATCTCCTTGGCCGGCAGCACTGCATGCACGTCGGTGTACGACGGTCCCTGCACGGCGCCACGACTGGAGAACGCCAGACCGAACCTGTCGAGGTAGTACGCGATTGCCTTGCAGCAGACGAAGACGAAGAGCAACAGCGCGATGTGGGTGCGCGCTCCCCTGGTGATTCGCTCGCCAGGTGTGCGAAATGCCAAGCCTCCGAAGACGTAGTGCGCCGCAACCGTGAGCAGCGTGCACACGACGACGAGAGCCATGATGTAACCGAGGATGAATCTCTGGAACGGCAAGATGAACGCGAAATACGAGACGTCGCGGTGAAACTGCGGGTCCTTGTGGCCGAATGAGGTCGCGTTGCTCCACAACAGCCAGGTCTGCCAGCGACCGGACGCGGCGGTTCCGAAGATCAGCCCGAAGAACGCAGCGATGGCGCCGAATATCCACCAGCGACGCGGTTCGATAACCGTGCGGTACCGGTCGAGAATGACCTGCTCGACCGACGAGGCTCGAAAGGCCGGGCGCAGCCGGAACGCGAGATAGACGTTGCCGAACGTCATCGCCGCCATGAAGAGCCCGAAGCCGCAGAAGAGGGCCAACCGGGTGACCAGCTTGGTGGTGAAGACCTCGCCGAATCCGACCGAGTCGTACCACAGGTGTTCGGTATCGATGGCGACGAACAGCGCGATTGCCACGATGAGGACGACGACGATCCCAAGCGTGATCAGGAACGGCTTTCCCCAACTCGGGAACTGCGGCCGCGGCAGAGGCTGACGCGGGCCGCCGCTACCGGGGCCGTACGGTCGCCGCTCCGGGCGGGGAAACGTCACGCAGGTCAACCTACCTAACGTGGCCCGGCGGGGAGCGCATCGCCGTCCGGCAAGATGTCCCACGTGATCGAGCCACCGGACGCGCAGCGTGAGGAGCCTCGCCGCAGCGACCCCCTGCTCGAAGCAATAGCCGAAGTCGACCGGCACCTCGCGCAGGGAGGTTGGGACCAGCCGACCCGGCTCTACGCGTTGGTCCGCACTGCTGACTTGGTCGCCTCCGAACCGGCGCTCGCGCAGACTCTCGGCCTGCCACAGCTGCCGGACGCCGATGCGTTGACGCCAGTCGAACAGGACTCACTGCCGACGGGCACCCCACTCGACGAGTGGCTCGCCGAGATCGGCTGGCCCTCGGAGGTAGCGGGTTGCGCCTTGTCGCAGGAGGTCCTGACCCTGCCGCCATCGGTGGAGGCAGATCTGCCAGCCGATGCCGACGCCGTGGCCTGGGCCGTCACTCACCCGTTGCGTCGTGAGGTCCGGATGCTGGTCGGCGTCCTGCGTGATGGTTCGCGGACGGCGACGCTGAGGGTTCGCGGCGTCGCTGACCAGCCTGATGACGTGGTGAGCGGCGCAGACCTGGTGCCGCTCTTGACCGACGCGCTCGCAGCGACGTTGGTCGACTGAACCGCCGCCTCGGCTACTTCGCCGGGCAGGTTGGCACGTCGGTGGCACCTGCGTTGATTTGCTTCAGCACGTCAACTGCCGAAGTCAACGTCGTGATCGGGACAAGGCGAAGACCATGCGGGACGGCGGTCAACGCCTCGGCACAGTTGGACTTCGGCACCAAGAACACCGTGGCGCCTGCACTGCGCGCGCCGGCCATCTTCTGGATCACACCGCCGATCGCGCCCACGTTTCCGTCGGCATCAATCGTTCCGGTCACAGCGATGGTGCGACCGCCGGTCAGGTTGCCGTCGGTGAGCTTGTCGATGATGCCGAGGGCGAATGCCGTTCCGGCACTAGGCCCGCCCACGTCGGCCAGGTTGATATCGATCGCGAAGGGCTTGGTGAAGCTGTCGACGACGCTGATTCCGATCGTCGGCGTTGTCGAGCCCTTGCCCGGTGGTTGCAGGGTCACCGGGACATCGAGTTGCGTCGTTCCGCGCACCACGTGCAAGACGATCTGGTCGCCAGCCTTGTGCGTCGCGTCGAGCTTCAGCAAGTCGGCACCGTTCGTCACAGTGGTGTTGTCGACACCGACGATGATGTCGTCGTTCATCAACTTTCCTTTGAGTGCAGGCAAAACCACGCTAGCGATGTCGACCCCTGGTGTGAGCGGATACTTCAAGTAGCGCAGCGCAGCAACCTTGGCTTCCTCCTGCGACTCGATCATGTCGTTGTTGTCCTGCGTCGCGACTTGCTGCGGCGTCGTGTGCGCATCGGGGTACAGCAGGCGCCGCGGAATCACCGCATCGCTGCGCTTCCACCAACCCAGCAGCACCTGAAACGCCGAGATGTTTTGCCGAGGACCACCGGACTCGCTCACGGTGACCAGATAGATGCGGCCCTTAGGCGTCGCGGTCGGGTGCGCGATCGTGATCAAAGGCTTGCCCTGCGCCGTGCCGAGCGTGTCAGAGACGGGGCCCGGCGCATCCTGCACGTACGGCGCCGGAAGGTGCATGCCCACGAACGCGAGGATCACGGCCAATACGCCCGACACGAGCAGAGTCGTTGCCTGGCGTCGCATGACGACCAGCTTAGTTGCGCATGAAAAACACTGTTGCCCCGGGAAACACCAGAGCCGCGACCTTGGGGGGAGGTCGCGGCTCTGGTGTTTCTGCGGCGCAGCTCTGGGGGGAGCTGCCTGCTCTGCGAGCTTGGGGGGGCTCGGAGATGGGTGCGCTTGGCGGGCTGAAGTGGTGGGCGGTTACCGCACGAAGTACCCGGTGCCGCGCTCGCGGCGACTGCCGAACGCCGGCTCCAGAACCTGAGCCGCGGGGCGGTCCGGCTCGGCAACGGGCTGGCCGAAGAAGGCAGGCTCTTCGGTTGGCGAGGCGAACGCGATCTGAACGGGCGGCAGGAACTCACGCTCGGGGACGAGGATTCCGGTTGAGGAACCATCCACCCCCGACGATGCTGACGGCGCCAACTGGTCGAGGTTCACGCTGTCGTCATCGCTGGCGTAACTCTCGATGACCTCGGCGATCGTCGTCGGTGCGGCGACATCAGTCTGAGCATCTTGGGCCTGGTCGCTACTGTCGCTGTGCCCGTTATCCGCGCCTTCCTCGGAGTTCGGGATCTCGACGCGGTACCACGTCTTGAACGACAGTGGAACCTCGGTCAGCGTGTGTACGGACGCCTCGCTGACGTTCTCGACGTTGCGCAGGTGCTCGACGAACCGGGCTGCGTCGTCGACGGTGGCAAGACGACGGAAGGCTGGGGTGCCGTCCGGCGCTGGGAAAAATACGACGTGTTCCACTGTGCCTCACTCAGACGGCGGGGCCCGACGATGCGCGAGGGGCCCGAGCTATTGGACGCTGACGATCAATAGATCGGCATCTGCAGCAGGCAACCTTGAGCCGACGAGCCCCCGACTGCCTCGGCAAACGGGCGAATTATCAGCGCCAATTATTCGGAGCGGGCAACGGACGGTGCCGGCTCATCTTGCTTTCTCGGGTCGGCCGCATCGGATTTGTCGCTGCTATTGGTGTGGCTGCCGTTCGGGTGCCCGAGGTGCTTCGGCTGCGAGTTTCCTGTGCTGGCCGCCAGCGCACGGCGAAATCTCGAGAACGACGCCATCGAATCCTGCATCGCGGTGGGTCGCCGCGGCCGGCTACGGATCGAGGCGTAAATCGTTCCGGCAATCAAAAAGGCGACCGGGATCATCAACCACAGCAGCACTCCCATGATCTGACGACTGTCCCTTCGATGCCTTCAGCTTTCGACGTCAAGCGTAGTCTCGATGCCCACCCACGCGGCCGAGCCGTCGGCAAAGCTTTGCTGTTTCCAAATCGGCACTCGCGCTTTCACCTCGTCGATCAACTCCTTGCCTGCGGCAAAAGCCTCCCCTCGGTGCCCGGCGGCAACGGCGACGACGACCGCAAGATCGCCAATGGCAAGCAGGCCGGTGCGATGAACTGCGGCAACGGCAATGGCGTCGTGCTTTGCCGCAACCTCCTTGGCGACCTCGTGCAGCGCGACGATCGCGTCGGGATGCGCCTCGTACTGCAGGGAGGTCACGTCACGGCCGCCGTCTGAGGAACGAACGGTCCCGATGAACACAGTCGTCCCGCCGGCAGCGGGGTCGGCTACTGCCGCCAGCACTTCATCCACCGACAGCGGAAGGTCTCGAATGCCGACGAGGCGGACGGAAGGTTCAGCCATGCCGGCGCCGCCTCGCGCGCCGCACCAGTGCCGCCGTCCCGACCAAAGCGACCGTTGCGCCGACGGCCGCACCTGCGGCCGCATCTCGACGTCCGAGCCGGTGACCGCCGATCGCCAACCGACCGGCGGATTCGGCGACCGCCACCGCCAACGCGCTTTCGTTGTCGTAAGCCGCACGCCAGCCGGCCTTGGTCAATCGCGTCGGGTCGACCACCCACGGATGCACCAGGAACTGCAAATCGCTCGAACCCGCCGGTGTGACGCCGAGCCGGTGCAACCGCTCGGCCGTGCCGAACGCGACCGACGACGGCAACTCGATGTGCCGCTTGCCGGTCACTCGTTCGACGTCCTCTTGCTCAAGCCAGCCCTCGCTGCCGACCGCGAGCACGAGATGGCCGCTCGACACCTGATCGCCCTGGTCACTCGGGGCCGCATTGGCGTCACTGCCGTCACCAACCGGCGCGCGCAACCCGCCGCTCACCACGAGTTCCACCGCCGACAGCAGATCGTCGACGTGGCAGAACTGCCAGCAGGTGCGCGAGCCTTTCACTGCGAGCAACCGTGGCGCCTCGAAATGCCGGGTGAAGATCGTGTCGACCCCTCCGCCTACGAGTGCAGCGGGGCGCAGCACCGTCACCAGCAGGCCGGGATGCGTCCGCGGTGCCTGCGCGGCGAGCCGCTCGATCTCGAGGAGGTCGCCCATCCAGGCGCTATCGGCAGTTGCTTGCAGTTCGGCATCCTCAGGCAGCGGAACAGGGTTGTCCGCCAGCGCGCCGTAGACCATCGCACTTGTCACGAGCACCACATGGTTGACTCCCGCCGCCGGCGCAGCGGTCAGCACCGTCGCCGTCCCGCGGGCGTGCGCCCCCCGCCCATGTCCAGCGTGCACGTCGGCGTCGTCGTGATCGACGCTGCTGTCGACCGCGAGATGCACGAGCACGTCGACTCCGGCGAGCCGCTCGACCAGCGCGGGCTCGCGGACGTCGACGAGCCGCCACGTCGCCTCGGGAACATCGCCCCGGATCGTGTCGATCGCGATCACTTTTTTCACCGAAGCGGACGACGCCAGCTGGCGCACGAGAAGCTCCCCGACGCCGTGAGCGGCGCCTGTCACAGCAACGACGGGCCCGACGCGGCGCGTTCTCGGGCTGCGCCGTGGGCGAACCGGCTGCTCTTCGGTACTCATCGGCTCCCCCGCACGACTACTTTGGACGACACGGACGTGGTCAGGCGGACCCACGACCGGTGGCGCCTTTTCCCCGTCATGGAGCCCATCTTGCCCGAGGAGCAGCGGTGAGCGAGATTCCCTTTGGCTTTGGCAAGCCGGGCGACCCTAACGATCCCGGCTCTCGCGGCCCCGGTGCGGGCGGGATGGGCTTCGGCGATCTCGGTGGCGCCGACATCAGCAGCGCGTTGCACCGCTTCGCCGACATGCTCTCGTGGCAGGGCGGCCCGGTGAACTGGGATCTGGCCAAGGACGTCGCGCGGCAAGCAGCGGCTGGTGACGACCCATCGATCGGGCCGGCCGAACGAAGCGCAGTGACCGACGCGATCCGGCTCGCCGAGCTGTGGCTCGACCCGACAACCTCCTTCCCGGCTGCGACCACGTCGGCGAGCGCATGGAGTCGGGCCGAGTGGATCGAAGCAACCCTGCCGACCTGGGCAGAACTCGTCGAGCCGGTCGCGAGCAAGGTCGTCGAGGCATTCAGCGGCGAACTCACCGGCGGTCTGGCCGGCGCGGGAGGGCTTGCCGGACTTGGACTTCCCGGCTTCCCACCGGGCGCTGATCTCGACAGCGATGGCGAGCCCACCGGGCCGTTACCCGACATGACCGGACCACTGCTGTCGATGATGCGGCAGATGGGCGGCGTCATGTTCGGCGGGCAGGTAGGTCAGGCGTTGGGCACCTTGTCGCGCGAGGTCGTGTCGTCGACCGACGTCGGCCTCCCACTCGCAGGCGTGGGTCACGCGGCGCTCATCCCGGCCGGCATCGCTGCCTTCGGTGAAGGTCTCGGCGTCGCGCCCGACGAGGTGCGGCTCTTCCTCGCGTTGCGCGAAGCGGCGTATCACCGGCTCTTCGCTGCGGTTCCGTGGCTGCGAGGCCGGTTGGTGGCGGCGCTCGATGACTACTCCCGCGGGATCACCGTCGACACGTCTCGCATGCAGGAGGCACTCGGCTCGATCGACCCGACGAATCCCGAGGCGCTGCAAGACGCGCTCACTGGTGGTTTGTTCGAACCAGAGAACACGCCCGCACAACAGGCCGCGCTGACCCGGCTCGAGACGTTGCTCGCGCTGATCGAAGGCTGGATCGACGATGTCGTCGCGCAGGCGGCGGAGGGGCGGCTCGCGGGCGCCTCGGCGTTGCGCGAGACCGTACGTCGCCGGCGTGCGACCGGCGGGCCGGCGGAGCAGACGTTCGGCACTTTGGTCGGTCTGCAACTGCGCCCGCGCCGGATGCGCGAGGCATCGCAGCTGTGGCAACTGCTACGAGAGGCTCGGGGAGCAGAGGGCCGCGACGCCCTGTGGGAGCACCCCGACTTCCTGCCGACGGTCGATGACCTCGATGATCCGCCCGGATTCGTGGATCGCCGTGACAGCGACTTCGACCTGCGGTCGCTGAACGACACGCCACCAAGCGACGGGCCGGACGAAAACTCTGACTGACCAGTTACCAGAGGGCTTCTAGCTCGGTTTCGGTCTGGGATTCGGTCGGGCACGGTCTCGGCGTCGTGGACCTCATCGACCCCGTCGACATCCTCGACTCCATCGGCCTCGTCGTCCTGGCCGACCTCGTACGCGGACTCTTGGTCAAGTGCGTCGGGCTCAGCCGCCCAGCCCGCACCGGCGACCACGCCTAGCAGGTAGCCGCGCGCGCGCTCGGCCTTCGGGTAGGTATCGACGAGGCGGTAAAACCGCGGACCGTGCCCGATCTCGATGAGATGCGCCAACTCGTGCACGAGCACGTAGTCGACGACCCAGCCGGGCATTGTCGCCAGCCGATCTGACAGCCGAATGGTGCCGTCGACAGGTGTACACGACCCCCAGCGCGAGCCCTGGTTGGTCACCCATCGCACACTTTTCGGCTTTGGTGTCCCGCCCAGGTATTGCCGAGACAGCTCCGCGGCGCGCCGGCCAAGCTCGGCATCACCGCGCGACGCCCGCCGTGCACTGCGTCGCTCCTGCGTGGCCAGCCGTTCGAGCATGATCGTGATCCACCGCTGCTCTTCGGCGCGCGACATTCGCGCTGGCAGCAGCACGATCGTGCGGTCGCCGTCGCGATACGCCGACACCGTCCGGCGCCGGCGCGCACTTCGCCGAACCTCTACCGAACCCTCTGACACTGAACCTGCTGAAACCTTCGGAAGCAGCCACGCGGGCACCGTACCGCCGGCGTCCGACACCTGCACGACACTGTGCAAGCTGGCGAACTGTGCACAGCCGGGCACGGGCGCGTTCCGGCGACCCAATTCCACCGAATTCTTTCCTGTCCACAGCGGGGATCGGCATCCGCGCAGGTGACGCGGGCCGCGTACTCCCACCGACGGTCGGCGTGCACATCTCTATCCCGCCCTATCCACAGGAACACTCCCGCGCGTCCCCACCCCGCCCACAGCCGTGTCCACAGGCCATCGTTTCGAGCACTGACGCATCGTTGACGGCGCCGACTACCGCCTCCTAACGTCGGGGCGTCGAAGCCCCCGGTCGGGCGCCATTCGCAAGGGGAAGGCGGATGGCAGCAAGCCGGGGGCTTCACATTGGGTGCTGCAGAATGGGGGGTGCTGCAGAATTCGGGGGGTGCTGCAGAATTGGGCACTGCAGACGTGACAGGCGTCTGCAGCTGACAGGCCCTTCACACGATTGGCCCTGTGGATGACGTGTGGGTAACCCCGTCACCGCCCTGTGGATAAACCTGTGCACAAGTGACTTGTCAGCACCCTGCCGGCAACGACGCCGCGCTCGTGCGGCGCGCGTGCGGCACGCGTGAGCGTGTCTGACGTAGGCTGACGCTCAGTTTCGTTCGCCCGTGAGGGGGGACGACGCCTTTCGAGGCGGTCGGCGACCTGCTCGACGACTCCCCCGAAGAGACGACTCGACCGAAGACTGGCACGCGAACGCGATCAACCTGATCGGCGCAAGCCCAGCGGTTAGAGGGCCCCAACCCGTTCCACCTGTTACCCCCGACCATGACCAAGGAGGACCGCGTGGCCGACACGGCCGAGAAGTACAGTGGCGAGGCCTACTGCGTGAAATGTAAGGCGAAGCGCGAGTTCGAGGGCGACGTCGTCGTCAACGACAAGGGCACCAAGATGGCCAAGGGCAAGTGCCACGTATGCGGCACCACGCTCAACCGGATCCTCGGCAAGGCCTAACCGCGCACGCCCGTTAGACATGCACCAGCACTAACCTCTGCAACATCACGAGATCTGCAACATCACGAGATCTGCAGCATGACTGAGCGGAGGTCGCGAAAGCGGCCTCCGCTCAGTTTTTTGTTTGTCCCTGCAGGTCTACGAGCGGTAGAGCAACGACCCGGGCGTCGTGAGCAACTCCCCCGTCTCGAGCCAGGTCTTGAGCCCGGACAAAATCATCGGCCAACCGCCGTACAGCTGGTCGTTTGCGCCCTCGCGTAGTTGGTCGTGGGTCACGGTCAGTCGGCACGAGTCGCCGACGGGTTCGATCTCCCACGTCACGCGCGACGTGCCTTCGCTTTTTACGTCATCCCCCCACAACGCAACCATGCTCTGAACCAATCGGCGCGGTGGGTCGACCTCGACGTTCTCGCCTTCGCCTATCAGGTGTCCCAGGTCGCCATCACTGCCGCCAGCTCGCATCTCGTAGCGTGAGCCAGGGTTCCAGTCGGACGTCGCTCGCATGCCGAACTGGTACTTGCTGCGGATCTCGGTGTCGGTGATCGCCTCCCACAGCCGCTCTGGAGTGGTGCGGATATAGATCTCGAAAACCTTCTCCATCGGAGTCTCCATTCGGTGTTTTAGGTCGCTGAGCGCGGCCGTCCAAGGCTGTGCGTACTTGCTCACCCAGCGGTCGTGGACGAGCCGGATCGGTACGGGGTTGAGGAAGTGGAGCTTCTCCCGGCCACGGCGTCGGGTGACGACGAGTCCCGCGTCCTGCAGAACCTTGAGGTGCTTCATGACGCCGAAACGTGTCATGGCGAAGCGCTCCTCGAGTGCGCGCAACGTTTGACCGTCCTCGCGGAAGAGCTCGTCGAGAAGCTCCCGTCGCGTGGGATCCGCCAGTGCCTTGAAGACCTCATCCACGTCACGAAGATAGGTGACCATCTAGTCACATGTCAATGCACCCGATGCTCTTCCCACGACACCAGCGCGCGGCATCTTTCCCACAAGCCTCACGGCGTCGGCACCGGCGCCTGTGGACGGTCGCGCAGGGGTGGCTTGCCTCGATGACACCCTGAGGCCTTGCCTGCGATCTGCGGGTGCGCGAGCTAACGAGCCGAAGGATCACCGTTGCGTCCGGTCGTGAAGACAGCGTTGCGACGCCTGTGGCGTGACTCGACGACGCTGCAGATCGGCGTGCATCACGAACGAACTGTCGTGGTCGCCGGCGTGGGTGACCAGGTGGGCCGCCTGTTGGCCGCCTTCGACGGCGCGCACGATCGATCGGCATTGCGAACCCGCGCCCGCTCGCTAGGTCTCGACGCCTCGATCGTGGACCGGCTCGTGTCGATGCTGACCGAGGCGGCGGTCCTCGACGATGCAGCCACAGACACCCACCCGCTCGCCGTGCTCCCCCGCATTGAACGCGATCGGCTCGCACCCGATGTCGCGTCGATGTCGCTGGTTTCAGGACAGCTCGACGGCGGGCTCTCCACCGTCTCGCGGCGGCAACTCGCCACCGTGTGCGTCGTTGGCGGCGGGCGGGTCGGGGGCGCCGTTGCGACACTGCTCGGTGCCGCGGGGATCGGTCATCTGGTCGTCGATGACGCGGCGACGTGCCGACCGGCAGACTGCGGGCCGGCTGGTGCCGCCATCGGCGATACCGGTTCGACCAGGGCGCAGGCCACGCACGCGGCGATCCACCGGGTCAGCCAGATCACTCGTACGACCGCACTCACGCCAACTCAGCACTACGACCTCGTGGTGTTGGCCACCGGCGACGCGCCCGAAATAGGCGCGCTCAACGAGTTGGTGCGCTGCGGTGTGCCACACCTGCGGGTAGTCGTGCGAGAAGCGACAGCAGTCATCGGTCCGTTCGTGCTGCCAGGGAGCACGTCGTGCCTTCGCTGCCTCGAGTTGCACAGGTCAGATCGCGACGCGGCCTGGCCGGTGATCGCGGCGCAACTTGCCTCTGGTGGCTCGCGCAACGGCACCGAAGCGTGCGACGTCGCCCTGGCAACGCTGGCCGCAAGCATCACGGCGTTGCAGGTGTTGGCGTTCATCGATGGCGGCACTCCAGCCACCTGCAACGGAACCCTCGAGATCGCGCTGCCCGATTGGCGGGTACGGCGAAGAAGTTGGCGCGCGCACCCGTCGTGCGGGTGTTGTTGGGCCGATGAGGCGGTGTAGTGGCCGATGAGGCGGTGTAGTGGCCGATGAGGCGGTGTAGTGGCCGACGAGGCGGTGTAGTAACGATCCCCGAACGATCCGTAGCGGACAATGGTGATGTGAGCGAGATACCCCGTCGCACGATGAGCCGGACTGCGCGCCTTGCTGGGCTGCCGATCGGCGCCGCTGGCCGGGCAACTGTCGGTCTCGGCAAGCGCCTTTCCGGCCGCTCGTCCGATGACGTCATGGCGGAGTTTCAGCAGCGCACCGCCGAACAGCTGTTCAAGGTCCTTGGCGAGCTCAAGGGCGGCGCGATGAAAGTCGGGCAGGCGCTGTCGGTATTCGAGGCGGCGATGCCTGAAGAGATGGCGGCGCCCTATCGCGAGGCACTCACCCGCCTGCAAGAAGACGCGCCACCGTTGCCCGCCGCGACCGTGCACAAGGTGCTCGCGAGCCAGCTCGGCCCTGACTGGCGCGACCTGTTCCAGTCGTTCACCGACAAACCCGCCGCAGCTGCATCGATCGGCCAGGTGCACCGTGCTGTGTGGGCCGACGGCCGAGCGGTCGCCGTGAAGGTCCAGTACCCGGGCGCCGGCAAGGCACTGCTCTCAGACTTGAACCAGCTCGCCCGCATGGGTCGCCTCTTCGGTGTCATGTCGCCCGGGCTCGACATCAAACCCTTGCTGCGCGAACTCCGCGAGCGGGTCGCCGAAGAGCTCGACTACCGCCTGGAGGCGCAGTCGCAGCACGCGTTCGCGGTCGCATTCGCCGATGACGCCGACATCTTCGTTCCCGACGTGCTCGCGGGTGCCGACCGCGTGCTCGTCACCGAGTGGGTCAATGGCACCCCGCTGTCGAAGATCCTGCGCAACGGCACCCGTGAAGAGCGCGATCGGGTCGGTCTGCTCTACGTGCGGTTCCTGTTCTCCGGTCCGGCCCGCGCCGGTCTTCTGCACGCCGATCCGCACCCGGGCAACTACCGCGTCCTGCCGGACGGACGCCTTGGGGTGCTCGACTTCGGCGCCGTGAACAGGTTGCCCGAAGGCTTCCCGCCAGCGATCGGCCGATTGCTCGCGCTCGCCCTCGGCGGCGACCACGATGCGGTCCTCGAGGGTCTTCGTGCCGAAGGATTCGTCAATCCAGGTCACCAGGTCGACCCTGACGAGTTGATCAACTACCTCAACCCGTTCCTTGATCCGGCCCGCCAGCCGACCTTCCACTTCTCACGAGCGTGGCTGCGCGAACAAGCCGCCCGCGTCGGCGACCCGCGCACGCAGGCCGCGGCATTCGGACGTCAGCTCAACTTGCCGCCGTCCTATCTGTTGATCCATCGGGTGTGGCTCGGCGGCGTCGGCGTGCTCTGCCAGCTCGACGCACGTGGACCGTTTCAGGCCGAGATGCGGCGCTGGGTCCCTGGGCTCGCACCGACCGGCTAACGAAACCCACCGAACGAAGAGGGGCTGCACCCAGCTGGGTGCAGCCCCTCTTCCTGCGTCCCATTACCGGACGGCGATCAACAGGCGGCGAATCCACCGTGAGGTGTCTTCGGCCTTGCGCTGCGACCGGCGGGCCGCGATGATTCGCGACCGGCGAGCGGCTGCTTGCGCTTCCTGCTGTCGCTGGGCGGCCATGACGCGAACGTGCGCATCGTTGCTCAGCATGTGAACTCCTGATTCGTATCGACGTTTCGCCAGTCGGTTGCGACGGGCAAATTTCGGTGGTGTGATCGCCGCCGAACGCCGAGTTCCCTCAGGCGATCAGGCGGCAACTTCCTTGCGCGGTCGGCCACGCGGACGCTTACGCGCCACGATGGCTCCCTGGACGAACAACTCGGCGCCCCAGACGCCCCATGGCTCCTGGCGGTCGAGCGCCGCCGTCAGGCACGCGGTACGCACAGGGCACTCCGCGCACATCGCCTTGGCGGTCTCGACGTCTTCGGGCGACTCGGCGAAGAACAACTCCGGGTCGACTGTGAGACACGGGACTTCAAGCGACCGTCGCAGCGCCTGAGCGAGCACGCGGTCAAACGGGCCGGTCAGCATCTGCGTCACCCCCTCCGGGGATCTAGTTCTCTGAAGATTTCTACTTGCTAGGTACGACAGTTTGGCGGGCCGAAAATGAGCGGAGCTGAGAAGCCGAATTGAACGGTTGGACAACAAAAAAGCCGCGGATCCCGGTGAGGGTTCCGCGGCCTGGAGAGCCGGTCTGAGGTGTCTCAGACCGGGAACCCCCAGGGCGAGGTTCCCTTGTTGCCACGACCGGCGTCCGGCGTCGTGACCACGTACTGCTTCTGCGTGTGGAGCGGGTTGAGCTTCAGGTTCTGCGAAATTGCGACGGTCTGGTGCTGTGCCGGATTGCCTGCTGCTGCTGCGTTGAGAGCCGCATTCACAGCTGCGGTCGTCGGACGCCACATAGCGGCAGACATAGCGGCAGCGCTCATGGCGCTGCCCTCGAGCCCGGACACGGAAGAGCCCGTGGCAAAGCCAGGAGCAAACGCCATCTCGTTAGTTACGGTCCGCACCACGACTCACCACCTTCCGTCTCGGGCTGCACCCTCTCGGGCGCGCCATCTCCAACAGGTCCAGTCGGCAGGTTACGGCCAACGCTGGGACGCGGGCAACGTATTTATTGGGCATTTATTTGCGCTGGTCAGGGAAGCCGGATCCACTCGACTGGGCTCGGGGAGTCGTCCGCGCTACACGAGCACACGAGTACCTCGGCCGCGTAAGCGGTGAGCTTCGCGGGGCCGACGCCACCGATGGTCGCAAGTTCTTGGGTGGTCTGCGGGCGCACCTCGGCGATGCGCGTCAGCGTCGCGTCGGTGAACACGCAGAACGCGGGTTGCTTCAGTTCCTTCGAGCGCTCAAGGCGCCAGGCGCGCAACCGTTCGAACAACACTTCGTCGACGCTGCCCGGGCAATCGGTGCAACGGCCGAGCTTGCGCGCGGCGCCACTGGTCAGGAGTTTCTGGCACACCCGACAGCGCTCGACACTGTCGCGCCCCGACTTGGCAGCGCGCGGCGAACGCGCTGCCCCGGGCTGGACCGATCCGCCGGCCGTGGCCGAGCGCAGGTCGTCGAGGAAACGGCTCGGACGCCGGCTGGCGCGCCCGCCGGGAGACCGCGCCGCCGCCCACGACAGAGCCAGATAGCGCCTGGCCCTGGTGATGCCGACGTAGAGCAAGCGGCGTTCCTCGTCGACCTGTGCGGTCGTCTCGGCGTAGACGATCGGCAACGTGCCGTCGACCAAACCGATCAGGAACACGGCGTCCCACTCAAGCCCCTTGGCGGCGTGCAGCGAGGCCAACGTGACGCCGTCAACGACAGGCGCATGCTGCAGCGACGCGCGTTCTTCCAGGTCGGCGACGAAATCCGCGAGGCTCGACTCCTCCTCGCCGGCGCCAACCCGCTCCTCGGCGAGTCGAACGAGCGCAGCCAGGGACTCCCACCGATCACGAGCAACGCCTGACCCAGACGGCGGCACCGGCCCGAACCCGACCGCGGCGAGGACGCTACGCACGACGTCGGCGAGCGTTCCTTCGTCAGGCTGCTCACCACGGGCGGCGCCGCGCAGCAAGAAGACAGCTTCGCGAACCTCGGGACGCTCGAAGAACCGCTCGCCACCCCGCAGCACGTACGGCACGCCCGCCTCGGCGAGCGCCTGCTCGAAGGTTTCCGATTGCGCGTTGATGCGAAACAACACAGCGATCTCACTCGCGGGCGTGCCGTCGGCGATCAGCTTCGAAATCTTGATCGCCACGGCAGCCGCCTCGGCCACCTCGTCGGGGTAACTGTCGATGACCGGCACCGGCCCCGCGGGGAGTTGCGCGACCAGCGCGCCGCCCGACAGCCGGTTGGCCAGCGCAACAACTTGCGGCGTCGATCGGTAGTCACGGACCAGCCGCACGACGGTTGCTTTCGGGTAGCGCGTCGAGAATCCGGTCAGGTACTCCGGCGATGCGCCGGCGAACGAGTAGATCGTCTGCTCGGGGTCGCCCACGACGCACAGATCGTCGCGATCGCCGAGCCACGCGTCGAGCAATCGTTGCTGGGCCGGGTTGACGTCTTGGTATTCGTCGACGACGAAGTACCTGTACTGGTCACGCACCTGCACCGCGACCGACGGCTCGGTCTCGAGCAGCGCCGTGGCGTGCAGCAGCAGATCCTCGAAATCGAATTGGTTCTTGCGCACTTTGAGGTCTTCGTACCCGGCGTAGAGCGCGGTGATTTCGGTGACCGGTCGCGGGGCGATGCGATGCGCGAGCAGCACGGACGACGCGTAGTCGTCGGGCGGCCGTTGGAGCGCCTTCATCCACTCGATCTCAGAGGCAACATCGCGAAGGTCGGACGACGAAAGCCCCAGCCGCAACCGCCCGGCGACCTCCGCAAGCAGCGGGACCTTCGACTTCAGGATCGCTGGCAGTTCGCCGCCAATGGTGCGGGGCCAGAAGTACTGCAGCTGCCGCAATGCGGCTGAGTGGAAGGTACGGGCCTGGACGGCGCCGGCACCGAGGCCGCGAAGTCGACCGCGAAGTTCGCCGGCCGCCCTGGCAGTGAAGGTGACGGCAAGCACGTGAGCCGGCGACACCGTGCCGGTACGGACCGCGAACGCGATGCGGTGGGTGATCGCCCTGGTCTTGCCGGTGCCCGCGCCGGCCAGGATGCAGACCGGGCCGCGAACCGCCTCGGCCGCCGATCGCTGCTCGGGATCGAGCGCGTTCAGGATCTCAGGTTCAGCTACCGCGGTCACCGAGCCATCTTGGCAGGGTCAACTGACACCCCGGCCCAACGCAGGGTAAGACTGTGAAGGAAGAACTCCAGGCGGTCGACAGTTGTCAACAGATGGCCGCCCGGCCGCGCACCGCACTCCCGAGGAGTTCTCCCCGTGACAGCCTCAGTCGAGGTTCCCGCCCCGCTGGTGATCTACAGCACGACGTGGTGTGGCTACTGCCGCACCCTGAAGCGCCAGCTCGTGGATGAGGGGATTGCGTTCACCGAGGTCAACATCGAAGAGACGCCGGGCGCCGCCGAGTTCGTGATGAGCATCAACCGCGGCAACCAGACCGTTCCGACCGTGCTGTTTCCCGACGGCAGCACCCTTACCAACCCGCGGCTGTCCGCCGTCCTCGAACAGCTCGGGGCCAGCGAGTCCTGAGGGCGCCGTCACTGAGAACGACGTCACCGAGCTAGCCGCGCGAGGTCGCCGCCGAACCACCCGTCGATGAGATAGAACGCGACGGAGGCGCTCATCGGCAGCCGTAGCGAGCCGCCGGTAATCGCGGTCCGCAGCTCGTCGCGGGTGAACCAGCGCGCCTCGGCAATCTCGTCGTCGTCGATAGTCAGCTCCGTCGTCGCGGCCTTCGCCGTAAAGGCCAGCATCAAGCTCGACGGGAACGGCCACGGCTGACTCGCGACGTAGCGCACATCGCCGACCCGAACTCCAACCTCTTCGAACACCTCGCGGACGACGGCGTGCTCGAGCGTCTCGCCGGCCTCGACATACCCAGCCAGGGTCGACATGCGACCCGCGGGCCAACTCGGCTGCCGTCCGAGCAAACACCGATCATCAGCATCGGTCACCAGCATGATCACGGCCGGGTCAGTCCGTGGATAGTGCTCGCTGCCGTCATTCACGCACCGGCGGATGTGCCCGGCGAGCGCGACAACCGTTTCCGCGCCGCACATCGGACACCGCACATGGCGCGCATGCCACTGCTCGAGTGCCGACGCATGCGCGAACAGTCCGGCGTCAGCGTCGGACAGATCGGCACCGACCTCGCGCAAGTTTGCGGCTCTCATACCGGACGGCGGGGGGTCGGGCAACGGCGCGGCCATTGCGAACACCCCGACGGCTGCCTCGACATCGGAAGGTGCTGCTACACCGAGGAAGTATCGCTCGCCGATCGGAGAGTCAGCGGGCCGCAATGCGACGAGCGCCTCGTGCTCGACAAGCGCGCGACCGCCATCGATGACGATGACACATGACGACGGATTGGCCCACGCACGCGCCAGCCACTCGTCGTCCGCCCGCAAATGCGCTGCACGATCGATGCCGGAGCGGCCTAACGGCGGTGGCTGACGCGTCATAGCGAAGGCAGCGCGGCGAGTTCGTCCCACAGGTAAGCCGCGGCTTCAGCGCCCTTAAGTAGCACTGAAATGACCGCGTGCTCATCGGGTGCGTGGATGCGGTCGGTTGGCAAGCCGGCACCCAGAAATACCAGTGGGGCTTGGAGAATTTCGGAGATGTCTGCCTCGGGCCCGGATCCGCCTTCACCCATGAACAGCACGTCGTCGTCGAAGGCACGGCCGAGCGCGCGCACCAATGCCTGCACCGCAGGGTCGTCGATCGGCACCAGATAAGGCCGCACGCCTTCGCCGAAGAACTCGACGTTCGCAGTGATGCCGTCAGGGACGTTCGCCGCGACGTACGCACGCATTGCGGCCTGGACGTCGAGTGGTTCCTGGTTGGCGACCAGCCGAAAGGACACCTTCGCGTGCGCGTCGGTCGGCACGATCGTCTTGTGCCCCGGGCCCATGTAGCCGCCCCAGACACCATGGATCTCGCACGTGGGCCTCGCCCAGAGGCGCTCGAGCGTGCTATAGCCGACTTCTCCGAACAGTGCGCGGCTAGCGGCAGTCTCCAGCCACTCCGCGTCGTCGAAGGGCAGCCGCGCGATCAGGTCTCGCTCGATGTCGGTGAGCGGCGCGACATCGTCATAGAAGCCGTCGAGCGTGACGTGATTGTTCTCGTCATGCAGCCCTGCGAGCAGGTGTGCCATCACGGTCAACGGGTTGGGCACAGAGCCGCCGAACGAGCCCGAATGCAGATCGACGTCCGGCCCGTGCAGGTCGATCTGGCAGTCGGTCAGGCCGCGCATGCGCACGCAAGTGGTGATCACGCCTGCGGCGTACAGGCCGTTGTCACTCACGACAATGACGTCGCAGCCAAGGCGATCGCGCTTCTCACGCAGCAGCGCAGGGAAGGCCGGCGAGCCTGACTCCTCTTCGCCTTCGATGAGCAACTTCAGGTGTACCGGCGGGCTGGTCCGCCCGCTCACCGAAAGGTTCGCCCGCAGCGCAAACAAGTGGTAGAGCACCATCCCCTTGTCGTCGGATGCTCCTCGACCGAGCAGCCGATCGCCGTCCGGCCCTGGAACGACGGCCGGCTCGAACGGCGCGAAGCTCCAGGATTCGATGGGGTCGACAGGCTGCACATCGTGGTGGCCATAGACCACGACGGTGGGCGCGTTCGGGTTGTCGCTGGGCCATTCCGCGAACACCGTCGGCGCACCATCACTGGCCGGCCAGATCTCAACGGTCGGAAATCCGACGGCTCGTGCGGCGTCTGCGAACCACTCCGCCGAGCGGTCGACGTCGCCTCTGCGCTCGGGGTCGGTCCAGACCGACGGGATGCGAATCCATTCCGACAGCTGGGCGACGAACTCGTCTTTGTGTGCATCGAGGAAGGCCCGGACGGCATCGCGCCGCGCATCATCGACCGCCGAAGCGGGGTGCTCGCTCATACCAAGACTCTAAGTGGGGACCGAGCGCAGCAGGCCGACCAGGCCTTCGCGATCGAGCAAGTCGGCCGGCGCGACCGTGTCACCGTCGCGCAGGTAGCAGAACACCGCGCGGACATTCGCCAGGTCGGTGCCGGTCAGATCCGCCCACGCCAGGCGGTAGGCCGCGAGTTGGATGGCGGCCGCGCTCGCATCGGCACCGGCCGGTCGGCGTCCGGTCTTCCAGTCGACAACTGTGAACCCGCCGTCGCTGTCGCGGAACACGGCATCCATGCGGCCGCGCACAACGGTGTCGTCGATGACGAGTTCGAAAGGCACCTCGACTTCGACCGGGTCGCGATCGGCCCATGAGGTCTTCAGAAACGCCAGCTGGAGTTGATGCAGGTCAGCATCAGGGGCCATGTCCGCGTCGCCTGAGCCGGGCACCTCGTCGAGGTCGAGCAATCGCGGTGAAGAGAACCGTTGCTCCAGCCACAGGTGGAACGCAGTGCCACGGCGAGCTAGCGGTGCCGGCGCGGCCGGCAGCGGTCGGCGGAGCTGGCGGGCGAGCTCGTCGGGGTCGCGACGCAAGGTGACGAGCTGGCTCACCGACAGCTGCCTCGGCAGCTCGACGTCGAGCCTGGCCCGCTGCGTGCGTGCCGCGCGCTCGGAGAGCAGCACCTCGACGTCACGTGTCCACTCGTCGGTCGCCGTCGACAAAGCGAGCGCTCCGTCGAGCGTGCCGAGCTCGACGGCCATCAACTCGACCAACTCGGCGGCGGCTTCGACACCGGGGCGGCGGGCTGCCAACGGGTCGAGCGGCCAACTGGCAGTGTCGGGCCCGAGCTCGTGCATCGGGTTCGGGGCGCCGTCGGGAGGCAACTCTGTCCAGCAGTCGACCTCGCCATGACCTGTCTCGCAGACGTCGTGCACGGCAGCGAGGAACTCACTGACGTCGCGCGGTTTCTTCGTGTCGTCCCAGCGATAGCCGGTGCAGATCAACATGCCGCGCGCCCGCGTAACAGCGACGTAGGCAAGACGCCGTTCTTCGCGCAGGAGATGCGCTTTCGCCGAGTCGGCGAAGCGCTTGATCGCCTCAACAGCTTCGAGCTGGTCAAGGTGGCCGTCGAGTTCGGCGACGGGCAGGCCGTCGCGGTCGCCGCGCAGCGGCCACGGCAGTGACCCCCGCTGCGTGAGCCAACCTCTGACGTCCGCGGGTCGAACGCCGGGAAACAGATTCTCGACGAGACCGGGTACGCACACGACGTCCCACTCGAGGCCCTTTGATGCGTGAACGGTGAGCAGCTGCACGCGATCGCGACGTACGTCGGTGCCTTGGCGTAGTTCGGGCAGCGTCGATTCGGGTTCGTCGGGCCGATCCAGCCCGCGCTCTTCGACGGCCGCCGCATCGAGGTAGTCGAGGAACGCGGCGACGCTGACATCGTCGCCGCCGGCGGCAAACTCGGCGGCGACATCGATCAAGCGGTCGAGGTTGGCCCGCGACGCGCTCAGGTCACCACCTCGGGCCAGCACCTCGACGTCGAGACCGATCGTGGCGACAACGTCGGCAACCAGATCGGGAAGCGGCTGACCAAGTCTCGAACGCAGCGCCCGCAGCTCGCTGGCCAACCTCGCCATCCGCTCATGACCGGTCGCAGACAATCCCTTCGGCGTGAACGTGCCAGGCACAGGCAACTCGTCAAGCGCATCAATGATGCTGCGGTCGTCGACATCGTCGGGGTCGGGCTCGACCTCAGCAACGCCGTCCGCGTTCATGGCATTGCGTTCTGGCGTCCGCGCCAAGTGCCGCGCCCACGCGCCAAGAGCGGCCAGATCTCGAGCGCCGATCCGCCAGCGTGCGCCAGTCAGCAGCCGCATCAGCGCGTCGCCGCGCGCGGGGTCAACCATCACCCGAAGCGTGGCGACCACGTCAACAACTTCGGGTTCGAGTAACAGGCCACCCACGCCAACGATCTCGATCGGCACACCGCGTTCACGAAGCGCGGCCTCGATGAGGGGCAGCTGGCGCCACGCTCGCACGAGAACCGCAATGCTCTTGGTCGGCGTACCAACCGAACGCTTCTCGTCATCGCCTCGCCATAGAGCCAACACCTGGTCAGCGATGGCCTGGGCTTCGGCATCGACTGTCGGGTACAGGCCGCAGCGCACCACGCCGTCAACAGCCGTATCGCGCGCGCGAAGTTCGGGCGTCGAGACGCGGCTGTCACGCAGCGGCTCGGCAATCGCGTTCGCAACGGCAAGAACGTTGCGGTCATTGCGGAAACTGGTGCTGAGCGACAGTACGGACGCCGGCTTGTCGGCGTCCGGGAATTGGTTTGGAAATGCGACCAAGGTGCCCTGGCTTGCACCGCGCCAGCCGTAGATCGCCTGTGACGGATCGCCAACCGCGGTCAACAATGGCGCGGCATCGAGCCCGTCGTGAAATGCACCGAACAGCGCGCGCAAGAAGACGAGCTGCGCGTGGCTGGTGTCTTGATATTCGTCGAGTAGCACCGCGCGATAGGTCGCGCGTTCGGTCGCGGCAACCTCGGGGAACCCCTCGGCGAGGTCGGCCGCCAATGCCATCTGATCGGCGAAGTCGAGACACTCGTTGCGTCGCTTCGCCTCGTCGTACGCCGCCACAATCGGCAGCAGTTGGCAGCGTGCAGCGAGCGCCCTGGCCACCCCGACGATGTCTTCGTGGAAGTCCTTCGTGGTGCGTTGGTTCGCCGCTTTCGGCAACGCCGTGAGCACGGCGTGCAGACCTCCGCAGTAGTCGCGCAATTGCTCGCTAGTCACGCGATGTTGCGCGAGCCCTTCGGCAAGAGCGCGGACGTCGTTGGTCACCGTCATCGGCGAGACCACCACGTCGTTCATCGGCCCGTCATATGCGTCGACCACTCGACGCGCGTACTGCCACGCGACGGTCTGCGGAATCAATCGCTGGCCCGGCTCGCGCCCCATCCGCAATGCGTTCTCGGCGACGATCCGCCCCGCGTATGCGTCGTAGGTAGAGATCGTCGGATCGGCGGCGCTGATGACTTCGGCGTCGACCAGCCCGTGCGCCGCGAGCTGGCCGAGGCGGCGGCGAATACGCGCGGCAAGCTCGGCGGCCGCCTTGCGCGTGAAGGTCAGCCCGAGTACTTGGTCGGGTCGCACGAGGCCGTTCGCCACCAACCACACGACACGGCCGGCCATGGTTTCGGTCTTGCCCGACCCGGCGCCTGCGACCACGAGGCACGACTGCGCGGTTGATTCGATGACCGCGGCTTGCTCGTCGGTCGGCGGGTCTTGCTCGAGAGCGCGCGCGATCTCGGCGGCGGTGTAGCGCATCGTCATGCGGTGACCTGCCGGCCTTCGTCCTGCACGGGGCACGACGTGCGCACCGGACACGACCGGCACATGTCGTTCTCGATGGCCTGGAAGATGTGGCCCGCCATGCCCTCGGCAGACCGTTCGACCATGTCAAGTGCCCACTTCGGGTCTGCGCTGTCTGCCAACGGGTCTTGCCGCTGCGTCGTGTAGCTCTGGGTGTCTCGACCGAGCTGCACGAGCTCGGCACCGCCCGACACGTTGTTGCCGTCGGTGATGTCGGCGAAGCCGCCGTGCTCGACGGCAAGCTGGTACGCCCCGAGCTGCGGGACGGTCTGGAGCTCGTCCTTCTTCGGCTGGCCTTTCCCTGTCTTCAGGTCGACGACGAACAGCCGACCCTCGGCGTCTCGTTCGAGCCGGTCAACCTGGCCCTTCAACACCGCGCGGCCGATGGTGACCTCGAAATCCTGCTCAGCTGCGACGAAAACGCGCGAGTTGGTGCGCAGCCACTCGGCGAGCTTCCGCACCATCTCGGCAGCCCGCTCGCGCTGCCGAACGGCGAACCAGCCGGATCCCAAATCGACCCGCTTGATCGAGCTAGCAAGTCGCTCTTGCAACTGCACGGCGATTTCGTTGCCCGTCAGACCCTCTTCGGCGACCTGCTGCGCGAGCGCGTGCACCAGTGTGCCGATGCCTTGCGACGTCGAATCCCCACTCGTGCCGCCCGACGACTCGAGCAGCCAACGCAAAGGGCAACGAGCAAATGCTTCGAGGCGGGACGGCGACAGCTTGACGAGTTCGCCATCGTCGACGAGATGTCGCTCGTCGGAGAGCGGTGCGAGCCCGTACCAGTCGTGCGGCTCGGCGCCCGGCACTCCCGCCGCCGCCAGTCGCGCGAGCTGTGCAGCGGCGGCAGCTCTTCGTCGTCCGGCTTGCGTCGGTGTTCGAACCTGGACTCGTCACAACGGCGCGCAGCTCGGCCACGACGGACGGGAGGTCGAGCCCACGCGGAACCCGCGTCAGCGGCCGTTCATCGCGCTCGCTCGGCACGAGTTCGTCGAGGAACCGCGACGGCTGCTGGTCGTCACTGCGCACTGCGGTAGCTAGCAAGTGCAGGCGAGCTCTGGTGACGGCGACGTAGAACAGCCGCCGCTCTTCGGCAAGTCGGGCCGCAACCGCCTGCAATGCACTCGTCGCGCCCGAGTCCTGGGAATCACTGCCGGCCGCGAGGACGTCGACGAGCTGCTGCGATCCGAGCAGCGACCCGCGACCGCGCAGGTCGGGCCAGACGCCTTCTTGCACACCCGAGACCGCGACGACGTCCCACTCGAGGCCCTTCGCAGCGTGCGCAGTCATCAGCCGCACACCCTCGGCGCTCGGCGCTTGCGGCGCCAAGGTGTCGCCGGGGATCTGCTGGCCGAGCAGGTGGTCGAGGAACACGTCGGGCCCGGCCTTCGGCAACCGGTCGGCGAATCGGGCGGCGACGTCGAAGAGCGCGACGACTGCGTCGAGATCGCGGTCGGCGGCGGCCGATCCGGGCGCGCCTGACAGCGCGAGCGTACTGAGGCGGGTCACTACGTTGGCCGCGTGCCAGATTGCCCATAGCACTACCTCAGCTGTTGCCGCCGGGTCGGCGGCGGCAGCGCGGCCCGCGGCCAGCGCGTCGGCAACGCGTTGAGCGGGCGCGGCCACCCTGGGCTCGACAACCACGAGCTCCGCCGGGGTTTCGAGTGCTTCCGCGAGCAGGGCACCAGACGCGCGGCCGCCACCAGCGGCGAGCTCGAGGCGTCTGAGGTCCTGCCGTAGCCGCCGCAGGGCCAGCGGGTCGGCGCGCCCGAGAGGGCCGGTGATCAGCTCCGCGGCGAGCTCGACTCCCTGCGGGCCGTTGAAGTCGAGGCGCCCAGTGACGACGGCGAGAATTCGCAAGAGCGCATGCACGATCGGGACGTCGACCAGTGGCTGTTCTTCAGCATGCGCGGCGACCGGCACGCCAGCGGTCTGCAGCGAGCGACGCAGCATCGGAAGCGGCGTGCCACTGCGCACGAGTACTGCCATTCGCGACCAAGGCACCTCGTGCAGCAGGTGCATCTCACGCAATCGCTGTGCGATGTACGACGCTTCGGCGCTCGTGGTCGCGAAGAGATGCACCTCCGCCGTGCCGGGGTCGAGCCCGGGCCGCCGGTCGCAGTCGGCGATGCGCGGGCGGCCCGGACAACCGCTGCGCGACCCGGCGCGATGCGGCGAGCAGCACCTCGCCGGATCGCCTGCTCACGTCGAGCGCGATCTCGGTCGGCGGCGATCCGTCGGCCGCCCGGAAGCGGTCGGAAAAGCGGCGCATGCCTTCGAGATCGGCGCCGCGAAAGCCGTAGATCGACTGGTCGGGATCACCGACAGC
Source organism: uncultured Actinomycetes bacterium (assembly GCA_963799955.1). Taxonomy (GTDB): domain Bacteria; phylum Actinomycetota; class Actinomycetes; order Acidothermales; family Acidothermaceae; genus PALSA-607. The sequence continues at coordinate 133,390 of CAWCZJ010000001.1, forward strand.
AAGCAGGTCGCGGCTGCCGACCAGCAGAGATAGCAACTCTTCCTGGGCGGGGTCGGTGTCTTGGTATTCGTCGACGACGACGAACTCGTGGGCGGCCCGAATCTCTTGCAGCACAAGGGGATCTGCCCTCAATAGCCCGGCAGCCGCCCGGATCAGCTCAGCGGGGTCGTACGACGCCGCCTCGCGCAACGCCGAAACTTGCGCGTACTGCTCGGCGAACTTCGCAGCCGCCACCCAGTCGTCACGCTTGTCGCGGCGGCCGAGCTGGGCGAGTTCGCGCGGGGTGATCCCGCGTTCGACCGCGCGTTGGACGAAGTCGCGTAGCTCTTGAGCAAAGCCGCGAGTGAGCAGCGCCGGATGCAGGCGCTCGGGCCAATCGATGCCGCCTTCTTCGACGTCGCCCTCGAGCAGTTCTCGTACGACAAGGTCTTGTTCGGGGCCGGACAGCAGCCGCGGTGGCGGTTCGCCCCGACGAGCCGCGTTCGCGCGCAGAAGACCGAACGCGTAGGAGTGGAAGGTGCGGGCGATCGGCTCGCGAATGGTTCGGTCGAGACGCGCGGCGATGCGCTCGCGAAGTTCGGCGGCAGCCCTGCGACTGAAGGTCAGGACGAGCGCTTGGTCGGGCGTGATCTCGCCGGCTTCGACGCGCTGCACCACTGCCTCGACGATCGTGGTGGTCTTGCCGGTGCCGGGGCCGGCTAGCACGAGGACCGGGCCGCCGCGGTGTTCGACGGCGCGGCGCTGTGCCTCGTCGAGAACCGGCGGTACCACCGGCCGAGCGGGTGCCCGCACCACCCGCGGCACGTCAGCGGGCCGACGCGGACGCCGCCCACCCGCCGTCCCGCTCGTCGATGACACGAATGCATCCCACCACGAACCGACGACAGCCTGGCCACGTCCTCTGGGTCGCCAACCCTCGTCGTCCGCCCGCTCTCACACGGTTTCTTCAGTGTGCCCCCTTCTTCACATCCGGTGTGGTTGTCGATACCGCCCATAACGCACACCTGAGCAACCACACGGGGTGTGAAGATGCCGTTTTGGCGGGCGGTGGCGCTTGGCCCTCACAGATGCAGGTCTGAACGGCCGTACCGCCTTGACTCCTCACAGGTGCAGGTTGCTGGGGCCCGCATGACCTGCATCTGTGGGAGTCGACTGCACCAGGAGGAATGGACGCCGGCGAGGGCACCGCGCAGCTCAGGAGTCGGGGGTCCAGCGGGCTTGGCGCATGTCGACGCGGTCGCCACGCATCGGCGTTACGTCGGCACGCAACAGCCGCAACACCTCGCCGTCGTGACTGGGCGCCGGCGTGCCATCGGCATGAACCACCCGATGCCACGGCACGGCGCCACCCCAGTCGGACATCACCGAACCAACCTGGCGCGGGCCGCCCTCACCGAGGTATTCGGCGATGTCGCCATAGGCCAGCACCTTGCCTGCAGGGATCGCATCGACAAGGTCGAGCACGCGTTGCGCGAACGCCGGCACCTCGGCGTCCGGGTCGAAGAATCGCTGCTGGCACGAACGGGAAAGTTAGTACGAGGGCAGGCTCGGGTCGACCTGATTGACCCAGCCGACGACGCCACTGCCGACGTGCACGGCGTCGGCGAATCCGGCGCCCTTGACGATCGCCAGTGCCTCGGCCGAGCGCATGCCCGACTTGCAGTACAAGACGATGCGCTTGTCCTGCGGCATCAGCTCGAGCGCCGACCCGTTCAGGAACTCGCCCTTCGGAATCAGCGTCGCGCCCGGAATCGACACGATCTCGAACTCGGCCGGCTCGCGGACGTCGACCAGGAAGATGTTCTCCCCGTCGTCGATCCACTTCTTGAGCTCGCGCGGCACGATCGTCGAACCCTGAGCCGCCATGACATCGCCTCGTCGGAGACAGCGCCACAGAAGGTCTCGTAGTCGATGAGTTCAGTGATCGTCGGGTTCTTGCCACAGATCGGGCACTCGGGATCCTTGCGGATCTTCACCGTGCGGTACGACATCTCGAGGGCGTCGTAGATCATCAGCCGGCCGATCAGCGACTCGCCGATACCGGTCAGCAGCTTGATCGCCTCGGTCGCCTGGATGGAGCCGATCGACGCGCACAGCACACCGAGCACACCACCCTCGGCGCAGGACGGCACCATGCCGGGCGGCGGCGGCTCCGGGTAGAGGCACCGGTAGCACGGACCGTTCTCGGCCCAGAACACCGACGCCTGGCCGTCGAAGCGGTAGATCGAGCCCCACACGTAGGGCTTGCCGAGCAGCACGCACGCATCGTTGACCAGGTAGCGGGTCGCGAAGTTGTCGGTGCCGTCGACGATCAGGTCGTACTGGTTGAAGATCTCGAACACGTTGTCGTTGTCGAGCCGCTCTTCGTGCAACACGACCTTGACGAGCGGGTTGATCTCGCGAATCGAGTCGCGCGCCGACTGCGCCTTCGAGCGGCCGATATCGCTCTGGCCATGGATGATCTGGCGCTGCAGGTTCGACTCGTCGACCGTGTCGAACTCGATGATGCCGAGCGTGCCGACGCCGGCGGCCGCGAGGTACATGAGCACCGGCGAGCCGAGGCCGCCCGCGCCGATCGCGAGCACCCGCGCGTTCTTCAGCCGCTTCTGGCCGGCCATCGCGACGTCGGGAATGATCAAGTGCCGCGAATAGCGCCGGACCTCTTCGACGGTGAGACTGTCGGCGGGCTCGACCAGCGGGGCTAGAGACACTTCAACTCCATCAACTTCGGGATCAACGACTCGGTCGTTCGATTCCGACAACAGTCCCACGACGCTCAGTCATTCCCCGAATCAGGCCGCGGCGCGACAGGAACGCGCGGATGGCGGCCGCGGCGCCCTCGGGATCTTCGAGGTGGGCGAAGTGACCGGCCGCCGCAAAGCGGACCACCTCGACGTCCGGAAATGTGCGTCTCGCCCGTGCGATGACCCGCTCTTTGACGAGCCGGTCGCGGCCGCCAGAAATGACAAGGGTCGGGACGCCGACGGCGCGCGCCTGCTGCCACATGCGGCGGGGGCTGCGGTCGACATAGGACATGACCGTGGCGCGCAAGGCCTCGCGGTAGACCCGCGGGCTGTAGTCGAGCGCGGCGCGTTGGCGAAGGGTCGCAAGCTCGCGCGCGTGCCGCTGCGGGCTCACCGCTTTTGGATTGCCGTAGCAGAGGGCGTAGATGCGCTTGGCCATCCATTCCGGGTCGGAGTTGATGATCGTGCGCACGATGGCCGGCCCAAGGAGCGGCGTCAGGCCGATCAGCAGTTGCACGCTGCCCAGCCGCGGATGCAGGTCGGGTAACGCGGGCGCGACCAACGTCAGCGATGCGACCAACTCAGGATGCTCGGCGGCAACGCGCACCAAGATCGTGCCGCCAAGGGAGTTGCCGACGAGGTGCACCGGCCTCGTCGTTGTGCGCGCTACGGCGGCGACTGCGGCGGCCATCCCGTCGAGTGACAGGTCGCCGTCCAACGGCAGCGGCGAGTGCGCAAAGCCCGGCAGATCGATCCCGATGCAATCGGCGACGTACTGCAGCGGGGTCGCGACATCGATCCAGTCGAGCGACTCACCGCCGAGCCCGTGGACGAACAGCATCGGCGGTCGTGGCCCGGCGTCGAGGTCGATCTCGGCCGACCGCTCGAACTTCCGGACGAAGATCTCCCCGCGGGACGTCGAGAGCAGTTGCCCTGGCCACTGGCTCGCATGTCTCCACCCGCCTACGGTACGACTGTGACGCTGACCGTCGCATCGCTGCCTGTCGGCTGGGTGCCGGTGGTGATCGATACCACGACCTTGACGATCTGCCCGTCGACGATCTGCAAGTTCGCTCTGGACAACGCGACCTGGAAGAGAACGTCACCCCCAGCCAGCCCGCTCAATGTGAACGCTCCGGTGCCTGGCGCGGGCAGGACCCCGTCCATCATTCTCCCGCCGTTTGGAAAGTTGAATTCGACGGTGAGGAACAGGTCGGAGCCGACATCACCAGGCTGGACCTTCGCAGCCCTCGCGGCGTCCGCGGCGCTGTACGGCTTGCCATCGATCAAGAGCGTTCCTATCACAGTCGCGTGCGGCAGGTAGAGCGTGCCCTGGCGCGACGCGGCATCGCACAGGCCATCCATATTGATCGTAGGCAAAATGGACTCGACTCCTGTGTAGCTAACGTCGACTTGGTGCTGGGCCTGGGTGTCGGCCGGCCAGCTCTGAGCATCCAGCGGAATCCGCACCCTGGAGATGGCCACGACCGAGCTGGTCCCCGTCGCGCAATCGACGTCGAAGGTCCCGTCGGCGCGTGTCGTCGCTGCAGGGTGATCAAGCGTCAAATCGTCGGGAGTGTCAGCCGCGGTGGCGCGCCCGGGCGTATCCCAATACAGGTAGTAGCCCTTGAGCGGGTGATGGGCGACGTCGACTAGCCGCCCGCGATACGTCGGCGGCGCCGAAACGGGCGCTGAAGGCGGCGGGGAAGACACCACGACCGGCGCCGGAGACGACACCGCCGGCGAAACAACGACCGGCGCAGCGGTCGATGGCGACGCAGACGACGGCACAGCAGTCGAGGACGCTGGCGATGCGGACGGCGGTGCCGACGACGGCGGTGCTGATGAAGGCGGTGCTGATGCCGGAGGCGGCGACGAGGGCGGCGGGCTCGACGCGATGGGCAGCACCGGGTGCACGTCGCGCTGCGCGCCGACGTGCCCGAGTGAGGTCGCTCCAACGATCGCCACGACCGCCACGACGGCAAGCCCTGCGGAAGATGCACCGACCACCGCACGGCGACGGCGAGAGCGGGCCCGCGCGACGGTCTGTTCGAACGAGCCGGGTGGCGGCGGAAGTGGCCTGATCGGCCGGCGCGGGAAGTTCACTCATCGGGGATCCTCGATCCTGGCCAGCAAACTGGCGCGGCCTTCGGCGAGCAGCCGCTTGACCGTGCCGACAGGCCGGTGCAGAGCTTTCGCTACGTCGGCGACGGGTAAGTCGGCGTAGTAGTGCAGCAACACTGGCGTCCGCAGGCGCTCCGGCAACCGCTCGACGAGGTCGCGCAGCCACGCGGTGTCCGGCACGTCGCGCCCGCGTTCGTGCAGCACAATGCGGTCGCCAAGCCGGGTGTCACGTGCACGCGCTCGCCAGTGGTCGGCGACCAGCCGCGTCGTCGTGACGTAGAGGTAGGCCCGCGGATCACGCACGGCGACGAGTCGACCGAGCAGCCGGGCAAAGCTTTCGGCCGCGATGTCGTGCGCGACCTCAGGATCTCCGACGAGCGCTTGGCACCAGCCGGCGAGTGGGCCATAGTGCGCGAGCCACAAGTCGCGGGCCCGCGTATCGACGCTGACGGCCGTCAGCTGGCCGCTCAGCTCGCCGCGCACCAACTCACCCCCCGTCGCCATGGTGCTGTCCTCCTCACGATTAGCACCAAGGACGCAACTGGCTACCTAAAGGTTCGGATGAGTTTCGGCGCGAAACGCGGGCGTCAGAACTCGACCACAGAGCGCAAGACCTCTCCGCGGTGCATCTTCTCGAACGCGGCCTCGATGTCGCCGATACCGATGATCTCCGAGACGAACGCGTCGAGGTCGAGCCGGCCTTGCTGGTAGAGGTCGACGAGCATCGGGAAGTCGCGCGACGGCAGGCAGTCGCCGTACCAGGACGACTTCAGTGACCCGCCCCGACCGAACACGTCGAGCAGCGGTAGATCGAGGCGCATGTCCGGTCGCGGAACGCCCACCAACACGACGGTGCCGGCGAGATCGCGCGCGTAGAACGCCTGCGCGTACGTCTCCGGGCGCCCGACCGCCTCGATGGCGACGTCGACGCCGACACCGTCGGTCAGCGCGCGAATCGCCTCGACCGGTTCGGTCTCCGTCGAGTTGATGACGTGCGTCGCGCCGAAATTCCGCGCCCACTCAAGCTTTCGCGCATCGACGTCAACGCCAATGATCGTCCGAGCCCCGGCCAACCTGGCGCCGGCGATCGCGGCGTTCCCGACACCGCCGCAGCCGAACACCGCGACGGTGTCGCCGCGGGTCACGCCGCCCGTATTAACCGCCGCGCCAATGCCTGCCATCACCCCACAGCCGAGTAATCCGACTGCGGCCGCCCTCGCCGTCCGATCGACTTTTGTGCATTGACCTGCGGCCACCAGCGTCTTCTCGACAAACGCTCCGATGCCAAGGGCCGGCGACAGAGGGGTCCCGTCGGCGAGCGTCATCGTCTGCTTGGCGTTGTGCGTGTTGAAGCAGTACTGCGGGCGCCCGCGCAGGCATGCCCGACAGTTGCCGCACACCGCGCGCCAGTTCAGGATCACGAAATCGCCTACAGCAAGATCGCGGACGTCGTCACCGACAGCTTCGACGACACCTGCGGCCTCGTGCCCAAGCAGGAACGGGAAGTCGTCGTTGATGCCGCCCTCGCGGTAGTGCAGGTCGGTGTGGCACACGCCGCACGACTGCACCTTGACCAACGCCTCGCCCGGACCAGGGTCCGGAACGAGGATCGTCGTGAGTTCGACTGGGGCGCCCTTGATGCGCGCGATGACACCCTTGACCTCATGCATGAGGGTGATCCTAAGCAGGCGGCTCGCGATTAGCGGTGGGTGATCCTGAACCAACTCGCGAGTTTGCGCAGAGGTGCCGCCGCGGCTTACGCGGATGCGGATACGGGTGCGTCGGCGGCTGCGGCCCAATCTGGTCGCCCGGGTTGACGAAACGCGATGGCTCGGTTGGCCGCCCCATGGACATGGCCCGCAGGCTACGCCCCTCGCCGTCGCGCGTTTGGCGCGTTAGCTGACCATGTGCTCGACGCGGCGGTTCAGTGCGTCGAGAGTGGCCCGGATCGCGGCCTGGCGGACGTCTTCGCGGACTCCGGCGACTCCGGTGAGCTTCTCGCTGCCGGTCGTGCTGAGCATGGTCAGCGCGACCAGGACGGCGCGATCGCGTCCGGTCGGGGTGAGTTCGACGAGGTCGAGTTCGAATCGAGCTCTGCCACCGAGCAACTCCTCGACGGCGCGCAGGGTGGCGGTCGCGACGGCGCGCTGAACCCCGCTTTGCGTCGCGGTTCCCTCGGCGCGGCCGACAGCTGACGTCTCCGCGGCTGCCCGTGCAGCTGAACCCGAGATCGACAGCGTGACTTCGGCGGCGACCTGGAGTCCGGACGAAATGATGTGCATGCGCCGGATCGCCGGCCGGAACCGGTCGGTCTCGTGCGGTTCGTCGTCCTCGATGGCCGGGTCTTCGACGTCCGCTTGCATGTCTTCGACGAGCTGGACACGGTCGGCATCGACACCCAAACCGAATCGCTCTCGCAGCAGGCGTCCTACCGCGCTGGCAACCTCGACTTCGTCGACGCCCGGAGCCAATCCGAGCCGGAGCAGCCCAAGTCCGTCGCCTTCACCATCGGGCTCAACATCGGCGTCGGCGACCCCCGGAACCTCGCGCAACGCCGCGACAATGTCGAGGTGCTCGCTGACGGTCACGGAGGGCTCCAAATCCAAATTCCCGTCGGACGACGCCGATGCGCCTTCCTCATACGCCTGAAGTCGGCGGAAGGACGGCGAGCCTTAAGCGCCGAATGCGCCGCCGTTTGGGCCGGGCTTTAGGCCGAACGGCGGGCCCGAGCGGGCTTGCGCTCAGCGGCGGCCCGAGTCGCGGCTGCGGCGGGCGCCTTCGCGGCCGTTTTCGCAGCGGCGGATTTGGCCGCGACCTTGGTGCTGGCCGCCTTAGCCGCGACCGCCTTCTTGGCCGGTGCGGCCTTGGGCGTCAGCTTCTTGACGGCAGCCTTCTTTGCGCCAGCCGAGGTCGAGCCCGAGGCTGCGGCCTTCGCCGGGGCGCCGCCGCCCTCCTTGGCTGCCTTCACCGCCGCAATGCTGGCCTGGAGTGCCGCGACCAGGTCTACGACCGTGCCCGAGGCCTCCGCCTCAGTCGTGTCGGGGGCCGGCACCAGATCACGGCCCTCGATCTTCGCCTCGACGACCGACTCAAGTGCGGCGCGGTACTGGTCGGTGTAGTCGGCCGGGTTGAAGTCGCCGGACAGCGACTCGACAAGCCCGTTCGCCATCGCGATCTCAGCGGGCCGCACGTCGACGTCCTCGTCAAGGAACCCGAACTCAGGGTTACGAATCTCGTCCGGCCACAGCATGGTCTCTAACGTGATGACTCCGTCGCGCACGCGCAGCGTTGCGAGTGCCTCGCGGCGGCGGAGTGCGACCTTGACCACAGCGACCCGGCCGGACTTCTCCAGCGTGTCGCGCAGCAGCACGTAGGCCTTCGCCGCGCGGGGGTCGGGCTCGAGGTAATAGCTCTTGTTGAAGTAGATCGGGTCGACCTGCTCGAGCGGCACGAACTGCAAGACGTCGATCTCGCGACTGCTGGTCAGGGGCAGTTCGGCCAAATCGTCGTCGGTCAGCACGACCATGTCGCCGTCGGGCAGTTCGTAGCCCTTGGCGATGTCGTTGTAAGGGACCTCTTCGCCGTCAATGGAACAGACCCGCTTGTACTTGATTCGACCGCCGTCCTCGCGATGCACTTGGTGGAAGGCGATGTCCTTCTCTTCCGTCGCCGAGTACACCTTGACGGCAATGCTGACCAGGCCGAAAGAAATGGACCCTTTCCAGATGCTGCGCATGAGCCTTCCTTCGTCCGTGAAGCACTAGACCGTGCCATCAAGCAAAGATGCCAACGAAAAGTCGGACAAGACGACCGTTCAGGTAGGCGATCGCCGACTGGCCATCACCAACCTCACCAAAATCTTGTACCCGCAAACAGGATTCACCAAGGGCGAGGTTCTCGACTACTACGCCCGCGTTGCACCGGTGCTGCTCCCGCATCTCGCCGGGCGTCCGCTGACCCGCAAACGCTACCCCAACGGCGTAGACGGCCCCTCGTTCTTCGAGAAGAACGCGCCGCGCGGAACTCCGGAGTGGGTTCGCACCGTCACCCTTCCGGTGCCCGGAAGCACGATGAACCGCGAAACCATCGACTTCGTCATCGTCGAGGACCTACCGACCCTGGTGTGGACGGCAAATCTCGCCTCGCTTGAACTGCACGTGCCGCAATGGAAAGTAGGGCCACGCGGCGGCGTCCAGGAGCCAGATTTGCTCGTGCTCGATCTCGACCCCGGACCACCCGCGACGATCGTCGAATGTTGCGAAGTTGCCTTGCTGCTCAAGGAAATTCTCGAGGAAGACGGGCTGACGGGATACCCAAAAACGAGTGGCTCCAAGGGCATGCAGCTCTACGCGCCGCTTCGCCCGACACCTGCCGACGACACCCGGCTCTATGCACGGTCACTCGCCCGCCGACTCGTTAAGCGACGGCCCGACCTGGTGGTCTCCGACATGACCAAGGCACTGCGGCACGGCAAGGTGCTGGTCGACTGGAGCCAGAACGCTGCCGCGAAGACGACCGTCGCGCCCTACTCGCTGCGGGCCCGACCCGAGCCGACCGTGTCGACGCCCATCACCTGGGACGAAGTCGCCGCCTGCCAGTCGCCCGAAGAGCTGGTGTTCTTGTCCGCCGAGGTCCTCGAACGAGTTGAAGCGGACGGCGATTTGCTGGCCGATCTGGTCACGCTGACCACCAAACAGCGGCCCAAGCTCCCCAGCGGCGCCTCGGCCGCCGCAGACGGCGGCTAGTTACCGGTAACGTTCTAACTGTCGGCGTAGGAACGAAGGAGCAGGCGGAGGATGACCGTGGAAGTCAAGATCGGTGTCCAGTACGCCGCGCGCGAGATCGTCGTGGAGAGCTCGCAGACCCCCGAGGCCGTCGAGGAACTGATCACCGCGGCGGTCAAGGTCGGTGGGCTGTTGACGCTCGCCGACGAGCGCGGTCGCCGGGTCTTGATCCCGGTCGAGAAGCTCGCCTACGTCGAGATCGGCGAAGCGAACGAGCGCAGGGTCGGCTTCGGCACCGCGATGTAACTCGTGGGCCGGAGGCCGAGAAATGAGCAGGTCGCCCTCAGGCGGACAGACCTAGCGCTGCCATTCGCCGCATATGGGCGTCGGTGATTCGGGTAAAGGTGCGCATCAGTTCGCTGATGTCGGCGTTCGCGCCGGCCACCCCACCGACGAGCAACGTGACAAGCGCCTCGCGTTCAGCACACACGGCCTGGGCCTGTGCGAGAGCTTCGCCGACGATCCGGCGGCCCCACAAAGCGAGGCGGCCGGCAATCGTCGGGTCGGCCGCGATGACCTGCCGCACCCGCTCGATCGCGAACTCCGCGTGGCCAGTGTCGGCAAGTACCTCAAGCACGAGAGCACGCGCCGTAGGGTCCAGCAGCTTCGCGATCTCGCGATAGAAGTCCGCGGCAATCCCGTCACCGACGTAGGCCTTCACTAGGCTCTCGGCCCAATCGCTCGGCGCGGTTTGCGCATGAAATGCCTCAAGCGGGACGACGAAGGGTGCCATCGCCTTCTCGGCTCCGACTCCCATGCCGTCGAGGTGCCGCTCGAGTAGCTGGTAGTGCCCGAACTCTGCGGTCGCGAGGCGCGCAAGCGCCGCTTTGTCTTCGAGGGTGGGGGCCATTCGCGCGTCGTAGGCGAGCCGCTCGAACGCTACGAGCTCGGCGTAAGCAAGCACACCCAGCAGGTCGGTGACGGCGTCGAGGTACGTCGGATCGGCCAGCAGGTCGATCTCGGGACCGTGCTCATCGTCGGGAAGGGTCTCCTCGCTCACAATGCGAGAGTAGTGCCGTATCGAGCGTGGGAGAAAGCTTGGCAAGCGCTCGCACGATAGACTCGGCGTTGCCAAGGGCGACCGCCCGGACCCGCGAGCCGCGCTGCATCAGTTTTCGTGCACGATTCCAGCGCCCGCCAGGACGGTCCGGACCGCAGGTCGGCCCCTTTTGAGAGGTTCAGTTCTGACCACGTTTGCCGAACTCGGGATTGTTCCCGAGACCGCCGGGGCCCTAGAAGCCGTCGGCATCACCATCCCGTTCCCCGTTCAAGCACTGGCGATTCCGTTGGCGCTGACTGGCACCGACTTGATCGGCCAAGCCAGAACCGGCACGGGTAAGACTCTTGCGTTCGGGGCGCCACTGCTCCAACTCATCGACTTCGTCGACGATCATCGCCCGCGGGCACTTGTCGTCGTCCCGACCCGTGAACTCGCGATCCAGGTCGCCGCCGACTTGGTCGTCGCGGGTAAGGGCTTGGGCGCCCGCGTCCTTGCCGTCTACGGCGGTCGCTCCTACGAACCGCAGGTTGCGGCGCTCAAGGCCGGCATCGATGTCGTGTCCGGAACGCCCGGGCGCCTGCTCGACCTGGCTCGACAGGGCCACCTCGACCTGTCGGCGATCCAGATCCTGGTGCTCGATGAAGCCGACGAGATGCTCGACCTTGGCTTCCTGCCCGACGTCGAGCGCATCCTCGCGCTGACGCCGGCCAGCCGCCAGACGATGTTGTTCTCGGCGACGATGCCGGGCGAGGTCATCTCACTGTCGCGCAAGTACCTCAAGCAGCCGACCCGGATCCGTGCCGAGGAACCCGACGAGGGCCGCACGGTTCCCGAGACCGCGCAGTTCGTCTATCGCGCGCATTCGATGGATAAGCCCGAGGTGCTCGCGCGCATCCTGCAGGCTGACGGTCGCGGACTTGCGATGGTGTTCTGCCACACGAAGCGGCAGTGCGACAAGCTCGCGGCGGACTTGTCCGAACGCGGGTTCGCCGCGGCCGCGGTGCACGGCGACCTCGGTCAGGGCCAGCGCGAGCAAGCTCTGCGCGCCTTCCGAGCGGGCAAGGTCGACGTGCTCGTCGCCACCGACGTGGCAGCCCGCGGTATCGACGTCGAGGGCGTCACGCACGTCATCAACTACTCGTGTCCGGACGACGAGAAGACCTACCTGCACCGCATCGGACGCACCGGGCGGGCGGGAGCGTCCGGCGTTGCTGTCACGCTTGTCGACTGGGACGACCTCGCCCGCTGGAAATCCATCAACAGCCTGCTCGATCTGTCTTTCCCGGATCCGCCGGAGACCTATTCGACCTCCGACGAATTGCACGAGCAATTGGGCATACCGCGCGGCGTCACCGGAGTTCTGCCACGTGCCGATCGCACGAGGGCTGGCCTCGGCGCCGAAGTCCTCGAAGACGTCGGCGAGACCGGGCGGCCACGCCGCAACGCAGCCGCAGGGTCGTCGTCCGGTCCCCGAACCGGTGGCCGCACTACGCGGGAGCAGGCACCGCGCGACCGGGCACCCCGCAAGCGGGCGGCGACCTCAACCGATCCGAGCGCGGCCAAGACTGCCCGAGCGGCTACCGCACCTGACGGCGCACCCTCCCGGCCACGTCGTCAACGGACCAGGTCCGCAAGCTCCTCAGCCGCAGCCTCGCCAGCCGCATCCGGCACAGCCAATGCATCGCCGAGCGAATCGACCGCACCTGCGGTCGCCGCCCAGGGCGCCGGCGCGGCTGCGAGTGATGGCCCGCGCCGGCGGCGCTCGCGTGGCGGTCGGGGCCGATCGGGCGGCAGCGCCAACAGCTAGCTGGGTAGCGGATTTCACCCCTGCGACAGCCTCCGGTCATTCAAGCCAGTGGCCTTGCATACCGACGTTCCACTCGGGCGTATGCGAGGAGGACACGTGGTACTGCGGACTGTGGCCGGGCGTCGCACCGGTGAAAGCACAGAGGACCTTGAGTCGTGGCTAGTGCAGCTTCAAGGCTGCCCGCCGGTGACTAGGACCGTGCTGACCACGTGCACGAACGCCGTCCATGGTGGTGAGCCCGCGACGTGGTTCTACGTCGAAGCCGATGCAGAGACTGCGGTCGCGCGTCATCGATGCATGAGCTGTGGCGACAGCCAGGACGTGCTCGACTCCGCTGAGCACTGGAACTTCCCGCGCATGTGGGCGTGCCCGAGCTGCTCTCAGTCGATTGCCGAAATCGCCTCCGGGCTGCACACCGACGAGCACGGCGCAGTGAGTTGGCTCGCGCTCGCGGCTCGCTGCGTCGACTGCGGAACCATCGACGGTCTGACCGACTTCAACCTCGACGCCATGCCTACCGACGAGGTCTTGCGCCGGCTCTAGCTCTCCCAATCTCCTACGCGGCCGTCAGGTCGCATTCAGGTTCACTCCAGGCCGGCACGCGAGTGTCATCGCATGACAACCATGCAGGTGCCAGGTGAACTGATCGGCGTCGAGGCAACGATTGCCCCGGCGATCGAGATCGTCATTCCCGTGCACAACGAAGAACACGATCTCGAGCCAAGCGTTCGCCGCTTGCATGCATACCTGACCACGATATTTCCGTTGTCGTTTCGCATCACCATCGCCGACAACGCCAGCACCGATGGAACATGGGCGATCGCGTGCGCGCTCGAGGCCGAACTGGCGAACGTGCACGCGACGTACCTCAGCAAGAAGGGCCGCGGCCGCGCGCTGCACACGGTGTGGTTGGCGAGCGCGGCGGACGTCGTGTGTTACATGGACGTCGATCTGTCGACCGATCTGTCCGCGCTTGTTGCCGCTGGTTGCGCCGCTGCTCTCAGGACACAGCGATGTCGCGATCGGCACTAGGCTGGTGCACTCGTCGCGCGTCGTCCGCGGACCGAAGCGTGAAGTCATCTCACGTTGCTACAACGTGCTGTTGCGGACCACGCTCGCTACCCGATTCTCCGATGCGCAATGCGGTTTCAAGGCGATGCGATCCGACCGAGCGCGCGAGCTACTCCCGATGGTGCAAGACAACGGCTGGTTCTTCGACACCGAACTACTGGTACTGGCCGAGCGGTCGGGTATGCGGATTCACGAGGTGCCGGTCGACTGGGTCGACGACCCGGATTCGCGCGTCGACATCGTGCAGACGGCGATCGCCGATCTTCGCGGTATCGCGCGACTAACCCGCGATCTCGCGCGCGGCCAGATACCGCTGCGAGCACATCGCGACGAGATTAGTAGCGGGCAGCTTGGCGCGCAACTGTTCCGGTTTTGCGGTGTGGGCGTCGCCAGCACCATCGCGTACGTCGCGCTCTTCCTCCTTGCGCGCACGGCGATGTCGGCCACGTGGGCGAACACGATCGCATTGCTGATCACCGCTGTCGGCAACACCGCGGTCAACCGCTCGTTTACGTTCGGAGTTCGCGGCCGGACAGCTCGACTCCAACATCAGCTACAGGGACTCGCCGTCTTCGGCATCGGTCTCGCACTGAGTACTGGAGCCCTCGCAGTCGTGCATGCACTTGCGCCGCATGCGGGCCGCACGGTCGAAGTCGCGACCCTCGTGCTCGTCAATCTCGCCGCCACCGTTCTTCGCTTCTTGCTCTTTCGATCGTGGGTCTTCCGCAGGCCATCAGTCGCACAGTCACCGCGCACTTCCACCACGACCGTTACCACGACCTCCAGGGAGTTCTCATGACCACCACCGCGCCCGCGATGAACACGGCGCCGACCAGTTCGACCGTGCCCACCTCGCCCGGTGATGGGGGGCCCGGTGACATCCGGCCCATCGACGTCGGGCCGGGACGTATGAAGCGTCTCGTCCGTGGCCGGCCGACGGATCCGGCATGGGTGCGGCCCTCACTGTTCGCACTGTTGATCGGAACCGCGTTTCTCTACATCTGGGGCTTAGGTGCTTCGGGCTGGGCGAACTCGTTCTACTCGGCGGCCGTGCAAGCCGGGTCGAAGAGCTGGAAGGCGTTCTTCTTCGGCTCTTCGGACAGCGCGAACTTCATCACGGTCGACAAGCCACCGGCATCGTTGTGGGTCATGGAAATCTCCGCTCGCATCTTCGGCGTGAATGCGTGGAGCATCCTGGTACCGCAGGCCCTTGAGGGCGTGGCCACGGTTGCCGTTCTCTATGCGACGGTTCGACGGTGGTTCACTCCTGCAGCGGGTTTGCTGGCGGGCGCCGTGCTGGCTCTCACACCAGTCGCTGTGCTGATGTTCCGCTTCAACAACCCAGACGCATTGCTGGTTCTGCTGCTAACAGTTGCTGCATATGCCGTAACAAGAGCGTTGGAAAGTGCGAGCACTCGCTGGCTGGTGCTGGCCGGATCTCTCGTGGGCCTCGGATTCCTGACGAAAATGATGCAGGCGTTCTTCGTCGTCCCAGCGTTCGGTCTTGTGTACTTGCTTGCCGCACCGACACCCGTTCGCCGCAGAATCTGGCAGCTGCTCGTTGCGGGTGTCGCGATGTGTGTCGCAGCGGCGTGGTGGGTCGTCGCAGTCACGTTGACGCCGGCCAGCGCGACGGCCTTACATCGGCGGGTCGCAGCACAACAGCATTCTCGAGCTCATCTTCGGTTACAACGGCTTCGGCCGGCTGACCGGTAACGAAACGGGCAGCGTCACCGGCGGTGGAGCAGCCGCGGGCCCGGGCGCTGTTGGTATTGGTGGCGGTGGTACCGGCGGCGCAAGCATGTGGGGTCCGACCGGCATCACGCGGCTGTTCGGTTCGCAGATGGGCACCCAGATCTCGTGGCTGATCCCGGCCGCGTTGGTCATGTTGCTCGGAGGGTTGTGGCTCTCGCGCCGCCAGGCACGCACCAGCAAACTGCGCGCTGCAACCGTGCTGTGGGGCACCACGCTGATCGTGAGTGGACTCATCCTCAGTTTGAGCAAGGGCATCATTCACCCCTACTACACCGTCGCCCTCGCACCGGCGATCGGTGCACTGGTCGGCATCGGCGGTACCGAACTGTGGCGCCAGCGCGAGCGCCGGATGTCACGCGTGTTCCTGTCCGTCGCGATTGCGGTGACAACGTGGTGGGCGCACGTGCTTCTCGGCCGGACGTCGAGCTTCGAATCTTGGTTGCGTCCGACGATCGTCGTTGTTGGTATCGCTGTCGCGCTGTCTGTGCTGTTCGTCGGACACATGAAGCGCGGCATCGCGGTCGCCATCGCTGCGGGCGGAGTGCTCACAGCAGTGGGCGCGCCGGTCGCGTTTGCTCTCGACACCGCGAGCACATCGCACACCGGCTCGATACCGACAGCGGGGCCGTCGTCAGGCCAAGGTGGCCCAGGCGGTTTCGGCGGCGGTGGATTCGGTGGTGGTCGTGGCGGCCAACTCGGCGGCACCACCGGGGGGCAACGCATCGGTGGGTTCGGCACACCGCCCACCGGTACGGGCAACCTCACGCCGCCCACCGGGACGACGGGCAACACAGGTACGACCCGCCCTGGCGGATTCGGCGGCGGTCGCGGACAGGGCGGGCTTCTCGGAAGCAGCACTCCGAGCGCAGCACTGACCGCAGCATTGAAGGCGAACGCGAGTTCGTACACGTGGGTTGCGGCGGCCATCGGATCCAACGATGCGTCGGGATATCAGCTCGCAACGGGCGATCCGGTCATGGCGATCGGCGGCTTCAACGGCAGCGACCCGGCCCCCACGTTGGCGCAGTTCGAGAAGCTCGTCACGGCGGGCAAGATTCACTACTTCATCGCAGGCAGTGTCGGCACCCCGAACGGCGGCAGCAACGCGTCGTCCGAAATCTCGTCCTGGGTGAGCAGTCACTACACCGCAACGACGATCGGCGGCGTCACGCTCTACGACCTGACCAAAGCCACGTCGTAACGGGCAAGCATTGAAGTCCAGCGCTCGTTCTTGCGAGCGCTGGACTTCAGCGCGCCCGCGCCCGAAAGCGTTAGGCGAGCACCGGGTCGAGCACGTCTTGGAAGTCTTCGGGCGTGAAGGGCTTCGCGACCAAGAACATCGCCCCGGCTTCGAGAGCCGCGGCCCTCATCTGAGGCGAAGCCTCCGAGGTCACGAAGCCGAATGGAATGCGCCAGCCCGCGGATCGCAGCGCAGTAAGCAGCTCGAGCCCGGACATCTGCGGCATGTTCCAGTCACACAGCACGACATCGGGTGGTTCCTGCGCGACGACCTCGAGGGCGTGCAGCCCGTCAACAGCCTCGATGAGTTCGTGCTCGTCGTAGCCGGCCATGCGCAACGTTCGCGCCACGATCATGCGCATGGCTCTGCTGTCGTCGACGATCAGGATTCGCATCGGAACCTACGATGCCTGCTGCCACAGGCTCACGAAGAGCGGCTGTGCACGCCAAGAAAGCTGAACTTCGCGAACCATCCGAGTGCCAGGTACGGACAGCTGACCCTGGACCACCGACGGCAGCGACAAGGTCGACGGGCCGGGCAGCATGCTCTTGACGTTGCCACCGACCATGTTCGCGATTTCACCCAGCGCGTCGACTACTTCGGTCTGCGTCACGGACGCCGGAGCGATGGAGTACAACGCCGCGGCGGCATCGCGCGCTGCCGGCGGTGAGCACTGCAGCATGATCGAGCCGGTATAGGCACCGGACAGGTAGACGCAGCCGGTGATCTTGTCAGCGGGCATGTCGCCGCTCTCGGCGATCAGACCCGACGGGTCACCGTCAAGGAACGACGTCCAGACCTCACGCGTGATGACCTCGAGGTCATCCGCACTGGGAATGTAGGTCACGGCCTTTGCCTCTCGCTCATGTGTAGTCCGGCCCGTTCTGGGCTGCGCGTTAGTAGGCGAGGACGCCGAGAAGCGCGAGCTTGTCGGCGATCGCATCAGGAGTGAACGGCTTGATGACGTATTCGTGCGCGCCTGCGGCGAGTGCGCGGACGATCTGCGACTGCTCGCTTTCCGTTGTCACCATCATGAGCGTGATCTGGCGCCACTTCTCTTCGCGACGGACCGCGTTCACGAATGCAAGTCCGTCCATGACCGGCATGTTCCAGTCGACAAGGGCGATGTCCGGCAGGACGCCGCTCTGCAATCGAGCGATGGCTTCAGCACCGTTGGGCGCGTCGACAACGTCAAACCCAAGCGACCGCATGATCCGGCCAAGGATCAACCGCATCGCACTCGAGTCGTCGATCACCATGGCCAACATCGGGCGTGCACCTTCCATCGTTCGAATCGGACGATCCGGACCCTCACGGGGACGGTCTTCGTCTTGCTCAGCTTCTAATCGGTCCATCTAGGCGGTTGCTGTTGCGGCATTCGCCTCGCAAGTACTCACACCTTCATCGGCCTGTCGGCCAATTAATTGAGCGGTTGGCGGGTTGCGGCGGGGGTGTCGGCTGCCCCAACCCCCAGGACCCTGCAACAGGACGAGGCCGGACGCCGACGGGAACCGTCCCTGACAAGCCGACGCCGGCAACCGCGGGGGCAAGGCGACGCGGGAGCTCGAGCGGCCCGGCGCCCTTCGGGCGGTACGCGATCGTGGACCCGACCGCGACGCGCTCGAAGCCGTCGTCAAGGCCGAGGGTTGTCTCGGCGCCGCCGAGGAAGAGGAAGCCGTCGGGCCGCAGGATCGCCCTGATTCGGCGTAGCACCTCGACCTTGGTGGCTGGATCGAAATAGATGAGGACATTGCGGAGGAACACGACGTCCATCTGATGTACCTCGAATGGCTCCGCCAGGTTCAGCTGGGAGAACCGGACCAGCTTGCGGACTGCCGCGATGACCCGCCAGTCGGTCTCGGCCCGTTCGAAGTGTCGAACGAGCAGGGATACCGGTAGTCCTCGGTTCACCTCGAGCTGCGAATACCTGGCGCGGCGCGCTCGCTCGAGAACGTCGCCGTTGATGTCGGACGCCAGCACGTCAACTTGCCAGTCGCTGGTGATCAAGGGATGGTCCAGCAGCGTCATCGCAATGCTGTATGGCTCCTGACCGGTAGAACATGCCGCCGACCACACGGTCAGGCGATGGCTGGTGCGACGCACCTTGCACAGTTCGGGCACGATTGCCTGGGAGAGCGCATTGAACGGATCCCGGTCGCGGAAGAACGACGTTTCGTTCGTTGTCATCGCCTCGACGATCTGCCGGCGCAGCACGTCGTCGTGACTGCCTTGCAGCCGCGCGATCAACGCCCCGACATTGTCGAGGCCGGCGTCGCGAGCGAGCGGCAGCAGCCTGCTCTCAACGAGGTACTCCTTGCCAGGGCCAATGACGATCGCAGCCTGTCGCTTGACGAGTTCACTGACGAACGTGAAGGCGCTCGCACTGATGGTCACGGGGTGCCCCCGAGAGCAACGGCGCGGGGCGGTGACGCCGGCAGGACTGGACGTGCGATGTGCCGGTTGCCGAGCGCGCTTTGCAGCCGGTCGGCGATCTGCCGCAACGGGACGACGTCGGTGGCGACGCCTGCCGCCACTACCGCGCCGGGCATGCCCCATACGACCGAACTCGCTTCGTCTTGCACGATGATTCGACCGCCGGCGGCGCGCACCCGCTGCGCCCCCTGGGCACCGTCCCGACCCATGCCCGTAAGCACGCACGCAACGACGCCTGACCCGTACAACGCGGCAGCTGAACGGAACAGCACGTCGACCGAAGGCCGGCAGTAATTTTCGGGCGGGTCATTGGTCAGGCGCACGCGAACATCGGTGCCCTGCCGCCGAACTGTCAGGTGCTGGTCACCGGGCGCAACGATGATGTGGCCGGGCTCGACCAGTTGACCGTCGACGGCTTCGACCACGTGCAAGTCGGAGCTGCGGTCGAGCCGCGCAGCGAACAGTCTGGTGAACAGCGGCGGCATGTGCTGAACCACGAGAATCGGGACGCTGAGCGTGCTTCGCAGTCCAGCGACGATCGAGCTGAGCGCGTCAGGACCGCCGGTCGAGGCACCGATCACGATGACGTCGACGCGGTCCTGCCGAACCGCCGAACCCGCTGGCGTCGGCGGCTTCGGCAGCGGGCGGTTGGCAAAGACGGCACGGGTGCGGGCCGCCCCGACCAGACCCTTGATCTTCGGGATCAGCTCGGCTCGCACGCGATCGACTGAGGCAGTCGCGCTGGCCGCGTGGGTCGGCTTCGTCACGTAGTCAGTGGCGCCGGCGGCGAGAGCATCGAGGGTGGCCATCGCGCCGCGCTCGGTGACGGTGCTGAACATGAGCACTGGCAGCGTCGGATGTGTGCGCCGCAGCTCGCGCAACGTCGCGAGGCCGTCCATGACCGGCATCTCAACGTCGAGAATCACGATGTCAGGACGCAGCGCGTCGAGCTTGTCGAGGGCGATCCGCCCGTTTGCGGCGGTGCCGACGACGGTGATGTCGGGATCGTCGTCCAGCACGCTCGAGATGATGCGGCGAATGACCACGGAGTCATCGACGACGAGCACGCCGATGCTGGCCACTGCAACCTCCCGACCCCTGGGGCGCCGGTCGCTGTTACGACCCGGCACTAACCCATCGGCAGGACCGCGCTCCGACTGAGGCGGCGCGTACAGCTGTGTCGAAGGGCGTCAGCTGTATTTCCGGGGCTTCGCTTCGCTCAGCCCTATCTCCGTAGGTGACTCCGTCACCCGTATCTCCGAGGCTTCGCTTCGGTCAGCCGAGAATCCCCACTGCCGTTTCCCAGGGCGCCACCAACACGCCGTACGTCACCTCGTCGAGCAGGTCGTGCACGCCGACCGCCTGCAGGCAGCCGCTGACCGAGTTCCACACGCCGCGCGCCGCAGTGGCCGCATCGACGCCGGCGATCCGCAACGCCCGCACCGCCTGGAACTGAGCAGCGGCGGCCGGGCGCAATCTCCCGGCAAGGTAACTGGCCCAGGTGGCCGCGTGCATGCGGCTGCTCCACTCCGCCTCGACCGAACCGGTCGCCTCGACGAGCACGCCAACCTCGTCCTTGGACAGCGTCGCGATGCGGGCCAAAATCGTGTGCAGATCGGCGCCGAACGGACCGAGGTCCGCCGGGATCGGCGGCAGCCGGCGAGCGGCGGCGATCCACGGCGTCCGCAGCAAGCGACGCACGTCCTCGGGAAGCCGCTGGCCGCCGTATGCGGCCGCCAGGGCATCGCTGCCGAGTGCCACCACGTGTGTCGGACTCTCGTCAAGGATGTCGTGGCGGAGCATCCGCAAGAGGTCGTCGAGGCTGCCGAACGATGCCGTCGTCAGGTCTCGCAGAACCGGTTCCAGTTCGCGCGTCGACTCGGTGCCGTCCATCGCGTTCGCGGCTTCGTCGAGAAGCTGGCCAACGGCCGACAAAGCGTCGTCAAGGCGTCGCGGCGGGGTCAATGCCGATACTTCGAGCCACGCCGAAGCGCGTTGCGGATCGGTGACCTGCAAAGCATCGAAGCCGGACAAATCGAGCGCCGGCTCACCGACGGTGCCCTGAAGAGCCAGCGCCTCGAGCAGGACGGTCGCGACCGCAGCGCCAGTCGGCAGGCGGGCCAGATCGAAGCCGACCGTCGGCGCGTTCACGAGCGAGTACACCGAAGTCCTCCGGAACCATCGAAAATCCGCGGCCCGAGGTACAACGTCACCGTGACGTGGGTCGCGGTGACCTGCCCCCCGCAGCTCAGGTAACGATGGTGCCACTAACTAGGGTCCGCGCGAGACGGCCGACCGGGCGAAACCCTGGCGGCATACGGCGACCTGCTGCGTCAGACGGCGAGGCCGATATCGGCCGCCCGCGCGACGTCGAGCACCAGGAGCAGCGCGCCCTCTAGCTTGTAGGCGCCCGTGACCAACGTCGCGCCAGGGCCCGTCATCGTCTCCGGCGGCTCCTCGAACTGTTCCGATGACACGTAGGCGACGTCGCCAATCGCGTCGACAAGCAGGCTCACTGGCTCGTCGTCGACCCGCACCACGACGTTCATAGGCAGGACGTCGGCGGCGCGCGGTGGCAATCCGAGGCGCGTGCGTAAGTCGACTGCGGTCACGACTTCACCGCGCAGATTGATCAGCCCTGCCGCGCCGTGCCCGGCGAGCGGAACTGCCGTCATTTCCTGGTAACGGATGACTTCTTGCACCTTGTGGACCTCTACGCCGAATAGCAACGCATCAATGGTGAAGGTCGCGAACTGCCGCATTTCCATATCAGGACCCCAAGCCAACGTAGGTGTCTTGCGCGTAGTCCTCGTACGGCGAAACGTCCGCAGCGCCGGCTGCCGCCACCGCGTCGAAGAAGCGTGGGTCGGTCGCCATGATTGCTTGCTCCATGTCGAGGAGTTCGGTCACCAAGTCCTGGACGACAACAACCCCGGAAACGCCGAACGCTTCAACGTCTCCGCGAGACGCTGGAGCCTCGGTTGCGATATCGACAACCGCGTCGACAACCAGGCCCACACTGCGCCGACCTTGGGTGTAGACGATCACCTTCAGCTGCGCACCTGTATCGGCTAGCGCTTGCTCGCCGAGCATGGTCGACAGCCGCCCGAGCGGCAGCAGCTGGCCACGGTACTGCACGACCTCGCGCTGACCGACGTGCTCGACGCGGTCGAGTGAGATTTCTTCGAGCCTGGTCACCATTGAGAGCGGGACGCCGAGCCGGCGATCGCCGACCGCGACCACGAGCAATGGTTCGGGGCCCTCGATGACAGGTGCGTCGGCCAGTTGCCGATCGCGATCCATGGCGGAGTCGCTCTCGCGCACGACGTGCGCACGACGTGCCAATGCCCGAACGTCGAGGATGAGCGCGACCCGTCCGTCGCCAAGGATCGTCGCGCCGGCGTAAGTGCCGATGCCCTTGAGCTGACGTGACAACGGCTTGACGACGATTTCTTCGGTGTTCAGGACGCGGTCGACAACGAGACCGAATCGACGCCCGTCGGCCTGCAGCACCAGGATGTAGACGGACTCATCGACGTGCGGCGCAGCTGTCAGATCGAGAACGTGATCGAGCCATACGAGAGGGATAAGCGTGCCGCGCAAACGGAAGACCGGTGCGCCCGACAGGTACTCGACGCCGGCTCTGGCTTGCTCTCCTTCGAGACACAACAACTCGTCGAGGCTGACCTGCGGAACCGCGTAGCGCTCGCCGGCACATTCAACAGTCAGCGCCGGAATGATCGCCAATGTCAACGGAATCTTGATCTTCAACGTGGTGCCGAGGCCCGGGTCACTCGAGATGTCGACGGTGCCGCCGATCTTCTCGACGTTGGTGCGGACGACGTCCATGCCGACGCCTCGACCAGAGACGTTGGTTACCTTGGTGGCGGTGGAGAAACCGGGCACGAAGATGAGATTGACGATCTCGCGCGATGGCATTTCGCGCAGCTGCTCAACTGTCGCAAGCCCGCGCTCGATCGCCTTAGTCGCGATCCGCGCCGGATCGATACCCGCGCCGTCGTCGCTGATTTCGATGTTGACCTGGCCGCCCTCATGGAAAGCGCGCATGGTCAACGTGCCCTCGGCCGGTTTGCCCGCGGCGACTCTGACCTCGGGAGATTCGATCCCGTGGTCGATGGCATTGCGGACGACGTGGGTCAGCGGATCCTTGATGGCCTCGAGGATCGTCTTGTCGAGCTCGGTGTCGCGACCCTCGAGAACGAGCCGGACCTCGCGACCGCACGCGACGGACACGTCGCGCACGAGCCGCGGCAGCTTGTTCCAGACATTGTCGATCGGCTGCATCCGGGTCTTCATGACCCCGGCTTGGAGCTCGCTGACCAACAGATTCAAACGCTGTGACGAGCGCTGCATACCGGTATCGGCACGAGCTGCCGCAGTCGCGACGATCTGGTTGCGCGTCAGCACGAATTCGCCGACGAGCCGCATAAGGGTGTCAAGCAAGTTGACGTCGACCCGAAGCGTCGACTCGCTGACCGATCCGCCGACGCGTGCATCAGACTGTGCGGCGGCCTGAAGTGCGAGAGCTTCGCGCACTTGTTCGGGCGTCGCTTGCCCGTGGTCGACCAGGATCTCGCCGAGCGGGCGCTCGTCGCCAAGCTGCTGCTCGAGCATCGCGACCGCTACGTCCTCAGGGTTGATGTCGGCCTGCTGCTGCAGCAATTCACCGAGCAGCGGGACGTTCTGAGGCGGGCTCGCGGCCGCGGCCGGCTCACTTGTGCTCGCCTTGCGAGCGGCACGCGCCGCCTTGACATCGTGCTTGGCGACCTGGGCCGCCGGTTGGTCTGACGCCTCGGTGGTCGAGGGAGTCGCCGCCGGCGCCTGGCGATCGCTCGCCCTGCGCCGTGGCCGGGCCGACGATTTGGCTGTGGTCGACCCAGCGGCAGCTGGCTCGGAACTCGGCCCAGCGTGAGCTGTCTCGGGACTCGACGCCGCGGAACTCGGTCCCGGTGCGCTCGACGCCTGCGCCTGAGCGCGCGCTCTCGTCGAGCGCGTGCGGGTGGCTGCGGTGGCGGTAGCGCTAGCCAATTCTGTCTCGGGCGCGGAGGTCTGCAGGGCAGTCAGCCGCGCGACCAGGCCGGTGTAGTCACGGTCGTTTTCAACGCCGGTCGCCTCGATTGACGCCAGGATGCTGCGGACCGCGTCAACGAGTTCGAGCAGGCCGGTTGTTCGCTCCTGGGTCAATCGCAAGCCGCCGTCGCGAAGGCGCGCGAGCAGCCCCTCGCCCGCGTGCGTCAGGACCTCAAGCTTGCCAAACGCCAGGAACCCACTGGTGCCCTTGATCGTGTGAATCGTGCGGAAGATGCTCTGAAGCAGCGGATGGGCATCGGGTTCCTGCTCGAGCGCCACAAGGTCACGGTCGAGCTGATCGAGGTTCTCGTAGCTCTCCACGAGGAACTCGCGCACGATCTCGTCGAACTCGTCCATCAACGCTCCTTTGCCCACGAGTGGCCCGACGGTCAGTGCATCGGCGCTTCTGGGGCACAACTGAGCCTCAGATCTCCCCCAAACCCGCCCAGGGCAATTGGGCAGGGGCCGCGGCTGCGCCCTCGGGGCAGTGCGCCCGCATGTCGCACCAGCCACATTGCGAGCCCGGGCGCGGCGCGAACATGTCCGCAGCGGGGTCAGCTTTGAACGCAGCCGTGGCGGCCTCGGCCTCGTCGGCGATCTGTTCTGCCCGCCGTAGCTGGCGTTGCAGCGACTCGTCGGTGTGCTCGTAGGCGTGAACTTCGCCCGTGGGCACGTGATGCAACTCGACCCGAACGCAGCGTCGACGCATCGTCGCGGCAGCCGCAACCGCATAGAGGGCGAGCGCCATCGAGCCGCGGGTGTCGTCAACCGTCAGTGGCCGGCGGCCGGTCTTGTAGTCGACGATGACAAGCTCGCCGTCGCGGTCATCGAGCCGGTCGACGCGACCAGACAGCGCCAGCCGCGGCGTCCGCGCGGCGATCGTGCGCTCGACGCCAAGCGGATCGCGGCTGGGGTCGAGGGCGGATACATAGCGCCGCACCAGCGCGCGCCCGCGCGCTAGCCAAGCGCCGGACTGAGCCGGATCGCGAAATCCCTCGGCTGACCACCCGGCGTCGAGCAACTGCCCTGCCGCATCGGGGGTGCGGTTCGCGCGCGGCAGCCGCCACCACCCGGCGAGCGCATTGTGGACACCCGCACCCAAGCTGTTGTGCGCCCAGGCAGGCCCGGCCGGCGGACGCGGGCGGTCGAGGTAGGTCAGCCGGTAGCGGCGCGGGCAGTCGACCCATGAGGTGAGGCGGGAAGGGGTACACGCGAAGAGTTTGCCTGGTATCGACTGCATCCCGGCCAGCCCGAGCTGCTCGGGCGGACGAACGGGCATGACCGGTTGCGCACTCATGCCTGCCATCGTGCCTGGCAGGGACGACAGAACCTCGTTCGTGAGCCCGGCGCGCCGATCGTGGTTCCAGCGCTCAGCTTCGGCCCGCCTCGTGCCGAAGGACCACGAAGGCGCTCCGACCTGGCGGGTGCGCGTGACCTGGAGGCACTGATGAAGCTCGTGCACAAGGCCGCTGCGACTGCGGTGGGCGGCTTCGTCACAGTCAGTGCAGTGAGCCTTATTGCGTTGTCGAAGGCGGACGACGCACTGCACCACATGCGGGCCGGCGAGGTCACTACGAGCGCGGTCAACGCGGCGCACAACGACATGATCGCAGCGACGGTCTGCCTGCTCGTCGGATTGCTCCTCGTTCTGGTTGCCCTCGGCCTGTGGCTGCGTCACGACGTCCTGCGCCCACTTGAGGTACTGCGGGGCCGGATGGCCGACATCGCAGACGGCGACGGTGACCTGACCCGGCGACTCGCTTTTCATCGTGACGACGAGATCGGCAGCCTGGCCGGTGAGTTCGATCGCTTCGTCACCGGCATGCAGTCACTCGTCGGCAAGGTCGCGGGGACCGCGGCCGGTCTTGCCACGTCCGCGGCGAGCCTGTCCGCAACGTCTGAACAAATCGCCTCGTCGGCGCACGACGCGACCCGTCGAGCCGAGAGCGCTTCGAGCGCAGCCGAGCAGGTCAGCAGCAATGTGGCCAGCGTCGCCGGCGCCGCCGAGGAAATGGGATCGTCAATCCGCGAGATTGCGCACAACGCGCACCGCGCGGCCGGTGTCGCCATCGACGCAGTGACCATGGCCGACACGACCAATGCAGCTATCTCGAGGCTCGGCGAGTCGTCGCTCGACATCGGCAGCGTCGTCAAGCTCATCACCGAGATTGCGCAGCAGACGAACCTGCTCGCGCTTAACGCCACGATCGAAGCGGCACGAGCCGGCGAAGCCGGCAAGGGATTCGCAGTAGTCGCCGACGAGGTGAAGGATCTCGCGCAGGAAACCGCGCGGGCTACCGACGACATCTCTCGCCGCATCGAGTCGGTACGTAACGATTCGCGCGACGCGATTGCGGCCATCGAAGCGATTCGGGTCGTCATCAGTCAGATCAGCGACTACCAGGTGACAATCGCGTCCGCCGTGGAGGAACAGTCGGCGACGACGAGTGAGATGGGCCGCGGATTTACCGAGGTGGCCACGGGCAGCGCCGAGATCGCCAGATCGATTGCCGGCGTTGCGAGCGCCTCTTCGACGACGTTGACGAGTGTCGCCTCAGCGCGGGTCACGACCGACGAACTGAGCAAGGTTGCCGACGAGCTCAAGACGCTGGTCTCGCGTTTCACATACTGACCGCGCAACTATTGAAGCTAAGCACTACCGAACTCAGTACCAGTGACGTCGGCGTCACGCAGTGGGTGATGTCCGCGCGCGATTTCCATCGACTGGCCCCTATCCCGCACCCTGCCCTGAACGCCGCCGTCGGCGACCCTACGTGCGAGGGCGCTAACCGGAAGCGGCTCGTTCGCCGCCACGATGATGAGGTTCCCGTGCCGACGGCCCCGAAGGACTCCCGGCTCTGAGATCACCGCCACGTCGCTGAAAGCCTCGGCCAGCGTTGCCAGCTCAACGCCGGTCGTCGCAAAAGGCGCACGATCCGCGACGTTCATGACGTAGACGCCGCCTGGGCGAAGGATTTTCTTCACGCGTATCGCGCACTCGACGGTGCGCAAGTTCACCGGCACCACGGCGTCGCGAAATGCATCGCGGACGACGAGGTCGCACGACGCATCGGCGATCGCCTCGAGTCCGGCGCGGGCATCGCCGACCCTGATGCGCAGCCTTCGGTTGCGGTGCCACGGCAGCCGCAACCGAACGAGATCGACAAGCGCGCCGTCGATCTCGAACACGATTTGTGTCGACTCTGGTCGGGTCGCCATGACGTATCGGGCGAGCGTCAGAGCACCGCCGCCGAGATGCACAGTGTCGACGCGACCCCCCTCGGGCGCCACACAGTCAACAACGTCACCGAGCCACCGCACGTACTCGAACTCCAGTGAGGTCGGGTCGTCCAGATCGACGTGCGAGGTCTCGACGCCATCGAGCAAGAGTGTCCAGGCATTGCGCCGCGAACCGTCGCGCACCAATGTCGCGATCGCGGTGTCTACCGGGAAGCTCTCATCACTCGCGCGGCGGCCGCCATTGGGTGGCTTGCTACCGCTCGGTGACCTGCCGCTGGGTGTCTTAGTTCGCGGCAACGAACTTCGCAATGCCGTCGGCGGCGAGCTGGACCGCGATTGCCGAGAGCAATAGGCCGGCGATCCGCGTGACCAGCGTCACTCCGCTGCGACCGAGGACCCGCAAGATGACCGTCGAGAACCGCAACGTCAACCACAACACAAGGTGAACTGCGACGATGCCGGCCGCGAGAGCGAGCGCTTCTTGTTCGTGGTGCACCGACTTCGCGAACACGATCGTCGCCGCGATGGCACCGGGGCCTGCCAACAACGGCGTTCCGAGCGGCACCATCGACACGTTCACGTCGTCCTTGGGCGATCGCTCATTGCCCCAACCCATCAGCAACTCGAGGGCGACGAGCAGGAGGAGCAAACCGCCGGAGACTTGCAGCGCGGCGAGCGTCACGTGCAGGTATTGCAGCACCTGCTGCCCGAACAACGCGAAGACCACGATGACGGTGAGCGCGGTGAGGACCGCGAGGTCAGCACTTCGGTTACGCGCCTTGCGGGCATACGAGCCGGTCAGTGACAAGAACACCGGCACCGATCCTGGCGGGTCCATGATGACGAGCAGCGTCACGAAAACTTCGCCGAAGAAGCGCGCGTCGAACCACCCACTCATCGGTGCAACACCTTGCCCTGCGCACGGTGCACGAGTGCGTCGAAGACCTCTGGATCGGTGATGTTCGCGCCGATCTGGATCGCCTTCACCGAGCCGTGGTAGTCACTGCTGCCGGTGACCAGCAAACCGAGGTCGGCAGCGATTGCTCGCAGCCGCTCCCGGGTCGGCTCGTCGTGATCGGGGTGGTCAACCTCCAACCCGTCGAGACCAGCTGCCGCGAACGTCGCGATCGCGTCCTCGTCGACGACATCGCCGCGCGACGACGCTGCAGGGTGCGCGAACACCGTCACTCCCCCGGCGTCCCGCACCAAAGCGATCGCGCGCGCCGGCGCCAACGAGTACTTCTCTACGTACGCCCGCCCATCATTGGCAATCCAGTCAGGCACGAAGGCAGCAGGGATGTCGGCAACGACTCCCGCGTTCACCAACGCCTGCGCGATGTGCGGGCGGCCGACCGCACCGTCGCCTGCGATAGCACTCACCTCCGGCCAAGTGACGGGAGCGCCGAGCTCGACCAGCTTGTCGACCATCGCCTTCGCGCGCCTAACGCGATCGGTGCGCAACAGCTCCAACTCAGCGGCAAACGGAGGGGCCGCCGGGTCGAACAAGTAGCCGAGCAGGTGCAGGCTGACGTCGCCGAGGATGCACGAAATCTCGGCTCCCGGGACGACGACAAACGCACGCTCCGGGGGCCCGGCGAGCGTCTCCAACGCGGCCGCCGCCTCGTGATAGCCAGCGGTCGTATCGTGATCGGTCAGTGCGATGCCGTCGAGAGGCGCGCCGTCGAGGGCCAGTGCCCATGCCTTGCGGACGAGCTCGCCTGGGGGGTCAGTGCCGTCGGAGGCGTTGCTGTGCACGTGGAGGTCGATCCGCATGCGGGCTCGCGCCGTCCTCATCGTCGACGTCGGATGGCCGGGCGACCAGCCGGCCTCAGGCTATCGGCGCGGCCCACCCGCAGCGGCCGTGAGCCCGGCGAGCCTGGGCATCAATGCCCCGTGCGGAAGGTCGAGACCGAGGTGCCCGGGGCTGACCTCTGTGCGTTCGACCAGGTCTTCAAGACCGAGATTTTCCAGGAGCAGGACGCCGGCGGCCGATGGCCAGAGGATGGCCCAGATCCAGGCCCCTTTGGCCTCCCCGACGTAGACGGCGTTGTCGGGACCGACGTCGACGTTCCACATCGCTGTTGGATGGCCGGCCGCATCGAGCTTCGCGTGTGCGGGGCCGTCATCGAAGCCGTCGCCCGGATCAGGACCAGGCAGGCCAGCCAACCAGGCGCCGAGTCCGACGCCGGGCGACTCGGCGACGAGCACCAGATCAGCCGCGCCACCAAGCGGTGCCGGGCCGGAACAGCCAACCAGGGTGGCGACTGCGCCGGTGCGCTCGTCTCCGGCGTGGGTGTAACCCGTGATGACCCAACCGGTAGGCAGCGGAGAAGGCATCCACAACGGGACCTTCGCATGTGCTCGCACGTGCTCGAGGCACTCCGGCCCGGGTTGTTTCGCGGCCGGCTGCAGCGGGTGCACCGGGCCGTGCTCGACGCAACTCCAGTCGCTCGTCCAGATCCCGGGCGGATGGACTGCGCCGCCGCAACGAGGGCAGGTCGGCTCGTCTTTCATACCTGCGAGCCTCCACCTCAGTCGACTCCTGCGTAGGTCGACCGTGGCCCGCCGTAGCGTGCGTCGTCAAGGGATCCCTACATATCAAGGACAAATTGCTCCATATGGACTAATGCATCCACGGGCCGTCGTTAGGCTTGCGCGATGCCTGAGATCGCTGCGGTCGGTGCGATCGCGGTGCGCGACGGCGCACTGCTGCTGATCCGGCGCGGCCACGCACCATCACGCGGCCGTTGGTCGTTGCCGGGCGGTCGAGTCGAACCCGGTGAGACCGCGCGCGAGGCACTGGTCCGTGAGATGGCCGAGGAAACCGGACTAGCAGTCACGGTCGGCGAGTTAGTCGGCGAAGTGCTGCGGCCGGGTCCGAACGGAGTTACCTACCGAATTCAGGATTTTCGGGTCAGGCTCGTTGGCAATGGCGCAAATGAGGGTAATGGGGTGTCACGTGACGATGCGGTCGCAGGTGATGATGCGGTGCAGGGATGATGCGGTCGCAGGTGATGATGCGGTCGCAGGTGATGATGCGGTCGCAGGTGATGATGCGGTGGACGTCGAGTGGGTGCCACTCGCGGACGTCGCGAACCGTCAGTTGAGCGCCGGGCTACTGCGAACACTTCGGCAGTGGGCAGTCATCTGAGACCCGAACGAATTTGCCCATCAGACGGCGCAAAGCACTCAAACCTCGTAGGGTGTCCTATTAGTGGCGCAAGCGGGGCGCCGGACTTGGGGAAGTCGAATGAGCCAGCAAGCCGACGACACGCAACTGAATGGGCAGATCACCGTCTTCCTGCTCGATGACCACGAGGTTGTGCGGCGCGGGGTGCGTGACATGGTCGAGACCGCACCCGACCTCACGGTGATTGGTGAAGCCTCGACCGCCGCTGAGGCGCTCGCGGCTGTGCCGTCACTGCGACCGGACGTCGCAGTGCTCGACGTCCGACTGCCTGACGGTGACGGGGTAACCGTGTGCCGCGAACTGCGATCGCAAATGCCCGAGCTCGTGTGTCTGATGCTCACCTCGTTCGCCGACGATGAGGCGCTGTTCGAGGCCATCATGGCCGGCGCCTCCGGCTACGTCCTCAAGCAGATTCGCGGCGGCGATCTGGTGAACGCGATCCGCACTGTTGCGAGCGGTCAGTCGATGCTCGACGCCGGGACGACCGCACAAGTCATGGAGCGGTTGCGCACTGGCACCAGGGCCGAGGATCCGCTTTCTGCGCTGACCGAGCAGGAACGACGCATCCTCGACCTCATCGGCGAGGGGCTGACGAACCGGCAGATCGGCGAGCGACTCTTCCTCGCCGAGAAGACGGTCAAGAACTACGTGTCCAGCTTGCTCGGAAAGCTCGGCATGCAGCGACGTACGCAGGCCGCCGTGATGGTTAGCAGGGTTCACGCGCGCGAGGACATGCACTAACGCGGCAGGACCCGCCGGTTCAGTGGAACGCGCCATTCGATGTGGGTGCCCGAAGGCTCGCGGTTGGTGAGCTGCAGGCTGCCGCCGCTCGCCTTCGCACGGACCTCCATATTGCGTAGCCCGCTGCGACGTCCGGTATCGGTGATACCCACGCCATCGTCGTCCACGATCAGCGTGACCTGGTCACGATTCACCGCGAGAATCACCTCGACATGAGTGGCCCGCGCGTGGCGCGCGGCATTCGACAACGCCTCCCGCAGCACCGCGACCACTTGGTCGGAAATGCGGTCGGGCACCGTGGTGTCGATGAGCCCGTCGAAGCGCAACGAGGGCACAAAACCCAATGCATGCAGCGATTGTTCGACCACAGCAACGATGCGCGCCCGCAAGCTCGGGTCATCGGCACCGGCAGATGCCTGGAGCCCGAAGATGGTGGTGCGGATCTCCTTGATGGTCTGATCGAGTTCGTCGACCGCACGTACCACTTGCTGACCGGCGTCCGGCTCGATGATGGAACGGCTCGCACCTTCGAGGGTGAGACCGATCGCGAAGAGGCGTTGGATCACGACGTCGTGCAAGTCGCGCGCGATGCGTTCGCGATCCTCAGCCAACGCCAACCGGGTGTCGTCGCGACGGTGCTCGGCGAGCTCGAGCGATACAGCGACCTGAGCCGCAAACGCGTTGAGCATCATGACCGATTGGCGATCAAAGGCTGACCGGCCCGACCGATTGAATGCGACCAGCACGCCGCGAACCGCGGACGGCGGCCCGACCGGGATGAACAACGCGGGGCCGAACAGGTACCGGCCCTCGTGGCTCGCGGCAACCCGCGAATCACTGCGCAAATCGACGACTTCGATCATCTTCCCGGTCTTCAACACCTTGCCCGTCAGCGAGGTCTCGACCGGCAACCGGGAGCCCATCAGATGGGCAGCATCGATTCCGTCGCCGTACTGGACGGTGAGAACGCCCGGGTCGTCGCTCGGCAACGCAAGCGCCGCGAAATCGGCATCGACGATCGCGCGGGCCTGCCCGATGACCCTCGGCAGGACGTCGGAGAGATCACGACCTGCCGACAGCCCGGTCGCGACAGCCGTCAGGGTCTCCAACCAGTCCTCGCGGCGGCGGCCGACCTCGAAGGCACTGGCGTTCGCGAGGGCAATCCCCGCCTGGACGCCGAGAGCGTGCAGTTGTGCCTCATCGGCGCCGGTGAAGCTCGGCCGGCCGGCGGCGCGAGTCACGTAGAGCACGCCGATCACCGCGCCGCGCGTGGTGATGGGCATGCCGAGCAACGCACCCATGCGTGGGTGGCGGGGAGAGAAGTCAGCCGTCGCCGCGTGCAGCGCGACGTCGTCAAGGCGGGTGACGCCACTCGCGCTGATCAGCTTCGCGAGCAGTCCTGACCGTTCCGGGAGCAGCCCCAACCGCTGGTCGTCGTCGAAACCGTCGCCGTGGGCGACCAGATCGACCACGTCGCCGTGGGCGCCAAGGATCGCGAACGCTCCGTAGTCGGCGTCGACAAGCGCGGCGCCGGCCGTGACGACCATCCGCAGCAGGGTGCCGGTATCGGTCTCGGCGACGACTGCTGCGATCGCGTTCAGGAGCGCGGCCAGCCGGGAATCCCCGAACGGCTCAGGGCGGCCGGTGCGACTGGCTCGTCATGAAGCCGTTCGGTGTCGTGATGTGTGCCAGCGGTCACGGCAGCTCCGACAACTGAGTCTCGCTTATACGGGGTTCGTGAGCGGTTACGGGTACTCCACGACATAGTCGCATTGAAATACTCTTATCGCCCAGAAAACTCGTCAAGCGACACACTGTCCGATTTCCTGCCTGTGTGAGGACCGCTGTCAGGCGGACGTGGATGCGTCGAGGTGGACGTCGAAATCCACTCCGGCCTGGTGCGGGCCGAACGCCGCGCGGGTTCGCGGGTGGGCGCCAGCGCGAGCGAGCGGCATCCCGAGCAACGCACCCTCGTCGTCAAGCTGCGACAACTGGTGCTGGGACCGCAGCGTGAGCGCGGTGTTCATGTGCCGCTTCCACAACGCGACGTCGGGGTCTGACTCAGCGTGGTAGGTGCCTCCGGCCGCCTCGAACAGGGCTTGGTAGACAGCTGTCGCCGCGGCGGCGGCGCGGGCCAAGGCATCGTCAATGCGCTCGTGAGCAGCCCTCAGGACTGTGGGTACGACGAGCTCGTCGCGATGCGCTCGCGCGGCGTCGAGGTCAGCAAGCGACTGCCGGACGACCTCCATCGCACCCTCGTAGTCGCCGGCGTGAGCGTCATGTACCCGCTTGGTCTCGTCGCGCAGTGCTGCCTGCGCCCGCCGGCGTCCTGGCCACCCTCGCATCGGTTCTCCTCCCCGCGCCGTGTGCCGTTCTCCGTTGGAGCTATTACTGCGCCGTGCCTGCTTTGGAGTTCTGCCCCTGACTGCCCGCTTTCAATCAGAACGGGCCCGAAAGGCGACTGCGCACCACCCGCTCAGCGCGTCAGCGCGTAAGCGCGGGGACGCGCGGGCCACGCGGCGGTAGCCTCCGCACATGAGCGGGCCAACGTCGCGGGTGTTTGTCGCGCGCCTCGCCGGCGTAGTCGTCTTCGATCCCAATGGCGACCAGGTCGGCCGGGTGCGTGACGTCATCGTGCTGTTGCGGCCCGGCACCGGCCAGCCCCGGGTCCTTGGGCTCGTGGTCGAGGTACCTCCGCGGCGAGCGATTTTCCTCCCGATCACGCGGGTGACCGGCATCGAGGCAGGAGCGGTCATGACGACCGGAACCGTCAGCCTGCGCCGGTTCGCAAAGCGCGATTCCGAGACCCTCGTGCTCGGCGATCTGCTCGACCGGAAGGTCACGCTGAGCGAGACCAACGAGGTCGTCACGGTCACCGATGTCGCGATGGAGCGCAGCCGGGCGCGCGACTGGCTGTTGACCAAGGTCGCGGTCCGAAGCGACGTCCGCCGGGTCCGCCGGCGCGGCGCGATCCGGGTCGTCGACTGGGATGCCGTCGCCGGCCTGTCACTGCAAGAGCACGCCCAAGGCGCGGCGAACCTGCTCGCAGCCTTCGACCAGTTGCGCCCCGCCGACCTGGCCGGCGTGATGCACGACCTGTCGGAAAAGCGCAGGGCCGAGGTCGCCGCGGCTTTGGACGACGAGCGGCTGGCCGACGTCCTCGAAGAATTGTCCGAAGAGGAGCAGGTCGAGATCCTCGCGACACTAGAGGGCGAGCGCGCAGCTGATGTTCTCGAGGCAATGGGCCCCGACGATGCCGCGGACCTGCTGGCCGAGTTGCCCGAGGCCGAGAAGGAGCGACTGCTCGGGCTCATGCTGCCCGAGGAGGCAAACCCGATCCGCCGGCTGCTCGACTACTCGTGGAACACCGCGGGCGGCCTGATGACCACTGAGCCGGTGATCCTCGACCCGACGGCGACCGTGGCCGAGGCGCTCGCGCACGTGCGCAACCCCGACCTCTCCCCCGCCACAGCAAGCCAGGTGTATGTCGTCCGGCCGCCGACTGACACACCCACCGGCCGCTACCTCGGCACCGCACATCTGCAACGGCTGCTGCGCGAACCGCCGGCGACCCTGGTGAGCTCGATCATCGACACCGACATCGCGCCGCTGCGTCCCGACGTCTCGCTGCCGGCCATCACCAGTCATCTGGCGACGTACAACCTGGTGGCCGCACCGGTCGTTGATGACGAGGACCGGCTCCTCGGCGCGGTCACTGTCGACGACGTTCTCGACCACCTGCTGCCCGATGGCTGGCGCGACACCGACCCGAGCGAGATCGCTAACGGCGCCTCCCACGACGAGCCGGCCTCCCACGAAGACCCAACCGGAGGTGTCGCCGATGGCCCGCCGTGAACCCCGCCGTGGGGGGCTGGACCAGCCCAAGCCGGACCGCCGCGTAACTCTGCGACCCGACTACGACCCGGAGGCTTTCGGCAAGCTCTCGGAGCGCTTCGCGCGCTTCCTTGGCACCGCGAAGTTCATCATCTGGATGTCGGTATTCATCGTCATCTGGCTGGTGTGGAACACCTGGGGACCCAAACCGGAACGGTTCGACCCGCACAGCCTGAACTACACCCTGCTCACGTTGCTGCTCTCGTTACAGGCGTCGTATGCCGCGCCGCTGATTCTGCTGGCCCAAAATCGGCAAGCCGACCGCGACCGGATCCAGTCCGAGGACGACCGGTCACGCAACGAGCGCAACATCGCCGACACCGAGTATCTCGCCCGCGAAGTCGCCTCATTACGGATCGCACTCGGCGACGTGGCCACTCGCGACTTCATCCGCGGCGAGTTGCAACGGATGCTCGAAGACCTCGACGAGCGAAGAGTCGACGCCGACGAACAGCGCGACGCCCTCTAACGCACTAGACGTCGACGATCGCGTTCTTTCCGATCACGATGATGCCGTTGTCCGACACGGTGAAACGCTGCCGGTCGCGCACCAGGTCGACCCCGATCTTCGCCCCGGCGGGGACGTCGACGTTCTTGTCGATGATGGCGTTGCGAATCACCGCGCCGCGGCCCACGCGCACGTTCTCGAGCAGCACGCTGCCATCGATATTGGCGCCGCTTTCGATGTGCACGTTGGGCGAGAGCACCGAACCAGCCACCGTCGAGTCGGCGACGATCACGCCGTTCGACAACATCGAGTCGACCACCTGCGTGTTCTCGTGCACGATCTTCGCCGGCGGCAGCGGGCGATGATTCGTGTAGATGGGCCAGTTCTCGTTGTAGAGATTGAAAATCGGGTGCACCGAGATCAGGTCCATGTGCGCGTCGTAGTACGCATCGAGACTTCCGACATCACGCCAGTACGCGCGATCGCGATCAGTCGCGCCAGGCACCACGTTGTCGTTGAAGTCATACACCTGCGCGTCGTTGCGCTCGACGAACATCGGGATGATGTTGCCGCCCATGTCGTGGGCGGAGCGTTCGTCAGCCGCATCGCGGTTCACCGCATCGAGAAGTGCCGCCGTCGTGAAGCAGTAGTTGCCCATGGAGGCGAACACCTCATCGGGTGAATCTGGCAACCCGATGCCCTCGATGTCCTGCGGCTTCTCCAAAAACGCCGCAATCCGTCGTCCGGCATCTGGCCCTTGTTGGGCCGTCTGGATCACGCCGAACGCTGACGCTTCCTTGCGGGGGGCTCGGATCCCGGCGACGGACACGCCTGCACCTGAGGCGATGTGCTGGTCGAGCATCTGGCGTGGGTCCATGCGGTAGATGTGGTCGGCGCCAAACACCATGATGTAGTCGGGCCGCTCGTCGTAGACCAAGTTCAGGCTCTGATAGATCGCGTCGGCCGAGCCCGAGAACCAGCGCGGGCCGACCCGCTGTTGGGCCGGCACCGGCGTCACGTAGTTGCCCAGCAGCGTCGACATTCGCCAGGTCGTGGTGATGTGCCTGTCGAGACTGTGGTTCTTGTACTGCGTCAGAACGACGATTTTCAGGAATCCGCCGTTGACCAGATTCGACAGGACGAAGTCGATGAGCCGGTAGATGCCACCGAAGGGCACCGCCGGCTTCGCGCGGTCGGCGGTAAGTGGCAACAGTCGAGTGCCCTGCCCACCCGCCAGGACAATCCCGAGAACCTTGTTCGCCATGTCGGGAACCTACCTCCTGGCGCCAGGATTGCGACCTCCAAGGCCGGACGATTCTGACGCAGTTGACCGGTTGCGCCATGACGGGCCCTGACCCTTGGCTATCGTTGCCGGTCATGCGAGTCGCGCTGCTCACCCGCGAATACCCCCCTGAGGTCTATGGCGGCGCTGGCGTGCACGTCGAGTACCTGGCCAGGGAGCTGCGACGGCTCATCGACGTCGAGGTGCATTGCTTCGGCAAGCCCCGGTCGGAGCCCGGCGTCTTCGCGCATTTCGCCGACCCGACACTGCTCGAACTCGGAGCCAATGCCGCGCTGCTCACGATGTCGACCGACCTGTCGATCGCCGCGACAACCGGTGATGCCGACCTCGTGCACTCGCACACCTGGTACGCGAACTTCGCCGGCCATGTGGCAAAGCTGCTCCAAGATGCGCCGCACGTGATGACCACCCATTCACTTGAGCCGCTTCGGCCGTGGAAGGCCGAGCAGCTCGGTGGCGGCTATGCACTGTCGTCGTTTTGCGAGCGGACGGCGATTGAAGCGGCCGACGCGGTCGTGGCCGTCTCCGCGGGCATGGCCGATGACGTCTTGCGCTGCTACCCGCTCGTCGACCCGGGCCGGTTGCACGTCATCCACAACGGCATCGACACCCACGAGTACGCGCCGACGACCGACACCTCGGTGCTCGTCGACCACGGCATCGATCTGGATCGGCCGATCGTCATCTTCGTCGGCCGCATCACCCGGCAGAAGGGCCTGCCCTACCTGCTGAAGGCCGCCCACTCCTTTGATCCCGATGCCCAACTCGTCGTGCTGGCCAGCTCGGCCGACACCCCGGAAATCGCCGACGAGGTCGAGTACGGCATCGGCGCACTGCAGGAGACCCGCGACGGTGTCTTCTGGATCCGCCGGATGTTGCCCAAGACCGAGCTGATTCAGGTGTTCTCGGCGGCCACCGTCTTCGTCTGCCCGTCGATTTACGAGCCGATGGGCATCGTGAACCTCGAAGCGATGGCCTGCGAGACGGCCGTCGTCGCGACCCGAACCGGCGGGATCCCCGAGGTGGTCGCGGACGGCGAAACGGGCGTGCTGGTGCCCATCGACCCTGATCCAGCCGACCCCTACGGCGCGCCGCGCGACCCCGACGCCTTCGCCGGGGCCTTCGCCGATGCCGTCAACGCGCTCGTCCGCGACCCCGCTCGCGCCCGCGCGATGGGCGTCGCCGGACGCAGCAGAGCCGTCGAGCACTTCAGCTGGACGGCGATTGCCGAGCGCACGCGCGACCTCTACGCCACGTTGCTGTAGACCTCCTCAGCGCTCGGTGCGCCATCGCCGTTAGGCCGAGGGGTTCCGCTAGCCCAATCGGGTTGAATGCGCGCTATCGCACGTTTGCCGGTCAAGACTCGGGTCAGCCGTATCGATGATGTCTTTGTAGGCAATCGGCCCTATGTACAGCCAGCGGCCAGTCACTAAAGCTCTCACTGCCGGGCCTGCTCCATCGGAAGGACCGCGAGCCACATGGCACTCCCGTCGCGCAGCACGATCGACAACCTGACGGAATGGCTGCTGCTTCAGATCGCCGAAGACGAGATGAAGGCGCGCAGTGCAGGTAGCGAGCCGTGGCGCTGGCGAGTCGTCGACACTCCGACTCAGCGCGACGCCCTGGTCCGGCCTAATGGCACGGTGTGCGCCGACTCATGGGGCGCCGACCGGCAGGAGACCGGCTTCCGCGGTGCCGAAGCCAAGATGTTCATCGAGCGGTTCAATCCTGAGCGAGTGCTCGCCGAGTGCGATTCGAAGCGTCGGATGCTGGCCCGCCTCCAAAACCTTGCCAAAGCATGGTGGACGACGACCCGCTCCGCAGACGAAGCGCGCGGCGTCATTCGCGAGATGGCGATGACCTACTCGAACCGCCCGGGCTATCGCGACGAATGGCGCCCCGACCTCGGCATGCGCCCGCTGCAGGCGGTCTCGTCGAGCTAGACGCTCGCTGGGAGCGAGATGGCGTGTCGCGCGGCAAGGTTCGAAGGGTCGCGACGCCGGCTAGGGCCAGCGATAGTGGGGCAAGCGACAAGCCGGCCGCGAGGATCCACAACGCGGTCCGCACGCCAAGGTTCGCCGCAAGTGCGCCCGCACTGAACGCACCGATCGGCAACGCGCCCCACGTCACCATCCGGTTCGCTGCGATCACCCGGCCCATCAACCGCGCCGGCACGATCTCCTGCCGGTAGCTGCTCGCAACGACGTTGAACGCCACGATCGCCATGCTGGCGATTGCCTGGCCCAAGCAGAAGAGTGCGAGCCGCCAACCCTGTTCCGTCGCCGGCACGAGGAGCGCACTCAACGCTTCGACGACGGCCGCCAGCACCATCGTTCGACCGTCACCGAACAGCCGGATGATCCTGCGCGCCAGGATCGCGCCGACCAACCCACCCAACGCACCGACCGACAGCAGCAGGCCGACCACGCCCGGTTGAACGCGAACGACCCGCACCAAGAAAAGCACCGTGATCGCCTGGGCGCCGCCGGCGAAGAGATTCGACGTGGCAGCCGAGACGATGAACGCCCGCAACACCTTGTGTTCGATGAGAAACCGAACACCCTCGACGACCTCGTGGCGCATCTTCCGGCGCTCCGTCACCGGGGGCGGCTCGTCGGCTCGGATCGCGAACACGGCCACCACAGACACGATGAAACTGGCCACATCGGCGAACAGGGCGTTAGCCGCGCCCAGCGCCTGGACCAGCGACGCCGCCGAGCGCCGGCCCCGAGATGTGCGCGACTTGCTCGGCGCCGGTCAATAGCGAGTTGCCTTCGACGAGTACGTCTGTCGTGACCACACTCGGCAAGTACGACGGATACGCAACAGCGAAGAAGATCGTGAGGACACCAGCGACCACACCTACGACGTAAAGCTGCGCAAGCGTCAGGTCGTGCATCGCGGCGGCGATCGGAATGGAGACCAGCGCGAGCGCGCGGCCCGCATCGGCGATGAGCAGCACCCGCCGCCGCGAAACCCGATCGACCCACACGCCGATCGGCAGTGCGATGAAGGGCCAGAAGATGGTCTCCGCAGCCGCCAACGCCGCAACCTCGAACGCCGTGGCATGCAAGGCGATCAGTGCGACGAACGGCAGCGCGACCAGCGTGACGGTGCTGCCGAGTTCGCTGACCGACTCCCCGACCCACAACAGCCGGAAGTCACGATTCGTGCGGAGCAGAGCTGGCGCACGCATGCGCCCAACCTTTCAGTTGAGCCGCCGTTCGGGTCAACGCGTTATGCGATCGGCGTAGCGCCAAGAGCAACGCCAGCCGACCGTTCGGAGGATCTACGGGAGGCAGTTAGCCGCTGTAGCCCCGTTCTGTGCGCCCGACAATGTAGGAAACGTGAGGAGTTCGGACGTGTCGATACCTGTCCAAAACGCTGGCTTGCTCAATCGCAGCGACGAGCCGCAAACCAACGGGCGCCGGCGCCTTGGCGAGTTGCTGGTCTCGCATGGCCTGCTGACCGAAGAGCAGCTACGTCACGCGCTCGCCGAGCAAGAGCGCATGGCGGGCGGCCGCCGGCGCCGGCTCGGTCGGGTGGTCGTCGATCAGGGGTACCTCACGGAGGGCCAACTCGCATACGCGCTCGCCGACCTCATGCATTTGGAGTTGGTCGACCTCGCCGAACTCACACTTGACCTGAACGTCGCTCGCACGCTGCCGCGCCGCGTTGCCGAGCGCCACGGCATGTTGGTGATCGGTCGCGACGACCACGCGATCAGGGTCGCGACTGCGGATCCGACCAACGTGGTCGCCCTCGACGACGTCCGGCTCTACACCGGAGCGACCACGGTCACCGTCGTCGTCAGCACCGACACGCAGATCCAGACCGAGCTCCGCCGGGTGTGGGCGATCCTCGACTCGGACGCCGAACTGTCGAACGTCTCCGACGAGCCCGAAGCCGTCGACGAGCACGACCTCGAGAGTGCGGCCGACCAGGGACCGACCGTCCGACTCGCCACGAGCATCGTGACCGAAGCCGTGCGCAGCCGGGCCAGCGACATTCACGTCGAGCCACAGCTCGACGGTCTGCGGATCAGGTACCGCATCGACGGCCTGCTTCGCGACATCATGAAAGTGCCGCGCAACTCCTCCGCCGCACTTGTCAGCCGCCTCAAGATCGTCTCCGGTCTCGACATCGCCGAGCGACGCCTGCCGCAGGACGGCCGCACCCGACTCACTGTTGACGGCAATGGCGTCGATGCCCGCGTCAGCACGCTGCCTTCGGTGCACGGCGAGAAGGTCGTCATCCGACTGCTTGCCAGCGGCGACCACATTCCGCCGGTGACCCAACTCGGCCTCGATGAGCAGCAACTCGAGGCGTTGCTCGCCGGCACCGCGAACCCGCAAGGACTCGTGCTCATCACCGGCCCGACAGGCTCCGGCAAGACGCACACGCTCTACTCGGTGCTCTCGCACATGGCAACTGCGGACAAGAACGTCGTCACCCTCGAAGACCCGGTCGAGATCCAGCTGCCCGGCATCACGCAGGTGCAGACGAACGAGCGCGCGGGCCTGTCGTTCAGCAAGGGTCTGCGGTCGATCCTTCGCCAGGACCCGGACGTGGTGCTGGTTGGCGAGGTGCGCGACTCCGAGACTGCCGAGCTCGCTCTGCAGGCCTCGATGACCGGCCACCTCGTGCTCACCACGCTGCACACCAACGACGCGGTTGCCGCACTGACCCGACTGGTCGACATGGGCATCCAGCCCTTCTTGATCGCGTCGTCGTTGAGCCTCGTCGTCGCGCAGCGCCTCGTCCGGCGCCCGTGTGCCGACTGCGCCGCGCCCTACATGCCGAGCGCCCGGGTGCTGACGTTGCTCGGCCTCAGCGAGGCCGACCTCGTCGACGCGACACCGATGCGCGGCCGCGGTTGCGGCGAGTGCGGCGGCACCGGTTACCGCGGCAGAACTGGAATCTTCGAAGTGCTGCCCGTCACGGCGAGCGTTCGCTCCGTGCTGGCGCACACGCCGACCGAAGCGGCAGTCGGCGCGGCCGCACGAGCCGCCGGAATGACGACACTGCGTGGATCAGGACTGGCTCGCGCCCGACGCGGCGAGACGACGTTCGAAGAAGTGCTGCGGGTCTCGCAGGTCGACGTCGCAGAGGGACACCGGTGCACGGCGTGTGATCGTGCCGTCGATGCCGACATGATTGCCTGTCCTTGGTGCGCCACGATCGTCGACCGCGGCCACTGCAGTTCGTGTGCGCGGCCCCTCGATGCCGGTTGGAAGATCTGCCCGTGGTGCCGCACGGCGCCACTTGTCCCGGCAGCCGTCGCGAACGCGACGGTTCGGATCCCCCGCTTGCTCGTCGTCGGCGACAACGGCGCCGTGCACAGCCTGGTCAGATCGGCTGTCGACGACGCGATGAACGTCGATGTCGCTGCCACCGCAGACGACGCTCTCACCGCAGTGTGGGACGGCGAGTACGACGGCGTGATCGTGCAAGACACTCTGCCCGACATCGGCGGACTCGAACTGCTGCGGCTGTTGCGCAGCGGAACCAGAACCGCCGCGTTGCCGCTCATGCTCGTCACGGAACCGAATGACAGCGCAGAATCCGCAGACGACGTGCATCACAGCGGCGTCGACGAGGTGCTGTCACTGGATGCGACGCTTCCGCAGACATTGACGAAGTTGCGCCTGCTCACCGAGCGCAGCCTGCATGCCGCTGCATGGAGCAAGACTTCCGGCCGCGCAAAGTCCACCAAATCCAGCGAGC
This sequence comes from uncultured Actinomycetes bacterium, assembly GCA_963799955.1. Classification (GTDB taxonomy): domain Bacteria; phylum Actinomycetota; class Actinomycetes; order Acidothermales; family Acidothermaceae; genus PALSA-607. Next base: position 175,982 of record CAWCZJ010000001.1, read on the forward strand.
CGATCGTGTCGCCTGACGAGGACGCCAAAGTTCCGACACCGAATCGTCGGGTCCGCTCAGTCCCCGTGCTCGCCGAGCGAAGGAAGCGTCAGTCCGCCAACCTTCCTAAGAGCTGACCTAGCCGATCGAGTTCGCGCCGATTGAAGCGCTGCACGAAGTGCGCGCCGATCCCCGGCAAATGCACGTGCGATGCAGACCGCAACCGATCGACGCCTGCTCGTGTCAACACCGCGTACATTCCACGGGCGTCTCCAGGCACCGGTTCGCGGCGCACAAGCTCGTCGCGCTCGAGTCTGTCGATCATTCGGGTCAGGCCGCTGCGGGACAGCAGCACCCGATCGGCAAGGTCGGTCATGCGCAGCCGATGGTCTGGCGCCTCGGCCAACTGCACGAGCACGTCGTAAGAGGCGATCGGCAAGTCGGCGGCCTGCGCGAGTTCGGCCTCAAGGGTGCGGATCAACTGGGCGTGCGCGCGCAGGAACGCCCGCCAGACCGCGATCTCTCAGCCGAAGGTGACCGCCGTGTTGTTGACTGCCCCGTTCCGACTGCTCTGTCGCTGACTGCTCTGCTGCTGACTGCTCTGCTGCTGACTGCTCTGCGCCGACCACGGAAGGCATCGTAGGTCCGAGTAGCATTGGTGAGTGGCAGACCAACTGACGGATAGCGTGCGACCCACCGACGAATCCGTCCGCGCGGCGCTCGCGACCGTCCAGGATCCCGATATTCGGCGCCCGATCACCGAGCTCGGCATGGTCGAATCGGTCGTGATCGCGGACGACGGCCAGGTGGCCGTCGGCGTGTTGCTGACGGTCTCCGGTTGCCCGCTCAAAGACAAAATCACTGCGGACGTGACCGCGGCAGTGCGCTCGGTGCCGGGTGTTACTGGCGTCGAGGTCACCCTCGGATTCATGACCGACGAGCAGCGCAAGGCACTCCAGCTGCAGCTGCGCGGCCCGGGCAAGCCGGAGAAGGAGATCCCGTTCAACGATCCGAACTCGCTCACGCGAATCCTTGCGATTGCCTCGGGCAAGGGTGGCGTCGGCAAGTCGTCGATCACGGTGAACGTCGCGGCCGCGCTGGCCGCCCGCGGGCTTTCCGTCGGCCTCCTCGACGCCGACGTCTACGGCCACTCGGTGCCGCGGATGCTCGGAGTGCAGACCCGACCCACGCAGGTGGCCGGCATGATCATGCCGCCGACAGCACACGGCGTCCGGGTTATTTCGATTGGCATGTTCGTTGAGGGCAACACGCCCGTCGCGTGGCGCGGCACGATGCTGCACCGCGCACTCAACCAGTTCTTGACCGACGTCTACTGGGGTGACCTCGACGTCCTGCTCGTCGACCTGCCTCCGGGCACCGGCGATATCGCCATCTCGTTGGCGCAGTTCGTGCCGGGGTCCGAACTCGTCGTGGTCACCACTCCTCAACAGGCCGCAGCCGAGGTTGCCGAGCGCGCTGGCACCATCGGGCTGCAGACCCGGCAGCGGGTCGCCGGTGTCGTCGAGAACATGGCCTGGCTGCCGTGTCCGCACTGCGGCGAGCGAGTCGACGTCTTTGGAACCGGCGGCGGCAAGGCTGTCGTCGATGCCCTGTCACATGCGTTCGGCACCGACATTCCGTTGCTCGGGCAGATCCCGCTCGACCCAGGATTGGTCAGCGCCGGCGACACTGGCGTGCCGTTCGTCCTGAGCCAGCCGGACGCCCCCGCATCGGTCGAGCTGTTCAGAATCGCCGACGCGCTCGCTATTCGCGAGCGCAGCCTGGTCGGCCGGCCGCTAGGCCTCCAACCCGTCTAGCCCGGCACAGCCTCCGCAGAGTTGGCAAGCTCGCGACGCCTTCTTAAGCGCCCACGGCTTGCCAACTTCATGGGAAGCTACGGGCGGCGGTAGACGACTGACACTGCGGTTCGAGCGCCTGGCCGCGGGACTACTGCGGAGATGGGCGTACCCAAGTCGACCGCCGGGAACGCCGAGGTCGCTGCACCGACACCGGTGGGCACGGCTGCGCTGCCCGAGATGGCACCGCTGAATCCGACGACCACACTTGCCGCAAAGCCCGCCGCGGCAATGGTTCGGGGGCGCGCCCGCCGGCCGGCAGGTTGGCCGGTGCGAAGCGGACGTGATGGCGCGGTGCGGCCGAGCAACCGTCGCGACCGTGTCGAGGGCGTCAGTCGTCGCGATCCTGCTAGCGCGAGGTCACCTGAGAGCTCCTCATCGTCCGCGAGAGACGCAGCGCCGGCTGCCTTCGGTATCTGGAGCAATCGCGAAAGCAGCGCTTCATCTGGGAGCGCCGCTGGTTGGGCCTGCGCCAACTGCGCCTTCACCCACCGCTGCCGCGCGACGTCACGTCGGCACTGGGCGCACTCGTCCAGGTGCACGACCGCGAAGTCGTAAGCGTCGCCGCCGAGCTCGTCGTCGACGAGCACGCCTACCAGGTTGCCTAGGTGGGTCACGACGTGGCTAGCCCCGGCATCCGGCGCGCGGCGCGCGGCGAAGCTGATCCGCGGCCGCCGGCTGCGGTCCGGAGCTCGGTGCTCGAGCGCTGCACGCAATTGGGTGCGGCCGCGATGAATCCGGCTGCGGACCGTCCCGAGCTTGATGCCGAGCGTGTCGGCAATCTCCTCGTACGTCAGCTGCTCGATGTCGCAGAGCACGACCGCGGCCCGAAACTCCGGTGCAAGGGCGTCCAACGCGCGCTGCACATCGTCGTCCCAATGGGCGTCGTCGTAGGCCTGCGCGGGGGTTGGTTCACGACCGGCGAGCCGGTCGGAGGCGTCGTCGGCGAGAGCCTCGAAACGGATCCGAGCGCGCCGCCGAACCATGTCGAGGAACAGGTTGGTCGTGATGCGGTGCAGCCATCCCTCGAAGGTGCCAGGGGTGTACGACCCGAGTGAGCGGAACACCCGGACAAAGACGTCCTGGGTGAGGTCCTCGGCGTCATGAGCGTTGCCCGTCAACCGGTAGGCGAGCCGGTACACACGGGCACCGTGCAAGCGCACCACGTCGTCCCAGCTGGGCGCTGCCCAGTCGGGGTCCTGGGAAGGCTCGGGCTGCAGACCATCGTGGGCAAGTAGGGCGGAATCTGTCATCGGGGGGACACCTCCGATGGCATCGTGCGCCCCGATCCTGAAGGAATCCTGATGGCCGTCACATGACCTCCTGAGAACTGAACGGCTCATCCCCTCATCCGGTTCCCGGGTCAGCGCCGACCAGTGCGACTACGCTGCGCCACAACGACCTACGACTCTCCTCGGGAGGCTGCCATCTCCGGTCTGCAATCCACGTGGGATTACACCGAGGCCTACATCGGCCAGGACGACGTTTTGACTGCGGCGGCCGCCCGCGGCGTGGAGGTCGGCGCGCAGCCGATCATGCCGGGCGGCGGAGCTGCGCTTCGATTTCTCGCGGCGTTGCTCGACGCCCGCTCCGTCGTCGAAATCGGCACCGGCTGCGGCGTCTCGGGAGTCTGGCTGCTGCGCGGCATGAACCCCGAGGGCGTGCTCACCTCGATCGACCTCGAGGCCGAGAACCAACGGCTGGCAAAGCAGGCCTACGCAGACGCCGGGTTTGCAACGGCCCGTACGCGGCTGATCTCGGGTGCGGCGCTCGATGTGCTGCCGCGCCTCACCGACGGCGCGTACGACCTCGTCTTCTGTGACGGCGAGAAGAAAGAGTACGGCGACTACTTACGCGAAGCACTGAGGTTGCTCCGGGTCGGCGGCGTGGTCGCGTTCGACAATGCGACGTGGCACCACCGGGTGGCCGATCCTGCACAACGCGACCCGGCCACCATCACCATCCGCGACTTGGGCAAGCAGTTGCGCGAAGAACCCGGGCTTGTACCGACACTTTTGCCCGTTGGCGATGGGCTACTCGTCGCCGTGAAGCGCGAGAGCTAGCGCAGGCCACGCAGCGGATCGGGTGCGCACAGCCACTGCAGCAGCAGCCGAACGCCGAAACCAGTCGGACCCTTGGTTGCTTCATGTTCGTCCGACTCGGCGCGACCGACCCCGGCGATATCGAGATGCGCCCACCGTCGCCGTCCAACGAATTCACGCAGGAACAGTGCGGCGATGATTGAGCCGCCGCTGAATGCCTTGCCACCATCGATGGCGACGTTCGCCATGTCGGCGACCGACGACTCGAGAGCGGCGGCGTAGTCGTCGACGAACGGCATCCGCCAGACCGCTTCTCCGCTGTCGCTGCCAGCAGCAGTCAGTACCGCGGCCAGCTTGTCGTCTTCGGTGAACATCCCGGCGTGCCGCTTGCCAAGGCCACTCGCGATCGCGCCGGTCAACGTCGCAATGTCGACGATCACGTCAGGATCGAGTTCCGCGTCGGCATACGCGAGTGCGTCGGCGAGAACCAGTCTGCCCTCGGCGTCGGTGTTGAGCACCTCGACCGTCATGCCGCCGTACTGGGTGATGATGTCGCTGGGCCGCTGCGCCGAACCTGAGGGCATGTTCTCCGCGGCCGGCACGAGTCCGGTGACCTGCACCCGAACCCCCAGCTCACGCATCACCGACATTGCCGCGATGATCGCGCCACCGGCCGCCATGTCGGTCTTCATCGCGATCATGCCGGCGTTGGGCTTGAGCGAGAGTCCGCCGGAGTCGAACGTGATGCCCTTGCCGACAAGCACGACATGTCCGTCGACCGCGATCGCCGGGTCGGGGATGTAGGTGAGCTCGATCAGGCGCGGCGGGCTCACCGAACCCATGCCGACCGCGACCACTCCGCCGAAGCCGTCTGCGCGCAACTCGCGGTCGTCGCGGACCCGAATCTCAAGGCCGCTCTTGCGGGCCAGGCCGGTCGCCTGTTTCGCCAGCCACGCGGGGTTCTTTGTCGATGACGGCGTGTTCGCGAAGTCGCGGGCCAACGCGCTGGCTGTCGCCGTTGTCACGCCGGCTGCGACCGCCTGCGAAATCGCGTCGGTCACCTGGTCGACCACGAGCGTGACTGAGGTCAGCGTCTCGGGCTTCGGTGAGTTGGTCACCTTGAACGAGTAGCCGCCGAGCAGCAAACCCTCTGTCAATGCCTTGATCTGCGCGGGGTTCGACCGCTGCGTGACCGTGATGGCCGCCGACTCGACGCCCTTCAACCGCCGGGCGATCGCGGCGCCGGCACGACGGTAGTCGCGCGGCGCGCCCTCACCGAGACCCGCCGCGAGGATCAGCCGCGCACCGACCGGCAGCGCCCCGGCGTCCCCGACGTTGCCTTTCGTCTTCTCTCTGGTCAGCACGGCGAGCAGCGCGTCAGGGTCTGCGCCAAAGCTCGCGATGTCGCCCGCTGCCCCGCGTCCGAGCTTCGCGACGACTGGGTCACCGGTGCCTGGTGTGATCCCCACAACGAGCGCAACAACTCCACTAGGCACCGCAGCTGCGAGCTTTACCGTAGGCGGCACGCATGCACCTTTCGAAGCTGGAGTACGGCTCGATGATGGAGTAAGACCAGGTCGACGCTACCCCTGACACGATTGAGGCCCCGAACGAAGTCCCTGTTGGGCTTCGACGGGGCCGCCACCGCTGGGTCGATCAGCCGACCACATTCTTGAGGGCGTCGCCAAGGGCGCCGGCCTCGTCTGCAGACAACTCGACGACGAGCCGGCCACCGCCTTCAAGCGGAACGCGCATCACGATGCCGCGGCCCTCCTTGGTGACCTCGAGCGGACCGTCGCCCGTCCGCGGCTTCATGGCCGCCATTCGCGCTCCCTTTGTACGTCCTACACGTCGAGCGGTGAACGTCGGCACGTCGAGCGCCGAACCCCATCGCACTGTCTTAACCAAGATTATCGTGGAGAGAGGGGGTCAGAAGGAAACCGTGGCGGCGTCCCCGCCCGGGCCAGGGCAGTTCCGAGGAGGGTCTGTGTCCGAATTCCCGGCCGCTGCGGGTCATCGCCACGGGGTCGATCTGGCCATCGCGGACGCCGTGGGAACGGTCACGATCGCCAGTGACCGGGGGGTCCTCTCCACCGAAACCAAGGCCGCATTACGCGATGCGCTGAACCGGGTGGCCGATGATCCGGCCGTGCGCGCGGTGGTGCTCACCGGGTCGGGCAGCACGTTCTGCGTCGGCCAAGACCTCAAAGAGCACGCCGCCGCCCTCGCCATTGACGCGACGGCGGCCTGGGACACCTTGGGCGACCATTACATCCCGATCGTCACGGCGCTAGCGACAATGCCGAAGCCAGTCATCGCAGCAGTCAACGGGACGGCGGCAGGTGCGGGCGCAGCGATGGCCTTCGCCTGTGATGTGCGGCTCGTGTCGGACGCCGCGGTGTTCTATCTCGCGTTCGCGGGCATCGGGTTGTCGGTCGACTCCGGGCTGTCGTGGACCTTGCCGCGGTTGGTCGGCTTCGGGCGGGCCACCGACTTGCTGTTGCGTGCGCGGCCGGTGACGGCGGCCGACGCGTTGGCTCTCGGTCTGGCGACCGAGGTGGTGCCCAGTGGTGGTCTGGCGGCGCGCACGTCGATGGTTGCCGCCGAGCTCGCGGCTGGCCCGACGGTGGCATTCGGCGCGACGAAGCAAGCGCTCGCCTACTCCGCCGGACACGGCTTGCCCGACGCCCTCGACATGGAGGCCGGCATGCAAACGCTGGCTGGCACCACGGAGGATCACGCCAACGCGGTGCGCGCGTTCCTCGACAAGCAACCGCCAGTCTTCCGCGGCCGCTAAGCGTTCCGTCGGCCGCCGACGCAGATCGGTGACGTTTTCCCACGTCCCAGGTGAGAAAACGTCCACAACTCGGCTATGACACCAGCTTTCGGACGTAGCAGGTCGCCAGGTGGTCGTTCACGATGCCGGTCGCCTGCATGTGCGCATACGCGGTCGTCGGCCCGACGAACTGGAATCCGCGCCGCTTCAACTCTTTGGCCATCGCCGTTGACTCCGGCGAGATGGCTGGGATGTCGGCGTCGTTCTTCGGAGCAGCCAGCCGCCGGGTCGGCGCGAACGACCACAACAACTCAGACAAACCTTCGGGCAGCTCCAACGCGGCGCGCGCGTTCGCCATGCTGGCCGCGATTTTCGCGCGGTTGCGGACGATGCCCGTATCGGCCATCAACCGCTGCGCGTCGGCCTCGTCGAAGTCTGCAACCGCCTCGATCGAGAAGTCGGCGAACGCCTTCCGGAAGTTTTCCCGTTTGCGCAGGATCGTGATGAACGACAACCCCGACTGAAAGGCCTCCAGCACCAACCGCTCGAACATCGCGTCGTCGCCGTGAACAGCGCGACCCCACTCATTGTCGTGGTATTCGATGTATTCGGGAGCGCTGTGCGCCCAGTTGCAGCGGCGCCTGCCGTCGGGTCCGACGATTGCGGTCACGACTTCTCGCCGGCCTCGACGAGCCTCGCAAGTCGGCGTAGCGACACCCCAAGAAACAGCGCAATAACAGGTCGGACGGCGAGCCAGCCCGTCTCACCAAGCAAGCCGAGCGGCAGTTGCACCCACTCCGACCAGATGACGCGTGAACGACCGCCGCCGAGGTCTTCGACCTCGAAGGCGCCAGACCCACGGACCAGTTTGCCGGTGTGCTCAACGACGCAGCGCGCCGGACTTGCCGGCGGCGGCTGCCACTGCGAGAACGTCATGGTGTCGTGGACCGCAAACGGACCGAGCTTCGTGATGCCTTCGATGCCCGCACCGACGCCGTCCGTGTCACCCGTCGTGCGCGCAACGGTGGTGGCGACCATCCAGTGGCCGTGCGTTTCCCAGTCGGTCAAGGCCGCCCAGACTCGCTCGACACTTGCATCGACGTCGGCCGATGCGACCAGTTCGGCCACGGCGGTGCTAGCCCTCTGTCGTGAGATCGGGGGTGCGTGGATCGGTGAGCGGATCGGGCGCCGGCGGAATCGGCTGTATCGGCTGGGTCGGGTGCCCACCACCATCGAGGACGCCGGGAGGGTAGCCGTGGGGCGGGCTGTAGGGGTCGGCGTTGGGCTCGGGGACGTAAGGCGTTTGCTCGTAGCGGCTTGGCTCGTAGGGGTCCGGCTCAGGGCGCTGGTAGACGGAGGTGTCGGAGGCAGCGGGGTCGTACGCGTCCGACTCGTATGCCGCGGGCTCGCTCATTGCGGGCACGACGGTGGTTCCGGATACGACGGTGACCGCGGGCGGGTCGGCTTCGAAGGGTAGGCCGGTCAGTTGCTGAATTCGCTCGTCGCGCTGCGCGATCTCGACGGCGAGCCGGTCGAGTGCCTCGTCAACCTCCGCCATCCGATAGCCGCGAAAGGCCACGCTGAACCTCGCGTCAGCGAGATCTGACGCGCGGACCGGACGGTCTTGCGGCAGCGGGCGCCCGGGCCAGTCAGGTTGGAACTGCGTCATCGACCCGCCACGGCCAACAGTGACGGCGAAGATCGCGAAGATGACTCCGGCAGAGACCAGAATCCCGAACAGAAGGGGCACCCCCCGATCGTGCCATGCCTGGCTGACCGGAGGATGGCAGGCACCCCGTCTGAGCACAGGAGATCCCTGGAGAGCCAATGCCGTTACGACTGGGTCAGCGCGAGTTCGGCGACCACGAGTTCGCCGTCATGGCCATCATCAATCGCACACCGGATTCGTTCTTCGATCAGGGCGCGACGTTCGCGACCGAGGCGGCACTGGCTGCAGTCGACCGCGCGATCGCCGAGGGCGCGGACATCGTCGACATCGGGGGCGTCAAGGCGGGCCCTGGGCCAGCCGTCGACACCGCGCAGGAGATCGAGCGCGTTGCCGATTTCGTCGCGCTGGTAAGGAAAATGCACCCTTCGCTGGTCATTAGCGTCGACACCTGGCGAGCCGAGGTTGGGCGCGCGGTCGCAACCGCGGGCGCCGACCTGCTCAACGACGCGTGGGGCGGCCATGAGCCCGAACTCGCTGAGGTTGCGGCGGCCGCCGGCATCGGCTTGGTGTGCTCGCATGCCGGCGGGCTGCCACCACGAACGGATCCGCACCGGGTGAGTTACGACGACGTCGTGCGCGACGTCATCGACACCGTGACCGGATTGGCGCAGCGGGCAGTGACTGTCGGCGTGCGCGCAGACGGGATCCTGATCGACCCAGCGCACGACTTCGGCAAGAACACCCGTCACTCGCTCGAAGTGAGCCGCCGGCTCGACGAGTTGGTCGCAACAGGTTGGCCGGTGCTCGTGGCGCTGTCGAACAAGAAGTTCATCGGCGAGACGCTCGACCTGGCCACCGGCGAACGGCTGACCGGCACCCTCGCGGCCACCGCGGTCGCCGCCTGGCAAGGTGCGCGCGTCTTTCGGGCTCATCAGGTTCGCGAGACCCGGCAGGCGCTCGACATGGTGGCATCGATGCGTGGCTACCGGCCGCCGGCGGCTGCCCGCCGCGCCCTCGCTTAACCGCCGTCCCGCCGTCCTAGCCCCTGGTTTGTGCAACCTTGAGGTTGCAATCGCCTTCAGAGAGTGCAACTCTGTGGTTGCACAAGTTGCCAGCAACCGAGGAGCCACCATGCAAGACACGATCGAACGCAGCATCGCCATCAACGCACCCCTCGAGCGGGTCTGGGATCTCGTCACCGAACCGGGCTGGTGGGTGCCGAGCGACACACCGGTCGACGCCGACCGCACAGCCGGAGCTGTCGTCGTCCGCGAATCCGAGAAGTGGGGACGCTTCCCCGTCGAGGTCGTCGAACTCCGGCCGATGACGTACGCCGCATTTCGCTGGTCGCCGACCTACCCCGGCGACGACCTGACGCCCGGGCGCACCACGCTGATCGAGTTCACCGTGACACCGAGCGATGACGGCGTCTCGGTGTCAGTGGTCGAGAGCGGGTTCGCGAAACTCGACGCACCTGAGGCCGTCAAGGCCCAGGGCATCGAATCGAACTCCGACGGCTGGACCCAACAGCTCGAGGCGTTGCGCACGCAAGCGGAAGACTGACAGACCGACTGCGATGCCAACGACTCTGATGAAAGTAGAGACCGTCCTCGGCGCGCTCGCTGACCCGACGCGTCGCCACGTACTCGAGGTGCTGGCTGCTTATCCGGCAGCCAGCGCCTCGATGCTGTCTCGGCAGCTGCCGATCAGCCGGCAGATGGTGCTCAAGCACCTGGGCGTGCTTCAGAGTTCCGGTTTGGTTCGCTCCGCAAAGGCGGGCCGCGAGGTGCTCTTCCAGGTGCAGTCGGCGCCACTGTCGGAGACCGCCGACTGGTTATCGGCACTCGCCGCGCAATGGGACTCCAGGCTGGCCGACTTGAAGGCCCGCGCTGAGAACTCCTAGTGGCCCTGCAGGCCGAGACCGTCGAGCACGGTGGCCTTCGGCAACACGGCCAGCGTCGAGCCGGCGACCACGATCTTCGACCGGCGCACCCCACTGCCGACCACCACATCGCCCGCCTCAACCACCGCGCGGTCGATGAAGATTGGCCAGTCGACGGGCAGGCCGATCGGCGTGATGCCGCCGTACTCCATCGAGGATTCCGACACCGCGACGTCCATCGGAGCGAACGAGATTTTCTTCGCGCCGAGCGTGCGGCGGAGCAACCCGTTCACGTCCGCCCGTGTCGTGGCGAGCACCACGCACGCAGCCAACGTTGTCACCTCACCACGACGGCCTGCGACAACGACGCAGTTGGCCGACTCCTGCGCCAACACGCCGTAGCGCTCGCAGAACGCTGCGGTATCGGCGAGGGTGGGGTCGATCTCGGTAACACTAATTGCGGCCGCCAACTCCGGCGGCAGCGCGCGCAAAGCACTCACCACCGGTTGACCGAGCAGGTCAATGTTTTCCAATGCAGGCAATGAATTCAGTCGCTGTTGCAGCGACGTTTCGGTCACGGATCCGACTCCAGAACCTCACCCGCGGTCGGCACGATAGGCACCTGTTGCGCCTCCAGCATGTCGAACGCCTCACCGACTTGGGTCGCCCAGTGAATCGCGTCACGCACGGCGGGCCGCGCGAACCCGCGCAGCACGAGATCGTCGACCTGCGCACGCATCATCGCGAAGACGCCATCAGGGTCGAGGACGACGAGCGGCTTGTCGTGCATCCCGAGCGTCCGCGATACCCAGATCTCGAAGATCTCATCGAGGGTGCCGAGACCGCCGGGCAACGCGAGAAACCCGTCGGACCGACTGTCCATCTGACCCTTGCGCTCACGCAGGTCTCGCGTCACGACAAGCTCGTCGGCATCGCCGTCGGCAACCTCCATGTCGAGGAGTGCCTGCGGGATCACCCCTGTGGTGTGCCCACCGGCGGCTCGAACCGCCCGCGCGACGGCGCCCATGCACGAGACGCTGCCGCCGCCTGACACCAGACCGTGACCACGACGTGCGAGCTCGGTGCCGACCTGCGTCGCGAGCTCGATGTAGCGCGGGTCAATGCGCTCGCTCGACGCGCAGTACACGCAGATTGTTGTCATGACTCAGCCGTCATAGGTCAGCGATCGCCAGGGTCACGGCGTCGGGGTTCGATAGCGGCTGGCCTCAGCTCGCTCGATGAGGCTGACGATCTCGTCGATGTCGTCCGTGACGTGAAGGATGTCGATGTCGGACGCATTGATCGTGCCAGCTGGGACAAGGGTGTCGCGCATCCAGGTAAGAAGGCCATTCCAATACGCCGAGTTGTAAAGGACGACGGGAAAAGACGTGACCTTGCGCGTCTGCACCAACGTGAGCGATTCGAACAGTTCGTCCAACGTGCCGAAGCCGCCGGGGAATACGACGAACGCCTGCGCGTATTTCACGAACATCGTCTTGCGCGCAAAGAAATAGCGGAACTGGATGCCGATGTCGACCCAGTCGTTGAGCTTCTGTTCGAAGGGCAGCTCGATGCCGAGCCCGACTGACACGCCACCCGCTTCGCTGGTGCCCTTGTTCGCGGCTTCCATGATGCCGGGGCCGCCGCCGGTGATGACCGCGTAACCGGCGCGAGCCAGCGCGGCGCCCAAGCGCTCGGCGGCCGCGTAGTTCGGGTTGTCGATATGCGTGCGCGCGGAGCCGAACACCGACACGGCCGCGCCGAGCTCGGCGAGCAGCCCGAAGCCTTCGACGAACTCGGACTGGATGCGCAGCACCCGCCACGGATCGGTGTGGACCCAGTCAGACGACCCGCGGTTGTCGAGCAGCCGCTGGTCGGTGGTCGTCGTCGGCACCTGCGCGCGGCGCAGTGTTACCGGGCCGCGCTTCTTCTCGGGCGGCGGTGTCGACGGGTGCTGGGTCGGTGCATCCGATTCGGTCATACCCGCAGGCTAACCTGACCGAGAGGGCAGTCGATGGAGGGCACGATGCGCAGCAGAACGCTGGGCCAGGGATTGGAAGTCTCGGCCATCGGCTACGGCTGCATGGGCTTGAGCGGCGTGTACCTGCCGGCGCCCACCCGACAAGACGGCGTCGCGGTGATCCGAGCGGCCGTCGAGCGAGGCGTCACCTTGTTCGATACCGCTGAGGTGTACGGCCCGTTCGTCAACGAGGAAATCGTCGGCGAGGCCCTTGCGCCCGTCCGCGACGACGTCGTTATCGCGACGAAGTTCGGCTGGGCCTTTGACGACGGGGGCAAGCAGACCGGTCTCTCCAGCAACCCGGAACACCTCAAGGCTGCGGTCGAGGGCTCGTTGCGGCGCCTGCGCACTGACCACATCGACCTGCTGTATCAACACCGCGTCGATCCCGCCGTCCCGATCGAAGACACGGCAGGCGCCGTCCGCGAACTCATAGAGGCGGGCAAGGTGCGGCACTTCGGTCTGTCAGAGGCTGCACCGAAGACCATTCGGCGCGCGCACGCCGTGCAGCCAGTGACGGCGTTGCAATCGGAGTACTCCGTCTGGTGGCGAGCAGCAGAACTCGAGATCCTCCCGACACTGGCTGAACTCGGCATCGGGTTCGTGCCGTTCAGCCCGCTCGGCAGGGGATTCCTCACCGGCACGATCGACACGTCTACCACGTTCGAAGCCGGCGACATGCGTAACGGCCTACCGCGGTTCGCCGCCGCTGCGCGTGCCACCAACCAAGCGGTGGTCGATCTGCTCGCCCGCATCGCTGCCCGGCTCGACGCGACGCCAGCCCAGGTCGCGCTTGCGTGGCTGCTTGCGCAACAGCCGTGGATCGCGCCCATTCCGGGCACTCGCAAGCTCGCCCGACTCGAGGAGAATCTCGCGGCCGCCGACCTCGAACTCAGCAGCGCCGACGTAGACGAGATCAGCAGTGTCTCGGCCAACATCGTCATCGAAGGGGCTCGCTACCCCGAAGACACCGAAAAGCTGGTCGACCGCTAGAACCATCGCCGGACTCGGCCACGCCGAGCAGCCCCCACGCCGAGGGGACGATGAGGGCGAGCCCGACGTCGAGAACGGATCTCCGAAGTTCGCGGTCAGGAGATCCCGAGCGGCAGCCCCAGCGTGACCGGCGGCCAGATGCGAAAGGCCGGGGCGTCCACTCCGTTCACACCGGCGGCTCACGTGGGCCGATGAGATCCGCGCGTACGCTCGGCGCCAGCAAGATCCCCGCCATCACCAGCGGCGGTACCAGCACGACGGTGGCGGCGACCGATCCGGCGCCGATCGCGAAGCCCGCCGGGACCGCGCCGATGAGGGCGAGGAGCACGACGGACGCCCAGTAGCCGCGACGTTCGCGGCGCACAAGTGACCACGCACTGGCAACGACCAGCACGGCGAAGACGAGGAAGACCGCGCCAACCAAGGGCCGGCTGCCGATCAGGCCAATGCCACCGATCAAGCCGACAAACGCGGACAGCCCGAGCATGACCAAGGCGAACGCGAGTACCGGAGGCACCCGTCGTCCCGGCCTTGAAGCCGGAACATCACCGAAGGGCCGCGGCCGCTGCTGCCGCTTCGGCGACGCAACCACTTGGCGCCGCAACTGACGACGACCGGCGCTCGGGTCGCGCGGCGTCGGCGAGCGGCCTTCGAGGCGGCTCATCCGCCGTCCGGTGTCCCGAGAACCGGCGTCTCGAGAAGCGGCGCGCCGACGAGATAGCCGAGCAACGTTTGCTCCACGCGTTCGATGACCCGCACGTCAACGCGCTCATCGCGGACATGGGCGACGTCGGGGTCGCCAGGGCCGAAGTTCACCGCAGGTATTCCGAGCGCAGCGAAACGCGCGACGTCTGTCCAGCCGAACTTGGCGACCGGTGGCAAGCCGATCGCAGCGACGAACGCGGCCGCTGCCGGTTCTTCGAGTCGCGGCAATGCGCCTGGCGCGGCGTCGGTTGCGATGACCTCGTACCCGGTGAAGACCTCGCGCACATGCTCGACCGCGCCCGCGACATCGCGATCAGGGGCGAACCTGAAGTTGATCGTGACCGTGCACGCGTCGGGGATGACGTTGCCGGCGACGCCGCCATTGATGCGCACCGCAGAAAGCCCTTCGCGGTAAAGACATCCGTCGATCTCGACCGATCGCGGTCGGTAGTCGGCCAGCCGCTGCAACACCGGCGCCGCTGCATGAATCGCGTTGTGCCCGAGCCATGACCTGGCCGAGTGCGCGCGGGTACCTGTCAGCGTGATCTCCACGCGGGCAGTGCCCTGGCAGCCGGCTTCGACGGCGCCATTGGTCGGTTCGAGCACGATCGCCAGGTCGCCTCGAAGCACGTCGACGCGTTGCCGAGCGAGACGGCCGAGGCCGTTGTGTTCGGCCTCGATCTCCTCACGGTCGTAAAACACGTAGGTCAGGTCGTAAGGCGTCGTGAGACCAGCCGATGGTCGCAACTCCCCCGATGGTCGTAACAGGGCGGCCATCCGCAACATCACCGCGACACCCGACTTCATGTCGCTCGATCCGCAGCCGTGCAGGATGTCACCGTCGCGACGCGAGGGCACATTGTCGGCGATCGGCACGGTGTCGAGGTGGCCTGCAAGGACGATGCGCTGACCTCGGCCGGTATCGGTTCGGGCGAGGACGACGTTGCCGTCTCTCTCCACTGCGAGGTAGCCGAGTTGACGCAACGCCAGCTCCACGTCGTCCGCTATCGGCTTTTCATCGCCGCTGACCGACGCGATGTCGACGAGTGCAGCCGTGAGTGATGCGACGTCGGTCTCGATGTCGATCGGCACGGCGCTACTCCGCCACGCCGTGCTCGCGCAGCACATCGTTCAACACGAGCTTGTCGTGCGCCTGGCCCTCGTCGAGGCGCCGGAGCACGAGCAGGCACGGCATGCCGAAATCACCACCAGGAAAGGACTTCACCCGCGTCGATCCGACGCACACCGACCACGCGGGAGCCTCGCCGCGCGGCAACTCGTCGCCAGTCGCTGCGTCGAACACATGGGTCGACGCGGTCAAAATGCAGCCGGCTCCGAGCTTGGCGCCGCGACGCACCCGAGCACCGTCGACCACCATCGAACGCGACCCGATGAACGCGTCATCCTCGACAACAACAGGGACAGCGTTCGGTGGCTCCAACACCCCCCCGAGCCCGACGCCACCAGACAGGTGCACGCGCTTGCCAACCTGCGCACACGAGCCGACCGTCGCCCACGTGTCGACCATGCTGCCCTCATCGACGTAGCCGCCGATGTTGACGAAGCTCGGCAACAGCACCGCACCCGGCGCCACGAACGCACCCCATCGCACGATCGCCCCCGGCACTACCCGCACACCGTCGAGGCGTGTCTTCAGCGGCATCCGATCGTGGTAGCGGAAATCGCCGGCCGACGACTGCTGCATCGCCAGCACCTTGAACGACAGCAAGATGGCTCGCTTCGCCCGCTCGTCGACGATGACGGCGTCAGACGACAGGTCGACCCAGGCCACCCGAGCTGTGCCCTGGTCGAGCTGGTCGACCGCGTCGACAACGACGGCGCGCGCCGCGGCGTCGCCCGGGTTGAGGTCGGCGCGACGTTCCCAGAGTGCGTCGATCTCGGCCGGCAGCGGACTGGCGATGAACTGGTCCATGGCCGCTGACACTACCTAGTGATCGCGCTTGCCCGACTCCGACCGCGCCCGGCGATAGATTCGCGGTAGCCATGACGACGTCCGATCGGCCCACGCGGCCAGTGCGGCGCGCGCGCCGGCCCCGCCGGCAGTCCCGCCGCGTCCGGCTAACCAGGACCATCGTCGTTTTCGTCTCTCTCGCGTTGGTCGCGACGGCCGTCGTGTACGGCGTGAAGTCGCTGACGCCACACCACTCGGTGACCGACAGCTGCCAGGTCGTGGGTCAAACCACCGGCACGGTCTACTCCCTCGAACCGGAGCAGCTCCTGAACGCCTCGATCATTGCCGACGTGGCGATGCGCCGCGCCCTGCCCGAGCAAGCCGTGATCATCGCCCTCGCAACGGCGCAACAGGAGTCGAAGCTGAGGAACATTGACTACGGGGACGCCGATTCAGTCGGTCTGTTCCAGCAACGGGAGAGCCAGGGCTGGGGTTCGAAGGCGCAGATTCTCGATCCGGTGTATTCGGCAGGCAAGTTCTTCGATGCGCTCGTCAAGGTACGGAACTGGCAGGGGCTCACGGTCGCTGCGGCGGCCCAGGCGGTTCAGCGCAGCGCGTTCCCCGATGCGTACGCGTCGTGGCAACCGCTCGGCACTGCACTGGGCGCGGCTCTGACCGGCGAGACGTTGACGCAGCTCACTTGCCGTCTCGGACATCCTGGCGTCGACGTGAAGGGCAAGCCGTCGAGCGGCGGATCGGTTGCCGCATCTCCAGTTGCGTCGACCGCGCCCTCGGTGGACCTGCCGATCGCGACCTCCTTGGTCGCTGCCGTGTCTGGCGTGACGTCCGGGCTCGCCTCTGACTTGGAGGTGACGGCGCCGGCGGTGGTGGCGCACGGAGCGAAGTCGGCCACGATCACCATCACGGGTCTTGCCCCACCCGGCATTGCCAACGCTGCGGCCGAACATCGCACGGGGACCGTCGCGGCATGGGCGCTGGCTCACGCATCGGAGGGCATCACGTCGGTCGTCGCCGGCACGCAGGAATGGCGACCCGATCGTGACGGCTGGCACCCGACGAGCACCGTCGCGGCGTCCGGCGCCGTAATCATCACCGTCGCCACCCGCTAGGTCGCCGGCTTCGCAGCCCTGGGTGTCGTGAACCGGGCTCCGCGAGCTACATCCAGGGGTGCGAAGAGGTCGCTGGTCAGGCCACACTGTGGCGCGTGAACGATGCGCCCGTGACCGACGTCCATACGGCCAAGCCGAGCGCTGACGCATTACTCGCCGGCGCTACCTCGCGCGAACCGATGAAGACCGCCGATTCGCTGTCGAGTGCGAGCTTCGAACGCGTCATGATCGACGGCCAGCCGTACGTCGTCAAACACTTGTCGACCGAGTCCGACTGGATTATGCGCGCCACCGGCGACGTCGCGTGCCGGCCGCTTTGGGTATGGCGCACCGGCCTACTCGACGCGCTACCTGACTGCCTCGATCCGCTCATCGTCGACGTCGCGCACGATTCGCAGACCGGCGTGACATCACTCCTCATGCCGGACGTCGAGGGGTACCTCGTCGCGGAAGGTTCGGGTGTCCTGCCACTGGAACAGCACCATCGCTTCCTCGATCACATGGGTGCGTTGCACGCGGCGTTTTGGGGTTGGGACGGCCCGCAGTCGTTGACTCCGATGGCCAACCGCTACACCGCGCTGGTGCCACTCACCGGACAGGTCGAGCGCGAGCTCGGTCACACCGACGGCGTGCCCTCGGTGCTTGAGCCTGCGTGGCAGCGACTCGCGGCAGCCTCTCCCGAGATGGGTGAGCTCACCATCGCCCTCACTGCCGACCCGAGCCCACTCGTCGATGCGCTTGCTGACACACCGACGACGTTCATCCACGGCGACTGGAAGGCCGGCAACCTCGGCAGCCACCCCGACGGGCGAACGATTCTGCTCGACTGGCAGTGGCCTGGACGTGCTGCCGGCTCTGTTGATCTGGGCTGGTATCTCGCCGTGAACTGCGACCGGCTGCCTGAATCCAAAGAGGCGACCATCGCGGGCTACCGCGACGCACTTGTTCGCCACGGTGTCGACGTCGGTGCGTGGTTCGACCGGCAACTCGAACTCGCGCTGCTCGGTGCGTTCGTGCAACTCGGCTGGTCGAAGACCGACGATGCGGCTGAGCTTGGCTGGTGGGTCGACCGGGCGCTGCCCACCGCTCGCGCCTTGCTTCGATGACAGATCCCGCAGACGAGCCCGCCGACGTCACTGCCGACGTCCGGGCTGCGTATGACGCGACCGGTGCCGCTTGGGACAACGGTCCGCGGCGCGTCTACGACCAGCTGGCCGCCGTCCTGCTTGATCAATGCCCTGTTTCATTCGACGGCGCGATCGCGGTTGACGCCGGTGCCGGAACGGGTGCGGCGACGGCGGAATTGGTGCGGCGCGGCGCGCACGTCACCGCCGTTGATCTTTCAGCCGCGATGCTGCGGCGGATCAGCGGCGCGGTCGCGGTTGGTGACGTCGTCCGGTTACCTATTCGCACTGATGCCGCGGACATTACCGTCGCCGCATTCGTACTCAACCACCTCCCAAGGCCCGTTGCCGGGTTGCGCGAACTCGCCCGTGTGACGCGGCCTGGCGGTGTTGTGTTGGCGTCAGTGTTCGGCGACGGACCTGCCCACCCGTCGAAGGAAGCGATCGACGCGGTCGCAGCGCGGTTCGGTTTCGCGAGCCCGGGTTGGTACGTGCACATGAAGGAGTCGTTCGAACTGCACGCCACCACTGCGCAGGCCGTTGCTGCGCTTGCTCTTCAGTCGGGACTCCGGGACGGCAGGGCCCAGCTCGTCACGGTCACGCCGGCCATGACCGACGCCGACGTCGTCAATTGGCGGCTCGGCATGGCGCACCTCGCGCCGTTCGTCGCGAGCCTGACACCAGCTCAAGCGAAATCTTTGGCGGACGACGCGTGCGTGGCCGTCGCGGGAATGCCACCGCTGGAAATCCACATGGTCGCCCTTAACGCCCGCCCCTCGCAGTTTCCATAAGTTCGAGGTATTTGTCCGCGCCGTCCCGACTCTTCTCCTTCGTAGCTGCCCATCCAGCGGGCAGCCTTAGGAGGACCTCATGTCAGGAGACAGCAGGCGCATCGTTGGCGCCGCGAACCCACGGGCGCTGGCGCAACTGCGAGCCGGCCGCACAATCGACTGGTCGGCGGAGGAAGACGGCGGCGCCAAACTCATTGCTCAACTGCTCGACATGCCGCTGAGCAAGATCGTCGACCCGAAGCACGGCTCGCCCATCCTGGACGACTCCGGAGAGTTGGGGCAACGCGCCCTCGACGTTGCCGGGCGACGGTGTCTTCGCACTCGAGATCCACACGTTCCGCGAGTACTACATGGGATTCGGCGGCGCGTCCTAGAACTGGAGACCAGGGGTGCCAGCCCCAGCACGCGATAGAAGGCGTGCTGGGGCTGACACCTGGCCGATCAGGACCGCGCCGAGGTCAGCCGGTGAGCTGCCGCCGCAACCCGTTCGTCGGTTGCGGTCAGCGCGACGCGCACATGCCGCCGGCCGGCCTCGCCGTAGAAGATGCCGGGGCCGGCAAGGATCCCGAGCTGCGCGAGCCAATCGATGCTGGCCCAGCAGTCTTCGTCTCGGGTCGCCCACAGGTACAGGCCGCCTTGCGAATGCTCGACTTTGAAGCCTGCAGCAGCCAGTGCCGGCAGCAAGATCGCGCGTCGAGTGAGATAGCGCGCGCGTTGCACATCGACGTGTGCGTCGTCGTCAAGTGCCGCAACCATCGCCGCCTGCACGGGCGCCGGCACGATCATGCCGGCGTGCTTGCGAACCTCAAGGAGCTCGGCGATCAGGTCGCCGTCGCCCGTCACGAAGCCGGCCCGGTACCCCGCAAGGTTCGAACGCTTCGACAACGAGTGGACGGCGAGCAGTCCCGCATGTGAGTCGCCACAGATTTCGGGGTGCAGAACCGAGAGCGGCGGCACGTCGGACTCCCAGCCGAACTCGAGGTAGCACTCGTCGGAGACCACGATCGTGCCGCGATCGCGGGCCCATTCGACAACCTTGCGCAGGTGATCGACGCCGAGCACCTGCCCGTGCGGGTTCGCCGGCGAGTTCAGCCACAGCATCGCCAGCGGAGCGGGCCCGACCGCGACCGTGCTGTCGACAACGACGGGCGCAGCGCCAGCCAATTGCGCGCCAACCGCGTAAGTCGGGTACGCGAGTGCAGGAATGCCGACGGTGTCACCCGCGCCAATACCGAGCAGGGTCGGCAACCACGCGACGAACTCCTTGGCGCCGATGGTCGGCAACACGTTGCGCGGGGTCGGCGCCGATTACTCCGTGACGGCGCCGGAGCCAGCCAGCGGCCGCTTCGCGCACCGTCGACGTTCCGTACGTCGCTGGATAGCCGGGCGTATTCGTGGTCGCCGCCAACGCGTCCTGCACGACAGCAGGGACGTCATCAACCGGCGTCCCGACTGAAAGGTCGACGACGCCGCCGTCATGGGCGCGTGCCGTGGC
Source organism: uncultured Actinomycetes bacterium (assembly GCA_963799955.1). GTDB lineage: Bacteria > Actinomycetota > Actinomycetes > Acidothermales > Acidothermaceae > PALSA-607. The sequence goes on from CAWCZJ010000001.1 coordinate 196,356, forward strand.
GACATAGGGGGCGAGGCTGTCCCAGGGAAAATCAGGCAGCTCTAAGCCACGACGACCCGCCGCTCGACGACCCGCCACTCGACGACTCAGTGCGTCGCCTGCTCCTGCGGCGGCAACGCGGCGATCAGCGGATGGTCCTTCGTGACCGGGCCGAGCTTCGACGCGCCACCAGGCGAGCCGAGGTCATCGAAGAAGTCGACGTTCGCCTTGTAGTAGTCCTTCCACTGATCCGGGACGTCGTCCTCGTAGAAGATCGCCTCGACCGGGCAGACCGGCTCGCAGGCGCCACAGTCGACGCACTCGTCGGGGTGGATGTAGAGCATCCGCCCGCCCTCATAGATGCAGTCGACCGGACACTCGTCGACGCACGCCCTGTCCTTGAGGTCTACACAGGGCTGGGCGATCACGTACGTCACGGGGAGTCCCTTCCTCGGAAGCGGTGAACCGCACCTAGTATCGGCGAACCTGACCTCCTGTCGATGCTTGGGGTGTCCGGCGTGTCTTTCAACCTTGGCCCCGACGACGTGGGTGCCCGCGTCAGCGTGCGCTCCCGCCTGGAGTCTGGCGCGACGGACGTGGTCGGCGATCTTGAAATTCTGGACGGCGAGCGGCTGGCGATCCGTCGATCCGACGGCTCGTTGACGGTCGTCGATAGTGCTTCGGTGGTGGCGGCGCGCGTGGTCGGGCCCTCCCTGCTAGCGGCCCGCGAGCTCGAGGAAGTAAGCGGCCGGATCTGGCCCGCGCCCGACCAGGAGTGGCTCGGTCGGTGGTGGTTGCGCTCGGCGGGAGGCTTCACGGCCCGGGCGGGCGCGGTGCGTCCATTGGGCGATCCCGGCCGCCCGCTGGACGAGGCGCTCGCGTACGTCGTCGCGTGGTACTCCTCACGCGGGCTACCCGCCATGATCCGGGTGGTCAACGGCAGCAACCTGGACGCCGAACTCGACCGCCGCGGATGGGCGGTCGGGGCGCAATGCGTGGTGCAGACCGTCACCGTGGCTCGGTTGGCGCGCTTGCTCAGTGCTCGCGTTCTTGCGGGACCGTCGCCCGTCGTGCACACCGCCGCCGTCCCGCCGTCGTCGTGGCTATCGCGGTATCACGGCGGGTCGATCACGCCAGTCGCGCTACATGTCCTGACCGGTGCAGCTGACGTCGCGTTCGCGACGATCGAGCCTGACGATCCGACTTCCCCCGCCGTTGCGATCGGGCGAGCGGCCGTCGAGCGGCCGTGGGCGGGATTCTCAGCGATCGAAGTCGATCCGTTGAGGCGACGGCAGGGTCACGCGCGAGCGGTCATGGTGACGTTGACGGAGTGGGCTGCATCGCGTGGCGCGGTACGTGCGTGGCTGGAGGTTCTCGCCGGACAATGAGGCCGCACTTGCGTTGTACACAACGCTGGGGTTCACCGACCATCACCGATACAGCTACCGCACGCCACCGCTTTAAGCAGTCGGGTTCTACCTGGGAGCAGGCACGATAGTGAGCCCCTCGCCGGTAGCGAAGGCGTCGTCGCTGAGCCACCACACAAACTTGGCCATGCCGACTTCGGTGGGGACGTTGATCCGCATGTTCAATGTGATCGAGCCGTATGCGGGGACGGCCGGTGTGATCGCACAATCGATCGGGCCTGAGACCTGGGTCATGCCATCGGGACCGACTGGGTTGTCGATGAGAGCTTTCCAAGTCGGACACGGGTCAAAAGCGATGGCGACGCTCTTGGGGTTCGAGACTGTCACTGTGTAGGAGAGGGTGGCGCCGGCAGGTGCGGTCGCTGGCGCGTGCATGCTTAGTTGCAAGGTGTCCCACGGGCCGGCACTCGATGGCGGAGCGCTCGATTCCGGTATCGGGAGTAAGTGAAAGCTGCTCACGTCGAGTTCGCAGAACGCGTTGACTGTTGCGTTCAGCACGATGCTTGTCTGATCCTGCAAAGTCGCGCGCAGTCGTGAGTAGAGCTTGCTGTTCCCGACATCTCCTCCGTTGCAGGCATCGTCGGTGCCGATGACCAGTTCCGCATGCGCGCCAGGTGCGAGTTGGACAGGACTCGGCTCGGCGACTTCCTGGAGGAAGAACGTGCCCTGCGTGAACTTCAGTTCTTGCCAGCGTCCGCTCTGCCAGCCCTCTATGCGGTTCGGATATCCGTGCAGCACGCAATTCTCGGTGCCGGTATTAGTGAGCACGAACGGTTGCGACAGATTCGAAGCAGCCGCGCCACCGGGCTCTGCCGTCACTTGAAGATTCGACGCCCGGCACGGCGCCGAGGTGACTACTACGGTTGCGGAGGAATTGGCGGCCTGCGGAGGACTCGACGCGGCTGGCGGCGATGAATCGGTGACCGGCGCACTTGCGGTGACCTTCGGGCACTCGCGGTGACCTGGGCACTCGCGTTGGCGGAGGCCGCGATGACCGGTGACAACCGCGACGCGGATGTGGTCTCCGCATTCCGCGACCGCCACCCATGCGCCAGCGAGATTCCAGCAACGACCACAGCGACTGTGAGCGCGGAACCCAACGCCGCGCCGTTACGACGACGACGAACGTGCGGAGACGGCGACCAAGCATCCGGTGTCGGCATACACCACCGACGCTCGAGCCGACACCGAGGTTGCACGAGTGTCAGCCGAGAGCTCTAGTTTCTCGGCTCGTACTGCATCGCCACCGCACCCGACTCGAACTCGATTCGATTCACGAGCTTCAGATCGATGCGCTTCGACAGCCCCGCGAACAACGTCGGCCCGCGGCCGACCAGTGCGGGATGAACAACGAACTCATACTCGTCGATCAATCCCAGCTCCGCCAACGCAAGAGGCAGCTGAACGCCTCCGAGAAACAGCCCCTTGCCCGGCTGCTGCTTGAGCTCCGAACGGCGGTCCCCAGATCTCCGTGCACGAGCTCCGCATTCCAATCGACACTGTCGAGGGTACTCGACACGACGTACTTCTTTGTCGCGTCGATGGTCTGGGCGAAGGGCTTCATCCAGTCAGGCATGTCCCACGTCGTCGGCAGTCGCCACGCCGCCTGCATCATTTCGTAGGTGACGCGGCCAAACAGGAGTGCATCGGCCCGCTCGAGGTTCTCGGTCGCATGACGATGCAGGTCCTCGTCTGCGGTGAACGCGCGGTGATCGCAGCACCCGTCCAACGTGACGTTGATGGAATACCGAAGGGGCCGCATCGAGTGAGAATATCCACGCCCCCAATCCAACAACCAACTCGTTGCGAGAGGTCAGTGCAGCGCGGCAATGATCGCTTTAGCGACGGCAATCGACTTGGTGAAGACGCCATCGGTCGATGTGGAGTCCCCTCCATCGACCTGAATGATCCAGCTGCCTGACTGGGTGCCAAGCGATCCAGTTGATGTTGCGGCCCGGTCGCCAACCCCGCTGATTGTGACCGCAGCGACGCCATCGAGACCCAGCGTGCTCAACTCGTCCGTCCACGCCGCAGCACTACCGGCGTTGGGGGTGACGGTGATGGTCATCGGGATCGGCGCAACCGTGCTCGCGTACGTGCAGGCTTTGCTGCCAGCCGCTGTCGCGGCCGTGTACGTCACGCCGGTGATCGACGATGCCTGGGCAGCCGTGAGCAGCGAGCAAACGTTGACGCTGGATGACCCGCCGTTGCCGGCGTCACTGCTCGCCGTGCTCGCGCCGGCGGTAGTGCCGCCAGCCGCCGAGGTTGACTGCGTCGACGTGCCCGCCGCAGCCGCCGGTGTCTTGGACCCGCTTGAGCACGCCGCCGCTGACATGGTCACCAGCACCAGGCTCGCCGCCGTTAACACACTGGGTATTCGCATGACCTCTCCAAGCTTCCGACGCAGCACGGTTGCTGGCGCTACCGAAAGGTGATCAGGCAGCCGTAACGTCTCGGTAATTGCGCGGGCTGCGGTGATGTCAGCTGGCGAGGTGTCGGCGTTGGGCGAGGACGCTGATGGCGTAGTGGCGGTCGAGTCGTTGTCCGTGCCAGCGGGGGGTGGCGGCGTCGGGGGCGAGGTCGGCGTGTTCGTCTTCAAGGGGCCGGGTGTTTGTGTTGGCCGAGGTTCGAGGCGGTGCGCCGAGGTTGGTGCCGTCGCAGGAGATGAACTGGAGCTTGCCGGCGCGGTCAGGGAGGATCTCGAACGCCCCGGCGTGGTGGGCGACGTGGTGGCGTTCGCACAGGAGCAGCAGGTTATTGAGGTCGGTGCGGCCGCCGCGGATCCAGTGGATGCGGTGATGGGCGTGCAGGCCTTTGGTGTTCGGACAGCCAGGGTGGGCGCAATGGCCGTGCTGGCGGGCCAGCAGCGCCCGGTATTGGCGGTCGGTGACCAGGCGGTGAGATCGGCCGACGTCGAGCACGTTGGATGCGGCGTCGTGGATGACGGTGCGGATACGGCCCTCGCACAGCAGCCGCAGCACGACCCGGTCGGGCAGCCCCGGCCCACCGGCCACCCTGGCGTAGGGCCGCGCAACGATCGGTGCATCGCCGGGATCGCGTTCCGCGGAACGCGGCACAGGCACCTGGGCCGAGGCGGCAGAAACCTGCCGCGGGTCGCGTTCTGCGGAACGCGGGTCGCTGGGCTGCTCGGGGTCGGGTTGGGTTGGAGGTGCCGGTACCCGCGTGTCGTCGAGATGGATAACGACCGCGGCGCGTTCGTCACCGCGTAGCTGCCGGGTCGGGTTGGTGGTGTCGGCCAGCGACGCGAGGACGATCTCCGCCAGGCGCGCGAGCGCGTCGGCGGGGGTGCAGTCGTCGCGGGCCATGATGGCGTCGATCGCCGCACCGACCACCGCGCCCCGTTCGGGGTCCAGTCGCGCTGAGAGCTGCCAGCGGCTGTCGGAGGTCCAGCACTGTTTGAGGTATTCGCCGGGGTCGGTGGCCTTGTCGTTGTGGTCGACGGTACGTAACCCGCGAACGACGACCTCCAACTGGGAGGCGCTGGCGTGGCGGGCTGCGTCGATCAGGTCACCGATGAGCGCCTCCTCACCTGCGCCGTCGATGCGGCTGATCACCCGGACCTGCGAATACGACAACCGGCCCGCGCCCATCTCCTCGGCGAGGCGCGGGTGCTGGCGTAACGCCCGGGCGACACGTACGTGTTCGACGGCGGTGCGGTGCGCGATCCCGCACGTATGCGACAGCCATTGCGCGGTGGACGCTAAACCGAAGGTGAGGTACCCCTGCCGGGCCTCGAGTTCGGCGACCAACAGCAACCACCTGCATGTCGATGCCGATAACCGCCCCGACAGGTCCACGATGCGTTTACCGAGCTCATCAAGGGTCAACTCACGCAGCGGACAGTTAGGCGACGACGACGAATCAACGATTTCCATCCCCGCACGCTACCCACGACCACCGACACTTTCCGACGCCGCAATCCGCGCAGCCACGTCCAGCGGAACGCGGCGGTTCGGTGTCCGCGCCGCATACGTTAGGCGTTGCCCAACAGCACCCTCAGAGCGCGACGGGATCTGCCATTTCACGGAAGTGCAAAGGAATCTCAGGTCCCACGATGGTGTGAATTTCGGCTTCGATGTCCGCTGTGTCGTTGACGAGTCCGACGTCGAGTCCTGAGCAATCGATGCTTATACCGACCATGGAGATTCCACGTTCGGTCATTCGCGGCACCACCGCGTTCATCGCCGCGCTCAACTGCGCATGCTCGAAGTTGGTCGGAAGGACGACTGGCGTAATCCCCGCGATGCGAGCGCGATCGAGAACGGCGAGCACTGCAGCTGACAATGTGCCGTGCCACCACACCTTCAATCCGTCGTGCACAGGGTCGAGCGCAACGTCGCAATAGCCCGGGTCATTCTGGGCGGTTGCTTCGACCTCCTCAGCGAATACGTCGATGACAATGCCCGCTTCGTTGGCGTTGCCTGGAGAAGCCGTATCGGTTGGGCGACCGCCAGCGGGCATCGGCGGCAGCGTTCCCTCGGACCCAGGGCTAGGCGTAGGCATCGGTAGCGGCGGATGCGAGGCAACATCAACGGGCGTGGAGGCTGCAACCGGCGGAGAAACGATGGCCGACGGGGAGGCGGCGACGGTCGAGGGACCACTCGGCGTCCCGATTGGCGCGGCCCCAGTCCGGGCCGTCCAGACGCTGGCGCACCCGGTCACTGCGAGCGCGCTCACTGCGGCGGCGAGCCACTTCATCGGACCTCCCGCCAGCTACGACTCATGAAGCACGACAGCCGGTTCCAGTAACGTCGCACGAGTTGGTGAGGAGATCAATGACGACGGCACCGATAGATCGACCGCCGAACGAGCTGTTGGCGTTCAACGAGGACGAGCTGGTCGGCGTCCGCTTCGTCGGTGGCGCCTACGCAGGAGCCGATCTCATCGAGCTGCGGACCCGCCGTGTGGTGTTCGAGGACTGCGACTTCTCCCATGCCCGGCTTTCGAGCAGCGAGCATGTCGGCTCGGCGTTTCTGCGCTGCACGTTCCGCGATGCGGTGCTGCGCGACGCGCTCTTCGACGGATGCAAGCTCAGCGGCAGTGACTTCTCAGGCGCGACACTGCGCCCGATGCGCGTCGTCGGGGGTGACTGGTCGTACGTGACGATCCGCGGCAGTGACCTGACGACTAGACCTCAGCGGTGTGAAGCTCGCAGAGGCGGACCTGTCCGAATCGAAGCTGCATCGAGCGACACTGCGCGACTGCGACCTCGGCACGCTCGCATACATCACACCGATTTCGAGGGCGCCGACCTGCGTGGCGCCAACCTCGAGGGCGTCGATCTGCTCGGCGCGTCATGGCGCGGGGCACATGTCGACCTTGCACAGAGCGGGTTGTTCGCAATCGCGCTCGGCCTCGTGGTGGACTAGTCCCCGACAAGGGACCTCTGCGAGACGGGTTGAACCGATGGCTGACGATCCAACCGGCATCACGCTGGAGCAGGTGGCCGCGGAAGAGGCCGAGCTGCGTTTCCGTCGCTTCGACTTCGATGTCGCCTGGCGCCTCGGCACCATGCTCGTCGAGACGGCACGTGCGCAGCACCTGCCGATCGCGGTCGACATCAGCAGAGGCGGCCAGCAGTTGTTCCACGCCGGCCTGCCCGGTTCGACGCCCGACAACGACGCGTGGATTCAGCGGAAGATCGCATCGGTCTTACGGTTCGGACGCAGTTCGATGGCGTTAAGCCTCGAACGCAAGCTCGACGGGCGCACGTTGGCGGAGGCATCGTTCGTCGATCCGCAGAAGTTCGCCGCCGCAGGCGGCTGCTTCCCGGTGCACGTTGAGGGCATCGGCATCGTCGGCACGGTCACCGTGTCGGGACTGCCGCAAGTTGAAGACCACCGTCTCGTCGTCACCACGATCCGGCAATACCTCACGACCGCCTAGCTGGCAGCCAGTGTCGTGAGTCATCTGTGACGGTATTGGCGAACAATCGCAACGTCCGACGAGCATGCACTGACGCACTGTGCTGTCAAACTGCGAATTGTGAAGAAGCGGCTCGGAACGGTCGTCTTGCTTGGCGCCCTCATGGTCGCACTCACCGGCTGTGATCCGTGGGGAATACCGAGCGATTCAAACCAGGCTTCGATGTCGATCAATCTCGGCGCGGAGGGCGATGCGAGTGTCCGGCTGATACTGGGGGGATTATCGGAGGATCGTGCGGCGCTGCTGCGTACCGGCAATGCAGTCGTTGCGGCCCTATTTCCGGTGGCTTCGCGACGCTCAACGACAATCAACAGCAATAGCGGCGGCTACCCATTCGTCGAGCTTCATGCAGCTGACGTGTACCGGCGCGGCGCTCATCCCGTCGTCACGATCGACACGAAGCCTGCACTCGCCGTCCTGACTGAAATGGGATACAGCAACGTCGATGTCGACATCGACGCGGGCGGCGTACCGTCATCGGCGACATGGGCAATCACGCCGGCGTCGACGTACCCCCACAGTTGGTCGTGGCCGGGCCTCGGGCCGGGAAATCCTGGCCCCAGCGGCACGATCAGGCTCAACCCTCGTCCATGGCAAGGCTTCGCTGTGGTCGCGCTCGAAGTCGCGACACTCGCTGCTCTCGTGCTCGCCGTGTTCGGAAGCCGACGAAGAGGGCGCCTACTAACTGGCGCCGCCGCATTAGTGGCCGCCGCAGCGGAAGCCATCGAGATCGCGAGCGCAGGAGCTGTCCAGCCAGACAACCTCGGCGTCTCGGGACTTGCTGGCTCTGCGCAACTCAGCATCATCAGGTGGACGCTGATCCCGTGCTTCGCGGCCACTGTCGCTGCGATAATCCTCTTTCTCACGACGGTGGAACGGACCAAGCCCGCCGTGCCGATCCCGCAGTTCAATGCGCCGCCGGGATGGCCGACCCCTCCGGCGGGATGGATGCCGATGCCCGGCTGGCAACCCGATCGGACGTGGCCACCCGCGCCGCCCGGCTGGGCGTTCAACGTCAAACCGTACGAACCGCCACCCCGCAGCCGCTCGCGTCTTGCATTACTCGCTGCTAGGGGAGCCAGTCGGCTGCGGCGATCACGTCGGCCGGGCGGACAAACACCTTCGTTGTGAGCACCCGATGGACTTCTTCGTCGACATCTAGGCAAAGGTCTTCGAGCGTGGTGAGCCCGTGGTAGCCGAGGCGCGCCTCACTCATGCTTTGGAGTCTGGCGGATAATTGCGGCATGGCCAAACTCATCTACTCGGCAATCACCTCCCTCGACGGCTACGTCGTCGACACCCACGGCGACTTTGACTGGGCAGCACCGGACGACGAAGTGCATGCGTTCGTCAACGACCTCGAGCGACCGATCGGCACCTATCTCTACGGGCGCCGCATGTACGAGACGATGGTCTTCTGGGAGACGGCGGCGCAGACGTTGCCCGACGCGTCCGACGTCGCCAGTGACTACACCTTGATCTGGCATGAGGCCGACAAGATTGTCTACTCGACGACGCTGCCGGCGGTGTCGAGCGAGAAGACATGGCTCGAGCGCGAGTTCGATCCCGAGGCGGTCCGGCAGCTCAAGGCGCGGGCGGTCAGCGACATCAGCATCGGTGGTCCGCATCTCGCGGCCACGGCGATCCGCGCCGGGTTGGTCGACGAGTATCACCAGTTCTTGCACCCCGTCGTCGTGGGAGGCGGCACACACTGGCTGCCACTCGACGTCCGCCTGAATCTTGAATTGCTCGATGAGCGCCGCTTCGAAAGCGGCGTCGTCCACCTCCACTACAGCGCGAAGACTTAGACCGCGTTCGGTCGAACTGAGCCTGAGGCAGCCGAGATGTAGCCGGGGTAGGTGTGTACGCCTGCCTAAGGACCTACACGGGTGCCTAACGTGATCAACAAGCGGGGACGGCGGAGGGCGGCGCGTCAGTGGCTGGGTTTCGAAGAAGGCTTCGCGGACGGCGATTTGCTGGGCGTCACCGATGGCGCGCCGGTTGGTACGCCAGGGGTTGGCGGCCCTGACCCGCCAGGACTCGGCGACGGGGACGGTCCGCAAATGATGATCGGCTCGGGTTGGTACTTGGTGTGGATGTGATTGACCTTCACGACCACGCCGTTTTGCGACAGCGTCTGGGTGATATCGATCTGGAATCCGCCCTCGCCTGCTGATGCTTCGCAGTCAGGGCGCGGGTTGTACACCGTGCCAGTCGTCGTCGGGGCATAGCGCGCGCTCGATGTCGATGTCACGTCGTAGTACTTCGTGCCCCAGAACGTGACCGTCAACGACGTTCCGGTGTACGACGTAGTGATGATGATCGCCGTCGGTTCGTTGTTTTGGAAGATGAGGTTCGGCTCGGGATACGACACCGTTGCTTCGCGACCTGCCGGATATCGGCTGATGTAGTAGCTGTGCGGCGTGTGCGTGATGTCCTTGAGGCCGGCGAAGAATATCGCGTTGTACGTCGTGGTAGCGAACTGCGAAATGCCGCCGCCGACGGAGTCCTCGAACAGACCATCCTCGATCATCGGCGCCAACACGAAGCCGCGCTTCGTGTCGCGAGGCCCGACGAACTTGTTCAAGCTGAAGGTCGCGCCAGGCATCACGATCGCGCCGTTGACGATGTTCGCGATCGTGTGGATGTTCGTCACCCGCGACGCACAGCACGGGTAGTGCGTGGTGAACGTGCTCACCATTTCCTTGACGCCCAGCTTCTCGGCGTCGGCCGTGGTGAACGCGGGATCAACGCCCTTCGCCGGAACGGTGATCGTTCGCGGCGCGGGCTGGGTCAGGACAGCTGAGATCGAAGCACCGAGCTTGGACAGATCTGCGGTGCCGCCCTCGACGGACGGAATCAGCACCGGCGTGCCCGACTTGACGTCGAAGGACGCGTCCTTGCTCGGCGTCTGAAGTGATGCAAAGGCGGTCGAGCCGACGGCGTCTTCGATGCCCTGATCGTTGAGTACCGGCAGCAAAGCGCCGCCGCTCGGGTGGAACGTGAGGTTCGCCGCGATCACCGCAGGCGACAGCTCCACTGTGTTCGTTCCGACGACGAGCGCGATGGGCGACGCGACCGCAGGCTGCGCGATCGTCGTGAGCGCTGTCTGAACAGCGGCCGCGGTCACACTGGGCTGGATCGTCTCGACAGGCAGCGCCACCGGTCCGGTAGACATGAGGTATGCGGCCTTGATCGAGGCAACCGCTTGGTCGTGCGAGATCGCGATGCCGGTCACCGGCGCAATGGCGGTCGGCGTGGTCCCGTGAAACACGATGCCGCCGTCATGCCCACCGCCGACGATCTTGGCGTTCAAAGCGGTTACGGCCGCGCCGAGCTTGGCGGTGTCGACCGACACGGCCAAGTTCAGCTTCGGGTGGGCGAACAGTGCCTTCCACAAGCCCGCCGGGGTCGGGTCGCGCCGCCCACGGGCTGCCAGGGCAGCCGCGGGGTCGACCGTGAGGCCGGACGTGACCGGATCGAGCGCGAATGCTTGGCCGGCCACGGTCAGGGTCATCGGCGCGCCAGCACGCGGAGCGATCGCCGCGGCGACCTTCGCGGTCGCGGCGGCCGGCGACATCCGCCCGACCGACACATCATCGAGCCCCGGCCCGCCCACCGTGGTGTTGGGCAGCACCCCAGAACCGACGATCGCGTAGGCAACGCCGTAGCCGATCGCCGCAAGAGCGACCAGGGAGCCGCCCGCGATCAGGCCTATCCGCAGCAGGTGGAGCGATCGGACACGCGTCATGAAGTGAGAAGAGGACACGGCCGAGGGGATCTCCAGAGGACTAGCGGCGAGAACGTCCGGTCATCGTAACTGCCGGTAGCGGCCCTCGAAGTACAGCAGTGGTTCGCGAGGCGAGGGGTCCGCCCACAAGCCGGCCACCTCGCCAAGCAGGATGTCGTGGTCGCCGCCGTCGTAGACGGCACGGGTCTGGCACTCGATGACGGCCATCGCACAGTCGAGCACTGGCATGCCGGTGGCGGCCCCGGGATGGTGGGCGTAATCCGCCATTTGCCCATCAGTCGGGCGAGCCTTCTCGGCGAACCAGCGAGCCACCTCCTCGGCGTCAGCGGACAGCACCGAGACAGCCCACTTGCCGCTGCCGAGCACCGCCTCGTGGAACCTGGTGATCTTCTCGACGCAGACGAGCACGAGTAACGGATCGAGTGAGACGGAGTTGAACGCGCTGACCGTCATCGCGTGCTCGACATCGCCGTCGAGGGTGGTCGCAACACAGATACCGGTGATGAACCGGCTCGCGACGCGGCGGAAGTTGAGCTTGTCCACCACGTCCGGCTCTGCGGGGTCAGCCGACACCCGGCCTAGCCTAGTCGGGCGACCGCAAGCCGAGCGTTGTCGATCACGATGGCAGCTGGGTCTTCGACGAGTCGCAGCGTTCCGAGCGCTGTCTCGGAGAACGCGTTCTTGGTCGCGCTCGACAAGGCGAGCACGCCGATGACCCGACCGCCGTGGCCACGCAAGGGCATCGACAAGAACGTCGCCATCCGGCCTTCGTCCTCCCCGCCCAGGTTCTCGTCGGGGTCCATGACGCTCAGGTTCATCTCCTGGACGGCGATCGACGCACCTGTCGCCGCTCCGAGCGCATCGACTGCCGCTGCGAGGAATTCGCCGTAATGGGCCTGCGAAGACTCGCGGGCAACGGCCACATACGCGCCGCGCTCCTCGACGAGGAACACGCCGGCCACGTCGTTGTCGACGAAGCGCTGGAGTACGCCAAGCACTTGGGCGACGGTCTCTTCGAATCCCTTCGCGGTCGCCGCGATGCCCGTCATCTCGGCTGCGACGGAGGTCTCGAACAGCTTGCGGTCGAGCAGGTCGCACACGCGCGACAACACGTCGTCCGCATCGAGCTCGAGAGGATCAGGGCGCAGGGCCGGTCGACCGCCCCGAGCAGCCTCCGCCGCCGCGATCACGCCGGTCACGGCCGCGACGAGCTCAGGGGCTTCGAAGTCCTTTGTCAGGTACTGGTCGGCACCTGTCTGGGCCCCCCAATACCGATCGCTCGCGGCGTCCAACGAAGTCAAGAGCACGATCGGGATGTCGGAGGTCTGCCAGTCATCCTTCAACAGCCGCGCGGCTACATACCCGGAAACACGAGGCATCTGGACGTCGAGGACGACCGCGTCGGGATGCACCCGGAACGCAGCCTGGACCGCTTCGACGCCATCCTCAACCGCGATGACTTCGAAGCCCTCGCGGGTGAGCACGCTCGTGACGATGCGGCGCAGGGTGGGGCTGTCGTCAGCGATGACCACGGTCGGCATGCGAAGTTCCTCCACAAAAAAGAAGCGTTACAGGCTCTATCGGCCGACAAGGCGGCGAACCGTATCAACCAGCTCGGTTTGATCGAAGTCACTCTTGAGCAGGTAGGCGCTCGCGCCGGCCTCAAGACCCGCCCGGCGATCACTCTCATCGCCACGCGACGTCATGATCACGACGGGTACCTGCTCCCAGCCACGGGTGCGGCGGATCGTGCGGGTGAGCGTGAACCCGTCCATGCCCGGCATCTCGACGTCCGACAGCACCAGGTCGGCCGGCTCCGCGCGCAAGCGAGCGATGCCATCGAGGCCGTCGACCGCGGTCACCACGTCGTAGCCGGCGCTTTCCAAGATCACTCGCTCGAGCTCTCTCACTCCGACGGAGTCCTCGACCACCAAAATCCGGGCCTTGCGACCGATGACCGGAGCTGCGGGCTCGGCGGCGGACGACACGCCATGATGGATCGACCCGCCGACGTGACCAGTCCCACCGGCCCGCACCGAGATCTCGCGCAGGTCGATCAGGCACACGACGCTGCCGTCGCCATCGATCGTCGCGCCGGTCACCAGCGGGAGCCGGCCGACGAACGAGCCGAGGTCCTTCACGACCAGCTCGAGTTCGCCTTCGAGCCGGTCAACCGACCAGGCAATCAGGTCTTGAGCACCGCCGTTGCGCACCACCAGCGCAGCCCGCGGCTCGCGTTCACCCTCGACACCGAGCGCAGCTCCGAGATCGAGCAGCGGCACCGCGATGCCGTGCCGGATCACTACAGGGACGCCGGCCACGTTGTCGACGGCGACGTCACGCAAGCTCACCGACTCGATCACCGCAGGCACCGGGACTGCATAGCGCTCGCTGCCGACCCGCGCGATCAGGCATCGCAGCACGCCGAGGGTAATCGGCAGCGTCAGCACAAACCGACTGCCCTGACCCAGCTCGGTGAAAACGTCGATCGTACCGCCGAGGTCGTCAACCGCGGTCTTCACCACGTCGAGGCCGACCCCGCGACCAGAGGTCGACGTCACCGTCGGTGAGGTCGAGAACGCCGCAAGAAAGAGCAGTTGGAAGAGCTGTGCACCGGCCAGCGTGCTGCCGGCCGGCAACAAGCCTCGCTCGATCGCAGTGGCCCGCACCTTGTCTTCGTCGATGCCGCGACCATCGTCAGCGACCTCAAGCACCACGGTGCCGCCGGCCGCCTTCGCCGAGACCGTCACCGTCGCACGCGGCGACTTGTCGAGAGTGCCGCGCACCTCAGGCGTCTCGCAGCCATGGTCGACTGCGTTGATGACGAGGTGCTTGAGTGCGTCGGCGACGCCGTCGAGCACCTTCTTATCGAGTTCGACGTCCTCCCCCACCAGGATCAGGCGCACGTCCTTGCCCGTCGAGCTCGCGACGTCGCGAATCAGCCGCGGGAACGCAGCCACGACGCGGCGGACCGGCACCATCGCCAGCCCCATTGCACCGTCGCGCACCAGCGCGAGCCGACCACGCGAATCTTCAACCAGCTCACGCAGTTGATGCCCCGACGACTGCATCTGGTCGGTCACCGACATGACGTGGTAGACCGCCGCTTCAACGTCGCCGGGCAAGCTGCCGCCGCTCGCCGCGACCGCGTCGCGAAGCGCACGCAACCAGTGCTTCTGGTCAGCTGCCAACGCGATAACACGCTCCGCGTTCTGCTCCACGCGGCGCGCGTCGAGTTCGGCTTCGCCGACGACATCGAGCAAGTCGTAGACCCGTTGCGACGTGACCCGCACCGAATCAACCGCTCGCTCGCCGCCGCCGTCCACCAAAGGAACGGGAGCGCTCAGCGCAGCCGGCGGAGCAGGTAGCGACACGGTCAGCGAAGGTGGAGCGTCAAGCGTTGGAGGCGCCCCGACTGTCGGGGGAGCAGGCACGATGAGGGTGCGCTTGCGACCGCGCGGGACGACGGGGGGTGCGGTGTGTGGTTCTAGTGCTGGCGGACTTGGTTGTGACATCCGCGGGATGGTGACCGGATCGTCGCCCTCAAGCGCGCCGCGCAGCGCGTCGACCAACTCGGTGAGGTACTCATCGACTGCGGGGGTCGGGTTCGACGCGATCGAGCGGCTGATGCCGTCGACCGTTGCGAGCAATAGATCGACGTAGTCGCGACGCACTTGGAACCGGCCGTCGCGCAACGCACCGAGCAAGTCTTCGGCCGCATGCGCTGTCTGTAGCACCGCGGTGAGGCCCATCATGCGAGCGGAACCCTTGACGGTGTGCGCATCGCGGAACAGACCGGCGATGAGCTGGCGCGGTGAGGCGTTCGATTCGAGCTGAAGCAACCCGGCGCTCAGGGACGCGAGACGTTCTTCGACCTCGGCACGAAACGTCGCGAGAAGTTCGGGATCCTCGGCCCAGGTGCCCACGGCGGGCTACGCCACTCGGAACTGGGCAATCGACGCACGCAGTTCCGCCGCGAGAACATTCAGCTGGGACGCTGATGCCGCCGCCTGCTTGGAGCCGACCACGTACTGCCGCGACACGTCGGAGACCTGCATCATCGCGGTCACCACCTGGTCGGACGCCGACCGCTGCTGCTGAGTCGCGATCGAGATTTCCTTTGCTGCGGTGGTGGTTTCGTCGACCATGCCGGAGATCCGCTCGAGCGCGTCGACAACACCGCGAGCGAGCTCGGTGCCCTGGTGGACTTCCTTGGCGCCTTCTTCGGTCGCGATGATCGTCGCGTTGGTCTCTGCTTGGATCTCGCTCACGATGCCCTGAATCTGTGCGGCAGATTCTTGCGACCGTTCCGCGAGCTTGCGAACTTCGGACGCGACGACAGCGAACCCTCGGCCATGCTCGCCGGCACGCGCTGCTTCGATCGCCGCATTCAACGCGAGCAGGTTGGTCTGGTCTGCGAGGTCGTCGATGACCTCGAGAATGCGGCCGATCTCCTGCGACTTCTCACCCAACGACAAGGCACGAGTGGCGATCGAGTCGACCCGGTGCGCGATCGTGTCCATCGCCGACACCGATGCGGCGACGGCCTCACGGCCTTCCTCGGCGAATCTCAGAGTCTCTGCGGCGTAGCGTGCGACGGCCTCGGAGGTCTCGGCGATTTGGGCCGCAGTTGCCGCCAGCTCCTCGATGGTCGACGTGGTCTCGGCAACGGCGGAGGACTGCTGCGTCGCAGACGCCGCGTGCTCCTCGGCGGTCGCAAGCAACTCAACAGCGGACGCCGAGATGCTCTCGCCACTGCCACGAATCTGCTCGACCAGCAACCTCAGGTTTCCCAGCGTGTTGTTGAACGCGGACTGCAGCGAGGCGAGCGCCTCGTCACCGTCGGTCATGCTCGCGGTGCCGTCGTCGTAGCCGGACAGGTCGCCGCGCGACGCACTGGCGAGCGCTTCCGACAGCCGGTCGACCTTGACCTTCAACTCAGCGCGCTCGCGGCGGGTTTCGTCGAGCAGCGTCTCGCGCTCGGCACGGTGCCCTTCGATCAGCTGCTCGCGAAGTTGTTCGACTTCCTCGATTTGCCGTGCGCGTTCGGCGTGTGCGGCATCCGCGACGCCGTTGACCGACTGCGCGAATGCGCTCGCGGCTGCCACGATTGCCGGCAGGCCCGCAAGGATCAACATCAGGGGGACGACGGCGCTCTTGTTGAAGCCGTGGGAGACGCCGGTGGCGAGCAAGGTGAGGCCACTCGCGCCGATCGCGTAAGCGATGGCCTTCACGACGATGTCAGTGAACGCGGTGGTCAGCAGGACGGGCACGTACAGCACCCACAGCGGTGTGGCGACTCCGTGCGCGGCAACGAGAGCGCCGGCCACGCCACCGAGATAAACAAGGCGGCCGAGGTCGACGACGAGTCCGTTGTGGTGCAGCAGGGGATTGTCGAGCTCAGTCAATGACACAGCGGTGATGATGGCCGCGCCCACTGCCGCGACACCGAGGCCTGCGAGCAGGGCTGCTGGGTTGATCGTCACGCTGCCGATGGTGTCGTGGCCGGAGACCAGAAGGCCGACGACGGCGAGCGCGAGCATCAGCCAGGTGCACGCTGCAGCCACCCGTTGGGGCCGCTTCGAGACTTCCACCAGTCCTCCTGAAGACCGACACCGGCCGAACCTGCGTGAGGTCGTGCGGCGGTGCCGGCACGCGTTCGGCGTCTGACGATCCATCGGGCGCCATCGGGCGGTACTGAAGCCAAATCCGCCTCACGCATCGCCCAACCGGCCTAACGGTTGCGGCCAGCTGCCGCTCGCGGGCGGACGGCGAGGGGCGGGCGGTTAGGAGCCGGCGCGCCTTGGGCTAGGCAGCCGCAAGCGCAACGCGAGCACCGCGGTCGGGTCGAGCACCGCGATCGGGCCGGTGGGCTGGGTGAACTGCCCCTGGAGCAGCGACATCGCTTCGGATTCCAAGCTCATCGGCGGCAGATCGATCGAGTCGACGTCGCATTCGATGACGCCCTGGACGCCCTCGGTAAGCAGCCCGACGGTGACGCCGTCGCCGGTCAGGACAACGAGGCGACCGAGCGAGCCGGTGGGCGTGATCGGGGCCCCCATCAGCGGCCGAATGTCGAGGACGGCCAGGATCCGGCCCCGCCAGTTCGCCACCCCGGAAAGCCAGATCGGGGTGCCGGGCACCCTGGTCAGTTTGGGCAGCCGGCCGACTTCAGCGACCGCGGACATGCCAACTGCGTAGCGCGATCCGCCCAGCCGCAGCAGCACGTAGCCGTTGGGCTCAGCGCGGATGCCGCGCTCCGAGACGTCGCTTGCGAGACCCAGACCAGTCGCCATGACCGACTCATCGGTCGGGTGTGGTCCCGGGTGAAGCATCGGGGGGCGCCTCGAGTGCGGTCTCGGTTGAATCCTCGGGGCTGGCCCTGGTCGGGAGGACCCGGCCGCCGAACACGCCGGCCAACACGGCTCCGATCGGGCCCGCGACAGCGAACGAGATCACGTCCCACCCTGAGCCCGGGAGCAGGATGTCACCGCCGGGACGAGGCCCGAACAGGGCGACCGCCACCGCGACGAACCAGCCAAGACCCGGCAACGCCGAGGCGTCGCGGCTGCCAAGACCCCAGATGGCGAGGAGCCCAAAGGCGAAGTTCGCCACACTGCAGATAACGGCGCCAACGGAGATGTGTAGAGAGCCGAACTCGACCAGCCTCGTCGCTTGCAGGACGCCGATGAAGCCGGTCACGGTGCCGACCACGACGAGCGACATGGCCGCGGCGGCTGTCACCAGGCCGCCGCGTCCGTTGCCGCGCCCGTTGCCGCTCACGGCGGCAGGCTATCCGGCGGGCTCGACCCTGGGCTCTCGCGTGTCTTCGATGTCTCGCGGACCGGTCGCCTGCGTAGGCAGTACTGGCTGTGTGGGCTGCACTGCGTCACGTAGGTCGATGACCGGAGCGGTCGTCGTGGTACCCGACGCAGTGATGCTCGTCGTGCCCGACGCAGTGATGCTCGTGGTGCCCGACGCAGTGATCCTGGTCGTGCCCGACCCAATGCTGCGGGTGTGACCCGCCGCGTGTTCGCGCTGTGCCTGCTCGAGCACGTCGGTGATCTCCGTGCCGATCAGCTCGTGTCGGGTGAGCAGCGCATCGCGAAGGGCGACCACCAAGTGGCGGTTGTCGTCGAGCAACGCCTTGGCCCGCAACTTCTGTTGCTGCAGCACCTCTTCGACTGCAGCACGGCCGTCCTTGTCACCGAGCACGCGGCCGACGATGTTGGTGTCGGAGAATCCGCTGTTCTGTACTGCGCCGAAGGAGACCAGCGAGTGCTCCATGCCGCAGGCGCCGACCATGTTCGCTGCCACCCGAGTCGCTGCAACCAGGTCACCGCTCGGCCCGGTCGAGACGTCGCCGAAGAAGAGTTCTTCTGCGGACTGTCCGCCCATCGCGATCGCAATAAGACCCAAAAGTTCGGTACGTGACTGGAGGTAGACCTCTTCGCGGTCACCGTGGGCGAGCAACCCCAGCGCACTGCGCCGCTTGATGATGCTCAGCACCTCAAGCCGGCGACCGGGAGCGACCAGCCATGCCATCGTGGCGTGACCTGACTCGTGGGTCGCGATCACCTTCGCCTCGTGGTCGGTGTAGAGCACCGGCTGTCCGAGCCCGATTTCGCTGTCGAGCCGCGCGTGCTCGACGTCGGACCAAGACATCGCCCTGCGGTCGTCCTGGACAGCGTTGATCAAGGCCTCGTCGAACATGCCCTCGAGCATCGCCGGGCTGTACCCCTGCGTGACGGCGGCAAGGGCCTCACGCTTCTGCGGGTCGTCGAGCTCGGCCGCGTGGGCCTTGCGAGCAAGGAAGTGGGAGATCAGCTCGCGACGTCCTGACTTGTCAGGCCGGTCGAACGTCAGGCGCTGGTCGAATCGACCCGGCCGCATGAGGGCAGGGTCGAGCGAGTCAGGCCGGTTGGTCGAGGCGATCAGCATGATGTTCGACGACTTGACCGGCGCCTTCTTCAGCTGGTGCGTCGCCGGTAGCAGCAGGTTCGCGGCGTCGGTGATCTTGCCGAAGAGCCGCTCGCTGGCGGTTGGCTGGTCGAAAGACTGCAGCTGCACAAGAAGTTCTTGCACGGCCATGCCGAGGTCGCCGCTGCCTACGAACTGCGTCTGTTGCGTGGCGGGCGACACGAGGCTGGCGAGGCCTTCGAGACCACCGCACGACATCGGCATCCCGTCGAGTGCCCCCGATGCGGTCGAGGCGGAAACGCCGGTGCGTGCTCCGCCGAGTGCGTCGAACTCGTCGATGAACCCGATCGCACCGCCCTCTTTGCGGGCCAGCGCGCGTAGTGCCTTGAAGTAGGAGCGAATCTTGCGCTGCGTCGCGCCCTGCATGCTCGACTGGAACGAGGTTGCGGTCGCAAACAGGAAGGGCACGTTGGCTTCGGCAGCAAGTGCCTTCGCCGTGTACGTCTTGCCGGTGCCGGGCGGGCCGTCAAACAGCAAACCGCGCCGCGGCCGGCCGCCCATCTCACTTGAGAATGCCTTGTGCGCAAGGAAAAGGTTGAGCGACCGAACGACTTCGGCTTTCACGAGGTCGATGCCGACGACATCAGAAAGGCGGACGTCGATTTGCTCGGGCCGCACCACAAAGTGCGGCGACCGACCGTAGCTCGCGTACATGACGATCATGCCTACAAGCAGCAGCACCGGGACGAAGAAGAGCGCGACGATCGTCAGGTTGACGTGCGGCAGTGCGAACACGTTGAACGGCTTGTGCTCGATGATCCGAAACCAGAGGAACAACGTCGGGAGTCCGACGAACAGCGACAGCCGCCACAACCGCTGCATGCGAGCGCGCTCGCGGTAGCGACCCACGTCGGCGATATCGGCGTTGAGCACCGATCCCGCGGAGACCGTAGCTAGCTGGTCGTATGGGTGCTTCCGGTCGCTCAAGGAAATCTCCCCCTGTTGGGCTCAAGGTGCGGGGTAAAGCTGTCGATGGCACCGGTGAAGGCGGTTGTCCGGCCCTGGTTCGGAGTGGACGCCCGCCGGCGCGCGTTCCTTGAGTGTTTCAGGCCTGCCGCACGCGCGGCTACCGTGCGTAATTGGTTCACCCGTTCGGCTCAGCCGGCATTAAAGCCCGGCGAACGTGTTACAGCCCTGCGAACAGGTCCGCTTCCCAGCCGTGCCCGTTCAAAGGATCTTCAGGCCCCTTCTCGCCGGCCATCAGGACGTAGTGCTCCATGCCGAACGCCTTCTGCCCGATGTGGTTGGACAGGGCGAAAAACGGCCCGTCGACTTCGATCTGGCTGGCGTGAGCCCGCATCGCCTCGACCTTGACGTCGAGGTAGTCGCGCGCATCGACCTGCGTGGTGATCTCGTCGTCGTCCTTCGCAAATGGCACATCGTCGGCGCTCTCGATGCCGTCGAAGAACTCGTGGCCGCCTTCCTTCATGGCGTCGATGGTCGCCTGCATGAAGGATCGCGGAACCGCCGTGTAGTAGAACTTCGCCACGATGTCGCGCGTTTGCTCGACTGCGCGAACGGAGACCCGGTGCGCCTGAATGTGATCGGGATGCCCGTAGCCGCCAAAGTCGTCGTAGGTCACCACGACCTGCGGGCGAACCTCGCGGATGATCTCGACGAGCTGCGCCGTGGCGACCTCGAGGTCGGCCTGCCAGAAGCAGCGCGGATTCTGGTTGGCCGGCGTGTCGATCATCCCGGAGTCGCGGTAACCGCCAGCGCCGCCGAGAAATCGATGATCGCGAACGCCCAGTGCCTTACACGCCTCTTCGAGCTCGTGGATGCGCCAGCCCCCGAGCTGGTCGGCCTTGCCTGCCGCGATCCCCGCGAGGGCAGGCACGAGAACCTCGCCCTCTTCGCCCAGCGTGCAGGTGACAAGCGTGACGTTGACGCCGTCGGCCGCGTACTTGGCCATCGTGGCGCCGGTGCCGATCGTCTCGTCGTCGGGATGAGCGTGCACGAGCAACAGGCTGCGGTCAGTCATGTGCTCAACCCTAAGCGGTCTCCCGTGATGGCAGGATCAGGCCGGTGACCGACGACTCCTTCTTGCGATTGCAGGCCCGCACCGCCCGGTTCACCCTCGGCCGACCGCGCGGATTCACCGTCTCGCCGGACGGCGCGCGGGTGCTGTTCCTACGCTCGCGCGGCGGCACCGATCGGGTGACCTGTCTGTGGAGCTACGACGTAGCCACCGGTGCCGAGGTCTTGCTGGCCGACCCGGTCGAGCTGCTGGCCGCAGGTCTCGACTCGCTGCCGGACGCGGAACGAGCGCGCCGCGAGAGAGCTCGCGAGCAGGCGGGTGGCATCGTCGCGTATGCCACCGACGCAGCAGGAACCCGAGCCGCGTTCGCGCTATCGGGTCGCCTCTTCGTAGCGGATGTCTTGACCGGCCGCGCAACTGAACTCGCCGCGGACGGGCTGGTTTTCGATCCGCACCTCGATCCGACCGGCCGCACGGTTGCCTATGCGACTCGCGGCACCTTGCGGGTGGTGAATGTCGATGAGGACGGCTCCGACCGCGAACTCATCGCCGAGCGCGGCGTCAGCTGGGGGCTCGCCGAGTTTGTCGCTGCAGAGGAGATGGACCGGCAGCGCGGATTCTGGTGGGCGCCTGACGGCGACTCGCTACTTGCGGCCCGCGTCGATGAATCGGGTGTGCAGGAATGGCACATCGGCGACCCGTCGAACCCCGAGCGGGCACCGCAAGCGATCCGCTATCCGGCCGCCGGTACCGCAAATGCCGTGGTGTCGTTGTCGTTGCTCCACCTCGATGGCCGCCGTACAGACGTTTCGTGGGACGCCGATGCGTTCCCTTATCTGGTCAGTGCGCGGTGGCGCCGCGGCAGCCCACCGTTGCTGCAGCTCGCGTCGCGCGACCAGCGCACGATGCGCATCGTCGACGTCGACGTCGAGACCGGCGCAACGATTCTGGTCCGCGAAGACACCGATGCCCATTGGCTCGAAGTCATTCCTGGGGTGCCCGACCGGCGACCTGATGGCCAGCTCGTCAGCACGCTCGACGCTGACGACACGCGACGGCTTGTGGTCGGCGACCATGTCGTGTCGCCTGTCGGGTTGCAGGTGCGTGCCGTCATCGCCTCGCATGGCGACGTCCTCTTCACCGCATCGACCGAGCCGACCGAGCAGCAACTCTGGGCCTATTTCGCGGACGGCGAGTGCGTGGCCCTGACAACGGAACCGGGCGTTCACTTCGGCACCGGCGCGAGTGACGTACTCGTCGTGAGCAGCGCCTCGCTGTCGAACGATGGCGCGCAAACCGCCGTCCGCAAGAATGGTGTCGAGGTCGGACGCATCGCGTCGTTCGCCTCGCCCGCACCATTTTCGCCTCGCGTTTCGATCTCGAAGCAGGGACGCCGCGAGCTGCGCACCGCTCTCGTGTTGCCGCGCGATCACGTCGAGGGATCCGGGCAACTACCGGTGTTGATGGATCCGTACGGCGGTCCGCATGCACAACGGGTCGTCGCATCACGCGGCGCGTACCTGAACTCGCAATGGCTGGCCGACCAGGGATTCGCGGTGGTGATCGTCGATGGCCGCGGTACTCCCGCTCGCGGGCTGGCCTGGGAGCGCGCAGTGGCGGGTGACCTCGCGACGGTTGTCCTCGAGGATCAGGTCGAGGGCTTGCAATCGCTGGCGGCAACCCATCCCGACTTGGACCTATCGAAGGTGGCGATCCGCGGGTGGTCGTTCGGCGGCTACCTCGCGGCGCTGGCTGTCCTTCGGCGTCCAGACGTGTTTCACGTCGCCGTCGCGGGTGCGCCCGGCATCGACTGGAGCTTGTACGACACCTACTACACCGAGCGATACCTCGGGGTGGACACGTCGGCGCCGTCGTACGCAATCAGCTCCCTGCTGCCCGACGCCCCGACGCTTTCTCGACCGCTGATGATCGTCCACGGGCTCGCCGACGACAACGTGGTCGCCGCCCACAGCCTGCGGCTCTCCACAGCGCTGCTTGCGGCTGGACGACCACACACCCTGCTACCCCTGTCAGGAGTGACCCATATGGCGTCGCAGGAGGACGTCGCGGCCAACCTCGCCAAGCTCGAGGTGCAGTTCATTCGCAGTTCACTCGGGCTAGCGGGGTTAACTTCACCCGGATAATCATGGGCTGGCGGTGAATATCGGGGTTGAGGTGGGTAAAGCCCTCACATGGTTACTTGGCTCACGCGCAGTCTGCTCTTCATCGTCGGGGGCGCCGTGCTGGCGTTTGCGGTCACCACCAGCACGATCACGTACCACAGCCCGAAACACGGCGCGACGCTCGACGTGCACACCGTCGGCGCCATTCTGCTGCTCGTTGGGGTGTTCGACTTGATCCTCAACTTCTGCGTGTCGTTGTACCTGCGCGACACCGGACAGCCGCTGGATCCCTACGTCACGAACCCCGCGGCCGCAGCATTAGGCACGCCGCTGCCCGGACAGACGGTCACGCGGCAGGTCTATGCAACGACGCCGAACGTCGCAGTTCCGCGCCGGTCGCCCCCGTTGCGCAGCCCGTGTACGCGGAGCCGGTTCAGCCGGTTCAGCCGGTTCAGCCGGTTTACGCGCAACCAGTGCAACCGTTGCACGCGGAGCCAGCGCAACCCGCCTACGTCGAACCCGCGCACGCGCCGTCGCACGCGCGGCCGATCCACGAGACTCAGCCCATCCCGATCGACCCGCAGCTCTGACCCGGGCCCGAAACGGCTGGCTAGTCTTCGCGGGCCGCCTTGGCCCGGCGTCCGCGATATTTCTCTCGCTCTGACATCGACAGCTCGACCTTGCGGATGCGCACGTTGCCCGGCGTGACTTCGACGCACTCGTCCTCGCGGCAGAACTCGAGCGCCTGCTCGAGCGACAGCACCTTGTGCGGGATCAACGGCACCAAGACGTCACTGGACGACTGGCGCATGTTGGTGAGCTTCTTTTCCTTGGTGGGGTTGACGTCCATGTCGTCTTGGCGCGAGTTCTCGCCGACGATCATGCCTTCGTAGACCTCGGTCTGCGGGCCGACGAACATCGTGCCGCGCTCTTGCAGGTTCGACAGCGCGAAACCCGTGGTCGGACCGCGCCGGTCAGCAACGAGCGAGCCCGTCGGGCGCGTGCGTAGCTCGCCATGCCACGGCTCGTAACGCTCGTGCACGTGGTGCAGCAGCCCGGTGCCGCGGGTCTCGGTCAAGAACTCGGTGCGGAATCCGATGAGCCCGCGCGCGGGCACGATGTATTCCATCCGGATCCAGCCGGTGCCGTGGTCGACCATCTGCTCGAGGCGCCCCTTGCGCAACGCAAGCAACTGGATGAGCACTCCCTGATAGTCGCTGGGCGCATCGATGGTCAGTCGTTCCATCGGCTCGTGCACCTTGCCGTCGACGCGCCTGGTCACAACCTGCGGCTTGCCGACCGTGAGCTCGAATCCTTCACGTCGCATGATCTCGACGAGGATCGCGAGTTGCAGTTCACCGCGACCCTGCACTTCCCAGGTGTCTGGGCGTTCGGTGTTCAGCACGCGGATCGAGACGTTGCCAACGAGTTCAGCATCGAGCCGGTTCTTGACCAGGCGGGCCGTGAGTTTCTTGCCCGACTCACCTGCGAGTGGAGAGGTATTGATGCCCACCGTCATCGACAAGCTCGGCTCGTCAACGGTGATGATCGGCAACGGGCGCGGGTCGTCGGGGTCGGCGATGGTCTCACCGATGGTGATCTCGGGAATGCCAGCGATGGCCACGATGTCGCCAGGCCCAGCTGTCTCGATCGGCACCCGCTCAAGCGCAGTGGTGCCCAGGAGCTCGGTCAGCCGCACCTTCTCGATCGTGCCGTCGGCCTTGCACCACGCAACCTGCTGCCCGCGCTTCATCGTTCCGGAGTGCACCCGCAGCAGCGCGAGCCGGCCGAGGTATTGCGACGCGTCGAGGTTCGTGACATGCGCGCGCAGCGGCACGTCGGGGTCGAACGACGGCGGTGGCACTGTCTTGAGAATCGTCGCGAACAACGGCTCGAGGTCAGGGCTGTCGGGCATCGTGCCGTCGTCCGGCCTGGTGAGTGATGCCCTGCCGGCACGCGCGCACGCATAGACGATCGGGAAGTCAAGAATGCTCGAGTGGTCGATGTCGTCGTCCATCAAATCGATGAACAACTCATACGTCTCGTCGACGACTTCGGCGATCCGCGCGTCGGGCCGGTCAACCTTGTTGATGACGAGTACGACCGGCAGCTTCTTCTGCAACGCCTTGCGAAGCACGAAGCGGGTTTGCGGCAACGGACCTTCGGATGCGTCGACGAGCAACAACACGGCGTCGACCATCTCAAGGCCGCGCTCGACCTCACCACCAAAGTCTGCGTGACCCGGGGTGTCGATGATGTTGATCGTCACACCGCTGTGCAGCACCGCGGTGTTCTTCGCGAGGATCGTGATGCCCTTCTCGCGTTCGAGGTCCATGGAGTCCATGACCCGTTCGCGGACCGAATCGTTCTCGGCCTGGTGCTCGGAAAATGCACCGGACTGCCAGAGCATGGCGTCGACCAGCGTGGTCTTGCCGTGGTCGACGTGGGCGATGATCGCGACGTTGCGCAGATCGTCGCGGGTACTCATGGGCATGAGAAAGTGCTCCAGACCAAGGCGGGGCTCCCAAGAAGAGTCTCGTTGGGATTACCCCATCTTACGTGGTCGCACGCGTATCGGCCTCATCGTGCTTGTAGGGCCGTGTGCAGCGCGGCCTCATCGCCCTTAACCGGCGCACGTAGCGGGCCCGCAGCTCCTACAAGTCGTGGCCGGTCGTGCTGTCGACGTGGTCGGGAATTTCGCCTTCATGGCGGTCCCCCGTCGTCACCGTTCCGCGCGGTTCGAACATGAGAATCGAACCGCCGGACGACGAAGGCTTGTGCTCCGTGCCTTTCGGCACGACGAACGTGTCGCCCTCACGCAACAAGACGGTGGTCTCGCTGCCAGCCGCGTCACGCACCGCGACCTCAAACTGACCGTCAAGGACAAGAAAGAACTCGTCGGTGTCCTCATGCACATGCCACACGTGCTCGCCTCGGGCATGGGCAATGCGAACGTCGTAGTCGTTCACGCGCGCGACGATCCGCGGGCTGTACACCTCATCAAATGAAGCCAACGCCGTCGTCAGGTTGACCGGTGCAAGTGTCATGCCTGCAAGTGTTCCACTTCCGACGGTTCGATAAGCGACGCGACGCCGTGACGTGGCCGACGTGGAACAGGCGTGAGAGCTACGGCGACAACCGGAAAGATTGCGGCCACCAAGAAGCCCGTGCTGTAGGACGTGCTTTCAATCAGGACGCCGAGCAGCGGGGGTGTAAGTATCGCGGCGATGTTCTGTGCGGTGTTCTGTGCGCCGAGCGCACGGCCCGCCCAGGCCGGTCCGGCGATCTCCGCAGCTGCCGTGAATCCGAGACCGTTGTCGGTCACCGTGACGACAGCACCGACGGCAAACGCGACGACTACGAACGCGGCATGCCGTGCATCTCCAATCGCGATGGCGACCATCGTCAGTGCACTAGCGACAGCGATCTGACGCATCGGGCGCAAGCGACTGCCGACGCGGTCGGACCACGCACCGGCAGCGACTCGACCGGCAGCGCCTGCCACCTGCATGGCGAAGACGAGACGACCCGCCGCGAGCACCTCCCAATGTCGCTGGTTGACGAGGTACTCCAGCACGAATGCGGAGACCGCGAACTGCGGAACGACGAGCAACATGCTCGACCCGTGCAGGCGCCATAGTTGCGCGGTTCGGTAGGGCGAGCGGGTATCACCCGATGTGTTCGCCGTTGGGCGCGGTGGATCCGTAACGAGTGCGAGCACCAGCACGGCGACTGCACCGCACAGTGCTGCCGGGAACACGAACGCCGTCGACAAGCCGTGGCGTGCCAGTGCCGGCAGCGTCAACGCTGCGAGCCCGACCCCGAGCGGTTGTGCGGTTTGTCGAACGCCCATTGCAAATCCACGCTCGTGTGCCTCGAACCACCCCAGCACGACACGTCCGCTCGCGGCATTCACAGACGCGCCCGCCGCGCCAGCCAGCACCAGCAAGGCACACAACGCACCCAGGTCGTGAACGAAACAGGCCGCTGCGAGAAACATGGACGCGGCCGCCAATCCGACCGTCATCGCCAGTCGTTCGCCCCACCGGTCAGCCGCGTAGCCCCAGGCAAACAGCGTGAGCAAGGTGCCCAGGCCGGGCGACGCGACGATGATGCCGGCGCGCGCCAACGAAATGCCGTAGGTGCTCCGTAGCGCAGGGACGAGCATGGGAAGGCCATACGCGTAGCAGCACATTGCCGCCTGGGCCGACCAACCCAGGCCGAGAATTAACCACCTGCGACGCGACGTTCCCACGTCCGGATCGTAGCCCCGTTATCTCGCCTACCGAGACACTAATCCCACTATCTGAGAACCGCCGGTGGCCCGCGAATCGATCCCGGCGCCGCAGATTGATCACGTTAGGCAGCCCTGTGGGTGCTTAGGCAGGTGCGGGCGCCTGCCTGCGCTCCATCTCAGCTACCTCGGGCGCCGCGGTACGGCTGCGGCCAGCCACAAGTGGCGGCAGTTCCGAGGTGCCAATCGGGTGAACCGACAAATCGGCCCCTATTGCCCCGTTTGACCCGCCTACCACATGGGCACCACCGATATCTCGCAATTCGCCCGTCCGCACCAGTGGGGCTGTAGCCGTGCCAAGTCCCACCCTTTCGGCCCTAAAGACCCGGCTCTCGCAACCCGATGGAGACGACGGCCTGACCCGTCAGGAGTAGCCCGATGACGCGATTCGCGGATCGTGAACCTGCCCGCTGGAAGCAGCGACGAACAGCCGCCGCCGCGATCCGACTCATCGTGTTACTCGCGCCGGTCGCCGTGTCTGTTGGAGCGTCGCTCGCCATCACCAGATTGATCCCCGCGCCGGCGGATCACGCCGAGCGAATCGCGCTGGCTGGTCGGCATCGTGGTCGCCTGCAGCTTCCTCGCGTGGCCCGCGCGCCGACTGTTGCGTCGGCTCCTCCCATTCGCCGCGTTGTTCGAGATGTCGTTGCTGTTCCCCGGTGAAATGCCCACGCGATGGAAGGTCGCGCGCGAGGCCGGCTCGATCAAGCATCTGGAGTTGCTGGCGTCTGGAGTTCCTGGCCGTGAGTCGAGCAAGGCGGCGATCACGATCCTCGCGCTCGTCGCGTCCTTGGCACGGCACGACCCACTAACGAGAGGCCACAGCAACAGGGTTCGCGTTCTCACCGACCTGATCGCCGAGGAAATGGAGTTGCCACAGGCAGACCGCGACCGACTCCGGTGGGCCGCCCTGGTGCACGACGTCGGCAAGCTCGAGGTGCCAGCGAAACTCCTGAACAAGCCAGGCAAGCCGACCGAAGACGAATGGGAGACGCTGCGCCGGCACCCGCAGGCTGGCGCCGACCTCACCGAGCCTCTCGCCCACTGGCTTGGCGCATATTCCGTGGTTGCCGTGCAACATCACGAGCGCTACGACGGCACCGGCTACCCCGCTGGACTGCACGGTCACGAGATCAGTCTGGGCGCTCGCATCGTCGGGCTCGCCGACGCCTTCGAGGTCATGACCGCGTCACGTCCCTACAAGAGAGCCATGACTCGCAGCGCCGCACTGCAAGAAGTCATCAGATGCGCGGGTGGCCAGTTCGACCCGGTAGTCGCGCGCGCCTTTCTTGCGGTGTCGATGCCACGCCTGCGCCGCGCGCTCGGCCCCGCGAGTCTGGTCGGTCAACTGCCGGTCATCGTGACGTCGCCTGCCACCAGCATCCCGGCCCTCGCGAGCGGCGCTGCCCGCGGAGCCAGCACGGCGGTCGTAACCAGCATCGCCGGCGCGGCGGTCGTCGCCGGCGGCGTCGCTGGGGTCACCCCGACCGCACCGAGCTCCAGCAGCAACCAGCACATCAACTCGACGGCCCAGCACGCGGTCGGCATACACGCGCACGCAGCTCAGGCCGACGCGGGAGTCGCGACAATCCCTGGCCCGCAACGGGCCAGCCAGCGCTGAGGCGAGCCTTCCGTCAAGCCCGCAGTCGCCAACCGCGCCTGTGCCCGGTGCGCCGCCCAGCCCGCTGCCAGCAACAACGCAGTCGGCGACAACGCAGTCAGGGACAACTGAGCCCGCCACACCAACGGCGGACGGCGCTGCCGGTGCCGCGCCTCGAACGCGAGGCAGCACCGTCGCGCAGCAGCTCCTTCCCGCGTTACCCGTCCTGCCGACGTTGCCGATACCGCTTCCTGCACTGACGGATCCGCCGCTGCCACTCGACGTCCCGCTGCCTTCTGCACTCCCGACGCAACTCACCGATCCGATCGAATCGGTGGTCGACCCTCCCATCGCTGCGGTCGTCTCTGCCGTTCCGGTGCTCGGATTTCTCGGGCAGTAGGCGATCGCGATCGGCGCTGCGGCATAAGGCAGACTCGACTGAGTGAGTAGCCCGCAGTCCGAGGACGAGTTCGCGATCCGCGCACGCAGCTTCGGCGCAGTCGCCCGCGACTACGACCGGGCCAGACCCTCGTACACAGCGGAGATGGTCGACGACATCGTCGCGTTGCTGCGGGGTAGCGACGTGGTCGAGGTCGGAGCGGGTACCGGGAAGGCGACGGTGTTGTTCGCGGCTCGCGGAGTTGCCATGACCTGCGTCGAGCCGGACCCAGACATGGCCGCGGTGCTCGTAGAGAACACCAGGTTGTTGCCCAATGTCAGTGTCACGGTCTCGTCCTTCGAGGATTTTCAGCCCGAAGGGCTCTACGACGGCTTGCTCGCGGCACAGTCATGGCACTGGACGGCGCGTGCGCACAGGTGGGAGAAGGCGGCAAGCATGTTGCGCGAGGGTGGCCTGATCGCGCTGTTCTGGAACCGCGAGCAATCGCACCGCAGCCCGCTTTTGTCGGGGGTTGCTGACGTCTACCGCCAGCACGGACTGAGCGAGTCGAACCAGGGAAGCCCTGACCAGGCGCCGCCTGCGTGGCCGCGCGACGAGATGGAAAAGCAGCCAACCTTGACGGACGTCGAGGTGCGCACGTACGAGTCAGTGCACAGCTATTCGACGGCCGCGTGGTTGGCGTACGCGGCATCGACATCAAACCTGTTGATCCTCCAGCCAGCACAACGCGAGGCGATCTTTGCTGATGTCGCCAAGGTGATCGACGACGCTGGTGGCGTGCTCGAGGTGCATCGTCGCTGCGACCTGTACCTCGCCCGGCGCACCGCAGTTTCGGCGTAGCCGCGGTGAGTACAGTTCGGTGTAGCTGTCAACCGTTTCTCCCGGACCGGCGTCTACCTGGCACTCACATCAACGTCGGGGGAAACATGGCAAGCATCCGGACCACCACAGTTAGCGTCGCTGTCCTTGGCGTTGGGCTTTTGCTCGCAGGATGCGCAAGTCCGGCAGCCAAGACCGCCGCTC
The DNA here is from genome assembly GCA_963799955.1 of uncultured Actinomycetes bacterium. GTDB lineage: Bacteria > Actinomycetota > Actinomycetes > Acidothermales > Acidothermaceae > PALSA-607. The sequence goes on from CAWCZJ010000001.1 coordinate 226,857, forward strand.
CCGGCGCGCCAGCTGCAGCGACTCAGGCGACTTCATCGGCGGCGCCCGCGCCTGTCGATTCGCAGGTCGACCCGGTCGCGCAGGTCGACCCGGTCGCGCAGGCCGTTCCCGTTGCCCCGGTCGCGGCCGCCAGCACACCAGCGGCGGCGCCGGTCACACCGGTCAGCAGTCCACCGGCGCCGTCGGTTGCGACCACGACCGCCACCACCCCGCCGTCCGCACCCGCAAAGCCGTCCGCACCTGCAAAGCCGTCCGCCAGCACCCCGGCGTCCGACTCGGTTCCGCACTTCACCACCCCCGACGACGCGATGCGCTACTTAGCCGCCGCATACAACGCGGGTGACGAGGTTGCGATCGGCACGTCACGACGCCCGACTCGCGCACCGAATTCGACGCTGAGCGGCAATGGGTGAAGACGTTCCGCTTCCGCGATTGCACCCCCAACGGCGCGCCGTACTGGAGCTACAACTGCACCCTCGACATCACCGCGAACGTGCCGGGCGTGAGCCCGAACATCGATGCCACGACTGGGCTCGTGGTGATGGATGAGGTCGCCCTTGAGGTCTCGCCCGCCGCCCGAACCGGCTACTACATGGACGCCGTCGAGGGCTGCGGCGGCTGAGCGTTGACGTAGTGACGGATGCCACACCGCCTCGGCTGGGAGCGGAGCCAACGCCGGGCGTAGGTTGTGCTCGCGTATGACCCGCAACGATGCGGGCAGCACGAGAAGGCGGGGCCGATGTCCGTCCAAAGCAAGGCCCCGGCCGCGGGTGGCGGACAGCCCCCGAGGGCCGGGTCGGACGCCGAGCTGCCATCAGTGCGAAGACGTTGCGCACCGACCGCTGGTGGATCCAGCCCGTCATCACCTTCGGCGTGCTGTTCAGCTTCATCATCTACTCGACGTGGGCCGCGTTCATCGACCGCGACTACTTCTCCGAGCCGTACATCTCGCCGTTCTACTCGCCGTGCCTGCGATCAAGTGCGGCACGGTGCCGGGCTCACACGGCGTCCCGCACCTGGGCATCTTCGGCACCTGGTGGTTCACCTCGCCCGCGATCATCATCCTGATCGTCCCGCTCGGCTTCCGGATGACCTGCTACTACTACCGCAAGGCCTACTACCGGTCGTTCTGGCTGTCGCCGCCCGCTTGCGCCGTTGCCGAGCCGCACGCGAAGTACACCGGCGAGACCCGCTTCCCGCTGATCATCCAGAACATCCACCGGTACTTCTTCTACCTCGGAATTCCTGCTGAACATCATCCTGACCTACGACGCGGTCATCGCCTTCCGCAACCACCACGGCGCCTGGGGTCACGCGGGTCTGGGCACGTTGGTGCTGGTGCTCAACGCAGTGTTCCTGTGGTCGTACACCGCGTCCTGCCATTCGTGCCGCAGCATCATCGGCGGCCGGCTGAACCACTTCTCCAAGCACCCGATCCGCTACTGGATGTGGGGCCAGGTCACAAGCTGCAACCGCTACCACATGCAAATCGCCTGGGTTTCCCTGCTGTGGGTGGCATTTTCGGACGTGTACGTGCGGCTCGTCGCGTCCGGCACGATCACTGACGTGAGGTTCTTCTGACATGACTGGCCTGAGACTGAGACCGACGGCATTCCTACGACGTCGTCGTCATCGGTGCCGGCGGCGCCGGATTGCGGGCGGCGATCGGCGCGCACGAAGCCGGCGCGAAGACCGCCGTCGTCTGCAAGTCCCTGCTCGGCAAGGCGCACACCGTCATGGCCGAAGGCGGCATCGCCGCGGCGATGGGCAACGTCTGGAGCGAAGACAACTGGCAGGTGCATTTCCGCGACACGATGCGCGGCGGCAAGATGCTCAACAACTGGCGGATGGCGCAGCTGCACGCCCAGGAAGCGCCCGACCGGGTGTGGGAACTCGAGAGTTGGGGCGCGCTCTTCGACCGCACCAAGGAAGGCAAGATCTCCCAGCGCGACTTCGGCGGCCACCGCTACGCGCGCCTCGCCCACGTCGGCGACCGCACCGGCCTGGAGATGATCCGCACCCTTCAACAGCGCGCGGTCGCGCTCGGCATCGACGTGTACATGGAATGCACGATCACCGCAACTGCTGAAGGATGGCGACCGCATCTCCGGCGCGTTCGGCTACTGGCGCGAGTCGGGCCGCTTCATCACCTTCGAGGCGCCGGCCGTGATCCTGGCCACCGGCGGCATCGGCAAGTCGTTCAAGATCACCTCGAACTCGTGGGAGTACACCGGCGACGGCCACGCCCTCGCCATGGGCGCCGGCGCACCGCTGGTGAACATGGAGTTCGTCCAGTTCCACCCGACCGGCATGGTCTGGCCGCCGTCGGTTCGCGGTCTGCTCGTCACCGAATCAGTGCGCGGGGACGGCGGGGTGCTGCGCAACTGCGAGGGCAAGCGGTTCATGTTCGACTACATCCCGGAGTTCTTCAAAGCCGAGACCGCCGACACCGAAGAAGAAGGCGACCGGTGGTACGACGACCACGTCAACAACCGGCGGCCGCCCGAGTTGTTGCCTCGCGACGAGGTCGCCCGCGCGATCAACTCAGAGATCAAAGCCGGTCGCGGATCGCCGCACGGTGGCGTGTTCCTCGACATCGCCTCGCGGCGCCCGCCTGAGTTCATTCGCAAGCGGCTGCCGTCGATGTACCACCAGTTCATGGAGCTGGCCGACGTCGACATCACGAAGGAGCCGATGGAGATCGGCCCGACGTGCCACTACGTCATGGGCGGCGTCGAGGTCGACGCCCGACTCGGCAATGTCGACGGTGCCAGGGCTTTTCGCGGCCGGCGAGGTCGGTGGCGGCATGCACGGCGCCAACCGCCTCGGCGGCAACTCACTGAGCGACCTGCTGGTGTTCGGCAAGCGCGCGGGCGAGCACGCCGCCGCGTACGCGTCGGCGCTCGCCGGTGCGACGACCGGCCATCGCCGATGCCGACGTCGCGGCGGCCGCGCGAGCTGCGCTGGCAGCCGTTCGAACGCGAGGGCGGCGAGAACCCCTACAGCGTGCAGCACGACCTGCAAGACACGATGCAGAGCCTGGTCGGCATCATCCGCAAGGCCGAAGAAGTCGAGCAGGCGCTGGTCACGATCGAGGATCTGAAGCGCCGCGTCGCCACACTGTCGGTCGAAGGGCACCGGCAGTACAACCCCGGCTGGCATCTGTCGCTCGACCTGCGCAACATGCTGCTGGTCTCCGAGTGCGTCGCCCGTGCGGCGCTCGACCGCAAGGAGAGCCGCGGCGGTCACACCCGCGACGACTACCCGATGACCGATCCGAGCTGGGGGAAGATCAACGTGCTGTGCAAGCTCGACGACGCCGGCACCGGCGTCGAGGTCTTCCACCAGGAGCTGCCCGTCATGCCCGACGACCTCAAGGCGCTGTTCGAGGAGAGCCACTGATGGCCTACGACCTCAAGATGCGGGTCTGGCGCGGCGACGACACCGGCGGCGACCTCGTCGACTACACCGTGCCGTCGAAGAGGGCGAGGTCGTCCTCGACGCGATTCACCGGTTGCAGGCGACACAGGCCGGCGACCTCGCCGTCCGATGGAACTGCAAGGCCGGCAAGTGCGGGTCGTGCAGCGCCGAGGTCAACGGGCGCCCCCGCCTGCTGTGCATGACGCGACTGTCGATCTTCGAACGAACCGACACCATCACCGTCACGCCGATGCGCACGTTCCCTGTCATGCGCGACCTGGTTACCGACGTGTCGTTCAACTACGAGAAGGCCCGGCAGGTGCCGGCGTTCACGCCGCCCGCCGAACCTCAAGCCCGGCGACTACCGGATGCAGCAGGTCGACGTCGAGCGGTCGCAGGAGTTCCGCAAGTGCATCGAGTGCTTCCTGTGCCAGAACACCTGCCACGTTGTGCGCGACCACGAAGAGAACAAGCCCGCGTTCGCCGGGCCCCGGTTCTTCATCCGCTATGCAGAGCTCGACATGCACCCCCTCGACACCGTCGACCGCAAGAGACATGCTGCAGGAAGAGCAGGGCCTCGGCTTGTGCAACATCACCAAGTGCTGCACCGAGGTCTGCCCCGAGCACATCAAGATCACCGACAACGCGATCATCCCCATGAAGGAACGCGTCGTCGACGTGAAGTTCGATCCGTGGGGCAAGGTCATGCGCAACCGCCGCGAAGCCGAGCAGCCCAGGACGCCGGCTGCACAAGTACGGACCCGGGACGTAACTACGGCTGACGGCGGTGCTACAGCCGCGCCTTCGCGGACGGTGTTGAGCGCAACTCCGGCTGCTCCGGTCAAAGCAGCCAAGGCCGCACCTGTCGTCGCAGCGCCGGTCGCGCACCGCGCCGGCCGTCGCTCCTCCCGCGGCGCCGTCCAAGCCCGCCGTTTCGCGTGCAGCTGTGTCGCACGATCTGGCCGACGCAGACCGGGCAGTTGCTTCGCGCACCGCCTACATGCAAACCTCATGTCGTTGCACGGCGTCGCCGAGCTGATCCTCGCCGGCACGCAGCGCCGGGCCAATCGCTCGATCAAGCTGGCGGTCACTGACGACGGCTTCGCGACCGGTGCCACTGCCGCGCCCACCATGGCGGCTCGCCGTCCGCGGTACCGAACTTGTTGTCGGCGACGACAGCCTGGTGTTGCCACTGCACGGCACCTTCGCCGACCTTGCGGCGAATGCGGGAGTCGCGTGTGCGCCGCCAGCCGATGCGTATCCCCCGGCGAGCGGCTGCAAGCCCAGTGACCGCATGCACATCGATCACACCGCTGCTATCGATTTGCTACGGGCGCTGAAGATTGGCGACGCGGCATGCAAGGCGATGGCCGCGGCACACGCACCGACGAATCCGCCGGAGCCGATTTTGTGGCCTGAGCACTTCGACGTCGGCATCACTCTCGACGAGGTGAACTACGGCGTGTCGCCAGGCGACGATTCGATCCCCGAGGCGTACGCGTACGTCGGTCCGCACGCCGCGCGGCAAGGGCAAGTTCTGGAACCAGCCCTTCGGCGCTGCCCGGCCGATGACCGACTTCGCCGACGCCGATGCGGTCGTCGCGTTCTTCGAAGAGGGACGTCGACTGGCGACCCCGAAGACACCGGCAACCTGACCAAGCGCACGGCCGGCGACTGCGCAGTTTTGACAACCCGAGTGGTGGTCCGCGATGCGAGTGTTGTTCGTTCAACAGGACCACGTGTCGTCACTCGGATATGTCGGCGAAGCATTCGCCGATCGGGGTTTCGATGTCGAGACGCTGCAGGTCGTACCTGCGGAACACTTCGCCGTCCCCTCTGTGTCTGTCGTTTTTCCTGACCCACGCGAGTACGACGTCGTCGTTCCGCTAGGCGCGCCATGGTCGGTGTATGACGCTGCGACGATCGGGGCGTGGATCGGCGAGGAGCTCGGCTTTCTTCGGGCCGCCCACGCTGGCGGGGTCCCGGTGTTCGGCATCTGTTTCGGCGGGCAGGCACTTGCGGCCGCACTTGGCGGGGCTGTCGAGCTCAGTCCAGAACCCGAGTTGGGCTGGACACTGGTCGAGTCGACCGAGCCCGATCTCATCGAGGTCGGGCCGTGGTTTCAGCTGCATCAGGATCGCTGGCAGTTGCCACCCGGAGCGCGCGAGTTGGCGACGACCGGGGTTGCGTCGCAGGCGTTCGTACTCGGGCGCTCGATGGGAGTGCAGTTCCACCCAGAGCTGACACCGGCCATCTTGCAGGCGTGGCTCGACAGCGGCGACCGCGATTACCTGCTCGCGCGCGGTGTCGACCCCGACGCGTTGATGGTCACGACGAAAATGCAAGCCGACTGCGGCCCGCGAACGTGCCGCACGCCTCGTTGACCGGTTCCTCTTGCAGGTCGCGGCAGCGGACTTCGACGCGGCCAGTTCGTGACGCGATGATGCCTGGTTCAGCGGTAGGCGTCGAGGCCTAGGTGGATGGCCAGGCCGAGGCCGGCGAGCGCGATCAGAACGCGAAGCACGCGAGTTGGTGAGTGCCTGACGATGACAGGGCCGATCCGTCCCCCGACAAGCACGCCGGCCGCGAGTGGGAGTGCCACGAGCCAGTGCACCGGCCCGAAGATGGCGAAGACAACGGCAGCGACGACGTTGGAGAGACCGAGAACCACGTTCTTCAATGCGTTGCAACGAGGAAGCGTGTCGGGTGTCGTGATCAGGAACAGTGCGAGCATGAGTACGCCCGCGGCGGCTCCGAAATAGCCCGCGTAGACGCCGATCAAGAAGATGCCCGCGAACAGTACGCGCGACGCTGGAGCGGGTGCGTCGTCAAGGTGGAGAGTTGGGCGTCTAGGCACCAGGATCGTGAATGAGCCGAGGCCGATCAGCCAAGGCACGACGCGCTCGAACGATCCCGCTGGCGTGAGCAGCAGGATCGCGCCGCCTACCAATCCCCCGGCGACGGCGATCGCGCCGAGCTCGCGAATCCGTGGCCGTTGTCCGCGCAGTTCCGGGCGCGAGCCGGCCATCGTTCCGGCCGTGTTGAACACCAACGCAACCGTGTTCGTGACGTTCGCCGCGACAGGCGTGAGCCCGACCGCGAGGAGCGCCGGGTAACTGCACGAGCGAGGCCAGACCGGCGATGCTGCCGGCCAAGCCTGAGCCAACGCCAGCCAAAACAAGGAGGACGGCCTGCCATAGCGTCACTTGATCACGGACAGATCGTAGATAATCACCCCCATGGCGTACGACGAGGTGCTGGCCGACCGGCTACGAGAGTGTCTGCAAGACGAACCGGGCGTCACCGAAAAGGCCATGTTTGGCGGACTTGCGTTCTTGGTGAACGGCCATATGGCGGTGAGCGCGAGCGGCCGCGGCGGGTTGCTGTTGCGGGTGGATCCGTCAAAGACTGAGTCTCTACTAACCAAGCCGCACGCACGACGCTTCGAGATGCGCGGCCGCGAGATGGCTGGCTGGCTCCGCGTCGACGCCGAGGGTCTGAAGACCTCGCGCGACTTGAAAAAGTGGGTCACCATCGGCGCCACCTACGCCCGCTCACTACCGCCGAAATAACCCGCCGTTTCAGCGGGTGGGGTGGTGACCCCCTGATCAGTCGATCGCGCGACGCAAGAAGCCGCGGATGCCGATCGTGGTGAACACCGCGACCGACAACGCGAGGCCGAGCACGCAGACCCACGGGTACATGTGATGCACGGACGGCGTGAGCGCAGCACGCATCCCTTCGCTGGCGTAGGTCATCGGGTTGAACGCGGTGACGACCTGGAACCAGCGCAGGTGCGACAGCGACGGCCACGGGTACTGACTGCAGCCGGTAAACAGCATCGGCGTCAGGATCAGCGCGAACATGATCTGGATCCGGTTCGGCGGCACCAACGTGCCGAGCGTGAGTCCGATCGCCGAGCCCCCGAGCGCGCCGAGAATCATCACCACGGCGACGAGCCAGATCGCTCCTGCGTGCCAAGGAATCGAGCCGAGCACCCAGATGCCGACCGGGAACATCACCAGCGCCGCGAGCAACGCACGCATCGACGCGAACAGCATCTTCTCTAGTGCGACCGCCCACGTCGGCAACGGCGCGAGCAACCGGTCTTCGATCTCGCGGCTGAACGAGAACTCGAGAACCAGCGGCAAGGCGGTGCTCTGAATTCCGGTCAGCGTCACGGTCAACGCGACGATGCCGGGGAACAACAAGTGCGCATATCCCGGCGTCGTCAGGCCGATCGAGCCCAAGCACCTTGCCGAAGATGAACAGCAGCCCAGCGGCTGCAAGATGACCTGCGCAAGAAAGATCGGCAGCTCGCGACCGGTCACCGTGATGTCGCGCCGCAGCACGCTGAAGAACGAGCGCACGGCACTCGGGTCGGCTGATCTCGATCCGCGGAAGAGCGACAGCGGCTGTGGTCATCGCAATGCACGTCCCGTCAGGTGAATGAACACGTCTTCAAGGCTGGGCTCACCGAGCCGCACTTCAGTGAGCCGGCCCTGGTGCTGCGTGACGAGATCCGACACCGGCGCTACCAACCGCGCCGGTTCGCCGGTCACGTAGAGCCGCGCACGCAGCGCGGCGGAGCCCGCATCAACGCGTTCGACCTTCTCGACCGCAGCCAAGCCCTCAAACGCCGTCAGCCAGCGCGGCGGGATCCGCGATTGGCTCGACGACGATCTCGAGCGTGCCGCTGCCGATCAACGTCTTGGTCAACGCGAGCGGCGTGTCGAGCGCGAGCAGCTTGCCGTGGTCGACGATCCCGACCCGGTCTGCGAGCTCGGCCGCCTCGTCCATGTCGTGCGTCGTCAGCAGGATCGTCACGCCGGCCGCCTTCAGGTCGCGAATCCTGTCCCACACGTAAATCCGGGCCGCCGGGTCGAGGCCGGTCGCCGGCTCGTCGAGAAACAGCACCGGCGGCGAGTGCATCAGTGCGCGAGCAATCATCACCCGCTGCATTTGCCCGCCCGACAACCGGTCGACCTTGTCCTTCGCGCGGTCGGCGAGCCCGAACTGATCAAGCAACTCAACGGCACGCTCCTCGCGGACCTTCGGCGCCACGCCGTGATAAGCCGCATGAAAGAGCAAGTTCTGTCGGACGTCGAGGGAGCGGTCGAGGTTCGGCCGTTGCGGCACGACGCCAAGCTGCGTCCGAGCCCGTACGGGCAGGGCCACGACGTCAACACCTGCGACGAAGGCGGAGCCACCGGTCGGTTTCACCCGCGTCGTCAGGACGCCGATGGTCGTCGTCTTGCCCGCGCCGTTCGGACCAAGCAGACCAAAACACTCGCCCGACGCAACCTGGAACGAGATGCTATCGACCGCGTTCGTGTCGCGCTTTGGATAGCGCTTCACAAGATCGACGACCTCGACCGCTGGCCCCGCCATGACACCTCTCCCTGCCTGAGTACGCTCTGACAATCCGGGTCGGTCTTCGGTACGCCGCCGACCCCTCTTTCGGGAGTCCCAGCGCATGCACCGGGCACAGTCACCCGCTACTGAGACCAGCGGCCTCGTACTCACCCGCCGCGACCTATTCACCCTACTTGGCTCGGCCGCGGTGCTCGTCGCGTGTGGCGGCAAGTCGCACACGACGTCGCCGATCACCGTCAGTTCCGGAACACCAGTCAGTTCCGGTGCAGCACCGAGCGGCGGAGCCAGTTCTTCAACCGCTACTGCTTCGACGCCGCCGCCGGCGAACGGCGGTAGCAACACGACGTCCGGCAGTGTGGTGAAAATCGGCGGACCGCACGCGACTGGTAACGATGCCATGTCGGTCGCGGACGCGCAGCGCGAGGCGCAGGTCGCGAACGGGCATTGGCAGGGCGGGTGGCACGACGCGACCGGTGCGAGCGGCGACAGCGACGTCGTGATCGCCATCGACGGTGCGAGCCGTACAGCCAAAGCCACCGTGTCCTTCGGCGGCAAACTCCTCGGGAGCGCAGTGCCGACCGTTACGTACGACATCGACCTGCTGTCGTTCATGATGACGGCCGACAGTTACAACGTCTCGAGCCCGCAGTTCGGCGAGATCACGATCAGTCCCGGGCGGCGCCACGAATGCTTCGGGCAGCGGACACTCGATCCCCGGCCAGCCCACCATCGATCACATCGACGTCAACGGCACCAAGGGTGGCAAGCGGGTCGACGTCAGTTACACCGTGTTCTACACCGACGGCCACAGCGTCAAAGGCACAGCGGCCTGGACGACGACGGGCGAGCGTGCAACTCCCAGCCGCCCTCGGCAGTGCAGGTGCGCCGACAACGGCTGACATCGCAAGCGGCAGCTATGCGGCCGAGTTGCTCGACGCAAAGTCGCTCGCCACAATCTTCGGCAAGCCATTCGACGCGCCGATAGCGAACGGCGGCAGGATTCTTTACGACAACGGCATCGACACCAGCAACGGACAGGTGTACTCGACGGCACGCGATTATGTTGTGCAGTACACGGTTTATGTCGGCGCCAACGAGGCCGACACCGCGGCGTTCTGGAAGAAGCAAAACCCAGGGCTCGCGACGACCCCGGGGCCTTGGCTATCGGGCTTCTTCTTTCCCGGGGCCGGTTTCTACGCCGAGTTGCCAACGCGGGTGCTGTTGGTCCAGGTACTTGACCTGAAACCCACCGGCGCACCAACGGCTGCAGCAGTCCGCGATGGTCAAGCAGTGGACGATCGACGTCACGACCGCGATTGTGAACAGCCTCAAGTCAGGTTGACCTGCATGCCGCCCTACCGCCAGAAACTCGTATCGTGCCACGCGCCGAGCCGAACCACACCACTGCCAGGGATGCGAATTCCTTACCCGTCCTGCATCGGGAGAGCATTGCAGCCCAGCGCTCGTTCTTGCACGCGCTGGACTGCAACGCTTCCGCTCAATCGCCCTTGACGTTGACGATCTGGTGCAGGGTGTGTCGGATCTCAACAAGGTCGACGGCATCTGCCATGACCTGGTCGATCGCCTTGTACGCCGCGGGGATCTCGTCGATGAACGCGTCGGTGTCGCGGTACTCGATACCAACCATCGCGGTGCGCAGGTCCTCGACGGTGAACTGGCGTCGAGCCGCCGAGCGAGAGAAGTTGCGGCCCGCTCCGTGCGGCGACGAGTTCAGTGACAGCGGATCACCCTTGCCCTCGACAACGTAGCTCGCGGTGCCCATCGACCCGGGGATCAAGCCGGGTCGACCAAGGCTCGCCTCGATGGCTCCCTTGCGGGACACCCACACCAACTTGTGGAAGTGCTCCTCCTGCTGTGTGAAGTTGTGGTGGCAGTTGATTCGCTCGGTCTCGACGACGGCCTCGTCGATCCACTTCTGCACGCAGTCGACGACTCGGTCCATCATCTCCTCCCGGTTAAGCAACGCGAACTTCTGCGCCCAGCGCAAGTCGCGCATGTACGCCCAGAACTCGTCGGTACCCTCCACGAGGTAGGCCAGGTCGGGGTCCGGCAAGTCGATCCACCACTGCTTGCAAAGACGACGTGCGACATCGATGTGGCGCTGCGCGATCTTGTTCCCCACACCGCGCGAACCCGAATGCAAGAACAGCCAGATTCGGTTCTCCTCATCGACAGTGATCTCGATGAAGTGATTTCCCGATCCCAATGAACCCAGCTGAAGTCGCCAGCCGCCCGCGAACGAGTCGTAGTCGATCTCAGCTCCGGCTTCCAACTCGGCAACCCGAACAGCAGCGGTCTCCGTCAGCGCAGCGTTGTTCTTGCCAGCCGACAACGGAATCGCGGCCTCGATCGACATGCGCAACGCGCGCAAGTCGGCTCCGGCGATGTCGGCGGTCGTGAACTGGGTGCGGACGGCGATCATCCCGCAGCCGATGTCGACGCCGACAGCCGCAGGAATGATCGCGCCCAATGTCGGAATGACGGAACCAACGGTCGCACCCTTGCCAAGGTGGGCGTCCGGCATCAGCGCGACGTGCGGGAACACGAAGGGCATGCTCGCGGTACGCCGCGCCTGCTCCAGCGAGTCGGGCTCCAAGATCGAGGCCCAGCTGATCAGACGCTTTCCCAACTGCTCGCGCATGACGGACATCCTTCATCGAGATCTATGGCTGATGGCAAGTTCGGTCGTTCGTCCGCCCAGCAGGAGTCGAACCTGCATCCCCGGCTTCGTAGGCCGGTGTCGTGTCCATTACGGGATGGGCACCACAGGCGGATGCGCGCTCCGCAGGGAAGCGCGTCTTGGAGTTGAGCTGACTGGCGGAGGTCTCGAGCCGAACGGCTAAGCGGCAAAGTTTCGCCGGAGACAACGCAGTTCGGGCACGCTTAGGCCAGCCAACGAGCCTTCTCGTTGTCTCGACCTATAACCGTCGCTCCGATACGTCATGTCCAAAGAGTCGGGCCTGCACGCAAGGATGTCAACGCGCTTTCGCAGGGTCAGCCGAACGGCATCAAGACTCTCGTCGCGCCTCACGTATGTAGCTTGACAGTTACGTAACGCTGGGGTTACATACGAATGTGCACGCTTTTGAGGCGGTCGCGGATCCCACTCGCCGCCGGATTCTTGAGTTGCTCGGCGACGGCGAGCGAAGCGCCGGCGATCTCGCGTTGCAGTTCGACATCTCGAGGCCCGCTGTGTCGCGACACCTTCGGATGCTTCGCGAAACCGGGCTCGTCGAAGCTCGTGGCGACGCTCAGCGCCAGTTGTACTCGTTGCGCCGTGACGGCGTTGATGAGATTGGCGAATGGATCGACACCCTGCGGGCGTTCTGGTCGCAGCGCCTCGACGCCCTTGACAGCCACACCCGCCCGAAGAGCCAGAAAAGCCCGCAGAGAAGGAAGGACGCCCGATGACGGGATCCATGTTCGGAACGATTCGATCGGAGGGCCACGGTCGCACGATCCGATTCGACCGACACTTCCAAGCGTCCATTGACGAGATATGGGCTGCGTGCATCGACCCCGAGCAGTTGCAGCACTGGTTCGCGGAGGTGTCCGGCGACCTCCGCGTCGGCGGTGAGGCGTTCATCGACTTCGACAACGGCGAGCACACACCGCTGGTGATCCGCGAATGCGAAGCGCCACGTCTGCTCGTCGCAGACTGGGCATTCGGCGACGATGCGATGTCGACGCTACGTGTCGAACTCAGCAGCGCAGACGATGGCGGGACGAACTTGGCCCTCGCGCACTACAACGTGCCCAGCTCAACCGGAGTTGGCTATGCGGTGGGCTGGCACGCCTACCTCGACCGATTGGCTGACCAGTTGTCCAGCTCCGAGATCACAAACTGGAGCCAGCGCTTCGACGAGCTGATCGGTGAATACCAGTCGGTCAGTAAGCCGCGCACCTAGCGGTTCAGCATCATTGCGGCGAGCTTGTCGACGATCGGCAGATCCGCGGGTACCCACTCGACAGAGTGCAACTCATCGATGGTCAGCCACTGCAACGCGCAATGCTCCATCGCGGTCGGTACGCCAGCAACAACAGCCGCCAGCCACACCCGCAGGATGCCGTGCTCGCCAATCGGCCAATCACGACCGACCCGCGCGCCGAGCATGATGTCGATCGCAAGCTCCTCGCGGCACTCGCGAATTAGTGCAGCTTCGTCAGTCTCGCCCGGGTCAACTTTTCCCCCAGGAAACTCCCAGAACCCGGCGAGTGCGGGCGGCTCGGAGCGTTGCGCAGCGAGCACCCGCTCGCCGTCCACTATGGCGGCACCGACCACCACCTGCAGGCGCGTCTCCACAGTCGCGCAGTCTGCCACGATCTTGCCCAGACGCCGCCTTGACTCCGTGACGGTCGACGGGCGACGGTGGATTCATGGAACAACTAAGTGCGGTCGAGGTGGCGCGGGCGCTCGCCGAGTTGAAGGACTGGACGGGCGACACCACCAGCCTGCGTCGCAGCATCAAGGCATCGAGCTTCGCCGCGGGCATCCGGCTCGTCGATGCCGTCGCGGAGATCGCCGACGCCATGGACCATCACCCCGATATCGACATCAGATGGACGACGATCACGTTCGTCTGCTCGACGCACTCCGCGGGTGGGGTGACCGAGTTGGACGTCGAACTGGCGCGCCGGATCGACGATCTCGCCGCCAGCTAACCGCGGCAACGCTGACGCACGCGTAACTGGGTCGCCTTCGGCGCCTCGAGTGCGATAAACCAGTACATGACGACCTAAGGTCTAGTCCTATTCGCATGCCCGGAACACACCAGGAGATGTCGTGCCACCGGTGATCCGCGTCGAGAATCTCGTGAAGGAGTTCCGGCGCCCACGCAAGCAGGAAGGTCGGTTCGGCACCGTCCGCACGCTGTTCACCCGGCAGTTCGATTCGGTCCGTGCCGTCGACCAGGTGAACTTCGCGATCGAGCCCGGCGAGCTGGTCGGCTACATCGGGCCGAACGGCGCGGGCAAGAGCACCACCATCAAGATGATGACCGGCATCCTGGTGCCGACCAGCGGCACCGTCGAGGTCGGCGGTCTCGTGCCGTGGCGCGAGCGCGAACGCAACGCGATGCAGATCGGCGTCGTCTTCGGCCAGCGCAGTCAGTTGTGGTGGGACCTCCCGCTCATCGAGTCGTTCAACCTCATCGCGAAGCTGTATCGGGTGCCCGACGCGAAGTACAAACGCAACCTCGATCGCTTCATCGCGCTGCTCGACATGGAGGAGTTCCTCGAACGACCGGTGCGGCAACTGAGCCTCGGCCAGCGAATGCGCGGCGACCTCGCGGCGTCCATGCTCTACGAACCGCAGATTCTCTACCTCGACGAGCCGACGATCGGCCTCGACGTCGTCGCCAAAGAGAACATGCGCATCTTCATCGAGGAGATGAACCGCGATTCCGGGACGACGATCGTGCTCACCACCCACGACCTCGCCGACGTCGAACGACTGTGCCGTCGGTTGATCCTGATCGACCACGGCCACGTGCTCTACGACGGCGCCGTTGAACAGCTGAAAACGAAGTACGCGCCGCACCGGATCCTGGTTGTCGAACTCGAGCCGGATGCCGTGAGCAGCGGTCGTCGCATCGTCGCTACCGACGTGCCCGGTGCCGAAATCGTCGAGCAAGCCGACGGCGTGGCGCGCATTCAATTCGAGTCTGCCCGCACACCGGTGCAAGACCTGATCGCGGCACTCAACGCGCGCTACCCGATCGCCGACCTGTCGATCGTCGAGCCCGATCTCGAGGGTGTCGTTCGGCAGATCTACGACGAACGCATGCCTGTCGCATGACGACCACTCTGGGAACTATGCGCCGGCTGGCCGCGAGCCGTTGAGCCGGTCGCCGTGGCGTGACGTCCCGGCCTACCGGCAGATCATCAACAGCCGCTTGCGAACGACGCTGGCGTATCGCCAGAACGTGTTCTTCCTGCTCGCGATCCTGATCCTGCAGATCTTCATCCTGCGCAAGGTGTGGACGGCGCTTTACCAGGGTCACACGACCGTCGACGGCCTGACGCTGCACGCGCTGCTCGTCTACATCACGTTGGCGAATCTGCAGAACTGGGTGCTCCAAGACCCAACCATCAGTTTCTACATGTACAACCGCGTGCGCGAAGGTCAGGTCGCCTTCGACCTCGTGCGCCCGGTCGGGTTCGTGCCGCAGATGTTCGCCCACCTCGTCGGCTCGAGCTTCGCGACTGTGATCTTCGGTCTCGTCGCGTTGCCGTTCATTTTCTTTGCCGGCACGCTTGGCGCTCCCGCTTCGCCGACTGCGTTGCTGCTCTATCTGGCGAGCTTCGTGCTCGGCTACGTCATCACGACGCTGCTCACGCTCATGCTCGGAATGTTTGCCTTCTGGACCACCGAGATCTCGGGCCTCACGATGCTGTACCGGCTGATCAACCAGTTCTTCGCCGGCGCCCTCGTGCCGGTTTCTCTGTTCCCTGGAGCCGATTCGCATCATCGCGGACGTGCTGCCGTTCCAGGCGACGACCTACACGCCGGTCGCAATTTATGTGGGCCGCGTGCGCGGTACCGATGCGCTGGGAGCGCTTGGCGTCCAGGCAGTGTGGGTCGTCCTGCTGATCTTCGCATCATGGGCGATGTGGCAACGCGCATTGCATCGCGTCGTGGTGCAGGGCGGGTGAGCAGACGATGAGCACACTTCGAGTGGCGTGGACATTGGAGCGGGCAGCGCTGCGCGGCCAGCTCGAGTACCGAGTCAACTTCATCGTCAGCACCTTCATGGGCATCGCCTATCAGGGCAGCGGTTTCGCCTTCATCTACGTGGTGCTTCACAGCTTTCACACGATCGGCGGCTGGGACTTCAACGACCTCGCGTTCCTCTACTCGCTGCGCTTACTCGCGCACGCGTGCTGCTATCTCCCGTTCAACCAGATCGACTTCCTCGACGTCACGATTCGCGAAGGGAAGTTCGACCGGTACATGGTGCGACCGATGAACCCGCTGCTGCAGCTGATGACGAACAGGTTTCAGATCAACGCCGTCGGCGACGTCCTCACGGCCTCCGCGCTATTCATCTACGCCGCGCAGCATTGCGCACGTCGACTTTTCTCCACTGCACGTCGTGTATCTCGTATTTGCTGTGATCGGTGGGGCGCTAGCAGAGTCGGGGTTCGTCCTCGCGGTCTCGTCACTTGCGTTTCGTTTCCTGGAGACGTGGGCGGCCGCGTTCCTCATCGACAACATCTACCTGATGTTCGGCTCATACCCGATGAGGGTGTTCGGTGCGACAACCGCGTGGATTATGACCTGGATCATTCCCGTCGCGTTCGTGGCGTACATCCCCGCGTCCGTCTTGTTGAACCGGACCAGCGGCTTGCACATCGCCACGTTCGTCGCTTACGGCGCGCCGGTGATCGGCCTGCTCTGGTTCGTCGCGGGCTACCAAGTCTGGCGCTTGCAGGTACGGCATTATCAGAGTTCCGGTAGCTGACCCAAGGGAGCACCCGTGAGTGCCTTGCATGTGCGTGGCGTTGCACTTCCTGGCAACGAACTCGTGAACCTCTATATGGACGGCGACACGATCACTCTCGATCCGGTGCCAGGTGCGGAGACAGTAGTGGACGGCGGGTGGTTGCTCCCCGGCCTCGTCGACGTGCACTCACACCCCGGCGCGAGACACCCCGCGGACCCGTTGGACGACCGCATCCTGCGGGCTGACGGAACTGCTGACGTCGACGCCGGGATCACCCTGTTACGCACGCCCGGAATGGTCGGCCAGGTGCCCAGGTGGTTTCGCGACGACCCGCAGATGCCGCGCATCATCGCCGCCGGGGCGTGGCTGGCCAGCGGAGACCGGTTCTTCGACAACGCCGGCCGGAAGGTCCAAGAAAGCGCGCTAGCGGACGCTGCCGTCGAGGAAGCCCGCGCGAATGACGGTTGGTGCAAGATCATCGGCGATTGGGACAGGAACGGGGAGGCCGTCCCGGTCGAGATCATGCGCGAGATCGTTGGCGCGGTGCACGGGGTGGGAGCGCGGGTCGCGGTGCACTGCCAAACCGCGGACGGCTGCTACGCGGCTGTCGAAGCTGGCGTCGACAGCCTTGAGCACGGCATGCACCTCGACCCCGGGCTACTCGACCGCATGTCACAGCGCGGCATCGCCTGGGTGCCGACGCTGACGCCATTCGCCGCGCACATGGAGTTCGTCCGCGCACGCGCTCCCGGACCGCGAAGGGATTGGTACGTCGGAGGCTACGAAGGCGCACGAGCGATGATTGGTGACGCGCACGATGCTGGGGTTGTCGTCTTGGCAGGTACGGACTCCGGACCCGACTATCAGGTTCCTGGCGAGATCCTGCTACTTGCAGCATCCGGCCTGCCCGTCGAGGCTGCCATCGGTGCCGGGTCGTGGACCGCGCGCGAGTTCCTCGGCATCGCCAGCCTCTGCGAAGGCGCACCCGCTGACATAGCGGTCTACGACGAGGATCCTCGCAGCAACCTCGACGTGCTCGACCACCCGACGCGAGTCATCATGCGCGGCGTGGTGGTCCGCTAGCCGTTGCAGGCTCGGTCGCCGGCCCCGACAATCGACCACTGCGTGCACACACGGGTGACGGAACCTCGCAACGTCGGGGTAGTCACCTACGTTGGGGCAGTGACATTGCGGGGACGGCGGTGGGTGCTGTCGGCGATGGTGCTTGCCGCGTTGCTGGTGGGGTGTCGCACGGCCGGCCCAACCACGCCATCCGGTATCGCCAACGCCAGCCACTCGCCGTCCGGCCCACCGCCGTCTGGCACGACGCCCGGCCAACTGAGCCTGCTGGTCGAGCCCGATCAGGGCATGGCGCCGATCTACGCCCTGATTGCGTCCGCTCGCAAGTCGATCGACCTCACGATGTACGAACTCGTCGACACCGACGCCAATCTCGCGCTCGAGCTGGCGGCGGGTCGCGGCGTGAACGTCAGGGTCTTGCTCGACGTCAGTCGGGAAAAGGCCGCAAACCAAGCCGCGTACACCGAACTCACGGACATGCGCGTGCACGTCGCCTGGGCGGATCCGCGCTATGCGGCGACTCATCAGAAGACGCTCGTCATCGACGGTTCCGTCGCCGCGGTGATGACGCTGAACATGACGAGCCGCTACTACTCATCAACGCGCGACTTCGCCGTCGTCGATCGGAATCGAAGCGACGTGGCCTCCATCGAGCAGGTGTTCAACGCCGACTTCACGCATACGCGCATCACCACGTCGCCCGCGGCCGACCTTGTCTGGAGCCCGACTCAGTCGCAGCCCGCACTGCTCGCGTTGATCAACTCGGCGACGTCGAGCCTCCTGGTCGAGAACGAGGAGATGGCCGACAAGCCGGTGACAGGCGCGCTGGTGAGCGCAGCCCACCGCGGCGTCCACGTCGTGATCGTCATGACCGACCAGACCGATTGGCACTCGGCGTTCGCGACGCTCGTAACCGCACACGCCGTCGTCCGCATCTATGCCTCTAATGCGTCCCTGTACATTCACGCGAAAGTCGTCATAGCGGACGCCGGAACCCCTCACGAGCGCGCGTTCGTCGGGTCTGAAAACTTCTCCAACGCCTCGCTGAACAAGAACCGCGAACTCGGCATCGAGACGACCGACACCGGAGTCGTGAATGGCCTGATCGCCACCCTCAACTCCGACGCGGCTGGGGCGCGGAGCTGGCGTTCGTAGGTCACGACCGCCCTCAACCTTTCTGCGCGGCCGTCGATGGTTAGTCAGGCGCGGGTCGCCGTGCCTGGTACGACCATGCCACGCGCACCCATGGCGGATGACGCTCACCCGGAGGGCCCACTTGAGCTGGTCGGTCGCAGCCGTCTCGATCGGTGCTGCGCTAGCCGTCGTCTTTTGCGCGATCGCTTTCGCGCGAACACGGTCCCGCTCCGACGCGTTTCTGATCGAAACCGTGCGCCGCCTGGCCGACGGCGATCTCCGTATCGCGATTGCTGTTCCACGCAGCGGCGCACATCGTGAACTCGCAACGCAGCTCCAGGCTCTCGCGAGTCGGCTGTCGCTCACATTGACACAGATCGAGGCCACCAAGGCACGACTTGAAGCTGGCTGGCGTGACATCGACGAGATGGCCTGGCAGAGCCTCGACGGGACGGAAACTACTGCCGCCCGTGCATCATCCGCTGCGCGGTCGGCCGATGGCATCTCGGCGAACCTGCACGTGATCGCCGCAGCGACGGAGGAGCTCGCCGCGACCATCCAGGCCGTCGCGGATCACGCGTCTGAGGCGTCCAACGTTGCGTCAGCCGCAGCCGCACAGGTGGGCGCTGCGAACAGCACGGTGACAGAACTCGCGACCGCCTCGCACCATATCGAAGAGGTACTCCACTTCATCGGCACCATCGCGACGCAGACGCACATGCTCTCGCTCAACGCGACCATTGAGGCCGCGCGGGCAGGCGCGGCAGGCGCCGGATTCGCCGTCGTGGCCGATGAAGTGAAGGCGCTGTCCCAGCAAACCGGCGCAGCAACCGACAACGTCAGCGCCTCAGTGGTCGCGGTCCAAAGTGGTGCCGCGCAAGCAGCCGAGGCCATGGACAGGGTTACGGCAACCATCTCCCGGGTGAACGACAACCAGCAGGGAATCGCATCGGCAGTAGAGCAACAGACTGCCACCACGCGAGATATCGGACGCAACGCCAGTGATGCAGCGGTCGGCGCCACGGACCTTGCGGACGATGTTGCTGCACTGGTCGCGAATATTCGTCTTACTGCCTACACGGGAGCCCACGCCCGCAGTGTCGCGGGCCAGCTTGCGGAACTCGAGGCAGAGCTCGGCTCTGTCGTTGCTGGCTACCAGTTCGACCGAGTCGCCCTTCAAGCGGCAGCGACCGTCGCGGCTCGAACCGCCACCACAGAGGGGACGGTCACCACAATCCACCACGACGTCGTGGGGTCTGGCGTCGGGCAAATCGAGTACACCCAGAACTGGCGACATTCGACAGCAAACATCGAAAGCGGCCGAAGCGACGCGTACTGCGGGATGCCTGGAGACACCGCGACGATCCGCTTTATCGGCACGCAGGTCCGGTACTTCGGGGGCCCGGAGTCAAATCGCGGGATGATCGCCCTGTCGATCGACGGCGGCCCGGAATCCGTGGTTGACCAGTACGGCACGACCCGCGAGCGAACGCTCTTCTGGGAATCACCATCGCTGCCGAGGGCAGAGCACACACTCGTCGTGCGCGTGACGGGCGACCAGAACCCGCTCTCGCGCTACATCTGGGTGACCCTGGAATGCGTCGAGATCGAGGCATAGATCCAGTCCCCTGCAGTGCCGGCCAGTCGGCTGTTCGCCGGGGGCGTGCTCGCCGGACCGCGGGGCACCCGACATCGCCGTCGCGCGTTCGGTACTTTTGAGGCTGGGCGAGCAGCGGGAGTTTGCAGGCATGGACGAGAACAGGGCACAACGAGTCGTCGACGCCCTTCGGGCACGTGGCATCGACGCACGCACGTCGAAAGAGGGCGTGTACCAGTTCGGCGTGCGGGTCACGCTTTCGGATGCGCGCGAGGCGGTCTGGGATTCCGACGACACCGCCGAGCTCGAGGCTCAGGTGATGCGTGACGGCATGCTCGTCGGCTTTGTCCCGGTGATCGAAGGGTCGGCCGACTTCGACGAGGCCCAGATTATCGACGCCATCGCCAATACCGACTACGACCAGCCGATCGCCCATCGTGCGACTGCCCCGGCGCCCGTCGCTCCTGCGCTGGCACCCGAAGGCGGCGTGTTTCGCCGGTTCTTGGGCGGTTTTCGCACCGGCTGACCTGCTGGGCCGACTAAAGGCTGCCCCCCGACGTCCGATACGAACCAGGACGAATCGTCGATTCGGGTCGAGTGCCTGGCGATCCGTGCCCAGATTGGTTACGTGCAGCGATGGAGAACCAACAAGGTCAGCTCGAGGACGCCCCCGTCACTGACGGCGTGCGGTGGGCTCACTACGCTGCCGCGTTCCTCGTCACGGCCTATTTCGTCTCCGTCGCACTCCGGCACGTCGGCTCGTACATCGCCCCAATCGACGGCTGGGGTGTTGACCTCTTCGAGGTCTCCGTCGGCGTCCTGTGCATGCTTCGCTACTGGCACGGGTCGTGGCGGCGCATGGGATCGGCGGTTGCGTACTTCCCCTTGGTTCTCGGCGCCGCCTGCATCAGTTGGGGCTTCGGCGACACGGCGCTGACAATCGAGTCGCTCGGCGGACGAACACCGCCAACGCCGTCAGCCGCCGACGGTTTCGGCTTGATGTTCTTCCCGTTGTGCTACGTCGCCTTCGTGCTGCTGTTGCGGAGCGAATCCAAACGAGCCGAGATCACTCCTTGGCTTGACCGGGCCATCGCCGCCCTCGGTTTCGCCTCTGTAGCGGCCGCCTTCGCCCTGCAGCCAGTACTCCACGCGGTCGGCGGCTGGTCGTTGGCAACCGCTACCGGAATTGCGTATCCGGTCGGCGACCTGCTGCTGCTGGGCGTCGTCGCCGGCGGTTTCACGACGGCCTCGCGCGCGCGCAAAAGCGTCCTTGTCGTCCTCGGCCTCGCGCAGGTCGTCAACTTCGCCGGCGACCTCTACGCACTTGTGCAGCCGGACAGCACGGTCGGCAACCTCGCGAACGCCCTCGCGTGGCCAGTCTCGATCCTGATGTTCTCGGCGGCCGCGTGGATGCAGCCTGCCAACGCGACGAGTACCAACAAGGTTCGGGCCGGTGGCTTCGTGCTGCCTGGCCTCGGCGCCGTCGCCAGCCTCGCCATCTTGATCTGTGCCAGTTTCGGCAGCGTCGGTCGGGATGCCGTTGGGCTTGCCACAGCAACACTCGTCGTGGCCGGCATCCGGCTGACGCTTACCGTTCGCAAGGCACAGACGGTCAACGACGAGCGGCAGCAGGCGATGACCGACCGCCAGGGCGTGCTGCTGAAGGTTCTCAACGAGGTCGCTCGCAACGCTGAAATGCTCACTGCGGCCTCCGAACGGCTCACAACGACCGCCACCAGGTTGAGCAGCGGAGCGGACCAGGCGGCGTCGCAAGCCGATGTCGTCGCCACCGCGAGCCGGCTCATCGGAGCGAGCACCCAGTCGGTCGCTGCCGGCGCCGAGCAAATGACGGCATCGATTGCGGAGATCGCCCGCAACGCAGCAGACGCGGCGATGGCCGGCGAAGACGCGATGCGTGAGACCGAGCAGACGAACGCGACGATCGGCAGGTTGGTCGAGTCGTCGGCAGCCATCGGCAACGTGGTCAACGTCATCACCACGATCGCGCAGCAGACCAACCTCCTCGCGCTCAACGCGACGATCGAAGCGGCCCGTGCGGGTGAGGCCGGTCGCGGCTTCGCCGTGGTAGCCGGCGAAGTAAAAGAGCTCGCAGCTGAGACCGCGAAAGCAACCGAAGAGATCAGCTCGATGATTCGTGGGATTCAGGGCGAGACCGCGCACTCGGTGGCGGCCATCGGTCGCATCAGCCAGACGATCGCGCGGATCAACGAGATTCAGAACTCGATCGCCTCCGCCGTCGAGGAGCAGAGCGCGACAACCATCCAGGTCACGCAGACGGTGAACGAAGTCTCCGACGGCGCCGACCAGATCAACCGTCACATCTCGGTCGCGGCCGAGACTGCTCGCGGTACAGCGGGTGGCGCCAACGAGACGCTCGCAGCTGCTTCAGAGCTGGCCACCATGGCGGCAACATTGCGGAACATCGTGGCGGAGTTTGACTCCCTCTCACGAGCGTGACGGCTCCGTGCGCCCGGCAAGTCAGCCCTTAGTTCCACCGCCGGCCAACCCGTTCTCGTAAGCGAAGATCACGGCCTGCACGCGGTCGCGCAACCCGAGCTTCAGCAAGATGTGCGCTACATGGGTCTTGATCGTGCTCTCCTCAACGACCAGCTCATGCGCGATCTCGAGGTTCGACTGGCCGCGCGCGATCAGCTGGAAAACGTCGCGCTCGCGCGAGGTCAAGGTCGCAAGCTGTGGACTCAGTTCGGACGACGGGGGGCTCGCGTTGGCGAACGCGCCGATGAGGCGGCGGGTGACGGTCGGATCGAGCATCGCGTCGCCCGCGGCGACAGCGCGAACCGCCGCCACCAACTGCTCAGGGGGCGAGTCCTTCAGCAGAAACCCGCTCGCGCCCAGGCGCAACGCCTCGTAGACGTACTCGTCGGTATCGAACGTCGTCAGCACCACCACGTGTGAGTTGCAGGTCGCAAGAATCTGTCGGGCAGCCTCGAGACCGTCCATCACCGGCATCCGAATATCCATCAGGACGACGGCCGGCTCGCGTTCCTGCGCCAGCTTCACGGCGTCCCGCCCATTGGCCGCCTCGCCGATAACGAGGATGCCCGGCTGGTTCTCAAGGATGACGCGAAAGCCGGCCCTGATCAGCTGCTGATCGTCAGCGACCAGTACGGAGATCGCGGGTGCGTCGGGCGCTACGGCTGCCATGCGTCCCCGTCCGAGTCGGGTCAATGAGTAGTCATCCGCAGGATAGAGCGAGCTGCCGGATCTCCTCCTTAAGAGCGAGGCGAAGACGCATCCGGTGCCGCTAGCGTTACGCGGGTGTCGGCAGCAGCGCCGGGTGTGAGAACCGGACCCGCAGGTGGCGGGCTTCGGCAGTTCGGCGCGGCAAATATCGCCGCGGGGCTCATCCTGTCGGCAGGCGTTTTCACGTTGGTTCATGTCGACCTCGACCCAACCGATCCGCATGGCAGCGTGCTAGCCGGTATCGCCGCCCTCCCGATGACACTGCCTGTGCTGTGGGCGCGCAGATCCCCGCTCTCGGCGACGATCGTCGTCGCAGTTGCCTCGTTGGTGAACTGGGTGTTCGTCGGTCACTACATTCGCTGCGGCGCCGCGTTTCCAGCCGTCTTCTGGATCGCATGCGTCATAGGGCTACGGGGTCGCGACCGATGGTGGCTGCTCGAGCTCGGGCTACTCCTGATCGACCTGCTCATCCAGGGGGTCGCCGACCCGCAGCTCACCCCGCCGACGATCTTCGCTGCCGGCCCGATCGCGCTTGGGTTCTGGTTCGCCGGTCGAACAATCCGTACCAGAGCCGACGCGATTCGTAGAGTCGCCGAGCAGAACGAGGAGATCGCGGCCACCCGCGAAAAGACCGTGCAACTCGCGGTCGTTCTGGAACGAGAGCGGATCGCGAGCGGGCTCGACACCCTGCTTCAGCATCGAATCAGTGGCATCGGCGCGCAGGCCGTGGCGGCACGGGAACACGTCAACGATCCGGACGCTGCAGCTACTTTCGCCGCGATTGCCGCTGACGGCAGGCAAACTCTCGCAGACATGCGCGAGGTCGTGGGATCGCTGCGAGGCGACTCACCGCTGGTGCCGCAACCCGATCTGAACGCGTTGGCCCAACTCGTTGGGCATACCGGTGGGCGACTGCAGATCGATCGCACGCACCGGAAGATTCCCGGCAGTGTCGAGGCTTCCGCGTACCGAATCGTCGAGCAGTTGATGCGCGCCGCGGCCGCCGACCCGGCTCATCCAGTCGAGGTCCACGTCACGTTTAGACCCGACGAACTCGAACTTCGGGTGAGTGCCGCGGTGAACGCCACACGCACACGCGAGGCCGTCGAGCCAGGCCCTGAGTTGGCCGTCGTCCGGCAGCGAGTGTCTTTCCATGGCGGATCATTTGCCACCGAAGCATTGCTGGGCCGACTGCAGTGGGTGGCGAGACTGCCGCTGACCTCGGAACATGCCTGATTATGCAGAACCTGATCGCGGTGACGGCCCTTGTGGTGGCCGTCTTCGGCTGCGCGACCGTGGCCTATCGATATCCGGCGACCGCGACGCTGGCTTGCTGCATCCCGGTTTATGTCGAGGTCCACTACTACGCGCACGGCCACGACGGGATTGCGACCGGCGCCATCATGTGGGGTGTTTTCGTGCTCTGTTACCTGGCCGGAGTTCGCACGACGCTGCCGCGATCGTTGCCGTGCGTGGTCGTGCTCGTCGGCTGCTGGCAGCTGGCGGGCGGCGTGAATCCGTTCCCCGCCGTCGATGCGTTCGGACCATTGATTGTCGGCGTGCTCGTGCGCAGCAGGACTGCGGCGCGCGACGAACTCGAGGCCAAGGGACGCGAGCTCACTCGTGAACATGAGCGGCTGGCGAGCGAATCGATCCGCTACGAACGCGTCCGAATCGCGCGCGAGTTGCACGACATCGTGGCGCACTGCGTAAGTGTCATGGTCGTGCAAGCCGGCGCTGGCCAGTATCTGCTCGCGCACGACCCTGCGTTGGCTGTCGAGGCGCTCGACTCGATCAGTGACTCGGCGCAACTTGCCGAGGCAGAGATCACCCGGCTCGTAGCCCTGCTCGACGGGGCGCCGGTGGAAGCTGTGGCCGACCCTGAGCAGTCAATCGACGAGCTGGTCGAACGCGCTCGAGCGACAGGGCTCGCGATCAACTACCGCTTGATCGGCGACCGCGATTGCCTGACAGACACAGTCCTCGAAGTGGCCTACCGAGTCGTGCAGGAGGCGATGACCAACGCCCTCAAGCACTCTCCTGGCGCGCCGATCGACATCGCCGTCTCCTGTTCGACGTCCCGCCTGCGTGTCGTAGTCAGCAACGGCGAGCCGGTCGCAGCGGGCCTCGACTTCGCTGCGTCGGACGGCGGTCACGGGCTCGCAGGCATGCGCGAGAGGGTCAGCGCGTGTGGCGGCTGGTTAACCGCCGGTCCCAGGCCAGCCGGCGGCTGGTCCGTCGAGGCCGTCTTACCGGCAGGCGGCGTGCCCGTATCCGTCTGATGGCGGATGCGTGACGAGCCAAGTTCGCTCTTATGAGGGACGCCGGCCGGGCTGCGATTCGCGAGTGTTCTCCCACCACATCCACACCAGGGAGTTCGCTCATGTCTACAGCCACGATTTCCCACGCCGCAAACACAAAGATGCCACCCGATCTGCGTACACGCAGTCGTTGGCTGGCCGCCATTCTGATGCCGATCGGGCCACTCGCGGTCGCGGTCCTGCGCTTCATCTTGCCGTACAAAACCATGGATTCCGCGACCGCTGTCGTCGCAAAGGTCACTGCCCACCCCGGCGAGGAGAAGGCTGTTCTGTGGCTGTGCGTCGTGGCGTTCTTGACTCTCGTGCCCGGCGCGTATGCAGCGATCAAGCTCGCATCGCGGCGGGCGCCGGTGCTCGCGGCTGTAGCTGCATTCCTGGTGATTCCCGGCTACCTGTCACTCATCGGCGTAGCCCTGATCGACAACGTCGCATACGCGGGGGTCAGCCATCACGTGAACCAGGCGTCGGTGACGACACTTTCCGACCTCGTCAACAAGCTGCCAACAACGTCCCTGCTTAGCAATATCTTCGTCGCGGGTCACCTGATCGGCACCGTGGTGCTGGCTTTCGCGTTGCGCAAGGCTCGCGCTGTTCCGACTGCCGGCTGGGTGATTCTCGCCGTCTCGCAACCGCTGCATCTGATCGCGGCGATGAGCGGCAACCACGTTCTCGATCTGATCGGCTGGGGCATGACGGCGATCGGCATGGGCTTCGCAGCACTTGCGGTCACCCGCACCCGAGACGACGACTGGGACCTACCGCCGCTTGCTCGCTAAAGCGTCCTCAGTACTCAGATGCCACCACTGCGCTGTCGTCGGAGGCCGCGTTCGTGGGTACCCGCAACTCGCCGAGCGCAGTGCGTTCTTTGGCGTCGGCGAGCATGGCGACTGTTGCGGTTGCCCCGAACCGGCTCACTCCGATAGCCACCATCGCGAGCATCGTGTCGAGCGTCCGCACACCGCCCGCGGCCTTGACCTGCATCTTCGGGCCGACCGATCTGCGCATGAGGACGAGATCTTCCATCGTCGCGCCGCTGGCCGCGAAGCCCGTACTCGTCTTGACGAAGTCAGCGCCAGCTTCCTCGGTGAGATGGCAGGCACGGACTTTCTCGTCGTGCGTGAGGTAGGCGTTCTCGAAGATCACTTTGACGAGAGCGCCGGTGGTAGCAGCGACGTCGACGATCGCATGGATGTCGTTGGCAACGTAGGCATGATCGCCGCCGCGCAGCCGGCCGATGTTGATGACCATGTCGAGTTCGCGGGCGCCGGTGTCGAGCGCATTGCGCGCTTCGAAGACTTTCGTCTCGGTGGTGCTGCTCCCGTGCGGGAAACCGACGATGGTGCCTACAAGTACCGACGTACCGGCGAGCACCTTGCTTGCGTGAACGACGTCGGCTGGCTTGCAGCACACGCTCTTGACCTCGTGCGTGGCCGCGATCTCGCAGCCAAGAGTGATGTCGTCGAGCGTCAACTCCGGCCGCAGCAACGAGTGGTCGATCATGGCTGCCACCTGCGCGACTGTGATTTCGCCGCGTGGCGGCTTTGAGTAGTCGGGCGGGCTTCCTGGCCAGTCAGCGTCCATAGCCCGATCCTCTCAGCTCCCTAGACATTGAAGCGGAACTCGACCACGTCGCCGTCGGCCATCACGTAGTCCTTGCCTTCGATGCGCACCTTGCCGCGGGCCTTCGCCTCGAGCATCGAACCCGCAGCCATCAGGTCGTCGAACGCGACCACCTCAGCTTTGATGAAGCCGCGCTGGAAATCGGTGTGGATGACGCCAGCCGCTTCAGGCGCGGTCGCGCCCTTGCGAATCGTCCACGCACGCGACTCTTTCGGACCCGCGGTCAGATACGTCTGCAGACCCAGCGTCGAGAATCCAACACGTGCAAGCGTCGCGAGCCCCGACTCGGTCTGACCGATCGATTGCAACAACTCCAGCGCCTCGTCGTCCGGCAGCTCAATGAGCTCTGACTCGATTTTTGCGTCGACGAAGATGGCCTCGGCGGGTGCGACGAGTGAACGCAACTCGGCCTTCAGCGGCTCGTTGCCCAGCTCCTCGTCGTCCATGTTGAAGACATACAGAAACGGCTTCGACGTGAGCAGTTGCAACTCGCGTAGCGGCTCGGGATCGAGGCCTGCAGCGAACACGGTCGTTCCCGAATCCAGCACCTCGCCTGCGCGTTGCACTGCGGCGAGGGTCTCCGCCCGGGCCTTCGCCGCTGGACCACCGAGTCGCGTCTCTTTCTCCAGACGTGGGAGCACGCGCTCGATCGTCTGAAGGTCGGCCAAAATCAGCTCGGTGTTGATCGTCTCGATGTCGTCCTTGGGGCTGACGCGCCCGTCAACGTGCGCGACGTCGGGGTCGGTAAACACCCGCGTCACCTGGCAAATCGCGTCGGACTCACGGATGTTCGCGAGGAACTTGTTGCCAAGACCCTGACCCTCAGACGCGCCCTTCACCAAACCCGCGATGTCGACGAAGCTCACCGTCGCCGGCACGATCTTCACCGAGTTGTACAACTTCGCCAAAGCGTCGAGCCGAGAATCGGGAACGCCGACCACGCCGACGTTCGGCTCGATCGTGGCGAACGGATAGTTCGCGGCGAGCACGTTATTCTTCGTCAGCGCATTGAACAGCGTCGACTTGCCGACGTTGGGCAGCCCGACGATGCCGATGGAAAGTGCCACAACCGGCGAGTCTACGGTCTCTGACGCGCCGTCCACTCGTCGCGGGTAACACGCCAAATGAGATGGACGCCGCTTTGCTCGGGTGTGGCGACGACGCTGGGCTCTTCACCAACCAGGGTGTAGCCGAGCCGGCGCGGGATGCCCTCGCTCGCCACGTTGGCCCGGTCGTGGCGGATTTCGACCCGGTCGATGTCAGGCCCCGAAAACGCGTGCTCGGTCAGGGCGCCCGCCGCTGTTGTCGCGATTCCCCGACGGGTGAGGTCCTTGCGCACCCAATACCCGATCTCGTAGCCACCTGGTCCGATCCGCGGGTGCAGCCCCGACCCACCCGCGATCTGGCCATCGGAGAACACGGCAACCAACTCGTCCGGCTTAGTGACTGCCTCAAGCAGGAAGGCGCCCATCGCCGCACGGATCTTCGTCCGGTTTTTCGGCAACTCGCGCGCCCAGGGCATCCATGGCCGCAGGTGATCGAGGTTCTCGAAGATCACCCGCGAGAGCCCGGCGACGTCCGACTGGTGCCACGAGCGGATCAATACGGGCCCGCGGACCACCTCTATCGGCATATGTATCGACCTTAGCCGCGACCGGCGTGGCATTGCGAAGTTTTGTCGGACGCCCCTGCCACGATGCGAGACATGAACGCAACTTCGCTCATTTTGCTCGTGGTCGGCCTTGCGCTGGGCGCCGCGATCGGCTTCCTGCACGCCAAGTCACGGTCGAGCGCGACCATCGCGTCCCTGTCCGCCACTCTCGACGAGACCCGGTCCAGCGCAACGCAGCAGCTCGAAGCGCTGCGCACGTACGCGGCCGAGCAGCTGCAATTGGCGAATCTCACACAAGAGAAGATGCGCGAGACCTTCGCTGCGTTGTCTTCCGACGCCCTGCACAAGAACAGCACGGCGTTCATCGAGCGTGCTGACGAGCTGATCAAACGGGTCACCGCGGAGTCGACAGGTGATCTTGAGAAGCGGCAGCAGGCGATCGAACTCCTGGTGAGCCCGCTGAAAGAGACCCTCACAAACGTCGAAAAGCAGATGAAGGACGTCGAGAAGGAGCGCACGGACGCTTACGCCGCTCTGCGCACACAGGTCGCACAGATGGGCCAGACGTCGGAGAAGTTGCGGCAAGACACATCGCAGCTTGTCGCCGCCTTGCGCGCGCCGCAGACCCGCGGCGCTTGGGGCGAACACCAGCTTCGCCAGGTCGTCGACTTCGCCGGCATGATCGAGCACTGCGACTTCGGTGAGCAGCAGTCCGTGAGCACGCCCGATGGCATGTTGCGTCCCGACCTCATCGTCAACCTCGCCGGCGGCAAGCATGTTGTCGTCGACGCCAAGGTGTCACTTGTTGGCTTCCTCGATGCGATGGCCGTCGACGACGCCGGTGCGGATGCCGCGACCGCAGCGGCAACGCGCGCGCATCACCTGAAGCGTCATGCGCGTCACCTGCGCGACCACATCGATCAACTCGGTGCGAAGGCGTACTGGGATCTGCTGCCGAACACACCTGAGTTCGTGGTGATGTTCATCCCGGCCGAAACGTTCCTCAGCGCGGCCCTCGAGCAAGATCCAGCGCTTTGGCAGTACGGGTTCGAGAAGAACGTCATCATGGCAACACCGGCGACCCTCATCGGGCTGTTGCGCACGGTCGGTTACTCCTGGCGCCAGGAGGCACTCGCCGCCAACGCTCACGACGTCCTCATGCTGGGCCGCGAGCTGTACGCCAGGCTTTCGACCATGGGCCGTCACGTCGGGACGCTCGGCACCCGGCTCAACTCCGCCGTGCAGAGCTACAACGACACCGTCGCCTCGCTCGAGTCACGCGTGTTCACCACTGCGCGCCGACTCGTCGACCTGAAGGTGACGACCGAAGAACTCGAAGCGCCCAAGCCGATCGAGCTGGTTGCCCGCAAGGTGCAGAAGTCGGAGCTGGTCGCCTCGGCCAACGAGACGCTCGTTTCACTGCGGCCTCCGATGCCCGATCCGCTGTTCGAACCTGGTGAACACGCGGCCGGCTGAGCCGCGCAGTCGCGCTGCGCAGGCGTATGAGCGAGTCGCAGGGCGCATTATGAGCGCGTCGCGCATGCAACGGGGCTCCGCGGCTTAGCGTGGGTCTGTGTCCGAACCTGCGATGTCCGAGCCTGCGGAGCACCTGTTCGCCGGGCCGCTCTTTGCCGAGCCAGTGCTCGAGCCACTTTCGCCTCCGCAGGCCGACCTAGCCGCCGTCCCGGTCCGACCCGGCTCCGCTACGCCTGGGCCCTCGATGTCCGACGCAGCGATGTCCGACTCAGCGATGTCCGACCGCGATGTCCGGGCCCTCGATGTCCGGAGCGGTTCTCCTCGGCCGGACGGCACCGGAGCCGATGGCACCGGACTTGGCGCTCGTCGAGCTCATCGGATCGGCCTCGGCCCCGTGGCAGCCCGCCAAGCCGCAACCTGTGGTTCCCGGCCCACCCGCGGCTGATGCAGCTACGGCTGAACCCGTGCACCTGCCGGCGCTTCGACTCAGCCCCGCCCGCAGGCTGGCCGCGTGGCTTCAGGCAGAGGTGTCACGGGTCGCGGCGTCGTTGTCCTGATCCTGGTTCTCACCGGGCTCGTCGGACTGCTTGAAGTCGCGTTCGCCGGTCACCGCGGCGCCGCCTTCGCATTCGTCTTCATCTTCACCAGCGCGGTCGGAGCCCTGGTCGTTCGCCAGCGCGACCTGCCCACCTCGATCGTCGCGCCGCCGTTGCTCTACTGCGTGCTGATCACTGCGCTCAGTGTTGTCGACACCCACGACCAGAGCGGTGGATTCATCACCGGCAAAGCCGTCTACATCGGCAACGCGTTCGTCACCGGCGCGCCAACGTTGTGGACCGGCACGGTCATCGCCGCAGCAATCGTCTGGTACCGCCACCGAGCCGGCCACAAGCCGCGCAGCTAGCGCAACGCCGCGCGCCGTCCGCCGTCCGCCATCAAGGTGGTAGACAGCTGCCGGGCTAGAGACCGGTAGTTGTCTACCAGGCGAGCGGCACAGGCTTTAGCGTTCTGCGTGCGCCTTGATGTCGCGCCGCAGTTCCGGGGGTAGCGCGAACGTCAACGTTTCGCGCACCGCCTCGATCTCTTCAACCGCGTCGAAGCCACGGTCGGACAACCACGCCAGCACTCCGAGCACGAGCGAGTCGGGCACCGAGGCGCCGCTGGTGAGTCCGACCGTCGTCACACCTTCGAGCCAGGCTTCGTCGATCTCGCCCGCGTCGTCGACGAGATGCGAGGCCCGCGCGCCGCTTTCGAGCGCCACTTCGACCAGTCGCACAGAGTTCGACGAGTTGCGCGACCCAACCACAATGACCAGATCGGACGCCGGGGCGATCTGCTTCACCGCCGCTTGCCGGTTCTGCGTCGCGTAACAGATGTCGTCGCTCGGCGGGTCCATCAGTTGCGGGAATCGTTCGCGCAGTGCGTGCACTGTCTCGAGTGTCTCGTCGACCGACAACGTGGTCTGCGACAACCACGCAACGCGCGACGGATCGCGCACTTCAACTCGCGCGGCGTCGACCGGGCCGTCGACCAGCTTGACCTTGTCGGGCGCTTGGCCAGCGGTACCGACGACCTCTTCGTGACCGGCATGACCGATCAGCAGGATCTCGAGACCTTCGTCGGAGAATCGGCGTGCCTCGTGATGCACCTTGGTGACCAGTGGGCAGGTCGCGTCGATCGTGCGCAACTTGCGCTGCGTCGCCTCGGCGTAGACCGCCGGCGCCACTCCGTGCGCCGACAGCACGACGATCGATCCCTCAGGGACCTCGGCCGTCTCCTCGACGAAGATTGCGCCCTTCGCCTCGAGATCGGCCACCACGTGCTTGTTGTGCACGATCTGCTTGCGGACGTAGACCGGAGCCCCGTGCACGGCGAGCGCCTTCTCGACACTGTCGATGGCTCGCTCGACCCCGGCGCAGTACCCGCGCGGCTGAGCGAGCAGCACTCGCTTGCCGGGAACCTCGGACACCGCGGGCTGCGTCATGCCTCCATCGTAAGTGCCCGGTGGATGGGCCGGGGCCGGTCGGGGTAACTGCCCCTACGCTCAGCGGTGTGGCTCTGGAATCCTCGGCGGAATCGCCGCTGCCGGTACGCACGGTGGCCAACGCGATCGGGCAGTGGATTGGGCGGCTCGGTCGCATCTGGGTCGACGGTCAACTGACCGAAATCACCCGGCGTCCGGGCACCAATACCGTCTTTTTCGTCCTGCGCGACCCGGCGACCGACATCTCGCTGCGAGTGACGGCCGCGAAGCAACTCGTCGATGCCATGGCCGACCAGCTCACCGAGGGCACCCGGGTCGTCGTCTGGGCCAAGCCTGAGTTCTACCTCCAACGGGGCACGCTGCAGCTGCACGCGCTCGAGATAAGACCCGTCGGGGTCGGCGAGCTGCTCGCGCGCATCGAACGGCTCAAGCGCCTCCTCGCATCAGAAGGCCTCTTCGCCGCTGACCGCAAGCGACCCCTGCCGTTCCTTCCAAGAACGATCGGGCTCGTGTGCGGCCGCGGATCGGCCGCCGAACGTGACGTGCTGGAGAACGCGAAGCGGCGCTGGCCAGCGGTGCAGTTCCGCGTCGAGGCGGTCGCCGTCCAGGGGCCGTACGCCGTTGCCGAAATCGTCGCCGCCGTGCAAGCGCTCGGCGCCGATAAGACGATCGACGTCATCGTCATCGCACGAGGCGGCGGCAGCGTCGAGGACCTGCTGCCTTTCTCCGACGAAACCCTGCTGCGTGCAGTCTCGGACTGTCGCACGCCAGTCGTCAGTGCGATCGGCCACGAGCCCGACTCACCACTGCTCGATCTCGTCGCCGACGCACGGGCATCGACGCCAACCGACGCGGGCAAGATGATCGTGCCCGACGTGGCCGAGGAGCAGCGGCGAATCTCCCTGCTGCGTGACCGCGCGTTGCGCACGATCAGTGTTCGCATTGAACGCGCGCAAGACGAACTACGTGCACTAAGAATGCGACCCGTCCTCGCAACGCCGGAGCGCGACATCGACCGGCGAGCCATCGAGCTCGTCGACGCACTCGCGCGTGCCCGGCGCAGCTTGACCGCCACCCTGGATCGGGCCAGCGACGACGTCACGCACCTGCTGGCCCGGGTCCGCACCCTGTCGCCAGCCGCGACGCTCGAACGTGGCTATGCCATCGTGCAGGACGCCGATGGGCAGGTGTTGCGATCGACCGTGCAGGTCGCACCGGGCGACGCAATCGCCGTCCGCCTCGCTGTTGGTCGTGTTGCTGCGAACGTCACACTCGTCGACCCCCCGGCTGACACGCCGTCGGGCCTACGCTGACCTCCATGAGGGCACTCCAGATGACCGCGAGCCAGCCGGCGCAGTCTCCTACGAGGCGGCCCGCGACGAACTGCTCGACGTCGTGCGGCAACTCGAGGCCGGTGGCCTGCCGCTGGAAACCTCGCTCACGCTGTGGGAGCGCGGCGAGCAGCTCGCCGCGCAGTGCCAGTCGTGGCTGGACGGCGCGAAGCAGCGGTTGGCGGCCAAGCGCCCGGGCAGCACGACAGAGGACCAAGAAGAGGACGAGGTGGAGTGATGGCCGCCACCGAAACCCCCGATCGCAACCTCGCCCTCGAGCTCGTCCGGGTCACCGAAGCCGCCGCGATGGCCGCCGGTCGCTGGGTCGGCCTCGGGGAGAAGAACGACGCCGACGCGGCCGCGGTTGACGCGATGCGGCGACTCATCGGAACCGTCGCTATGCGCGGCGTCGTCGTCATCGGCGAGGGCGAGAAAGACGACGCCCCGATGCTGTTCAACGGCGAGCGCGTGGGCGATGGCACCGGCGCCGAAGCCGACGTCGCGGTCGACCCGATCGACGGCACCCGACTGACCGCCATGGGCATGAACAACGCGATCTCCGTGATGGCCGTCGCCGAGCGCGGCTCGATGTACGACCCATCCGCGGTGTTCTACATGGAGAAGCTGGTGACCGGTCCGGCTGCCGCGCCGTTCGTCGACATCAACGCTCCGGTCGCGGCGAACATCCGCGCGATCGCGAAAGCCAATGGCTCCGCGAACGAAGATGTCACCGTCGTCGTCCTCGATCGACCGCGGCACGAGGGCTTGGTGAACGAGATCCGCCAGGCGGGTGCACGCATCAAGTTCATCCTGGACGGCGATGTGGCCGGCGCCATCATGGCTGCTCGCGAAGGCACCGGCATCGACTTACTGCTGGGCATCGGCGGCACCCCGGAGGGCATCATCGCGGCGTGTGCGGTGAAGTGTCTCGGCGGCGTCATTCAGGGCAAGCTCTGGCCGCGCGACGAGGCCGAGCGCATCAAGGCGCTCGACGCTGGGCACGACCTCAACGCGGTGCTGACCACCGGCGACCTGGTGCGCTCCGACAACGTGTTCTTCGTCGCGACCGGCATCACCGACGGCGAGCTCGTGCGCGGCGTCAGGTATCGCGGCGGCGGAGCGGTCACCAGCTCGCTCGTCATGCGGTCGAAGAGCGGCACGATCCGCACCATCGAAAGCGAGCACCAGCTGTCGAAACTGCGCGGCTACGCGATCGTCGACTACGACCACCGGCACGCCGATCACCCGCTCGCCTCCCCAGACCGCACTCGCCTGGAGTAAGACATGACTACAGAACCCCGTTACCGCCTCGAGCACGACAGCATGGGCGACGTCCGCGTCCCGGTCGACGCTAAGTGGCGTGCGCAAACGCAGCGGGCTGTCGAGAACTTTCCGGTCTCCGGGTTGGTGATCGACCGCGACCTCATCTCCGCACTCGCCGCGATCAAGCGTGAAGCCGCGACGGTGAACGCTGAGCTGGGTGTCATCGACCCGGCGATCGCGCAGGCAATCGCCGAGGCAGCGACTGAGGTTGCCCGTGGCCGGTGGGATTCGCAGTTCCCCATCGACGTTTTCCAGACCGGCTCGGGAACATCGAGCAACATGAACGCGAACGAGGTGATCGCCACCCTCGCGTCGGAAAAGCTCGGCGCGCCCGTGCATTCGAACGACCACGTGAACGCGTCGCAGTCGTCGAACGACACGTTTCCGTCGGCCATTCACATCGCCGCGACCCGGTCGATTCTGGTTAATCTCATCCCGTCGCTGAACCACCTCGCGGCGTCGTTGTCGCGCAAGGCAGTCGAGTTCGAGACGGTCGTCAAAAGCGGTCGCACGCATCTGATGGATGCCACCCCCGTGACGCTCGGCCAGGAGTTCGGCGGCTACGCAGCGTCGATTCATCTCGGCGTCGAACGGCTGCTCAGTGCAGTGCCGCGCGTCGGTGAACTGCCATTAGGCGGGACGGCGGTCGGTACCGGCATCAACACGCCGCCGGGGTTCGCGGAACGCGTGATCGCGCGGCTGGCGGCGTCGCTGCAACTACCTCTGACAGAGGCCCGCGACCACTTCGAGGCGCAGGGATCACGCGACGCGTTGGTTGAGGCGAGTGGTGCGCTGCGCGTCGTCGCGGTCAGCCTCTACAAGATGGCCAACGACCTGCGCTGGATGTCGTCAGGCCCGCGCACCGGCCTCGCCGAGATCCACCTGCCCGACCTGCAGCCGGGGTCGTCGATCATGCCGGGCAAGGTGAATCCGGTGCTGCCCGAAGCGGTCTGCCAGGTAGTCGCGCAGGTCATCGGCAACGACGCCGCGATCGCGTTCGGCGGCGCGGCGGGCAACCTCGAACTCAACGTGATGCTGCCCATCATGGCGCGCAACTTGCTCGAGTCGATTCGGTTGCTGGCGAACATCAGCCGGTTGCTCGCCGATCGCTGCATTGACGGCATCGAAGCGGACGTCGAGCGGTGCCGCATCTTCGCCGAATCATCGCCGTCAATCGTGACGCCACTCAACAAGTACATCGGCTACGAGGCCGCGGCGAAGGTGGCGAAGCAATCACTTGCGGAGAACAAGACTGTCCGCCAAGTGGTGATCGAGGGCGGCTACATCGAGGGCGGCAAGCTCACTGCTGCACAACTCGACGAGGCGCTGGATGTCCTCGCGATGACGCGCCGCCCCACGACCGTGCCCGTGAGGTTCGAACCCGGCATCTAGTGCAGGCCGTTGGCGATCTTCATGAGTGTGTCGAGGGGAACGAGCGCATTACCGCACGGCGGCGCCGAAAATAGGGCGATGGTCCAGCCTGTCGGATGAAGCGGTGGGGTCCAGTACAACTCCAGGTCGTTCGGCTCCGCGTCATCCGGCTGGTTGCGGGTGACAGTAACCGGAGTGCCGTCGGCGAGCGAATAGCTACCGGGCACCAAGGGCTCAGTCGGCGTAATGCCGTAGCCCTGCAGGAGAGTCACGCCCGGAGTCGGCGGGCAACTCACGTTGCCGGCTGCTGTGGTTGCCGCAACGGACGGCGGTCCCCATTCCTGATCCGCGGTGGCCATGCCCTCCTCTGACGCGCCGACACTGATACCGCCGCCCTGGTAGCCGTCAGGCAGCCAAGAAGGGCGTAACAGGTGCAGCACCGTCGACAACCGGGACTGTGGCACCGGACGGGTCGTGCACTGCGCGATTACCCCACCGCGCAGAGAGCTGCACCGCGACGGTTCGGACGTACCCCACGGCCGAGCACACGCCATCGTTCGAGGTGACAAGAACGTGCAGGGTGATGGTCGAGCCGTTCTCGGCGGCCTCGCCACGAACCGACGCATCGCAATCGCCGCCGAGGTACGTCACGACCAGCGCTCGCTCGGAGGCCGCTGTGACGGCGCCGTAGATCTGCGTCGAATCGCGAACATCGGTAGACGCAGGCGCGCTGCTCGACGCGGGGGCGCTCGACGCCACCTCGGTCGAAGCCGCGGGAGTAGCCGACGCCGAGGTCGACGGAACCGGACTGCTTGGCGCGGGAGTCGCCGCCGCGCTGCTGACGAGCCGAACCGGAGAGAGTGCACTCGCTGTGCCGCGAGGATTCGCACATCCACTGACGAGGGCGAGGGCACCCGCCGAGACGGTCAACATGGCGACCATCGGGGTGCTGCGGCGAGACCTCATAGCCCTAGGATGCGCTAGCGCACGCCATGGGTTCCATCAACTGATGGTTCGATCGAGTGGCGTCGCAGGCTGCAACGTGCGCCGACACGTTGCAGCTGCGACGAGCTCCACACCCGCGGCCCCGTGCGCTTCGCGAGGCTGAGCCTCGCGTCACGCTGGCCGGCTGTGCCTAAGCCCTACCAATGACCGCTGAGCACCAAACCCGGCCTCGGTACCGGAACCGAACTTCACCGAATCGGCCGAGTGCTGGCGGCTGGCACTGGCGGTCGAGCGGCTCAGTACCAGCGGGCGCGCTTCCAGTGCGCCCAAGCGTTGCAGGCGGTGCCATACCGGACTTTGATGTAGCTGAGGCCCCATTTGATCTGGGTGGCCGGGTTGGTCCGCCAGTCGGCGCCCGCGCTGGCCATCCGCGACGCCGGCAGCGCCTGGGGGATCCCAAAGGCGCCAGAGCGGCGGTTGTGTGCGGTCGGCTGGAACTTGCTCTCCTGATACCAGAGCGAGTCGAGGCAGACCCACTGCTGCTGGTTCAACCCCGCCTGGGTCGCAATGGTGTGGGCGATCTGGAGGGGCGTTCCGGTGATTGCCGCGACGACCGGCTTGGGTGCAGCAACCTTCTTGGCCAACGAGGCGGGCACCGCGAGAGCGGTGGTGGAAGCGGCCGCGGCATTGCGGGTGAGCATTGCCTCGGCAGGGATCTGCTCTGACGCGACGCCACCTGCAAGGCCAAGTGTCTGCATCGTTGCGATCGATGCTGCAGTGCCTGCGCTCTCGCTCGATAGTGCGCCGGCAACATTGGCAGTTTGCACGCCGTTCGCCGTAGCGACTGCGTTCGCCATCGCACCAGAAAGAACCGACGTCGTTGTCAACGATGTCGCTGCTACTGATGTCGCGGCTACTGATGTCGCTGTTGTGAGACCAACTTCGCTTGCAGTGTTCTCGGACGCGATGAGACTCGCACCGATCGTGCTTGGAGCTGTCGTTGCTTCGTCGGCAACTGCCGGTGCTGTTGCACCGACACCACCAAGCAAACACAACGCAAGAACGGCGGAGACCGTCGTCGTACCGACGATCGCACCGGGGGCCGGTATCCGGCTCATTGGAATGAGTTCCTTTCGGGAGCAAGCATGCGACCAAAGCCGCAGTACCTGTGAAAGATGCAGTGCTGCTGAAGAGCAATGCTTCTGAACAACCCAGGTCAAACCAAACAAAGATGGTCAACCATGTACCGCAGCGCTAATGCGCGTCTGAGAGCGATACGTCGTGCAACGGACCGCAAGAACCGGCCGAAATGCACGGGGTGTATTGCCAGCATGCATGAATGAATGCACTGACGCAAAGCCCAGAGCGGTGAGGCATGTCACAACAGGCGGTGAGAGTGATTGTTGTGACTACTGAGCCGAAGATTTATCACTGGCATTACAAAAACTCTACGTACACGGGCCTTTTACCGCCCCACCGAGAGCGTTCGCTTGGTGACTCTTCGTGAGGAACAAGTAACTGACACTTTGTCGACACATGG
Source organism: uncultured Actinomycetes bacterium (assembly GCA_963799955.1). Lineage (GTDB taxonomy): Bacteria > Actinomycetota > Actinomycetes > Acidothermales > Acidothermaceae > PALSA-607. The sequence goes on from CAWCZJ010000001.1 coordinate 265,678, forward strand.
AGATATTGCTTCAAACAAAGGCGTTCTCGGCATTGGGCTCGCTGGTGCAGACTCACGCGGTTTCACTGGCTGTAGCTGCAACGCTTCGCCCACCATCGACGAGCCGTTAACGCCTGCTTGCGTCCTGAACGCTACAACACATCGCGTCGATCCGTCTTGCGTTGTGCACAGCCACCCTCGATGTTGCATGCTGCGTGCACGATCGATTTCACTATCTTGACGTCGAGACACATGTCTCATCATCGAGAGACATCCTCGATTTGATATGACCTCTGTGTTCCGTCACTTGAATGCTGTGGCCGACCGACTCTCAACATCGCACGAGCCCGTCGCAAATCAACGACGCAAATTCGTGATGCGAAACGACGTGCAGATTTTCACGAAGCGACCACCGGCCGCCGTCCATGTCGCCATGAATCTCTGGCAGTTCCCGGAACGGTGAGCCAGGAATTTCGTACGCAGGCTACTCGCAGTTGTTCGGCAAACTGTCGTGCACGAACCAGGCCGGCTACGAGCCGAAGCGGCGCTCGCGTTCGGCGTAGGCGCGCACCGCGCGCAGGAAGTCGACCCGCCGGAAGTCCGGCCAGTAGGCCTCGCAGAAGAACAACTCCGAGTGGGCGGACTGCCAGAGCAGGAACCCTGACAACCGCTGCTCCCCCGAGGTGCGGATCACCAGGTCGGGGTCGGGCTGGCCCTTGGTGTAGAGGTGCTCGGCAATATGGTCAATATCGAGCAAATTGGCCAAATCCTCGATGCTGGTGCCCCGGCCGGCGTGCTCGTGCAGGAGCGCCCTAACCGCGTCGGCGATCTCGCGGCGTCCGCCGTAGCCCACGGCCACGTTCACGATCAGGCCGGTCAGGTCGGCGGTCGCGTCCTGGGCCTCTTTGAGCGACCTCGCGGTGGCGTCAGGGAGCAGGTCAAGGGCGCCGACCGGATTGATCAGCCAACGGCGGCCGACCGCCAGCTCGCTGACGGCGTCCTCGATGATCTGGAAGAGGGGTGCGAGTTCGTCCTCGGGCCTGTTCAGGTTGTCGGTCGAGAGCAGCCACAGGGTGACGACCTCGATGTGCAACTCAGAGCACCAGCCGAGGAACTCATCGATCTTCGCGGCGCCTTTGCGATGGCCCGACGCGACGCCGACCCCCAGCGCTTTCGCCCAGCGACGGTTGCCGTCGAGGATGACCCCCACATGGCGCGGGACGCGATCGGGCGTCAACTCAGCGGCGATCCGGCGCTCGTAGGCCCCGTAGAGGAAGCCGCGCACATCCATGTGGACGGCACCTCCCATCGCACATGCCGCGCCAGCAACGCTAAATGACGGCGTTTGCAGCGGCGGCCTCGGGCACGACGCACATCGCAAGCGCGCCCACTACTTCTTGGCCGAACCTTACCCCGCAGGGGCAAGAGTTCTCGCGAAGGTGGGCGCGCTGCGAGGGGTCGACGCCACATCGATCCGACAGGTCGGACTAGGACGACGACGGGCCGGCGTCCCGCACTTGCTCAACCGTGCGAAGCGCGTCGCGCAGCTGGCCGAGCCACTCATCCGTGTTCTTGCCGACCAGGCGACGCACCATGCGAGTGCATCGCTACGGCTGCGGGCCACACCAGCATCGACGAGGGTGTCCAGGACGAGCCGGTCGCGCTGGCGCAGGCGGGTCATCACCGGCACCGAGAGGCTGGTGAAGATCTCGCGACGCTCACCACACTTCGCGCCCCAGGCAATCCGCCGGTCCAGCCGATGCTCGGCCTCGGACGCGATCTCGATGCGCTGCCCGCGGGTCTGCTCGCGAAACGCCTTGATGCGCCCGGCCCAGGCCGCTGCGCGCTCCTGGTCGCTCGCGTCGGCCGCAAGCTCTGGCTGGGCAAGCTCACCGATAACGATGATTTCTTCGCGGTCGACCGTGACTTCCGGCGCGCCGACGAACCAATCGGACGGCAGCCGTCCCGCGAACCAGCCGCGGGCGACCTCGTCAGTGTTCTGAGTTGTCATACTCGGATGATTACATGCTTACACTGCAAGCACAACGTCAGATCGGGACTGTTCGCTCTCGGCGTGACGCGCCTCAGGAACCCGGAGTTACGAGGCCGGTCTCGTAGGCGATCATCACCAGCTGCGCGCGGTCATGGGCGTTCAGCTTCATCAGCAGCCCGCTGACGTGCGTCTTGGCAGTCGCAGCAGAGATGTGCAGCCGCTCGCCTATCTCGGCGTTCGACCACCCACTGGCCACCTCGACAAGTACGTCCCGTTCTCGTGCCGACAGCACGTCAAGCAGCGCGGGCGACGACCGCGCACCGGAAGCGGGCCGCAACGCGAACTCGCGGATCAGACGGACGGGTGATGCTCGGCGCCAACAGCGCTTCACCAGCTGCCAGGATGCGAATCGCTGCCAGTAACTCTTCGGGCGCCATGTCTTTCAGCAGGAAGCCGCTCGCGCCCGCGCGCAGCGCCCCGTAGACGTAGTCGTCGAGGTCGAACGTCGTCAGGATGAGCACTCGGGTGCCCGCGGTCTCCGGGTCGGTAGTCACGACTCGCGTCGCTTCAATTCCGTCCAAGACCGGCATCCGGACGTCCATCATGACGACATCAGGATGATGTTGGCGGATGAGTGCGACGGCCTCTGCGCCATTCGCAGCTTCGCCGACCACTTCCATGTCAGGGGCAGCCTTGACCATGACGACGAAGCCGCCCCTCACGAGCGCCTGATCGTCGGCGATGACGACGCTGATCGTCACCGGACGGCGGGGCTGCGAGCGAAGTTCAGGGACCCATCGCCGGTGCGCAGATTCGCTTTGATCCGAAATCCTTACGCCCACGAACCGGCGTCCACTTCACCACCGAAAAGCGCTGCTCGCTCTCGCATCCCGATCAAACCGTGACCGCCCGCACTACCGCCGCCCGGCGCGGACGCCGGCGGCTGCACGTCAGGTTGCGGCCCGATGCGTCCTCCGTCGACAACCTCGATGGTCACTTCGTCAGCGGAATAAGAGATCTGAACGCGGGCAACAGTTGGCCAGCATGGCGAACGACGTTTGTAAGCGCCTCTTGGACGATGCGGTACGCAGATAGATCCGCTACGGGTGTTAGTGCACGCACGGTCCCAACGATGTCGACCTCGACGAGCACGCCGGCGGCCGCCATGTCGGCGACAAGCTGATCGAGATCGCACAGCCCAGGCGCCGGCTTGAGTTCGGAGTCAGCATCATCCGTGTTGCGAAGCACACCGACCAGCAGCCTCATCTCTTGAAGAGATCGGCGAGTGGTGTTCTCGATAATCGACAACGCCTCACGTACTTCCGCTGGGTCGGTGTCGATCACCATGCGAGCAACACCGGAGCGCACCGCAATCACGCTCATCGCATGCGCCACGATGTCGTGCAGCTCCCGCGCAATTTTCGTGCGTTCGTCGGCTAGCGCTCGAGTCACTTGATCTGCCTGCTCCGCCGCCGCAGCCGCCTCACGTTCGGCGATGCGCTCCGCCTGGTGAAGGGCGTAGAGCCGGCTAGCCCGAGTGTTTCTCCAGCGGCCCAGGCGAGCAACATCGACGCGACAACACCGATGCACGACTCGACAACCTGATTCCCACCTCCCGCAACGGTGGCGATCACCATGGCGACGACAACAGCTCCAGCGATATAGGACGCACGACTGCGCGGAGAAACCGCGACAACGGAGTACAGGGCCATCAACACAAAGAAGACGGACGGCCCGGCCGCGCGCACACCCATCGCCACCACGGCGATGCCGACGATGAGCAGGAGGGTCGTGCGAGGGATCCGACGCCGAGCGAGCGTGATGGCCGGAGCCACACCGTAACTGAGCCAGTTGACGACGTCCCACGCGTGGCCAGACACCTAGGCGCCTGGTGCGGCATGTATGACTTCGACAGCGCAGCGATCAGCACCACCGCGACCACGTCGATGACCGTGAGCTGGGTCTTCGAATAGCGATGCGCTGTGAGGCGATGTACCAACGGCAGATCGGAGCCGTCGGCTGAATCTTGATGGCGCATAGCTACGACGTTAGCGATGGCGAGGCGTGCGTGCATACGCCTGCAGGCTGACCGGCAGCTCGGCCCAGAGGTGTATTGCGCCCTCGGCTACCTCGGCGCGATGACGCTACGACGAGCCGCAGGCAGACGACAGCCGCAGTCACTCCCGAAATCTTTGACCCGACGGCGAGAAACGCTCGCGCACCCGCTGGAGGTCCCCCGTGGTACGGATGGCTCGTTGGTGTTTTCGGCACCGCAGGATTGTTGTGGGCGGCTGGCTGCTCGCCCTCGCCGCGTTCGTGGCGGTGAGTGCGGGCGCCGGTAGCTCGTTCAACACCAATCTCAGCCTGCCGAACACCGACTCACAATCTGCCGTCAACCTCCTGACCGCGAACTTCGCGGCGGCCTCCGGCGAAGGCGACCAGGTGGTGATCCAGACAACCCACGGCACGACTGTGACCTCGCCCGCCATACGTTCGGCGGTGACCGCAGCACTCATCAAGATCGAGAACGTGCAGGGTGTCGCCTCGGTTGCCAGCCCTTACGCCCCGGCAGGTTCATCGCAGATCAGCAGCGACGACACTGTCGCATTCGCCCGCGTCACCTGGGACAAGCTAGCGGCGAAAGTGAGCAAGGCCGACGCGCAGAATCTGATCACGGCCGCACGATCGGCCGACGGGCCAAACATCGCTGTCTCACTCAGCGGCCAGTCGATCACGAACGCGGAACGGACAGGCCTCGGCAAGTCCGTGGTCGTCGGCGTGCTCGCCGCTCTCGTGGTTCTGCTGCTCGTCTTCGACGGCGCCGTCTTGGCCTCGCTGATGCCGCTAGCGACGGCCATCCTCGCGCTGGCCATCGGTGCATCGTCGATCGGCTTGCTGAGTCACGCATTCGACATCGCCAGCGCATCGACCCAACTCGCCATCCTGATCGGGCTCGGTGTCGGCGTCGACTACGGGCTGTTCATCATCAGTCGACACCGAACCGCAGTGAAGGCTGGACTTAGCTACGAGGCCGCCGCAACACAGGCGCTGAGGACATCAGGCCGCACGGTGCTGTTCGCCGGCCTCACGGTCTGCATCGCGCTGCTTGGCCAGCTCACGCTCGGCGTTGGATTTCTCGATGGACTCGCCGTCTCCTCAGCACTTGCCGTCGCGCTGACGATGGCGACGTCGCTCACCTTCTTACCCGCGATGCTCGGGTTCCTTGGTCCGAAGGTTCTGTCTAGGCGAGAGCGGAAGGCGCTGCGGCCAGATGAGCCCGTCGTCGAAAAGGCAGCGTTCTCGGCACGATGGGCACACCTTGTCGAAGCCCACAAGGGCGTTGTTACAGCAGCCGGTCTGCATTGCGATCGTTGGCCTCGCGTTGCCGATCAGCGGGCTACGTCTTGGCACATCTCAAGCGAACACGGATCCGCCGTCGTGGACGACGCACCAGGCCTACGTCGCACTGGCTGAAGGGTTCGGCCCGGGCTTCAACGCTCCATTCGAGATAGCCGGTCGAGTGAGCGGACACGCCGACGCGGCAGCGTTCGGCCGCCTACTCGCCGCAGCGGCTAGGACGCCAGGCGTAGCTTCAGTGACTCCCGCGGTGACGTCGCCCAATGGGCAGGTCGCGCTCGCGACGCTGTACCCGACTACCGCTCCTGAGGCGCAGCAGACAAGCGATTTGGTATCGACGCTGCGAGACAAGCTCATTCCAGATGCCGAAGAGGGCACCAACCTCGCCGTCCACGTAGGCGGGGTGACGCCGACGAACATCGACTTCGCGCACGTCTTGGCGGAGAAGCTCCCACTATTCATCGCTGTAGTCGTGCTGCTGGCGTTCTTGCTTCTCGTCGCGGTGTTTCGAAGTTTGCTGACTCCGGCGATCGCGTCCGTCATGAACTTGCTGTCGATCGGGGCGGGCCTCGGAGCAGTGAACGCCGTGTTCAACTGGGGTTGGGGAGCGTCGGTTCTTGGCGTATCAGGGAAAGGGCCGGTGGAGGCGTTCTTTCCCGTCGTGATGTTCTCGGTGCTCTTCGGCCTGTCGATGGATTACCAGGTGTACCTCGTCAGCCGGATTCAGGAGGAGTGGCACCGCCGAGTCCGGTCCGAGGACGGCGGCCTCTCGACACTCGGGAATCGCGCGGCCGTCCGCAATCACGACGCGGTGACCGCAGGCCAAGCAAACAGTGGCCGGATCATTACTGCGGCGGCCGGCATCATGGTCCTCGTCTTCGCGTCCTTCCTGCTCAGCGATCATCGGCTGCTGCAGGAGTTCGGGTTTGGGCTCGGGTTTTCGGTGCTCCTCGACGCGTTGATCATTCGCAGCATGGTGGTACCCGCCCTCATGCATATCGCCGGCCCAGCGAACTGGACACTCCCGACGTGGCTCGAACGGATCCTTCCGCGGATCGATCTCGACGCTGACGAAGCAGCCACCAGCTCAGGCGTTCAACGCGGCGGCGAACTCTCCTACGGTGGTGACCGGGCGTAGGCAGACGAACTGCCGGCAGACGTACGCGGTCGGCAGGCCGTCGATCGCTCGGCGATCGTCAAGCAGCGGCGCCCACGGTGGGTCGCTATCAGCAACCGCGATCACCGCGCCCGGTGACGTCGACATCCAGGCCGCGCGTTCGAGGTCGGTCATGGCTCCTGTGGTCCGAGCCATTGCGCCGGTCGCAGCTCCGCCCCTGGCGTCAGCGCCGTCGCCGGCGGCAGCGCCGACGATCGCAATCTCGGCCGGTCCCGCGAGCAACGCTGCTGCGGCCGCGAGTCCCCAACCGGCTGCGCGGGGATATCGCGCGCCGAGCACCCGCGTTGCGCCAAGCGCAGCCTCAGCCGCCGCGCGATGCGACGTCGACCCAGTCAACGCCGCGTATGTAAGCAACGCCTGCGCGAGCGCCGACTGACCAGCCGGTGTCGCGTCGTCCGTCAGATTCTGCGGCCGCCGCACCAGCGTCTCTGCATCGTCCGCGGTATCGAAAAAGCCACCGGACCCATCGCCGAAGTGCGAGAGACACGCATCGAGCAGGACGCCAGCCTGATCGAGCAACTCACGCGACGCGGTCACCTGCGCGAGCACGAGCAACCCCTCGGCGACATCCGCGTAGTCCTCGAGAACGCCGGCCGGTTGCCCGACCACTCCGTCGCGCGACACCCTGCGCAAGCGACCGTCAACAAGATGGACGTCGATCAGCAGCCTTGCGGCATCAACCGCCGCATCGAGAAGTCGGTGCGATCAAACAGCACGCCGGCCTCAGCGAGTCCAGCAATCGCGAGGCCGTTCCAGGCAGCGACGACCTTGTCGTCGCGACCCGGCTGCGGGCGCTGGCGACGCGCATCGAGCAACGCCGAGCGAACCCGCGACCACTGCTCCTCGTCGTCCGGCTCAGCTGGAAATTGCAACACCGACGAGCCATGCTCGAACGTGCCGGCAGCAGTGACGACAAGCAAATCCGCGGCCCACTGCGCGTCGTCGACGCCGAGCACATCGAGCAACTGGCCGCGGGTCCACACGTACGTCAAACCTTCGACGCCGTTGGTGTCGGCGTCCAACGCGGAAGCGAAACCACCCTCAGGAGTGCGTAGGTCGTCAATCATGAACTGCGCAGTCTCGATCGCGATCGCCGAGCCAACGGCGAACCAGTCGCCCGCCACCAATGCGATAGATCCGCACCAGCTGCGCGTTGTCGTAGAGCATCTTCTCGAAGTGCGGCACGACCCACGCGTTGTCGACGCTGTAGCGCGCGAACCCGCCAGCCAACTGGTCGTACATACCGCCACGCGCCATCGCCGTGCACGTTTCGGCGACCATCTCCAGCGACCCGAGCGACCCATGCCGCAACAAGAACTCGAGCACGGCGGACGGCGGAAACTTGGGCGCGCCCGCCAAATCCACCGTGTGCCGGGTCGAAGTCAGAGCGCAGAGAGGCGACTGCTGCTTCGAGGACGTCGGCATCAGGGGGCGTTGCTCGTTCGGCACATCCGCGCGTTCACTGAGCAACCGCACGACATCGGCGCCGGCGTTGGTCAACTCGTCGCGTCGATCGACCCATGCCTGTGAAACCGCCTCGAGCACCTGGCGAAACGACGGCATCCCTTGTAGCGGACGGTTCGGGTAGTACGTGCCGCAATAAAACGGCTGGCCAACGGGCGTGAGGAAACAGGTCATCGGCCAGCCACCGTGACCGGTCAGCGCCTGCGTCGCATCCATGTAGATCGCATCGACGTCGGGACGTTCCTCGCGATCGACCTTGATGCAGACGAAGTGCTCGTTCATCTGTGCTGCGGTGGCAGCGTCCTCGAACGACTCATGAGCCATGACGTGGCACCAGTGACAGGCCGCGTACCCCACAGAGAGCAGCACCGGGACGCCCCGGCGCGGGCCTCGTCGAACGCGGCCGGCGACCACGGCCACCAGTCGACCGGATTGTCTTTGTGCTGCAACAGGTACGGACTGGTCTCGCCCGCCAGCCGATTCGTCACGCCCACATTCAACAGCAGCGGGGCTACTGCGCAGCTACTGCCCTCTGGGGCAGCAAGTGCGCAGTTGTGGCTGCCCGACTTACAACAGCACCGCGCCCGACACCCTCGCCTCGTGGTCGAGTAGCCAGCGCTTGCGGTCGAGGCCGCCTGCATAGCCGGTGAGTGAGCCGTCGGCGCCGATGACGCGATGGCATGGCACCACGATGCCGATCGGATTGCGCCCGATCGCCGCAGCGACCGCTCGGGTCTTCGTCTTATCGGCGACCTGCTGCGCGATCTGCCCGTACGCGCGGGTAGCGCCCAACGGGATGTCGCACAGCGCCGTCCATACCGACCGCTGGAACTCACTGCCCGGGGCCGCCAGCGGAAGGTCGAAGTCCGTCAGGTCGCCGCCGAAGTAGGCGTCGAGTTGCTTCTCGGCGTCGGCGAAGCGGTTCGCGTCGCGGATCCACTCAGGGCGCACAACGGCTCGTACCGCTGGCCCGTCATGTACAGCCCAGAGATCGCAAACGGCGTCGACGCGTCATCAGCGCCGACCACGAGCAGCTCACCGATCGGACTCGGAACCACAGTGAAGTAGGTCTGGACGCTCATGCGCTCTTCTCCTCGCGTAGTTGTTGCGCCGGACGGCGGGTGGTGACTGACGCTGTGCTAGCGGCGGCCCAGATGTGCGCGAGCGCATACGACCGCCATGGCCGCCAGCCCTGCACAAGCTTGTCGATATCGCTAAGCCCGCCGCTAAATCCGAGCTCCTGCAACCCGCGCCGCACTCCGAGGTCGTTGCCATGAACACATCGGGATCGGCAAGCGCACGCATGCGGATGTAACTGACGGTCCAGGGACCGATGCCCGGGAGCGCGAGCAACTGCGCTGCGGTGCGATCGCGATCGGCTCCGGGATCGAGATCGATCTCGCCGTCAGCAACTGCGCGTGCGAGACCGATCAACGATGCCGCTCTGGCCGTTGTAAGAGACAACGTCGTCGGATCCGCGGCCGCGACTTGTTCGGCTGTCGGGAACAGATGAGTTAGTTCACCATTCGCAGTTGTCACCGGTTCGCCCTGGGCGGCGACAAGGCGTGAGGCGAGCGTGCGCGCTCCCGCGACGCTGACCTGCTGCCCAAGAACGGCGCGCACAGCGAGCTCGAACCCGTCGACATGACCAGGGCTGCGTCGACCCGGCTCGGCACAGATGGCAGCACCGAGGATCGGGTCGCCGCCCAACGCCTCCGCGACGGCCTGCGCGTCGGCGTCAAGGTCGAGCAGTCGCCGGCAACGCGCGACAGCAGATGCGAGATCGCGCAGGTCAGAGAGCTCGAGCCGACAAGGAATCCAGCCCTGCTTGACCCATGCATCAGCAGAGCCCGCGCGGTCGCCGAGTTCGATGATCGCGCTGCCGTGCGTGAGACCAAGGGTGCGCCGGTACCACGAGTCGCTGCCCTGCTCGACGCCCGGAACCGCTCGAGTCGCCAGGAACTCGAACATGGGTGTCGGTGCGAATGGCCGTCGGAATGGGAGTCGCAAGTGCAGCGCGCCAGGTGTCGGCGTCCGGCTTGCTGGTTTTCTGCTTGCTCGCAGTTGTGTTGGCGTGAGTGCGAAGACCTCGCGCACGGTGTCGTTGAACTGGCGGACGCTGGCGAAGCCGGCCGCGAAGGCCACACTCGCGATCGGCACCTCGGTCGTCTCGAGCAGCAGGCGTGCGGTTTGCGATCGTTGTGCGCGGGCCAGCGCGATCGGGCCGGCACCGACCTCGGCAACGAGCTGCCGGTTCACATGCCGCTCGCTGTAGCCCAGCCGGCGCGCGAGCCCAGCGACGCCTTCGCGATCGACCACACCATCCGCGATGTGCCGCATCGCGCGACCGACGAGATCGGCCCGCACGTTCCATTCAGGCGATCCAGGGACGGCGTCGGGCCGGCATCTCTTGCACGCGCGGAACCCGGCCTCTTGAGCAGCGGCCGCGGTCGGCAGGAACCGCACGTTGGTTCGCTTCGGCGTCATCGCCGGGCAACTGGGCCGGCAGTAGATGCCGGTGGTCAGCACGGCCGCGAAGAACCACCCGTCAAACCTCGCATCGCGGCTCGACAGCGCCAAGTAGCAGGCGTCCTCAGTCATCATGCTTACGAGCATGCACCCTCGGTACGACAATCTGCTGGCGGATTTCGGACGCCGCCAACAACGTCCGATTCCCGCTAGGACGGCCGGTCGGGGCAGGTGACCGGATAATCGAGCCGTGCCCGATGTCGTGTCCGATCTCGTCGTCTCGCCGCGGGTGACCATACCCGCGGGTGAGCTGCGTTGGCGGTTCTCCAGATCGAGCGGACCAGGCGGTCAGGGCGTCAACACCACCGACAGCCGCGTCGAGCTGTCGTTCGACGTCGCGACCAGTCCCTCGATCCCGGCGTTCTTGCGCGAGCGCGCGATCTCGCGACTCGGCGAGCGGCTCACCGACGGCGTCCTTGTCGTTGCGGCTTCTGAACATCGCTCGCAACTGCGCAATCGTGAGGCGGCCGCGGCTCGTCTTGTGTCGTTACTACGCGGCGCGTTGGCACCTCCCCCGCGCACCCGTCGTCCGACCATGCCGTCGCGAGGCGCGATCGAGCGCAGGCTCACCGACAAGAAGGCCAACGCGAAACGCAAGGCCGACCGCCGAACCCCGCCGGACTGGTAAGCAAGAAGTGCCACTACTGCAACAGGTGCGGCGTCGGCATCTGCTTTCATCCGCCGGCGGTCGGCCAACTGCGCCTCGCAAACGGGCGCAAAGAGTTACCTCGGTTGGGCCATGGGTCGGGGCACAAATTCCGCCGATCTCTACTACATCAGGGTGGCTGCCGAGGAACTGTCCCGGCGCCTGACCTGCCCGGGAGGTCTATATGTCACATCTCATTGGTTCTGTGCTGGGGTCCGCTACGACGACTTTGGGCGCGCTTGTTCACGTGATCGCCAACGGCTGGAAGTGGTAGACGCCGACGGCGCCGACTGTGGTGTCTTGGCTGCCGGCCACAAATGGCGATAGATCGCCGCGCGATCTGACGCACGGCAGGAGGGCAGCACCGGATGACCGGTCGCCGCACACGCGGCATCGACATTGGCATCGGGGTCGATGGTTCCTGCCCTCCTCATCACGGCGCAATCTGGAAGCCGCATAAGAGTTCTTCGTCAGCGCCTGCACACGATCTCGCCGTGCAGAATCGACAGCCACCCGTCGTCGGCGCCCGCCCATGCCCGCCAACCGGCCGCTATGGCCGCAAGGTCGTCAGGCACCCGCGCCGGCGCAACGATCGCCGCGAGATCGACGGTGACCGTGCCCGGTCCGCAGCCGACGTCGAGCACCGTCATGCCTGGTTGCAGGTAGGCCGCGGAGTTCTCCGCGGTTCGCCAGCGGTGCGACCGCAGCACCGATTCGTGATGTCCGTGCGTGTAGACGGCCTTCGTCGGTGTCATCGTTCCTCGCAGGCTTGATCCGGGGCATGCAGACACCGACGACGTTAGCCGACCGTCTCGCAGACCGAGACGCTAATCTCAACATATGAGATGGATTAGCGCGCGAGCGCAACCAGAGGGCGCTGGTCTTGGCGGCTCCGACGCGCGCAGTTCGGCTACGACGCTGCGCTGCGACCGATGTCCTTGTTCTCGAGCACAAACTGGCTGGCGGCGAACATCGCGCCCTGCGGGTCGCGAATCACAGCCTGCCGTGAGTACGGCGCGTCGACCGGCGGGCTAACCACGCTGCCACCGAGTTCCACAGCCGTTGCGGCCGTTGCCTCAACGTCATCCGCGGCAAAGGTGACGCCCCACTGCGCGGGTTCGGCTAGTCGTCGGTAATCACGGCGACGGCCGCCAGCACGTCTGCGAAGCCGGGCGCGCCAAACGCTGCCGCTCGCTCGCGTACTCCGGGCGTCAACGTCTCCAGATAGTCGCCGTACGTCGTTAGCGTCCAGTACTCGCCGGTGCCAAGGTCGAGCGCCGCCCAGCCAAAGACGGCGCCATAGAACCGCTTCGCCGCCTCCAGATCGCGGCAGCTCAACACATTGAAGTTCAGCGACCCGGCCTCGTTGACGATCCGCGCCCCCTTATGTCGTCGCGCTTGCCAGACGCAGAACGCGGCACCATCGGTGTCCGCGAGCATCGCCATCCGACCCGCGTCCATCACGTCGAACGGTTCGCTGAGCACAGTTCCGCCCGCCGCGTGCGCCCTCGCCGCCGCCTCGTCCGCGCTGTCGACCCAGATATAGGTATTCCACGTCGCCGACGCGGGGGCGCCCTCGGGGAGCGACGAAATAGCTGCGACCGCGCCGCCGCGCAGCCGGGCCATCAGATAGCTGCCCGCTGGACCCTGCCGGCATCGCTTCCTCGAACTCCCACCCGAACAAGCCACCGTAGAACGCCGCTGCTGCAGCCGGGTCGGGCTGTGGCGTGTCGACCCAGCACGGCACACCAGCGATGTATCCGTCTCTTTCAGGCACGGTAACCCTCCTGTTCAGATTCTCTTCCCTGCCGCGCACGCTAGTCGCTGCGTCGGACAGAATCGGCCTCACGCAGACCGGCTGATGCATGAACCGAACCCTCCGCGAACACCGGGGGCTCAGCACGATCGAACGCGCGCTAAAGACGCTTGAGAGCGCAGTAGTGGTGGATGGTCAGATCGAAGTGGTCCGCTCCGAGCGCAGGATCCCCATGCGCACGATGTCCTCGTAGGCGCCTCGAACCCACGCATGTTCGCGCTGTCGTCCCTCGATCACGAAGCCCGCCTTCTCGTACGCGCGAATCGCGGCGACGTTCGAGGCGATCGCCTGAAGGTGAATCCGACGCAGGTTGTGACGCACGAACCCGAACTCGACGAGTTGGATAACAGCCGCCGTCCCAATGCCGCGGCCCCGCGCGTGCTGGACCAAACTGACCCCGGCCTCGGCGTGGCGGGCCAGGAAGTCAAAATCGAACAGCGATGCGGCGCCCACCGCAATACCGTCCACATCGATCACCAACGACACGGCGTCACCGGGAGCATCGCTGTCGACGGTGCGCGCCAGCCGAGCATCGAAGCGATCCCTGGTCAACGGCCGCGGTGCCTGCGGATTCCGCTCTTCCCAGGTGTCAAGGTCAGCGGCGATCTCGAACAGCAGATCAAGGTCGTCGTCGGTGCGCGGGCGCAACGACACATCGGGCGTTTCAGGCACGGCGAGGACACTACGCCAATCAGGCCTGGGGCGCTGATCACCCAGATCGCACATCAGACCACGCGGTTGGCATCAACCTTGACAGCGCGTTCATCGGCACCGACCCGCTCAGGAACGACCGTGTCAGCGGCATAATGCCCGATACGCGCGCGATCGAGATGAGCCCAACCGAGATCAGGTTGGTACGTGGGGTGAGTCCAGTTCCACGGCACGCGCCGGTGATGTCATAGCGGTGTCTGGTGTCGTGAAGCTGGCGATCGAAGGCGCTTGTCAGGCCCTGTAGCTGCGTCGCGCGTCCCTGGAATTGTGGAGCGTGGGGTTGATGTCAGAGTGCGCCCGTCGGGAAGATCCCCGGCAGCGCGCTGCCGCCGAACGTCGCCAGACTTCTGATGCGCTCACTGACCTCATCAAAGTCCCCTGTGCCAACCTGCCGGCAGCTCATCGGCGCGCCCGCACAACTAGCGAGGCATTGAGGCGTCCGGGTTATCCGCCGCCATCACCTTGTCCCAACGCCGGTAGAGCGAAATCAACGCGTCCTGCAGCGCATCCTCAGCCTCGTGGCGACCCACCAGCATCGCCGCGACGATCACAACCGCCGCGAACATCCCGCGACATAACTGTCGAACTGCGCGTCCCGCTAGCTACGCGCAGTCGCACATCGGCCGGCCATCTCGCCATACCCACACGATGCACACCGGACAGCCTAGTCCGGTTGCATAGCGACCGCTACCCGCGGCCTCACGAGGAAGGCCCCGTTGGGTGCCAGACTCGCCCTAGGAGTAGCTGCAGGTCAGCAAACTTGCGCTGCCATAACAACCACGTGTTGCCGTAGTGAAGCTAGGGGCGGGGCGGGCGCGGGGTCTTCGTGGCGTCCACTGGCTGGTCGTCGAAGTTGATCTTGTCGACCTTCTTCAAGTGCTTGGTCATCGAACGCAGCAAGAAGACGACCGCGACGGCCAGCACCAGAAACACCAGCAGGCCCAGCGAGCCGTTGGCGTTCTTCGCCGTGGTATCGGCGGCAGTTGCGATGACAAGAGCGGTCATGTTCGAGCATCCTCACGCAGACCCGCAAACAGGTCGTCTTCGGGGATCGTCGAGTTGACCAGGGACCGCGCCAACTCGTAGTCCTCAGTGGGCCACGCTTCTTGCTGGATGTCGAGAGGGACGTCGAACCAAGGTCCGTTCGGATCGACCTGCGTCGCGTGCGCGAGCAGCGCCTGAGTGCGGGTCTCGTACCAAGGCGCGGTCGGCACCCGAGTCGTGATTCGGTTCTGGTCTTCCTCTTTCACGACCCACTCGGCCAGCCGCTCGGCGTACGGCGACTCGAGCCCGCGAGCCACCATCGCATCGTGCATGGCTTGGAATCGCTCGAGGTGGAAAGTCCAGTGGTAGTAGAGCTTGAGCGGCTGCCACGGGTCGCCAGTGCCCGGATAACGGTCGGGGTCCCCAGCAGCGTCGAACGCCTCGACCGTGACGTTGTGACACATGACGTGGTCAGGGTGCGGATAGCCGCCTCGCTCGTCGTAGGTGGTCACGACGTGTGGCCGCTCGCGCCTGATCAACTCGACCAGCGGGGCAGCCGCAACCTCGAGCGGTTGTAGGGCGAAGCAGCCTTCGGGCAGCGGCGGCAGTGGGTCGCCTTCGGGCAGTCCTGAATCAACGAAGCCGAGCCACACATGGCGGACGCCGAGGATGCGCGCCGCCTCCGCCATCTCGGCGCGGCGCACGTTCGCCAGGTCGTCGATGACCTCAGGACGGTCCATCGCCGGATTCAAGATCGAGCCGCGCTCGCCGCCCGTCAACGTCACCACCAGGACGTCGACGCCCTCGGCGACATAACGGGCCATCGTCGCCGCGCCCTTGCTGGACTCGTCGTCCGGATGAGCGTGCACGGCCATCAGCCGCAGTCGCGGTGTCATTTGAGGTGCCATGTCACGTCTAGGTCCATCCCGTCCTGACTCATGAACTCTCATTCTCCTGGCTCGCGGGGACTTGCCGACCAGCGGGGCATCTGGCGGCTGTAGCCTGAGATGCACACGCCGACTAACAACTCACAAAGAGTTGGATGTCATCTCGCATCTCGGTGTACCAGAGGAGCTCCGTGGCCCAGACCACCCCGATCACCTGGCTGACCCGCGAGGCTTACGACCGGCTGACCGCCGAGTACGACAACCTCACCGGCCCGGCCCGGATCGAAATCGCGCGCAAGATCCAGGCGGCGCGCGAAGAGGGCGACCTCAAGGAGAACGGCGGCTACCACGCCGCGAAAGAAGAGCAAGGCAAGATGGAAGCCCGCATCCGGCAGCTGCGGCAGCTCCTCGATAACGCCAAAGTCGGAGCAGGACCAGCGGACGACGGCAAGGTCGGCCCGGGCATGGTCGTGACCGTTCGTTACGAGGGCGACGACGACACGTTGACGTTCTTGTTGGGCTCGCGTGAAGACGCCGGTGGCGCACTGGACGTCTACTCCCCGAGTTCGCCGCTCGGCGCCGCGCTGCTCGGCAAGACCGCCGGCGACACGGCGTCGTACTCATTGCCGAACGGCACGAAGCTGTCCGTCGAGATCATCGAAGCGAAGCCCTACACCGGCTAGTCGGTCTTACCGCGCCGCCGCCGCGCGGTACTTGCGCACCGACAGCGGAACGAAGATCACCAACAGCAGCACGCTCCACCCAATTGCGGTGATCTGCGGATGCTGCATCGGCCATGCGTCTGGGCGCTTCAGCGAGCCGTTATTGCCGAACAATTCACGCGCTGACGCGACAACGGAACTCACCGGATTCCAGTTCGCTACCGGCTGCAGCCAACCCGGCAGTGACTGCGAAGTCACGAATGCGTTCGAGAGGAACGTCAGCGGAAACATCCAGATGAAGCCGGCGCTTTGCGCAACCTCGACGCTCCGTACCGACAAGCCGATCGTCGCTGAGACCCACGACATCGAGTACGCAAAGAGAAAGATGATGAGGTACGCCGCGATCGCCCGGGTCGCGCCGCGCTCGATGCGCCAGCCGACGAGCAGACCGCAGGCCGACATCACGACCATCACGATGCAGTTGTTGACCAGGTCGGAAAGCGTCCGGCCGAACAGCACTGCCGAGCGCGCCATTGGCAGTGATCGGAACCGGTCGATGATTCCTTTCTGAAGGTCATCGGCCAAGCCGATCGCGGTGATGCCCGCGCCGAAGGTCACGGTCTGAGTGAAGATGCCGGCCATCAAGTAGGAGCGGTAACTCACGCCGGGCACCGGAATCGCGCCACCGAAGACATACGCGAATAGCAGCACGAACATGATCGGCTGCACCGTCGTGAAGATCAGCAGGTCGGGGATGCGCTTGACCTTGATGAGGTTGCGCTTCGCCATCACCAAGCCGTCGGCGGTCGCCTGCGTCAACACGCTCATGACTGCTTCTCCTTGCGACCCTTACGGCCTGATTTCGCATCGGGTACTGCAGGATCGGCTTCGTCTTCAGCCGCGTGGCCCGTCAGAGACAAGAACACATCGTCAAGAGTTGGACGTCGAATGGCGACGTCCTTGACGACCACCCCCGCCGTATCAAGCTGACGTAGCGCGTCGATCAAGACAGCGGATCCGCCCTGCACGGCGATGGATGCCGCCTTCGACGTCGGGTCGATCGTCGGCTCGCCGAGCCCGACCCTGCGCAAGACCTGTTCGGTGGCCGGCAACTCCGACGCGTTCGACACGGTCAACTCGAGACGCTCGCCGCCGATCTGCGACTTGAGTTCGTCGGCAGTACCGCGGGCGATGACCTTGCCGTGGTCGATCACGACGATCGACTGCGCGAGCCGGTCGGCTTCTTCCAGGTACTGCGTGGTCAGCAGCAGCGTGGTGCCGCCGTCGACGAGCTCTTCGATGACGTCCCACATGCCGAGGCGGCCACGCGGGTCGAGACCCGTCGTCGGTTCGTCGAGGAACAGCACCCGCGGCTTCGCGACGAGGCTGCCGGCGAGGTCGAGGCGGCGGCGCATGCCTCCGGAGTACGTCTTCACGACGCGATTCGCGGCGTCGACCAGGTCGAAGCGCTCGAGGAGTTCGTCGGTCGCGTCGAGAGAGGGCGCCTTGCCGAGGTGATACAGGCGGCCCACCATGTCGAGGTTCTCGCGACCGGTCAGGTTCTCGTCAACCGCCGCGTACTGGCCTGAGACACCGATGGTTCGGCGAACAGCGTCGGCGTCGCGCACGACGTCGAGGCCCGCCACGGTGGCAGTTCCGGCGTCCGGCTTGAGAAGAGTGGTGAACACCCGCACCGCGGTCGTCTTGCCGGCGCCGTTAGGCCCGAGCAGGCCGAGCACCGTGCCCTCTTCGACGTTCAAGTCAATGCCGTCGAGCGCGTGGACCGCGCCGTAATGCTTGACCAGGCCCTCGGCCACGATCGCGCCGCCCGTAGACCGCGGAGCGCGCGAAGTTTCTTGAAGATCAACCATGTGAAGAGAGACTCCCTCGAGTCGCCGAAATCATCGGTTCGTTCAAACCGGGAGCAGGAGCTGCGTTCCGGAACAAGCAGGCACGCGCAGACGAGGCAACGCGTACGCCGCCCAACAGACGAGGCTATCGAGCGGCCTCACGGAAGCGTCAAGTTACTTAAATCATCAACCTCAGCGACCGACCAAGCGGTGCAGCACGATAAGAAAAGCCGCCACGAGGAGCGCCGTACTCGACGAGGATCAGACGCGCAGGTGAGGAGTTCAGTCGACGCGCCGCGGCCGAGATCCCCGACGGGCTGATCACGTAGAGCGCGACTTCTGGGCTGATGTAGCTGAGGAATCGGGGCGAGAACCCGCCGTCCCAGCCGCCGCCCATGATGTCGTGCTGAACGCGCGCAGCGACGACAACGGCGAACGCAACGCCCACGAACATGCACAAGGTAGCGAGCGTCCACACGGAGATGCCGCCGACGTTCGACATGTGATGGCCGATAGGTGTGGCGGCCAGCGAAAGCGTGAAGATGCTCAACGTCACCAGCAGGTGCGCACCGAGCAGGGATAGCGCACGAGCCCTGGTCGGAAACGCCTCGCCGGCGTTCGACGGCGCGAAAGCTCGGTCGCGCTTTGTCGCCCTCGGTCAATACCGCAAGCACCGAGACCGACGCGACCGGCGGAACCGACCACGCCGGCGCAGGAACGGCGGCCCGAGGGTCCGGCGGCGAAACGAGGCGCGGGTCGGGCGCCGGCCGCGGCTCGGCTGCTACTTGCAGGTCGGGCTGCTACTTGCAGGTCAGGTGCTACTTGCAGGTCAGGTGCTACTTGCAGGTCAGGTGCTACTCGCAGGTCAGGGAGCAAGTCGCAGCTCGGGCGCAGACAGCGGGGCAGCCGTAAAGGCGCTGGGTTTGCCGGGTGCAATGGTCACCGCGGCGGCAAAGGCGCCGGCGCTGGTTCGGTGCAAGGTGGCGCTGCCGCGAAAGCGCCGCCCTGGGCGGGTGCATGGTGCGGGGCGGCCATGAAGACGCCGGGCGGGGCAGCCGCAAATTGTGGAGCTGCGGCAAAGCGTGGCGCCGCGGCGAAAGCACCACCCTGCTGCGGAGCAAAGCGAGCGCCGGCTGAAAATCGCGAACTCGGTGCAGTCGCGACGCGAGAATTGGTCCGAGTTCCGCCTGAACGTCGGCCAGCCTCTGTTGCTGCTGCGGCTCCGCAAAACCAAAGCGACGCCGAGCATGATCAGCAACGCCGCCGCCAGGAGCGGCACTCGGGGCAATGACGTCACGTGCGAAAGGGCGAGGTGCACGGCATCCGGCTTTCGGGGGGACGACTGAGCGAGCACCCAGATTCGGGCATTCGTCTACTTGTTTCGACCCCACCGGATGGCGACCTGAAGCTTTCGGTTGCGTCACCCGGGTGAACTTCGCTAGGTGAACTCGAGACGGTAGCCCTGCGACCGGAGCATCTCGACGACCTCGTCGGAGTGGGTCGGGCCTCGCGTCTCGACCTGAAGCGCTACGGCAACCTCATCGAGGCGCAGTGTCGGCGCGGTCCGCTGGTGCACCACATCAAGCACGTTTCCGCCCGCGGCCGCGAGCGCCTGGAGCAAGGCGGCGAGCGCGCCGGGCCGGTCGCTGATCGTGACTTGGAACGACAAGTAGCGGCCTGCGGCGGCGAGGCCGTGCCGCAGTACGCCCATCAACAAGACCGGGTCGACGTTGCCGCCCGACAGCACGGCGACAACCGGCGGCTCGAACATCTCTGGGGCGTCGATGATCGCGGCGACTGCGGCAACGCCGGCCGGTTCGACGACCAACTTGGCGCGTTCGAGACAGAACAAGAGAGCCCGCGACAGCGAATCCTCTGACACCGTCACCACGCGGTCGACGTACTCGCGGACCAGTTCGAACGTCAGCTCGCCAGGACATCCGACCGCGATGCCGTCAGCGATCGTCGACATGCTCGCGAGCCTGGTCGGCGTCCCGGCCTCGAGCGAACCGGGAAACGCGGCCGCACCTTGAGCTTGCACCGCGACCACGCGGATGTCGGGCCGCAGCGCTTTGACGACGACCGCAAGGCCCGCAGTCAACCCGCCGCCACCGGTGCTCACGACGATGGTCCGCGCGTCGGGACATTGCTCGAGGATCTCCAGCCCCACGGTCGCCTGGCCGGCCACGATGTCGGGGTGATCGAAGGGGTGAATCAGCATCGCGCCAGTCGTAGCGGCAAAAGAGATGGCCTCCGCCAGCGCCTCATCGAGGGTGTGGCCGAAGAACCGCACGTCCGCGCCGTACTTGCGGGTGGCCTCGACCTTCGGCAGCGGAGCACCCTCAGGCATGAAGACCGTCGACTTGGCGCCGAGTAAAGAGGAGGCGAGCGCGACACCCTGCGCATGATTGCCGGCGCTCGCAGCGACGACACCGCGTGCCCTCTCGTCGTCCGTCAAACGCGCGATACGAACGTAGGCGCCGCGAATCTTGAACGAGCCGGCGCGCTGCAAGTTTTCGCATTTCAAGCGGACCGACTGGCCAGAGCCACCGACCAACTCCGCGAGCCCGCGCGACGACTCGATCGGCGTGCGACGTGCGACTCCGGCGAGCAGCACCGCAGCGGCACGCGCATCAGCCAGCCACTCTTGAGGGTCACTCGGGACTGTGGTGGTCACGCCCGAAGTCTTGCACCGATCGCATTAAAAGGGCTGGGCCGAAAAAGATTCGCCCACCCGAGTCGGTTTCGGCGCGCCGTTCCGGTGCAGGATGAACAGATGCGCACCCAACTCGCTCCGGGCACGGCTGACCACGTCGTCGAAGGCATCCGGATCCGGGTCACGACCTATGGCGGGCCGGGTGACGGCCTCGACAACTCACCGGCAGTACTGCTGCTGCACGGCTTCCCGACCTCATCACAACTGTGGCGCCAGGTCGGTCCGGAGATGTGCGCAGGGACCGACGACGACCTGTTCGTCCTTGCGCCCGACCTCGTGCAACTCGGCGAGTCGGAGCGCACCGGTTCGCGCATCGACCTCGCCACGCAGGCCCGGCTGCTGCTCGGCATGCTCGACGCGCACGACGTCGACAAGGTCATCGTCGCCGGCCACGGACTCGGAGGCGCGGTCGCCGTTCACATCGCCGCACTTGACGCAAGCCGAGTCGCCGGCCTCGCGCTGCTCGACTCGCCACTGCACGCCGACGCGTGGCCGGTCGCGGGTGCATTGCCGATGCTGATTCCTGGCGTGCGCGCTATTTGCGGACGCGCACTGCCCGTCGTCCCATGGCTTGCTGAACGAGTGCTCGCGACGCTGGTCGGCAGTGGCAGTGATGCGACCGGAGTACGGCCGCTCGACCGTTACGTCGAGGAGCTGCGCAAGCCAGGTGCGGCTCGCGGGCTCGTGCATTTCGCGACTGCGGTTGACCCGGTCGCAATCGAGGCCGCGTGGCACATCGTGCGTGCGTCGCCACCGCCGACGCTCATCATGTGGGGCGCCGACGATCGAGTGCACAACATCACCTACGGACGGCGGGTGGCTGGCGAAATTCCGAGCGCCGCATGGGTTCCGGTGGCTGGTGCAGGACACTTGCTTCCAGAAGAGCGACCGGAACGCGTCGCCGAAGAACTCGTCGCCTTCCACGCCGAGATCGCCGGCGACTGACCGCAGGGGGAGCATTGTGAGCGAAGATCCAATCTCGTACATGGCGCTGCAGACCGGCACCGAGGTGTACACGGTCGACGGCACCGCCATCGGCACCGTCGAGCACGTCTTGCAGGTGCCAGATCTCGACCTATTCGACGGCATCGTCGTCGCGGTGCCGCGCGGCATTCGATTCATCGACCGCGACAGCATCACCACTATGACGACGTCGCGGGTGAATACGAGCCTCACCGTCTCAGATGCCGCTCAGTTGCCCGAGCCCGAGGGCACTCCGGTCTTTCATGTGAACTCCCTGCAAGACGTCGGTCCGGAGTTGACGGACCGCCTCGGGCGCATGTTCCGGCGCCGGCACTGGATCAAGGACGAGTAGCTAGGTCGCGTGCCCACGCGAGCAAGCCGTCGGCGTCCATCGTGTTCACGACCGTCGCGGCATCGACGCCGCACTCCTCCGCCCGCGCGCACCCGTAGATCTGCCAGTCGAGTTGCCCAGGCGCGTGCGCGTCGGTGTCGATGGAGAACCGGCAACCGATCTCGACCGCGAGCGTGAGCAACCGGCGCGGTGGATCGAGCCGTTCAGGTCGACTGTTGATCTCGACCGCAACGTCGTGCTCTTTGCAGGCCGCGAATACTCGCTCGGCGTCGAACTGCGATTCGGGCCGCGACTTCCCGCCGTCCCGCCCGATGAGTAACCGTCCGGTGGCGTGCCCGAGCACATCGACGAGCGGATTGCGGACGGCGGCGAGCATCCGTCGCGTCATCGCGATGCGATCCATCTTGAGCTTCGAGTGCACGCTCGCGACCACGATGTCGAGCTGGTCGAGCAGCTCGGGCTCCTGGTCCAGCGAACCGTCGTCGAGAATGTCGCACTCGATGCCGGTCAGGATCCGAAACGGCGCGAGCTTCTCGTTCAGTTCGGCAACGATGCGCAGCTGATCGTGCAGGCGCTCCACCGTGAGCCCATTAGCCACCGTCAGCCGCGGCGAGTGGTCGGTCAACGCGATGTAAGCGTGAGGGCCGCTGGCCAAATCCCTTGCTGCTAAGGCCATTTCCTCGATTGGACTGCCGCCGTCGCTCCAATCAGAGTGCGTGTGCAGGTCGCCTTTGAGTGCCGCGCGCAAGGTCTCGCCACCTTCGACGAGGCGCTCTTCGCCTGCAGGTAGCAGCTTGGCGAGGTACGCAGGCACCATGCCTGCGAGCGCCTCGCGCGCGACGGTCGCGGTGACGGCTCCGACGCCGGACAGCTGGGTCAGCGTGCCCTGCCTCGCGCGTTGGTCGAGCTCGCCTTCGGGCAATGCTTCGAGGACGGCGGCGGCGGTGCGAAATGCCTTGACGCGATAGGTCGGTTCGCGGGCGCGTTCGAGCAAGAACGCGATCTGCTTCAGCGCATCGATCGGGTCCGGGACGTTGCTCTCCGGGGGCGCCGCCTTGCTGGCCATCGACCTATCGTGGCACGGCGTTGTCGTGGTCGATGTGGCCGGCGGGTCGTGGCTGGCCGAACACCAGCACCGACGCCGAGAAGCCGTGCAGATGGTTGCGGTTGCCGACCGGTCCGATCTCACCGGACGCAAAGAATCCCGCGATCCCGGTCGTCGCCAGGCCCTGCCGCAACGCGAGAACGTCGTGGTCAGCGGAGGTGAACAAGTTGGAGCCACGCCCGTTACATGAGAACAGCAGGGCACCCTCGACGTTGCTGAACTCGTGCTTCAGCTGCATCAACATCGCCCGCAAATCGTCGTCCGCCGAAGCAGCGTCACGGACCTGGAAGCGGACCGTCCGGCCAACCGGCACGATGTCGCCGACCGCGATCGCCCCGCGCGCTTTGTCGATGCCGAGGATGCCGCGCACCAGGAAGTCGCCGCGCTCGTGCTCCTCGATGTATTCGTCCATCGCGATGCCGATCTGCAGGCCGCCGCTCGCGAGCGCCTGATCGATCGACGAGAGCGAGCCGATCACCTGCTCGAGTTTCTGGACCGCCGGGATGCCCGCGAGCTCCAGCAGGAGGTTGCCCTCGGACGCGGTCACCGTCATCGCGGGCCCGATCGGCCGGCAACCCTGGCTGACCATCGCCTGCGCTCCGACCGGACCGCCGAGCACCACGCCGACAGCTCCGCGGTCGACGACCCGACCGTCGATCAGCAGCCGGGTCGAGCCGGGGCCTTTGGTACCGGTCGCCAAGCCGCCTACCAGCGGGAGATTCAGAGCGTTGTTCGCCTGCTCGACGAAGCCGTCCGCGGGAAAGCTGTAGGGGTCGGCGACGACGACGGCCACTTCGTCGGCGTCCTCGCTCTCGGGCAGCCCGAGGATCGCCATGCCACCTTCGGTGCGAATCACTTCGAGGTGAAAGGCCCTGACTCGGACGCCGGGCAGGACCGCCGCCCACACGCTGACCGCGCTGGTCGCTTCGATGCCCTGAGCTGCGCCGATGACGCCGGACGCGCTGCAGCCGATCACCGTCCGCGCGCGCAGGACGCTGGCCGCGCGCTGGAGAGCCTCGCCGACCTGGTCGGGCTCGGATCCGGAGACAAACACGCAGGCCAGGTCGGGGCTCAGGCCGCCCAGCGGACCGCGCGCGGCGATCGCGGCAGCCTCGGCGGCGCGCACAAGATCGGCGTCGACCGCCAGACCATCACCAAACCGCGCCACTGTGTCCAAACCTCCGCTGCCTATGGTCCCGGCTCCTGGCGCGTCTGTCATGCGGTTGGGATGCGCATACGGGTGACGCTCGCTCCGCAGTCGTGTCCTGGCGCAGAGTAATCGGGGAAATAACCCGCAACGCATCCGACACGATCGCGACGTAAGGTCGAATGCGTGCCCCAGACACCCCACACCCCACGCCAAGACATCCCACGCCAAGACACCCCACGCCAAGAGACCGCGCAGCCTTTGCTCACCACGCTCGGCGCGCTTCGCGCCTCGGGCCATATGCAGAAACCCGTCAAGGTCGAGATCCGCGACAACCTGCTCGCTCGCCTGAAGTCGGGCGAGCCCCGGTTTCCCGGCATCGTCGGCTTCGACGAGACCGTCCTGCCGCACGTCGAGCGCGCGCTGCTCGCGGGCCACGACTTCGTGCTCCTCGGCGAGCGCGGCCAGGGCAAGACGCGGCTGATCCGCACCATTAGCGGCCTGCTCGACGAGTGGACGCCAGTCGTCGACGGCTGCGAGATCAACGACCACCCGTACGCACCGGTCTGCACCCGCTGCCGCCGGCTCGCGGACGAGCTCGGCGACGACCTGCCGGTCGACTGGTTGAACCGCGATCAGCGGTACGGCGAGAAGCTGGCGACTCCTGACACCAGCGTCGGCGACCTCATCGGCGACGTCGACCCGATCAAGGTCGCCGAAGGCCGCACGCTGGGCGACCCCGAGACCGTGCACTACGGCCTGGTTCCGCGGTTCAACCGCGGCATCTTCTCGGTCAACGAGCTGCCCGACCTGGCCGAACGCATCCAGGTGTCGCTGCTCAATGTGCTCGAAGAGCGCGACGTGCAGATCCGCGGATACGCACTGCGGCTGCCGCTCGACGTCCTGCTCATCGCGAGTGCGAACCCCGAGGACTACACGAACCGCGGCCGCATCATCACCCCGCTCAAGGACCGGTTCGGTGCCGAGGTTCGTACGCACTACCCGCTGCGCCTCACTGATGAGGTCGACCTCATCTCGCAAGAGGCAGAGCTGTCGGCGGAGGTGCCCGGCTACCTGCTCGAGGTAGTCGCCCGTTTCACTCGCCTCGTGCGCGAGTCGACAGCGGTCGACCAGCGCTCTGGAGTGTCGGCACGATTCGCCGTCGCTGGTGCAGAAACCGTGGCTGCGTCAGCACTTCGACGGGCCGCGTTGACCGGCGAGACGGACGCCGTGGCGCGAGTCTGCGACCTGCCCGGCATCGTCGATTCGCTTCAAGGCAAGGTCGAATTCGAGGTCAGCGAGGAAGGTCGCGAACGCGACGTTCTCGTGCACCTGTTACGGCGCGCGGTCGCGGAGACGTTTCGCGCGCGGCTCGGAAACGCTGACCTCAGCGGGCTTCTTGCCCGGTTCGACGAGGGTGCCACCGTCGAGACCGGCGAGCTGGTGGCGGCCTCCGATCTGCTCAAGCGGGTCGGCCAGGTCTCGGGGCTCGCGAAGGTTCTCGAACGACTCGGCGACGACGGCGGGGAGAACCCCGGCCGTGCGGCGGCCGCGATCGAGTTCGCACTCGAGGGTCTGTACCTGACCCGACGGCTGAGCAAGGACGAGGTCCCCGGCCGCACGGTGTACGGCGGCTGAGCGTGGATGTCTTTCGGTACGGACCGTTCCACGAAGGTCCTGACCCGCTCGCTCCGCCGTACGACATCGCGCAGGCACTCGACGAATTCGGCGACGCCGTGCTCGACGGCGCCAGCACGTCGGATGCGTTGCGCGATCTGCTGCGCCAAGGGGCGCCTGGGCTTCGCGGCCTCGAGGACATGCTGCGGCGGGTGCGTGAACAGCGCCGTGCGATGCGGAACAAGGGTCGCCTCGACGGCACGCTCGAGGAAGCACGAGCGTTGCTCGACAAGGCGATCGGTCAGGAGCGGGCGGCGCTGTTTCCCGACCCGTCGGACGACGCTCGGCTGCGCGAAACCGAACTCGACACGCTGCCATCAGATCCGGCGCGGGCGATTCGCGCGCTGTCTGAATATGACTGGCGATCCGATGAGGCCCGCGCAACGTATGAGCAACTGAAGGATCTGCTTCGCCAGGAAGTTCTCGACACACAGTTTCGCGGCATGAAGCAAGCGATGCAGTCGATGCAATCTGGGTCGCCCGAGTCGGCGGCCGCGATGCAGGCCGTCAAGGACATGATGGCCGACCTCAACGAGATGCTCGCCGCCGATGCGCGCGGCGAGCACACGCAAGAAGATTTCGACCAGTTCATGGAGAAGCATGGCCAGTTTTTCCCTGACCAGCCAGCGAATCTCGAGGAACTCGTCGACTCACTTGCCCGCCGCGCGGCCGCGATGGAGCGCATGCTCGCGTCGATGACTCCCGAACAGCGCGACGAACTCAGCAGCGCTGATGGCGCAGTCGATGGAAGACATGGGTCTCGCCTCGGAGATGTCACGGTTGAACGACGCGCTACGCACCCGTCGTCCCGATCTGGATTGGACCGGACGCACGCGCATGAAAGGCGATCAGCCGCTCGGCATGTCGGATGCGACGACTGCACTCGAAGAGCTCGCCGATCTCGAAGAGCTCGAGTCGACGCTCGGGCAGGAGTATCCGGGCGCCAGCCTCGAAGACGTCGACGAGGAGGCGATCCGGCGCGCGCTGGGTCGGCAGGCTGTCGACGACCTGCGCCAGTTGCGCGAGGTCGAGCGGGAGCTAGAGCGGCAGGGCTATTTGAAGCGGGACGGCGGCCGGCTTGAGCTCACCGCGAAAGCGGTTCGCCGGCTGGGTGCCACCGCGTTGCGACGGGTGTTCGCGTCGCTGTCGAGCAGCACGCGCGGCGATCACGATGTGCCCAACGCTGGGTCGGCCGGCGAGCTGACCGGCTCGTCACGCGCGTGGCAGTTCGGCGACGAGCAGCCGCTGGACGTCGTGCGCACGGTTTCGAACGCGATCCTGCGGTCCGGTCCAGCGGCGGCGGGCGGCGTGCGCGCCGGTGGTGGCGTGAAGCTGCAGGTTGACGACTTCGAGGTCGTCGAGACCGAGCGCCGAACCTCTGCCGCGGTCTGCCTACTCGTCGACCTCTCGTGGTCGATGACACTGCGTGGCACATGGGGAGTCGCCAAGTCGACGGCGCTCGCGCTGCACTCGTTGGTCAGCACCCGGTTCCCGCAGGACGCGTTGCAGGTCATCGGATTTTCCAACTATGCAAGGGTTTTGCAGCCAACTGAGCTCGCCGGCCTCGACGCCGAGATGGTGCAGGGCACCAACCTGCAGCATGCACTGCTCATTGCCGGACGATTCCTCGACCGCCACCCTGAACACGAGCCGGTCGTCCTCGTCGTCACTGACGGCGAACCGACAGCGCACCTGCTGCCCAGCGGCGACTACACCTTCGACTGGCCGCCCTCGCCCGAGACGCTCGCGGTCACCCTCGCCGAGGCCGACAAGATGACGCGACGCGGGGCGACGCTCAACGTCTTCATGCTCGCCGACGACAAGGGCCTCGTCGATTTCGTCGACAAGTTGGCCAAGCGCAACGGCGGCCGCGTGTTCGCGCCGTCCGACGACAAGCTCGGCGACTACGTCGTCAGCGACTACTTGCGGGCACGGCGCGGGCGCCACGGATAACGGCGCGGGCGCCACGGATAACCGCGCGGGCGCCCGGGCCGGGCGGCGGGCGCCGCGGCTGAGGGCCCGCGCGCGGGAGTAGCGTGACGCCAATGCACCGGCTGCGCGTCAAAGTGTTCGGCGACCTGCCGAACGAGGTCGCCGTACTGGCCGCGGTGGCGTTCAGCGTGGCCGTCGGATTCGGCATCGTCGCGCCGGTCATCCCACTCTTCGCCCACCACTTCGGCGTCGGCAAGGCCGAGGTCGGCGCAGTGCTATCGGCCTTCGCGTTCATGCGACTCGCGTCGGCCCTGGGCGTCGGCCGTTTAGTCGACGCGATCGGTGAACGCGTCGTGCTCGCGAGTGGCATCGGCATCGTCGCGGTCAGCAGCGCGTTAGCCGGGTTCGCGCACAGTTACTTGCAACTCCTGCTGCTGCGCGGCGCCGGCGGCATCGGCTCGGCGATGTTCTCGGTGAGCGCGATGGGACTCTTGCTGCGCGTCGTCGCCCCCGAACAGCGCGGACGTTCGGTCGGACTCTTCCAGGGCGGCTTTCTGCTCGGCGGCATTTCCGGCCCCGCTATCGGCGGACCGCTGGCCGCCTGGTCAATCCGCGCCCCGTTCTTCGTGTACGCCGGAACACTCGTCGTCGCGGGCAGCGTCGCGATGATCGGCTTGCGGCGCGCGTCCCTTGCCCGCAAGACCGAGTCGGACGCCGGACAAGGTGGCGTTGATCAGCCCACTCGCACCAGTCTCGCGGCGGCCTTCAAGCAGCGCGCCTATCGCGCAGCACTCGCGGCCAACCTCGCCGACAGCTGGGCCGCGATGGGTGTCCGCAACACGCTCGTCCCACTGTTCATCGTCGAGTCGCTGCATCGCGGCACCGCGTGGGTCGGCATCGGCTTCACCATCGTCGCGTTCTTCAACGCGGCCACCCTGATTCCCGCAGGTCGTCTCGTCGACCGACGTGGCCGTCGTCCGGTCATGGTGGGCGGCTGCCTGCTGTCCGCGAGCTCGATGGCGCTGCTTGCGTTGTCGCCCGAACTCATCGGCTACGTCATCGCGATGGTCGTGTTCGGCATCGGCTCGGGCCTGCTCGACGTCGCACCTGCCGCGGTCGTCGGCGACGTCGCGGGCAAACGCGGCGGCACGGTCGTCGCGGGATTTCAGATGGCAGGGGACGGCGGTTCGGTGAGCGGTCCGATCGTCGCTGGCTGGGTGGCTGACACGTGGTCTTACGGCGCCGCGTTCTGGCTGACGACCGGAATCCTCGCGGGTGCCGGCGCATTGGCCGCTCGATCGCCAGATATCCGTGCTGCGGGTCCGGATCCGGCCGCGCGTCTTGCAACGGCCGAGATCGAGGCCGACCTCACCGCCGAAAAGGCGTAGCGGACGATCGTCGATTCAGGTGGGTGACGACCCAGGGTGGGTATGCACTCGCCGACGACGAGGCGAGCGGACCTGACTGGGAGGCACCTGCAATGCCGACGCGAGTCGGGACTTGCGGCTGGCAGTACGACGATTGGCGCGACGCGTTCTACGGCGGAGTGCCGAAATCTTCGTGGCTGAGCGAGTACGCGAAGTCGTTCGACACGGTCGAATGCGACAACGCGTTCTACCGGCTGCCCACGCGCGACACCTTCGCAAAGTGGGCGGCTGCGCTTCCGGCCGGATTCACCATGGCGGTGAAGGCGAGCCGCTTCCTCACCCACGTCAAACGACTCACCGAACCCACCGAGCCGGTGCAGCGGTTGCTGGAGAGTTGCGAAGGAC
Source organism: uncultured Actinomycetes bacterium (assembly GCA_963799955.1). GTDB lineage: Bacteria > Actinomycetota > Actinomycetes > Acidothermales > Acidothermaceae > PALSA-607. The sequence goes on from CAWCZJ010000001.1 coordinate 295,397, forward strand.
TGGGCGACCGGCTCGGACCGATCCTGCTGCAATTGCCGCCCAACCTTCGTATCGAACTCGATCGCCTTGACGCGACGCTGGCGTGTTTCCCATCCTCCATCCGGGTCGCCGTTGAGCCTCGCCACGAAAGCTGGTGGATCGACGACCTGCGTCGGTTACTCGAGAAACGCGGCGCCGCACTGGCGTGGGCCGACAGGCTCGGCAGGCCGGTAACTCCGTTGTGGCGGACAGCTGACTGGGGATATGTGCGCTTGCACGAGGGCCGCGCCCGTCCTTGGCCTCGCTACGGCGACGCTGCGTTGCGCACGTGGCACACCCGCGTCGCGGGCACTTGGCCACGCCAGGATGACGTGTTCGTGTACTTCAACAACGACCCGGGCGCCGCCGCCGTTCGCAACGCGCGCACGTTCACCCGGATCGGTACGCGGGCGCACGTGCGTTAGTCGGAAGCCCGAGCTAGCCCAAAGCCTGCTCGAGATCGGCCAGCAGGTCGTCGACGTTTTCGATCCCGACGGAGAGCCGAACCAGGTCTGTCGGCACCTCGAGCGGACTACCCACGACACTGACATGAGTCATCTTCCCCGGATGTTCGATCAGTGACTCAACTCCGCCGAGTGACTCCGCCAAGGTGAACAGTCTCGCCCGGTTGCAGACGTCAACGGCGGCCGCTTCCCCGCCGTCCATGCGAAACGACACCATGCCACCGAAATTCCGCATCTGCTTCGCGGCGATTTCGTGACCGGCGTGCGTTTCTAGACCTGGGTAGAGCACGTGCGACACGGCCTTGTGGTGTTGGAGGAAGGCCGCGATGCGGGCCGCGTTGTCGCAATGCCGATCCATGCGGACGGCGAGTGTCTTGATGCCACGCATCACCAGCCACGAGTCGAACGGGCCCGCGATGGAGCCGATGGCGTTCTGATGGAACGCGAGTTGCTCACCGAGCTCGGCATCGGCCGCGACCAGCGCGCCGCCGACGACGTCGGAGTGTCCGCCGAGGTACTTCGTCGTGGAGTACACGACGATGTCGGCGCCTAAAGCCAGCGGTTGCTGCAAATACGGCGACGCAAAGGTGTTGTCAACGACCAGTATCGCGCCACCCTCGTGCGCAATCTCGGCGACTGCCGCGATGTCAGCGATGCCCAGTAGCGGATTGCTCGGAGTCTCGCACCACACCACTTTCGTCTTCGGCGTCATGGCGCCGACGAGCCAGTCGAGGTCGGACAGATCGACCGACGTGTGCACGACGTCCCACTTGCCGAACACCTTGTCGACCAGCCGGAACGTGCCGCCGTACGCATCGCCCGGGACGATGACGTGGTCGTGCGGCGAGCACAGGGTGCGCAGGATGCAGTCTTCGGCCGCCAACCCGCTCGAGAACGCCAACCCGCGCGCGCCGCCGTCGAGGTCCGCCAGGCAGGTTTCGAGCGCCGATCGCGTCGGATTGCCCGACCGGCTGTACTCCCAACCGTCGCGCGGCTTGCCAACCGCGTCTTGGTGAAAGGTCGAAACCTGAAAGATGGGCGGGACGACGGCCCCGGTACGTGGGTCCGACGGCTGGCCGGCATGAATGGCCCGGGTCTCGAAGCTCTCGGCGCGGTGCGTGTCGTGATGGTCTGCCATGGCGCCGAGGCTATCTCGCAACCACTAAGTTGGCGCGGGAAGCTGTCCTGCACAGCCCGTACCTGCCGCCGTAACTGCCGCCGAGGAGGACATCGTGGCCCTGCGCCAGCGACCGGTCGCCGCGGCTGCCTTCGCGGACGCCCGCCAGCTGATCTTTCGGCCGAAGTTCCGGCGCGCGATCTGCACATCACTGATATTCGTCGCCGCCGCCATTGCGGGGGCGTACGACAACGGCGTCAAGGCGACGCACGAGGTCAATGGGCTCCCGGTGGCAGACGACACTCGCCGGATCTTCGCCCTCGTCGCGATCGGTGTCTGTCTCGTCGCCGGCATCATCACCGTTCAACTGGTCGCGAACGAACTCGCCCGGCTAGCACGTCATCGCGGGAGTCCGGCGGCGGCGTCCGCGATCCGGCTCGGCGTGCAGATCATCGGCTACTTGGCGATTCTCGTCACGGTCCTCGGGCTGTTCGCCGTCAAGATCGAGAGCGTCCTGCTGTCGGGCGCGATCGTCAGCGTTGTGCTCGGCCTTGCCGCGCAGCAATCACTGGGCAACGCATTCGCGGGTGTCGTGCTGCTGGTCTCCCGACCGTTCAAAGTCGGCGACTACATCACGCTGCGGGCCGGGGCGCTCGGAGGCCAGTACGACGGCCGAATCACCGCCATCAGCTTGATGTTCACGACCATGCAGACCGCAGAGGGACCCATCTCGTTTCCGAACGCGGCGGTTCTGTCGTCGGCCACCGGAGTTCGCGACGATCCCAGCGGGAACTCGCCACTCATCACGTAGCGACGTCAGCGGCGGGGCGGGTAGCTACATAGATGTACGACGGACCCGCGTCACTCGGATCAGGCGAGTCGAGCAGGCCGGCCCACCGACGTTCGAACCCGACATGCTCCAGTGCCCGCCACGACGACCGGTTCGCCTGCTGCATCGCCACGACAACGCGGTCGATCTCCGGATTGCGACGGAACGTCTCGACGAGGAGCTGGCGGATTGCCTCGCGGCCGACGCCGCGGCCGGTCGCATCGAGTTCACCGATCGCGTAGTCGAACCCGACGGCCGCGCTCAGGTCGACCCCACCGGTCGGCTCGCCGCCGGCCCACTCGCCGACGGCGGCAGTGGTGTCGCCGATCACAGAGAGCGCCGTGGCCCATTCCGGGTTGTCGCTGATCCGGTACCGCTGGATGAATCCGACCCGCTCGCCATCGGTCTCGATCACGAAGACCTCCGTCGGGTCATCACCGTCGATGCACGGGCCGTATTCAGATTCAACCGCGTCACTCACCGGCGTCTCGCCGTGCAGCCATGGGAACCAGGCCTCGACGTGCGGCGCGCGCAACCAGCTCGCTAGGGCGGGGAAATCGTCGCGACTCATCGGCCGCAATGTCACCGCGGGCGGCCGCCCCGAAACGGGGTCGGAAGCCGGGTCGGCGGCACCAATTTGACCGGACATCACACCAGTATCGATTCCAAAGAGTCGCAGCGCGCACTTGGCCGACGTTCAGGAAACTCCCAGACTTCAGCGTAACGATGCTCATCTAGCGTCATTTTTCTCACCGATCTCACCCGTGACGACCGCCGACCGATTGGACTCGACATGCCGAGCTTGGCCGCCGTCCCCACGATTGTGGGAGCCGCCGGACCCGCACGGCTGCTGGTCGTCGACGACGAGCCGAACATCCTCGAGCTGCTCGCCGCGACCCTACGGTTCAGTGGCTTCGAGGTGGCGAGCGCGTCGACCGGCCACGAAGCCCTCGAAATGACCCAAGCCTTCAAGCCCGACCTCATCGTGCTGGACGTCATGATGCCCGGCATCGACGGATTCGACGTCGCGAAGCGGTTGCGCGCCGGCGGCCTGCGTACACCGGTGCTGTTCCTGACCGCACGCGACAGCGACGAGGACAAGGTCACCGGACTCACGATCGGCGGCGACGACTACGTCACGAAGCCGTTCAGCCTCGAAGAGGTGATCGCGCGCATTCGTAGCATCCTGCGACGGACCAAGGGTTTGGACGGCGATGCGGGGACGTCGATCCTGAGCCTCGGCGACATCACCCTCGATGAGGACAGCTACGAGGTGCTGAAGGGCGACGAGCCGATCGAACTCTCCGCGACCGAGTTCAAGCTGCTGCGCTATTTCTTGCACAACCCAGGCCGGGTTCTCTCGAAGACGCAGATCCTTGAGCACGTGTGGTCCTATGACTTCGGCGGCGACGCCAATATCGTCGAGACGTACGTCTCCCACCTGCGCCGCAAGATCGATACGACGCAACCGAGGTTGCTGCACACGTTGCGCGGCATGGGGTACGCGTTGCGGGTGCCCCGCGCATGACGGATAGGGCGGGAGTACCGCGATCATGAGCGATGTAGCGTCGTGAACCGCTGGTGGCGATCCCTCCGGACCCGCGCACGACGAGTGCCGTTGCGAATCCGGCTAGTGCTTCTCACCTGCGTGTTGGTCACGGGCGCGTTGATCTCCACCGGGTTCGTTGCCACGAACTTGCTGCGGCACTCGTTGATGAACCGCCTCGACAGTCAGCTCACGAGTGCGAGCCACGAGATCAGCACCTCCGACTTCGCCCGCGGGTTCCGTGGGCCGCGCGCCCCTGGCGGCGGCCTCGGCGCCCCAGGCGGGCCCGGAACGACCGGCACCACGACGGGAGCGGTCGCGCCAGGTGCGCCACCTAGTGCAGCTGCGCCTAGTGCCGGCGCGCCAGTGCCCGCGCGCCCAGTGCAGGCGCGCCCCGCCCCGGTGCCGCGACACCAACCACTTCCGCACCGAGCTCGGGCACCCGCCCTGCAGGATCGCAAGTCTGCGGTACGTCGAATACCGCGGACCCAACCGCCACGACTCGTCGGACCCTCCTGCCGCTGCCAAGCGACTACCTGGTCCAGTTGAGCAACGCCGTCGGCACGCAGATTTCGCGGAGCAGCCAGCCTTTGGATCAAGACGACTGTGGGCCGGCTATTCCGGCGCTCTCCATCGCCGCAGTTAGCGCACGCAATGGCAAGCCGTTCACGGTGCCGTCGACCAGAGGCAGCGAACACTGGCGGGTCGTCGTGTCGGTCATGCCGAACGGCACAGGCAGCATCGCCGTCGCAACTCCGTTGACCGGCGTCGACAGCACACTGAATCAGCTGATCCTCTTCGATGTCATCATCGGTGCGGGAGTCGTTGTCGTCCTGGCAGGATTGAGCTACATCGCCGTCCGGCACAGCCTTCGCCCACTCGTCGACGTCGAGCACACCGCCGCCGCCATCGCGGCCGGGGACCTGACGCGACGCGTTCCGCAAAGCGATCCGCGCACCGAGGTCGGGCGACTCGCGGGCGCATTGAACGGGATGCTGAGCCAAATCGAATCCGCGTTTCGTGCGCGCGAGGCGTCGGAGCAAGAGGCGCGAACGTCGGAGACCCGTATGCGCCGCTTCATCACCGACGCCAGCCACGAACTGCGGACGCCGTTGACCTCCATTCGCGGATTCGCGGAGCTGTACCGCATGGGCGCCGTCCCCGAGGAATCGGACGTCGACCGCGTTATGACGCGCATCGAGAGCGAGTCGACCCGCATGGGCCTGCTCGTCGACGACCTGCTGCTGCTCGCCCGCCTCGACCAGCAACGGCCGCTCGAGCGCGAGCTTGTCGACCTCGAGACGATCGCCTCCGATGCCGTGCATGACGCGCAAGCGGTGGCGCCGGGTCGCGATGTGCAGCTTCACCTTTCGACGACCGAACCCGTACTCGTCGTCGGCGATGACGCGCGACTGCGACAGGTGGTCGGCAATCTGGTGACAAACGCGCTGACACACACGCCGGAATCGGCGGCCGTCACCGTCGGCCTGAGCATCGATGACAGCAAGGCGGAGCGGTTCGCGGTGCTCGAGGTCGCCGACTCCGGACCTGGACTCAGTCCCAAAGATGCGCAGCGCATCTTTGAGCGGTTCTACCGGGTCGAGGAATCTCGTACCCGCGCGAACGGTGGCAGCGGCCTTGGACTGTCGATCGTCGCAGCGCTGACCGCTGCGCATGGCGGCACGGCCGACGTCGAAACGAAGTTGGGCTTCGGCTCGCGCTTTCGCATCCGGCTGCCGCTCGCCGAGATGTGACCCGCGCGCGGCAACGCGCGTCGCAAACGTGTCATCGTCGCGCCACCTCACCGTCATGCGCGAAGTTGTCGGATCTTATGTCGGCTGTGTTGTCGTGGGGCTTGGTCGGGGTCGATCCATGGCGGTGGAATGAACCATGGCATCGCGTTGATCATCGTGATCTCCCACCCGTCGTGGTGCACGACGTCGTGGTGTTGGCTGCATAACAGGCACAAGTTGCAAAGCGCGGTCTCACCGCCCGCGGACCAGTGCTTGCAGTGGTGGGCGTCGCACCAAGCTGGCGGCCGGTCGCAGCCCGGGAATGCGCAGCCTCGATCGCGCGCCACTAGGGCGCGGCGCATCCCAGTAGGTATCGTGCGGGTCAGCCGGCCGATGTCGAGTGGTTCGCCGTGGCTGCCGAGCACGATCGGAATCACGTTCGCGTCGCACAGCAGCCGGAGTGTGGCTCCGATCGAGAGCGGGATGCCGCTGTCGAGGGTCGCGGGCGCGCAGCCGACAGCTTTGGCTTGCAGACTCTCCAGGCTCATGGTGATCGCGACGTTGGGTCGTTCCCCACGCACCTGGGGCAGTTCCGGGGTGACCGAGTGGCAGAGCTGAACGAACGCGTCGGCATAGCGGGTACCAACATCGCGCGGGTCGGGGATGCCGTCGGTCGCCGGGGCGGGGGCGGCCAGCGGGCCGAGCACCGCTTGCGCCAATGCGCCGGCTTCCTTGTCGAGTTGCCCCCGTAGCGACACGGTGCCATCTGCGCGGCTGGTCAGCGTCAGGAACCTGGCCTCACGGGCGGCCTGCTCTTGTGCTTCGAGCACCTCAGGCGCGAACCGATAGGTGATCTCCATCGCCCGACGAGTCACAGCGCGGTGGCCTTCTTGGCGTGCGGTGTCTACGAGCAGTTGCTCCACCTCACCGCTCATGACCGCGGGAATCGACGGGGGCAACGCCTCCATCGCGGCGCACACCCCTTGGGCTGAGGCCATGTTGATGTCGCCTGCGGCAAATGCGGCCGCCGTCAGTGGCCGGGACTCGAGCGAATATGCCAACTGCAGACGCGCCCGCCCGTCCCAGCTCGGCACGTCAGCTGCGGCCTTCAACCACGCGTGCGTCGATTTCGCTCCGAGCAGGGTTCGGACCAGTGACTTCTCCGCCTGTGCGAGTGCGGCGACTTTCACTGAGGCGACTCGATTGGCCAACTTCTCCAACGCGATCACCAACGCCGACTGGTCACGGATCGACATCGACCACAGTGGCGCTTCTCCGAATGCATCGAGCGCAGCGTTCATTTCCGCGACGGCTTCCGCGGCGGGATGAACCTGATCGGCAAGCAACGAACTCATGCAGCAAACCTACCGACCAGTGCTGACACGAACGCGAGTCAACTTGGAACTGTGAACAACGAGAATTGCCTTTGTGGATAAGAAAGCGCGGGGTTCGCGTGTGCGCCGAGTCCCTCAAGCGCGAGTACGCGCGAGACGTGTGAGTGCCCGCGTCATGCGCGAGCTGCGGGCTCACGCGCGGGCACGTACGCAAGCGCCTCACGCGTGGGCACGTACGCAAGCGCCTCACGCGCGGGCGCGACACATGCGCCTCCGCGTGGGCACGTGCGCATGCGCCTGACGCGTGGGCACGCCTCACGCGGGCGCGACGCATGCGCCTCACGCGTGGGCACGTACGCAAGCGCCTCAGGCGGGTAGGCACGCACGCGTATGCGCCGCGGTCGCGAGGCAGCCCGAACCACCTCTGCCTCTCGCTGGCAGCCGACTCGCCGACCGGCAACTGGTTGACCCCGGCTGAGCCCGCGACCAGCCGCGGTGTTGACTGGAGCACATGCCACTGGAAGGTGAGTACGCGCCGAACCCCGAGAAGTGGGTGCGCGACCAGGTCGAACTGTACGAGCGCACCGACGGCGCGCAGGGCAACACGTTTCGCGACACCGGGCTGCCCATCGTCATCGTCACGAATCGCGGCGCGGTCAGCGGAAAGCTGCACAAGACACCGGTGATGCGCGTCGAACATGGCGGCCGCTACGCCGTCGTAGCCTCCCACGGCGGCGCGCCCGAGCACCCGCGCTGGTACTACAACATCCGGGCGAATCCGCACGTCGAACTCCAAGACGGCGCACGGAAGGTCGACATGACGGCGCGTGAGATCACCGGCGACGAGCGTGCGCAGTGGTGGGACCGTGCGGTTGCCGCCTACCCGCCGTACGCCGAGTATCAGCGCAAGACCGAGCGTGTCATCCCAGTCTTCGTAGTCGAGGCGCAATGACGACGACAACCCTGCGCACCAAGGACGGTCGCCAGCTCTGTTACGCACAGTGGGGTGACCCCGCAGGCGCACCGATCTTCAACCTGCACGGCACTCCGGGCTGCCGGCTCAATCGTTATCCGGACGACGAGGCGCTGGCGAATATCGGCGTGCGCGTCATCACGTATGACCGGCCCGGCTACGGCAGGTCGGATCGCAATCCGGGACGACGGGTGGTCGACTGTGTGCCCGACGTCGAGGCCATCGCCGACGCGGAAGGAATCGACCACTTCGTGGTCGTCGGCGGATCGGGCGGCGGCCCGCACGCTCTCGCCGTCGCCGCCCGATTGCCGGAGCGCGTGACGTTCGTGCGCTGCGTCGTCGGCGTCGTGCCGTATGACACAGCTGACTTCGACTGGTTCGCCGGCATGGATCCGGAGAACGTCAAGGAGTTCGGCTGGGCACTTGCCGGCGAGGACACCCTCTACCGCGAACTCTCAAAAGAAGCGACAGCGATGGTCGCGCGAGTGGAGGCGGACGCCGCGAGCGTGCTCGGTCCTGGCTGGGACCTTGCCGAATCGGATCGCGCAGTGTTCGCGCATCCACTGGTCATGCAGGTAATGCGTGAGGCGGTGCCGGAATGCGTCGTGAACGGCCCGTGGGGCTGGGTCGACGACGACCTCGCGTTCACCAAACCATGGGGTTTCGACATCTCCGAGATCACGATTCCCGCGGAGGTGCACTACGGAAAGCAGGATGTTCTCGTGCCGGCCGCGCATGGCGAGTGGCTAGCCGCGCACGTTCCGGCAGCGAAGGTCGTCGTCAACGACGACGAGGGACACGGCGTGCCGCCCGAGCGCATGCTCGACCTGCTCAAGAGCATGGTCGGCCCGCACTAGCTCGTTAGCCGATCAGTGGGCCAGAAACCCGAGCAGGTCTTGCCGGGTCAGGATGCCGGCCGGCTTTCCGTCGATCAGTACGACCGCGGCGTCCGCCGTTTCAAGAGCAGTCATGGCTGCGGCCACCGGCTCGCCACCACCGATCATCGGCAGCGGCGCGGAGATGTGCTTCTCGAGCGCGTCCGACAACGCGGCGCGCCCGGAGAACAACGCGTCAAGTAGGTCGCGCTCGACGACTGATCCGATGACCTCGGCCGACATGACCGGCGGTTCGGCGCGCACGACCGGCACCTGAGACACGCCGTACTCGCGCAGCACGTCGATAGCCTCGCGCACGGTCTCGGTCGGATGCAGGTGCACCATCTCCGGCAGCCGAGTTCCCTTGCGCTTCAGGACATCGGCCACGGTGGTCGAGCTCGAACCAGCCAAGAATCCGTAGTCAGCCATCCACTCGTCGTTGAAGATCTTCGACAAGTAGCCGCGCCCTGAGTCGGGCAACAACACCACGACCATGTCAGATGGCGAGAGCGACGCCGCGACCTGCGCGGCCGCTACCACCGCCATGCCACTCGACCCACCGACCAGAATTCCCTCGTCACGGGCGAGCCGACGCGTCATCAGGAACGAGTCCTTGTCAGAGACGGCGATGATGTCGTCGCAGATCGTGCGGTCATAGGTGGTGGGCCAAAAGTCCTCGCCGACTCCCTCGACGAGATACGGCCGGCCCGTTCCGCCGGAGTACACCGAGCCCTCTGGGTCGGCGCCCACGATGCGAACCGCGCCGCCAGACACCTCTTTCAGGAAGCGTCCGGTGCCGCTGATCGTGCCGCCGGTGCCGATGCCTGCGACGAAGCAGGTGAGCTGCCCGTCGGTCTGGCGCCACAGTTCAGGCCCGGTTGTCTCGTAGTGCGACCGGGGGTTGTCAGGGTTGCTGTACTGATCCGGCTTCCAGGCGCCCTCGATCTCGCGCACCAACCGGTCTGACACGGAGTAGTAAGACTCAGGGTCTTCAGGCGCAACGGCGGTCGGGCATACCACGACCTGCGCGCCATAACCCTTGAGAACATTGATTTTCTCGGCGCTCATCTTGTCGGGCATCACGAAGACGCACTTGTAGCCCTTGCGTGCAGCGACGATGGCAAGGCCGACACCGGTGTTGCCCGAGGTCGGCTCGACGATCGTGCCACCGGGCTTCAGCGCGCCTGTTGCTTCGGCAGTCTCGACCATTCGCACCGCGATGCGGTCCTTCACCGAGCCGCCAGGATTCAGCTGCTCGAGCTTCGCCAGTAACTGGGCACCGCCGGGGACCGCGATCCGAGACAACCGGACCAGTGGGGTGTCGCCGATGAGATCGAGCAAGCTGTCATGAATATCCACGGTTCGAGCCTAGCGAGTTACGCTGCGTTGACCGCAACTCTCACCCCACAGCACGGAGACCCTGATGCCCGAGGCCGTCATCGTCGCGACTGCACGGTCGCCGATCGGGCGCGCCCACAAGGGTTCGATGACGGAGCTGCGGCCCGACGAGCTCACCGCGACCATCGTCCGAGCCGCTCTCGACAAGGTGCCGCAACTCAATCCTGGCGACATCGACGACTTCATGCTCGGGTGCGGATTACCCGGCGGCGAGCAGGGCTTCAACATGGCGCGAGTGGTCGCCGTCCGCCTTGGATTTGATCGGCTGCCGGCGACGACGGTCACTCGTTACTGCGCATCGTCGCTCCAGACGACTCGCATGGCGTTTCACGCGATCAAGGCCGGCGAGGGTGACGTGTTCATCAGCGCCGGCGTCGAATGCGTGAGCCGGTTCGTGCACGGCAGTTCGGACAATCACCCGGATACCCGCAACCCGTATTTCGCGGGCGCGGTTGCGCGTACGGCCACCCGAGCTGCAGGCGGCGCGGCGAGCTGGCAGGATCCGCGCGCCGAGTACCACGTGCCCGACATTTACATCGCCATGGGCCAGACAGCCGAGAACGTCGCGCAGCTGAAGGGCATCTCTCGCGCGATGCAAGACGAGTTCGGCTGCCGCTCACAGAACCTCGCCGAAAAGGCTTTGGCTGCAGGCTTTTGGCAGCGCGAGATCACGCCGGTCACGCTCCCCGACGGCACAATCGTCGACCACGACGACGGGCCACGAGCCGGCACAACGCTTGAGAAGTTCGCAACGCTCGAACCGGTGTTTCGTCCCGACGGAACGGTGACGGCCGGCAACTGCTGTCCGTTGAATGACGGCGCGGCGGCGGTGATCGTGATGTCCGACGTCAAGGCGCGCGAGCTCGGCATCACGCCGTTAGCGCGCATCGTTTCGACCGGCGTCTCGGCGTTGTCGCCGGAGATCATGGGCCTTGGCCCGGTCGAGGCGAGCGAGCAGGCGCTGCGTCGCGCGAACATGAGCATCAACAACATCGACCTCGTTGAGATCAACGAAGCGTTCGCCGCCCAGGTGATTCCGAGCTACCAAGACCTCGGGATCGACATCGACAAGCTCAACGTGAACGGCGGCTCGATCGCCGTCGGGCACCCCTTCGGCATGACGGGCGCGCGCATCACCGGCACGTTGCTGAACTCACTGAAGTTCCACGACGCCGCCATCGGGCTCGAGACAATGTGCGTCGGCGGCGGCCAAGGCATGGCGATGATTTTCGAGCGCCTGAGCTAAAAAGCCCCACTCATCTGGTCCATGATGATCACCTCGGGGCTTGGAGGCGGGACATGGTTGCGTCGGTGATGGTAGCGGCGGTCGTCACGGAAATGCAGCAGCGCCTGGAGAATTTGCCGCCGGAGGCCGCGCATCGGGCGATGTTCCTCGGCACCTACCTCCGCACCACCGAGGCGGTTGGCGCGGCGGTCGATACCGGCGCGTTCGAGGATCCGGAGTGGGTCGAGCGATGGGACGTCGTATTCGCCGAGCTCTATCTCGACGCGCACGATGCCGATGCCGCCGGCGACACCGCAAAGGTGCCGCGCCCTTGGCGGTTGGCCTTCGATGCCCCGTCAGAATTGCCGGCCCTGCGGCACGTCTTGCTCGGCATCAACGCGCACGTCAACTACGACCTGCCGCAAGCGATGCTCGCCGTTATTAGCGCGGACGACTTCAACGATCCAATCTTGATCGGACGGCGGCGGCGTGACCACGAGCGCATCGACACGGTTCTCGCGGGCCGGGTCAAAGCCGAAGACGAGCAGGGTCGTGCCGAACAGACTCGCCTCGACAGATTGCTCGGGCCTCTGAACCGGATCAGCTCGAGGCGATTTCTCAAGGAGGCGCGGCAAAAGGTCTGGCACAACGTGGAGGAACTACACGCCGCGCGGTTGCAGGGCGACGATGTCTACCACGCCCGCCTGGCCGAACTCGACGTGCTCAGCGCCGCCCGAATCGCCGACCTCCTTGCGCCAGGTCAAGTGCTGTTGCGGCTAGCAGTGTCCGGCTTCGGTGTCGTCCTCCCGCCGCCGTGATGCCTTGGCGCGATGGGCTAGACCTAGTCGTTAAGGGTGACCTGCGGCGCGGACGGCGGCGGCAAGCCAAGGTCGGCGCGAACTCGACGCAGATGCATCGCTCGCCAAGCCACGGTCGATTGCGTACCTCGAATTGTCCACCTGCAGCGCTTCGAGAACCGAGTCGAAATCGGCGCCCGGCGTCGGCGATTTCAGATCGGCTTCGTAGCCCTGCAGAACCACGACCAACACATCGTTCGTGGCCGCGAGAGTGGTGATGTCGGGTAGCGCGGTTCTGGGCCACGTCGTGCTTCGCAGCTGGCCATTGAACGTTTGGAGTGCGGCCGCGGATGCGGTGACGACAGCAGAAAGTGACTGAGTCGTGAGGTCGTCAGGCGAGTCGAAAACCGCAGTATCCAAAGCAAATGTCTTGGTGTTGACCGGACCGACAAGCGCCAAGTACGTGGAGCCAGCCGACGTCACGGCGGCGGGCGACGGAGGCGAGAGGACCGGGGCAGCCGGACTCGAAACGGCTGGGCTCGGAACGGCGGGACTTGGAACAGCCGGGCTAGCAACAGCCGGGTTCGCAACTGCCTGCGCGGCGGGCGCCGGCGACGAGCCTGCGCCCATCGAGCGGATCGAGATCGAGCAGCCGGTTATTGAGAAGGCGCCGATGACTAGAGCGCCAACAACCACCACACGGGTGGTGCGTTTCATGAAGTCCCCCGTCGTCACTGCATTCTCAAGGTAGCGACACTCAAAGGTTAGCGGCGACGGCCGCGCAATTCAGAGGAATCCAGCAACCTCAGCCACTGAGCTGACGACGTCGCGCACGAGCTCTGCACGCGGCACGCGACCGCCCGGCGTCCAGACCGTACTGGCCGCACGAGGCAACACCGCAAGGAAATCGTGGGCAAGCACCCGTACCTGATCCCCGACCGCAAGGTCGGCCAACAACGGCGGCTCGCGCCACTCCGGCATCGCCGGCTGATCGGCGTCCTCGATGCCTTGTGCGGCGATTGCGAGGACCCGGGCGAGCGCCCTCCCGGCGTCCGCCCTGCTGTGAAAAGGCCCCGAGAGGCGCGCCCGCAGCCGTCCGGCGGGGGTGGTGCGCAGGGTCTTCACGACGCTGTCGAGATCAGCGGCGAGCGACGAGGGGACGGCGGCCACGGCCCGCACGTTATCGCGCCGCAGGTCGGCCAGGGCTAGGGGCTCAAGGCGAACGGCGGGTCAAGCTAGGGAGGCCGGAAGGCGACACGAACCGGCCCGAAACGCTTGCCCTCGCGGGCACCGCTGCGGCACCCTGAAGTCATGGACCACTGAGACGTGAACCGCTGAGTTCGGCTCGCCCTGGAGGCGCTCATGACCGTGCACCACTCCGAGGACACCCATCGCAACCTCGTCGAAAGGATCCCGCAGGTCACCGGCCGCGGGCTCCCAGAGTGGTTCCACGAGATCGAGCAGGGCCCGAGCTTTCTGCGGCTCGACGAGCGGGTCAACTGGCTGACCGACGAGCACGCAATCCCGCACGGCTACGCGAGCGCGATCGTGCGCGAGCACGAGAAGCACCGCATCGCGCACGACCTGTAAGACCGCTCAGCCGACGACCGTTGAAGTCGAACGCACGCAAGAACGAGCGCTGGGCTTCAATGGTCCTTGCTCAGCCGACCGCGTCGTCGCTCTCGTAACGCATTTCGCGCGCGCTCTGCGGCCCTGGCAGCGGGCGGCGTGGTTCGCGCACGCCCGCTGACCCTCCGCCGCGCATGACCCACAACGTCACGGCCGTGCCAGCGGCCACCTTGGCGCCCGACTCGGGTGTCTGATCGACGACCCTGGCATCGGGCCAGCTGATGACATCGATCGGCGGCCCATCGGGATCCGGCCCGACCGCCATCAGGCTCACCTTCATCAGCGCAACGCGGGCGTCGTCCCACGACATGCCGAGCACGTTCGGCACCCGCACATTCGACCGCCGACGCAGATCACGCGCCGTCCGCTCAAGTACTTCGGCGGGGGTTGCAGATGCCTCGGCGGCGACATCGGCGACCACCCGTTCCACCACCTCGTCGACCGGCTTCGCGAGCCTGCGGACGGTCGGACCATCGGCGGGCGCCTGGTCGGGCGCTTCGTCAAGCTCACGCCACCGCTCCCACGCGGATTGCCGCGTGACGCCAAGCTTGACGGCGATCTCGGCCCACGACTTGCCATGCCGACGAGCAGTGCGGACGGCGACCAGTTCCGCTTGATCGAGCAGGTGCCGCACGAAGCCGACGTCCGCCAGAGCGGCCAGCGCGCCGTCCCCATCGTCGGGATGCCCAGGGCGCGCCGACCGACTATGAAGATGCCAGCCGTCGAGCCGGTCCCATGCCCGGCGGCCGAGCTGCCACGGACCCCGATCCTTGCTCATGTGCGTCAGGATACCCTGACGACCCCGCCCGCGCTGAATTCCCTCGGTTTGCGCCCGGTCGACCTAGGTGCCCCCGGTCGGAGTCGAACCGACACTGAAACCCTTTTAAGGGGTTCGCCTCTGCCTGTTGGGCTACGGGGGCCGCTGTTCGAGACTGGAGAACTATTCGGGACGACGGGGGGCGGGGGTCTGCTTCTTCGCGGCGGCTTTCTTGACGGGCGCCGCCTTCTCGGCGCCGGCGCCGCTCCGCTCTCGCCCGGCGGTAACCCGGGCTTCGTCGCGAGTGCGAACTCCTGGTGCGGATTTTGCAACGCACCCAGCGACACGATCTCGCGATGGAAGAACAGCGCGAGCGTCCAGTCGGCGGCGACCCGCACCTTGCGGTTGAACGTCGGCACCCGCGACAAGTGGTACGTGCGGTGCATGAACCACGCCGGCCACCCGCGCACCTTGAAGCTGACTCCGCGAGCTTGATCTGCGCGACGCCCTTGTGCAGCCCAAGGCTCGCGACCGATCCGTTGTACGCGTGCCGGTACTCGGTCGGTTCGCCGCCGCGCAACACCGCGGCGATGTTGTCGCCGAGCCGGTGCGCCTGCCGAACTGCGTGCTGCGCACTCGGACCGGTGAACTGACCCGGATTCGTCAGATCCGGAATCGCCGCGCTGTCGCCCGCGCACCACGCGTCGTCGACACCCTCGATCCGCAGGTACGGGGTGCCTTTGATCCGGCCCTTTGTCGTCGAGCGGAAAGTCGGTCTCGGCCACCAGCGGATTCGGCTTCACACCCGCAGTCCAGACCAACGTGTCGGCTTCGAACTCGTCGCCGTCGGACAACACGATGTGATGGCGCTCGGCCGAGTTCAGCCGAGTGCCGAGCCGCACCTCGATGTTGCGGCGCAGCAGCTCGTTGACGGTATAGACGCCCAGGTCGCGACTGACCTCGGGCAGGATCCGATCGCTCGCCTCGACGAGCACCCAGCGCATGTCCGACGGTTCGACGCCGTCGTAAGACTTGGTCGCATCGCGCGCCATGTCTTCGAGTTCGGCCATCGCCTCGACGCCGGCATAACCGCCGCCGACGAACACGAAAGTGAGTGCCTGCTTGCGCACCGCGACGTCCTTCGTCGACGCAGCAATGTCGAGCTTCGACAGCACGTGGTTGCGCAAGAAGATCGCTTCGCCGACCGTCTTGAAACCGATGCCGTTCTCGGCGAGTCCAGGGATCGGCAACGTGCGCGCGATCGAACCCGGCGCGACCACGATGATGTCGTAAGAGATCTCGACCGATCGGCCCGCGTTCGGCAAAAACGTCACCACTCGACGTCCGTGCTCGATGCGCGTGACCCGACCATTCAGGATCTGCGCATGCGGCAAAACACGACGCAGCGGGACGACGACGTGCCGGGGCTCGAGGTTGCCGGCCGCGGCCTCGGGCAGGAACGGCTGGTACGTCATGTACGACAGCGGATCGATGACCGTCACCATCGCCTCGTCGCGGCGCAGCCGGCTGCTCAGGCGCAGCGCCGTGTACATGCCGACGTAGCCGCCGCCGACGATCAGGATGTGCGGTCTCTGACGCCCGACGACTGGCTCTGCGCTGCATGCCTACGAGCTTATCGGGGCCAGCGTTTTCGCCAGTTCGAGCACGTCATCGAGCATGCCCTCCGTGAGCTTGCCGGTGAAGGTGTTCTGCTGGCTCGGGTGGTAGCAGCCGAGGAGCGAGATTTCCCGCCCGTCATCGTTCGCCAGATCGACGCGCACCCCGTGGCCGAAGCGCGGCAGCGGCCGTGGCAACGCGTACCCCGCGGCGGCCAGATTCGGCAGCAACGCCTGCCAGCCGAAGCCGCCCAGGACCACCAGCACCTTCAGCGTCGGCGCGAGCAGCTCGAGCTCGCGGACCAGCCACGGGCGGCAGGTGTCACGCTCCTCGGTCGTCGGCTTGTTCGCGGGCGGAGCACAGCGAACAGCAGCAACCATGCGGACGCCGAACAGTTGCTGTCCGTCGTCGGCGTGCACGCTCGTCGGCTTGGCCGCTAGACCCGCCCGGTACAGCGCCGCGAAGAGCCAGTCGCCGCTGCGGTCGCCGGTGAAAATGCGTCCGGTGCGGTTGCCGCCGTGGGCGGCGGGGGCGAGTCCGACGATCACGATTTTCGCGCTCGGGTCGCCCCAGCCTGGGACCGGGCGGCCCCAGTACGGCTTCGTCGGCGAACGATCGGCGTTTGACGCGAGCGACCTCTTCGCGCCAGGCCACGAGGCGCGGACAGGCCCGGCACGTCGTGCTGACGGCGGTCAGCTCGTCGAGAGTGCGGGCCCCGGCCGCCTGTTGGCGCACGTCCGTCAGCACTGCCCGCCGGCTTCGTCACGCCCACCCGCGCCCCACTTCACACCCCACCTCGTGATCATGGAGAAATGGGCCACCGTCGGCGTCCAAACCGGCCCCTTTCTCCATGATCATCGCGCGACGGGCGCCCGAAATCGCGCGACGGGCGCTAGGGCGATGATGCGGCTACTGCCGGGTCGCCCGGTCCACCGCTTCCTTCGTTGTAAATGCACCCCGGGGTCGTCTCCTGGGTGATGGCCGTCGGCACGCCGTCAATGATGCGCTACTTCGTGTCCGGCCGCATGAGTGTCCTGACGGACGACGGCGAGGAGCTCGAATACGGCCCAGGCGACTTCGCGATCATGGCTCCCGGCCGCTCGGGCCGCCGCGCCACTTGGTCCCGACCCTCCCCGCCCAAACTGCGCGCTTGCTGTCCTCCTGCGGCAGTAAGTGCGCAGGATCCCCGGGCGTGGGGCCGGATGGGCTAACGCGTTGCGACGGGCCGGTCGGCCGGGCCAGGTTCATGCCGGGCTGGCGTTGGTCGGAGCACGTGAAGCCGATCGCCAAGACCGACAGCTGTCAGGCCGCCCACATTGGGCTACTTCCTGTGTCGGGCCGCATGAGGGTCAGAATGGACGACGGCGAGGAGCTCGAGTACGGCCCCGGCGACTTCGCGATCATGGCTCCGGGCCACGACGCGTGGACCGTCGGCGACGAGCCTTGCGTGGTCATCGACTGGCAAGGTTTCGCCGACTACGCCAAGCGCCGCTGACCTCGCCGCTGCGCTCCCGCTAGGCCGGATGCGCTAACGCGTTGCCGCGATCGCGGCAATACGGCGCCTCGTTAGCTGATGGGGCGGTCGAGGTCTCTTGGCGATAACACGAGTAAGCCGCAATTAGCGGCAGCGCCAAGGGGGACCACACCATGTCGAGACAGGCCAGCCGAATCGTGCTTGCGGCGGCCGCGATGGTTGCTGTCAGCGTTCCCCTCACCGGTACTGCGTCGGCGGGGAGCTACGACCGACACCAAGTCGCCCGAACTTCTATCACTGTCCGCGCCACGCAGGGACACCTTGTGATGGCACGCAACGACGTGCTGAAGGCCGGCGGCCAGGTAACTAAGTGGCTGCCGCAGAGCAACGGATTCATGGCCCAGGTGCCGACGACGTCAGTCGTCGGCCTGCGCCACGCGCCAGGCATCGTCAGCGTCACCGTCAGCGGCGCCCTCATCCAGGAGTAGCGCTCGCCGGCGATCAACCGCCGATCGAGAACGCGATCCCGTCGAGAATGTCGTGCTCGCTGGCCACGACCTCTGCAGCCCCAACTCGCTCGACAATCGTGTCGAGGATCAACGCGCCGGCACCGATGACGTCGACACGTCCTGGATGCATCACCGGCATCGCCGCTCGCTGCGCACGGGTCATCGCAAGTAGCTGCTCGGCGACCTCGTGCACCTGCGCCGCAGAGATGCGCGAGTGGTGAATGCGCACCGGGTCGTACTCGTCGAGGCCGAGCGCGATGGCCGCGACCGTCGTCACCGACCCTGCCAAACCGACCAGCGTCGCGGCCGTCTTGAGTCGGCACGGTCTGCGCCGCGAGGTCGATCGCCCGCGACGATGTCGGCCCGCGCCGCGTCGATCTGCGGGCAGTCGGCGGATCGTCGCGCAGATGCCGTTCGGTCAGCCGCACGCATCCGACATCGACCGATCGCGCGGCCTCGACGGCACGCCCACCCACCACGAATTCGGTCGAGCCGCCGCCGATGTCGACGACAAGGTAGGGCTGTTCAATTCCCTGGACGTCGAGCAGTTCGCGAGTAGCGCCCGCGAACGAGAGTGCAGCTTCCTCATCGCCCGAGATCACCTCGGGATCAACTCCCAGTGCCTGCCGCACGCCGTCGACAAACGCGTCGCGGTTCGACACGTCGCGCGTTGCGCTGGTGGCCACGAACCGCACTCGCTCGACGCCTTGCGTCACGGATCCGCTCGGCGTAGTCGCGGCACACCGCGAAGGTGCGCTCCAATGCATCGTCGGCAAAGCGCCGCGTGCGGTCGACTCCTTGCCCCAGGCGCACGATGTTCATCTCGCGGTCGACGTCGGCCAGCGTGCCGCGTGACGCGTCAACATCGGCGATCAGCAATCGCAACGAGTTCGTCCCGCAGTCGATCGCGGCAACCCGAGTCATGACGCAACCATCGGCGTGAGCAGCACAGCGATCTGCGTCATGACTCGTCCAGCTGCGGCGCCGCGTCGACGCCCGGGCCTGCTTCGACGCACGGTCCGGCGCTGCCCCACCGCGGCAACAATGCCAATGCCTCGTCGCCCAACGGGTTCACGCCGGGCCCGACCGCGAGCGAGTGCGCGACCAGCACGTGCAGGCACTTCACCCTTGTGGGCATGCCACCGACTCCCGGATCACCAGGCAGCCGCTCGACGGCGTCACGACGTGCGAGGTAGTCGCGATGCGCCGCGTCATAAGCAGCAGCGAGCGCCTCGTCGGTCTGCAGGCGTGCCGACATCTCGCGCATCAGACCGGCCGCCTCGAGGGTGCCGACCGCGACCCGCCGCACGCGGACACGTCAGGTAGAAGAACGTCGGAAACGGCGACCCATCGGGCAGCCGAGGAGCCGATTCAATAACGTCGGGCAGCCCGCACTCACATCGATGAACGACACTGCGCACAGCACGCGGCGTCCGACCTAATTGGCGCTCGACGACAGCGAGATCTATCGCGGTCGGCTCACCCGCGCGCGACACCGCAGGGCTGGTCACGGACCGCGGAAACCGGCGGCGCCCGTGGCGGTAGCGCCTGCGGCACTCGGCTGAGCATTCGGACCCGCGGTAACGACGGGGGTGATGACCGGCGCCGACGCGGCGGGCGGCGAAACCAACGCTGGCGCCAGCGTCGGGCTCGGCGTCGGCTTCGGCGTCGGTGCAACATTCGCTGCTACTTGCACCGACGACCACAACCGGCCGTACCACGGCTGCGATGCGAGTGCCTGCGCAGCAGCGGCTGACGCCGACGCAACGGGTGTCGGCGACAGCGTCACGTAGGGCACTTCTCCGGGGAACACATAGTGCAGCCGCTGCCGCGCCTGCTGCTCGACATACGTCGAATTTGCCCACTGCTTCTGGGCTTTCTGCAATGCCGCGACCTGTTGCTGCTGACTCGCGATGCTGCTGTTCAACGAAGAAATCTGCGACCGTTGACTGAGTAGCTCACGCGCCGGCGCGGCTAGCGCAAGTGCGAGCGCAGCGACCACCACTGCAAGCACCGCGGCTCGTCCGGTGAACGTCGGCTTACCGTGCCGCGGGCCATCACCGGCCAGCCCCTCGCCGTCCGCCATGTCAGCGGTCGCCGCATCAACGCGAGGCACGGAGCGCATCACCGGGAGCTGCGTCGCCCACGTTCGGCGCAGCACCGTCGCCTGCCCGACCGCGGCGGCGCAACGTCAGCCGACCACGAATCGGGGGAACGCCGACGCGCCTGCGTAGCGCGCCGCATCGTCAAGTTCTTCCTCGATGCGCATCAGCTGGTTGTACTTCGCGATGCGTTCGCCGCGCGCCGGTGCACCAGTCTTGATCTGACCTGCGTTGGTCGCGACTGCGACGTCGGCAATCGTGGTGTCTTCGGTCTCACCGGATCGGTGCGACGTCATCGTTCGGTAGCCCGCGCGATGCGCCATCTCGACGGCGTCGAACGTCTCGGTCAACGTGCCGATCTGGTTCAACTTCACCAGCAGCGCGTTGGCCGTGCCCGCCGCGATTCCGCGCGCGATGCGAATCGGGTTGGTCACGAACAAGTCGTCGCCGACGATCTGCACCTTCGAGCCCAGCGCATCGGTGATGGCCTTCCAGCCATCCCAATCCTCTTCGTCGAGCGGGTCTTCGATCGAGACCAGCGGGTAGTTCGCGACGATGTCGCTGTAGTACGAAATCAAGTCGGACGACGATTTGCTGCCGCCTTCGAATTGGTACGCGCCGTCCTTGTGAAACTCGGTCGCGGCGACGTCGAGTGCAAGTGCGATGTCGCGGCCAGGGGTGAAGCCGGCCTTCGCGATCGCCTCGAGGATCAGGTCGAGTGCTTCGCGGTTGCTGTCGAGGTTCGGCGCGAACCCGCCCTCGTCGCCAAGGCCGGTGGAGAGTCCGCGAGCCTTCAGCACCGCCTTCAACGCGTGGTACGTCTCGGCACCCCACCGGATCGCTTCGGCGAACGTGCCGGCGCCGATCGGGGCGATCATGAACTCTTGGATGTCGACGTTGGAGTCGGCGTGCGATCCGCCGTTGACGATGTTCATCATCGGCACCGGCAGCAGGTGCGCGTTGGGGCCGCCGAGGTAGCGGAACAGCGGCAACTCAGCGGATTCGGCGGCGGCCCTGGCCACTGCAAGTGACACACCGAGAATCGCGTTGGCACCGAGCTTGGACTTGTTCGGCGTGCCGTCGAGTTCGATCAGCTTCGCGTCGAGCAGTCGCTGCTCACTCGCCTCGTAACCGATGACCTCGGGCGCGATGTCGTCGATGACCGCCTGCACGGCCTTCTCGACACCCTTGCCGCCGTAGCGCTGGCCGCCGTCACGCAGCTCGACGGCCTCGAAGGCGCCGGTCGATGCGCCACTCGGAACCCCCGCGCGAGCGATCGTGCCGTCGTCGAGAAGGGCCTCGACTTCGATGGTCGGGTTGCCTCGGGAATCGAGGATTTCGCGAGCCCCGAGGGCTTCGATGGCGGCCACAGTGGTACTCCTGAACATCGGGAAGGCGGGCCGTCAGTTTACCGGGCCACTCCTTCAGCGGCCTGCACCAACCCGCGGTAGCGGCGGGCTGCGGCGCGCAATGCTGCTTCGGGATCGACCTTCGCGGCACGTGCCGCGACAACGACGGCCATGAGCAGGTCGCCGATCGGTGTCTTCGTCGACGACCTCAGGCGCTTCGATGACACCCGGCACCGGCACGTCGAGGCCGGCCTTCGCCGCACGCCCGACCAGCGCCGAGGCAAGCGCAAGAGCAGGCTGCGCCAGCGGCACACCGTCAGCCGCCGACGTCCGACCCTTTTCCACCGCCTTCAACGCTTCCCAATTCGCCTCGACGTCACCCGCGGTGTTCGCCGTGCGCCCCGGCGAAGACGTGCGGGTGCCGGCGGACGAGTTTGTCGGCGATGCCAGCGGCCACATCGTCGATGTCCCAGCCTTCGGCGTCTTGCGCGATCCGCGCATGAAAAACGACCTGTAGCAGCACGTCGCCCAGCTCTTCGCGCAGCGCCGCGTCGTCGCCGTCCTCGATCGCTTCAGCCGTTTCGTAGGCCTCTTCGAGCAGGTATTTCACCAACGTGGCGTGGGTTTGTTCGGCATCCCACGGACACCCGCCGGGTGAGCGCAACCGGTCCATAACCTCGACGAGATCGAGAAACCGCTCTCCCCGCCGTCCCGTCACGCTTGTCGTCTTGCCTTGCTCAGCCGGTAGCAGGCGCGGTTGGCGGGGTCGAGCTGAACGGGTCGCTGGCCACGACTTCGAACTGCTGCGGGCTGCCACGCGCCGTAACGCGGATTGACGCTGACGCCTTCTTTGCTTGGCGATCTTGCCGAGGTACGCGGTGAGCGCGGCTGATTGTGCGGTCTGATCGGTCGGCCAGGGGCAAGCGCGGTGATCAGCTTGTTGAGAAGCAGCAGCTTGTAGACGAGCCGTGTGCAGTCCGGCGAACGGGATGCCGTTCGCCTTAGCGCGTCGCCGCGTCGCTGCCGTTGGTCTGCCGCTCCTGCTGCAAGAGCCGACTGGATCTCCGCCTCGGTGACGGTCACGCCCTTCGCCTTCGCGCCGTCGGCGATCAGGTCGATGGCGGATGATCTGCGTCAGGCTCGACTCGCACCGCGGTCGTGCGGTCGGGCAGCTGACCGTGTCGCATCGGGGGTCTGCACTGCGACGGCGACTGCGGTGTTGAGGGCGGTCACCGAGATGCGCGTGTTACCGACGGTAGCGGCGGCGCCCGGATGCTGCGGGCTGCAGGCCGCGACGGCCAGCGCCAGTGCGGCCAGTGCAGGGACGCCGGTGGCCGTGCGCGCGAACCTCTTGCGGGACACCGATGTCCTTTCCGTCTCCGGGTCGGCCTGACTTGCAGGGCCATTGTCGCGGGCGCAGCACCGGGCCGTGAAGCCGGGTCCCCGGAGGCTATCGGCCGAGCGCCAGCCTCCTGCACGCTCTCTAAGCGTGCACAAGCTGACAGTTGCGAACCCCGGGCATGCAGAAGGGCGCCTGGCCGAAGCCGGGCGCCCTTCTGTGCGAAGACTCTAGATCAGTGCTGGACCCCACGACGCCTGCGCGTCGCGACTGTCATGGCCGTACCACCAGCAACGAGCGCGGCGCCGACTGCGACAAGCGCCATCGTGTCGAGACCGGTGAAAGGCAGGCTGGCCGACGGTGCAACCGCGGCCGGTGCCGGCTTGGTCACAACTTCGCCGAGCACTGCAACAGGCGTGACCGCAGGAGTGATCGCGGTCTGCGTGGTGGTGGGCGGCGCAGGCGGGTACGTGGCGGTGGCCGCCATCGCAACGCCGGTGCCCATTAGTACGGTGACGCCTGTCATGCCCCCCACGACAAGTGCCCGAGCTGCGTTCTTCATTCGTACCCCCCAGAAAATACTGCCCCGATGATTCTCACTTACACACTGCGATGAAGTTACTGAGAGTAGTCAGGAACCGTCAATCATCCGTTCGGCTGAGCAGTGCACACCGTTCCGTCAGTCACGTTCCCCTGAACGCTCGTGGCAACCGTCGATGCTTCCGGCTCAGTCTCAATCTTGGTGATTTCGCTGACTCCGTTACCCGCGGTCAACTGTACAGCGATGATCCGGGTGGTTGTCCGGGGAACGTCAATAACGCCACGAATTAGTCTCCAACCACCTTCCATTTGCGCCGAAAACGCCGACGGCTGGCCAGCCGCAGTAACGGACTTCACGCCCCAACCGGGCGCGATGATACAGCGAGTAGGACAACCTCATGGTGGTGATGTCGAGGCCCGTGAGGTGCGTACCGGCGTACCAGGGGATGTCGGCGGCGCGGAGCTACGCAGCGTAATCGTCAGCAGCGGGCCCGGGTTACAGACGTTCGTCGACGTGACGCTCGTGTCCAGATAAGCACCGAGCTTCGACCCGTCGAGGCTGTTCAGCGCGAATCGCACGCTGCTGGCGGCATCAGCGGCGGTCGGCGAACCGAGCTCGCCGCCGACGCCCATCTCGACCCACTTGGCTTCCGCGGTCGGGTCGGAGCTCCAGACTTCCAAGTCGCCGGTTCTCGCGCTCTGCGCGATCTTTCGTCCGAGGGCGCCGACCGCGTAGCCGGGCTTCGTCATGCGCGCGAACACGGCCCGCGTGACCTCCCCGAGGAACGCGATGCGCGGCGCTTGGTCGGCGCCCGGGAACGTGTAGTACTCCTGCTTCTGCAAGATGTCGGACGCGTTCGACGCGTTGAGTTCGGTCCCGTTCGAGGTCTTGACCGGTCCGATCGCGCTCAACATGTGACCGAGTGCGACCGGGTCGATCGACACGACGGCGTCGGGAACCGCGCCCAGCCCCGGGCCGGTGCTCCACGACTTGCTGAAGATCTGCGCGGCGTCGGGGAACGACGCCGAGAGGTTGAAGTTCTGCGGCAGCGCGATGTCCGCGCCGTAGATGGCCGGGACGTCAGGATTCACGCCGGGCGGCGGCACCGGCACCTTGGCCAAGCGAGTCGAGCGACCCGAACGCGATCAGCGAGATCGCGCCCTTGTCGGTGCGCAGTTCGCCCCATGCCCCGATGAGTCCGCCGGTGCCGCGTTCCTCGGCGGGCGTCTGGAACATCAGCAAGATCGTGCGTGGTTTGTCCTCGCCGAGCAGCGCAGGCGCGACGGTCGAAAGCGCCGAGAGGTCCGTCACCTGCGTAGCTTGCTCGGGTGAGCTTCGCCTGCGCGCTGACGACCCGGCGACTCACAAACCCGAGCAGGCCGCCCGTGTGCAACCCCGCGACGTCCGCGTTCGCCTTGTCGACCGCCGCCACCGCAGCCGCGATCGAGCCGCTGTCCTCGCCGAGCGCGGTGAGCAAGTTGCTCACCCTAGCGTTGTCGGACGCCGCGATCGTGAACGTATGAGAGGTGCTCAACGGCACCAACGCGCCGTTGACGATGCGCGACAGCGACTGCGCAACAACAGATGCGGCCCGCAGGTTGCGGCCCACGAACGGTATGTGACCGGCCGCCACCCAGATCGGGTCATGCGAGGCGGACGACGCATCAGTGGCGTCTCCTTGCAGGCGCGCCGCATCAGGGGCGAAGGCGACTGAAGTGCCCAGAGCCGAGGTCGGTGCGAAGGTATGCGACGTCGCACTTCGGCGCGCGAAATCGCGCGGTCGAGCTCCCACGCCTTGAAGCCGATCCAGCCGAAGACGCACACCACCAGCAGAACCGCGCCGCCGATACTACCCACTTGGTGGCGAGAAATCCGCCGCCAGCGCGGGCGCTCGTCGACGACGACCGGTTCGGCCCAACGCGGCTTTACCCCGAAGTCATCGTCGGGCTCGGCCGAGTCGACGGGCTCGGCAGCCGCCGGCTCAACCTGATCGGGCTCGGGCTCGAAGGCTGGCTCGGGCGCGGGGGCGTCGGCCGGGTCGGCTGCGGAGTCTCCGGGCGCGTCAGGCTCGTCGGAGTCCGCGTGGTCGGCCTGACCCTCTGGGTCGACGCCATCCCCCGTCACAGACTCCTCCTCCCCACGCCCGCAGGACCTCTCTCCGCAGCCAAAACGATCACTGAGAGGGTTGACCGGCAGGCAGCAACTCGCGGACGAGCGCGCCTACCCAATGCAAGAGCGGGACGTCGCGCAGTGGCTGCGCCCCAAACCGTCCCGGTGCATCAGTCGGCCGTGGAACCATGATCGTGGCAATTGGCTCCTTGACAATGCTTTTCGGGAAAAGCCGCTGCAGCCGCAAGACCTGGGATTCCCGAAGGGTGACGGGCGAAAACCGGATTTGGTTCCCCTGGAGAACGACCTCGGTGATCCCATACGGCCGCAGCTCGACGCGCAGTTTCGCGACCTCGAGCAGGTTGCTCACCGGCTCCGGCAGCGGTCCGTAACGGTCAGCTAATTCGTCGCGGACCGCATCAACGTCCGCCACTGTTGTTGCTTCGGCCATCGCCCGGTACGCGGCCAGTCGCAGCCGCTCGCCATCGATGTACTCGTGCGGGATGTGCGCGTCGACGGGCAGGTCGATCCTGACCTCGGCAAGTTCCTGCGAGCTCTCGCCCTTGAAGTCCGCGACCGCCTCGCCGACGAGCCGCACGTAGAGATCGAAGCCGACCGCCGCGATATGCCCTGACTGCTCGCCGCCAAGCAAGTTGCCGGCGCCGCGGATCTCGAGGTCCTTCATCGCGATCGCGATGCCCGCGCCGAGATCAGAGTTCTGCGCGATCGTCGCGAGCCGATCGTGCGCAGTCTCCGTCAGCGGCCGTTCGACCGGATAGAGGAAATACGCGTACGCGCGTTCACTACCGCGACCGACCCGACCACGCAGCTGATGCAACTGCGAGAGGCCGAGCAGGTCGGCACGTTCGAGAATCAACGTGTTCGCATTCGGGATATCGAGGCCCGACTCGACGATCGTCGTGCAGACCAATACGTCGTAGTCGCGTTCCCAGAATCCGATCATGACCTGCTCGAGGGTCTCCTCGTTCATCTGGCCATGCGCGACGGCGATGCGCGCTTCGGGCACGAGGTCGCGCAGACGCGACGCAGCACGATCGATCGACTCGACCCTGTTGTGCACGTAGAAGACCTGGCCCTCGCGCAATAACTCGCGGCGAATCGCGGCACTGACCTGGCGCTCGTCATACCCGCCGACGAACGTCAGCACCGGGTGCCGCTCCTCGGGCGGTGTCTGGATGACAGACATCTCGCGAATTCCGGTGATGGCCATTTCCAGGGTGCGCGGAATCGGCGTCGCCGACATCGCGAGCACGTCGACGTTCGTCCGCAGTTGCTTGAGGCGTTCCTTGTGTTCGACGCCGAACCGCTGTTCCTCGTCAATCACGACAAGTCCGAGGTTCTTGAACTGCGTACTGCCGGCGATCAACCGATGCGTACCGATGACGACGTCGACGCTGCCGTCGGCAACGCCGGCCATGATGGCCTGCTCTTCCTTCGGCGAGTTGAACCTCGACACCGGCCGCACGACAACCGGGAAGTTGGCGAACCGCTCGGAGAACGTCGCAAAGTGCTGCTGCACCAGCAAAGTCGTCGGGCACAACACCGCCGCCTGCTTGCCGTCTTGCACGGCTTTGAATACTGCGCGAACAGCAATCTCGGTCTTGCCGTATCCGACGTCGCCGCAGATAAGCCGGTCCATCGGGATCGGCAGTTCCATGTCTGCTTTGACTTCATCGATCGTGCGCAACTGGTCGGGCGTTTCGACGTACGGAAACGCCTCTTCGAGTTCGCGCTGCCACGGCGTATCAGGGCCGAACGCATAACCAGGCGCGGCAGTGCGCGCGCTGTAGAGCCGGATCAACTCCGCTGCGATTTCCTTGACCGCCTTGCGTGCCCGACCCTTGCGTTTCGCCCAGTCGGAGCCGCCCATCCGATCGAGCGTCGGATTCTCGCCACCGACATAGCGCGTGACCTGGTCGAGTGCATCAGTCGGCGCATACAGCCGGTCGCCGGGTTGGCCGCGCTTGCTCGGCGCGTACTCGATAACCAGGTATTCGCGCGTCGCGCCGGCGACCGTGCGCTGCACCATCTCGATGAAGCGCCCGACACCGTGCTGCTCGTGCACCACGAGATCGCCGGGCTGCAACTGCATCGGGTCGATCGAGCGCTTGCGCCGGCTCGGCAACTTCGCGAGATCGCGCGTCGACGTACGCGTACCGAACACGTCGTTCTCGGTAAGTAGCACGAGTTTCGGCGCGCGCGCCTCGAAACCGGCATCCAGCGCGCCGCACGAGACGACGACCGCACCAGGTTCAGGAACGGCCAGCAACTCGAACTCGAGCCGGGCCGCCACGCCCTCGCCACGCAACACCTCGGCGATGCGTTGCGCGGGACCATGACCGGCCGTCGTGAACAGCACCCGCCACCCGTCGGCGAGCCATCCCTTGACGTCCGCGACCACCGCTTGGGTGTCGCCGCGGTACGCCTGCGCCGCGACCGCATCGATGACCAGCACATCGCCGTCCGCATCGATGTCTGAAGCGGGAACCTCAGCCGTCGTCGCCGCGAGTGGCGACACCGACCACCACCCGAGTCCAAGCGAAAGAGCATGAGCGCGGACGTCGCCCAGCGGGCGCAATGCGGCAGAGCTCAGGTCGATCGGGGCCTTGCCTCCGGACGCCGCACCGGCCCACGCCGCTTGCAGGAATTCCTCGCCAGTACGCAAAACTTCGGCCGCGCGGGCGCGCACGCGTTCGGGATCGCACAGCAGCACGACCGTGTCGAGCGGCATCTCGTCGAGCAGCAAATCCATCTTGTCGACCAAGCACAGAGGCGAGCGACTCCATGCCTTCGACCGCGACGCCATTCGCGACCTTGCCGAGAATGTCGGCGAGCTGCGGGTGCTTCGTCGGCAAGCTCAGCCGCGCGCGCCAACACCTGCGGCGTCAACAACAGCTCGCGGCACGGCGGTGCCCACAATCCGCGCCTGGCAGGGAAATCGTCGCCGAGACTGCGCTGATCGGCGGCCTTGAAGACGCGGATCTCCTCGACCTCGTCGCCGAAGAATTCGACCCGCAACGGGTGATCTTCGGTCGGCGGGAAGACGTCGAGGATGCCGCCGCGCACCGCGATCTCGCCGCGCCGCTCGACCAGATCGACCCTGGTGTAGCCGGCACCGATCAACCGCGCGACGACGTCATCGAGCTCGGCGACATCACCGACCTGCAGCGCGACCGGCTCGAGGTCGCCAAGGCCCGCGACCTGCGGCTGCACCAACGCCCGCACCGGCGTGACAACGACGGCGAGCTGGCCGTCGTCCGGGTGTCGCAATCGACGTCGGACGGCGAGGCGGCGGCCGACCGTGTCGGCGCGCGGAGACAGCCGCTCGTGCGGGAGCGTTTCCCACGCCGGGTACTCGGCGACCGAGTCGGGGTCGAGCAACGCGCCGAGCGCGGCGGCCAGATCGGTGGCTTCGCGATCGGTGGCGGTCACCGCGAGCACCGGCCGACCCGCACCTGCGGGCTGCGACGAGGCCAGCGCGGCGATGATGAACGGGCGCAGCGGCCGCGGGGCACCGAGGTCGAGCTGAGCGACGGACTTGCCCTGAGCGGCCCGGACGGCCTGCGCGAGCGCCGGATCTTCCAGCAACACTGACCGCAACGAAGAGAGATCCATCGATGCGGACAGCCCTTCTGACGAGTGTGGCGGCGACGAGTGGTCAAACGGTCGAGAGCTACGGAACGCCGACCGGTGGCGCAGGTGACATGCCGAACGGGCGGTCAGGTCCCAGGCGCTTTCAGCGTACGCGCCTAGGTCCCAACCGCCCGTGGGTAGTTGCCGTGCTGGTGTTCTTAGGTAGTCGACGCCGTCCTCAGCAGCTTGGCGGCTGTGTTCGTCGCACTGATCATGTTGCCCGACGAAACGAGCGTCACGGCCGGGCTATCGAGGATCTGGCACGCGGACGCCAGCTGTCCCTCGAAGATGTTGTTCGTGACGGTGATGCCGGACAACGACGCCAGCGGCTTGTTGAGCAGGTTGACCGTGGCGACCTGCTGCGAGCCTTGCGCGCTGAGCCAGTTCCCGTCGATCAAGCACGTTGCTGACCGGGCCGTTGTCTTGGGTGATGATGACCGTCGAGTTCGGCTGACCCTCGATGTTGTTGCCAATGACCTTGAGGTTGGTACCGGACAGGATCTGAACGCCGTCGGAGTGTGACGGGCCGTTGTTCTGCGCCGGGTCGTGCGCATACGTGACGAGATCGTGAATCCAGGAGTCCTGCACGGTCGCGTTGTTCCCGTACATCTTCAGCCCGTCGACGGAGCCGTGGATGTTGTCACGCAGCAGCGTGTAGTTCCAACCCTTGACGTCGTCGAGGTTGACGACCGGGTACTGCGGGACAACCTCAGAATCCTCGAGCAGGAAGTTGGTCGCGGTGTTGCTGACGTCAGACACGATGCCCAGACCGTTGTTGCCGGTGCCACCTCGGATGATCGAGTTCTTGACGGTCACGTTCGGTGCCTGGATCGCGCAGGTAGCCGTGAATATCAAGGCCGCTGTACGTCGCGCCGGCCGTCGTGATGGTCAAGTCGCCGTTGTAAACGGTGAGGACAGTGCCGGCCGGGACGCCGGTGTTGTCAGCGTTCGGCTGCACGTTGCCAGCAACGGGCGGGCTGGACGGCGGGGTGGTGGGCGTCGTGGTCGGTGTTGGCGACGGCACGGTGGTCGGGGTCGGCGCTGTCGGTCGGGGTCGGCGCGGCGGTCGGGGTCGGTGGTCGGGCTCGGCGCGGCGGTCGGGGCGGTGGTCGGGGTCGGCGCGGTGGTCGGGGACGGTGCGCGGTCGGCGCGGTGGTCGGCAAGGAGGTCGGTGAGCCGACCGGCGGCTTCGGGCGCGTGGTTACGACGCGCCTTCTCGGCGGCGATCGCGGCGGCCCTGGCTGCTGCTGCCTTCGCGGCGGCCGCCGCCTTGGCGGCAGCCTTCGAGCTGCGTCCTTGTCCGCTGCGGTCTTCGCTGCCTTGGCGGCGGCGGCCTTTGCGGCCTTCGCCTTGGCGGCCTTGGCTGCTTCGTACCTGGCGTGCGCCTTCGCGGCGGCCTTCGCCTTGGCGGCGGCCTTCGCCTTCGCAGCGGCCTTCGCCTTCGCGGCTGCCTTTGCCTTCGCGGCGACGTGCGCCTTGTAGGCCGCAACCTGAGCGGCGGTGTAGTGCACCGTCGAAGTCGTCGCAGCTGCATTGGTGGCACTTGCGGGGACGACGGCTGCAAGACCGATACCCCCGGACACCACGGCGACCGCCGCGACTGAGGACATGTAGACCCGGATCTTGCGATTCATTGCGCACAACCTTTTTTCGCAACGGGGTAGCTCTTTGGTGAGCTAGGAAGCAGCGGTTTCTTGGCTGCGACAAAATGGACATCGTCGGAGTAAAAGGAGCACTTGATTGGGAGTAGTGGATCTCACCCAAATGCCAACTTGTATGACGTAAGACAGCAAATAAGTAATAAATCGTGAAAGCTCAAGTTCGCAATTTCGACCGTCGAATGCGCGTGGCCCACCGGGCACCTGAGGCCCCGTTTTCCCGCCCAGTGAAGGAATTCTGCGGTGTTCAGGCTCTCGACCCGACGTAATTCCTCACTCGACGGAAAGATCGGGTGCGCCGAGCGGCTGCGTCCGCCGGAAATGCACCTCGGCAAACGGGTGAAATACGCCGGCGCCAATCGAGTGAAATGCGCGAGGCGGCTATTGCGCCTTGTTGCGCAACAAAAATCGCCACCCGGGCGCCTGATTAAAGGCGCCGAACCGGCGATGCCACATCGCGAGTGACCCCTCGGTCGAAACGGGCGGACGGGGCGGTCGGGCGCACGCGCGCGCACGCGGGTACGCGGCCGTGCAGGCGCGCGCGGGCAGGTGCGGGCGGGCGCGCAGGCGCTGGCGTGCGGGCGCGCTCGGGCGGGTGCGCGCGGGCGCGGCGGGTGCGCGGGTGCGCGGGCGCGCAGGTACGCGGGCGCTGGCGTGCAGGCGCGCTCGGGCGGGCGGGTGCACTCGGCGGGCAGGTGCGCACGGGTGCGCGGGCAGCGCGGGCGGGCGTGCAGGCGCGGCTCGGGCGGGCGGGTGCGATGCGGGCGCGCGGGTGCACGCGCGCGAGGCCGGAGACGGAAGCATCGCCGGCCCGGCACGTGGGGAGTGGGAAGTGGCGCCGGGCCGACGATGGGTCTTCGGGGATGGATCGATGGCTTGGGATAGGTGGATCAACCGTGGCCGGGGGATCGATGACCTCGCGGCTTGCAAGGGTGATCGGATGCCCGAGGGCTCACCCTGAGGTCTTGGGGCTCGCCCGGAGGTCTGGAGGCTCAGCCCGAGGGGCCCGGGGCCTAGTTCGCGCCCTTGTTGTTGACCGGGACTGACCCGCCGACGCCGGCGAACACGTTGCCCGCCGCCTCAGATCGGTGTGCGTCGTGTCCAGGATCGGGCAGCTCTTGGCGCTGTTGTCGGTGAAGGTGTTGTTGGTCACCGTGATCGCGTTCAGCGACCCCAACGGCTTGGGCGTCATGTTGATCGTGCAGTTTCCGCCCGAGAGCCAGTTGCCGTCGATAACACGTTGTTGGTCGTCCCGTGATCCTGGGTGATCATCACCGCCGTGTTCGAGCCACCCCCGATGGTGTTCCGGAGGACCTTCAGGTTGCTCCCCGACAGGATCTGCACGCCGTCGTTGTGCGACTGTTTGCCGCCCTGATCAGGGTCGTGCGCGTACGTAACCAGCCCATGGATATAGGAGTTTTCGATGCGTCGCGTTCGGCCCATACATCTTCGCGCCGTCGGTCGTGCCATGGATGTCCACCCGCAGCGCGGTGTAGTTCCAACCCTTGATGCCGTCGATTTGAACCGACGGATCCATCGGCACCAGCTCAGAATCCTCGATCAAGAAGTTCGTCGCGGAGGAGTCGGTGTCGTTGACCAACCCAATGTCGGACTGTGCGACCCCGCCCCGAATGATCGAATTCTTGATCGTCGACATTCGGCGCCTGCACGCTCACGAAGCCGTGAATATCCAAGCCGCTGTAGGTCGCACCAGCGGTGGTGATCGTCAAGTCGCCGTTCATGACTGTCAACGCGGTCCCCGCGGGCACGCCGGTGTTGCCCGGACCAGGCTGATCCCCTGACAGCACGATCGGGGCAACCGATCCTGCACCGGACGACCCTGACGCCTTCTTCTTGGCTGGCGGCGCGGCCGCAACGGGTACCGAAGCTTTCTTCGCCTTGGCGGGCGCCTTGGCTGGCGGCTTCGCCAGCGTGGCCGTGACGGCGTGAGCTGGGGCGACGGCGTTCGGCAAAGAGCCGTCGCCCATCGCGGAGCCGGCCGGGTCGACCAGGTGCGCCGCGGCATTAAGGGCCGCCCGCCCGTGAGGCCACTGATCATTTGGCGTCCCGGCGGCTCCACCTGAAACGCCCGCAAGCGTTACCGATCCTGAAGGCGCGACGGATCCGGCGCCTCCCGCGATGGCGGCAGCGGCTCCCCCGACATCGGCGGCTCCCCCGGCGGGTGCAAGGGGAGCAGCAGGAGCCAGGGCTTCACCGCTCGCCGTTCGGGCAGGGTGCGCCTTTGGTAGCGCCGTTGGGCAGCACCAATGCGCCGACTCCGGTCGCCGACAGCGCGGCGACTGCCACGGCAGCCGCAACGACAACCTTCTCCGAGAGCTCTTCAGCGCAGTTCACCACCCCTCGACTGGGCCATCGTCGGCCGAGCCGGGCTCCTTAACTCCAGGGGCGGCATCTCACCCAACTGGCAGCGGTTCCGTGCCACAGCTGTCACATCCATTGCAAAACGACACGCGTATCGCCGGCCCGGCGCGTGGGGAGTGGGAAGTGGCGCCGGGCCGGCGATGCGTCAGCGGGGTGAGCTCGTCACCTGGGGGTTCGGTTCATGGGTGAGGTGGGCGCCCTAGCTGTTGGCGCCCTTGTTGTTGACGGGGACCGGTAGGCCGGTGCCGGCGTAGACGTTGCCCGTCGCGGTCAGAGTTGGTCTGCGTCGGTCGACAAGATCGGGCAGTGGTTGCGTGCTGTTGGCCGTGAAGGTGTTGTTGTCGACGTTGATCGCGTTCAGCGCGCCCAGCGGCTTCGGGGTCATGTTGATCGAGCATGTCCCACCAGAGAGCCAGTTGCCGTCGATGACCACGTTGTTCGTCGTCCCGTGGTCTTGGGTGATCATGATCGCGGTGTTGATGCCGCCCTCGATGGTGTTCCCGATGACCTTCAGGTTGCTGCCCGACAGGATCTGCACGCCGTCCGAGTGCGACGGTCCGCCGCCTTGGCCGGGTCGTGCGCGTACGTGACGAGGTCGTGAATCCAGGAGGATTCGACCGTCGCGTTGTCGCCGTACATCTTCAGTCCATCGACAGAGCCGTAAATGTTGTCGCGCAGCACCGTGTAGTTCCAGCCCTTGATGTCGTCGAGACCGACCACCGGGTTCGCGGGGAAAATCGTTGAATCCTCGAGCACGAAGTTCGTCGCCGCATTGTCGGTGTCAGAGACGATGCCGGCCGACCGTGCCGGTGCCACCCCGAATGATCGAGTTCTTGACCGTCACGTTGGGGGCCTTGATCACGACGTAGCCGTGAATATCGAGGTTGCTATAGGTCGCGCCAGCCGTAGTGATGGTCAAATCGCCGTTCATCACGGTCAGCGCCGTGCCTGCGGGCACTCCCGTGTTGCTGGGGCCGGGCTGGTCGCCCGACAGGACAATCGGCGGGGACGGCGGGGCGACTGTCGCCGCCTGAGCCCCCCGAGCCGGAGCCCGAGCCAGAACCGGAACCAGAACCAGAACCGGAACCAGACGAGCCGCCGGATCCCGACTTGGTGCCGCCAGAGCCGGATTGGTGCCGCCGGATCCGGTCGTCGTGCCCGAGCCCGTCTTGGTGGTGGTCGTGCCGCCGTCGTGGTGGTCTTCGTCGTGGTCTTTCGTCGTGGTCTTGGTCGTCACACGGCAACGGGAGCGACGACGGCTTTCGCGGTGACCTTCGGGGCCGCAACCTTCGGCTTCACGACCTTCGGCACGGACGTCGCCGACCGGCTCTTGGGTCGAACTGGCGTTGTGACCAACGCTGCGGATTCGACCTGAACCGGGCTCACGGCGTCCGGCAACTGGCCGTCTCCGATCGGAGACGACGCGGTGTCGACGAGCACAGGCGTCGAGGAGGCGCCTACGCCGCCCGCGGCGCCACCCGAGATCCCGGGCAGGGCCGCGCGGGTCGTCGACCTCGAGGCGGGTCCGCTGGCGGTGACGCGGCTCGGCGTCCGGGTCGGCAGGTTCAGCTTGGCGGTCGCCGACTCAGGGCCTGGCCCAGAGCTCGCGAGGCGTGGTCGTCGCGGCCGTGGACACGCCTCCGGAGAGGGCGGCGACGGCGCCGACGGACGCCACGCACTTGGCCAGCGTCGCGCGCCGCCGGTTGAGCTCTGCACGGCGCTGCATCTCGGCGGTGATGCGGCGGTGCCGGCCTGGGGCCGTGTTGCGGCGGTGCTTGCTCGCCGAAATTGCTTACTGACAGGTTGTGGGCGCTGACTCATAGTAATTCCTCCTGGCACGGCGTGGGCAGTGTCGCTCGTGTCGGACAAAAGCGGCCGTCAAGCTGGGGGGCTAGGCGATGCCGCTCTTGTCCACACGACGACAGGACGTCGTTGGGGTCTGCAGTTGCCGCCTGGGTAGGGCGGAGGCACGCCGCCGGCTAATCCGGACTTCGGGACTCGTGGGGGGAGGGTCCTGAACTCGGGGATTGGTGGGGTGCTGACGGTGGGCCGGGCTACTGAAGACAAACCGATGGATTGTCGGATCAGGGAGAGCTCTGGGCGGTTACCGTCGCGACGGCCGGGCAGGAACGCCGTCGCAACGCCGATATCCGATCAGCGGGAGGGAAGCCCTGCTGCCGGGGTACGGGCGAGTAACGGCTCAGAGGAGGCGCTCAAGTGCGCCAAGCCAACGTTTGTTTTTTCGACTGAAGGGGTCGTCCAGAAGACGACGCTAGGCGGCGAGACATAGCGATCTTTCTCCGACGCCTGCGGGGTGAGCTGTCGGGTTCGGGCGGGGAAATCGCCCGGCCATTTTCGTGGCTTCACCCCAAGACCGTCCTGAAATTCTAGGAAAAATGGACGGTCACGATCTTGGGTCCCCCACTCCTGCCCAGCGGGTTTTGAGTCGGTAACCCGGCACAGGGCAGGACTCGGCGGTCAGTGCCAGGCGCTCTCCTTGAGGGGGAGCGGACTGAACATACGACAGATTCCAAGGGCTCGTCCACCCCTGCGGCGGGGTCGGAGAGCGCTCGTGGGTCTCCTGGGGCGGTCCGCAAGCTGTGAGACAAACGGTTTTGCGCCCGAAACTTGGCCGACCGCAGGTGTCCGCATCTGGCCCCAATCTGGGTGAAGCCCGGCGCACAAATGCCGATGTCCTCTAACGTGAATATTTCGCCAGCTTGGGGGAGACGTGTTGTCCACGCGTAAGCAGTCGGTGCTTCCAGACGCCGTCGACGCCGTCACAGAGTCCGCCGCTGGAGCCCCCGAAGGCGGTCCGATGCGCATTGCGCTGGTCGGTACCCGTGGCGTGCCGGCGACCTACGGCGGCTTCGAAACCGCCGTCGAAGAGGTCGGCAAGCGACTCGCGGCGCGCGGCCACGTCGTCACGGTCTACTGCCGCCGCCAGAAAGACGAACGTAACGCCCCCGACAGTTACCTCGGCATGAAGCTCGTTCACCTGCCCGCTCTGCGCAGCAAGTCTCTGGAGACGCTGTCGAACACGGCGCTGGCCGCCACCCACCTCGCGGCCACTCATCACCAACAGGTTGCGGTCGTCTTCAACGCGGCGAACGCGCCCTTCTTGCCGATCTTCCGGCTGCGCGGAGTGCCGGCGGCTACCCACGTCGACGGCCTCGAATGGCAGCGCGCGAAGTGGGGCGGCGCCGGTCGCCGTTACTACCGCGCGGCCGAGGCTTTCGCCGTCCGCTGGTCTGATGCTTTGATCGCTGACGCCCAAGGCATCGCCGACTACTACCAAAAGGAATTCGGCGCCGGCACCGACCTGATCCGCTACGGCGCTCCGATCCTGGTCGATCCGGCGAGCGACAAGCTGGCCGAACTCGACCTCGAGCCCGGCGGCTATCACCTAGTCGTCGCTCGGTTCGAACCGGAAAACCACGTCGATCTTGCGATCGAGGGCTACCGACGCAGCGCTGCCCGCCGTCCGCTCATCGTTGTTGGCTCTGCGCCCTACGCCGGCGAATACATCCAGCGCATCAACGAGCTCTCGGCCGGCGACGACCGAATCCGGCTGCTCGGCGCTGTCTGGGACCAAGAACAGCTCGACCAGCTGTACGCGCACGCGCTGACCTACATCCACGGGCACTCGGTCGGCGGCACGAACCCGTCGCTGCTGCGGGCGATCGGCGCCGCGACGGCCACCACCGCCTTCGACGTCACGTTCAACCGCGAGGTGCTGGGCGCAGACGGCCGCTACTTCGCCGACGCGGCAGCACTTGCCGAGGCGATCGACGACGCCGAGGCCGACCCAGACGAGACAGCTGCGCGCGGAGTTCGGCTGCAGCGGGTCGCTTCGACGAAGTACCGCTGGGACGACGTCGCCGACGCCTACGAGGCCCTATGCCGCCGGCTCATCGCGGGTGGCAGCCAGCACGGCGCCGTCAGCGGCCGCCGCACCCGCACGAAGTAGTCGGGCTGGTAGACAGTTGCCGGTCTCTAGAGCGGCGGGCGTCTACCAGGCAGGCCAGGCAGGCCACGCGAGGACTCAGGCCGGGACTACGCCGGCGTCGACCAACAACCGCATGAGGTCATCGGCGTAGCGCTTGGTGCCGAACCTGTTCAGCGCGTCAACGTGGGCGCGCTCGGCCATGTCGCGCGCGGCCGGCCAGTCTGCTGCCATCGCACACACTGCATCAGCGATCGCACCCGGATCGTCGGCAGCCACGAGCACTCCGGTTTCGCCAGGCACGACGATCTCGCGCAGGCCTTGAACTGCAGAAGCAATGACGGGACGCCGGGCAAGTGCGGCTTCGACCGCGACGTTGCCGAAGGGTTCGACGCGAGAAGGGACCAGCACGATGTCGGATTCCGCGAACCTCGGCCACACGTCGTCCTGGAAACCGGCGAACACCACGCGCGACTCGAGCCCGGCCGCACTGACCTGCTCGCGCAGCGTGCGCTCGTACCACTCGTAGCCCGGAAAAACCTCGCCCACAAGGGAAAGTGACGCATCGAGGCCGCGGCCGATCATGCCCTCGAGCGCAGCGATCGCGACGTCGGTGCCCTTGCGCGGAGACAGCCGACCGACAAGTAGCAGGTGCACCTTGCCGTTCAGCACCTGCAACTGACTGGCCTGCGTCGGCGCGGCGACACCGTTGTAGAGGAGGCGAATCCGATCGGCGAGACGAGGCAGCGTCGCGACCAGGCCGTTCTCGGCGGCCTTCGAGTTGACCAGGATCCGGCGCGACAGCAGCAGCGGCAGGTGCAACGCCAACGCGACGGGCCGAGGCAGCGAGTCTTCGGCTTCGTGGACGTGACACACGACCGGCGCACCAGCCAACCGAGCGCCAAGAATCCAGCCCGGAATCGTGACGGTGTTCACGTAGACGACGTCAGGCCGAGCAGACGCGCACGACCTGCACCGCGCGCGGCAACGAACGCAAGCCAGTCGTCAACGAGCGTGATCAAGCCGCGCGGTGACATCAACGACTTGCGCAGCACGAGGGTCTCGACGATCACGACGCCGGCACCCGCCTGCTGCAGCAGCGGCACGAGCGGACCGTCGATCGGCAGCGCGACGGTGACGACGCAACCGGCTTCGGTCAGCGAACGCACCGACTCGACCAACATGCGGTCGGAGCCATAGAGGTCGGGCGAGGGATGCGCTAGGAGCACGCGCGCCGGACCAGGTGAGCGAGCCCGGCGACGCCGGAGCATGATCATGAGACCGGCGGAGCCGCAGCTGGCCGTCGTCCAAACGCACTGATCTCGCGGTACCACTTCACCGAGACCGCGATCAGAAAGACGAACGTGCCAAGGAAAAGCAGCGCGTACAAGGTCATGAACACCTTCGGGAACGCAAGCGGTCGCGAACACGAGGCACATCAAGCCGTAGTCGGTCGGCAGCACGAGCAGTGATCGCCACAGCGGTGCGTGCGCGTCGGGCGCGGCCGCCGGCTGACCGGTGCCAACCTGCGCGCGGCGCAACTGGTCGGTGAGGATCGTGCCGAAGAAGAAGACGATCGCGACGATCTCGAACGCGCCCGGCAAGAACAGCGACTCGGGCTTGGCCACGTGGAAGAAGCGGTAGAACGACACCAGCACCGCGAGGTGCAGCGCCGCGATCTTGCCGCAGTCGACCATGTGGTCGAGCCACTCCCCCGCGACACTGCCGCCGCCGCGCAACCGGGCCAGCTGCCCGTCGGCGGAGTCGAGTGCGTAGCCCAAGACGAGACCGAGCGTGACGCCGGCCGCCATCAAGCCTGACGGCCTGACCAACGCGATGGTCGCGATCGACGCGTAGCTGAAGATCGCGCTGACGAAGGTGACCTGGTTCGGCGTCATGCGCAAGACGTACGCGCCGGCCGCGAGGTAGCGGCCCAGCTTGCGGTTGATGAACCGCGAATACGCCGGTGCACCCTTCGCCGTTTTCTGGACGCCGGAAGTGCGGATCAGTGCGCCGCTTAACGTCTCGGCGGGGGCCGTAGACAACATGATCAGCTCACCGCAACGTTCTTGAACTGGTAGTCCTTCGCGGAGTTCGGCGGGTAGAAGTCGATCGTGACCGTGCCCTGCTGGTCACTCGGCAAGTTGTTCGGGATGCCCTCGACGTAAGTAAAGCGTGCTCGCCGAGCCAGAGCCAGTCGGCGCGTCACAGGCGTCGGCCGGAGTCGCCGAGCTACCGAACGCGACGTTCAGGGTTGCGTTGCTCAGGTCGGTCGGCTGCGAGAACGTCAGCGTGAACTGGATCGCCGGGCCGTAGAAGACGTGGGTTCCGGCGCAGTTCGTGGCGCTCGAGGTCGTCTTCGTCACAGGACCCAGCGACACAGTCAGGCCCGACACCGATCGGGCACCGGCGCGCCCTGCGTTGCGGTCGTTGTGGGAGCCACCGTCGGCGCCACTGTCGTCAGCTTCGTCGGGCCAGGCGTCGGAGTGTTCGGAGCGCCGACAGCGGCGATCGTCTTCACCGGAGTCGGCTTGACGGTCGGCTTCGTCGTCGAGCCCCGCCACCCGACGCCGGCTGAGGCAGTTGCGGCCGCTGCGGCTGCGGCAGACAGCGATCGCACTCACCGCGGCCGGATCGGCGGACGTTGAAGCGGCCGCGGCCGGTGACGAGACGGGCGCACTGGGCACCGCGCTGGACGCGGCTGCACCGACTGCCGAGCCGGGCCAGACGATGCGGCGCTCTTGTGATGAGACGAGCTGGAGCATCCGGAAAGGGCGAGTGCGGCGACAACCGTCACACCCATCAACCCAGTCAGACGCGTACGAACAGTCATGGTCTTTCCCCCTGCAGGCATGCGCCAACAATAGACGACGACATCGGACGCGGGGGTCGCGTTCGCAGAACTTCGGCAGGTTCCACCCGATCTGTCTACTGCCTCGGTCGCGAGGTCAATTTTGTTAAGCCGTTTGGACAGATTCTCACTAGGCCATTCGGCCAACCAATCTGTGAGCAAGCTGAGACTTGCGCCCTGAACGGGTGATGTTGCTTGCTTAGCTCACGCATACGCCTGCGAACGCTCCATCGACTCACCTAACGTTTGGAGAGTTCACGACGACGGTGGGTCGTCGATGTTGGGGGGAAATACTTCAATGCAGGTCTCTTCGCGCGTTGGTCGCCGTTCAATTTCTGCGGCTCTGACACTCGTGTTGGTCGGATCATGGCTCGCTATTGCGAACTCACACTCTGCGCGTGCTGACACCGCGCCGCCCGACCCGACCACGCCCGTCACCGTCTCGGCCGACTCGTTGCCGACGACGCAGATCGACGGCGTCGTGTGGTCACAGGCGATCGTCGGCAACACCGTCTACGCCGGTGGCAGCTTCGCGAACGCCCGGCCTGCAGGTTCGGCCGCTGGCACCAACCTCACGCCGCGCGCGAACATGCTCTCCTACGACATCACCACGGGCAACCTGAACACCGTCGTTCGCCCCGAACCCGAACGCCCAGGTCGAAGCGGTCACCGCGTCACCTGACGGCAGCCGCGTCTACATCGGTGGCGACTTCACCACCTCGAGTGGCGTGAACCGCTACCGCATCGCCGCATACAACGCGACCACCGGCGCGCTGATCACCACGTTCGTGCCTGTGCTGAACGGCGGCGTGCGCGCAATCGTCGCGACCAACACCACCGTTTACGTCGGCGGCGCGTTCACCACAGCCAACGGCAACAACCGTTCTAAGCTCGCCGCGTTCAGCGCGACCGATGGCTCATTGCTCAGCTGGGCGCCGTCCGCCAATGACGGTGTGCAGGCGATGGTGATGGCGCCCGACCAGTCGAAGATCATCGTCGGCGGGGCGTTCACCCAGATCAACGGCGCAGCCGAATACGGCATGGGTGCGGTTGACCCGATCACCGGCGCGAACCTGCCGTGGGCAGCCAACTCGACAGTGAAGGACGCCGGCGCCAACGCGGCGATCGACACGCTCTCGACCGACGGCACCAACATCTACGGCGGCGGCTACGTCTTCGGCTCCGGCGGCAACCTTGAAGGTGTCTTCTCAGCCGACCCGTCGACCGGCGCGATCCGCTGGATCGAGGACTGCCACGGCGACACCTACTCCACCTACTCCGACGGCAACGCGCTGTACGAAGTCGGCCACCAGCACTACTGCGACGACGTGCCCGGCGCGTTCTCGCAGACCAACCCGTGGACGATTCACCACTCGCAGGCGTTCTCGACGGCCGTCGCCGGCACCTTGCTGCACAACACGCAAGCTGCGTACGCCGACTTCGGTGGCACCCCGGCACCCGAGCAGCTCGACTGGTACCCGACGCTGACCGACGGCACCTACACCGGCCAGACGCAGGCCGCGTGGAGCATCACCGGCAACGGGCAGTACGTCGTCGAGGGTGGCGAGTTCCCGACCGTCAACGGCATCGGCCAGCAGGGCTTGGCGCGCTTCGCGGTTCGTGCGATCGCCCCGAACAAGATGGGTCCGATGGTCACCGGCGGAAAGTTCATCCCGACGATCACGTCCATCACCTCAGGTACGGCACGTGTTGCGTTCCAGGCCAACTGGGACCAGGACAACACCGCGCTGACGTACAAGGTCGTGCGTGACAGCAACACCGCGCACCCGGTCTTCACCACCACGGTGAACTCGACGTTCTTCAACCGTCCGATGCTTGGTTTCACCGACACCGGTCTCGTGAACGGGCAGTCGTACAAGTACCGGATCTATGTCACTGACCCGCTGGGCAACCAGGTCGCCGGCGACACCGTGCTCTTCACTCCGACGGCCAACACGGTCAGCCCGTACGCGCAGACCATCATCAACGACGCGCCGAGCACGTACTGGCGCTTGGGCGAGGCAAGTCGGGCGCCACGGCCTACGACTGGGCCGGCTTCTCCGACGGCATCGTCGGCGCCGGCGTCACCCGCGGCACGCCTGGTGCAATCAACGGCGACGCCAACACGGCCACGACCTTCAACGGCACCGCGACGGCGATCATCACGCACCCGTATGAGCCAGGTCGCGCCGAACTCCTTCTCGCTCGAAGGTTGGTTCCAGACGACCAGCACCACCGGCGGCCGGATCATCGGCTTCGGTGACACGCAGGCCGGCACCAGCGGCAATGGCGCAGACCGCACCGTCTACATGACCACCGCCGGCAAGCTCGCGTTCGGTGTCATCTCGGGCAGCACCGAGGATGCCGGCGCGAAGACCACCATCACCAGCACCGGCTCGCTTCAACGACGGCCAGTGGCACTACTTCGTCGCCAGCCTCGGCAGCGGCGGCATGTCGCTCTCCGTCGACTCGAAGCAGGTCGCACAGAACGCTGCGGTCACCACACGGCAGTCAACTACCAGGGTTGGTGGCGCCTCGGCGGTGACACGTTGAGCGGCTTCGCGAACAAGCCGTCGAACGTCAACTTCAACGGTTCGCTCGACGACGTCGCGTTCTACTCGACACCGTTGACCACCGCGCAGATCGCGAACCACTACAACGCAAGCGGTCGGACGGCGGCTGGCTCGCGTCCCGACCGACACTTACGGTGCGAGCGATCTACGACTCGTCACCGAACCTCTACTGGCGGCTCGACGAGTCGTCCGGCACCGGTCGCACACGACGTCACGCCGAACGGCAACAACGGCAACTACTCCGGCGGCGTCACGTTCGGCACCGCCAGGCGCCATCACCGGGACGACGGACACGGCCGTCACGATGAACGGCACCAACGGCGCTCGTGTCGACGACGTCGGCGGTGCCTGGCCCGACGCGTCTACAGCGAAGAGTTGTGGTTCAAGACGACCACCACGACCGGTGGCAAGCTCATCGGCTTCGGCAGCTCGGCGACTGGCAACAGCGGTAGCTACGACCGCCACGTGTACATGCTCAACAACGGGCAGCTGTCGTTCGGCACCTACACCGGCGTCACCAACGTCGATCACCAGCTCGAGCCAGTTACAACGACGGCAAGTGGCACCAGATGGTCGCTACTCAGGCCAGCGACGGCATGAAGCTGTACGTCGACGGCGCGCTCGTCGCGAGTGGCGCGGTCACCGGCTCGCAGTCCTACAACGGGTTCTGGCGAGTCGGCGGCGACAACCTCGCCTCATGGCCGGGCCAGCCGACGAGCAGCTACTTCGCCGGCTCCATCGACGAGGCAGCCGTCTACACCAGCGAGCTGTCAGCCGCGCAGGTCGCCGACCAGTTCGCCAAGGGCAACGGTGCAGCGAATGTTGCGCCTACGGCGTCGTTCACGTCGTCGGCGAACAACTCTGATCGCCAGCTTCGACGCCACGGGTTCCAGCGACATCGACGGCACCATCGCGTCGTACGCATGGAACTTCGGTGACGGCTCGACCGGCACCGGCGTGAAGCCCGACGCACACCTACGCAACCGGCGGCACCTACAACGTGACGTTGACCGTCACCGACAACTCAGGTGCGACCGGCACGGTCACGCAACCCGATCACGGTCGCCGCAGTGAACATTCTTCCGACGGCGTCATTCACGGCGACGTCGAAGAACTTCACCGCGACGTTCGACGCGAGTGGGTCGAAGGACACCGACGGCACCATCGCGTCGTACGCCTGGAACTTCGGTGACAACAGCACGGGCACCGGTGTCAACCCGAGCCACACGTACGCGGCCGGCAACACCTACCTCGTCACGTTGACGGTCACCGACAACCGTGGTGGCATCGGCACGATGCAGCAAAGCGTCACCGTCTCCAACGCGCCTCCGACTGCGGCATTCACGTCAGCGGCGGCGGGCCTGACGGCAAGCTTCAACGGTGGCGGCTCGGTCGACAGCGACGGCACCATCGCGTCGTACGCGTGGAACGTTCGGTGACGGTTCGACCGGCACCGGCGCGACGCCGAACCACACCTACGCAACCGGCGCTACTTACAACGTCACCTTGACCGTCACCGACAACCAGGGCGCGACCGGCACTGTCACCAACCCGATCACCGTGTCGCAGGGTGCGGTCACGCCGTTCGCGACCGACTCGTTCGCTCGCACAGTGGCGGGCGGTTGGGGCAACGCTGACAGCGGCGGCGCATGGACGATCACCGGTGGAGCGTCGAACTTCTCCGTCGGCGGCGGCACCGGCGTCATCAAGCTCGCAACGGCTGGTAGCAGCCCGTCCGCAGCTCTGGCGAGCGTGTCGTCGACCGACACCGAAGTGCGGGTCGGAGTTGCGCTGAACGCAGGCGCAGACCGGCGGCGGCACGTACGTCTCCGTCGTCGGCCGGCGCATCAGCGCGACGACCGACTACCGGGTCAAGCTGAAGTACGCCTCGACCGGCGTCGTCACCGAGGTTCTCGAGCAAGTCACGAACAACGTCGAGACCGCGCTGA
Organism: uncultured Actinomycetes bacterium; assembly: GCA_963799955.1. Taxonomy (GTDB): domain Bacteria; phylum Actinomycetota; class Actinomycetes; order Acidothermales; family Acidothermaceae; genus PALSA-607. Next base: position 340,145 of record CAWCZJ010000001.1, read on the forward strand.
AGTCGGTCACGTGCCTGGTGTTACTTACACCCCGGGCATGCTGCTCGACGTGCGACTGCAGGTGACGGGCACGTCGCCGACGACCCTCAACTCGATGGTCTGGGCGGACGGCACCACGCAGCCACCACGTGGCAGGCAACTGCCACCGACAGCACGGCCGGCCTGCAAGTCGGCGGCGCTGTCTCGCTCATCACCTACCTGTCGGGTAGCGCGACCAACGCACCCGAGAACGCATCGTTCAGCTCCTACTGGGCCGGTCCGACCCACGTCAGCGGCAGCAACACTCCGCCGACCGCGGCGTTCAGCTCCTCGTCGTCCAATCTGATTGCAAGCTTCAACGCAGGAGCCTCCAGCGACAGCGACGGCACCATCGCGTCGTACGCATGGAACTTCGGCGACGGTTCGACCGGCACCGGCGTTGCACCGACCCACACGTACGCGGCCGGCAGCACGTACAGCGTCACGCTGACGGTCACCGACAACCAGGGCGCTACCGGCACGGTCACCAACCCGATCACGGTCGCCGCGCAGGGCGCGATCACACCGTTCGCGACCGACTCGTTCGGCCGCACGGTGACCGGTGGTTGGGGCACGGCTGACACCGGTGGCGCGTGGACCATCTCCGGTGGGGCTGCCAACTTCTCCGTCGGATCGGCGGCGTCGGCAACATCAACCTGGCAACGGCGGGCATGAGTGCGTGCGTCGTCACTGACCTCGCGTGACGTCGACCGACACCGAAGTGCGGCGTCGGCGTTGCGCTGAACAAGGCGCAGACCGGCGGCGGCACGTACGTCTCCGTGATCGGCCGGCGCATCAGCTCGACCAGCGACTACCGGGTCAAGCTGAAGTTCGCGTCGACCGGCGTGGTGACCGAAGTGCTCGAGTCGGTCGTCGGCGGCACCGAAACGGCGCTGAAGTCGGTCGTCGTGCCTGGCGTTACTTACACGCCGGGCATGGTGCTGAACGTGCGGCTGCAGGTGACGGGCACGTCGCCGACGACCATGAGCTCGATGGTCTGGGCGACCGGCACGACTCAGCCGGCCACCTGGCAGGCGACCACGACCGACAGCACCTCGATCCTGCAGGTCGCCGGCGCGGTTGGGGTGCTGGCCTACCTGTCCGGCAGCGCCACCAACGCACCTGAGACGGCATCGTTCAGCGCTTTCTGGGCCGGTCCGACCCACTAACGTTCTGACCTACTAGCTGTTCGTCATCGTGATGGGATGTTCGTTCGTGACGCCACGACTCCAGTTCTGCCACCGACAGCCTGGCCCACCGCCAGGCTGTCGGTGGCGATCCACTCGCACCCGCTGCTCGGTGGTCGTCGCGGTGCTGACCTACCGTCGTCCGGCTGAACTCGCCGCTGTTGTTGCCCGAGTTGACGCGGCAAGCGCGGGCCGCGCCGGCGCGGGTGCTCGTCATCGACAACGACCCGGCTGCGAGCGGTGCAGCGGTCGTGTCGAGACGTTGAACTCTGACGCGGTGCGCTACGTGCACGAACCACGGCCGGGCATCGCGGCCGCCCGCAATCGTGCGCTCGACGAAGCCTGCGAGCTGACGACTTGCTCATCTTCATCGACGACGACGAGTGGCCGAATGCCGACGTGGCTGCAGTCCATGCTCGAACTGTTCATGACCGGACGGCGAGCGCGGCCGTCGTCGGTCCGGTGATTTCCGAGTACGCGGCCGAGCCCGATCCGTGGATCAAGGCCGGCCGGTTCTTCGACCGTCGCCGGCTGCCGTCGGGATCGAAGATCGATGTGGCCGCGACCAACAACTTGCTGCTCGACCTGCGCCAGGTGCGCGCGTTCGGTCTGCGCTTCGACGAAGGCTTCGGTCTCAGCGGTGGTCAGCGACACGCTCTTCACTCGCGAGCTGCACCAGCGCGGCGGCAAGCTGGTGTGGTGTGACGAGGCGATCGTCGATCGACCAGGTTCCGATGGAGCGCCTGACCCGCAGGTGGGTGCTGTTGCGTGCGCTTGCGTAGCGGCAACTCATGGAGCCGGACGTCGATCAAGCTCTCTCCTTCGGTTGTCGACCGGTCGTTGGTGCGAGCTCGGCTGACTGGCCGTGGTCTGTTGCGCACGGCGTCAGGTACTTCGCAGTACTGCGTCGGGTTCGTGGCCCGCAACACGGCCAGGCGCGCACGAGGCTTGCGTACCGCCGCGCGTGGCATCGGCATGGTGAGCGGTGCGTACGGGTACGCCTACAGCGAATACCGCCGGCGTCCATCATGAGTAAAGGCCTGTTCACGATCGTGGTGCCTGCGCATAACGAGGAAGCAGTCATCGAACGCTCCCTGCGCAACCTTTGCAGCCAGGTCACCACGTGTGAGCTCGACATCATGGTCGTGGCCAACGGTTGCAGTGACCGCACCGTCGACATCGTGCGCGCGCACGCAGCCGCCGACTCGCGGATTCGGCTCATTGAGATCACACAAGGATCGAAGCCCGAGGCGATTCGGACCGCATTCGCGGCCGTCCCCGACAACGCCGCGTTCATCGCCGTGGTCGATGCTGATGTCGTTCTCAGCACCGATGCGATCGAGGGCTTGGCCACGGCGCTCGAGGGCCCGCAGCCGCTCATTGGGGCACCCCAGATCGACGTCAACCTCACCAACTGCAGTCGTGCCGTGCGTCGCTACTACGCGGTGTGGTTGTCGCAGCCGTACATCACCGCCGGAGTGATCGGTGCCGGCGTGTTCGTGGTCAACGCCGCAGGGCTGGAGCGCATCACCGCGCTGCCCGACACGATGGCCGACGACACATGGGCGCGCGCACAATTCGCTCGCGACGAGCGGGTGACGAGTGCAGGAACGTTCACCGTCTTTCCGCCCCGCACGCTACGGCCCCACTTGCGGCGACGCGCTCGCATCGTTATCGGCACCCGACAGGTCGCGGCGATGCGCAAAGCAGCCTCGGGGCGCTGGCCCGACGCGCACTATCACGCCTACGAGCCACCGACGCGATCCCGAAGTCGCGGCTCGCTCGGGCCACCAGCGTCGACCAGCTCACCTACTGGGCCATCCAAAAGTCCGCCGATCTGCTCGCCACGTGGCGAATCAAGCGTGGACGAACCGGATGGGTCACCGACGTCACGTCACGCGTCAGCGAGCCAACGCCCGTAACTCGTGCTACGGCTGCCTGGTGAACAGGAGCTGGACCTGCGGCGCGCGGTGCCGCGGCTTCGGCTTCGGCTCGCCCGACCGATCGAGCGCCGCACGAAGTACAGGATCATCTGGGCGTCGTCACGCACGGTCGGCACCACGGCGATCAGCACCGCAACGTAGGCGATCGCGAGGACGCCGGCGACCGCGAGCTGCGCGATCGGTTGGCTGACGAGCAGCGTGCCGAGGAACGCCACAACTCCACACGGCGCGCTGACGAGGAACAGCGACCGGAAGGCGTTGCGGAACAGCATCCGACTGTCGACGTGAGCGGCCCGGCCGACCCACCACAGCGAGATCGCCCAGTCCAGGAAGTACGCGATCGAGGCACCGATCGCGACACCCTTCGGCCCCCACGGCAGGCCGGCCAAGATGATGCCGATCATGAACGGCCGCGTGACGAGGTACTGCTTGAACTGCTGGCCGGTCTTGCCGCGCGACAGGAAGATCCAGTAGGAGATCTGCGAGATCGACCGGAAAACGCCGCCGATCGACAGCAGCGCGAAGATCGGCGCGACGCCGAGCCACTTGTGTCCGAAGAGCACCGCAACGAGCGGGATGAGCTAGCGCCGCACACATCGCGAACACCGTGGCGGTCAAGTAGCACCCGACGAGCTGCGCCTTCTTCAGGTAGCGCGCGTAAACGACGTCGTCTTCTTGCACCCGCGACAGCACCGGCAGCGCGACGCGCGTGAGCGGTGCGTTGATCTGCGCGAGCGGCGTCATCAGCAACTGGTACGCCCGGCTGTACAGACCCAACGGCCCGGCGCCCCAGTAGGCACCGATCGCGATGTTGTCGACGTTCTTGGTCGCGTAGTTGATGATCTGCGTACCGAACACGCCGCCGCCGAAGCGGAAGAACCGAGTGATCGACACCGAGCGCCGAGGCAGCCCCGGACGCCAGCGGCAGACGGCCATGTTGAAGGTCAGCGTCATGACGGCCACGACGATCTGCTGCACGACGATCGCCCAGTAGCCACCGCCGAGAGCGGCGACCGTGATCGCCGCGGCGACGCCGAGCGCCTGCGCGCCGATGTCGGCGAACGCGAGCGCCTTGAAGCGCAGGCTGCGACTGAGCTCGGCGTTGAACTGCGTGTTGACGCCACTGATGATCAGCACCCACGCAAGGGAAAAGATGATCGGCGCCAGCTTGTGCTCGCCGTACAGGCGCGAAATCAGCGGCGTGCACAGCAAGATGACGAACGCACCCGCACACCCGATGCCGACGTTCACCCAGAAGAGGTTCGACCGTTCGGCGTTGTTCAGCGTCTTCGCCTGAATCGCTGCCGACGACAAACCAAAGTCACGCAGGATGTCGGCAATGCCGACGATCGCTGTCACCATCGCGACAATGCCGAAGTCGGACGGCGTGAGCAGCCGCGCCAGCACGACGAGAGAGCAGAACTGCAACACGAACCGCACGCCCTGCATCGCCAAGGTGATGCCGGTGCCGCGCGCGGCTGCGTTACCCAGGCCGCCGGCCGGCTGTCGCCATCGGCTCGTCAACGAGGTCGCCTGACAGTTGCGCCACGTTCGTCGGCCGACCGGTTCGGGCGGCTCGACCGGTTCGTGGCGCGAGGGGTCAAGCGGGTCAGGGAGATCAGCGAACTCGGTCAGCGGCGGGAGCGATCGCGTGTCGCCATAGTCGAGGAGCATCTCGGTGAAGACTTCGGTGAGCACCGCGACATCACCGGACGACGATGCGCTGCCATGACCGTTGCTGGCGTGCCGTTACTGCCGTTACTGCCGTTGCTGCCGCGGCCTTGCCCTCGTGGGTCAGGTCGTTGGCGTAATACGCCGTGAACGGAAGGCGGAAATCTGGCAGCGGGAGGTACCAATCAGGGTGCACGCCAGCGGGGGCTTCGTCCAACACCTAGCCCCCCTCGCCACCGCAACCGCGCATGCGCCACGCTCGACCGAACGTAACCAAGACTACCGGAGCAGGCGAGGCACCAACGGCAGCTTCGACAGGATTGGCCGCCCTCGACGGGCCCAGACTTGAGGCCCCGTTCGGCTGTGTCTTAAAGCCAAGTGGGCGACTGAGTTCACCCGTCCGAACGAGCTGATTCTGGCCTGGTACTCAGGCGATTTGGCCTACCATGATCACTGTGAGTATCGACAGCTACCTGTCCATCCTTCGCGCGCGATGGCTGACCATCATGGCCGTCATCGCCTTCTCGGTGATCGGCACGGCGCTCTACTCCTACAACGCCACGCCCCGCTACGAGGCGCATGCCGGCGTGTTCTTCTCAGTCAGCGTCAGTGACAACGCTGGCACCCGCAGCAGGGGCTTCACCTACCAGCAAACGCAGGTACGCACGTTCGCACAACTCGCGACGCTGCCGATCGTGTTGAACCCGGTCATCCAGCAGCTGAACCTCACGACCACGCCCGACAAGCTGGCTGATCGACATCACCGCACAGGCGCCGCTGAACACGCCGATCGTCGACATCACCGTGGCTTCGTCGTCGCGCGAGCAGCGCCATCGCGATTGCGGCCGCGGTCGCCGCCCAGCTGTCGAAAACCGTCGCCAAGCTTGGCCCCGAAGGTCGACAACGGCACCGCGACCGTCGTCGCGACGACCGTCGATCCGGCTGCGGCGGGCAACTCCCCCGCCGTCCCGCGTACAAAGCTCAACTTGATCATCGCGCTGCTCTTCGGCGCGATCGTCGGTGCGCTCGCAGCAATAGCGCTCGACGCGCGAGCAGCTCGCGCACTGCGGCGGCGGCAGCTCGAAGCGCTCGGCGGCGTCGCCGTTGTCGGCACCGTCACGATGCCCGCGACGATGCCGGCAAAGCGGTGCAGCGACGCGATGGGCCGACAGCTTGCAGGAGCTGCAGCTGCGGCTGTTCCCGCCGCTACAGACGCGAACGTTCAGCTCGGTGGCGATCACGTCGGGCGGCGACCCAACGCTGTCGGCGCGATTGGCGGCCGGCCTCGCCGTTGCGCAGACCAGCACGCCGCAGCGGGTGTTGCTCATCGACGCCAACCTGCACCAGCCATCGGTCGGCGCATCGCCTTGGCCTCCCGACATCCGCCGGGCTCGTCGGCGTGCTGCGAGCGAGACGTGACCCTTGAGCAGGCCACCCAGCGTGTTGGCGAGCACGGGCTCGACGTGTTGGCCGCCGGACCGACGCCGCTCGACCCGACCGGGCTGGTCGACTCCGACGAGATGCGGGCGCTGCTCCACCGCGCCGCGCAGCGCTACGACCTCGTGATCGTGAATGCGCCGCCGTTCGCCACGGCCGACGGCCTGGCGATGGCGCGTCTCACTGACCGCGCCGTTGTCGTCCTTGCCAAGCAGGAAACCCGCGGCGTTCTCGGCGACTCGCTCGCGACGCTACGCGTGGCTCGCGTGCAAGTGCTCGGCCTGGTCGTCAGCACCTAGACGCCGCTCGAAGCTCGAGCTGTCGTCGCCCGCCGCGCGTGGCTCGGCGCGAACAGGATCATCGCCAGCGGCAGCACGGTGACGGCCAGCAGGAAGTCGCGGTCGTAGAACCCGAATGACCACTCGAGCGTCGCCGACACGAAGAACGTGCCGAGCAGTACCGCCGGCACGTTCACGCCGCGACCGACCCAGCGGACCGCAGACCCGAGCGAGACGATGGCCATCGCGGCAACAAGGACGAGGCCGACCGCGCCGCCCATCACGACCATCTGCACGAAGGTGTTGTGCCCGTGGAACGCCTGGCCGCCCAAGGCCTTCTTCGTACTTCGCCAGCGACGAGTACTACTGGCTGCCGAGACCGAAAACACGGTGCTGCGACCACGCGCGCAGGCTGGTGATCCAGATGTAGCCGCGATTGGTGAAGGCAGTGCCGTCGGACGTCGACACCGGGATCGCGATCATGACGAGACGCTGCGGCCAGCAGCAGCACGGCCGCAACGACCTGCCGCAACCTGCGCCCGGGCACTTGAAGCGCGAGTGCAATCAGGCCGCCGACCGCCAGCGCCGCAATCGAGGAGCGGGACGCCGTCCAGACGATGGCGTAGGCCGTCAGGAGAATGACGGCGAGCCGAACGATGCGATTTCGCGCGAGGCCGATCAGTGGCAGGCCGAGCACGAGCGCTTGGCCGAGGTTGTTTTCCGAGGTCAATGGACCGACCAGGATTCCCCAGGGCAGGATCTTCTTGTCGAGCGGAACGAGGTCGCCGTTGCTCGCGTGGTAAATGCCCTTCGACGTAAGGAAAACGCCCATCAGCACGCTGATCGACGGCCAACACTGCGCGCGAGATACCCGAGTAGCGACGAGCTTGCGAAGCGGCGGCCGCAACACCCAGACCGCAATGATGATCGCCGGGTACTCAAGATCCTGCAGATGCAGGTGGACGCCGGCGTAGAGATCGCGGGTGATCAGATAGATCCAGGGCGCCAGCAAGATGACGAGTACGCGGCGGCGATCGGTCGGCAGGTCGGCCAGCTCGCGAGGCGACGACGACCACGCACCAGCCGATCACGGCCAGTGTCAGCAGGTGGCTCAACAACGCGGTCGTCGACGAGTACGGAATGGCGTCGTTGACCAGCGCCGCGTGCTTGGGCGCGGTGAGGCTCTGCACGAACCGAGGCAGGACGACGGCGCAGCCAGGTGATCACCATCAAGACGACGGCCTGGTCGAGCTGCGGCTGTGCGCGGCGGCCGATCGAGATCGACATGCCACGGCCGCTGCGACGGCCTGTTGCGCGCTCACACGCCCGCCAACCGTTTGAGGCCGGCGTCAGGCGCCGAAGGTGCGGAAGCTGCACTGGCGGCGACGCGCGATTCAGCACGATGCCGACGACCGAACCACCGGCGATCGTCAGGCGGCGAAGCGACGCGGTCAGCATCCGCTGCCGGGTGCGGCGCGCATCAACGACGACGACGATGCCGTCGACCTGCGCGGCGAGGGTGAGCGAATCGCTCGACATGAACATCGGCGGGGTGTCGATCACGACGAGGTCGTAGCGTTCTCGAGCATTGGCGAGGAACCGGGCCATCGCGATCGATGCGAGGAGCGGGTGTCCCATGCCGCGCGGCGTGCTGCCTGCACGCATGCTGCCCGCGGTGATGACGTGCAGGCCATCACTGCCGACCGGCTGCACGACGTCCGCGAAGCTCGCCGTCCCGGCCAGAATCCCTTTCAGGCCAGCAGATTCATCGAGATCGAGGAGCCGTGCGACGTCGGGCTCGCTGAGATCGGCGTCGACCAACAGCACGCTGCGCGACGACTGCGCAGCACCCATCGCCATGTTCACCGCGGTGCGCGTGCGGCCATCGCCGGAGCGCGGCGACGACGACCATCAGGCACTGCACCCGAGGCGCCAACGCGGCAACCGTGGTCGACGACGGCGCGGTCGCGGTCGGGCTCAGAGCCGGCAGAACCGGGAGCCTTGCGGCCGCACCGTCGGAATCGTGCCCACCACTGGCACGGCGGTGGCGCGCGTACAGCAACCTCGCGCCGGTCGATCGACGGGATTGCCCGCGTAAGCGGCAACGATCGCCCAGCACAGCGCGAGCGCCGCGAACAACCCGATGCCGATACCGCCGCCGACCCGAAGGCCGGTATCGGACGCCGGCGGGTAAGCCGCCTCGATCTTCGTCGCCTTGAATGCCGGAGCAGTTTCAATGGTCGGCGACAGCTTCGGCACAAGCAGTGCGAACTGGTCGGCGACCGCGTTCGCGAGCGCCGCGGCACCGGCGCGACTGGTCGACGTCACGCTGATGGTCACGGTGCTGCTGGCCAGCGCCACCGTTACCCGAATGTCGGGCGCGAGCTGATCGGGCGAACTGTTCAGCCCGAGCGTGGTGATGGCCGGAGACAGCACGGCGGGTGAGGTCACGAGTGCGGCGAACGACGGCGCAGCGTTGACCGCAAGCTGCACTGCCGGCGCCGAGATCGTCGATCGACCCGATGTGGTCGCCGGAAATGAGCACCGCCGTGGTGGCTCGGTAGTGCACCGGCAACTCGACTGCGACGACAGCCCCGATCACCGGCCCGAGGATCAAGAGAAGTGCAGAGAACGACCCAGCGGTGGGCAACGGCGTGCCAGAACCGGCGTGCGTCCATGAGGGATCCCGCCGTTTCAGTCAGGACCCGGGCCCGCGCCGTGGATCGCCGGGCTGGCCCGCAGCGGCGCTACCCGCCGACGCGCCACCCCCAGAGGCACCCGCGCGGGTAGCGACAGGAGTCGACCGGCTGCTCAGCGGCACCTTCGGGTGACCCGGCTGTACCGCCGGTGGTCGAGCGCGGCGCAAGCTGCGCACCGACCGAACTGCAGCGCTGAGGTCGGCCTTGTTCAAGACGATGCCGAGCAGCGTGGCGCCCGCCCGGTGCAGCGACGCGGTCGCATCGGCAAGCTGCCGGCGCTTCGTGCTGCGGGTATCGACCACCACGATCGCGCCGCCGGTGTAGCGCGCGAGCACGGCGGCGTCGGTCGACGTCAAGATCGCGGCCGCATCGATGACCACAAAGTCGTAATCGCTGGTGACGGTCGCGATGAGCTCGGCCATCTCGGCTCGACCCGATGAGCTCACCAGGGTTCGCTGGGGTGCCACCAGCCGGCAGCGACGTCGACGCCGTAACCGGTCAACGTCTGGACGGCGCCGACGAGCGACCCACGATTGGCCAGCACCGCAACGAGGCCAGGGGCTTCACGCAGGTTGAGGTAGCGCGCCGCAGTTGGACGACGCATGTCGGCCTCGATGAGCAGCACCCGAAGGCCGGTCTCGGCAGCGACCAGCGCGAGGTTGATCGCCGTCGTCGTCGAACCGTCGCCAGGAGCAGACCCTGCGACCACCACGGATTTCACGCCCTGCCTACCAGACCCGCCGATCGCAAAAAGGTTCGCTCGCAGGGCGCGGAATGCCTCACCGGAACGCCCCTCGCTGTCACCGAGAAGCAACGGCCGACGCGCTGCGGTAATCCGGCCCACCAAAGGCGCGCCCGTGACCATCTGCAGTTCTTCCTCGTTGCGCACCCGGGTGTCGATCAGCTCGCGCCCGAGCACCAGGAGCGCGCCGATGATCAGGCCGCCGAGCAAGCCTTCGGCATACTTCGTCTTCTTGCCGGACGAAGCAACCCGCTCGCGCGGCACCGGCGCTTGCGCGACGACCGTGGCGTTGAGCTGCTTCTGGCCGCCCTGGGTGACCGCGGGCGACAGCGTGCCGACCGACTTCGCGAGCTGGGCAGCAACTGCGTTCGCGATCGCCGCGCTCTCTGACGCCGACGAGTCGGTCACGAAGATCTGCAGAATCACGGAGCCGGTCGCGGTCTTCGTCTTAATCATGGCGGCGAGCTGCGAGTCGGTCTTGTGCAGGCCGAGTTGCCGGGCAACCGGGTCAAGCACCTGTGCGGTCGTCGCGAGCGCACTGAACGACGGCATCAAGTTCTGGGTGTACGCGGCGCCCTGCGAGAGGTCGCTCACCGACGAGGCGCCTGACACCGAGAAGAACAGTGACGTGCTCGCCCGATACTTCGCGGCGCTCGAGGACGTGAGGGCGGCGGCCAAACCAAGGCCAAGCAACCCGACTAGGACGACCACGAACCATCGCCGGTACAGGGCCGCGAAATAGCGGCTCCGCTCCATGTGTCAACCCTTCCTAGCCGGAGACGTCGAGGTACGCTCCGAGATCATTCTCGACCATGCGCCCCCGGACATGAAGGAAGCGTGACACCCGCAGGGTGTAAAAGTTCAGGAAACTTCAGCAAAGAGCATGTCGAGCACTTGCCGAAGCTGAGTGCTAGAGGTGTGGGCCGTGTAGGGGAAGTACTTGACCTCGACGCCGACTGCGGCGAAATCACGCTCCAACTTGTCGCCCTTGGGCGTGCCGCGCCAGTCGTCGCCCTTGAAGATGATGTCGAAGCCGACCGTCTTCCAGGTCTCGAGCTTCTCCGGCACAACCTCGGCTACGGCTTCGTCGACGTAGCGCAGGCTCCGCACGATCTCGAGACGCTCAGGCAGCGGCACCACCGGTGTGCGGCCCTTCGCGAGCAGCGCCATCTCGTCAGAGACGACGCCCGCGATCAGGTAGTCACACTCACTGCGAGCGTGCTTGAGGATGTTGAGGTGCCCGACGTGGAAGAGGTCGTACACGCCCGGGGCGTAACCAACCCTGCCAACCCTGGCGCTCATGCTTCCCCGCTCTGCGAATGCATCGACCCTAGCCTGACCACCGACAGCTTTACCACCAACACCTCGGCGCGCGAGATGGGTGTCTTTAGTAAGCACCCGCGCCCCGCAATACCGCGTTAAAGGTCTTCCAGAGGATCTCGAAGTCGTAGATCAGGGACCAGTTCTCGACGTAGCGCAGGTCGAGCCGAACGGATTCGACCCATTCAAGATCGGAGCGGCCGCTGATCTGCCAAAGACCCGTGACACCAGGCCGCACGAGCAGCCGGCGCCGGACGTCGTCGCTGTACTGCGCGACCTCGACGGGCAGCGGCGGCCGCGGGCCGACCAGGGACATGTCGCCCTTCAGCACGTTGATCAGCTGCGGCAGCTCGTCGATCGAGTAGCGACGCAGGATCCGGCCGATGGGCGTGATCCGTGGGTCGTTCTTGATCTTGAACAGCAGCCCCTCGCGACGCTCGTTCTGGGCCTGCAGCTCGTTGAGCCGGGCCTCGGCGTCGGAGTACATCGAGCGGAACTTGTAGATCGTGAACGGCTTGCCCTGCGAACCGACACGCGTCTGGCGGAACAGCGCCGGACCGCGTGAGGTGAACCGGATCATCAGCGCGACGCCGATCATCAGCGGCGCGAACAGCAGCAGCGCGGCAAGCGGCAGAGCTGCGGTCGAACACGTTCTTCATGACCCGGCGGGCACCCGTGAGCTCAGGCTTCTCGACGTGCAGCAGCGGGAGCTTCGCGACCGGCCGGATGTGCAGGCGAGGGCCGGCGACCTCGATCAGTGCCGGCGCGACGACGATCTCGACGTCGCTGTTCTCCAGCGCCCAGCAAACACGGCGCAGTTCAGGCCCGCCGAACTCGACGCAGGTGGTGACGGCGAGCACGTCAGCGCCAACACGCTTGACCGACTCGACGACCTGGTTGAGGTCACCGATGACCGGCACCTCCATGTCGGCCATCTGACGCGATCCGCGACCGCCAGGCACGCAAGCACCGACGACGTTCAGGCCGCTGTCAGGGTTGCGGCGCAGCTCGGCGACCAGGTCGAGCACGGCCCACTCGTGGCCGACGACCAAGACATCCTGGAGGTACTTGCCCTGCTTGACGAGCGCGGCGCAGCCGGCGGCGTGCCATGTAGCGGCCGAGCAGCGAGATCGCCATGCGTGATCGGCAGCGCCAGCACGACGTAGCCGCGAGCGAACTCGGTCTTCATCAAGTAGGAGACGACGGCGATACCGGCGATGAGGCCGACTGCCGCGTTGATCACCCGGCGGTATTCCTCAGCGCTCGAGGCGAGGAACCGGTTCTCATACGCCCGGCTGATCAGCACGGCGAGCACCCACAGGATCGGCAGCGCCAGGCTGCCCCACCAGTAGACGAGCGCCTTGTCGCTCGGCGCGATACCGAACCGGCCGATCTGAGCGACGACGGCGCCAACAGAGGCAGCAACGACGTCAATCAGGACGGCGGTAGTGCGGTAGCGGCGAATATGGCGGTCGTGCGGGCGGCGCCGACCGTCCGCACGACCGTCGGTTTCGGGGACAACCAGCTTCAGGTTCGGCTGTGTCGACTGGGTCGGCAGCTCGGTAACCCGGCGGTCGTCAAGGCGGGCGGATTCTTCACGCCTGCGAGGTGCCATGCGTCGCTCGACCATGGGCCATGTCTGCTGACCGCTCTCAATGACACTGAGGCGGTCGCGGTACAGCCTGGGCTCAAGATTCGATGCCGGCTTGTCGATAAGGTCAGTCACAGCGCAGTGCCCCCCACCACAATCACGATCGCGGCGGGCCCCCCCGCGCGATTACTTCCGAACCGCGACCCTGCGGTTCGTCTTGCTCTGGCCGTACCTCCTGTGCGAGCCAGTTCCCAGCTGGCTTGGCGACTGGCCCTGGGCTGTGTAGTGCTAGCCCGACCAGGTGCTTCTAGGAGAACCTAGCCACCTGGAACATTCGATGTCGATGCCGTAAACGCTTTGTGAACGGACGTCGGCTAGAACCACCCAAATGGCCGAATGCCGACCTAGCCGTTCGGCTGATGCGACGCCCCAACGCATAATTCGCTGGCCTACAGCGGCCTAAACCCCACCCCTTCGTACACCCGCACTACACCCTGCGTCGACCCCTACGAAGAGCTCCCCCGAGCCCTGCGTGATACGTAAGTGTCGACCATCAACGGCCTGCTGTCAGGGCGATTGATGAAAAAGATTCTGGGTCGCTTCGAGCCCGCGACTTACGAGACTTTCCACCACATCTGCGGCTAACTCGACCTGTAACTCGAAGATCTTCGCGCTGCGCCGCAGGAACGTCTCGCAGCACGTAATCGGCCGGATCCATCTGCCCCGGCGGCCGACCAACACCGAGCCGCACCCGCAGATAGTCCTTGCTGCCAAGCGATTTCGTCACCGACCGCAGACCGTTGTGCCCGTTGTCGCCGCCGCCGAGCTTCACGCGTACGACGCCAGCTTCAAGATCAAGCTCATCGTGGACGACGATCACTTGCGCAATCGGGACGCTGAAGAAGCTGCGCAGCGCAGCAACCGGCCCACCTGACTCGTTCATGAAGGTCTTCGGTTTGATCAGGATTGCCCGCGTTGCCCCGAGACGACCCTCGACGGCGTCCGCTCGATGCTTGTGGGCTTTGAAACGGCCACCCATGCGAGCCGCGAGCACATCGACGACCATGAAGCCGGCGTTGTGCCGATTGCCGGCGTACTGCGGGCCGGGATTGCCGAGTCCGACGATGAGCCATGGTTCCTGCGCCATGGCCTACCTGTTCTCTGTGTCGGGGCGCTACTCGGTGTCGGGGCGCTACTCGGTGTCGGGGCACTCGCGAGCCCGGAATCGTCCTGCTGTCGCCTTCGACCGGCACCTCGGGCTCGGGCTCGACAGCGGCCGGCGCGAGCTCGGACTCTGCCTCGGCAAGCTCGGCGTCGAACGACTCGGCACTTTGCGCGCCAGTGATGTGGACGACGACAGCCTCGGGGTCGGTCTCAAGCGTGGTGCCCTCGGGCAACTTGACGTCGCCGGCGTGGATCGACTGGCCGATCTGGAGATCCTGGATGGAGATCTCGATGTTCTGCGGAATGTGGGTGGCCTCGGCGGCAACCGACAGCGAGACGAGCTGCTGGTCGAGGAAGCCGTCGGGGATCAGGTTGCCGGTGACGATCAGCGGGACGTCGATCGTGACGCGCTCACCGCGGCGAACCAGGATCAGGTCGACGTGCTCGACTGCGCCACTGACCGCGTCGCGCTGAACGGCCTTCGGGAGCGCGAGTTCGTTGCCGCCTTCGAGACCTTCGAGGCTGAGCAGCACGTTCGCTGACTTGAGCGCCCGGTTGAGCTCGTGGCCGGGAAGGCTGACGTGGCGCGGCGGCGTGCCGTGGCCATAGAGGACGGCGGGCACCTTGTGCGCCCGGCGTACGCGGCGAGCGGCACCTTTGCCGAACTCGGACCGCGCCTCGGCGGCAATACTGACCTCGGCCACGACAGGACTCCTCGAAAACAAGCGTTGTTGGCGGTGGGTCAGTCTAACCGCTCCCACGTGAGCGAAGCGAACCGGCCTAGCTCCAGCACTCGGGCGCGCGCGAAGGCCCCAGCGACTCGGCTCCGCACAGACATTCAGGGTTGGCCAGCCTGCGGGACCGCCCTTCGCCGCTCGATTCCGCAGCACATTCAGGTTCCGCCGCCCGCAGAACCGCCCTTCGCCGCTCGGACTCCGCACACATGTCAGGTGAGCTCCGCAGAGATTCATCTCTCCCGGCGTGGAGAAGCCGACTTCTGTGCGGAGCGCACCTGCATCAGTGAGGGACACCATGAGACACACCAGCGCGCCTGAGCGTCCACATGCGCCCGGCGCTCGACAGTTGCGGCCACACAGCGCATCGACGCTGCATCGAGCGGCGAGCACTGCGTCCGAGCGGACCTCAACTTGCCGCCGGCAACTTACGCGTTGCGGACAAGATGCGGACGCGCACGCGTGGTGTCCTCGCTCCTGCCGCCACGAGCGTTCACTCGAGTTGTCGTACGGCATCCACGTGCCGGCAGGAGTCGAGAGAACCCTCGAGCCTGCGATACGAGGCGCTGCAACTCGCCGTTCCCGACTGGAGCGTTCAGTCATCGAACAGCGGTCACGGCATCTACGCGGCCCCGCTGCTGCGGACCACGTACGCCTGGATCGAAATGACGGTCGAGCCGTCCGCAAGAATCCGCCACGACGGCAAGGGTGTGAAGGGATACGAGCGCGCGCTAGCGCCCGGGCGATGTCCATCGAGTGGCGCGGCTTGCGGGTGACGTCGCCTGCGCGCACGCTCGCTCGACCTCGCAGGCGCTGATTTCGCAGCCGAGAACTGCGTGGTCGTTGGCGACGACGATGTTGCGAGAGGGGCTCATCACCTCTGAGGAACTCGCCGCGATGCTCGAGGTTGCTCACGTCGGGAGCGGCGGGCTTGTCGCCGCGCGATGGGCGGTGCCGAGGATCGGACGCGTAAGTCGGGGTCGGCTCGGGCAATCTCGAGCGCCGTCTACGTTTCGAAGACGAAGAGGGACTGCCTCGGCCGATGCAATGATGGACATCCACGAGTCGCGCGGTTCATCGTTGCCCCGACCTGCTCTTCAAAGAAGCCAAGATTGCTGTCGAGTACGACGGCGAAGCCTCACCTCACAGTCGGAGACAGCAGTCGCAGTGACGCCATCCGCGATCGCCGTTGATGGGGCCGGCTCACGATCCGACTCGGGCCACGAGTCGCGATGCTTGAGCGGCGCAACACCGATCGTCTTCGACACGATCCGGAGACTCCTAATCGAGCGAACGTTCGTGGCGGCCGCGGTAGATGTGGGCTGCGGACCGCTCCTCACACGTGCAGGTTCTTCGACGCCGCGAACGGCCCTAGCCCGTCGACTCCTCCGACACATTCGAGGTGCGCTCCTCGACAGATACACGTTCTCGGCACTCCGGAGCTGCTTCTCTGCGGAGCGCGCCTGCATCTTGAGGAATCGCGAGCGGAGCGCAGTTGGGCGCTAAGGGCGTCGGGGCGGACGCGCGGGGTGGTGGGCCTAGCTGGGGTCGCTCGGGTCGGACTCGGGCGGCGGGGGCTAGGGGTGGCTGGTCGGTGAAGGAGACGTCGATCCGCTCGAAGCCCTTCATCTGCTGCACCTCTACTTGGCTGGTGTAGGCGCGTCGATCGCCCTCGGTCAGCACGACCCTGTCGGTAAACGGCGTCATCAGCGAGCGCGGCCAGAGCCGGTCGAGGCGCACGGCGTCGGCCTCGACGCACAACACCAGCGCCAACGCAGCCAGATACAGGAACGCGATCAGTCCCAGAACGAAGGCAAACACCCCGTTGGTGTCGGTCGCGTTCTTCACGACCGAAGCGACGTAGATCACTCCGAACGACTGCAGTAGCTGCCACACAAGCGCTGCCGCGACGGCTCCGCGAAAGACGTCCGACACCGAAAGCACCCGCGCGGTGGCCTTCCGGAAGACGAACACGAATACCACCGCGTTCAGCGCCACCGACGCGGCCAACGCAAAGACCTGCAGCACGACCCCGAGCGACCCGGCGCCGCTGCTTCCGACGATCGACAGAAACGTGGTGGCCGAGCACAGCGAGTCCCGCGCTCGCCAAGAGCAACAGGCTCCGCAGGCGTCCGCGCAACGGATTCAGTCGCCGATTGCGCGGCACCCTCCACGCGGTGTTCATCGCGTACTGCATCGCCTGCGCAACACCCAACCCGCCATACAAGGAGCCGATGATGCCGACGATCAGGCCGACTGCGCCGCCGCCGATGCGCGTCGGGTCGCTGAGTTGCTTGCCCACCACCGGAAACTGATGCAGCGCCGACGTCAGAACCTGATGCTGAAGATGCGGATCGCCCGCCAGCGCGAACCCCAGCAGCGGTCGTCGACAGCAGCAGCAGCGGGAAGAACGACACGAATCCGTAGTAGGCGATCAGCGCAGCGAGATACCCGCCCGAGTCATCGATGTACTTGTAGACAACCGCGAGCGCGAAGCCCAGCCGCGCGATGCCGGCGCTGAAAGCTATCGAGACGCTCGAGCCGCGTCAGCCGCGCCGTCCTCACAACGGTGCCGTCCATCGGCCCATTCCTCACAGATACGCTTCCCCCGGACTCTCATTGCGGCCCAACTGCATTGTGAGGAATGGAGGACGGCCCTGGACGCTTTCTGCTGAGACGTCCGGAACGCGAGTCCAACTCGGACGCAAGAGCGCTCAGCTGGCGCCGTCGAAGAGGGACGTTACTGAGCCGTCCTCGAAAACCTCGGAAATCGCGCGGGCCAACAAAGGCGCGATCGTCAGCACCGTCAGCTTGTCGAACCGCAGCTCATCAGGAACCGGCAGCGTGTCGGTCACGACCACCTCGGTAATCGGCGAGTTCTTCAGCCGATCCACCGCCGGCCCCGACAAGACAGCGTGAGTAGCGGCAACCACAACCTCGAGAGCGCCGTTCTCCATCAAAGCCTCGGCCGCCTTGGTAATCGTGCCGGCGGTGTCGATCATGTCGTCGACCAGGATGCAGGTGCGCCCGGCCACGTCACCGACCACCTCATGCACCTTGACCTCATTGGCCCGCATCACGTCGTGGCGCTTGTGGATGATGGCCAGCCCGCAGTTCAGGCGATCCGTCCAGCGTTCCGCGACCCGCACCCGCCCGGCGTCCGGTGAAACTACGGTGATGTGCGACGTGTCGAGCTTGCTCTCGAGGTACTCCGCCAAGATCGGCAGCGCGAACAGGTGGTCGACCGGGCCGTCGAAGAAGCCCTGGATCTGCGCGGTGTGCAGGTCGACCGCCATCAGCCGGTTGGCACCC
Organism: uncultured Actinomycetes bacterium; assembly: GCA_963799955.1. Classification (GTDB taxonomy): domain Bacteria; phylum Actinomycetota; class Actinomycetes; order Acidothermales; family Acidothermaceae; genus PALSA-607. Next base: position 358,241 of record CAWCZJ010000001.1, read on the forward strand.
GCCGCCTTGTAGAGGTCGGCCAGCAGCCGCGCCGAGATCGGTTCGCGGCCGCGGTGCTTCTTGTCCTGGCGGGCGTATCCGTAGAACGGGGCGACCACGGTGATGCGCTTGGCGGACGCCCGCTTCAGCGCGTCGACCATGATCAGCTGCTCCATGATCCACTTGTTGATCGGCGCGGTGTGGCTCTGCAGCACGAACGCGTCGCAGCCGCGGACCGACTCCTCGAAGCGCACGAAGATCTCGCCGTTCGCGAACTCGTACGCCATGGTCGGCGTCGGCTCGATGCCGAGGTGGTGAGCCACCTCGATCGCCAGCTCGGGGAACGCCCGCCCGGCGAAGAGCATGAGGGTCTTCTCGCCCGTCCGCTTGATGCCGCTCACAAGGGCTCTCCCGAAGATTCGTCAGGAACCCCATTGTCGTCGGTCGGCGACGCGGAAGGTAGGTCGCCCCCCGAAGGTGTGACAGGTGTGGCAGAACGAGCAGCAGAACGGGCGGACGCCGACCCTGGTCGCTTCCTTGACACCCATCCCTCGACGTTGCGCTGGCGTCCACGGCCAACGGCAAGTGCGCCGGGCGGGACGTCGTCGGTGATCACGGATCCGGCCGCGGTGTAGGCGCCGTCGCCGACGGTCACGGGGGCGACCAGCATCGTGTCGCTGCCGATCCGCACGTCGTCGCCGACGACCGTCGCGTGCTTGGCCTCCCCGTCGTAGTTGGCGAAGATCGTCGCGGCCCCGATGTTCGAGCGCTCCCCGATCGTCGCGTCCCCTACATAAGAGAGGTGCGGAACCTTGGAGTCCTCGCCGACCACGGCGTTCTTCATCTCGACGAAGCCGCCGGCCTTGGCCCCCCGCAAGAGCCGGGTGCCCGGCCGCAGATAGGTATAGGGCCCAACGGAAGCCGACGGCCCGATCGAGGCGCCCTCGCAGGTCGCATCACGCACCACCGCGCCGGCCTCGACGACGGTGTCGAGAAGCGAGCAGTTCGGCCCGACCCGCGCGCTCGAAGCGATCGTGGTGCGCCCGAGCAGCATCGTGTTCGGCAACACCACGGAGTCAGGCTCGAGAACCACGTCGACGTCGATCCAGGTTGTCGCCGGGTCGATCACCGTCACGCCGTCCCGCATGAAATTGGTGACGAGGCGATCGCGCAGGTGAGCGCGGGCCTGCGCGAGTTGCACGCGGTCGTTGACTCCGGCGATCTCGCGCCAGTCGTCGATCACGACGGTGCCGACGGGGTCGCCTGCTTTCGCCAAAATGCGGACGACGTCGGGCAGGTACTCCTCGGACTGCGCGTTGTGCGCGGTCAACTGTGCGAGCGCGTGGCGCAGCTTGGCCGCGTCGAACGCGTACACGGCCGAGTTGATCTCGGTGATGGCGCGCTCGTTCTCGTTCGCGTCGGCGTGCTCGACGATGCGCGCGAGGTTGCCGAACCGGTTGCGCACGATCCGGCCGTAGCCGGTGGGGTCGGGCACGTTGGCGGTGAGCACGACCGCAGCCACCTTGGTCTTCGCCCGGTGGCCGGCGAGCGCACGCAACGAGTTCGCCGCGAGCAGCGGCGTATCGCCGGGCGCGACGAGGATCGTGCCCTCGAGCGGTGGCTTGCCTTGTGCCGCGGCTGCATCGTCGAGTGCTTGCAATGCCAGGCGGACGGCGTGCCCGGTGCCGTCTTGCGACGGCTGAAAAACGGCGACCGCGTCGGGGTCGAGCTGCTTGAGATAGTCCTCGACCTGGTCGCGGCCTTGACCGGTGACGACGACGAGCTGCTCAGGGTTCGCGGCGCGCAGGGCGGCGATGACGTGGCCGAGCATGCTGCGGCCGCAGATTTCGTGCAGCACCTTGGGCGTGGCCGACTTCATCCGGGTGCCCTCGCCGGCGGCAAGCACGATCGCCGCGACGACGGTGGGCTCCGCTGCGTCGTTCACGCGGCTCCTTCGGCTGGCCGTGCTGGGCGACACCGTACTCTGGACACGCTCCCATCTCCCCAGCGGTGTGCTGGGGAGACGGGATCGGCGACACGTTGCTCCCGGGGGAGGAGTCGGACCCCCATTGATGGGACCAAAACCCACTGTCCTGCCATTAGACGACCCGGGATCGGTGTCCGCGCTCAGAGTACGCAACCGCCTCGGCAATGCGGCAAGGAGCAGGCCCCGAGACGGTAATGTCGCCATCGTCGAATCGGATTTCGCTCCATCCAGACAGGAGAACGTCACTTGCCACAGCGTCGGGTGCTGGTTACGGGAGGCGCAGGTTTCATCGGCTCGCACCTGACAAGGCGGCTGATGGCTCTCGGTCATGACGTTCTCGTGGTCGACAACTTTTACTCGGGTTCGCGCGGCAATGTCGCAGAGCTGCACGGCGAGCCCAACTTCGAACTCATGCGCCACGATGTGACGTTTCCGCTCTACGTCGAAGTGGATGAGATTTACCATCTCGCCTGCCCCGCCTCGCCGCCTTTTTATCAGCGCGATCCGGTGCAGACGACCAAGACCTCGGTCGTCGGCTCGGTCAACATGCTGGGGCTAGCCAAGCGTACAAAGGCCAGGATTCTGCTCGCATCGACCTCCGAGGTTTACGGCGATCCAACCGTGCATCCGCAGACCGAGGACTACTGGGGAAACGTCAACCCGATCGGCATTCGCTCGTGCTATGACGAAGGCAAACGGTGCGCCGAGACCCTGTTCTTCGATTACTACCGCCAGCACGATATGGCGATCAAAGTCGCCCGCATTTTTAACACCTACGGACCGCGGATGCGCCCAGACGATGGGCGCGTTGTCTCCAACTTCATCATGCAGGCACTGCGCGGGGAGCCGTTGACGATTTACGGGGACGGCTCGCAGACCAGATCGTTCTGCTACGTCGACGATCTGGTCGACGGACTCATCAAGCTCATGGAAAGTCCGCGCGAGGTGGTCGGTCCGATCAACCTCGGCAACCCCGGCGAGTTCAGCATGCTCGAGTTAGCCGAACAAGTGATCGCCATGGTGGGCGGAAGCAGCACCATCGAATATCAGCCACTGCCCCAAGACGATCCGACCCAACGTCAACCGAACATCGACCGGGCGCAGAAATCTCTAGGTTGGAGCCCGACGATTGATCTTGCGGAGGGGCTTAGCCGGACTGTTGCCTACTTCCGTGGACTCGTCCCCGCCTGATCCGCCTCCCGTCGGCCGTACGCAAGTCTGGCTCGCGAACCGATACGAGGGGAACCTCGAACTGTGGGTTAGCATCGCCTTACCCCCGAGCGTTTCTGGAGCCCTTATGACCCCGCCGTCTGGAACTGCAACGGGTGACGCCGTCCTCGATCGAATTCCAGCGGTTGCGAACGCAGACATTGTTCCGCCGCTGGCGGACATAGACGACAACATCGAAGCGGACGACGAGTTGCTCGCGACCGGTGCGACCGCCGACGACGTGTCTCCGGCGATATCGATGACGCGAACGAAGCGTCCGGCGGTGGGGGGCGACCGCAAGACGGGCCTCGAGCAGTTCGCGCTCGGCTTCTTCGTGGTGGTCCCGTTCCTCGCGCTACTCGCCGCGATCCCGGTGTTCTGGGGTTGGGGACTCGGCTGGCACGACATCGTCATCGCGGTCGTGATGTACGCGATCGCCGGCCACGGCATCACGATCGGCTACCACCGGCTCTTCACCCACAAGGCGTTCAAGGCCAACCGGCCGCTGAAGATCGCGCTCGCGTTCGCCGGCGGCATGGCGATCGAAGGACCGGTCGTTCGCTGGGTCGCCGACCACCGCCGCCACCACGCCTTCAGCGACAAAGAGGGCGACCCGCATTCGCCGTGGCGGTTCGGCACCAGCCTCGGCGCGCTGACCAAGGGATTGCTCTATGCGCACGTCGGGTGGATCTTCGACCCCGAGCAGACCGACGCGACCCGGTACGCGCCCGACCTGATCGCCGACAACGACATCGTCGCGGTGTCGCGGTTGTTCTGGCTGCAGGTCACGTCGTCACTGCTGTTGCCCGCACTCATCGGCGGACTCTGGAGCATGTCGATCGCCGGCGCCGTGACCGGCTTCTTCTGGGGTGCGCTGGTTCGCATCTCGTTGCTGCACCACGTGACGTGGTCGATCAACTCGATCTGCCACGCGGTCGGCGAGCGGCCGTTCCGCACTCGCGACAAGTCCGGCAACGTGTGGTGGCTCTCGGTGCTCTCGATGGGCGAGTCGTGGCACAACCTGCACCACGCCGACCCGACGTCCGCACGCCACGGTGTGCTGCGTGGGCAGCTCGACTCGAGCGGACGCACGATCTGGGTGTTCGAGAAGTTCGGCTGGGTGCACGACGTCCGCTGGCCATCACCCGAGCGCATCAAGGCCCGTCTGGTGCGTGACCGCGAAAAGGAAGCCCAGCCCGCGACCATCTAGCGTCGCATAATGCGGGTTATTGCCCGACTCGGCTCACGCAATGCCTGCGTACGCAGACCTTGCGCTGCCTGCCGACTACGGCAATTATGCGACGCTCGAGATCAGCGATCGACCGTCGAGCATGTGAGTCGAACTCGCCAGCCTTGTGGCATCTGCGCCACCCACACTTCGTCGACTCCCCCGTCGGCGAGAACCCGCCCGGCCTGGCACTCGAGACGCGCGTCGGCGACGGCCGTGTGCCAGCTCGGGACGGTCGATTCCAGGTGAGCCCAGAGCTGCGCTGATCCGACGAGGTCGACCGGAAGTGCGGCCAAGAAAACCATTCCGACAATGCTGCGGACTGCAACGCTGGCAGGCCAGCTCAGCGCGTCGAGTCCGGCTGCGATTGCGGTGAGCATCAGCAGTGACGCGAGCACGTCGTAGCGAGTCAGGGAGCTGACGACGTCCAGCTTCAGGTGCGGCACTACCGCCGGTTCGGCGAAGCAGGCGAAGAACGCGAGTGCGCTACCCACGCCAGCCCAGATGGCGAGCCAGCGTCGCGAGCCGCCGACGCGTATTGCTGGAGCGACGAGCGCAAGCACAGTGACGGCGCCGAGTCGCAACGGCTACGTAGTGCAGGTGATGCCACAACGCGACCGTGTGCCAGTAGCCGGCCAATGAGCCGACGAGTACTCGAACTCCGAAGAGTCTTGCCATCGTCGGGCACGCTGAACGTCTCGTGGGTCGGCCGTCGACCGCTCAACACTGCCCACGTCTGAGCAGCGCCCACTACCGCGAAGCACATCGTGACGAGCTGGTCTCGCCAGCTACGGACGCATAATGGCGCGCAGCACGACGAGCGGAAGAAGCAGCGCCGTCAGCGGGTCGCTACCGACGACCGAGTACAACTACGACGGCGGCAAGTGCGCACTCCCACCAACGCGACGGTCTCCACAGCACTGCCCAGAATGCGGCGAACGTGAAGAACCAATGCAGGTTCGCGATGTTGTCGAGCACCTCGAGCCCGCCGACGGGAAGCAACACCACTGCCGAAGCCAACATCGCGCGCACCCATGTCGAACGCAGGTGCCCGCTACTCGCGCGAAAGACGAACAGCGAGATCGACGCCCGCGCGGCCGCGGCGGATGCCGCCAACACCCACGCCGCGTCACGCACCGGGAACGCGGTCGTCAATGCCGCAAGCGATCGCGGCACAACTTGCAGGTAGCCCGCGTACGGGGTTGCTAGCGCTGAGAAAAACGACGTCCGGTACGCGGCACTAAGAAATACCGTGCCGTCTTCGGCCCACACCCGCGACGTGATCCCGGTGCCGCTCCACCACAAGTCGATGCTGAAGCCGGCAAGGGCGGCCAGCAGGTAGCCAAGGAGAACTACGCGCGGGTTTCGCGCGCGTCGCGTTGCAGTTGCCGGGAACAGAGCGTCGCGAACGAACGCCACGCGCGCGACAATCGCCTGGCGGTACGAGTGAGGCGGCGACGACGCGTACAGACGCACGCTGTCGACGTCCATGCGAATGGAAGCCTTCGGCAGATCGCTTTCCAACGAGCCCATCGCGGTGACCCCTCACGTCGGACCGTGAGACGCAAGCGACCGCTCAACTAGTTGTCAGATCGCCAAATAACGCTGGTGAGCGCTGCCACGCGAATAGGCGGCAACGAGTTCGCTAGGTCGTAAGCGGCCGCAGGATCAGGACCGCGATGTCATCCCCAGTGATGTCGTCGCCGACGAGTTCATTGAGGATGGCGTCACACGCGGCCTCGGCGTCGCCGGGGCGCAGAGCATCGACGAGGCGCGAGCAACCGTCGTCCAGCTGGTCGGCTTTGATATCACCGCGGGCTGGGCGGCGTTCGACCAAGCCGTCGGTGAACAGGCACAGCGATGCACCCGCTGGCACCGTCACCGTGACCGCCTGTCGAGACCATGGCTCATCGGATGGGGAACCGACGCCGAGCGGCGGATCAGGCAGCACATCAGTCATCCACGCCTCGCCGTCCGCTGACACGAGGTAGGGCGGCAGGTGCCCGGCCGAGCTGACCATGAAGCAGTTGTAGGGCGGCTCGGCGACGGCATACAGCACAGTCGCGACCGCGCCAGCCTCGAAGTAGGAAATCTTCATATCGAGCAGGCGCAGAACATGAGCCGGGTCGGCATGCTCCAACGCGTATGCACGCAAGGCGCTGCGAAGTCGTCCCATGATCACCGCCGCGCCCAGGCCGTGCCCGGCGACGTCGCCCATCACGATCCCGACGCGATCACCAGGCAACCGAAACACGTCGTACCAGTCGCCACCCAGATCGCCGTCGGCCGGTACATAGCGTGCTGCGACGTCGAGGCCGTCGAGGCGAGGCGCGGTCGGTAACAGGCTGCGCTGCAGCGCCAGCGCAGCGACGTGCTCCTCATGGGCGCGCCGCCGGAGCACCTCAACGGCGAGCTGTGCAGCGAGACCTTCCAACTGCGCTGTGTCCTGATCGGTGAAAGGTCGCCCCGCCACCGATCCGACGTGCGTCACGCCGAGCAGCCCCGTCGGGCCGGAAACCGGAACGCCGAGCAAGGATTTGATGCCAGCGCGGTGCAATGCCGGATTGAGCACGGTCTCTGGCCGGACGTCCGTCAGGCTTACGGGCCGTCCGCTCGCCGCGACTCGACCAGCAAACCCGGATCCAACTGGCACCCGAAACCCTGGTTGCGCGGGGCGATCCAGACCCACCGCGACCACCGGGACCAACGTCGTTGCGGAGGTGTCCAACAGCAGGAGGGAAGCCTCGTCCGCTCCCAACAGCTGCCGCGCCCGCTCGAGCAGCTCAGCGACCTCGTGCCATCCGCGGGCCAAGCCGCTCAGCACCGTCAACTGATGGCGCGGATCGTCGTGCGCAGGCGGCGACCGGTCGTCCGAAAGGGTTGCCACGTACAGCACCATAGCCAGTAGGCGCTCGGCACCGGGCATTCATCTCGTGGCGGTCATCGAGGCTTTCCTGCTAGTCGCCAGAACCGGGAAGCGTTCGAGGAAGCCCGAACCATGGCAGCACGCTCTTGTCGAAGCCGGTGACTGCACCGATGCCGTCGCTCGCGATCGTGATGACAAGCAGTCCGTAGGCGTGGAACACACCTGCGTGGGGATCGGCCAGATACATGCCGAACGCCGGCTGGCCGTTCGCACGGGTCTGCACCACCCGGTAGGACCGGTCGGGCCGGAAGGTGGAGGCCGCGAAGAACTTCGCCGCCACGTCGATTCCCCGGTACTCCAGCATTGCGGGCGGCATGGAGAGTCGAACATCGGCCACGAGCAGCCCTATCAAGGCGTCAAGGTCGGCCCGTTCGAGCGCGTCGGTGAACCGGGCTGCGAGATGCTGTTCGGTCGCGGTGTCGGGTTGATACGCCGGCCTGCTGCTCCCTTGGTCGGCTAGACAATTGTCGACTGTGGTCCGCGCTCGTTTGAGAGCGCTTTGAACCGACTCCTGGCTGGCGTCGAGCATCGTGGCGACCTCGCTCGCGCGGTAGCCAAGAACGTCGCGCAGCACGAGTACTGCGCGCTGTCGCGGCGGCAGCAGTTGCAGGGCGGTGATGAACGCGAGCGAGATGGCCTCGGTCGTTTCGTAGCGCGCCTCCGGACCGGGCGACTGGTCGACGATGTTGTCCAACAGCATGTCTGGGTATGGCTCCATCCACGGCGGCGCGTCGCTGACGCCTGTCGGTTCAGGCAGAGCCAGGCCGGCGATCGGGGTATCGCCGCGTGGCCGCCGGCTGTCTGCGCGCAGCACGCTCAAGCACCGATTGGTCGCGATCTGATACAGCCAGGTGCGAAGCGAGGACCGCTGTTCGAAGTCGCCCAAGTTACGCCACGCGGACACGAGGGTCTCCTGTAGCGCGTCCTCTGCGTCCTGCAGTGATCCGAGGATGCGGTAGCAGTGCACCTGCAGTTCGTGGGAGTGCACGTCGACCAGTTCGCGGAACGCGTTCTGGTCGCCCGCGGTGGCCCTGGCAATCAGGTCCGATGTCTCCATGCATCCTCGCTTTGCTTCTTTCGACTCGTTTGAAAGTACTGACGCCGCCAGCCCTGCGTATTGGGCGGTATCTGCACGCCCAATTCGTGGACGCGCCGGCATCTACCTCAACGAGGCGGTCCCAGTCCGGGGCGGCCCGGATACAGAACAGGACCAGATCATGGCGACGTACGTTTTCTCCTACCGCGTGCCCTCCGACTACGTGCCCGGCGCCGATACGGCGGCCGAGTGGCAGGCCTGGTTCGCCGCAATGGGCTCATCTCTGGTGGACGTCGGCCACGCAGTGACCGATTACGCCTCGCTCGGCGAGGTTGGTGGCAGCGAGTCTCGGATGGTCGGCCACTCGGTCGTGTCGGCCGGGTCCATGGACGCCGCGTTGGCGCTAGCCAAGGACTGCCCAGCCCTGCGAGGCGGCGGCGGAGTCGAGGTCGGACCTGCGATGGAAGTCGCCGGGTCATGAGCGCATCAGCGGGGTCTTTTCTGGCGACCGCTCGCGGCAAGGTCACGCTGGCGCTGCTGTGCGCCGTGACGTTCCTCGATGTCGTGGACGGCTCGATCGTGAATGTCGCGCTGCCCACCATCCGCTCGCATCTGGGATTCTCGGTGCAGAGCCTGCAATGGGTGGTCAGCGGCTATCTGATTACCTATGGCGGGTTCCTGCTGCTTGGCGGTCGAGCCGGAGACTTACTCGGACGACGGCGGCTGCTGGTCGCGGGGACCACGCTGTTCGCGGCCTCGTCGCTTGCTTGCGGGTTGGCCGGCAGCCAGGGGCTGCTGGTCGGCGCCCGGCTCGCCCAAGGCTTCGGCGCGGCTCTGATGTCACCGGCAGCGCTGTCGATCCTGACCACCACGTTCCAGGGCTCCGATCGGCACAGGGCGCTCGGCGTCTGGGCCGGGATCAGCGGTCTTGCCGCCGCGGTCGGAGTGTTCTTCGGCGGGCTGCTCACCGAGGACTTCGGCTGGCGGTGGGTGTTCTTCGTGAACATCCCGCTGTGTGCGCTGGTGCTGTTCGGGGCGTTCCGGATCCTGAAGGCCGACCACGGCCGGTCCGCGCCGGGCGGCTACGACGCTTTCGGCGCGGTCCTGGTGACCGCCAGCATGCTGCTGCTGATCTTCACGTTGGTGAAGGCGCCGGACGAGGGCTGGAGTGCGGGCCGCACGATCGGCGGGCTGGTCGCGTCGGCCGTGCTGATGGTCGCGTTCGTGGTCAATGAGCAGCGGCGCACGCATCCGCTCCTCCCGTTCTCGATCTTCCGGATCGAGGGTTTGGCCGCGGCCGATGTCACCCAGATGATCGCCTGGGCCGGGTTCTTCTCGATGTTCTTCTTCGTCACTCTCTACATGCAAAACGTCCTGGGCTACTCACAGCTGCGGACCGGGATCTGCTACCTGCCAGTGACCGTCGGCATCGGGTTCGGCTCGGCCGTGGCGACGAAAATGTTCATCCGAACCGGCACGCGCCCGATCATCGTCTCGGGCGCACTGCTCGCCGCCGGCGGCATCTTCTGGCTGTCCCGCATGCAAGCGCATGGCACCTATCTTGGCAACTTGCTCGGCCCGTTGCTGGTCATGGCAGCCGGACTCGGGTTGCTGTACGCGGGCGTGCAAACGGCCGCGAACGCGGGCGTGCCTGAGGATCAGGCCGGATTGGCTGCGGCTCTGATTACCACCTCTTTCCAGCTCGGGTCCGCGCTGGGTCTGGCGGTGTTCAGCGGGATCGCTACTGGCCGCACCAACCACCTGTTGGCCGCGCACGTTGCGGCGCCGGAAGCACTCACCGCAGGATTCCAGCGGGCTCTGGTCGTCAGCGCGCTGTGCCTCGTGGCAGCCGCAGCCATCGCTCTTCGGGCTTCTAATACCCGCGGCGAACCGGCGCCCGAACTAGGGACCCGACAAGACCTTGAGCCCGTCGCCGTGTCGGGGTGAGGGAAGACGGGTTCGGCTCATCGTTGATGCGATAACCAGTGCGAGATAGACCACCCACACGGCACGCACCAGGTGGGTTTGGGTATCGGTGCCGATGAACCACGAGTGCAGCCATACCAGTGCAAAGACCAGATAGTTGAGCCTGTGCACGTTGCGCCACCACGGAAGGTGCCGTCCCGACCAGGCGAGCAGGGCAGTGGATACCGTGAGGAGCAGGACCGCGAGGGCGATAACTGCGGGGATGATCCAACCGGCAGATGCCCCAGATCGCACGTACCCGCTATACGAAAAGAACATCGCAGCGCCGAAACCGATGAGTATGAACAGCGGGTGCAGCACCGCGAACAACAACGCGAAGATGCCTTGGGCGCGGTGGTAGCGAATTATGCCGGGCCAGAGCTTGGTCAGCCAATACAAGTTAGTGGCGATCAACACCTGGGCTGTCACGAACGTGAAGGCGTAGAGCCCGACGAGGGGAAAGAAGACCTGGAGAAGCGCTCTACCGTGGACACCGTCAAGGAAGCTCGTACCGTTGCGGTCGTGGAAGAAGACAACTGCAGGCAGCGCCACGGCCGCCGCGAACCCAATGAGTACGCATGCTCTGCTCGCTACCCGCCTACCGATCATCCCGCCTCCCGACGACTGGGCGACGACAACTCTGGCTCGGCCGCCTCGCCAAGCACTACGCATCAGGACATCGGCTCGGTTCAACCAAATGGATACGTACAACGGACGGGTCACGGGAAGCGCGTGCGGCGTCACCCGCGTGAAGGAGATGGTCGATCGTGCCCGCACGTAACCGGGTAGCGCCGATGGGCGACATCGAGGCGACTTCGCTACGGGGCGCGTGGGCCGGCAACCGCGGCATTCTCCATCGCGGCCACGAGATCGTCCGCTTTCACGCCAGCGACCTATGGATCACCTGCGCGCTCGAGTTCCGTGGGCGCTACCAGCTTCAATGGCAGCCGCACCATTACACATTGCTGTTCTTCTACGACGAGGCTGTCTCATTCGCCGCCGGACATCGCCCGTGCGCGGAATGCCGGCGTGGCGCATACAACGACTATCGCGCCGCGTGGTCGGCTGGGCTCGACGTCGACATGCCGTCAGCCAAGGAAATAAACCGGCAGTTGCACGCCGAAAGAATCGTGCCAGGCACGCATCGTCGTCGTCTTCATCAGCTGGCTTGGGCAGATCTGCCTGCTGGCACGTTCGTGCTCCTAGACCAGACAGCTGCCCTCGTCGGCACCGAGTGGCTGTCCGAATGGACCCAGCACGGCTACGGGGCTCGTCGGTCACGGCCACGGCACGGCGTTGCCACCGTCATCACCCCGCCATCTACGGTCCGCGCGCTACGCGCCGGATACCCAGTGCAGATCGACGACTCCGCCGGGTGAGTTCGTGGAGCGCAGGTGCGTCATCGCGGCAGTTCGGGCGACTGTTGAGGTGCTTGCACTGTTGGCAGCCAGCGAAGCGCAGCAGCTAGGCCCGGCCGCCACACCCCGTAGGTGTGGCCGCCGGGGCGGGTCGACCAGGTAACCGGAATTCCTTCCCGTTGCAGCGTGTCTCGAACGCGCTGCATCTGTGCGAGCGCGCCGTGATCGGACGTGCCGCAGAGCATGTAGATCTCCGTCGGTGGTGACGGCGTTAGCGTCGCGGCGTACATGTCGGGACTGTTCGCGGCAACGACTGCGGTCAGGTCGCCGCGGTGCCCGAAGAGCCCGCCCATCCCGCCTGCGTGGGTGGGGTGGGTGAAGCCGGACATGTCGATGATCGAGCCGAAGATGTCACGGTTGCGAAGCCCAAGGTTCAGCGCGCAGTACCCACCTGCAGACATGCCCGCCAAGGCGCGGTGAGCTGGCTCGGCCACCGTGCGTAGCTGGTCGTCGATCGCTGGCACGAGATCTTTGACGACGTAGGTTTCGACAAGCATGTGGGCGCCGTCGACGCATTCTGAGTCATCGAGCCAGTTGCGGCTCAGGTGCGGTATTACCAGGATTTCTGGGTGGCCGCTGCGTGCTGCGGCCAGACCGGCCGATGCTGCGCCACCGCCGCGTAGCCAGTCAACCGGCATGCCGGGCGAGCCATGGAGCAAGTAGACGACGGGGAATCGTTCGTCTGGATTGCTGAAGTACTGCGGCGGCAAGTACACCAACGCACGCCGCGCATCGAATCCAACCCCAACGTCGCGGATATTCAGGGTGACAACTGCGCCGCGAGATCGGCCAACGAGGATGCCCGACACAACGCGGGGCGACGGCGCGGCCTGTGGGTTGGGAACGCCTCCAGGGGCAGCGGTGAGTGATGGGACACCGGCGGGGGTGCTGCTTTGGGGCGCCGGGCTTGCTGACGTGGCGTCCGGAGACTGCAACGCGGGCGCCGAAGTGCCTGTTGCCGTCGGTTGGGTCGCGCGAACATAGGCGATGTCCCGCAGTGCCGCCGCCGGGACAGTCGGCCAGTCGCGTTGCCCAAGCACGTCGCTGACTCTCGGCAGATATTGGAAGTAAGCATTCACGGCATCGGCCGCGAAGGTGATCGCGGCCAGTGCCGCGAACCCCGCCAGCAGCACAGATCGCCAACGCCGGCGGCGCGCCATCCAACTAGCAATCCACAGCAGGGCCGAGCCACCGGCCAGGACCGCCAGGAAGCCGGCATCAATGACTGAAAGCGCTCCCATCCCTCCAGTGTGCCAAATTAGGTGCCTGTCACGGCGACTGCCGGATGATGGGCAGGCGGCAGCGGACGGACCGTGAGACGCAAACCACACTCAGTTGGTTGTCAAACCCTCACGCGGGAGATCGCGAGCCGATGCCGGCCACGAGCGTGATGGTGTTGTCGCCGTTGAGGACGTATAGATCGTGGGTGGCGGGATCAAGGGCAACAGCCTTCGGTGCCATGCCAACCGGCACGAACGGCGGATCGCCGAGGAAGTTGTCAGGACTCTGCAGGACCAGCAATCTGCCGGCTACACCAGCGACGTTCGATGGCGCGACGACATACAGCATGTGAGCGGCCGCGTCGAGGACCGAAGCGACTGGGGAGGCCGGACCGGGGGTGATCCTCGTTTGCGCGGGCGTGTCGAGGGTCTTCTCGTCCATGGCCCAGAGCCAGCCGCTGGGCGGGTTCGAAGAGTCATTCGTGGCGGTGCGATAGGTGCAGATGTACAGGGTGTTCTGGGTGGAGTCGATCGATAGCGCCAACGCACGAGCGGCGATGGGACCAGCCGACATCACGTTATGTGTCACACCGTCGATCTTTGAGATGCTCCCCTGGCCGCTATTGGCGTTCGCGACGTAGACCATGTTGGTCGTCGCATCCACCGCGACAGCGAGCGGTCCTTGGCCGACCGTGACAGTCGCACTGACGGTGTTGGTCGTTTCATCGATGATCGACGCGGTGTTGGAACCCGAGTTCGTTACGTAGGCGAGGTGTCTCGTGGAGTCGACGGCGATCGCGATCGGCTTCTTGCCGACCGTCACGGTCGCGACAACGCTCGCCGACGACTTGTCAATGACCGAGACGGTGCCGGCTCCGGAGTTGACGACATAGGCCGTGTGCAGCACCGGGTCGACTGCCACGGCCATCGGAGCGGCCCCGACGCCGATGGTCTTGCCCACGACGTCGGTGGTTAGATCCAGCAGTTCGACGGTGCCTTTGCCGCCGCCATTCACGACGTAGGCCATGCCCGAGTCGATGGCGATCGCATCGGCGCCGCTGCCCGTCAGGTGGATTTGCTTCACGACCGACGCTTCCTGCGCCCCGGCTGACGAAACCGGCGGCTGCGTAGCGGGTACCGGACCGGTCAGGGCAGTCGGAGGTGGTGATCCTGATGTGGGCGTGCTGGACGCCGGTGGGGATGTGGGGGGTGAGGACGTGGGCGGTGACGTCGGTGGTGACGTCGGCGTGGGTGTCGACGTCGGCGACGGCGACGGCGACGGCGAATTCGGGGTCGGCGAAGGCGACACACTTTGCACCGGAAGAACCGGATGACTGGACGTCGGCCCGGGGAAGGCGTTCACCGCGAGCGCGACCGCGACGACTGCAGCTGCAGCCGCTGCGACGCTTGCGACTTGCGTGATCCGACGACGGCGGAGCCGGCGCTGGACGAGCTCGCGGATTTCGGCGAGCGAGTGCGGTGTCGGGGTAAGTTTCGACGCTGCAGTGGCGAAGCGTTCCGAGAGACGGCGCCCCTCGTCGTCCGGTATCTCGTTCATGCTTCTCCTCTCATGGAGACCGCCAGGTCAGCGAGTCCCCGCGAGGTCAGCGATTTCACGGTGCCCACGCTGACGCCGAGCAGGTCGGCGACGGCCGCCTCGCTCATGTCGCAGTAGTGCCGCAGGACGACCACTTCGCGCTTGCGTGGTGACAGCACGCGAAGGGCGGTGACGAGTTCGTCACGGTCGAAGGCAGTGAACGCCGACTCCTCGGCGCTGCGCGTGTCGTTCGCAACGCGAAGGCGGCGCTCGTACCGGTCGACCACGAGCCGGTGCCGATGCGAAGAGCGGCACGCGTTGACGACCACGCTGCGCAGATACCCGAGGGCGCGGTCGGGCTCACGCAGCGGCACGGTCGCCGTCGCCATCCGGACGAACGCGTCCTGGGCGACGTCCTCCGCACCATTGGCGCCGCCCAACAGAAAGCCAGCCAGCCGGACCAGCGCAGGGTAGTGCGCCGCGTACAGATCAGCGAGGTTGATCCGCTCGTCTGCCACGGCTAGTCCTTTACTGCCACGACGAAGCCCCGCAGCCGTGACAACGACATCCTCCTGGGTTGGCGACCTACGACACAGACGCGGAGTGGTCGCGAAAGGTTGAGGCCCACTCATGGCGGGAGCGAGCTGTGTTAACCCTTGGGCAATTGGATCGCCGTGACCTGCTGCTCGGCCCACTGCGTTGCTGTTTCCGCGGCCGGGATGTCGGGGCTGACGAGCCACGCCATTTCTAGTCCGCTGAGGAAGGCCAGGATCTCGATGCTCTTGAGGTGAGTGTCGACGTCTTTGCGCACGTCGCCCCGTCGCTGCGCTGCACGCAGGGTGGAAGCGATGCGATCAGCGGTCAGGCGATACTTGCTGGCCAATCGTGGCCTTAGCGGTCCGTCGTACCCGACGTTTTCGGCGACCAGCACGGCGACGAGGCCGACGATCTCCGGACGCTCGGACCAGCTGCGCACGATCCCCGCGATGATCTCAAAGATCTGCAGCCCAGGGTCAGCACCCTCGCCCCACAACAATGAATCTTCGAACTCGTCGCGGCGATCCAGGACCGCGTGCAGCAGCTCGTCCTTCGTCGAGAAGTGGTAGAGCAGGCCAGCTTGCGACACGCCAGCTTCGGCGGCGATCTCCCCCAGCGTCGTGCCCCGCGCTCCGTTTCTGGCGAGGAAGCGCGTCGCGACGTCGATGATCAGTTCTTTGCGCGCGAGCCCGCGAGCGGAACCAGTTTTCGCCAAGGGCGGGCCGACGTCGGGCAAACCCTTGGCTCCTTCCGATGCGCGGTCGGGGCCATCCTAGACAACTGACTGACTAGCAGGTAACCTCCCGCAAAACAGACTGACTACTCAGTCAGTCTACGAGTCGGACGGCGGGGCGGGATGTCTGATCTGAGCGCCGACCAGGCTCCCGTTCCGCACGCGCAAGTACTGGCGTATTTGCGGACGCTGCCGTCGACGGCCGAGCCGAGCAGTGATATCGAGGAGCTTCGGGCGCGCACTCGAGCCGAGGCACTCGCCGTCCGAGGCCGCTTGGAGGACGTCGCATCGATTCAGACGTTGGACGTCGGAGGCGTTGCGGCCCGGCTCTATCTTCCCGTCGGCGATGAGCAAGACGTACTCATCTGGATCCATGGCGGAGGGTGG
Organism: uncultured Actinomycetes bacterium; assembly: GCA_963799955.1. Lineage (GTDB taxonomy): Bacteria > Actinomycetota > Actinomycetes > Acidothermales > Acidothermaceae > PALSA-607. The sequence goes on from CAWCZJ010000001.1 coordinate 374,403, forward strand.
ATTCACGGTGACCTCGACTGCTACGAGGGCGTCTCGCGTGCGCTCGCGAATCGGGCGAAGTGCGCGGTGCTCGCGATCGAGTACCGGCTCGCGCCCGAGCACCCCTTCCCGGCCGGGTTCGACGATGCGTGGGCCGCGGCGCAGTGGGCCAACGGTCACTTCGCGAAGGTCGCGGTCGCGGGCGACAGTTCTGGCGGAAATCTCGCAGCGGCTGTCGCACTGCGGGCACGAGACCGTGGACTTGAGCTGGCGTTACAGCTGCTCGTGTATCCGGTACTCGATAACACGGCCGCCACTGCTTACAAGCGACTCTTTCGCGAGCGGTACTCGAACTTCGCGGGTCATACGGGGTTCGGCGTGATCGCCGATGAGCGGATCAACCACTTGTGGGATCTCTACGTCCCGACGGTGGCCGATCGTGATGATGCGTTCGCGTCTCCGCTGCGCGCCGACTCGCTTCGCGGTGTCGCACCGGCCGTCATCATCACCGCCGAGCACGACATCCTGCGCGGCGAGGTTGAGGAATACGCACGCCGACTTCAAGCGGACGGCGTGCACGTAGAGGCTCACGAATACATCGGCCAGATCCACGGATTCTTCCAAATGCTGGGCGTCATGGCCGACGCCGAGGACGCCATCGACAAAGCAGCGGCGGCCGTCCGCCGCGCATTCGCCACACCCGTCGGCACTAACGCAACCGCTTCCACACGCTACGACCTGACCGCAGACCTCAACCAAGGAGTTTCCGTGCCGAAGACCCGCTCGACAGCGCAGCTCACATCGCCCGGCACTCGCCGTCCGCTCAGCTTCGTTGCTCATCGCTGCGTCGACGGTGGTGATCATCGCTGTGGTCTCGGCTTGTAGCAGTTCGGCCAAGTCAGCGGGCAGCTCCGCACCTGCGTCGGCATCGCCGTCCGCCTCTGCATCTACTACTGCGGCATCTAATTCTGCGGCAGCTGCTTCTGCGGCATCGCCTGCGGCGTCGTCGGCCACGGCACCGGCCTCCGTAGCGGCATCGACGGCGGCGCCTGCGTCTGCAGCGGGTGCAGTTGCGACAGGCGTTGGCACCGCACCGGTGACGCTGCAGATCATGGTGACGACACCCGACGTCGCGCTCTACACCGCGCTCGGCGCGGCGTTCCATGCGAAGTACAGCAACGTCACCGTGAAGGTGAGCAGCCAGGATTACAACTCGCTGGTGACGAACGCGCCGCGGCTCATTTCCGGCGGCGACGTGCCCGATCTCATCAGGCTCGCGTCGTTCGGCAATCTGGTGAAAGACAAGCTGGTGACCAACCTGGATTCGTATGCGACGGCGTACGGCTGGGATCAGTGGCCGCAGTCCCAGTTTGCTTCCACCCGCATCGCCTCGAACGGAACGCAGCGCGGCACCGGCTCGCTCTACGGCGTCGGGCCGGGGTTCGGACTTACCGGTGTCTACTACAACAAGGCGCTCGCGGCACAGATCGGGATGACGACGCCGCCGGCAACACTGGCTGATTTCGAGGCGCTGCTGGCCAAAGCGAAGAGCGCGGGACTGCTGCCGATCATGATCAACGGCAAGGACGGCGGCCAGATCTTCCCGCTGCAAAATCTTCAGATGGACTATGCAGGAAGCACGCAAGGCGTCGAGGACTGGATCTACGACAAGCCCGGGGCAACCTTGAATACGCCGGCAACTGTGCAGGCCGCGACCACGCTGCAACAGTGGACGAAGGACGGCTACTTCCCGACCGACGTGACGAGCATCGACCAGACCGCAGCGCCGACCCAGTTCGAGTCGGGCAAGGGCGTGTTCTTCCCGAGCGGGAACTGGCAGGCGCCTGGCCTCGACAAGACCGCCGCGGGTAAGTTCGGTTTCTTCCTCTTCCCGCCGAACACGGCAGGAGGGTCGTACTCCGCGATGACGGCACGGACCTGCTGGCTATCCCGACCAAGTCTGCGCACGCATCGGTCGCCGCCGCGTTCCTCAACTTCGTGCAGGTCGACCCGGGCGCCCGCCAGGACACGCTCACCTTGGGCGGCGTCGTGCCGGCCGGCCCGGCGGATGCAGCGGCACCAACCGCCACTGCTGGATCGGTTGTCGACGCGACCGTCAGTGCGTTCCAGCAACTCGTGAAGAGCAACGGCCTTGCCGACTTCTTGGCGAACGCCACCGCTTCGATTCAGGTCAACACGCTGCTGCCCCAGAGCCAGCTGCTGATGGCGGGCAAGACAACCCCGGCGGCCTTCGCTGCAAAGCTGCAGTCGGATTACGCGAGTTCGTTGAGCAACTAAGGGATGACGCTGGCAGGGACCGTGGTCGACGGCTCGGATCGTGTGACGAGCCGACCGGATCGTGTGACGAGCCGTCGACCGCGGAACCGGCGTATCGGATTGTTGTGGGTCGCGCCGGCGGCGTGCATGTACGCCTTGTTCGTGCTGTACCCGCTCGGGCAGACGGTGCGCTATTCCTTCTACCACTGGGACGGCTTCGGGGCCGCCACCCCGGCCGGGTTCTCGAACTACCGAAACCTCTTCAGCGACCCGGAGCTCTTCGACTCACTCGTGCACGCGTTCGTTCTCATCGTGTTCTTCACCGTGCTGCCGGTCGGGCTCGGACTGGTCGCCGCGGCGTTGATGCACGACCTCGCTGCCGGGGCCTTCAGTACTGGTCGCGCGGATCGTCTTGTTCGTGCCGCAGATATTGCCGCTGGTCGGTGCGGGGATCGCCTGGACGTGGATGTACTCCTCCGACGGCCTGATCAATCAGGTGTTGCGATGGGTCGGCTTGGGGTCGGTGGCCCGACCGTGGCTGGGGGACTTCACCACAGCGTTGCCGGCCGTCGGCGTGATCGGCACCTGGGTCGCGTTGGGCTTCTGCACGATCCTGCTGCTGTCAGGAACCAGCAAGATTGAGCCGTCCCTCTACGAAGCTGCGCGCATTGACGGCGCAGGTCTCCTTCGCGAGTTCTTCGCCATCACGTTGCCCGGGCTGCGACGCGAAGTCGTGGTCTGCGTGACCGTGACGGTGATAGCCGCGCTCGCGAGCTTCGACGTTGTCTACGTATCAACGTCGGGAGGGCCCGGGTACCAGACGATGGTCCCGGGCGTGGAGATCTACCGGCTCACCTTTCTCGACCAGAAGGTCGGACAGGCGTCGGCACTCGGTGTGTTTCTGGCTCTTCTCGTCCTTGTCGTCATCGTGCCCATCCAACGGTTCGGGCGCGAACCGTGAGCTCTCCCGTATCGCGCGGTTCGAGCATCAGTAGAAACGCGATGCTGCTCGTCTTCATGGTGTTCACAGCGCTGCCGCTGTTCAGCATGTTCTCGACGGCGCTCGCACCCGATGGTTCTGCGCCGCGAGGCCTGGCATGGCCTACTCATCCGCACTGGCACAACTTCGTAGCCGCGTGGGACACCGCGAACCTCCTCAGCTTGCTGAAGTCGAGCACTCTGATCGTGCTTGGTGTGGTGCCTGCATCGGTGATATTCGCGACGTTGGCCGGCTACGGGCTGGCAAAGCTCAACGTGCCCGGCGGCAAGTATCTTTACGCTTTGTTCCTGCTGGGCTTGACGTTGCCCCTCGAAGCGCTCATCACACCGCTGTATTACCAATCCAGGTCGCTCGGTCTTTTCGGAACCCGCTGGGCGATCATCTTGCCGTTGATTGGCATCTACATGTCGTTCGGCGTGTTCTGGATGCGAACACACTTCCTTGCCACGCCACCCGAGCTCGACGAAGCCGCGCAGCTCGACGGCGCATCTGTCACCCAAGCGTTCAGACAGATCCAACTGCCGCTCGCTGCGCCCGCCTGGTCTTCGCTCACAATTTTGTTCTTCCTGTGGACATGGAACCAGTTCTTGCTTGCACTCGTCCTGGTCAGCAACCCCAATCAGCGCACCATGGCTGGCGGTCTCGGGGTCTTCCAAGGTCAGTACGGCACTGACACCGTGCTGCTCTGCGCAGCATCACTGCTAATAATGACGCCGTCGCTCATCGTCTTCGTGGTCTTTCAACGCCACTTCATCAAGGCTCTGTTGCAAGGAGCAATCAAGTAGCGAGTTGCAAGGAGCAATCAAGTAGCTATGCGGCGGCTAACGGTCCGAGGTATCGGTACTCCGCTCGGGCGCCACAAAAGGCGCCGTACATGTGACGCCTGGTCGGGTCTTCGTCGGCCACGTATACGTGAGTAAGTGGGAGCCCGCACTCATCGAGCTCAGTCATGCGCAGCGTTCCATCGGCGGGACCCCCGACAAAGAGCGCAAGCGTCGATTGCGTGCAACTGTGCTGGCCCGACTCCACACCCTCATCATCGACGTCGATGCGTTCGACACGATGGGCCATTTGACTCGGAATCGGGGCATCCGGAGCCGTTCGGCCCACGTAGGTCTCAGAGTTCCATCCGTAACTGTCGGGACACGATCTGTCGGGCGACCTCGTTCGCCGTTTGGTCGTGGGCGAATGCGTACGCACGGAGCCGGAGAAGTGCGAGCGCGGCGGGAACCTGAAGTTGGGCCATGATCATGCCGGTGGCCTGATACACCTCGATCCGAGCCATCGAAGCCACCTGCTCCCATTCCGCAAGGGCTGGACCGCCCGTCTCGTCGACACCCTCCATCACAACTGCCAGCAAGATCTGTGCGGCAGCGTTGGCGACCAGTACGGCATCAGCTAGCTGGGCCAAAGACAGCGGTCCGGGGGTCGAGCGAAACAGGTCGAGGGCACCGAAGATAACCCGGCCGGTTCGAATCGGCATCGCGAAGACGGCGCGCACACCCGCTCGTTCAGCAGCGTCTTGGAACGCCGGCCAGCGCAGCCCATCGTCGCGGCGCAAGTCGGGCACCAGGACGGGCCGTCCGACAAGGACGGCTTCCATGCACGGACCCTCGCCAGTGGTGAACTGCAAGGCGTCGAGCAAGCGGGCGGCCTCCGTGCTCGCACCGAAGGTGCCGCGACTTTCCCCGGCATCGACCAGCGACAGCGCCGCCGCATCCACACCCAAGTAGCGGCAGGCACTCGAGGCACAGCAGGTCCGCGGCAGGCGCGCCGCGAACCCCACTGCCAAGCACCCGAGCAATGACAGTTTTCACGGTTGTCGGGCCCCATGCGATTCGTTCGTCATCAGGACCCCGCCTCAAGACAAACCAGTACGGGCGTGGGGGACGCAAAGTCCGGACGAACCCAGGCACGCGGAACTCACTCATGGTCGCATCCGCTCACGGATGATCGCCACGGTGTGCGGCTTTCGCCGTAGGGTCACGCTCGAGCAGTGGGCAAACTCTCGTCCTACCGCTTGGTCGTGTCGTCCTTCTCGCGCAGCAATTGGTCGTCGACGGTGAGGTGCCTGAGGATGTCGTCTGGTGGCCGCCACCCGGCCTGCAGGCGGTCGACGGTCAGTTCGTTGCGGGTACGGATGACCTCGGCGGAGAGCCGAACGATCTCGTCATGGGGAGCGCCACGAGCCTCGGCGGCCTTCAATGTGGCGACTGCACGCTGCCATTGCCGAAAGGGATCGCTAGCAGCTGGGTCGGTATCACCGCGGATGGTCTGGGTCATGGTCGGGAGCTCCTGGACTGAGCAAAGGAGCGTGCGCCGCGTCCTCTTCGCGTGCCACGCGTTGAGGGCTTTTGGCTGAACCCAAGAAAACTCTAACCCGATGCCGCACAAGTTGCCAGCGGAGTTGCGCAGACAACAGAACGGCGGGCCGGCTGTGTATTCAACCGGCCCGCCTACACCCGAAGCTGTTCGCGACAAGTCGCGGGCGTTCCTCCCAGTGTGCACCGCCGACGGAGTCCGCGGACACCGTTCCCGCCCTATTCTTGGGCCGCTTGAGATCCTTGGGCCGCTTGAGCGGTCTTCGCGTCGACGATCGCTTGCGCTATGTCGCGCAGCTTGCGGTTGCTGACCTGCGACAGCCGCACCAGCAGATCGAACGCCTGCGTCGGGTTGCACCGCTCCTCGGCCATGGTCACCCCGATCGCCTGGTCGATGACCGACCGCGACTCCATCGCCTGGCGCATTTGGGCGGCCAACGCGGCGCTGCTGGCATACAGGTGCGCGTTGGCCAACGCGATCGCGGCGTAGCCGGCGAAGGTGCGCGCCAATTCGATTGACTCGTCATCGAAAGCGGAAGGTGTCGTGCCGTACATGTTCAGTGCGCCGACGACGGCGTCTTGGATCGGGATGCCCATCGATAGCGACGACTGCACGCCCGCCTCTAGTGCGGCCTCGGCGAATCTCTTCCACCGATCCTCGCTGGCCATGTCGGGGACACTGACCAGCACCGATCCCGCGGCGGCGTCCAAGCACGGCCCCCGGTCCTCCTCGTACTGGCGCTCGTCCAAGGCCAGTGCCAGGTTGCCGGTGTATGCGGCTGTTCTCGCCTCGCCGGCCTCAATCAAGGTAAACGACGCCTCTGCGGTGCCGGCGATGGTGCGCTTCGCGACCTCCGCGATGCGCCCCAACACAGCGGCCACATCGTGCTGTCGCAGATCGATCTGGCCAAGCTCGGCCAGCGCGTGTGACGGCAACTGATCCATGAAGACCTCGGGCACTGAGGCCAGCCCAGGCCCGCCGAAACGGGCGCGCCGGGAGTGGCGGGTCATACCGTTCCTCCGCTGAGGAAGCGGCCTGTGGTGTGTCTAACGACGACACCGGACCCGCGCCGTTCTCCCGACGCCGGCTCATCGCTCGCGCGATCGCAGGAGCCAAACCTATCCCACGACGTTCCTGCCGCCGGGTTCGGCCAGCTTCTTATTCGGAAGATTGTTGTAACCGGGCGTAGAGGTACTGCAAGAAGTCGGCGCCACTTACTGCGGTGAAGGTTGCGATCGCGAGCCGAGTGGCTTTCGGTGCGATCGTCAGCCCGCACATGAAGCCGGTGGCGACCCACTGTCCTATGCACATCGGGCACGTCAGCAGTTCGCCGACAGAATGCTGCAACCCAACGCCGCGCACTTCTTCCTTGAGTTCAGCGGGTGCGCCGGTGCCCGCGTACGTCGTGAACGGCGCTCGTAGCGGGCTCGTTACTGGGTCCTTGGCGATCGTTCGGGCGAGCTTGTGGGTTGCGACGGCCAACTGCGTAAGCTCCCAGGGCCCGAGTCGGTCGGGTGCCGTGCGGCCGAGCGCGCGTGCAATCGCCGTGGCGAGCGCCGTGCCACCTGCGTAGACCCCCATCAACGCGACGTAGCCGCCTAGGGGCCGGTCGTGACCGTTCTTGTATGCATCTGCCTGACGTTGGAACCAGGTCGTCACGGAGAACCCTTTCAGTGAGTTGCCAGCCGGGCGGACGTTTCCACCATCAGCGCATGCACGAAGGCTTGCGGCATGTTGCCGCGCATGTAGCGCTGGCGAACGTCGAACTCCTCGCTGAAGATCAGCGACGGGCCGCAAGCCGCGCGGGTGCGCTCATACCAGCCTCGTGCTTCTAGGTCCTGTCCGCTTTGCTGTAGCGCCAGCGCGACGAGGAAGCCGCAGAGCAGGAACGAACCCTCGGCGTCGGCAAGAGGGCGGGCGTCGTGGCGAAAGCGGTAGGCGTACCCGTCAACGGTGAGGGCCTGAAGATATGTGTCGAGAGTGTTGATCGTGCGCGGGTCGTCGGTGGCGATGGATCCTCGGATCCCGCGAACAGCAATGCGGCGTCGCTCGCATCATCGTCCGATGCACGTCGCCAGCGGCCGTCAGGGTGCAGGCATTGCGCCGACGTGTCAGCGAGGATGTGATCGGCCAGTCCGATCCATGCGCCAGCCTCGTCTCGCGAGGCGTTCGCCGCGATGGCTCTCAAGCCGCCGACTACGGTCAGTCGGCTATGGGTCCAGGTTCGGTTCTCGAGCTCCCAGATGCCGGCGTCCTGCTCGTGCCATCGCCGGCCGATCGCGGCAGCCGCCGCTTGGGCAGCCTGCCAATGTTCTGCGTCGAGCCGGTCTCGCTGTGCGGCGATGGCGAATAGCTGCAGTGCCTCGCCGAAGATGTCGAGCTGGAATTGGTTCGTGACGTGGTTGCCGACGATGTCGAATCCACCTGGATAGCCGGGCAAGTCGAGGTGCCGCTGGCGAGGGACGGGATCTCCCCCGGTGGTGTAGGCCGGCGACAGCTGATCGCCGTGCTCGAGAAGGCGCGCTGTGACGAACTCGACAGCCGCATCCAAGAGCTGATCGTCATCGGCCGCAGCTGCCGCAATACCGGCGAAGCACTGATCACGGATCCAGACGTAGCGATAGTCGTAGTTGCGCCCGGCTTCCGCACGTTCGGGCAGGCTGGTTGTCGCCGCGGCGACCATGCCACCGGTGCTACTTGTGAGCCCGCGCATGACGGCGTAACTGATCCGTGCATCCGCGCGCGACAGACAGCCGGCGAGGTCGGGCACCGCGCTCGCCCAGGTGGTCTCGGTGGCCCGCCAGGCCGTGTCCGCAGCGACAGGTTCGGCGGGTAGCGCGCAGCCAGAAATCTCTAGAACAAAGTCGTGCTGCTCACCCTCCGTCAGGTCGAGGTGCATGGTGAGCCACTTGCCCGCGTCGCGCGCATGTGCTGCGCCTGCGCCCGACCATCGCAGGTACAACCCGCCGCAGCGCGCCGTCCAGATGTCTGCGTGCCGATGAAGATCGGTCATCGGTTCGTTGTCGTAGTCGCTGCGGGGATGCAAGGTGACGTCGAGCGACGTAGGCCCGTCGATGGCGCGCACGCGACGCAATACGACCGCTCGCTGCATGTCGCCGGGATACGCAAGAGCGTCACGACATTCGGTCGTCCCGTTGGCGGTGGTCCACCGGGCGTTCCAGATCAGTGACGCATCTTCGTAGCAGCCACCTGAAACGAACGGGCCCGCAGGGGTGACGCTGTAAACGCCATGGCCGCCGATCAGCGCGCTGAAGACCGACCCATTGTCGAAGCGCGGCGCGCACATCCAGACGATGTCGCCGCGCGGCCCAACGACAGCAGCCCGTTCGCCGTCGGCCAGCAGCGCGTACTGCTGCAGCGGGTAAAACGGAACGGGAGGGCCGGACGACGGGTGCTTGGCCATCAGGGATTCCGGCGCCGACCGGCGACGCCGCGGCGGAGCAGCATCGCCCCACTCGCAAGTACGGCGGCGGCAAGCGCGCCGTGCCGGTGTGACGCCCATACCTGCGGGTCATGGTCATGCGCGGCCGCATCGAAGCTGCCATGCGCGCCGAAGTCGTGGCCCTTTGGCCCGTCGGCGGGCTCCCACAGGTTTACCGGGTCGGTTGGTTCGCGTCGCTCCTTCGTCTGTTGCGAGTCGAAGCCGGTTCGCGCGAGATAGCGGTCGAGCAAGCCTGGAGCGACAGCGTTAGCGATCAAAGTCGCTGCGGTGCTCGATCCGATCCAGTACTCGCGACGCTCAGGATGCTCGGCGGCGTAACGGATTGCGCGTGCGACGAACTCAGGTTGGAAGATCGGCGGAACGGGCTGCGCGCGGCGCGGCAGCCGCGAGAGTACCCACGAGAATTGCGGTGTATTGACCGCTGGCAGTTGCGGCATCGTCACGTGCACGTTGCTGTGTTCATGCAGCAGTTCGCACCGCAGGGCTTCATTGAAGCCCTGGATCGCGTGTTTGGCGCCGCAGTAAGCACTTTGCAGCGGAATCCCGCGATAGGCCAGCGCTGATCCGACCTGCACGATGGTGCCTGAGTCGCGTGGCTTCATGTACTTCAGCGCGGCCATCGTGCCGTAGACGTAGCCGAGGTAGCTGACCTCAGTGACACGTCTGTACTCCTCCGGCCTGATCTGGTCGAAGGGAGCGAACACCGACGTGAACGCGACGTTGACCCAGATGTTGATCGGTCCGAGATCTTGCTCGACGCGCTCGGCGGCAGCGAACACGGCGTCGGGATCGGCGACATCAACCACGATCGGTAACGCGCGGCCGCCTGCTCGCTCCACGTCACGGGAAGCCGCGGCCAACCCCTTCTCGCCGCGCGCCAGCAGCGCAACCGGGTGGCCGCGAGCGCCGAACTCGATGGCCACCGCGCGACCCACACCACCGCTGGCCCCCGTGACAACGACGATGCCCGGCTCACCCGACGTCCGCTCGCGTTTGGTACTCACGACGAGGCGAATACCCCCGCTTTCTCCTCTCGCAAACCCATACCGAGGGTTACGCGGGGTGTATTCCCCAACTGGCTGTGTGTGCCTGTCCGGGCGTGAGGCGGATTAAGCCTTCGCCGCTGCGGAAGGCGTTAGGCGGGCAAGTCATCGGCTCTACCCCAAGACCTGTCCGCCAGTGCGGCGCGGGTTGGGTGTGGGCGGTGTAGATCTCGATGTAGGGATAACTTTCATCGACCCACAACGCAACCGAACCATGGTTGGCTGCGGATAGATGCACCCAGGCGAGCCCGTCGCTGTCACGTGCAAGGTCGGTAAAGGTGTAGTCGATGTTGCCGCGCACCGATTTGTCGCGGCACGCGGAAGTCGTACGCCGATCCCTGCACCTCAGCCCACCCCGTCGGCAGGCCCCTGTCGTCGGTCTGGAGCCATCGGGCGGCATCGAGGTGAAGCTCGCATTCGTCGATTCGCTCGGTGCCCAGGCTCAGGTAAGGGTGTTGGCCCGTCCCGTACGGGCAGGGCAGCGGACCGATGTTGGTGGCGGTCGTGCGCACGCTCAGCCCGGCCGCAGTGAGCTCGTAGTCGACGCGCACGTCGAGGGTGAACGGGTAGCCGGTCTGCGGATGCAAGACAATCCCCATCACCACCTGGCTCTCGGTATGCCGGCGGCAGATCCAGTTTCGCCAGCGCCCAAAGCCGTGAATGGCGTTGTGCGCCGCCGGTTCCGTGAGCGGCACCTGGTAGTCGGTGCCGTCGAAGGTGTACGCGCCGTCCTGGATCCGGTTGGGCCACGGGACCAAGGGCAGACCCCGTGCGCCGGTGCACTGCTCGTCCGTGGCGTAGCCGTCGAGCAGCTCGCGTCCGGCGACCTCGTAGCGACGCAGTCCGCCGCCTACCTCGACCACCGTCGCGTGCTGCTCGCCGTACCTGATTGGGAACTGTTGCCCTGACGGTGTCGCAGGGCCGGATCGGACGTCCTCCCCGGCATTGGTTTGGCTCATTCGCCCTCGATTCTGTTCATGCCGATCTGCCCCCGTTGAGCTCGCTTGACACAGTCTTTACCCCTTGGCTGCAACTTCTCCTCGCGCTGGTCCAACTACATCGCCTGCACCGTTTGGCGCTTCCGACGCCGGGTACGGCCGCAGCAAGTAGATCTCGTGACTCCCGACGCGCGGTAGGGCGCGGGGGTCTGAATTGGGAGACGTGCCATGCCAACAGTCAGTGACTTCGTCGTTCAACGCGTCAGGCAGTGGGGCGTGACGCGAGTGTTCGGGTTCCCCGGCGACGGAGTGGGCGAGCTTGACGGTGCCCTCGGTCAAGCAGAACGCAACGGTGAAGGTCTGAGCTACATCCGACCTACGCACGAAGAGATTTGTGCGTTGATGGCAGTGGCGCACGCGAAGTTCACCGGTGAGGTGGGTGTCTGTGTCGCGACATCGAGCCCCGGAGCCTTCCATCTCATCAATGGCCTTTATGACGCCAACATGGACAACCAACCTGTTGTCGCCATCGTCGGGCAGCAGGGGCTGAACGCTCTCGGCACTTTCAATCAGCAGGAGAGCAACCTCGAGCGAACGTTCGCCGACGTCGCCGCGTATGTGCAGACGATCGTGTCGCCTCAGCAGGCCCAGGCGGTCATTGACACCGCATTTCGCACCGCACGCGTTCGACTTGCGCCGACGGTCATCATCATTCCGCACGACGTCCAGGCAATGGAGATGGAGGAGCCTGGAGTCATGACGTGGGTCTCGCGCTCCAGCGCCGTCGCGCCGTCGATCGCCATCACGCCGCCCGAAAACGAGATCGTCAAGGCGGCTGAAATTATCAACAGCGGTTCGAAGGTCACCTTTCTCGTCGGTCACGGTGCTAGCGGCGCAACCGACGAGGTGCTCGAAGCGGCGCGCCTCGCCGGTGCCGGCATCATTACGGCGCTGCGCGGAAAGCAAGTCGTGCCGTCGGACGTCGCGTTCCACTCGCAGCAACTGGGGTTGCTGGGCTCGCGCCCGAGCGCGGAACAGATGGCTGGTTGCGACACGCTCGTGTTGCTTGGCACCAACTACCCGTATGGGCAGTTCCTGCCCAAGACTGGCCAGGCGAGAGCGATTCAGGTTGACCTCAAGCCCGAGCAGATGGGCCTTCGATACCCGACCGAGGTGAACCTGTGGGGGGACGTCAAAGCGACCCTCACCGCCCTGATCCCCCATCTGCAGGCAAAGACCGATCTCGACTGGCAGAACACCGTTGCAGAGGGTATGCGTGAGTGGGACGCAGAGATAGAAGCGCAGGCGATGCTGCACTATCCGGATGGGGTTAACCCTCGGCGCGTGTATCACGAGCTGAACAAGCGGCTACCACCCAACGCCATCGTCACCGCTGATGCTGGCACGACTGCGGACTGGTACGGGCATCACATCCGACTTCGGCGCGGCATGTTGGGCGACCTTTCCGGTCGGCTGGCGACCATGCTCGCGGCGATGCCGTACGCAGTGGCGGCGAAGTTCGCGTATCCGGACCGCCCGGTCATCGCCACGATCGGCGACGGCGCTTTCCAGATGCTGGGTATGAACGAGCTCATCACCGTGAAGAAGTACATGGCGCAATGGAGCAACCAGCAGTTCATTGTTCTTGTGCTGCACAACGACGACCTCAATCAGGTGTCGTGGGAGATGCGCACAGAGGACGGCAACCCGGTCTGGCCGACATCTCAAGACGTTCAGACGGTCGACTACGCGGGCTGGGCTGAACTGCTGGGCTTTTCGGGCATCCGCGTGAAGTCTGACGACGAGGTTGAGGCCGCATGGGAGGCCGCTTTCTCTAACCCTGGCATTACCCTCATCGACGCGTACACGACCAAGAACGTCCCGCCGCTGCCGGCACACCTCACCAGAGAACTCGTGATCGACACTGCCAAGGGTCTGCTCAAAGAAGGTCCTGCCGCCGCAGGTCCACTTCGTGACTCGGCAGAGGCGGTGCTGTCCGAAGGCCTCGAAAGGGTTAAGTCGGCGCTGCACATTGGTGACGGCTCCAATGCGCAGTCGTAGAGGCCCCAAGCAACCCCCGGTGGGAATCGATCGCTTGCTCGCCGACATCCGCACCGGACACTTCGAAAAGACCTTGTCGGCGCTTGCTGCGGTCGGGGCCGCCGTGACGACCGGGGAGATCTACCTGTCGCACGACTCGGCGAGTTTCGGCAACAAGATGATGTGGGTGCCGGTGTTCGTCATGCCGACGATCATTCCCGCGGGCGTCGCGGGCGTCTTTTCCAAGCGGGCTGCGAAAACTGTGCTTCCGTTCGCGTCTGCCGTGGTCGTGTTGAACGGCTTGCAAGGCACCTACTTGCACCTGCGGGGAATTAGCCAGAAGCCCGGAGGACTGCGCTCGGGTATGCGCCTCTACAACGCCGAAATGGGGCCGCCTGTCTTTGCGCCGCTACTCGCAAGTCTGGTCGGCGGCATGGGCATCTTGGCGGCCATCCTTCGCCGCGAAGGCGAGTGAGCCATGGTGTTCATCGCCGACAAGTTCCGTGGCTGCACCCCCGGTTCTCGGCCTTCGCGTTTTCCCGGATTCGACGTGCTCGATGAAGTCGACCGATGGGACGCCGCGACCGCAGGCGTCGTGCTGGCGCGGCTCACGCCGTCCCCTGAAATTGTCGTTCTTCACCGGCGTCGAGCAAGCGACCGCCGAAGCGTTGTGCGATCAACTGCTCGCCCAGCACGACGAGCCCCGCGTTCCGGTTGCGGCACTGATCGACGTCCGTCTTGCTACGGGTGAAACGGACGGATGGCACTACGCGGACATGCCAGAGGACGGCGAGGCGTGGCGGCAGACGTTGGCCTTTCTCGATGATGACGCGACCGCGCGCTACGGCGCTCGCTTTGGCGAGCTGACGAACGACCAACAGGCCGAGGTCGTGCAGGGGATCCAAAGCTTGAAGACGCAGCGGTGGCACGATCTGCCGGCGAACCAGGTGTGGTCGCTGTGGACCCGATACGCATGTACGGCGTTCTATTCACACCCGTGGGCCTGGAACGAGATGGGGTTCCCGGGGCCTGCGTATCCGCGCGGCTACAAGAACATGGGTCTCGACAAACGCGAGCCTTTCGAAGTGGCCGATGCAAGACCGTGACGTGCGCGCCCGCAACGACTCAGCTTGGCTGCTGCCGAAAGCGCCCGGATTCCCGCACCAGTTGCGCGACGACATGCGCCGCTACGACGAGACCGACGACGTCGATATTGCCATCGTGGGCTGCGGTGCAGGTGGAGCTACGCTGGCGCAGCGGCTGGCCCGCGCCGGGTGGAGCGTCGTCGCGTTCGATGCCGGTCCGTTCTGGGACCCGGAAACCGACTGGGTGAGTGACGAGCGCGGTTCACACTCGCTGTACTGGACCGATCCGCGACTCATCAGCGGCGCGAATCCGGTACCGATGGGTTCGAACAACTCGGGGCGCGGCGTCGGCGGATCGATGGTGCACTACGCCGGCTACACGCCGCGCTTCCATCCTTCTGATTTCGCGACGTTCAGCAACGACGGAGTCGGCGCGGACTGGCCCATGTCGTACGACGAGTTGCGGCCCTACTACGAGCAGATAGAGCACGAACTGCCGGTCGCCGGCCAGCAATGGCCGTGGGGTGATCAACACAGCTACCCGTTTCAGGCTCAGCCGGTGTCCGGCAACGGCGACGTGTTCATCACCGGGTGTGAACGGCTCGGGATCCCCGTGCGGGTCGGCCCGGTGGCGATTGCCAACGGCCGCTTCGGCCACCGGCCGCACTGCATCTACCGGGGCTTTTGCTTGCAGGGTTGCAAGGTCAATGCAAAGGCGTCACCGCTGATCACCCACGTGCCCGACGCGCTCGCGCACGGTGCGGAGATTCGCGCTCACTCCCACGTCAGCAGCGTGCTCGTCGACGAGCACACGGGCCTGGCAACAGGTGTCACGTATTTCAAGGACGGCGTCGAGCGACGTCAGCGCGCGCGCATGGTCGCGCTCGCGGCCTATTCGATCGAAACCCCGCGCTTGCTGTTGCTGTCGACATCGAAGCGTTTCAAGGACGGCCTCTGCAACAACGAGGGCCAGGTCGGCCATTACGTCATGGTTCAGGGCGCGCCTCAGACCGCAGGCCGCTTCGACTCCGAAGTGCGAATGTACAAGGGGCCGCCGCCCGAAGTGAGCTCCGAGGAGTTCTACGAGACTGATCCAGCTGCACCGTACCGCCGGGGCTTCTCGATTCAGAACGTGTCGCCGCTGCCCATCACCTTCGCGGAGCACGTAATCGCGCAAGGACACTGGGGCGACGCGCTGCGAGAGTACATGCGCGACTACGTGCATTGGTCGTCACTCGGATCGCTGTGTGAGTTGATGCCTTTGTACGAAAACGGCGTGACGCTCGCTTCGGAGGGCGACAAGCACGGCCTACCGGTCGCCAATTTCAGCTACTCGATGTGCGACAACGACAAGGCCCTCATAGAGGCCGCCCAATCGAAGATGGAACAGATCCTGCGCGCCGCCGGGGCGACCGAGACGATGACGATCCAGCGCTTCGCCCACCTGGTCGGCGGATGTCGGATGGCAGCCTCGGCGAAGGACGGGGTGGTCGACGCCAGCCAGCGCACCTTCGCGGTACCAAACCTCTACGTCGCCGACGGCAGCGTGCTACCAACGCAAGGGGCGGCCAATCCCGCGCTTACGATCATGTCGCTCGCCGCTCGGCTGGCCGACCATCTCGTTGGGGTCTCTCGTGGGTGAGCGGCCCGCGGGCGAGTTCGACATCGTTGCGGTCGAGGTAGCGGCGTATACGGTCCCGACCGAGTTGCCCGAGGCCGACGGGACACTCGCCTGGGACCGGACGACGATCGTCGTCGTCAACGTCGAGACGCGCGCCGGCGTGCGTGGCCTCGGCTTCGCGTACGGGCACACCGCGATGGTTGATGTCATCAAACAGACGCTTGTTCCGAAGATCCTCGGCCACGATGTCCGTGATACCGGCGATGCTTGGTCGGCCATGGTCCGCTCGATTCGCAACCTCGGCCGGCCTGGCATTGCCTCGATGGCGATCGCTGCGGTCGATCTGGCGCTGTGGGACACCAAAGCGAGGGTGTTTGAACAACCGCTACACCGGCTCCTCGGCGCGATTCGAAGCACCGTCCCTATCTACGGAAGTGGCGGGTTCACCACCTACACGATGCACGAGCTGCTGACGCAGCTGACAGGTTGGGTGAGCGACGGCATTCCGCGGGTCAAGATGAAGATCGGTTCCGACTGGGGCGTGTCATGGCGAGCCGACCTCGCTCGCATCGCGGCAGTGCGCAACGCCATCGGAGACGATGCCGAGCTATTCGTCGATGCGAACGGTGCCTACGACCGCACACAGGCCCGCCGACTCGGCGTCCAATTTGCCGCCGAATTCGGCGTGAGCTGGTTTGAGGAGCCGGTGAGTTCTGACGATCTTGCCGGGCTGCGCGGCCTCGTCGAAGCGCTGCCCCTCGACGTCACAGCAGGCGAGTACGGCTACGACCTCGACTACTTTCGCTCCATGCTCGCGGCCGGCGCCGTCGACGTCTTGCAGGCCGACGTCGGGCGGTGCGGCGGCATCACCGAGTGGCTCCGCGTCGCGGCGCTGGCCGCAGCCCATCACGTGCCGTTGTCCGGACACTGTGGGCCGGCCATCCATTTACACGCGGCGACGGTGCCGCCGAACCTGCGGCATCTCGAGTACTTCCACGACCACGTGCGAATCGAGAACCTGTTATTCGAGGGCATCGTCCAGCCTCACGACGGCACGCTCACGCCGGCCGAAACGCCGGGCAACGGCTACACGTTGAAGGCCGCGGACGCCGAGAAGTACCGAGTGCTCTAACGGCCTGCCGATGCCGACGAAAGTCCTTGTTTGGGCCGCGAATGCTCGGGTATCGCCGACGATGGCCGGGCATCGCTGGCCGTGGTTACGAGCGCAAGGAGGAGTCCGATGGGTGACGCAAACGAGGACCGGGCCAAGGCAGCGAAATTGCCCGAAGGGGATCTTGTACGGATCCTGCTGACACAACACGCGCAAGTGAAGGACATGCTCGATCAGATCGAGCAGGCGTCGGGCGACAAGCGCAACAAGCTGTTCGATCAACTGACGACGACTTTGAAAGCGCACGAGACAGCCGAGGAGTCCGTCGTGCGGCCAGTGACGAAGGAGACGGCTGGCGACGGTGTCGCCGATGCGCGCAACGCCGAGGAGAGCGAGGCGAACGAAGTCATCGCGGCGCTGTCCGAGCTCGACGTCGACAGCGCGGAATTCGACGAGCAGTTTGCAGAGTTCAAGCAGGCTGTTTCCGATCATGCCGAGGCTGAGGAGACAGAAGAGTTTCCGACCATTCAGTCGGCCCGCTCGGATGCGGAACGACAGGAACTGGGCGAGCAGTTTCTGGCCCAATTCGAAGCCGCCGGCGGCAAGGCTTAAATCTTCAGTTAGCGAGGAGTACGGACGTGAAGGCTGTTGTCTATCGCGGCCCGTTCAAGGTCGCGGTCGAGGACGTTGCGGATCCGCGTATCGAGGAACCGCTCGACGCCATTATCAAAGTCACCACTGCGAACATCTGCGGTTCGGACCTGCACCCCTACGAGGGACGGGTCGACATGGATGCGGGCATGGTTCTCGGGCACGAGAACATGGGAATCGTGATCGAGGTCGGCGCAGCGACCAGCCGGGTCAAGGTCGGCGACCGCGTATCCGTGCCGTTCAACCTGGCGTGCGGTACATGCCGGAACTGCAACGCGGGATGGACGTCTGCTTGCCTGCGCGCGAACCCGTCTGGTAATCCCGGCGCCGGGTACGGCTACCCGAAGATGGGGCCGTTTTGGGGCGGGCAGGCGGAATACCTCCGAGTGCCGTACGCCGACTTCAACCTGCTGGAACTGCCCGCAGGCGACGAGTTCGAGTCGGATTTCGCTTTGCTGTCAGATATTTTCCCGACCGGCTTTCACGGCACCGAGCTCGCTCAGGTCGGGCCGGGCAGTTCGGTGGCGATCTTTGGCGCCGGTCCAGTTGGGCTGATGGCGACGCACAGTGCGATGTTGCGTGGCGCTTCGCAGGTTTTCGTCGTCGACAAGGAGCCCGATCGGTTGGCGCTGGCCGAGCAGTTCGGCGCGACTGCCGTCGACCTTTCGGAGGCGGATCCGACGGAGGTCATCATGGACGGCACCGACGGCTTCGGCGTCGACTGCGGAGTTGAGGCGGTCGGCTTCCAGGCACACGACGCGGCCGGCCACGAGCATCCCGAGATGGTGCTCGACAACCTGGTCGCCGTGGTTCGGGCGACGGGCCACATCGGTGTCGTCGGCGTCTACGAGCCCGAGGATCCGAAGGCGCCCACGGAAGGCGCGAAGGAGGGGCGGATCGGTTTCACCTACGGAACCGCGTTCGAGAAGGGCTTGAGCATCAGTTCGGGGCAATGCCCGGTCAAGAGGTACAACCGGCAGCTTCGCGATCTGATCATTCATGGTAAGGCGACGCCTTCGGTGATCGTGTCGCACGAAGTGTCGTTGACGGAGGCGCCTACCGCTTACGACAAGTTTGATAAGCGAATCGACGGCTACACGAAGGTGCTGCTGCACCCTGCGGCTTAACCCGCGGCTTAGAGGGAGACATCATGGCAACCAAACCAGACACCGTGCAGGAGCCGCCCGGTCTTAGTAGCGAGATGAGCCCGCAACCCGACTACGGCGAGGAGTCGTACAAGGGATCGGGCAAACTCGAAGGGAAGCGGGCTGTTATCACCGGAGGCGACTCCGGGATCGGTCGCGCAGTCGCACTCGCATTCGCGCGCGAAGGCGCAGACATCTTGTTCACGTATTTGCCCGACGAGGAGTCGGATGCCCACGAAACCATACGGCTCGTCGAGGGAGCGGGCCGCAAGGCGGTAGCGGTGCCCATCGACCTCCGCACCGAAGACAGTTGCAGCAGCGTCGTCGATCGTGCCGTGACTGACCTCGGTGGCATCGACGTCCTGGTGAACAACGCGGCTTACCAGATGGCGCAGCCTGGTGGGCTCGCCGACATCACCACGGAGCAACTCGAGCGCGTCTTCACCACCAACGTTTACGCGATGTTCTGGCTGTGCAAAGCAGCGCTGCCGCACTTGCGCGAGGGTGCGGCGATCATCAACACATCGTCGATCGAAGCCTCCGACCCCGCACCGACGCTGTTGGACTACGCGGCCTCGAAAGCAGCGATATTCAACTTCACCCAGGCGCTGTCGAAGGCTCTCGCCGAAAAAGGCATCCGGGTCAACGCGGTTTCACCGGGCCCGATCTGGACACCGCTGATTCCGGCCACCATGCCTGCGGAAAAGGTCGAGTCGTTCGGCACAAACACGCCGCTTGCACGGCCCGGACAACCCGCAGAGTTAGCGCCGGCGTACGTCTATCTCGCCTCAAGCGATTCCAGTTATGTAACCGGTCAACGCATCCCGGTCACCGGCGGAAGGCTCAGTCCCTAACAACCTTGACCGGCCAAGTCTGCGAGGAGTGAGATATGGCTACCGCGAAGCAAGAACAGGCTGCTCGACGCAACGTCAAGAAGGCGCAAAAAGGCGCGGCCGCGAAGAAGACAATCTCTCACCTGTCCCCTGCCACCCGCACGGCATTGGGTAAGCAGGGCGCGGCAGTCGCTGCGCGCAAGCGCAGCGGCAGCAGTTCGCCCAAGACGCGCGCCGAACTCTACGAACTCGCGCGCAAACGCGGCGTGGAGGGTCGATCCAAGATGGGCCGCGACGAACTCGCCCGCGCGCTAGGAGAACACTAACTGCAAGGAAGCCTCATCCACCCAACTGCTGCCGCGCCAGCTCTGGAAGCTCCGTGTCGCTGCTGCTATTTCGCTCCAAATAAGTACTGCTCCGACCGTTGCCGTCGTCGGCTGAAGAATTGTTCGGGTCACGCGTTTGTTGACGCTTTATGGGTACGACTGCCCCCATCGATTCTGATGAAGGGAGCGGATGATGCGGGGATCTATGGCGGCCTTGGTCGCATCGACTGCTGTCGCGACGCTGGGCGTGGTTGGCTGCGCGTCAAGTAGCAGCCCGGCTGCGGCCGGGGGGCCAGCGGCCGACCGAAGCATCATGCTCGCCGCGTACACCCACACGGTGGGCCAAAAGACGGCGCAGATATCGCTAACTGAAACAGTCGCGACGAACGGCGCCGCGGCCAGTAGCGGCGCTGAGGCGGGGATGGGCGAAAGCCCAGCGGTCGTCGGCGGGAGCGCCAGCTCGAGCGCCACGATCACCGCGAACGGCGGCGTGGACTTCTCCGGGCCGGCTGCTGATCTGATAATGCAAGTGCAAGGCAAGCAGCTGGAAATACGTGAGATCGCCTCCACGATTTACATGCATCTCCCGGCGGCGTTGGACCAGCAGTTGCCTGGCGGAAAGCCGTGGGTCAGTCTGGACCTCAACGCGGTCAGTCAAGCGAAGCTCGGCGCCAGCTTGAGTTCGCTGACACAAACCTCACAAGCTGACCCGGCGCAGATGCTCAGCTACTTGCAAGCGGTCTCCCGATCAGGAGTGCACAAGGGCGGCACCGCAACGATTCACGGCGTCCAGACCACCGAATACGACGCCACCATTGACCTCACCAAGCTCGCCGCGATGCAAAAGACGGCCGCCGCGCAGCAGGCGATGACTAAGCTCGCGGCGCAAGCAGGTACCAGCGGCTACCCGATGCAGGTCTGGGTCGGACAAGACGGCCTGATCCACCAAATGCAATTCGCCGTCAACGCAAACCCGAATCCGCTGACTGGATCCGCGAGCCCAGATACCAGGGAGGCGACCGCGACCGCGGTGACAGCGACCATCCAGCTGTACAACTACGGATCGCCTGTGACAGTCGCGGCCCCGCCCGCCGACCAGACCACGGACCTGACGAAACTCGTCACTAATCAGCCCACCAGCAGTAGCGCCCCGTAGGTCCTCTGCAAGCGTTCACCGACTAGCTGTGACAAGTTCGCCGAAGTTGGGATGCACTCGGGACTTGGTGACGTCCCCGGTACCGGTTCGACGTCCACCTGAAGTGCTTATTCGTCGGTTCGCGACTCAGCCGCCGTGCCCGTAGGCGTGCCCATGACCGTGGTTCGACTTCGGTGGCTTTGCTGGTACCAATGGCTGGCTCTTCGGCGCGAGGGGCGCGGGGTTAGCAGAAGGCTGAACGGCCCGTTTGAGCTGGCCCGGCGGGGTCGGCGGAGCCGCCGGGGCTTTCGTGGGCTTGGCTTTGGGCGGGGGCGGGGTTTTCTTCGCCGGCGGAGCGGGCGTGGCTTTCGCCTTTGTGGGAGCGGCTTTCGTCGGCTGCGGCGGCGTCGGGTCGACTGGCGCCTTCGTAGGCCCGGACGGCGTTGAGCGCGGCGTGCTCGTCGGGGCAAGGGCCGGGCTCGTTTTCGGAGTCGGCGATGGGACCGTCTGCGGTCTCGGCGGCGAATGCTTCGTGCTGTCGCGAGCCGGAAGCGGCCGTTGCGATGGCGTCGCCGAATGAGTGGTCGCTACGGCATGCGTTGCCACTGCGGGTTGCGAACTGGGTGACGGTGCTGGGGTAGTGCTTGCGGCGAGGGCAGGGCCGGCGACGCCGGTCACACCCGCGACGGCGACGGCACTGACGCCGACAGCTGCTTGGGCCGCAACACCTGCGGCGGTCAACGACGGCGCCGAACCGAGCAGCGGCGTGCCGACCAGCCAGGATGTTGGGCCCATCGCCCAGCGCAGCCGGGGTGCAGAGACCTCGAGCAGTGCGCGGACCACCTCGGGGTCGAACTGTGTGCCGCTGCATTTCACGACCTCAGCCAGCGCCGTCCCACGCGTCATTGCTTTCTTGTATGCCCGCGAGGCGGTCATCACCTCGAAGGAGTCGGCGACCGCGACGATGCGGCCGGCGAGAGAGATATCGCGGCCACTCAATCCGAGCGGATAGCCCTTTCCGTCGTAGCGTTCGTGATGTTCGGCGATCGCCTTGCCCCACTCACCGAGCCAGGGCAGCAAGGCACCGGCGAGGTCGGCGCCGGCGAGTGGGTGCTGGCGGACAGCATCCCATTCAGTGGTGGACAGTTTTGCTGGCTTGTTCAGAGTGGTCTTAGGTATCCGCAGTTTGCCGATGTCATGTAGCAGTGCCGCCCAGCGCAGCCGATCGACGGCCGCAGGTGGCAGTCGCAACTCGTCGGCAATCAGGTCGGTGTAGACACGCACACGTTCGGAGTGTCCACGCGTGTGTCGGTCGTGGGCTCGCAGCGAGCCCACCAGCGCAAGGATCTGCTCGGCCGCCTCCGCAACGCCGTTGCGTTGGTCGCCACGGTTCGCCGGGTCTGTTAGGGCTTGAAGCTGCCGTAGATCACCAGCTCGACGCGCGACTTTGAATCGGGTCGGTGCGCGGCCGGGAAACAACACGGCCATGTCGAGCAACGCGGCGAGGGGAGCTAGCTTGCGGGTGGCTCGATCCGTGAGCCACATCGCGGCGAGCGAACCGACGAGTATCGCGGCCCACCAGCCGACGCGTGGAAGAGCGCCAGCGTGCGCACCGGGGGTAGGTAGTACCCGGCTGAGCATCGCCATTGCCCACACCGATGCGCCGATCGGAGTAAGGACGATCGCGGCGCGCAGAGCCAAAGCCGCGACACGCCGGCGATCCCAACGCTCTTCGGCGCGGCGCTCGACGCCGATACCGCTGGCAACTGCATCAAGGACAGAGCGATCTTTGTACGTCTTGCGACGCGGCCGATCCGGTTGCATTGCCCCCCTCCAAGACCTGCGCTACGCGATCTAACACTTACGTATCGGCCCGTGCGGTGCCGCTGCGTAGCGTCCGAACGGAGCAGCGCACTTGGCGAATGGGGGCCGTTTAGGGGCTGCTGCTCTCCCACGGTGAGTTAGCGGCCGGCGGCCTCGGCGGCCTCGACGCCCTGCATACGCATCGCGTGGTCGGCACACTGACATTTGTTCTCTTCCTTGCGTGACGGCCAGCACTACTGCGGCCGAAACCGGGCGGGCCACGCTTGGGCATGACCCAAACCTCAACCCCAGCAGGCACCGATGTGCGGCCGAGTTCCCGCACGATGTGGAACGCAACGTGAGCGTCCCGGTCGGGTACCTGGAGGCCGTCGGAACCGTCGCCGTCTACACGGTGTCTGTGCTGAAGCCGCCGCGCCGACCGGCATGGCTCGCTCACGGCGTGTTCATCTTGACGCACCTAGTGAACGAAGCGCCGGTGATCGGCTGGGGCTGGTTGATAGCGACGACGGCAGTTGCACTGACGGACGGCGAACTGAGCTCGGCCGGTGGGATCGCCGTCCTCGCCTTGGCCATCGCCACCGCGCTGGGACTTGTCGTGGTCACCAGGCGTGGCTTGATGGCGCGCGGAGTCGTTGACAGCGCGCTGCAACACGCGTTCCCGGGCAGCGGGTCCGGGTCCGACCGCGGAGGATTCGGTCGGCAAGTCGCGCGGGTCGTGCTGGAAGTCTGCGTGCCGTTGCCGCTGCGGTCACCGCGCGTGCGCCGGATCCGGAATCTCAGTTACGGCGCAGCCGGCCGAGCGCAGCTGCTCGATCTCTACGTGTCCCGCAACCCCGGCCCGGAGCGTCGTCCGGTATTGATTCATTTCCACGGCGGCCATTTCGAAAGGGGCGGTAAGAGCCGCGAGGCACTGCCTTTGCTGCACTATCTCGCGCGACGCGGGTGGGTTTGCGTTAGCGCGAACTACCGCCTCGGCGCGGAAGGTCGTTTCCCGAACTCGCTTGTCGACGCCAAGATGGTGATCGCTTGGATTCGCTCACACGCCACCAGTTACAACCTCGATGCATCAACGGTCATCGTCGCAGGCAGTTCCGCAGGTGCACACCTCGCGACGATGGCAGCGCTCACCGCCAACGACCCGAGATGGCAACCCGGATTCGAACACGACGACACGTCGGTCGCGGGCGCCATCTGCCTTTACGGCTACTACGGAACAAGGGACGATCGCGCGCTTGTGTCCTCCCTACCCGAGACGTACCTGAGGCGCGACTCGCCACCGTTCTTTCTCGCCCACGGCACCAACGACATCCTCGTTCCCATCAGCGACGTAGATCGCTTCGTCGGTCGGCTGCAGAACGCTTCCGACAGTCCCGTGGTCTACGCGCGACTGCCCGGTGCCTTGCATTCGTTCGACTTGCTGCGCTCGCCGCGATTCGAAAGCGTCATCGACGGCATCGAAGCATTCGCGACCCGAATCGCAGCGATCTAACACTGACTGCCTACTCAATCGGTTGGCGTTGGATCGCGCTTGGCTCGCGACCCGCGAATAGCCAACCACCGATCGTGGCTGCTATGGGCAGCCCGATCAGGATGAGGAGCAGGTCGAGCACGGGAGTGTTGCCCATGCGCTGGGCGAGCTGGCTGCGGAAGAACGCAACGGTGACGAGGTATGCGACCGCGGTACCGAGCACTGCGCCGAGCAGGCCGAGGGCGCCTGCGGTGGTAGCGGTGATGGTGCGACGTGCAGTGCTGGTGGCGCCGGCCGCAGTAAGAATTCGGAGCTCGCCGCCACTCTCGCTACGGATCAGACCGACCGTCATCGCCAGCACTCCGAGCGCAACCAGAATGCCGGCTCCGGTCGCGTAGTTGCGCAAATTCGACAGCGAAGGCGCACCGTTCTTGACGTCGATCGTCATACCCGCCCCGGCCGCGATTTCTCGAGCCGTGTTGACCTGCATCGCGGCCAACGACTTCGGCCCTGTGATCAACCAACCTCCCGGACTCACCTGCAGCTTGAGGTGTTGCACTGCGTAGGTGGTGACCAGCAGGTTGGGGGCTGCCGTATCCCTCGGCAAATGTGTTGAACGTTTGGATCCGCGGTTGCGCGATCGACGACAAGTTCGCAGTCGGGCTTGGATTGTTCAGATCGCCGTACACAAGGGAAAGCCCGTGTGTGCCCTGCAGACCGGGCCGTGAGGTGAGCACGAGCGTCGCGGGGTTGATCGCGCCCGAAGCAATGCCGTAATGAGCCAGCACAGCGGGCGTCGCGACGTAGACCGCGCCCGGTCCACTGCGAACTCCGCCCTGGCTCGACTGACCAATGAACGCCTGCGTTGTCTCAAGGGGCAGGACGTCGTGACTGCCGATCACCGTCGCTATTTGGGTCGCGACCGCCTGTTGCTGGGCAGAAGTCGGCGCGGCGGCCTTGGCTCCGGGCGAGGTAAGCAGCGGGGCGTTGCCGTTTGAGCTGTTGCCGGGCGCGTAGAGGAGCACTTGATTGCTCGGGAGGTTAGGACCGAAGTAGTCGACGGGGTCGGCGAACCGGCCCGTCGCGATGAGTGTGACCAGCATGGCGATGAGCACTGCAAAACTGCTGGCCGCGAGTGCCGCACCTGATCGCGTGCGATAACGGGCTAGGTCTCGCAGCGCGATACGAACCGCGACGGGGGCGCGTGTGGCTGCGTGCAGCAAGCAGTGCCGTTGCAGATGGCGCGATGAGCAGTAAACCAAACGAACAGGCGAGCAGGCCAACGAGTTGCAAGAGGGTGTCTTTTCCGCCGTTACCGCCCCACCCGCCGGACAACGTGAGGAGCAGTAGTCCGAACGCGAGCAGCCCGATTCCGCGAATCGGTGAGCGGTGCACTCCTTTGGCGGTGACTGGTCGTCCCGACAGCGCGGCTACGACGGGAGTACGGGCAACGGCACGGGCCGGACGCCGGGAGGCGAGCGTTGAGGTGATAACGGCCAGGACTGCGCAGCTGATGATCAGCCACCACGGCAGGTGGGTCCACGAGACGCGGTGGTGCGCGCTGGTCGCTAAGTGTGGGG
The DNA here is from genome assembly GCA_963799955.1 of uncultured Actinomycetes bacterium. Classification (GTDB taxonomy): domain Bacteria; phylum Actinomycetota; class Actinomycetes; order Acidothermales; family Acidothermaceae; genus PALSA-607. The sequence goes on from CAWCZJ010000001.1 coordinate 400,244, forward strand.
CATACGGAACCCAGACCGCGAACCCGAGCCCGGCGCCGATCAGGGCGCCGGCAACGCCGACGATGGCACCGTTCGCGACCATGACGAGGCGAACGTTTCGGTCAGTGGCCCCGAGCGCCGACAACATGCCGAGCCCACGCAACCGGCGCTGGGCAAGCACCGTGAATCCGGCCGTGGCGACGAGCCCGACGAAGATCAGCCCGACGAGGGCGACCGCGAGCACGATGACCGCCGGGCTCATTCCGTTGGGGCGCGGCGGGCTAACAGGCAATGCTCCGGACGGCACGACGAACCCGTGGGTCTGCGCCTTGGTCGAATCGAACAGCACAGTGATCCGGGTGGGCGATTGGAGCTGCCCAGGTGCTACGAGCGCGAAGTTATCCAGCAGGTTCTGCGGATTCTCGACCAGACCAACGAGGCTGAGCGCGCGGTCGCCGAACTTCCAGGACCCACCGACCTGCACGTTGAAGGTGGCGGCTAGTTGCCGGGTCATCGCAACCTGGCCGGCAGCGGTGGGGTACCGCCCGGAGACGAGGGTCAGCATCGGCTGCCCATACGCGCCGGTTGGGTCTTGGGCCCGCAGCTGCGCGCCACCGACCAGACCGGTCGCGATGGTCTGATTCTCGATGACCTCGGCCGCGCCGAAGCGAGTTCTGATTGCCGCAAAATCAGCCGCCAACTGCGGATCCGAACCGGGCAGCGTAACTAACGTGTTCGCCGTTCCGTACCCAGCGTGTCTGGGCGGCGGAGTGTTGGTGGCCACGGCGGCCCCCACAATCGTGGCACCCACCGCGACAATGATCAGTGCAAGCACCAGCAGCTGTTGGCGCCATTCGCGACGAAACAGCCGCCACGCCCAGCGGATGACCGCGCGCCGTGCCGGCGCTCCGCCGCGGCTCGTGGCGGGCTGGGAGACGGGCCGGTCCTGAACCTGCGCTGTCATCGACTTGGCAGTGGTCGCGGGTCGCCCTCGAGCAGCGATTCGGGACCCGCAGGCGGTGTCGTCTGGTCAACGATGCGCCCGTCGCGCAGGAATACCACCCGGTCCGCCCAGGACGCCAACTGGGCGTCGTGCGTGACGACGACTGCAGCGACACCACGTCGGCAGGCGGCCAGCACAAGACGCATAACCGCCTCCCCGTTGGTCGAATCGAGGGCACCGGATGGTTCGTCGGCAAGCAGCAAGCCCCGCTCGCCAACCACCGCACGGGCGATCGAGACCCGTTGGCGTTCACCACCGGAAAGTTGGTCGGGATAGTGGTTGGCCCGATCTGCGAGCCCGAGTTCATCGAGGATGCGCGTTCCTGCTGCCGTCGCTTTGCGAGCGGACACGCCGTCGAGTTCCATCGGCAGCGCAACGTTCTCAGCCGCTGTCAGACCCGCTAGCAAGTTGTAATCCTGGAACACGTAGCCGATCGATCGACGGCGAAGCCGCGCCTTCGCGTTGCGTGACATGCGTGACAGGTCCGCCCCGTCGACCAGCACCTCGCCGCTGGACGGATCTTCCAGGCTGCCAGCGATCGTTAGCAACGTGCTCTTGCCCGACCCGCTGGACCCCATGACCGCGACCAAGACGCCGGGGTCAACGGACAGACTGACTCCCTGCAGCGCGTGCACTTCGGTCGCGCCCTCGCCGTACATCTTCGATACCTGCCGCAGCTCGAGCATGGTCATGACTGCCTCGCCTCATAAGTGGTCTTATGCTAGCAAGCCCGCCTTCAGATGTCATCGCTGTACTCCGACTCGTCGGCGCAACCTCGGCAACGGCGACGCGGGCTCGCGTGCGGGCGCAGCGGCGGCCCGCTTTAAGCGGCCATCCGCGGAGTCGAGCCAACGCACTACCGAGTCGAGCCGGAACAGTTCGGCGTCGACTGCAAGCGCGAACGCCAGATCGGAATCCGCTTCGCTCTCCTTCAGCCGGGTCCACTGCTGCATGAGCTCGACCAAGTACCGGCGGTGCGCTTGGATCACCTCGTGCACATCGACGCCCCGCAATCCGACAGCGATCAAGACCTTCACGACCAACTCGTCGCGGGGCGGCTCACTGAGATCGGGCGGGGTGCGCAGCCATCGATCAAGGTCCGTTTGGCCGTCGGCCGTGATGCGGAAGCCCTTCTGCGAACCGTCAGTGTTGGCGTCCTCAGACTCGACCAAGCCGTCCCGTTCCAGTCGTTGCAGGGTCGTGTACACCTGTCCGACATTGAGCGGCCACACCTCGCCGGTCCTGGCCTCGAACTCCTGACGCAACTGCAGACCGTACTTCGGGCCCTCGCTCAACAACGCAAGCAGCGCGTACCGCACGCTCATCGGGACAGCATCTTGGTTCGCATAATACTGAGTATACTACGTAGAAGGCGTTGGCACAACCGCTGAGCGAGCGGTTCAGGCTTCTAGATTTCCCCTTGCTCTGCGACGTTCTGAGCCGAGCAAGTGCGTCGGGCCAGGGACCCTACGAGGCTTCCAGGTCTGTCGGGCTTGTGGTGTGGCACCCGCCGGCACAGCCGGGCTAGCCGACGAGGGTGAAGAATTCCTCCTGCCCGGCGGCCGCGCACAAGCAAAGCAACCGTGATGGCGTTTCGGTCGTGTTGGTAAATGGGTGGGGAGCATTCGCCGGCACGTTGATCGTGTCGCCTTGGCGGGCAACGAGCGTCTCGCCCCAACAGGTAACCTCGACCTCGCCGCCGAGGGCTCAGTGGTTCAACTTGGCTCCACGGCCTGGCCACGCTTGCCGGGCCATTCGTTCAGTCAACGTTCAACGAACTCGCCGACGAGACCGAACAGCAGATGACGAAGGTTCTGAACGCTCTGGGGTGACGACCTCACCTGCATGGGTGGTGACCGACCCCCGCCGCGGGCATGCGCAGCGCGACACACCATCCCGCTGCGACGCTGTGACCGGTGCGCGCCCGCCGTCCGACTGGATTTTGCTGGCGACCTACGTGCGGGGCTTTTCGCGTTGCCGGACCCGCCCCGGCCAGCCGGCGGCCTCTGGTTTGGCCACGAGGCCGCGATGATTGCGGCGAACTCGGCGTCCAGCAGTTCTTGGTCCGCGGCGATGAGGTCGATGAACTCGTGCTCGATCGCCAGCGTGTGCGTCATCGTCGACCTGTCGCGGATCAGGCGTTGACGGGCTGCCGCCCGTCGGCGCTGTGACGTTCGATGATCTGGTGGTCGGTTGCGGTGTTGCCGATGGTGATCTTGCGGGGCTTCGACCTCTCAGCGACCGGGATCCGCAGCGTCAGTACACCCGCGTCGTAGCTCGCGGTGATGTGATCGGTGTCGAGCGTGTCACCAAGGACGAGCTGACGGCTGAAGACGCCGCGCGGGCGTTCGGCAGCAAGCATCTCGATGTTCTCGTCACCACCTGGACGTTCCGCGCGGACCGTGACGACGTTGCGTTCGACGTCCAGATCGATCGAGGCACGGTGTGACACCGGGAACGTCGAGTTCGACTACGAACGTGTCGCCGTCGCGCCACGCGTCCATAGGCATCACGGCCGGTCGGGCCAACGTTCCTTGAGTACCGAAAACCTGTTGGGTAAGCCGGTCCAATTCGCGGAACGGATCTGTGCGCATCAGCATCGTGTCCACCTCCACCTCGCTGTGATGCTCCTCGTGGTCCACGGATCGCGCTGGACGATCTGTGGTGTGCGCTATAGATTTAATACAACAGGCACAGCCGATCACGCAAGAGGACCTCGGCCGAATTGCGAAGGGAAAGACGCCGGTGACCGACGTCGACAGCGCCCGCGGCGTGTACGGCATCACGACCGCCGCCGAGCTCGTCGGCATGGGTGTGCAGAACCTGCGCCTCTATGAAGCGCGCGGGCTCCTCGAGCCTGAGCGCACACCGGGAGGCACCCGCCGCTACAGCGCCGACGACCTCAACCGGCTGCGGCACATCAGCGACCTGCTCCTCGCCGGACTCAACCTCGCCGGCATCGCGATGGTCCTCGACCTCGAAACCCAAAACGCCAAACTGCGACGCGACCTTCGAAGTCTGCCTACGCGGCGACACCGAACCACCGACACCGCTGCCGTGCGACAGGACATCGTCAATGTGATCCAAGCCCGCCAACAGTCGGGCGGCACGCACGGTTAGATAGTCGATATCCGCCGATGTGTCGTTCGTAGATATATGAACGCGTAGCTCAGGGCGGCGACGAGAGCGACGACCGCGGCGGACAGCCACTGCCCTGCGCCGTTGCCGTGCGACACGCGCGCCGCGTCGGTAGCCAGGGCTGCGAGCGCGACTGCGGCTGCAAAGAAGATTGCGACGGCGGTCAGTGCGGTGCTCGGTGCGGGCACATTGACCAGCGGCGCTTGCCGCAAACGACGGCGCACAACAATGGCGCCGAGCACCAGCAGCCCAAGCAGACCGGCTGCGTATCGAGCCTGCAAGCCGTCGGCCATCGACTCTGCAAGATAGGCACTCGTGCAGGTCGCAGCCCGTGGGTGTATCGACATCCAGTAATGGCATGACGAGGCCGAGTAGGTGGTGCCGGGCGGGTCGGCGAACATGAACCGTAACCCCCACAGAGCTGTCATCGCTCGCGCGACGAGCCCGCTGATGCCGATCGCGACGAGCCCAACGCCTCCAAGTGGCGCAAGCTGGCTGGCTGCTCGGCGCGCCATCACGCGCACCGGTGGCAGCGCCTTCGGTGGCGCGCTCGCGTTCCACATCGCGGTGACCCGGTCGGCCGGCCCGAACTGCGCGACCGCTGCCCGCGCTGCCTCGTCGTGATTCATCCCACGTGCAACTGCCTGGTCGACGTCGCTGTACAAGTGGGTCTCGGTTTCGGTGAGCATCCGGCGCACGGCACCGGCGTCGCCCACCAAGCCAGCCAACAACTCGTCCAGATAGTTCTCGATGATGTCCGAACGCTCGTTCATACAGTCGCCCCCAATACGGCACTGACACCCACGGCGAACTGAGTCCATTCGGCACGCCGAGCTTCAAGCGAATAGCGACCCTGCGGCGTCAGTCGGTAGACGCGACGGCGGCGGGGCCCCCCGTCGTCCCAATCGCTGGTCAACAAGCCCTGGCGTTCCAACCTGTGCAGGGCCGGATACACAGTGCCCTCAGCCAACGCGAATGCACCCTCGCTTCGATCGCGCAACTGGCACACCACTTGATACCCGTGCGCCGGTTCGTCGCCGATCACCTGTAGCAGCAAGAGGTCGAGATGACCCTTCAGTGGCTCATTGTTCATACCTAGCATTGTGGGGTATTACTCCTCTGAGTTCAAGACCTGGCTTGAGGTCCGATGCTGGCGTCCGTCTTGACTTCGCCCGGTAGTCATATCACTATACATATATGGAGCTAGATAAACAGCGAAGTGGGTCAGCCGACGAACCCGATCGGCCGCCACTGACGTTTCGACTCGACCCCGGGTCTGGTGTCCCGACGTACCAGCAGATCGTGCGCCAGGTTGAGCACGCGCTGCGTATGGCCGTGCTGATACCAGGCGATCAGCTGCCGAAGGTCAAAGACGTGGTGGCGGAGCTGGCGATAAATCCCAACACGGTGTTGAAGGCGTATCGCGAGTTGGAGATCAAGGGTCTGGCGCTCGGTCGCCCAGGGGTGGGCACGTTCGTCGTGAAGGGCCTCGAGGTCGTGTCGGCGGGCGACCAGCAGAAGCTCCAGCGCGGGTTGCATCGCTGGCTGGAGCAGGCGGTCGGGATGGGCCTGGATGAGGCAGGCATCACGGCGCTCTTCAGTGCCGCGTTGCACGAACAGCTGCGGGCCGGCAAAGGAGTGATCGCGTCGTGAACGTCATCGAGACGAGCAACCTCGGTAAGCGCTACGGCAAGGCGTGGGCGCTTCGCGACTGCACGCTCGCGATCCCGGCCGGCCGCATCGTCGCTCTTGTGGGCCCCAACGGCGCGGGCAAGACGACGTTGTTGCATCTGGTGGTTGGCTTGTCGACGCCGCAGGCTGGACAGATCCGAGTGGTCGGCGGTGCACTCCCGGGCTCACGACAAGCCTTGGATGAGATCGGGTTCGTCGCCCAAGACACGCCCTTGTATCCGAACCTGTCGGTGGCCGACACGTTGCGCCTCGCGAGCAACCTTGGCGGCGACCTCGACATGGCCTACGCACGTCAGCGGCTCGCCGCGCTTCCGATCGGGTTGGATCGCAAAGTTGAGCAACTCTCCGGTGGCCAGCACGCCCAAGTCGCGCTCGCCGTCGCACTTGCGCGACATCCGCGGCTGCTCGTTCTCGACGAACCACTTGCGAAGCTCGATCCGCTCGCCCGCCACGACTTCATGGCCACGTTGATGGCAGCGGTCGCAGAAGAGCAGATCTCGGTGTTGTTCTCGTCCCACGTCGTCGCTGAACTGGAACGAGTATGCGACTACCTCGTGGTCTTGGCCGGCGGCAAGGTGCAGGTCGCGGGCGATGTGGAAGACCTGATCAACAGCCATCGGATCCTGACCGGACGCACCGATGACGTGCACGTCGTCGCGGCGGCACTCCCCGTCGTCCACGAAGATCGCGGTGCGCGACAAACCCGTCTCCTGGTCCGCTGCGATCGAAGCTTCGTCCCGCCACCCGGCTGGCAGATCGAGCCGACGAACCTGGAGGAACTTGTGTTGTCTTATCTGCGCGAGCCGACCGCCACCGCCCTTCCAGGGCCGGTCGCCACAGACACAACTGCGAAGACGGCGTGAGTGCGGTCGCGGTGCGGGGCGCCGAGTCGTCGCTAGGTCGACCCCGCCTGTTACGCGGTATGCCGTGGGTGACGTGGCGCCAGCATCGCGGCGCACTCGCGGGTGCCGTTGCCGTCCTCGGCGCGTTCGCCGTGCTGATGGTCGTCAACGGGCTGGCGATGCACGGTGCGTATTCGAGGCTCGGCCTCAACGTTTGCGGCCCCCCGACCGGGGCCGCCTGTGAAGTGCCGTTCACGGTGTTCGGGAACCAGTACGACGCGTGGGCGCAATTCCTACCGCGGTTTATAGAGTTCATCCCCGGATTGCTGGGGGTCTTCATCGGAGCGCCGCTCGTCGCGCGCGAACTTGAATCCGGGACGTTCCGCTTCGCCTGGACCCAGGGGCGCAGCCGGGTGCGATGGATCGGGGCAAAGCTCACGCTGCTCGGGGTTGCATTGACTCTGCTGAGCCTCGGATTTTCCGCGGTGTTCGGTTGGTGGTTCGGCCCGTATCACTTGATCATGGGCCGGATGGTCGGCGGCGAAGCTTACGAAGTCGAAGGGATCGTCTTCGCAGCGCGCACCCTCTTCACGTTCACTCTCGGCACGCTGCTTGGTGCGATCATGCGCAAGACAGTGCCCGCGATGGCGGCGACCGGAGCGATCTTCCTCGCTGTCGCGTGGGGATCCGTGCTCTACCTACGGCCGCTCATCATGAAACCCGTCACAGCAGTGGACAGTCCCGCCATCGGCATCGACGATTCCTGGACCCTCCACGCGTGGTTTCAGGACCCCTCGGGACATCACCTCAACGCCGGCGCCATGACGCAACTTGCGCGCGCCGACGGCGTCCATACTTCGGCCGGTCTCAACGCCTGGCTCGCTCAACACCACTACGTGCAATGGGTTTCTTACCAGCCAGGCAGCAGATTCTGGCACTTCCAGACCATCGAGGCCTCCGCCTACGTCGCACTCGCGGTCGCGCTCGCTGCCGCGGCGGTGTGGTGGGTCGCCCGACGCGCGTCCTAGCCTTTGTCGGATTCGAACACCTCATGACGAACACCGCGCGCGTGCGAGCACGTCAACGCGACACCAAGCGGGTACTGCGGTGGTGGGTGCACATCGGCCTGATCGCGACCACCGCGGTCTCGATGGTGTTCGAACCGATCGTGCTCACCATTCACATCGCGGTCGGTCTCGGGTTTGCTGCACTCGTCGTCGCACACATCTACCAACGACGTCGTGTGTCGGCGAGGCTGAGTCGTCGACTCTTTCGACTACGAGGCCTGGCTCGACCCGGTGGAAGGCTTGCAGTCGCGGACGCGCTGCTCGCTGCACTCACTGTCGGCATGCTCGTGTCGGGCTTCTGGGACTGGGGGATCGGGCACCCGACCCGCATCCGCTGGCACGCACTCACCGGTTTCGTTTTGCTTGCCTACCTTTGTGTTCACACGCTCAATCGCCGGCAACGACTCAGGTACTCGCAAGTGCGCTAATGCGGAAACCCGTGGACGGACGCCGCAGCTAGTAGTAGCGTACAAGCTATCGCTTGTACAAGGTAACCTTTGTAGCTGCACGTGCCGGCGTATTGAGAGGTAAATCCATGGCTTCCAGATCGGCCCAGCCGAACGAGACAGGTGCCGACTACGAGGCGGAGCTTGCGCTTGCCGCGTCACCGGAAGCAGTCTTCAGAGCCCTCACAACACTGCAGGGTCTGCGTGGCTGGTGGACGCCTACCGTCAGCGGCTCCCCCACGGATGGCGACGTGCTCTTCCGCTTCCCGGGTCTCGACGAACAGATCATCATGCGCGTCGATTCGGCGCCCCCATCGGAGGTCCACTGGACGTGCATCCGACACGACAGCTTGCCTGAATGGACAAACACAACGATCACGTTTTCGCTTCGAGGCGACGGGTCGACTGGCTGCGCGCTGAGCTTTCGGCATGAGGGCCTGACGCCGCGTCTTGAGTGCTACGACGAGTGCGAGGCCGGTTGGGACCATTTCCTTGCGAGCTTGCGCGCATACGTCGAAGCCGGGCGCGGTACGCCGTTCGGCTCGTAGGCACTCTCAGGGGAAGGAACTTTGGATGAATGCTCAGCCGTTGTCGGTCGCGCGTGAGTACCACGGTGCGTGGACCGCGGGGGACTTCGATCGGGCCGCCAGCTTGCTCGCCGAGGACCTCTTAGTAGAGGTCCCGGTGAACTCTTACGACGACCGCGCGCAGTTCATGTCGGCCGTGTCCGCGTTCGGGTCGCTCGCCACCGATGTCCGCATACTCGCAGAGTTCGGTACACCGACTGACGCCTTACTGCTCTACGACATGGACGTCGAAGGGCTCGGGCCGATGCGCGTCGCTGAGCATTTCACCGTCGTCGAGGGCCGCGTCACCCGGCTACGCCAGGTGCACGACACCGCCGCGCTTCGAGCTGCAGGCTTCGTCGGCAACGATGCCTAGCCGAACGACGTCCAGATCGAATCACGCGGCTGGCCAGTCTGAGGCAAGTACCGACGTGGTGCTGCGTGCTCTGTCGGACCGGCATCGTCGCCGAATTTTGGAACTGGTGCGGGGCGGCGAGCTGGCGGCCGGGGAAATCGCCGCCGAGTTCGACATCACCCAACAGGCAGTGAGCCAGCATCTGCAGGTGCTTCGTCACGCAGGTTTGGTGGACGAACGCGCCGAAGGGGCTCGTCGGCTGTATGTGCTGCGGCCGGTGGCACTCGAGCCGGTTCGGGCCGTGCTCGACGCCTTGTGGCCGACCGCTCTCAATCGACTCAAGCAGGTCGTAGAGCAGGAGCATCCGCGGACAAACCGAGGCGCGCGACGGTGACGGACGCCGTCGACGTCACTATCCACATCGACGCGTCACCCGATGTGGTGTTTTCCTACTTCACCGATGCGGCGCTGTTGACGAAGTGGATGGGCGAGTGGGCCGACCTGCAACCAGTGCCTGGCGGGCTCTTCGCGGTTGACGTAAACGGTGCACAGATCCGTGGCGAGTTTGTTGTGGTTGACCCACCAAACCAAATCGTCTTCACATGGGGCACTCCCGGAAGTCGCCAAATTCCGCCGGGCTCGACAACGGTTGAAGTAACGTTCGCCGCCGACGGGCCGGGAACGCGGGTTCAGCTTGAACACCGTGACTTGCCGGCGGAGGAAGTATCCAAGCACCGCTCGGGTTGGCTGTTCTTCTTGTCGGTTCTCGCCGCGACCGAAGCAACGCGTGCTGGTTGAGCCACCTGATCGCGATCGCCACAGGACATGACCGGGGCGTAGCCCGGGTCGACGCGAAGGTTGAGGATCAACAGCGTGATCGCAATCGCCATCACCCCGTCGCTGAACGCCTCCGTGCGACCAGTCGATCCGAACGCAGAATTGGCACTCGCGTTCACGCAGACATATCGGTGTCGCGCCATCGCTTGAAGACATCGACTTTGTCGGCTGGCCACGCGCCGTCGCACGGCATCGATCCGTTCTGCAGATGCTCGAGAATCGCGTCGGCATGCTGCTTCACGTCGTCGTAGGACCACAAGTCGAAGACGAAACTCATCGATAGCTGATCCTGCTTCCGGAAAAGAGCTTTGATGTGCTGCTCGAATCGCACGGGCTCGCCTGGCGCGGGCAACACGACTTGTTGTTCCGGCACCGCAGCGCCCGCCGGCTGAGCCGGCATTCGCGACCCCGGCTCGCCGGCGGCGGTGTGCCATTCCCAGTGCGGCATCGGCATATGCGGGGGTGGGGTAACGCCGATCTGGGAGTTCTCTACCGCCAGCCGCGACCCCCATTCGACGTAACTCGAAAACACGGAACGGAACTCTGGGTCGTTGGGCAGACCTGCGTCGTTGGCCGACATCACCAGTAGTTGTAGCCAGCGGGTTCGCTTCTCCTCCGTCAACACCTTCCCGAGATGCTGAGAGATCATTTTCACGTACCCGCCGAGGTGCTCGCTGTAGTTCTTTGGTCCACCGAAAACCTCCGCGAGCCAGGCAGCAACCAACTGCGGATGCTGATCTGACATGGTCGCGAAAACGGGTGCGAGCAAGGGGTCTTGTGGAATGTACTTCTCATAGAAGATACGTGCCATGCGGGTCAACGCCGGTAGCCCACCCGCCCATTCGAAAACTGTCGGTTGTTCTGCTGGTGCGGGATCGTGGAAGTTGACGTACCAGTGCATGCCGCTGCAGAACGGCTTGTTTCGCGACTGTCCGCAACGACACAACGCGTAGTGCTCACGGGATGAACCCTGGGCGCGGGGCTCGTCGTTGCCATCAGCACCCACCAGTTCGACACCGCCAGTGACCCGATACGGACCGTCTTTCGTCACCTCGATCGCCGGCGGCCGGACGTTGGCGTGATCGACCTGGTCGCGCGCCTCCACCGCATCAACTGCGAAACTCAACGCGCCGGACGGGCAGTCGCGGACCGCTCGGACGATTTCATCCATCCGGCCGCCGCTGGGCGTCACGAACGGTTCGGTATCGGTGTGGAACACGCTCGCCAACCGGTCGGTACATAATCCGGAGTGCTGACAGATGCCACGGTTGTCGAACACCGTGACCTGCTGCCCGACATAGGTGTCGCGCTGGTCCGGCACCCGATCCGGGCTCTTCTGCGCAGTGAATCCGATGCGCGCATGCGACCCGTCGCACAACGGCTTGCTCTCTGAAGCTCCACACCGACACAACGCCAACGTTGGGCGAGCCGGCACCTCCTCCCCCAACCAGTTCGTCAACCGCGTCACGTTCGTCACCAGATACGGCCCGTTCAACGCTGCCTGGACCTGCGGCCGCAGCGCGCCCTGCAGTTGCGCGAGGTCGGTCAGTCGGGTGTCGGCCGCTACCGGATCCGTGAGCGCGAATACCCGATGCGCAAGGTCCTGCAAAGCAGCTGTTGCCTCTAACACTTGCGTCGGCGCATCGGGCTTGATCCGAATCGAGGTAGCCAGCCGAGCCAGCGCCCACAGCTGTTCCGTCAAATCGCCGCTGCTTGGACCGTCCGGACCACTGGCGTCGGCAACCGACGTTTCGGGGGTTTGTTGAACCGAGCGAGCTTCGCCAAGAACGTCTGACAGCGGCCGAAGTACTGAATTTTGTAGCACCACCGCCGCCGCGGGGAAAAATGCGCCCCCGTCGGCCGACGCCGTAGGGGACCCCCCACCATGGCGACTGAGTCGCACCCAGGTCTGAGCCGCGCCGAGCAGGGCTTGGACGTCGGTGACCATCTCGTCTGCGATCTTCGTCGGGCTGGTCGAGCCTGCCGCCAGGTTGGGTGTAGTCATCCCCGTTTCCTCTCCGCTGCGCACCTGTAACGCTGTAATCATTTCAGCGTTCGGTTCGGACGTCCAGAGCCATCTCACCTGTCGGCCACCCGGGCGATGGTGTTGTCGCCGTTGACGACATCCGGATCGTGGGTCGCGGGATCGAGGCGACAGCTTTCGGTGCGATCTTGATCGGCGCGTAAAGCGGGTCGCCGAGGAAGGTGTTGCGACCACGGACTCTTTCGCGCGCTTTGCTCTGCTCCTATATAGCGGCAGCTCAGCTCTGCTCCTATATAGCGGCAGCTCAGCTCTGCTCCTATATAGCAGCAGAGCAAAGGCTCACGGAAAGTGCACTTGAGCTGCGGGTTTGTGGTATCTCGACGTCGAGAGTTGTGGCTAGACTCCTCGCGTGGACGACGACACTGACCGGACATCGCGGGTCATCAGGCTCGCGCGGCACCTCGAGCTCGCGCGGCGCGATGTGCTTGCATCTCGCGAGGTCGACATCTGGGAGTACGACGTTCTCGCGGCTCTTCGAGCGGCCGCCACGCCGCATGAGTTGTCGCCTGGTGCGCTGGTGATTGAGACGCAGGTCGCGTCCGGCACGATGACTAACCGCATCGACAGGCTGAGTCGGCGTGGCTACGTGACGCGCGAGCCTGATCCTGACGATCGCCGCGGTGTATTGGTGAGGCTCACTCTCAGCGGCCGCAAGAAGATCGATGTCGTGGCTGCTGACCTAGCCACAGCCGAGGCCCTCGCGTGGCAACGACTCGGCGCGCGAAAGACCGACCAACTCGACGCCATCGTGACTGAACTGATCACCGACCTCGAGTCATAGCCCCGGTCTGGGGAACGATTGCGCGAGACGCTGGGACTCGCAGGGTACGCGGGCCATCGTTGTGTGTTGTCGTCCGGTCGACCGGTGTTGTGGTTGCCGATTCTGGGCAGGACGCGTTTTATGAACCGCACGCGAGGGCTCGTTCTGCTCACTGTGGCCTCGGTTGTCGCCGTCGGGTGTGGCCCCAGCCATCGTTCATCAACCACGAGCGGCCCCACTGTCGCGGTGCACCCGACGAACGCGTTGCTGGATGCGCCAGTGACCATCTCGGTCAGCGGACTCCCGGCCGGCAAGGTCGTCACGCTGACCGCTCAGGCGACCGACGACGTGGGCACGGTGTGGACCTCGACCGCGCAGTTCACCACTCCCGCGTCGGGGGTGATCTCGTCGAGCGATCCTTCGGTCGGCGGCAGCTACCGCGGTACTAATGCGATGGGACTCCTCGAGTTAATGGCGCCGCCGGCAACCGCAACTGACGACATGATTTTCCGCCGTGCCAGCGGCGCCTATCAGGTGAAGTTGACCGCTTCAGTCGGAAATCGAATCGTGGCGTCGGGAACGGCCTCCCGCGACACCGGCACCGACGCAGCGCCCGCGCCAATCGCGCTTCGGCCGGCAGTCGGTGGCCTGTACGGGCAGATGCACCCGGCGCCCGGAAGCGGGAAGCACGCAGCGGTACTGCTGTTCGGTGGATCTGAGGGAGGTCTCGCCAACGAGCGGCAGGCCGATCTCCTGGCGGCGCGCGGCTATCCGACCCTCGATCTGGCTTACTTCGGCGAGCCTGGGCTGCCGACAACCTTGGCGAATGTGCCCCTGGAGTACTTCGCCAAGGCGCTCTCGTTCCTGCGCACCCAACCCGGCGTCGACCCCAACCATGTCGTGGTGGAAGGCGCTTCACGTGGCGGCGAAGCGGCCCTGCTACTGGGCGCGACTTACCCTGCGCTGGTGAACGCCGTCGTGGCCAGTGTGCCGAGTTCCGACGTTCATATGGGCTTCCCGGACGACACCAAAGCGGCCTGGACGCTGCACGGAGCGGCCGTGCCGACGGGCAGCATTGCCGTCGAGCAGATACACGGCCCGATCCTGCTCACGTGCGGTGGACAGGACGCTGTGTGGGACTCGTGCGACTACCTGACCGCCATCACCGATCGACTGCAGCGAACACACTTCGGTTACCAAGTCACAGCCCTCAAGTACCCGCAGGCCGGACACGCTGTCGGGCCCATATTCGCCTACAACAGCTACACGTCTTCTTTCATAGATGGCCTCGGCGGCAGCCTTAACGCCAACCAGACGGCAGTGGCCGATGCTCACGCCCACCTGCTCAGCTTCCTGGCCGCCCAACACTGAAACCAGCAGGTCAGGAACCAGCGCGGTGGGTGGCGTCTAGCCAGTCATCTTCGAGTTGGTCGCGGGTGACTTGGAGCGCGCGCAACTCTTCGTCGAGCTTGGCGGCTGCCACGTAGTCGGTCGCTGCTTCTGCCAGTGCCGCGTGTAATTCCTTCTCGCGGTCCTCGAGCTTGGACAGCTGTCGCTCGATGCGCGTCACGTCCTTGCGCGCCGCGCGCACGTCGCCTGCGCTACCCGTCGCGGACGCGGCAGCAGCCGGCGCGCGCCCCGCTGCAGCGGGTGCGTTGGCAGCGCCGCGTTCACGTGAACGCCGGGCCAGGTATTCGTCGACTCCCCCTGGCAGCGACGCGAGCTTTCCGCCTCCGATCAGCGCGGTAGTCGTATCGCACACCCGCTCGAGGAAGTACCTGTCGTGCGAGGCCGCGATCAGCGTGCCCGCCCAACTGTCGAGCAAGTCCTCCAACGCCGTGAGCGTGTCGACGTCGAGGTCGTTGGTCGGCTCGTCGAGCAGCAGCACGTTCGGCTCGTCCATCAGCAGCCGCAGCAACTGCAGCCGCCGCTTCTCCCCGCCCGAGAGATCCCCGACCGGAGTCCACTGTCGCTCGCCGCTGAATCCGAAACGCTCCAACAGCGCGGACGCCGTCAGCTCGCGCCCGTCGCCTAGACACGGTCTGCCGGCGAACAGCCTCGACGGCTTCGAGCACGCGCAACGTCGGGTCGAGTTCGGCGACGTCCTGCGAGAGGTAGCCGATGCGCACCGTCTTCCCGACCTTGACGACGCCGCTGTCGACACCGCGCAACCCGGCGAGCACGCGCAGCAGCGTCGTCTTCCCGCTGCCGTTCACGCCGACGAGCCCGATGCGGTCGCCCGGCCCGACCCGCCACGTCACGTCGTCGAACAGCTCATTCGGGCCCAAGTGCAAGTGACATGTCCTCGACGTCGAAGACCGACTTTCCCAAGCGGGCTGAGGAAAACGTGGCCAAGGTGGTTCGGTCACGCGCTGGCGGCTCGTCGGCGATCAGCGCGTTCGCGGCGTCGATCCGGAACTGCGGCTTCGAGGTGCGCGCGGGCGGTCCGCGCCGCAGCCACGCCAGCTCCTTGCGCAACAGGTTCTGCCGGCGTTCTTCGACGACTCCGGAAATGCGCTCACGTTCGGCGCGCGCCAACACGTAGGCCGCGTACCCGCCGAGATACTGCGCGATCTGGCCGTCGGCAACCTCCCACGTCAACGTGCAGACCGCGTCGAGGAACCAGCGGTCGTGGGTCACGACAACGAGCGCGCCTCGACGCGACGCCAAGAACCCAGCCAGCCAGTCGATGGTCTCGATGTCGAGGTGGTTGGTCGGCTCGTCGAGCATCAGCAAGTCGATGTCCGTCACCAACAGCGCTGCTAGCGCGGTACGCCGCCGTTCGCCACCCGACAGGGTGCCGACGACGCGGTCGAGCATGTCGGTCGACAGCAGCGTCGAGACCACGGTTCGCGCGACTCGGTCACCGGCCCACGAGTGGTCGGGCCGGTCACCCAGCACGACGTGACGCACTGTCGCCGCGGGGTCGAGCGCGTCCCCCTGAGCGAGCACTCCGATACGCAACCCCGACGTGTGCGTCACGCGCCCGGAGTTCGGCGCGACCTCGCCGGCCAGCACGGAGAGCAGCGTCGTCTTGCCCGCGCCGTTGCGGCCGACGATGCCGATGCGGTCACCTTCGGCAATGCCCAGCGACACGTCGTCCAGCAAAGGCTTGACGCCGTACGACAACGAGACCGATTCGAGGTTGACGAGATTCATGCGACGACGCGCGCTCCGTGCACCGGTCCGTGGGCGCGTCGTACCGTGCGACACGTCCCCGACCCGGCGAGTGCGGCTACCAACTCGACCGCCTCGGACTCGCCGGCCGTCAGGAACGCACACGTCGGGCCGGACCCACACACGATCGCGCCGAGTGCATGCGCGTCGCGGCCGGCCTCGAGGGTTCGGCGCAACGCTGGCCGCAACCTCAGCGCGGCACGTTGCAGGTCGTTATGTAGCAGCGTTCCGAGCCGGCGCGGGTCACCGGCACCCAACGCCGCGATGAGTTCGCGCGGTGACGACGACTCGGGCCACGGACCCTCCGACCGCATCCGATCGAGCTCGCCATAGACGAGCGGCGTCGACAAACCAGCATCGGCCAAAGCGAAAACCCAGTGATAGCTGCCGCGGACCAGCACCTGCGTCAACTGTTCGCCGCGACCGCCACCAAGCGCCGTCCCGCCTAATAGACAGAAAGGCACGTCGCTGCCGAGCCGCGCCGCGATGTCGTGCAAGACGTGCGGATCGACTCCGGTCTGCCACAACGCATCGCAGGCGAGCAACGTCGCAGCGGCATCTGCGGAGCCGCCGGCCATGCCGCCAGCGACCGGAATCCCTTTGCTAATAGTGATTTTGACGTCCGCCGCGCGACCGACGTGATGGGCGAGCGCGATCGCGGCGCGCACGGCGAGGTTCGATGCGTCGGTGGGAACGTCGTCGTACTCGTCGCCGACAATCGCGACCTCGAGCTCGTCGGCATCATCAACCGTGATCTCGTCGTAGATCGAGACGGCCTGGAATACCGACACGAGCGAGTGGAAACCATCACCGCGAAGCTGGCCGACCCCGAGGTGGAGGTTGACCTTCGCGGGTGCTCGCACGGTGACAGACACAACACCCGATGCTAGCGAGCGGCGACTGCTACAGGTCGGGCCGCTGGTCGAGATCGATGGCAGGGCTGCGATCAAGCCGGTAGTCAGCGCGCGGCGGGCGTCGTGCCTTGGGAGGCAGGCGGTTGGATCTCGTCGGGCAGATCTTGATGCGGACGCTGCTCGGCGATGCGGGCGAACTGCGTCGACGTCGAGGGTCTCGCCTCGGGCGCTGGGGTCAATTCCCGCTTCCCTTAAGGCAATTTCCGCCAACGCCGGCGATCCGGCCCATCCGGCCAACGCGGCCCGCAGGGTCTTGCGGCGCTGGCCGAAGGCGGCATCGATCACCGCGAACACCTGCTCGCGGGTGCGCCGACGTCTGCGGCGGGTCATGCCGGTCGATCGCGACCAGGCCGGAGTCGACCCGCGGCGCCGGCCAGAACACCTGGCGCCCGATCGTGCCGGCCATCCGGGCCGACCCGTACCAGGCGGCCTTGACCGAGGGCACTCCGTAGGCGTCCTCCCCCGGCTTGGCGGCGAGCCGGGCGGCGACCTCGAGCTGCACCATGACGAGCACGCGTCTGACCGTCGGCAGCCGGGCGAGCAGAGTAAGTAGCACCGGGACGGCGACGTTGTACGGCAGGTTCGCCACGATCGCCGTCGGGAAGTCGTTGCCACGTAGGTCGAGGCTCATGGCGTCGCGATGAATGACGGTCAGCCGGTCGAGCCCGCCCGGGAACCGTTGCGCGACCGTTTCGGGCAGCAGCTTCGCGAGGCGTTCGTCGATCTCGACGGCGATGACTCGCTGTACGTCGGGCAGTAAGGCCAGTGTCAACGACCCGAGCCCTGGGCCGATTTCGAGCACCACGTCGTCCGGCCTCAGGTTTGCAGTTCGAACGATGCGTTGAACGGTGCCGCCGTCGATGACGAAGTTCTGCCCGAGTGTCTTTGTGGGCGTCAGATCGATCGACGCTGCGAGCGCACGAATGTCAGTAGCGCCAAGCAAAACGGCAGGCGTCACCGGCTGCGAGCCCGGCGCGCTTAGGTGAAGAGGAGGTGGCCGCAAACCGGCCATTGGGTCTTCCAGTTGCTGCGCTTGTAGAGCAGTTGCGCGCGATACGTCTGCTCGCTTGCAGAGGCTTGCACTCGGAAGGCCCGTGCCACCGACGGCGCGCCAGGTGTTGAGGCGGAACTGATACATGCCGTAGTACGGCGGGTTGTCTGCGTTGGCGCGGCCACCGGCTTCGCAGGCAGCGAGCGCCTTCCAGTTCAGGCCGTCGGCCGCGACCTTGAAGACCGCTGCGGGCTTCGGCTTGGGCTTCGGCGGGATGGGCTTGGGCTTGGTGCCGATCGCCGTGATCTGCGGGATGGGCTGCACGGTCACCTGTTGGCCGATCAGGCTCTTGGTGGTCCGCATACCGTCGACGTACCCATCCTGGTAAGTAGCAACCATCGTGCCTGGTTGCCCTACCTGCGTGACCTTCTTGGTGCCGACGAGGAGGGTTGGGTCGTTGACGGTCTTTGCGGTGAAGGGGATCGGTGTGCTGGCGAGTTCTTGGCCGCTGCTGATTCTCAAGATGATGACGTAGAGGCCGTCGTACGGCCGCGTTTGCAGGTCGCTCGATACCTGGTCGTGTCGGGTTCACTTGAATGCCGGCTTCGTCGAGCACACCTTGCAATGTTGTCTGCGTGCTGACAAGCGAATGCACTGTTCCATCAACGCGCACATTCACGAGGTGCGGCAGGTTGATGTTGATGTCCATGCCCGTCAACGGAACGCGTGCACCGCGATCGACAGACAGTTGCGCAGCTTGCGGAATTCGCAGGCCCGCTTGTTGCAACACTTCGTCGACGTTGTCACCGGTGACCCATGCTTTGTGTGTCACACCATCGATCGTCAACGTCAACAAACGACCGCGTGCAATGTTGATGGTGGTGCCGTCATGCACCTTCGTTGAGGGTGCGGCGTCAACGCATCGTGCGGTCCGACAGTGATGCCGGCGCGATGCAAAACACCATCGACAGATGCTGCGTATGTGCGGACTTTCGTGACCTGGCCGTCGACCGAAATGGTGACGTGTTTGTCAAGGCTGACGAACGCCGTCGTCCCTGCTACTAGGGCAGCAGTGATGACGCCGTACACCGAACCGACGACAAGCCTCGATCGCACGGGACTCCGCTGTTCGAAGGGTCCAGAGGATGGGAAGCCTGGGTCGCGCGGGCGCAACCTGGACGGAACAGAGCCGCAGAAAGCGACCTGAGACGCCGACCACGAGCTTCCCCACTCTGGCCGAACACTGCCGTGAACGTAACCAATGAGTTGTTGAGTAAGCAAGCGCCCGACGGGTGAAGGCGTCCGCTTTGGTCTTGATTTGGCCTTGGGTTAGGGAAGTACCGGGCAATTCGACGCTCATTGCGCCAACTGCTGTGACATGTGTGACTGCTGTGACTTTGCGCCTTGAGTTAGCGCCAGGTGCCGAAGACGTGCTCGGCGTTGGCTGCGGTGGCGCCCGCGACGGCGTCTTCGTCGACACCTTTGACTTCAGCGAGTGCGCGCACGGTGAGTGGGATGAGATACGGCGCGTTCGGTCGACCGCGGTACGGCACGGGTGCAAGAAACGGCGCGTCGGTTTCGACAAGCATCAGCTCGAGCGGCACGACTGCAGCTGCTTCGCGCAGTGCTGTTGCGTTCTTGAAAGTGACCGTTCCGGCGAAGCTCAAGTAGTAGCCGCGCTGCACGCAGTGTCTTGCCATCGAGACATCACCGGAGAAGCAATGGAACACCGTGCGATCTGGTGCACCGACTTCTTCGAGGATGCGCAACACGTCGTCGTGTGCATCGCGATCGTGAATGACGAGTGCCTTGCCTGCGCGTTTCGCGATCTCGATGTGTGTGCGAAATGCGGCCTGTTGCACGAGCGGATCGACACGGCCCCAGTAGTAATCGAGACCGGTCTCTCCAACAGCCCGGACGTCGGGAAGCGCGGCCATGGACGCCAGCTCATCGGCGTCCGCTTCGTTGAAATGATTGACCTCATTCGGGTGCACCGCGACTGCTGCGTAGACGTCGGTGAAGGCGCCGGCGGTGGCGGCGCACCAGCGCGACGACTCCATCGTGTCGCCGACGGTGACCAGCCGGCGGACGCCGACGGCCTGGGCAGCGGCGATCGCGTCGGGGACGGGGAGGCCCATGGCGTCGAGGTGGCAGTGGGAGTCGACCGTCTCGACCTTAGCGGCTCGGGAGCCGGCGGGGGCGCCCCGGAGATCACGCGGGCGGGGCGTCGTCGGGCAGCCGCGGGAAGAGCGACTCGCCCTTGGTGATGGCGGCGCCGACCGGCAGCTGGCCCCAGCGCCCGGCCTCGACCAGGTTCTGGGCCGCCAGCGGCCCGAGCGCGGCCTCGGCGCCCAGGGCGACCCAGAGCGATGCGGTCGCGCGCGGGATGAAGGGGTGCAGCACGACGGCGAGCACCCGCAACCCCTCGGCCGCGGTGTAGAGGATCGTCGCAACCCGGGCTCTGGGCGGCCGGCGTCGTATCGATCGGCTTCGCGACCTTCCATGGCGCCTCGTCGCTGAGGTAGCCGTTCAGCGCACCGACCAGCTCCCAAATCGCGGCCAGCCCACCCTGGAAGTCGAGCTTCAGAACCGCCGCATCGGCAGCTTCGACCGCACGCGCCGCGACGAGTGCGATCGCAGCTTCGGCCGGCCCCGCGTCGTCCGGCGCCTGGCAGTTTTCCGTCGAAGTACTTCTCGGTCATCGCGGTCACGCGCGACGCAAGGTTGCCGAAGCCGTTCGCGAGCTCGGACGTGTAGCGCGCGCTCATGTCTTCCCACGAGAACGAGCCGTCCTGGCCGAACGTGATCGCGCGCAGGAAGTAGTAGCGAAACGCGTCGGACCCGAAGTGGTCGGTGATCTCGCGCTGGCGCGATACCGGTGAGCTTCGTCTTGCTCATCTTCTCGCCGCCGACAAGCAGCCAACCGTGCGCAAAAACCTTACGTGGCAGGGCAACTCCGGCCGCGAGCAGCATCGCGGGCCAGATCACTGCATGGAAACGCAGGATGTCTTTGCCAACAAGATGGACGTCGGCGGGCCAGGTCTCGGCGAACTTTTCCTTGTCCTTTGGGTCCTGTGCTTCGAGCCCGACGGCGGTCGCGTAGTTGAGCAGCGCGTCGAACCACACGTAGACAACTTGGGTGTCGTCCCACGGCACCTTGATGCCCCAGTCGAACGACGACCGCGAGATCGACAGATCGGTGAGGCCCGAGCGGATGAACGGACAACACCTCGTTGCGCGCGCTCTCGGGCTCGACGGCTTCGGGGTGCTGCTCGTAGTGCTCGAGCAATGCGTCGCCGTAGTTCGAGAGCCGGAAGAAGTAGTTCGTCTCGCTGAGGTACTCGACCGGGATGCCGTGGATCGCGCAGACCTTCACGCCCGCGTACGTCACCGGTGCCGTCGAGCAGGTCGCCCGGCAGCTTGAACTCCTCGCAGCTCACGCAGTAAGGGCCCTCATAGAGACCCTCGTAGATCTCGCCCTTGTCTTTGAGGCCTTGCAAGAAGGCCTGCACACGCTCGGTGTGCCGCAGTTCCGTCGTCCGGATGAAGTCGTCGTTGGCGATGTCGAGGGAGCGCCAGACCGGGCGCCACTCGTCCTCGACCAGCCGGTCGGCCCACTGCTGGGGCGAGACGTCGTGGGCCTCGGCGCGTTCGGAGCACCTTCTCGCCGTGCTCGTCGGTGCCGGTCAGGAACCAGACCTTCTCGCCGCGCTGGCGGTGCCAACGGGTCAAGACGTCGCCGGCCACCGTCGTGTAGGCGTGCCCGATGTGCGGGACGTCGTTGACGTAGTAGATCGGCGTCGTCAGATAGAAGGCCTTGCCCGTGTCAGTCACACCCTCAAGGTTACCGAGTCGCGGCAAGCCGGTTCCCGCGAGTTGATCACGTTCGGCAGCCGTGTAGGTCCCTAGGCAGGTGCACGCACCTGCCTAGGCTGCATCTCAGCTGCCTCAGGCGCCGGGCACCGAGCGACCGAAACTCGACCGGCTAGGCCGATTGGACCGCCGACGTCACGGTTGCGGCCGGACGGCGGGTGGCGCTGGCCGGGTCGGGCGTAGAGGTAGCCCTGGATCAACAGCCGCTCATAGTCGGGGAGCGCGTCGCGTTGCTCGTCGGTCTCGACGCCCTCGACGACGCAGCTGATCGCGAGTTGTTCGGCCAGGCCGACAGTGGCCCGAACGAGCGTCATGGCGGTGGGGTCGGCGGGCAGTCTGCTGGTGAAGGAGCGGTCGATCTTGATGCAGGTGATGGGCAGTTCGGCGAGGTAGCGAAGGGATGCGTATCCGGTGCCGAAGTCATCAAGCGCAAGCCCGACGCCGCGCTCTTTGAGGTCGCGCAGATCGGCAAGGTCGGACGCGGTTGCGTCGAGGAGAACCGTCTCGGTGATTTCGATCGTGAGTCCGTGCGGGTCGAGACCGCTCTGGGTGAGTGCGTCGTCAATCCGCTGGTAGAAGCCCGGCTTCGCAATGTCTCGAGCGCTGCGATTGACGTTGAGCACGAGGTGCGCCAGCTCGGGATCGCTTCGCCACTGCACCGCTTGCGCACACGCGACCTGTAGCACCCTTTCGTCAAGCGCCGTGATGAGCCCGGTGCGCTCGGCGACCGCAATGACCTGCGCAGTATCGAGGAACTCACCAGCCTCATCGCGCAGGCGCAGCAGCGCCTCGATACCATGAGACCGCGTTCGTCATCGGATTCACGATCGGCTGGTAGTAGACCTCGATCTCGTCGTGCGCCAGTGCTCGCCGAATCGTTCGCTCGAGGCGGCCGTGCATCGCGGTGTCCGGCCGGTGCGCGATCTCGAAGAACCGGTGGCCGTTACCGCCATGCGCCTTGATGTGGTACATCGCCGCGTCGGCGTCGCTGAGCAGCGTGTCGGCGGTCGCGCAGTCGTCGGCAATCCGAATCCCGATGCTGACCGAGAGCGTGTGCTCGAGGCCGCCGGCCTGAATGGGTTCGGCGATGAGACTCGCAATGCGGGCGCCGATCGTCTCGGCCAACTCCAACGGCTCAAGGTGTTCGGGGATGTCGAGGATGATCGCGAACTCATCGCCACCGATGCGCGCGACGGTGTCGTCCGCACGCGTCGCGAAAATCAGGCGTTGCGCGGCGAGGTTCAGGACGTCGTCGCCGACGGCGTGGCCGTAGTTGTCGTTGATCCGCTTAAAGCCATCAAGATCGCAAATCAGGACGGCGATGTGTCCGCCTCTTGCAGTCCGGCGCAGGGCGTGCTCAAGCCGATCGTGAAGCAACCGGCGGTTGGGCAGCCCGGTCAGCTCGTCGTGCAACGCGGCCTGTTGGAGACGCTCTTCGACGGCCACGACGTCGGTCACGTCGCGCGAGACGACGAGGATCGACGTCACCTCGTCGGACTCGTCACGAGCGAAAGGGGTCATTCGTCGCGACACCCAGCGGATTTCGCCGTCGTAGTGCCGCACGCGATGACGAAGGGCCACCACCTCGCCGTCCGGCAAGTTGACGGTTTGCACGAATCCTCGTTCGAGATCGAGCACGTCCTGGTCGGGCATCAGGTCGTAGAGGTCGTGGCCGCCGAGCACCTTGACGACTTCGGGGGTGAATCCGATGAGCGGGCTGCCGGAACGGTTCGCCCGACTCAACTGCTTGCTCGCGACGTCGTACAGGTGAATAGCGTCAGGTGTCGCCGCGATGACCGCCTGCTGGTGGCTCAACGCTCTGCTCAACTCGGCGTGCGCTTCGTGGGCCTTGACTTCGGCCTCGACGAGTTCGGTCACATCGGCGACGGTGCCCGCCATCTGAGTGACGACGCCGTCGGCATTCCGCTCGACGACGCCATGAGCGTCGAGCCAACGCATCGCGCCATCGTTCGCGCGAATGACCGGGTAGCGAATCGTCATCGGGACGCCGGTTTGCGTGAGGTGCTGCGTGGCCTCGACCACCGATGCGCGGTTGTCGGGATGCACGCAATTGTTCAGCACTTCGTACGTGCCGTTGAAGGCGCTGCGGTTGAGCCCATACAGCTCGAGGAGCACGTCCGAGACCGTCAGTGCGGGTGCGATGAAGTCATAGTTCCAGGAGCCGACCCGGCTGATTTTCTGGGCGAGGTGAAGCCGCTTCAGTTCTTCGTCGCGGTCGACATCCGACACAGGCGGGAGCCCTGGATGGCCCTCTGCCATGCATGGCTCCCCGCATCGATTCTGGACGGACTACCCGTTCCGTATCGACACCGAGGCTTACGACTTAAATACCGCTGCCGGGTGTTACAGGCACGTGTCGCACACTCGGCGCCCGTCTAGTCGTGGCGACCGGTGGTGGCGACACTCACGCCGACGACGATCATGGCGACCCCGCCTGCACCGCCGACCGCGGCGAAGCGCCGTGGATTCGTGGCGAACCAGCTACGGAAGCCGGCTCGCGGCCAGCTACCCAGACCGAGTCGGAGATCAGCGCGATGCCGAACGCGACCGCAGATAGCAGGAGCATCTGCTCGGGGACATGACCCGCTTTGCGATCGACGAACTGCGGCAGCACCGCACCGAAAATGATGAGCGCCTTCGGGTTGGCGAACCCCACCAAGAATCCTTGCCGGGCGGCTCGCCAACGCGACGTTGGTTCAGCAGTTGTACCAAGCGTCGCGGCCAAGTCGCGGCGATGACGGATCGCCTGCTACACCGAGCCAGACGAGGTATGCGGCACCGACCACCTTGACGGCACCAAAAGCGAAATCGGATCGCTGCACCAAGCTGCCCAACCCGAAGGCCACCAGCACGGCTACCGCGTACACACCAAACCCGTTGCCGACCACGCTGGCGATCGCCGGACCGCGCCCGAGTGACAGCGCGCGCCCAATCAAGAACAGCACGCTCGGCCCAGGGATCACGACGAGCACAAACGCCGCCGCGGCGAACGCGACCAGATTGGCGGTGGAAACCATGTCGGCAATCTACCGGTGGGTGGGCGGCCGCAGCGTGTGCATTTACCGCCGCAGGAGGGCGGCAAACGCACCGTCTGTGGTGCGCACCGGCTCACATGCTCCAGAGGGCTCTGGTCGGGGGCATGCGGGCGGCACGCAGTGCGGGTAGCAGGCCGGCGACGGCTCCGATGATCAGTGCGGCGCCGAGTCCGCCACCCCAAGCAATAGGCGGGACGACGATTGCCCAGCCTTTGGTGCTCGCATAAATCGCGGTCGCAAGCGCGCCGACACCAACACCCACCGCGCCGCCGATCACCGCGAGCACGATCGCTTCAGAAAGGAACTGCGTGCGGATGTGGCCCTTGGTCGCGCCGAGTGCGCGGCGCAGGCCGATCTCGGACCGACGCTCCAAGACCGAGATCACCATGATGTTCGCGACGCCGATCGCACCGACAAGCAACGCGACTGCGCCGAGCCCGAGGAAGAGACCGTTCAATGCGCTCTTGGTTTCGGCGCGGGCGACGAGGGCGGCCGACGGTTGGCTGACGTTGACTTGGTTCGGCGCTTCCGGGTCCGCCGTCGCAGCGAGCACGGCCTGGACGGCGGCGACTTGGTCGGTGTTCGCGCGCAGGTAAATGGTCGAGGGATGCCCGTCGAATCCGAGGTAGGTTTTCGCAGCCGGAAATCCCACGAGCATCGCCGCGTCGAGTTCCGGCGCAAGCACCGCGGGCTTCAAGATGCCGACGACGTAGAACCATTGCTGGCCAGCCCAGATGCGTTCGCCGGGATAGAGGCGATCGATGCCGAGCCGGCTGGCAGCGGACGCGCCGAGCACCGCGACAGGTTCCGTTGCCGTCGCCGCGTTGAGGTAAGTGCCGGCGGCGAGCGTGGTGCCGACGGTCGCGGGCAGGTCGAGGGTCGTCGCCAACACACTCAGCGCGTTGGTCTGGATCACCGGAATCAGCGGGCTGCGATACACCGACGCCGTCACCGATCCGGTCGCTTGCACGGTGGTGACCGGCCCGATGCGCGAGATCATGCCGGGTGCGGCAACAGGGAGTTCGGCGGCTTGCCCGAACACCGTCTGCCCGTTGGTCACGGTCAGCAGGTTGGTGCCGAGCTTGTCGATCTCGGCAAGCAACCCAGCCTGCGAGGACGCCGAGAGGCCGAGCACGGCGACAACTGCGGCGACGCCGATGGCGATGCCGAGTGCCGACAAGGTGGCGCGCAGTTTGCGCGTGCGCAAGCCGATGCTCGACAGCCGCGCGAGATCGCTGAACCGCAACCGCCCCGACGTCCGGGAAAGTGTTGTCACGATGCGCTCGACAGTGCGTTCGTCGGCGACGATGTGGCCGTCGCGCATCTGAATCTGCCGGGGCATCCGGGCCGCGATGTCTCGGTCGTGCGTGATGACCACGATCGTGGTGCCGGCGTCGTGCAACTCCTCAAGCAGCGACAGGATCGCTTGCCCTGTCGTGGTGTCGAGGTTGCCGGTGGGTTCGTCGGCAAGGACGATCGCCGGCCGCCCGACCAGTGCGCGCGCGATCGCGACCCGCTGGCGTTGGCCGCCCGAGAGTTGCGTCGGCCGGGCGGTGATCCGGTCGGCAAGTCCAACCTGGTCGAGCGCCTCGATCGCCTGTCGCCGGCGATCGCGCAACGGCACGCCCGCGTACAGCAGACCGTCGGCGACGTTGTCCAAGATGGTCGCGTGTTCGGCGAGGAAGAACTGCTGGAACACGAACCCGATCCTGCTGCCCCGAAGCCGCGACAATTCGCGATCGGATAGCTTGCGCGACGTCCATGCCGGTGATGCGCACCGTGCCACTGGTCGGACGATCCAACGTGCCGATCAGATGCAACAACGTCGTCTTGCCTGAACCCGACGGACCGACGACGCCGACCAACTCCCCCGCACTGACGCTGAAGCTGACACCGTCGAGAGCGGTCACCGGAGGTTCGCCCGGATACACCTTGCTGACGTCTTCGAGTTCGAGGACGAGTGTCACGACGCGGGCACCACGACGCGCGCGCCGGCATGCACGGCGGAACCGGAGATCTGCACGAGCCCGTCGGCGTCGTCGAACAGACCGAGCGTGACGCCGACGAGTTGATGGGTGCCATCGGCCGCGACGACCTCGACGGCGTAGCCGCCGCCGGTGAGTGCAAGTAGCGCCGCAACCGGCACCACCAACGCATCGGTCACACTCGCGGTCGTGATGGCGACCAACACCGGAGCCTGGTCGAGTGCGCCGGTCGCCGCCGGATCGGTCGGGGTGACGTCGACCTCGATCGTCGGCGTAGTCGCCTGTCCCTGACCACCGCCACCTGACAGGCGTCGTCGCGACCGTGCCGACCGTCGACACCACACCTGGCGTCGTAGTCGTGTCGGGCAGCGTGATCGTGACCTGGTCGCCGACCTTGACGGCGGCTTGTTGGGTCGCATCCAAGGCGACCACCACTTCGCGAGTTGTCGAGGTCGCGGTCGCAATCGCCGCGCCGGCTTGAGCGGCCGCTCCCAACGTCGCGCTGACGGTCGTGATGCGGGCCGCCGACGGCAAGAAGATCGACCCGATCCATCGTCAGCACGCCGGTCTGCGCGACACCGAGATGTGCTTGCAGTTTCATCAGCGCAGCGGCGGTCGCCGCACTGAAGACCGTGCTGCCTTGCAACGTCGCAGCGCCATAGCCGAGGGCGGCCAGACTGTTGTTCAGTTCCGACGCGTCGGGGCCGCTGATCCCTGCCACCAGCGTGCGATATGCGGGAGTCGAACCGGTCAGCAACACGACCGGCTCTCCGCCGACCGCGTACAACACCTCACCGGGTTCAATCACCTCGCCGACCGTCGGCAGTTGGCTGAAGCTGCCGACTGCTTGATTGACGACGCTGTAACTGCCCGCGTAGCCAAGCGTCGCGCTGACGTTCGTCTGTGCCGACAACGAGCGCTGCGCGACGGTGGCCGTCGAAGTCGCCGCCGCGTTGTCGACGCCCGCTGCCTTCGCGGGTGTCTTTGTTCCGAACAGCGCCACCCCGCCGACCACCGCGCCGCCAACAACGAGCAGACGACCACGACAGTCACGCAGAACTCGACCGCGAGATCCGTCCCCGTTCACCGGTCATGAACTACCCGGCTCCTCGAGCGTGATGAACCCGGTCGCACCGTGACCCCACGGACTCGCCGACGACCCCGTTGATCGCCGCGATCACGCCGCTCGCGGGAGCAGCAACGTCGTCGCGCTCAAGGCGAGCTGTGCAGATTGCAGCTGGGCTTGCGCACCCGTCACATCGTCGCGGGCGCTGGCGAGTGCGGTGGACCGCGGCGGTTCGGTGTGCACCGCATCCGCCGCCTTCGGCGCCGCGAGTTGCTGCTGCGCAGTGGTGACAGTCGCCTGCGCCTGGTGGATTGCCTGCGCATCATGCAACGCCGTCGCGGCCGACGCTGTTCTGCGCGTTCGTCACATTCGCCGGTCGCCTGCGTGCACCTGCTGCGTGTCGTGAAGCGCCGTGGTCGCCTGGTTGTCCTGCGCGGCCGCCAGTGCCGCGTTGTCGGCAGCGATCTTCACCGGGTCGGGATGCGTCTGGCCTTCATCCGAAGCCAGCTGCGCCTGTGCTGCGGCACCTGCTGCGCGGAATCGGTCGCATCTTGATTGGCTTGCGCCTCGCTGTCGGTCAGCGATTGTTCGCGCGGCAGTGAGCAGACTGTTCTGCGTCGCGGCGTCCTGATCGGCTTGGGCCTGCGCGTCCGTCACCGCCTGCTGCGCGTTGGTCACCGCCGCTGCTGCCTGCGCCTCGCCGAGGTTGAGCTGCGCCAACTCCTGCGGCGATCAGCCCTTGCGTCAATGCGGCCAATGCAGTCTTTGCCTTGTCGACGTTCGCCTGCGCGCTGGTGACCGCGATCTGTGCCGCGGTCGAGTCGACGCTCGCCAACGCCTGACCTTTCGTGACGTGATCGCCGACCTTCACCAGCACTGCGGTCAGCACCCCGGGCGACGAGAAATTCAACTGGACGGCGACACCCGAACTCGCAACAAACGGCATGGCGGACGTCGACGGTGCGGGCAGTGCGACGGTGACGGCGGTGTCGACGGTGACTGCGGTGTCGACGGTGACGGCGACGCTGAAGGGGCTGCTGGTGTGCTCGCAACGGCGGGCGACGTCGCAGCAGGCGGCGCCGCCTCGCCGTCCGCGCTGGTCAACGACAAGCCGAGGCCGACGGACGCGACGACCGCCAGACCCAATCCCGCCCGCAGTGGCTTTCACGGGCCGCTGCTCCCGGTCGAGCCGGCTCCGCCACCGGCCGCGGCGCTGCCAGCCGAGGCCTGGCTGTCGCTCCCGAAGGGCTGAAGCGACTGGCACGCGTTCTGTGCTGCGATGAACAGCGGCGAATTGGGATCCGCGCCGCTGCCCGCGCGCACTGTCTCGCGGATCGAGCCGCCGACAAAGACCGGGTCGGGGTAGCTGGGCACGCCGTGCGACCGAATGCAGGCGGCGTACGCCAACGCTTTCGCCTGTAGCTGCGGATCTACCGTGCCGCCGGCGGCGTGGCCTTCGGGCGACAGCGCCTGGCAGGCCGTGTAGGCCGTCACGAACTGCGGCGAACTCGGGTCAAGATCGGAGCCCGGGTTGGTGTTGTTGATGTGAAACCCGCCGTCGACCGGATCAGGGAAATCCGGCACGCCGTGCGCTCGCATGCACTGCGCAAACTTCATCGCGTCGGGCGTGGCTGCGGCGGCCGCGGGCGCGGACGATGCGCTCGTCGAGGCGGCCGCGGTGAGTGTCGCGACACCCGGCGTTGCGGGTCGGCCACTACACGCGGTCGTCAACAAGGCGATCCCGGCGACCGCAACGGTCGTACCAGCACGCAGACTCACGATCTTCATTTCGCTATCCCTCTCTGCGTCAGCTATCGCAGAAAGGCTAGGAAAAACGATGGTCGCGGTCGTCACCATGGCGAGCCACCTTTGCTGTCACCAACGAGAGGGATATCGCCGTCGAAGTCACACACAAGAGGGATGCGTGACCATGTGCCAGCGATGCGTTCGTCACGGTGCGCCACCCGTCGACGTCCCGTTACTTAGTCCGGCTAGTCCGGTCGACGTCTGACACAACTTGTCGGCGCTTTGAAACTGCGCCGAGTCGGTGTCTATCCCGTTGATCGCGACATGCTCGCCGCTGCTATCGAAAACCGGGTCGGCAAACTTCGGAAAGCCGTGCGATCGCATGCACGCGGAGTACGCCAACGCCGCTGCCTGTAGCTGCGGACTCACGGTGATGCCAGTCGTGCCGCCTGGTTCAAGCGACACGCACGCCTTCTGTGCCGCGACGAACGTTGGCGACGTCGGGATCGAGGTCGGGGTGCGCCCTC
Organism: uncultured Actinomycetes bacterium; assembly: GCA_963799955.1. GTDB lineage: Bacteria > Actinomycetota > Actinomycetes > Acidothermales > Acidothermaceae > PALSA-607. The sequence continues at coordinate 430,308 of CAWCZJ010000001.1, forward strand.
ACGTCGATGTGGATAGGCCCCGGATCGGGGAAGTCGGGCACCCCGTGCGACCGCATGCACTCCGCATGGGCGAGCGGCGACTTGGGTGTTCCAGTTTCCCGAGTCCTTGGGTGCTCCAGAGGCGGGCGTGCCCGAGTCCGGTCGAGCCGGCGGCGGGAAGTTGTGCGACACCCGGGTGGGACGAGCCGCTGCTACAGGCGCTCGCGACAAGCGCGCAGCACGCCACGTTCACGGCGATGACTGCGGTCCGCGCTCGACGGCGGTCAGCTGAGTGGAGCTTCATGGGCGGCCCGTCCTTCTTGACATCTAACGGTTAGACCACCTATATAACCGTTATATGGAGCGGGCCGTCAATCGGGTCTTTGGGTGGGCGCCGGCTGACCTCGCACACATGTCGACGCTCGTCCTCCTGTCCCTGCTCTGGCTGGTTTTCTTGTTGTACGGCAGGGCCGGTGACGGCGCGGTGACACGACTTGTCACTGCCCTGTCACCGGAGCGTGTCACCGTATGCTGTCACGGCGTGCTTCATTGCCGGCGCCTACGATTCGCCCGGGCTGAGACCGGCGGCTTGAGCTTGCGACGGGCACGCCTGGATCGCCGCGAGGATGCTCGGGGAGTTCTTGTTCAGGCCGGGCGGCGGCGTGACGTCGCCCGTCGTGGGATTCGGGTCGGGGAAGTTCGGCACCCCGTGGGCGCGGATACAACGGGCCAACGCGAGACGTGCTTGCAGCTCTTGCTGGCTGATGGTCGAGGAACCCTGGCCGCTGACGATGCCCGGCTTTGTCCAATGCCGAGCGGCACGCGGTGATGGCCTGATTCACCACACCGTCGGAATAGCTCTTCAGCGCGCTCTTGTCCAGGATCGCCTGGCCTGCCGCCGGACCGTCGGTGGCGACGGCCGGGTCGGGGAAATCTGGAAGGCCGTGCTCGCGCATGCACTCGCCGGCAAGATGCAGCGCATTGTTCGGCGACGCGGTAGCACCCGATGAACCGGCCAGGTGGGCGACCGGCGGCGCTGCTTTCCCCGAACTGCACGCCGTGAGCAGAGCGCCGACAACGCGAAGGCCGCCGACGGCGAGCACGTCGCCCGTCGTCCGCCTCATGATGCACTCGCAGTGGCGGCGTAAGCGGCGTACGCCTGGTTCGACGGAATGTACGGGAGGCCGGTACTGCGCGCAGGCAATCGTTCGCGGCCTGGAACTGCGGCGAACCCTGATCGACTCCAGCGGAGGCGGATCGGGGATGCGGCCGCTGCCGTCGGGGTCGGGGAAGTTCGGAACGCCGTGGTTGCGCACGCACTGTGAGAACTGCAGCGCCTGCGCGGCATTGAGGCGCTGCTGCGTGACGGACTCGGCCGGAAGCAGTGCCTGGCAAGCGTTCTGCGCGGCCTGAAGCGCGGTGCTACTGACCTTGAGTTGTTGCGTGGTGATCTTTGTCTTGTCGAACACACCGCTGCTGTTGGGGTCGGGCCAGTTCGGCACGCTGTGCGCGCGCATGCACTGCGCGAAGCTGACCGCGCCGGCCTCGCTGCGACGACCACTGCGCGCAGGGCTCGACGAACCACTGCTGCATGCTGCTAGCAGTAGGACGAGTCCACCGACCGCGAGCACTCTGATGTGTGTCATGCGTCTGACCCGCTGTACGGAAGGCCGGCAGGAATCAGCTGCTGGCAGATGTGCTGAGCCTGCGTGAACAGCGTTGAGTTGGCGTCGACGCCGGGCGGCGGGGTCAAAGTGACGTGCCCGTCGGAGAACATCGGGTCCGGAAAGTTCGAGAATCCGTGCGAGCGCATGCAGGCGACTGCGTTGATGTAGTCCTGCTGTTGTTGCGGCGTGATCGTCGGGCTGGTCGACGGACTCGGCGCTGCGGTCGGAAGCATGTTCTTGCACGGGCCGTCCTCGACGGCCCGGACCTGCGCGTGGTGTATCCGGTTTGCTGCAGCTTCGACTTGTCGAACGCTCCGTTGCTTAGCGGGTCGGGCCAGTTCGGCAGCCCATTGGCGCGCATGCAGTGCGCAAATGCGAGCGCTCCGGTGCCTTGCGCCGACGTCGCTGGCGCGCTAGACGCGATGCTCGACGCTCGTCGCCGCCGCACTGAGCCGCGCCACGGAGGCCCCAGATGAGCCGCTGCTGCACGCGGCCAGCACCAGCGATATCGGCGCAAGGATCACAACGGCGAACGCCAACCGCCGTCCATGAATTCGCTTCATGGAGGCGACGCTACGAACGAGCCGATGACACTGGGATAACACCGGGGCCGTTGTCATAGCCGTGTTATCGGGCTTCCGCCACCATGGACACATGAGGGTGCTGGTCGTCGAGGACAACGCGGTGGTCGCGGATGCCGTGGCCGAGGGACTGCGCGACCAGGGGATGGCGGTCGACGTCGCCTACGACGGCGCGAGCGGGCTGGAGAAGGTGACCGTGAACGACTACGACGTCGTCGTTTTGGATCGCGACCTCCCGCGGCTGCACGGCGACGAGCTGTGCGCGCAGATCGTCAACTCGCCGTGCACGAGCCGCATACTGATGCTGACTGCGGCGGGGCAAGTCGAGGACCGCGTTGACGGATTGAACCTCGGTGCCGACGACTACTTGGCCAAGCCGTTCGACTTCTCCGAGCTGGTTGCGCGGGTGCGGGCGTTGGCCCGTCGCAGTCCGTCCGCACCTCCCGTGCTGACGCGAGGCGACCTGATCGTTGATCGGATTCGTCGCGCCGTCACGAGGTCGGGCCGTCCGGTACCGCTGGCGCGAAAGGAGCTCGGAGTGCTCGAGGTGCTCATAACGGCGGACGGCGGGGTGGTGAGCTCCGAGCAGCTGCTCGAGCAGGTGTGGGATGAGAACGCCGACCCGTTCACCAACACTGTCGCGGTCACTGTGCTGCGCCTGCGCAGAAAGCTAGGTGACCCGCCGCTGATTGACACGGTCATCGGTGGCGGGTACCGGATTTCTTAGATGCCGCCGAACAATTCTCGACGCAGGTTTCTGGGCCGGCGCAGCGTGCGGGCCCGGATCGCACTTGCCTGCGCGGGACTGTTTCTCGTTACTGGCGCGGCGTTTGTCGCTGCTACTTACGAACTCGTTGACCACAATCTCACGTCGACCACTGCCACGGGCGCTACCGCCCAGACGTCTCCCAACCAAACCGGCACCGACAAAACAGGTGCCGGCCAAAACCCGGACAACGGCGTGTTCCTGAAGATTTGCCAGAAGGAAGAGATCGCCGGCCAACTCACGCCGGCGCAACTTGCCCAATGCAAGGACGCGTTCGTCGGAGGGGCCCAAGCTGGCGCGGCCAACCAACGCGATCACGACCTTCACCAGCAGGCGCTGTGGTCGATGATCGGTCTCGGTGTCGGCACCATCGTTGCCGGCGCATTGGGATGGCTCATCGCCGGACGGATTCTGCGGCCGCTCCACAAAGTCACCAGCGCCGCGCAACGAGCGTCGCAAGAGCATCTCGATGAGCGGATCGACCTCGACGGACCCAGCGACGAACTCAAAGAGCTTGCCGACACGTTCGACGACATGCTCGACCGGCTCGATCTCGCGTTCGTCAGCCAGCGCCGATTCGTGGCCAACGCGTCGCACGAGTTGCGAACTCCGCTCACGGCCATGCGCACCCTCATCGACGTGGCTATGGCTAAGCCCACCAGGACCACCGAAGGACTCGAAACGCTCGTCGGCCGCGTCCGCGAGGCGGTGGATCAATCGGAGGCGATCATCGACGGCCTGCTGACCTTGGCTCGATCCGATCGGGGCCTCACCGTTCGCGAACTGGTCGACCTCGAAGCAGCGGCACTGGACGCCATCGACCAGACGAGCACGGCCGCACGAGAATCCGACATCACCGTCGAGGCGAACCTGTCGGCGGCTCCGTTCGCCGGCGACCGCGTACTTGTCGAGCGCCTCGTCGCGAACCTCGTCGACAACGCGATTCGGTACAACTTCGAGGGCGGCTCAATACACATCGAAACCGGTATCGACGCTACTTCTGGCAGTGGCTCCGGCGAGTCCTACCTTTCGGTCACCAACAGCGGCCCACTCGTTCCTGAATCGAAGGTGGCCTCCTTGTTCGAACCGTTCACCCGCCTCGGGCAGCGAGTGACCAACGACGAAGGCGTCGGGCTCGGACTCTCGATCGTCGCCTCGGTGGTGGCAGCCCATGGCGGCCGCTTGGAAACGACGCCCTCCCCAATGGCGGGTTGAGGATCACCGTTCGATTCGCCTCCGCGACCGAACCGTCCGAGGTCGCGGCCCAGCCGCTAGACGGGTTGCCTTCACGGGCCGCTGTTATCCGTGCGGCCGCCAATCGGTTGCAATGAGGCGCACGCCTTCTGCGCGGCCACGAACTGCGGGGAGTTCGGATCGACGTTGGTGATCTTCAGTTGCGCACCACCATTGCTGAACGTGGGATCGGGGAAGTTGGGCACTCCGTTCTCGCGCATACAGGCGGAGTACTTCAAGGCTTCCGCCTGCTGCGCGGCACTGACTGTGCCGCCTTTGGTGCCTCCGGGTTGCAGTGCCTTGCAAGCGTTCTGCGCGGCCACAAACTTCGGCGACGTGGGGTCAAGGTCGGAGCCCGGACCCGCCCTGAGTTGGAGCGAGTTGCCAACCGGATCAGGGAAATCGGGCACCCCGTGCGAACGCATGCACTGCGAGTAGGCCAGCAGCCCCGCCTCGCCCTTCGCCGGAGACGAGCTGCCCGGCGCCGAGCTACCCGGTGCTGAGCTACCCGGGGCCGAGCTACCCGGCGGCCGAAGACGTCGGCCGCGCTGGGAGTCGTAAGTGCGGCCACACCCGGCCCTCGCGAACTCTTGCTGCAGCCAGTCGTTAGGAGTACGAGGCAGGCCGCAGCGGCCGCCATCAGCGCTTTCGGATTCATGTCAGTACTCGGCTTCCTGCTCGGCAGGCGGGTGATGCTTTGAGTTCTACGGCAGGGGTGGTGACGGCGTAGTGACACGACTTGTCACCGCTTTGTCACCGTGGGCGAGGCATCCTGGACCAATGAACGGACGCCGATGAGGGTGCTACTGGTCGAGGATCAGGTCGAGTTGGCGCACACCATTGCTGGTGTGCTGCGCAGGGAGGGCATGGCCGTCGATCTGGCGTTCGACGGGCAGCAGGCACTCGACCGCGCGGCCATGAGCCACTACGACGTCATCGTTCTCGATCGCGACCTGCCCGTCGTTCATGGCGACGATGTTTGCCGGAACCTGGTCGCCGAAGGATCCGAGAGTCGCGTGCTGATGTTGACTGCGGCCGGCGGTCTCGAAGAGCGCGTCGGCGGGCTCGGACTGGGCGCCGACGACTACTTGCCAAAACCGTTCGCGTTCGTCGAGTTGGTGGCGCGCATCCGTGCGCTTGCTCGCAGGGCCGGGACGCCGATCCAGCCGACCCTTGTCAACGGCGATCTACGGGTCGACTCAACGCAGCGCACCGCCGTCCGCGCTGGTCGTCAACTGGAACTGAGCCGCAAGGAACTCGCCGTCCTTGAGTACTTGCTCGCTGCAGGCGGGCGTCCGGTGACCGCCGAGGAGTTACTCGAGCGGGTCTGGGACGAAGCTGCCGATCCCTTCACGACGACGGTGAAGGTCACGATCAGGCGGCTGCGAACCAAGCTCGGAGATCCGCCGGTCATTGAAACGGTCGCGCAGGGTGGTTACAGAATATGAAGTCGGCACCTGCCGCGCCGCACAGTGCGCCTTCGCCTGAGCTTGCTCTACGGCGCGTTGTTCGTTGCCTCGGGCGCGGTCTTGCTCGTCATCACCAATCTTCTCGTCCGGCACGCAACGGGCAACTTTTTGTTCATCCAGAGCACGGGTTCCGACGGAAGCACGGCGGGAGTGATTTCAGGGGACGGGCCGAAGGGCTTGGCGAACGGACCGGCGCTCGTCACCGGGCCGGCATCGAAGGCCGCGCAGCAAGTCCAACAGTTGATCGCGCAAGCCCATCACCAGCATGCGAGGGACGCGCATCAGTTACTGGTCCAGTCGCTGATCGCACTCGCCATCATGACGGTGGTCTCCGTCGGGCTCGGCTGGCTGGTGGCCGGCCGAGCGCTGCGTCCACTGCGCACCATCACGACTGCGGCGCGCAATATCTCGGCCAACAACCTGCATCAGCGCCTGGCACTGTCTGGGCCCGACGACGAGCTCAAGGAGCTCGGCGACACCTTTGACGCATTGATCGCACGACTTGAGCGTTCCTTCCAGTCGCAACGGCAGTTCGTCGCAAACGCCTCGCACGAGTTGCGTACACCACTGACGTTGCAGCACGCATTGCTTGAAGCAGCTTTGCTCGATCCTGATGCCACGTCTGCAGGGCTGGCGAGCAGCCGGCTGCACGCGCACTTGCGGCCAACCAGGAGCAGGAGCGGCTCATCGCAGCGCTCCTCACACTCGCGCGCAGCGAACGTGGGCTCAGTCATCGCGAACCGTTCGACTTGTCGGCCGTCGACCACCGAGGTGCTCGCCGGTCGGGAAGCCGACTTCGCTCGGCGCGGGCTTACATCTGTCGGCCAACCTCGAAGCTGCGCCGACAACGGGTGACCCCGCACTCGCCGAGCGACTCGTTGCCAACCTCATCGACAACGCAGCGCGCCACAACGTTCGTGGTGGGCGCGTCGAGGTCACCACTGCGGTACGCGGTGGTGATGCGGTGTTGTCGGTCCGCAACACCGGCCCGTCGTTCGTCCGTCGGAGATCGACCGGCTATTCGAGCCGTTTCAGCGAGCGACCGGCGATCGCACGAGTCACGACGGCGGTCTCGGTCTCGGGCTCTCCATCGTGCAGGCCATCGCGACCGCCCACGACGCGCCGTTGATTGCCCGCGCCCAACCAGCCGGAGGGCTGGACATCGTGGTCCGCTTCCCGCTGTGACGCGTCACCACCCCGCCGTCCCGGCTGATCGTTGCTGCGGCGCCCGTTCTTGCACGTCGCTGAGTCAAACGACACTCCCTGACGGCGGGGTGGTTGCGACGCGCAGGAGGCGGGCGGGAGACTGTGGCCACCGCCAGACCCCCGGAGGAGCATCGATGTCGCAGCGCATTGCCGTCGTGACCGGCGGCGGCAGCGGGATCGGCGCGGCGGTCGCCCTCGCGCTCGCAGACGATGCCTGGACCGTCGTCCTCGCAGGTCGGCACCAAGCAGACGTTGGACGAGACCGTCGCTCGCGGGTCGGCGTTAACCGGCACCCTCGAGGCGATCCCGACCGACGTCACCGACGAGGCGAGCGTCCGCGACCTCTTCAATGCGGTGGTTGAGCGGCATGGCCGAGTCGACCTGCTGTTCAACAATGCCGGCATCGGAGCTCCGAACGTCGACATCGACGCCCTCGAACTCGACGACTGGAACAAGGTGGTCGCGGTGAACCTGACGGGCGCGTTCCTTTGCACCCGCGAGGCGTTTCGCGTGATGCGCAACCAGCAACCACAGGGTGGCCGCATCATCAACAACGGCTCGATCTCCGCGCACTCGCCACGACCGCGCTCGATCGCGTACACCGCGACGAAACACGCGATCACCGGCCTCACCAAATCGACGTCCCTCGACGGTCGCGCCTTCGACATCGCGTGCGGGCAGATCGACATCGGCAACGCGGCCACCGACATGGCGAGCGGTGCGGCGGCCGGCGCGGCGCAGGCCGACGGCTCGGTGAAGACAGAGCCATTGATGGACGTCGGTGAAGTCGGTCGGGCGGTGCGCTACATGGCGAGCCTGCCGCTCGGTGCGAACGTGGCCACGCTGACGGTGCTGCCGCCAAAGATGCCGTTCATAGGTAGGGGGTAACGACATGTCTGAAGCCAGGTGCCAGCGGCATGGGACGGCGATCGGTCGGCCGTCCGCATTCCCGATCCCGCCGTTGAGGTACTCGACGAACGCTTCCGCTCACTCGTCGTCGGGGCTCGACATCGTCGAACGCCTCTGGACCGGCGGCCGCTGGCTCGAAGGCCCGGTGTGGTTCGGCGACGGCCGCTACTTACTGTTCTCCGACATCCCCAACAACCGCATGCTCGCCTGGAGCGAAGTCACCGGCGAGGTGACGCCGTTTCGCGAACCGTCGAATCACAGCAACGGCAACACCCGCGATTTGCAGGGTCGCCTCGTTACTTGCGAGCACCTCACCCGCCGCGTCACGCGCACCGAATACGACGGCAGCATCACCGTCTTGATGGACAGCTATCAGGGAAAGCCGCTGAACGCCCCGAACGACGTGGCGGTGCACTCCGATGGATCGGTGTGGTTCACCGATCCCGGTTGGGGCATCGAGAACAACTACGAGGGCATCAAGGCAGTCAAGGAGATTCCCCGCTACGTGTTTCGTGTTGACGCGGACGGCGGGGAGGGTGTGCCGTTGATCACGGACATGGACCGACCGAACGGCATCTGTTTTTCACCCGACGAGTCGCTGCTGTACATCGTCGACGTCGACCAGATCCGGGTCTACGACATGGACGGCGGAACCCCGGTCAACGGACGCGTGTTCGTGGCGATGAAGGGATCCGACGGGATTCGGACCGACCGCGACGGCAACGTGTGGTCGGCGGCCGGCTGGGGTGGCGCGGGCTTCGACGGCGTGCACTGCTACAGCCCTGCGGGCGAACTGCTCGGGCAGATCCATCTGCCTGAGTCATGCGCGAACATCACCTTCGGCGGGGCCAGGAAGAACCGGCTGTTCATGACCGCAACCCGTTCGCTGTACAGCGTCTACGTCGACACCCAAGGAACCCAGCACCCCTAGGCTGCGGAGAGCTTAGGAGCTCTTTGGGTTGCTCGGCGCTGGCGGGGAGGGCGGTGGCGCGGAGGGCACGACAGCCGGCGGTTCCTTCAGGGAGCGCTTACTCGTCACGCTTTTCCTTGCTGTTCAACTTCACCGCGACGACTCCCGCCTCCCAAGTTTTCGTCGCTGCTATTTAACTCCACCTGCCCGACGCCGTGCCGACAGGCGCAACCGGCAACGAAACAAACTCGATGCGACCCAACTCCACGCCGGTCGGCGCCAGTGGACGCTACGGCGTCGCTGGGGCAAACCGTAGCGCCCGGCGCCTCCGTTGACCGCTGTCAGTTTTGGACAGCGGCTGCCCGACGGCGGTCTTGTGCGGCCGATGCGGCGGTGCTTGACTGGCGCGCATCAGGGGGATGACGGCCATTCCCCGGGAGCAATTGGGGGGCCGGACCATGCGACGCGTGTCGGCTATTTTCTTCACTTCCAGCATCGCGATTATCGGGTGCCTCGCCTTGCCCGCAGGCACCGCTTCGGCGGTGACGCCTGTCGTTTGTGGTCAGACTCTGACGGCAAACACGACGCTGACTCATGACCTGCATTGCGCCTCCGGATTTGGCGTGAGCATTGTCGGCAACATCACGCTGAACCTCGGCGGGCACGGAATCTACGGCGCGAATACGAGCAATGGCTTCTCGGCGATTCTGGTTGAGGGCGACGACACCTCGACCATCACGAACGGGCGCATTCAGGAATGGTCGTTCGGGATCAGCGAGAACACTGACAGCAGCGACCCGTACGACGTGCACGTGGGAAACGTGACCTTCGTGCACCTCGGGACCTCAATCGAGGCTGACCAATCGACGTACAAGGTCACCAAGAGCACGTTCGAGTACGACGACTTCGGCCCGAACGGCTTGAACAGTTTCGGGTCGGTCACCCATTCGACTTTTTACCAAGTCGGCACATCTATCGGCCTCGGCAGCAGCGGGCACGTCACCGCGTCGTACGACACTTTCACCGGACCTACCGGTGCCGCGAACGCCACCGTGCAAGGCGTGAAGAACAGCGAAGGTAGCTTCGACATCGATCATTCGACGTTCCGCAATATCAAGGTCGGCGTGAACTCGTATTTCGGCGCGGTGAACCTGACCGACGTCGCCATCTCAGGATCGATCACGGGCTACGAGGCGGACTACAACGCAGACGCGACCCTGGCGAACGTCGCGTTCTCGCACGACTTCAAGGGCGTTGTCTTGGACACGGTCTCAGTGGTCAACGTGAGCGGCGCCCTGTTCGAGCACAACTACACCTCGATCTTCCTCGACCCGAACAACGGCGGCTTTCCGTCGACGGTCAACGTCAAGGGCGTGACGTTCTACAAGAACAAGGGCAACGGCGTTGACTTCGATATAGCCGGCTCATCGCTGACGAACTCCCGGGCCATCGACAACGCAGGCCACGGCATGGTCGTCGTCGGGGGCACGATCGACGGTGGTGGCAACCACGCCTCCGGCAATACGTTGTCGCCGCAATGCATCGGGATCAGTTGCTAGTCGGCGACGCTGACGCCGGGAGGGCTGCCCGGAACGCCGTGTGGAACCATTCGAGTCATGGTCACCAGCTTCGATCCAAGAACCGGCGAGGCCGTCGAGGACGTCGGCCCAGAGACGAGTGCGGGCGACGTCGCGCACCTGTGCGCGACGGCCGTCGACGCGACGGCTGAACTCGAGGCGTTGGGTCGCGGTCGCCGCGCCGAGATGCTGCGCTCGATGGCCGATGCTCTCGAGTCCGACCGCGAATTGCTCGTCGAGATCGCGAACCGCGAGACTGCGCTCGGCGCTCCGCGCCTGAATGGCGAACTGACCCGCACGACCTTCCAACTCAGGTTCTTTGCCGAGGTCATCGAAGACGGCGCCTACCTCGAGGCGACGATCGATCACGCCGGCGACACCGCGATGGGACCTCGCCCGGATCTGCGCAAACTCCTCCGGCCCATAGGCCCGGTCGGAGTGTTCGGCGCGTCGAACTTTCCCTTTGCCTTCTCGGTTCCTGGCGGCGACACGGCATCCGCTCTTGCGGCCGGTTGCGCTGTCGTCATCAAGGGCCACGAAGCGCATCCGCGGACGTCGCAAATGTGCGCCGCGGCGCTGCGCCAAGGTGCGGCGGCGGCTCGTGTCACCGAGGACGTCGTGTCGCTCGTGCTCGGCCGCGACGCTGGGACGGCGGTTGTGCTCGATCCCAACATTCGCGCCGTGGGGTTCACCGGCTCGGTCGGCGGTGGACGCGCATTGCACGACCTCGCGTCGATCCGGCCGTCACCTATTCCGTTCTACGGCGAGCTCGGCGCCCTGAATCCGCTCGTCATCTGCCCTTCGGCCGCCGGGGCCAGAGCGGCGGAAATCGCCACCGGGCTAGCGAATTCGTTCACTCTCGGCGTCGGACAGTTCTGCACAAAGCCCGGCCTCGCGTTCGTCCCGGCTGGCGGCAAGGGAGACGGTCTCGTCGACGCGCTGGTCGAAGCGGTCAAGGCAAAGAGCGCGGCCGTGATGCTCAACGCTCGCGTGCAGCATGGCTTCGCCGTCGGCACGTCCGACCTCGTGCAGCTGCCCGGCATCACCGAACTCGCCTCGGCGCAGCCGCAAGACTGGACGCAAGCAGGATGGTGGGGAACTCCACTCCTTCTCGAGGCCTCCCCCGCAGCGCTCGAAGGCGTCGTCCTCGAAGAATGCTTCGGACCTGTCCTCGTGATCGTTCGCTACAGCAGCGACGACGAACTCTTCGACCTATTGGCAAGAGTGGGGCCAGCGCTGACCGCAAGCATTCACGCGGACGCCGACGACCTGCCCCTAGCGCGCCGCCTACTCGACACGCTCTCCGGCCGCGTCGGACGCGTTGTCTGGAACGGATATCCGACAGGTGTCGCGGTCGCGTGGGCGATGCACCACGGCGGCCCGTACCCGGCGACGACCGATGCGCTTCACACGTCGGTCGGCGCGAGCTCGATCCGGCGCTGGCTGCGTCCGGTCGCCTATCAGGATGTGCCCGAGGGATCTGCTGCCGAGCGAACTCATCGATGCGCCCGCGGCCGCCGACCGAGTGCCACGGCGGGTCGACGGGCAGCTCTACAAGCCAGCTTCGGACGGGACCGGCACATGGAGATCTGTAGGTACGCGGACGGCGGCGAGGCTCGCGTCGGCGTCATTGACAATGATGGACGCCGGTCGCGACTGCCAGTGCGATCGATCGCGGAGTTGCTGCGGATGTCGCTCGCAGATCTTCGCGCTCTCGTCGAAGCCGGCGGTGAAGCTGACGAGTCGGAACGCATCAAGCTGCTCCCACCGATCGATGGACTTACCGAGGTATGGGCATCCGGAGTCACCTACCAGCGCTCAAGTGATGCTCGGCAAGAAGAGAGCGTCGTCGCCGACGTCTATGCGCGGGTGTACGACGCCGTCCGTCCCGAGCTGTTCTTCAAGGCCGCTGCTTGGCGCGTGGTCGCGACGACGGAACCAATCGGCGTCCGGCCTGATTCTGAAATCAATGTGCCCGAACCTGAGCTGGCGCTGGTCATCAACTCCGCGGGCGAGACCGTCGGCTACACGATTTGCAACGACGTTTCGTCGCGTTCGATCGAGGGCGAGAATCCCGCTGTATTTGCCACAGGCAAAGGTTTACACGGGCTCGTGCGCACTCGGTCCGACGATCCGACCGGCGTGGGAGATCGCCGATCCCTACGCGCTGCCCGATCATCGTGCGCGTGCGCCGCGATGGCGTCGCGGTGTGGGAGGGCGAGACGTCGACGTCGCACTCTGCACCGGCGGTTCGACGACATCGTCGAGCACCTGTACCGCAACTACACGTTTCCCGATGGCGCGGTGCTGTCGACCGGAACGGGTCTCGTGCCCGACATGACCTTCACACTTCAGCCGGGCGACGTCGTCGACGTGTCGATCGACGGCATCGGCACACTCGTCAACGACGTCCGCCACGCGACCGCCGAACACTTCGGCTGGCTCACCCCCGACCCGTAGGGCGCCCTCAAGGATGTGGATTCGCAGCCCCTGGAGGGAGGTAGATCCACATGCTGTGACTGGACGGCGGGGGGTGCGGGCGGACGGCGGCTACGGGTAGACGGCGAACTCTTGGATGCTCGCCCATGTCGTGCTCACGCCGTACACGCCGGTGACCGTCAGCCGCACGTAGCGCGCACTGATTGCGCCGGTCGTGAAGTTGTCGATCAGCGACCCGCCGGTCGTGTTGGTGGTTCGGTCGATGACTGTCGTCCAGTGGCTGTTGTCGGTCGACGTCTCGACGCGGTAGCGATACGCGCGGTCGAGGTACGGCACGACCTTTGCGTTGCTCAAAGACTGAGCAGACGCCGAGGTCGATCGTCACCGACTGCGGGAACCCCGACGCCGACCACCGCGTGGTGACGTTGCCGTCATCGACCCGACTCGCTTCGTTGCCGACCTGCTGGCTCGTGTAAGTAACAGGCCGACCGGTCGACGGGCTGGTGATGAGTTGTGCGACCTGCGCACCGGCCAACAAGAACGCGCCGGCACAGAACGGCGGCTCGTCGGTGTTCACCGTTCCGGATGACGTCGAGGTCTGGCCAGTGCGCGGGCTCAGTGCGGTGTACGAGAGCGCCGGACGAACGCCATCTGCTTGGCAGTCGGTAACGAAACCACTCGGCTGCAACGCAAGAGTCGACAGCCCGTTCCACGCCTTAAGAACCACCGGCAGGTAGGTAGCCGAACTCAGCAGACCCGGCCTGAATCCCATACGCCAGCGCATAGGTGATGAGTGCGGTGCCACTGGTCTCCGGCGATGGGAACAGCGATGGGTCGAGCAGGCTCGAGCGCCAGAACCCGTCGCTACCCTGTAACGGCACCAAAGCCGCCGCCATCGTCTGCAACATGCTCACGTACTTGCGTGCGCCGAGAGTCGGAAGCCGGCAACGTCTGCAGAACCTGAGCCATCGCCGCGATCACCCAACCGTTGCCGCGCGACCAAAAGATCGGCTGCCCGTTCGCGTCCTTAACGCCGACGAACGTGCAGTCGCGGTACCACAAGCCTTGACGCCGAAGAGAAAAGTCCAGGCTGGGACGGCGTTGTGCCGGCGCAGCGTGAGCTCGTGGCACCCTCGTCACGCGACCACACGTACAGCGAATCCATCTTGTCGAGGTAGGCCGTGTTGCCCGTTCGCGTTGCCCATCGCGTCCAGTCCGGCAGTCCCATGAACAGCGCGTCGGCCCAGTCGTATTGCGAGACCGGCAGCTTCGTGAGATCGCTCGCCATCTCGGCGTCCGCCTTGGTAAGGGACGCCGTCGAATCGAGCGCGTTCACGTCGTAGTAGGTCTGAAGTGCCTTGACCGTGTCGGGGTTGGTCTCGCCACTGCGCCACAGCCCACGAGTTCGACGAACCCCACGCCAGATTGTCGTTGAGATAAGCCTGGTCGCCTGCTTGCTGGAACAACGTCTGCACACCCTGCGTGTAGGTCGACCACGACCAGCCGTTCTTCGGCGTCAGCGTGGTGTGCGCGTACGTCGTGCGGTAGTAGTTGGCGGCGAGCTTCGCGGCGTTGACGATCGAGGCGTAGGTCGGCAAGCCACTCGAAACCGCGGGAGCCACCGTGATTGGATGGCTGACCGCATTCGTCCCACCGCTGTTGTCGGTGACAGTCAAGGTCACGGTGTAGGTGCCTCCCGCCGCGTACGTGTGGACTGCCGACACCCCGCTTCCCGTCGCTGAGTCGCCGAATTTCCAGGCGTAGGTGGTAATCGAGCCGTCCGGATCCTTTGACGTGCTGGCATCGAACGACGCAACCAGATCGTTCGCCGACGACGTGAACGCTGCCACTGGCAACACATTCACCGACGACGTACTCGTGGCGTTGAAGGCACTGAACAAGCCGGTTATTGGCGCGTTCGTCGCCGAACCCGAAAGGTAGACCAACAGCGCGACGGCACCTGGCGACTGCATTCCCGAGGTGTTGTCAGTGGTCGTCACGCTGCCACGCCGTCGGCTGCGTTGTTCCCCGCAACCAGATCATCGATCGAAGCGTCGTGGGCGACGTTCCGGTGACCTGCAGTTGCACTGAAACTACGGCTCCGGGCGTGTAAGTAACGGGCGCGGTGACCGAAGCCAGCGATACCTCAGTGCCTGACACGACTCGTTCGAGGGTCTCGACGATCGCGCCACCGGACATGAAGCGAAGCTTCACCCGGTAGTCGGTGTTGGAGCTGAGCCGACGTCCGATCACCGAGACGTAGGTGCCGCTACCGGTTGGCGCTTTGTCGAGGCCGACGCCTACTTGCACCTGCGTGTCGGATGAAGAGACGCCACCCAGGTCGGCCACGAAGCTCGACCCCGCGGTCGGCATCGCCATCCGGCCGGTGCCACCCGACACCGAGAATGCCGATGCACTGCCCATCAGCGACCATGCCCCGCCCACGTCGGCGGTGCCCCAGCCGTTGGCAACTGTGCGACCAAACGCATCGGCCGCGTATTGCGTGGGCGCGCCGGTCGCCTGTGTCGCCGACACCACGGGGGCAACGGCCAGCGCCAGCGCGACGACCGCCCCCGCTGCGATTGCTCGTCTCATGGCTGTGCCTCTCGACGCAACAACGGTAGCCCGATTCGCGACCAGCGCCCCTAAACCGCCGCAAGATTTTGCGCACTTGCTGTCGCTGGAGAACAGTGGATGCGCAGGCTGCGGCGGTAAGTGCCTACTTCGGGCGGACGACGACGGCGTACGACCCGACGCCAACCAGCCGGGCGCCGGAAACGTCTCCTGCAGCCAAGAGCAGCGACGTGATCGCGCCGGTGTCGGCGTCGAACTCGACGTCGTCAACGGTCCCGATGTCGTCACCGCCGGCGGTCAGCACCCGCTTGCCGATCAGCCGGTGCTCCTTGCCCGACAGCGCGACGATGGCCGGCGCTGCGTCGACAATCTTGTCGCCCGACGTCACCGTGACCGCGTCGGACCCGAATGCAGCGATGTCGGTCCACAACAAGGTGTCGCCGCCATCGGTCCTCTTCAACGACAGGGCGACGACGGCTCGACGCCGGGGGTCGACCACGAAGTCGTCAACTCTGCCGACGGTGTCGGCCGTGGACGTGCTGACGACCTGGCGGCCAATAGCTTCGGAGAAGCGCATCAGATAGCGCCCTCGAGCTGAGCCCGGAATGCCGTCACGGCAGCCCCGAACCCGGCGAGGTCATGCGAGACGAAGTCCTTTGCACTGGCCGGCACCATCAGATGTTCTGCGGATGCGGCAATGGTGTCGGGCAGCGGGATGAGCAGCTTGGTGCCCTTGGTGCCCAGCGCCTCGGATGCCTCGATCTCGTACCCGACCACGTCGCACTGACCGCCCGGCGTCTCGCTGACCGCGATGATGACGTCGATCACGAGCCCGAGATCGACACCCGAGTCGGTCAAGACTTGCGAGCCGAGGACGTCGCCGCCCCCCCGACCGGTGGCGGCCGCGTCAAAGACCACCGAGCGTGGCCTCAAGCGAACTTTCGTCGCTGATCATCACGGCGTCGGCGCCGAGTGCGACCACGGCTTGCCAGGTCAGGCCGAGCTTCATGGGGCCCGCGAACATCCCTCGTCCGGCCAGCGTGAACCCGCCTACCGCCCCGCCATGGGCGGCGTAGACGATGTCCTTGACCTGCGCAATGTCGTCGCCACGCATCGTCACGACCGGCCGTTTGATGATCTCCGAGGCCCTCATCAACCTCATGCGCTACCGCCGGTTGGTCTCTTTGCTCGCAAGCTGCGAGCGGCGATGACGCCACCTCGACGGCGGCGCGCCTGCACCGCAAGCACGGCGACAACGGACAGCACAATGACCGCGAGAGCGATGACGACCCACGCCCACCACTGCATCGCTACTCGCCTCTGTAGCGGCCCAGGGCCGCACGGTTAATGGTCTATTGGTCAAAGTCACAGATACCTGTGGCGGCACAGCCACAGGTATCTCAGTGTGAATCCCCGTATCCGGGTGGTCGGAAACCATCCGAACTATCCGCCTTTTGGCGTCAGACGTGTTTCCGCGCCACGAGTGCGTCGAACACGTCGCGGCGGGAGGCACCGGTCCGCAACGCGACCTCAGCGATCGCCTCCTTGCGCGCCATCCCGGCGTCCAACGCATCGGAGACCAGGTCCGCCAACGAGGCAGCATCGAACAAACCTGCAAGAACAGGCGCGCCACCTACGACGATCGTGATCTCGCCCCGCACACCGTCGGCAGCCCAAGTGACAAGCTCCGACAACGGCCCGCGTCGCACCTCTTCATACGTCTTCGTCAACTCGCGGCACACCGCAGCTGGCCGATCCGAACCGAACGCGACTGACAACGCTCCCAAACATTCGGCCAACCGGTGCGGGGCCTCGAAGAACACCATCGTGCGCGGCTCTTTGGCAAGCTCGTTCAAACGAGCAGCGCGCGCACCACTTCGGCGCGGCAAGAATCCCTCGAAGCAGAACCGATCGACCGGCAACCCAGACAACGCCAAGGCCGTCGTCACCGCGGACGGCCCGGGCAAACACGTCACGGGTATGCCTGCCGTGAGGGCAGCGACCACCAACCGGTAGCCCGGGTCCGAAATCGACGGCATCCCGGCGTCCGTCACTAATAGCACCCGCGACCCGGCTTCGAGATCGGCGACGAGTTCGCCCGTGCGGGTGGCCTCATTGGCCTCGAAGTACGACACGATCCGCCCACCAAGATGGACGTCGAGGTCGGCCGCCAGCCGTCGCAGCCGGCGAGTGTCCTCCGCGGCGATGACGTCGGCGGTCTCGAGTGCCGACCGCAGCCGCGCACTCGCATCGCCCGGGTTGCCCAGCGGAACGCCCGCAATCACGAGTTCGCCAAGCGAGGGTAAATGCGGCGACTCCATGCCGCCATCAAACCAGGGTGGGAGTGGCGTGACGCGGGGTACGCACTCCAAGTGACGGCCATTCAGCTCAGACCGCCGATCGCTTTGACGGCGGCGCGCAAGGCCGTCAGAAATCGCGCGCCGAGAACGCTCCGGCTACTTGGTCCGCCGTTCGGAGCGTTCGTCGCCGGCTGGATCCTCATCGCCAGCCGAGCACCCAAAGGGTGGACGAGCGTCTTCAATCCAGCGACGTTCGACCACTGGGACGCCGACAAATACCTGAGCATCGCCGAACACGGCTATCGAGCCAGCGCGCAATGCCGCACCACGCCGGCGTTCCCCAATTGCGGCAACGTCACCTGGTTCCCCGGTTACCCCGGTGTCATCCGAGTGCTCGCCTCGACCCACGTCGGCTATCCGGCAGCCGCGCTCATCATCGCCTGGAGCTGCTGGTACCTGACCCTGCTCATGGTGTGGGTACTTAGCGGACAGAGTATCGTACAAACAGAGAACGGCGGGCGGGACGGCGAGGCGCGTCGCCTGCCTCGCACTTGCCGCCGTGTTTCCGGGGCAGGTCTACTTCGCCGCGCTGTTCCCAATCTCGTTGCTGACCTTCGCGCTCTTGTTATGCATCTGGCTTGCGACGAGAACGTCGCTCGCGACCCGAGCAACCGCCGTCCGAACTGGTGTTCTTGGGGTTGTTGCCGGGCTCGCGTATCCGCTGGCACTCGCGGCCGCACCTGCGCTTGCTGTTGGGCGCGTTCGTCACACGCAGTCGCCGCGCTCGAATCACGATGTTCACCGGTGCTGCCGCGATCGTCGCAGGCTTCGGGCTCGTGCTCGCGTACGCGCAACTGCGCATCGGCATGTGGAACGCGTACTTCATCACCGAGAAGCACGAGTACGGCGTCAAGGCGCACAGCCCGCTGACCCTGCTAGACACGCGCTATCGCCAGTTCGTGCATCCGCCGTCGTCGTGGTTTCGCATCACCACGCAACAGGGCGCACTCGCAACATTGCTCGTGGCCCTCGCGCTTGCCGTCACTGTTCCGGGGTTGATCCGGGCCCGACGCGGCGCCGATCGCACCGAGCTGACGTTGCTCGGCACAGCTTTCACCGCCTGGCTGATCCCCTACATCGCTGCCGGCGGGCTGAGCATCTACCGGTCGGAGGCGTGCCTGATCGTGCTCGTGCCGCTGCTGCGGCGGCTACCGCTCTGGGAGATCGCCGCGCTCGTGTGCGCCGCCTGCGGTAGTCGCGTTCCACATGGCTCCGCTGTTCTTCTCCAACGCACTTATATGAACTCTGACGCGATAGTTTCAAGCGTCGGTAAAGCTCGCGGCATCGTGACAATTTCGTTGCCAAGCCGAGACAATTGCCGCGGAACCTGCAACCGTTCGCAATGAGTCCCACCACCATGACGACCACTCAACTCAGGCCGCCAATTGCGCCGACTCCCCTACGCGAGACCGAAAGACGAAGTGCGCTTGCAACGTTCGCCCCGCCGTTCGTCGCGCTATTAGCAGGCTGGATCCTCATTGCCAGCCGCGCACCGAAAGGCTGGACGAGCGTCTTCAATCCCGCGACGTTCAACCGTTGGGACGCCGGTCAATACCTGAAGATCGCCCAACACGGCTACCGCGCCTCGACGCATTGCAGCCTCGGGCCAGCCGTTCACGTGTGCGGCAACATCACCTGGTTCCCCGGCTACCCGGGCCTCATCCGACTGCTCGCCGCCACCCACATCGGCTACCTCGCAGCGGCGCTCGCTATTGCCTGGAGCTGCTGGTACCTGACGCTGCTGATGGTGTGGATTCTCAGTACAGACAAAGAACGAAGGGGCGGGACGGCGAGGGGTGTTGCCTGTCTCGCGCTGGCCGCCGTCTTCCCGGGCCAGGTCTACTTCGCGGCGCTGTTCCCGATTTCGTTAGTGACCTTCGCCGTGTTGGTGTGCATCTGGTTGGCGACCCGCACGTCATTCGCGACGCGAGCAACCGCCGTCCGGTCAAGTGTTGCTGGCGTCATGGCAGGGCTCGCGTATCCACTTGCGATGGCTGCGGCACCCGCGCTGTTGATCACCGCAATCCTCACGCGCCGGCGCCGGACAGCGATGTTCGCTGCCGCGGCTTCCGTTGTCTGCGGCTTCGCGCTCGTACTTGCGTACGCACAATTGAGCGTCGGCAAGTGGAACGCCTATTTCATTTCCGAGCGCGAGGAATACGGCGTTCGCACTCACAATCCAGTCGACTTCTTGATGGTGCGCTATCACCAGTTGCTGCATCCGGGCTCGTCGACGCTGCGCACCATCACCCAGCAAGGCGCGCTGGCGACGATACTTGTTGTCGTCGCGATCGTCGTCACCGTTCCGGCACTCGTACGAGCTCGGCGGGCGGCGAATCTCACGGATGTCGCCCTCCTTGTTACGGCATGCATCACCTGGCTGGTGCCGTACATCGGCGCCGGAGCGTTGAGCATCTACCGCTCTGAGGCGTGCTTGATCGTGGTCGTCCCGCTGCTGCGACGGTTGCCGGTCTGGGTGATCGCCGCCCTCGCGGGTGCGGCCGCGGTCATCGCCTTCAAGATGGCGCCGCTGTTCTTTTCCGGCGCACTCGTCTAGAGACCGACCATGCCAGTAAAAGGAAAGATGTGCGCTACGACGCGACCGTCGCTCGCATGGGCTGGCTGGCGAACTCGCGGATGCCTTCGGGCCAGCTGACTTCCGCTGTGAAGCCGAGCTCGTCGCGTGCCCGAGAGGGATCCGCGACGATATGCCTGACGTCGCCGAGCCGGTACTCCCCAGTAGCGATCGGTGCCGGGCCGCCGGACGCCGCGGCCAGTGCCGTCGCGACCTCGCCGATCGTGCACGGCGAGCCACTCGCGATGTTGTAGGCACGGAAGTCACGTCGCTCGGCGCGCGCGGCGAGCGCGTTCGCCCGAGCGACGTCGGTGACATGCACAAAGTCTCGGACCTGCCGACCGTCTTCGAACACGCGCGGCGGCCGGCCGGCCGCGAGTTCGGATCGGAACAGAGCGGCCACGCCTGCATAGGGCGTATCACGAGGCATCCGCGGACCGTAGACGTTGTGGTAACGCAGTGCGCACACACCTGACGACGTTTCGCGCGCCCACGATGCTGCGAGAAACTCCTGGGCGATTTTCGTTGCGGCGTAGACGTTTCGGGGGTCGGCCGGAGCGTCCTCCTCGACCAGCTCTAGCGACAGTGTCGAACGGCATCGCGGACACCTGGGCTCGAACGATCCGGCGGCAAGGTCACCCTCTTCACGTGGCAGGGCCCGCACGATCCCATCGAGGGCGCAACGGTAGCGGCCTTCGCCGTACACGACCATCGACGACGCTAAGACCAGCTGGCGGACACCGGCCACTGCCATCGCCGCGAGGAGCACCGCCGTACCCAGATCGTTGTGCCCGACGTAGTCGGGAAGATCGGCAATGTCCTTGCCAAGTCCGACCATCGCGGCCTGATGGCACACGACGTCGACGCCCCGCAGTGCGCTCTCGATCGTCGTCCTGTCACGGATGTCACCGTGAATGGCCTCAACGCCGTCCGATGCTTCGATCGACGCGCTGCGGCCGTGCACCGTCGGCAGTAGCGCGTCGAGCAGGACGACGTCGTCACCGGCCGCGACGAATGCCTCCACGACGTGCGACCCGATGAAGCCAGCACCGCCCGTCACTAGGACGCGCACTTCTCTCACGTGTCCTTGCTGGGCGGAGCGGCTTCAACGCTGCGCGTTCGACGACGGAGTGCGACGGCGATCGCGATCGCAATCGCCGTCCAGACGATTGCGAGCACGATGACGAGGTTGCGCCCGTACGCCAACGGCAGCAACGACGAGTTGTCGGCGTAGTGCCGACCGCCTGGGGTCAGCACAGCCGTCAGTCCGACGACGAGAACACAGCCGCTGACGAGCAAGCCAATTTGCACGGCGGCTCGGGCGCGACGCGGGACAAGTCGGCCGACCAGTAGGCCGACGATGGCGATGGCGGGAGCAAGGATCAGATCATGCGCGAGCGCCGCGGCGATCACCCAAGTGATCCACGACCGCGGGTGCGTGTCGTGGCTGTGGGTCACGATGCCGCGCAGGCCGATGCCGACGAAGGCGATCCCGATCGCGCCGACGACAATTCGCCCGACCGGCGGCTTCATAGCACCTCCAGCCGGGTGACCCACTTCGTCTGCATGACGCCAGGTCGGTCGGCCGCGATGAGCCGGCACGGAAAGCCATGGTCCAGGTCAAGCTCCGCACCGTTCACCTGCAACGCCAACAGCGTCAAGTGGTCGGCGACCGCGGCGGACTCGAGCAACGACGTGCGGTAGCGGCCGCCGGCCTCGAGTGAAACAACGCGCACCCGCGCAGACTTAGATGCGCCCGCACCACGCACGAGCTCGCGCACCGATACCCCTGTCCACGAAGCTCCGGCACTCCATCCCTCGACACAGGCGATGGGCAGCTGGACGTCGTGTTGAGTCATCGCCTGAAGCTGCGAGAGGCTAAAAGACGCAGGAGTTGTGACGCGACCGGTGATCGAGAGGCGATACGCGGGGTCGGTGGCAGCAGGGCGGACGCCGGCGGCGCGCGCAGTTCGGTTGATCGGCAGTTGTTGCGGGCCGATGTCAGGGCGTCGTGGGCCAAGGACGTCGAGGCCACTCAGCGGCCGCACCGTCTCGCCGACCGTCGTGACGGCGACGAGCGCGATACCAGCTGCGACACCGACGAGAAGGCCACGCCGACTCACGCCGGCCGGCTCCGCCATCGGCTCTGCGATCGGCTCGCTCGGCACGGGAGCGTCGGCGTCCGCGTCGACGTCCGCATCGATGGCTGGCGGACTCTCGGCCAACGCCGAACTCCACCCGCTCTTGATCTCGATCCACTTGATCGAGATGTGCAGGAGGACCGACCCGGCCAGCACCCACGCCGTCCAGTAATGCACCGTCGTGAAGAAGAACGGCCAGGAGTACCAGTAGAAGATGTTCTGCAATCCGGTCAGGAGCTGGAAGATTGCGCTACCCACAAGCAGCAGTAGCGAGCCTCGCTCGGCGACGTGCAGCAGGTTGCGGGCCGGCGGCCACTGCCACAACTTCGGGTAGACCGCCCACAACTTCAGCAGTAGCAACGGAATGCAGGCCAACCCGACTGCGACGTGCAGCCCCTCGGTTGCCCGGTACAGCATCACTGGCCGCGCCGGGTAAGACAGACCCCATTGCGGGTGCTGGGCGAGGTGGCTGGCAAGCCCAGTAACGAACGCGACCAGCAAGCAGGCGCCCAGTAGCGTTCCGATGCGGGCGGTCAATGCAATCGATCGCAACCGGCTGCGAAAGACCCCGGCGCGCAATGGACCCTGGCGAAGAACGGACGGCGGCGTCGGCAGCGGTTTGGTCAGAGCCCCAAACATCATCGCCGCGCCGCCGCTTCCAGCGCGGTGAACCACCGTCCGTCGGCGGACCAGCACTCGCGCGTGACGAAGCCTGCCGCTGCCGCGATAACGCCAACTTTCCCGACCGGAACGCGGGCCCAGGGAAACCACGACGTGACGGCCCCGTCGGCGTAGCGGATACGTGCAGGGCCGACATGTCCGACGGTCGCCGGCGGTTCGACCTCGACGAGCACGCAGCCGCTCGGTGCTAGTAATTGCAGCATCCGACACAGCAGCGCGACCGGGTCGCCGCCGATCCCTACATTGCCATCAATGAGCAGCGCAGTGTCCCACCGACCCTCGCCCGGGATGTGAGTGAAAACGCTGCGGTGCAAGGCGACGCCGCCAGCAGCTCGAGTCAGTGAGACCGCGTCTGAAGTGACATCGATTCCGAGCACCGCGTGACCGCGCCCCGCGAGTGCGATCGTGAGTCGGCCTGGCCCGCACCCGACGTCTAGCGTCGCGCCGCGAACTCGCGTTAACACGCTGGCGTCCGCGTCGTCCGGGCGAGAACACCAGCGGCGCCAGTCCATTGACGTTCGCACGCCATCGGCGTGCTCAAGTAAGGCGCTCACCTGCGTGCCGCGGGCTGCCATGCGCATCTGCGCACCGAACTCAGCCGTTGGCCACGATTCCGTGGGCGATACGACGTCGGCTAACACGATCCAGCCATCACGTTGTGGATTTCGCGCAGCGCGGCAGCAAACGCGGTCGCCGGCGCGAGGTCGGCTACGCAGTGCGCATCAGAGGCATCGTCGACGTCGCGCAAACCGGGCAGTGTGGCAACCCGCAGGCCGAGACCCTCGAGCCGAGCGCGTTGAGCAACGTAAGTCGACGGTCGAGACATCGGAACGCCGACAAACGCCTCGGCATTGGGACATCGCAGGCCGACAGCCCAGTAGCCGCCGTCGTCAGCCGGCCCGATCACGGCATCGGCGGAATCGTCGACCAACGCAGCCATCGCTTGGTCGAGAAGTAGGGCGGTGAGCTGCGGCGTGTCCATGCCGACCAGGAGCTGCGGCAGCTGCGACGCAGGGTGGGCGCCGAACGCAGCAGCGATTCGCTCGTCGAGGCCGCCTTCACATTGCGGGATGACGTCGAATTGCCGGAGAACGTCGAGTCCAGCTGCCTCGACCGTCTCTCGTCGCCCTTGAAGCACGAGCGTCCGCTTGCAAGCAGACGATCGAACGACCGCGCGAAGTGTGTCGGTGAGTGCCGCCGCGGCCAACGCGGCCGCCTGCGCAGGTGTGTACGGCGGGCAGAGGCGAGTTTTCACTTGACCGGCGACCGGTGCCTTCGCGAGCACAAGAACCCGCGCTTCCACCATCGTCATGCGGCGAATACCTCACGCATGTCCCGGACCGCGCGCGCGGTACCGCGAATAGTGCCGGTGACTTTCGACTGGCCGATCCGTTGCCGATAGCCGACGTCGACCTCCGCCACGCTCCAGCCGGCCGTAGCCGCGCGCAGCACCATCTCAAGCGGGTATCCGAAGCGGCGATCGGCGAGATCGAGGGCGACCAGTGCCTCACGTCTTGCAGCCCGCATCGGGCCGAGGTCGTGCAGCGGCCAACCCGTGCGTGCCCGGATCTGTCGGGCCAGCAACGCATTCGCAAGTCGCGCATGGCGTGGCCATGCGACGTGACTTTCGGCCACACGTCGGCCGAGCACGATATCTGCCGCCCTCGCGTTGACTGGATCGGCAACCGACGGCAACTGCCTCGGATCGAGCGACGCATCGGCGTCCATGAAACAGACCACGTCCGACGTCGCGTGCAGCAAGCCTGTATGGCAGGCAGCGCCGAATCCTCGGTGCGGCTCCTCGACGACTATCGCGCCGAGTGAGCGCGCGACCTCGACGCTGCCGTCATGCGAGCCGTTATCGACCACGATCGGTCGGTAACCACGGGGCATTCGTGAAAGCACCCATGGCAACGCGGCCGCCTCGTTCAGGCACGGCAAGACCACGTCGATGTGTGCATTGGTCATGTCCGAGACGCTATGGCAGGACGGTCCGAATACTCCTTACGGTTTGAGGAACGGACGGCGGTCGCGCGTCACACGATGAACCGATCCGTAGGCTCCGACGTGTGTCAACAGCCTCAGTCGTCGCCCGCGCACACAAGGCGGTGCGGCTGCCTTGCGGGCGTGCTCTCATCACACCGACGGCGCTGCTCGGCGCGGGCGTACTCGTCTACGCCGCGGTGCACCTCGGCGCACACGCTCCCGCCAAGCAACACCTGCAGCTCGGCACGGCCGCGCCCTTCTTTGGCCAGCGACGGCACCGGATCGAGCTCGCACCGCTGTGGCCAGCAGCCGCCTTCGGGATTGCGATGGTCGGCGCGGCGCCGCTGGCTCGCCGGCTGTCTTGGAGGGCGCTCATGGGATGCGCCTGGGCATCCGCCGCAGGTTGGGCGGTGCTACTTGCGGCATCAAGCGGCTGGCGCGCCGTGGCGTCGCCCCTGACGAGCAGCACCGAGTACCGCGCCGCACTGCCTTCAGTGGCGAACCCCGTGCGGTTCGTGCACGGGTTTGTCACCGATCTGCACAAGTATCCGACTCAAGTGAAGGGGCATCCGCCACTCGCCGTCATCGTGCTGTGGAGCCTTGAGCACGTGGGCCTGCGTGGTCCCGGATGGTCCGCGGCTTTGGTGATCGCTGTCGGCACGTCCGCTGTCGTCGCGGTGGCAACAACGCTCCGCTGCGTCGCGGGAGCGGATCGGGCACGGCGCGCAGTGCCGTTCCTCGTACTCGCCCCGGGCACGGCGTGGATCGCGACCAGCATGGATGGATTCTTCGCCGGCGTCGTCGCGTGGGGAGTTGCGCTCGTGGCGGTCTCTCGGGTTCAGCCGTCAATCCGCCGAACTGTTGCAGTGGCTGCCGCGGCTGGCCTGCTCCTCGGCTGCGTTCCCTATCTGTCCTACGGGCTGTTACCCGTGGCCGCGCTCGGGGTGACGGTTCTGCTGCTGCCGGTCGAGGGCTCGTTGCGGGACGCATCAGTTCGCGGCTGCGGACGGTGGGTCATTGCTGGCGTTGCGGTCGGGTTCGGCGCGATCGTCGCTGCGTTCACTGCCGATGGGTTCTGGTGGCCGGACGGCGTGCGGGCGACGCACCGCTTCTATGCACACAACTACGGTTCCGGCAGCCGGCCCTATGAATACTTCCTGTTGGCCGACCTCGCCGTGTTCATTCTCATGATCGGTCCGGCCGCAGTCGCCGGCCTCTCCCGCATCAACCTGCGACGCGGGACGGCGGGGTGGCTGGTCGTCGCGGCCCTCATCGCCGTGGTTGTCAGCGACCTGAGTGGGGTTATGCGCGGCGAGGTGGAACGGATCTGGCTGCCCTATGGACCTTGGGTAGTGGTGGCAGCGGCAGCCCTTAACCACAGTCGGCGATGGTTGCTACTGCAGGTGGCGGTCGCGCTGGCAGTTCAGGGTCTGGTGATCTCGCCGTGGTAGGCCGTGAGAGCGCGATGAATTTCGCCACGCGTCGTCGTCCAAGTGGATGAGGAGGTAACGATGAAGCTCAGCAAGCGATTCACGGCCACCCTGGAGAAGAGCCCTGCGAGAGGCGGCTGGACCTACGTCGTAATGCCAGGGTCCGCGGAGTACTTCGGTACCCGCGGGCTTGTCAAAGTGCGGGGTCTCGTCGACGGCCACCCGTTCGAGAGTTCGTTCATGGCGTTGGGCGACGGCCGTCACAAGTTGCCCATCAAGACCGAGTTGCAACGACTTATCGCCAAGAAGCCCGGCGACCAAGTCACTGTCGTACTTCAGGAGCGCATTGAGCCTGGAGGCAGCTGATGTCAGCTGCGGAGATCGACGAATACCTTCACCAGCTGGATGAGCCGAAACAGTCGACGCTGCAACAACTGCGCCGCGACATTCTCAGCGTGGTCCCCGATGCCGAGCAGTGCTTGTCGTATGCCGTGCCCGGATTCAAGGTTGACGGCACGACGATCGCCGGATTCGCGGCGTTCAAGAATCACCTGAGCTACCTGCCCCACAGCGGCTCGGTTTTTCCGGTACTAGCCGATGAGTTGGTCGGTTACCAGAAATCGTCTGGGGCGTTGCGGTTCGCCATCGACCAACCGCTCCCGCGCGAGTTGGTCGAGAAGCTGATCGCGGTTCGGCTGCGACTCGGCGACCTTTGACGCGCGTACGGTGACATCATGACGCGCTTCGTAATTGATCCGCCAACACTCGTGCTGCTCGCGGAAGACGGCCGCCCGATCGACCCGGCTCACCAACTGGTCGCACCAAACTCGATTCGCTCGCAAGCACTCGACCTACTCCTGCGAGCCGTGCGCGCCGGTGAACTTACCGAGAAAGCCGCTCTCGATCTCCACGAGCGGATGACTGAGCTGAAGATCCGGCTGCTGGGCGACCGGGTGTCACGACGTACCGCCTGGCAGATCGCGCGAGAGCACAACTGGCCGACCATCGAGTACGCCGAATACCTGGCAATCGCGAAGCTCCAGGCCGATGCGCTGATAACGACTGATCCGGAGCTGGCGGCGAAGGCACCTGGTCTGGTGCCGATTGCCGCAGTGAGCTCTCTGTTCATCCCCTAGCCCACGGTTGTCGGCGGGGTTTACGACCCTTGATCACCTAGGCTGCGACCATGCTTGATCAGGTGCTGGCCACTCGCTACGTCGCGCCGTTGCGCGAGGGTGGTTCGCTGCCGGGCATCGTCGAGGCAGCGGATCTCGGCACCTACGTCATGAAGTTTCGCGGCGCCGGTCAAGGCACCAAGGCACTCGTAGCCGAGGTCATCGTGCACGGCATCGCGCGTCGCCTTGGTATCCGCACGCCGGACATCGTTTTGCTCGACCTCGACCCGGCGATCGCGCGCTACGAGGCCGACGAAGAGGTGCAGGATCTGCTCAACGCAAGCATCGGACTGAACCTCGGCATCGACTTCTTGCCCGGAGCACTTGGCTACGACGGCAAGTCATTCGCAGTCTCAGCCGACGAGGCCGCCCGGATCCTTTGGCTCGACGCGTTCGTCGCCAACGTCGACCGCTCCTGGCAAAATCCGAACCTCCTGGTGTGGCACCGACAGCTCTGGTGCATCGATCACGGTGCCTCGCTGTACTTCCATCACAGTTGGACGACGACGGCTGACGTTGTGCCGCAACGATTTGCGTCGCAGCCATACGCCTTCGACAAACACATCATGAACGCGTACATGGATGGTCTACCGCGGGCAGACATTGAGCTGGCGCCCCACATCACCGGGCAACTGTTGACCCAGGCGCTCGGCGACGTTCCCGACGACTGGCTCGATGCTCCCCACGCGGACCCCTCGACAGTTCGCGGCTGGTACGTCGACTACTTGCTCGCAAGAGCGGCAGCACCCCGTGTTTGGTTGGGTGAGTTCGCATGAACGCGTCGCCAAGAATGCCGTTCCAGTACTTCGTACTGCGCTGCATGCCGCGCGTCGATCGAGGCGAGTTCGTCAACGTGGGCGTCGTGATCTTCTGTCAGGCAGTCGAATATCTTGATGCCCGTATCCACTTGCCCGTTGAGCGAGTCGCCGCACTCGATGAAGACGTCGACATTCCTTCTCTGGGCGCTGCGCTCAACAACATCGAGGCGATCTGCCACGGCGACTCGAGTGCTGGCGAGGCGGCAAGCGGCGATCTCGGCAAACGCTTCGGCTGGCTGGCAGCGCCTCGCAGCACCGTGCTCCAGCCCGGCCCGGTACACGGCGGATTGACCGCCGACCCCGCCGCCGAACTGACTCGCCTCGCGGAAGCACTAGTTCACTAACCCGTCACTCGATTCGCGGGCTTGACAAGAGTTCTTGTCACGATGATACTTGTCACAAGAGTTCTCGTGAGGAGGTCAAAGACATGCATCCCTACCTATTGGAGACGTTCGCCCACGACCGGGCGGCCGCAATGCACCAGAGCGCCAGCGCCCGGCAGAGCCGCCGGGCCCAGCGGCCAAGGCAGCGCCTCGGCTGGATGCTGGTCACCGTTGGCCTTCGCTTGATCGGGGACCGCAGCGCGCGTCGGCACCCAGCTCCGATCGGTGGCTGACGTGAGCCCGACCCCGAAGGAGGCTCCGAGCCGTCCCACGCCGAAGCCCTCCGCCGCGAAAGCGACGAAGCGGGCCACCGAGGCTCCATCAAGAACCTCCGCGAAGACGCCAGCGAAGGCGCCCGCAAAGAAAGCCGCCAAGAGCGCAGCAGCCAAAGCGGTCGCCCGCCGGGAAGAGCCCCGGAAGCTCACCGATCCACGGGTGATCCGTGCGCTCGCCCACCCGGTCCGCATCGCATTACTCGAGGCCCTCGTGCGGGAAGGACCCCTCACCGCAACCGACGCTGCTGAACTACTCGGCGACAGTCCAGGCAACATGTCGTGGCACCTGCAGACGCTTGCGAAGTACGGCTATGTCGAAGAAGCCGAAGGCGGTGTTGGCCGACGCCGGCCATGGCGCCTCGTTTCGGTGGGCACGTCCTACGACGAGGACCCCGATGACACCGAACTCTCCGTCGCGGCCACCGGCCTGACCAAGCTCGGCAACGAACGCGCGTTCGACCGGCTCGATCGCTGGATGAACGAACGCGGCAGCTACCCGCGCGAATGGCAACACGCGTGGTTCTCGCAGAACAACATCAGCTACCTGATGCCCGACGAACTCAGGCAGCTTGGAGAGGACATCCTCGAGGTCATCCTCCGCTGCCGCGAGCGCACCGTGCACCCCGAGCTGCGCCCAGAGGGGTCAATACCGGTGAGCGTCCTCGCTTACGGTTTCCCGATCCAGCCCACACCCTCAGGCAACTAACTACCGAACCGTCAGCTTTGCACTGTGGACGGCCGCCAGAATCAACTTCCTTGGCACCACTGATAGTCAGGCGTTGGTGCCACCGTCCCCGGTCACCGACCACGAGCCTGTCGCCACGGCGTCCGCGTTGCGCTGCGACGCGAGCACGACCGCGGCTGGCACCCGACCACCATCGCCCGACCAAACCACCGCCGCGCCACCAACGGCCCGTCGGAATCCACCCAGCACGGGCGTCCGGAGACTACCCCCCGACTTCCTGTGATTCCCCACGACAAACTCCTCAAGAGACGCGTTGGACGCGTGATTGGTGTTCGGCGTGCGCGGCGGTCTTACCGAACAGCTCGGGGTGGATGAACGTGTTGCGCAGATTCGCAGGTTTGTCCGACTCCACCGGGATCCGATTTGCGTTAGCCCAAACGTCCTGACGAATGCCGGTCACCTGCCATGACACTTCTTGGCCGGCACTTCCGCCCGCGATCGTGAATGCGGCAGAGCTGAGCCGACGACTGATGTGCAGATTCGGGGCTGGCGAATCCAACGCAGTCAACTGGTAGCGGAAGTCGCGGTTCAGCGGCTCAAACCAGGCCGGCATGGTGACCGTCGCCGAACCAGCGGAATCCAGAACGACCGTGCCGTTGTAGATGTTCATCATGTCCGGCGACTCGACAAACGAGTGCGACAAATACCTTTCGCTGGGCTCCAACGGGTGGTCGATCCGGAACGACCCACCCGACTTACTCAACGTGCCGTCAACGGCGAGATTGCCATTGACAACGATGCTCCCGTTAAACCCGGAGTCGCCCGAGGCGTACAGGGCCTGTGCCCCACCGGAGGCGATGGCTTGGATGGCGTAGCCATCGCTGCTGCTGGCGAGAGCCAGCACGCCGTAGCCGTCGTCGGCGGTCGCCGCGGCGACGAGACCGTTAAGGCCGCAAAACTCACCGGCCCCACGGTAGAAGCTCCCATTCGGGTGGAGTTGGTCAGCCGTTGCGGCGCCGACAAGTCCCTGCACCGCGACCCCGCTGCCTTCATGGTGGCCTAACACACCCACGCCGGTGGCCTTTTTCACCGTGACGGTGCCCAGTACTGCGGCGCTGCCCGCTCCGGGACCATTACCTTGGGAGGCCAACACTCCAGAGATCGCCGACGCGTTCGCCGCGCTGCTCGTCGTGGAGCCCCGCACCCCAGCCGATGATCCGGTGCCCGTGTACTCGCCCTTGATCGCAATCTGCGAGGCCGACACCACGTCCAGCTGACCACTCGGCGCCGTTGTCCCGATCCCGACCAACCCGTTCGACGCAACACGCAACCGCTCAACGTTCGCCGTCTTCACCGCGAGCGCTTGACTGTCCGTCGTTCCCAAGAAATTCGTGCCAGGAGTGGTCCCCGCGTTGCCGGCCACCGACCACGAACCCGTCGCTGCCGCATCCGCAGTTCGCTGCGATGCCAGCACCACCGCCGCGGGGACCCCGAATACCATCGCCCGGCCAAACCACCGCCGCGAGACCAACGGCGCGCCAAAATCGACCCCCACGACAAACCCCTCCCCGGAAACAAACTGATTTGCGACGCAGGATGGCACATCAAATGCCAAACCGTGAAGGCTAGTTGACGATTCGTTTGCCATGGAGCGGCAACGGCCGGGTGACAAGTCAGGGCAGACCGCGGCCAATACGATGACGAGGTGGCAGCCACCTCCATCGAGATCCCCCGAGCGTCGGCGCTCCCACCCCGCTCAGATCTAAGAGAGCGACTCGTTCCGCCGTTCCCAGGCAGCCGCCTGTGGGGTTGGCTCGGGCCGCTCGCGATCACCTTGCTCGCCGGCTTCCTGAGGTTCAACCGCCTGTCGGTGCCAGGAGGTCACGCCGCCAATCTCCAAGCACTCTGCAACGGCCCGACCGGACCAAAGGCGTGCGTGTTCGACGAGGTGTACTACACCCACGACGCATGGAGCCTGTATCACCACGGCGTGGAACTAAACGTCACAGACAACGGGCCCGGCTACGTGGTGCACCCGCCACTGGGCAAGTGGATGATCGCGCTCGGCGAATGGGTCGTCGGCGACCCGAACTTCACGAGCACCTTCGGCTGGCGTTTCATGTCCGCGATCGTCGGCACCCTCGCCGTCCTGATCGTCGCTCGAATCGCACGACGCATGACACGGTCGAACCTGCTCGGCTGCGTCGCGGGTCTCGTTTTCAGTCTTGACGGTCTCGAGTACGTGCAGAGCCGCGTCGCGATGCTCGACATCTTTTTGATGTTCTGGACGGTGGTCGGCTTCGCCTGCTTGATTCTCGACCGAGATCAGGTGCGCGGCCGGCTCGCCGACCGTGCCACCAACAACACGAACGGAAGCGGGAGCAAGTTCGGCCCGCACACAGGCATGCGGTGGTGGCTACTTGCGTGCGGTCTCGCCGTGGGCTGTGCATGCGGGACCAAGTGGGACGGCGCCTACCTGATCCCGTCGTTCGGCTTGCTCGCGTTCTTCTGGACGATGGGCGCACGTCGAGCGATCGGCGTCGAGAAACCCTTCAGAGCAACGCTTGTGCGCGACACTCTGCCGAGCGTGAGTTGGCTGATCGCCGTCCCAACCGTCGTCTACACCGCGTCGTGGACCGGTTGGTTCCTCAACGGGCCGAAGTACGCCTACGACCGCGAGTGGGCAAAGGGCCGGGGCACCGACTTCGGCTTCATCCCCGCCTCACTGAGAAGCCTCTGGCACTACCACGCGGAGGCGTTGAAGTTCCACGAAACGCTTGACTCGTACCACGCATATCGCGAGAACGCGTGGGGTTGGTTATTCGACGCACGACCGGTGCTGTACTACGCCAACTATCCGCATCCGCCGGTGGCCGGCTGCCACACGGGCGGTCTCGGCTGCGCGCGGATGATCTACGACCTCGGCACACCCGCGATCTGGTGGGTGTCGATCCCGGTCATGTGTTTCATGGCCTATCTCATTGCGAAGCGCGACTGGCGAGGCGGCGCATTACTGCTGCCATTCCTTTGTTCGTACCTGCCATGGTTGCACCAGTTCAAGCGCACGATGTTCTTCTTCTACGTGCTGCCACTGCTGCCATTCCTGAGCATTGCGATCGCCGTCACGATCGGCTACATGATAGGCCCGGCGACTGCATCGATTCGAAGACGACGAACGGGCACCATCGTCGGTGGTTCCTACGTACTCATCGTCGCCATCATGTTCTTCTATTTCTGGCCTATTCTCAGCGCCCGAACGGTTCCGTTTGTCGGCGGCTGGGTCGACCGGATGTGGTTCCACAGCTGGATAGAGGACAAAGGTTCGTAGCGCGGACGCCCACCCACGATCAGTAGATTCTGCCGAGTGAAGGAACTACGTCGGTTTCTTCGATGAAAAGCGACCGAATTCCTACACTCGGCAGGGTTCCAATTGGGTGCGCCGTCTGGTCTCATCAGCGGGAGCCAAATGCGCCGCGATCCACGCCGTCCCAATTACGCCGGAGTCATCATGAATTCGCCAAAATCATCGCGGCCTCGCGTCTCTGCCGTGGTTTCGGTGCTCGCCGTGCTCGCCGGCAGCGTCATCGCGGTCGCCGGTTCGGCTGCCCCTGCGGCGGCGACAACGCCGGCCTTCCTCATCACCCCGACCGGGTTCGATTTCGGCGACATTGCGATGAACAACCCCAGCGCGGCGCAAAACGTCAGGGTCACCAACATCAGCGGCGCGACCATCATGCCGATCCTCACCGGCGGAGACGCCGGCGTGTTCGGTGGCACCGACCACTGCAGCCACATCAAGCTCCCGAACGGCGGGTCCTGCACGCTGTCCTACCAGTTCACCCCTACCAGCATCGGCGCACGGACGACAACGATCAACCCGTCCATGAACGGCCAATCCTTCACGTTGAGTTTCCAAGGCAATGGCATCAACCCATTCCTGATTACCCCGACCTCGCTCGACTTCGGCAATGTCCCTGGCTTCGGCCACAGCACGACCCAGTCCGTCGCCATCACCAACGTCGGCACCGTCAGCGAATCAGCCGACACCACGGGATTGGACGCCGGCGCCTTCGGTCCGACCTCCGCCACCGACTGCGTCGGCGCGCTCGCGCCAGGCGCCACCTGCCACATCGTCTTCCAGTTCAGCCCGACGGCGTTCGGCACCCAAAGTGCGATCGCCACCGGCGTCTTGGATTCCCAGCAGTACGCGATCCACCTCACCGGACATTCTTACAAGGGCACCGCGCCAGCAACGGCACTAGCGATCACGCCGACCGCGTTAGATTTTGGCGATGTCGCGCTTGGAGATGTAGCTGCGGTGAGCCAGCAGCCCGTGACCTTCACGAACGTGAGCAACGCGTCGATCACTCCCGGCGCCCTAAACATGACCGGCCCCTTTGATAATTCGGTCGGCTGCACTAGTGCGCTCGCGCCCGGTGCGTCGTGTACCGAAAACTTCCAGTTTTACTCGTCTACAACCGGCCACCAAAACGGAACGGCCAGCGGCACATGGGGCGGGCAGGCCTTCTCCATCTCACTCACCGGCAACACGATTAAGCAGTTCCTTATTACGCCCACGAGCTTCGACTTCGGCAATGTCCCCGACGGCAGCCAAAGCGCACCGCAGAGTGTCGTGGTTCAGAACGTCAGCAGAAGTGGCACTACTATGACCGGCTCACCGACGATCGAATCCGACAACTTCCAGGTCAATGATGGCTGCCTGAACACAACCCTCCTCGCGGGCGAGACTTGCGAAATCGCCTTCCAGTTCGTCCCCGACGGGCCAGACCCCTACAGCTTCATCCGCCCGTCGGATTGGAACGGGCAGGACTACACGTCGTCCTTCACTGGAGTCGCTACCGCAGTGAAGCCCGCGGTTACCGGGATTTCTCCCGCGGGCGGGCCAACCACCGGCGGTAACACTGTGACGGTGACCGGTTATGGGTTCACCGGCGTGACCCAGGTGCTGTTCGGCAGCACGCCCGGCACGAACGTGATATCGGACTCTGACGACCAACTGAATGTAACCGCGCCTGCGCACGGCGCGGGTCCTTACAACGTGCACGTCGTCACATCGTTGGGTACCAGCCCCGCAGTCAGCGCCGATCTCTACACCTTTGAATCGGCGCCTACTGTCACCGCTGTCAGCCCCAGAACAGGTCCTAGGGCAGGCGGCACGACGGTGACGGTGACAGGCACCGGCTTCACTGGGGCCACGCAGGTGCTGTTCGGCAACACGGCGGGCACCAGCCTCACCGTCGTATCGAGCACAACGATCACCGTGAAGTCGCCGCCGCATTCGCTCGGCCTGATTCACGTTCATGTCGTCACGCCGGCCGGCAAGAGCCCCGCCGTTACCGCTGACGAATACACCTTCGAACCCCTGCCCACCATCACCGCGGTCAGCCCGAAATCAGGCCCGAGAGGCGGCGGCACCACAATCTCGGTGACCGGCACCGGATTCACCGGGGCCACCCAAGTGCTGTTCGGCAGCACCCCAGGCACCGACCTGAGCGTCCTGTCCGATACCCACCTGACGGTGACGACACCATCGCACAGCGCGGGGCCGTTCAACGTGCATGTCGTCACACCCTCGGGTGGCGAAAGCGCCGCCGTCAACGCCGACATGTACACCTTCAACTAGCCTCGCCGGAGTCGTCATGAAGCCAACAACCATCCCATCGCGACTCCACATTTCCGCCGCGCTCTCGGTGATGGTCGTGCTCGTCGGCAGCGTCATCGCCGTTGGCAGTTCGACAAATCCCGCCTCTGCAGCAACGGTCGATTACCTGATCACCCCGACCGGGTTCGATTTTGGCGACGTGGCGATGAACAGCCCCAGCCCGGCGCAGCAGGTCACGGTCACCAACATCAGCGGCGCAACAATCATGCCGATCCTCACCGGTGGAAACGCCGGTGTGTTCGGTGGCACCGACCACTGCAGCCACGTCAAGCTCCCGAACCGTGGCTCATGCACGCTCTCCTACCAGTTCACCCCCGACAGCATCGGCGCACGCACCACAACCATCAACCCGTCCATGAACGGCCAGGCCTTTACGTTGACGTTCCAAGGCAACGGCATCAACCCCTTCCTGATCACCCCAACCGCGCTCGACTTCGGCAACGTTGCGGGCTTCGGGCACAGCGCGACGCAGTGGGTGACGATCACCAACACCGGCACCGTCAACGAATCAGCCAACATCACTGGGTTGGATCTCGGCGACTTTGCAGTGATAACAGACCCGGACTGCGCCATCGTGCTCGCACCGGGCCAGCACTGTGAGATCGGCTTCCAGTTCGACCCGACGACGTTTGGCACCCAGAGTGCGACTGCCACCGGCGTCCTGGATTCCCAGCAGTTCGCGATCCACATGACAGGACGTTCCTACAAGGGCGCCAAGCCGACGACCCCCGCATTACTCGTCACGCCGACGGCGTTGGATTTCGGCGACGTCACACTTCATTCTGAGTTCATCAACGAGGAGCCGGTGACGTTCACGAACGTGAGCGATGCACCGATCACCCCTGAACTTCTGATTGTGAACGGTCCGTACCAGGTCGATGCGGGGTGCTTCGGCGCGATCGCACCCGGCGCGTCGTGTACGGAGAACTTTCAGTTTGATCCGTCGACGACAGGCCGGCAGAACGGAGCGGCCAGCGGAACATGGGGCGGCCAGGCCTTCTCCATCTCACTTTTCGGCAACAGCCTGAATCAGTTCCTGATCACGCCGACCAGCTTCGACTTCGGCAGCGTGCCAGCGGGATCCCAGAGCGCGCCGCAGGACGTCGTGATCACGAACCTGAGTGACGCGGCCACGTTGAGCGCCACGGAAATCGCCAGCAACGGGGACTTTCCGAAGATCACCGACTGCCAGGGCGTCGCGCTCCTGGGCGGCGATTCGTGCCGACTCGTCTACGAGTTCACGCCCTCGGGGCCATTCAGCGAGGGCGGCTCCATCGGCTCGGTTTGGAACGGGCAGCAATACATCATGGGATTCACCGGTACTGGTACGGCGGTGAAACCCGCGGTGACCGGGATTTCCCCCGCGGCCGGGCCGAAGGCCGGCGGGACGACGGTCACGGTGAACGGTCATGGATTCACGGGTACGACCCAAGTGCTGTTCGGCAGCACCCCCGGCACGAACGTGGGGGTGGCTAGTGACCATCAGCTGACGGTGACCGCACCAGCGCACGGTTCTGGTGCGGCCAACGTGCACGTCGTCACATCATTGGGTACCAGCCTCGCGGTCGACGCGGATCTCTACACGTTCCTAGCTGCACCGGTCGTCACCGCGGTGAGTCCGACCTCGGGCCCTAGAGCCGGAGGCACGACCGTCACGGTGACCGGCTCCGGATTCACCGGCGCCACCCACGTGCTGTTCGGCAACACACCTGGAACCGGCCTGAGCGTCACGTCCGACACCCAGCTGACCGTGAGAGCACCGTCGCATTCGCTCGGACTGACCCACGTTCACGTCATCACGCCGGCCGGCGGGAGCCCTGCAGTCACTGCTGACGAATACACCTTCGAGCCACTGCCCACCGTCACCGCGATCAGCCCGACCTCAGGCCCGCACGCCGGGGGCACAACCGTTGCGGTGACCGGCACCGGATTCACCGGCGCCACCCAAGTGCTATTCGGAAGCACCCCAGGCACCAACCTGAGCGTGACCTCCAGCACCCACCTCACGGTCACGTCACCAGCACACAGCACCGGACCGTTCAACGTGCACGTCGTCACACCAACGGGCGGCGAAAGCGCCGCAGGCAGCGCCGATCTCTACACCTACAACTAGGCCGATCCTTACTGCTCGGACTGGCCCTTTCCATGGTGGTGGCCGGGCGGCAGGCACAGAAACAAGATGCAGTCCGGACCGTGTCCGATGGTTACCGGCAGCGGAATCCATCCAGGTGGATTCGGTAGCAGCGTGGACGGCGCGGGAAGCGGGCTCGGCGACGGCGGTACAACAGGCGCCGGCTTGGGCTTAGTGACACGAACAGGCTTCGCGACGGGAACAGGCTTCGCGGGCACCACCGGCTTGACCGGTGGCTTCGAGGCGGACGGCGGGGCAGCGGCCTTGGTCTTCGTGGCAACCGGAGTCACCGCTACCGGCGACGGCGAGGTGAGCGCGTGCGTTGGCGACGCTAACGCGGGCGTCAGTGACGTTGTGGCGTCCTGCGTCGGCGGAGCCGACGTCACGACTGCGGCCGGCGTGGTCGGCTGAACGGTCGGCGGTGGAGGGCTCTGCGGCACGCTCGCTGTCGGGCCAGCCGGAACGGCCGGAGCCGTTGTCGCAGCCGGAGTAATCGGGTCGGCGGAAGCGGAGTCGCCGTGCCCGGTTGGGCCAGACCATGACAACGCGAAGGCGGTGAATGTGACGACAGCAATCGCAAAGGCGATCAGCGCGAGCGTCGACCGGCTGGGCCTGCTGACTTCGTACTCGGTAAACACGCGCACAGGCTATTTCAAACCGTGGCGCAACCGAAACCCGTTAGCGAAATCGACGCGCTATGCGCCGGTGATCTGCTCCAGGTCTTGGAGCAGCAGCGGCGTCAGGTACGCATAACCCGCCGGGTTGGGATTGATCCCGTCCTTGCTCATGTAGTGCGTTCGGTTCGCGGAGGTGAACCAGAGCTCGGTCAGCGGGCTGATGTACGGGACGCCGGCGGCCGTGGCCGCGGCGTCAAGTGCGCCGTCGATCGGAGCCAGCTGGGCTGGTGCTGTACTTACTCGGAACGACCGGCCCAAGGACAATCAAGAGAGCGTTCGGATACGTCGCCTTGACTTGCGCGATCGACGCCGAGATCTGGGCGCTGAGCACCGTGGCACTACAGCCGACGTCGTTGATGCCGCCTTCGAGGATGAACACCGTCGGCGCCGGACCCACAGGCTGCGCCTTGAGACGCTGGAGATAGTCGGCGGGGTGTGTGGTGCAGTAACCGCTGTCATCACGCGCGACCTCCGTCGCGTTCCAGCCCAGCTGTGACATCGCCTGCTCGGTAAACCCTTCCGAGGGTGAGGTCGCTCCGACGCCAGCGACGTAGGAATCTCCGAACACGATGGCGCTCACCGGACCCTTGGGAAGGGCGATCTGAAGCTCCGTCGCGGGCGTCGTCGTCGTCGGCGGCCTTGGCTTCGTCGTTTGAGCCGGCTTCGGTGACGTGCTGGCGCTCGGGGTCGGTGTCGAGCGGGTGGGGGACGACGTCGCCCTTGCGGCGAGCACTGAGACGAGTGCCGGCGAGCTCGACGCTTTGGCCACGACAACGCTCGACTTGGCGACGGCGGACTGACCGTTCACGGCTGGCCTGGTCAACGTATAGACGGTGACGCCGACCACGACGATCCCGAAACCGATGAGTACCAATGTCGACCGGGCGGGCATGGTCAGGCCAGGACCGTCGCTATCGCCCCGTGTGATCACCGGCACAGCGTAGGTGATCTACGCCATACGCACCGATAGTTCGCGGCAAAATTGACGCGGTGCCCGACCCTACGGGGGAGGAGGGCCGGGCACCGCGCGGCGATAGTAACGGCCGGTAGCCATCGCGTTCAATGGCCACTCCAGACCCAATATCTGAAAACGTGAGACCTCAGACGGCGCCCTTGCGTGCCGCGACACTCACGAGTGTCCGCGCCAGGAATTGATACGTCCATTCCGACGCTCCAGTTCTCGACGTAGTAGACGTCGAGCTTCACGCGCTCTTCGTACGTCGTCGAGCTGCGGCCGTAGACCTGCCACAAACCGGTAATCCCAGGCTTGAGGGCCAGGAAGCTCGACGCCTGTGTTCCGTAGCGATCAAGCTCTTGCTGCGTGATGGGTCGTGGACCAACCAGACTCAGTTCGCCGCGCAGGGCGTTGAACAGTTGCGGCAGCTCGTCGAGGCTCGTCTTGCGCAACAGCGCACCGAGCTTCGAGACCCGCGGGTCGTCGGCGACCTTCTGGCTCACTTGGAACTCGGGGATCAGGTCCGCCCGGCCCATCGCCGTGAAGGCCTCCTCGGCAGTCTTGAACTCCCGATTCGGCCCTGTCGAGTACTTCCAACTCATACTGCGGAACTTGATGACGCCGATCTGCCGTCCCGCCAACCCCACCCGCCTCTGGGTATAGAAGACAGGCGCGCCGGGCTCAACGACCTTCTGCGCGATCGCAATGGCAACCAAGAACGGCGAGAACACCAGGATCAAGAAGATCGCACCGAAGAAGTCGAAGGCTCGTTTGCCCACGGCTCCCCAGCCCTCGAGTGACGTCAACCGCACTTCCATTACCGGCAGTCCGTCGAGGGTCGTCATCCTCGATGCCGCGGCATACATGTCGTACTTGTCGGGAACGAAGCGGTAGCTCACGCCTGCCGCGTTCGCGTAATCCATCAGGCGGGTTGCCTCTTCTGGTGGGACGTCGACGTCCGCCTGAACAATCTCGTCGATGCGCCAACCGGGGAAGGCGGCCACTGCAGCGTCGAGGGTCAAGAACACGGGCGCGCCACCGATCATGCGTAACCGGTCGTGAGACTCGCCGACCGCAGCGATCAGGCGATAGCCACTCTTGGGCTTGGTCAGTTCCGTCGCGATTCGGACGGCGAGTGGCCCCGTACCGATCAGGATTACGTTGTGCAAGCCGCGGCCAGTACCGAACATCGTGCGCATGACGCCACGGACGAGCTGGCGCTCGAGCGCGACGAGCGGGATGCCTATGAGCAAGGCAAATAACGGCACGGAGTGGCTCGGGAAGAACGCTGACTTGAAGCTGTAATAGTCAACTGAGATCAGCAGCATCACACCGCCGAAGACAGCCGCTACGACCCTGCCGACCTCGCTTACGCGTCCGCCCCGCACCTGCACGCGATACAGGCCACAGATAGCGAAAATCACAATCCACAGCGGGCTGATCGCCGCCATGACCCCGACGAAGTGAGACTCGTTGATCACGTGAGCAAATGGGCGCCCCGAACTTGCCCGCACAGCGCGCGCAACTTCAAACGCCGCCGTCATCGCGATCGAGTCAAGAACCACGAGCATCGCGATGTGCAGCATTTCGCGACGTCTGGTGAATCGAGCCCATGCAATTCCGTGCATTTTCCCCGCCCCCGGCCGTGCACATGCCAAGCGCGTTGGATGCCGCTTGAGCCCCCTCGTGTCAACGGTCCACCGTCGACCCCCGAACGGTACCGGCCGAAGTGAGTTTGCGGTGAAAATATCGGACAATTCTTCCAGCTGTTACGGGGAATTTACTCGCCAGTCGCCGACGTTGGGGTCACCCGTTTGGCCGAGTCCAAGGCCGCTCAACGCGACTCCCACCGCCTCAGATATCTGGGCGACAGTCACCCTGGCTACCTCAAACGTCGCACCGTAAGGGTCATCGATGTCGTTTTCCGCCGCGCCGGCGGGCCCTCCAAGGCCACGGCGTCCGGCGATCGCCACGACGCGTTGCCGAAGTTCTTCTCCGGTGGGAGTTTGCTCCGGTAACCACGGCGGCAGCGACGAAGCGAGGCGGCCGAACTCGCGCAGCGTGAACGCTTTCGACAGCAATGACGGCTCTGCCCGGAGCACTGCGGCCCGGTGTTCGATCGCCGCGGTGAGCACCAGGTCGGCGGCACGCAACATCTCGCGATCCACGCGGCGGGCCTGATGCCCGTCGATCTCGATGCCCAGCTCCTGAAGCGCACGGGCCGTCGGCGGGTCGATGGGCCAGTCCGTGAGGCCCTGGGTGCCGGCACTCGAGACCGCGACCTGTACCCCCCGCGGAAGCCGAGCGCGGAACAACCTCTCCGCCGCCGGCGAGCGACAGATGTTGCCCGTGCAGACGAACAAAACCGCAAAGGTCATGCGTCGCATGCTCTCAGACCCATCAGGGCGCGCCCAGAACCGCCCAGCCACCGGTCTGGCCTAATTCCAGCATCTGCGCCCGCGGCGTGAGCATCTCCGCATACCCTGGCTAGGTCAATCCCGTGTCGAAGGGCGTCCACCTTGAGCTTGCGTGACTACCTTCGCGTACTGCATAAGCGGTGGCGCCTCATCGTCGCGGTACTTCTTGTCTGCGTCCTTGCGGGTTCCGCGTACCTTCTTACGAGCACGAAGATGTACGAAGCGACCGCGCAGATCTTTGTGTCGACGGCGGGAGCCGGCAACACGACCGCCGCAGAACTCGCTCAAGGCAATACGTTCACGCAGGCCCGTGTGCAGTCGTACACGAGCGTTTCCAACAGCCCCGCCGTCACCGATGTTGTGGTTAAGCAGCTCGGTCTAACGATGTCGTCGGATGCACTCGCTGGGGAAATCAGCGCCGACGCGCCGCTGAACAAAGTCCTGATCAACCTGCACGTCACGGATCGCGACCCTGTTCAAGCCGCCCGGCTAGCGAATGCCGTCGCTGCGCAGTTCAGCAAGGTCGTTCAGGACCTTGAACAGACGACAAGCGCGCAACCTTCACCGGTCAAACTGACCGTCACCGAACCAGCCCAGACCCCGACCGCTCCGGCATCCCCGAAACCCAAGCTGGATATCGCGCTCGCTGTGCTCGTGGGCCTCGTGCTCGGCCTCGGGTTCGCGTTCTTGCGCGAGATGCTCGACAACACCGTCAAGGATTCTGACGAGCTCGCGGCGCATTCCGCGCTCCCGGTGCTGGGTATGGTCCCGTGGGACAAGCGGGCGACGACGGTTCCTATTTCATTTCGCGCCGACCCGCACGGTACCCGTGCGGAAGGCTTCCGGCAGCTACGCACCAACCTGCAATTCGTCGACGTTGACAACCCGCCGAGGGTGATTGCGGTGACAAGCGCCCTTCCGCAAGAGGGCAAGTCACATACCGCTCTCAACCTGGCGGCAGCATTGGCCGAAGCCGGGCAACGGGTCTGTCTCATCGAGGCCGACCTTCGCAAACCGTCATTGGCCGAAGCGCTTGGAATTGTCGGCGACGTGGGGTTGACGTCCGTGCTGATCGGCCGCGCGACCATCGCCGAGGTGGTGCAAACGGTCGGTGACAATCTGGAGGTTTTGGTCTCGGGCGGCGTGCCACCCAACCCCAGCGAGTTGCTCAACTCGGAGGCATTCCGGCACACCCTGAGGTCAGTCCGCACCCGCGTCGACACGGTCGTGATCGACACGGCACCTCTATTGCCGGTGGCGGACGGCGCGCAGATCGCCTCGTTGGCCGACGCCACCGTTCTCGTGGTCCGCGCCGGAAAGACCACCCGTGAACAGATCACTCGGGCCATAGAAGCGCTCGCCAATGTCGACGTGACCCCGGTTGGCGTCGTTTTGAGCATGGCGCAGAGCCAACGAGGCAGCGGGTACTACTACCAGGGATACCGGCCAAACGCGCATCTCATCGCGGCGACCGAAGGTGCGACCGAGAAAGCAACCTCGAGGTCGTAGTTCATTGCACGCCGTGTCGCAGCTGACCGTGGTGTCGAGCACGCACCTCACGATCACGTCACCTGCCCATTCGACCGGGCTGACCAACGCGCACGTCGTCACTCCAGCCGGCAAGAGTGTCGTCGGCACCGCCGACCAGTACACCCACAACTAGCCGTTTCCTCCTCACCGAGTGAAGGAATTCGGTCGCTTTTCGTCGTGGAAACCGACGTAGTTCCTTCACTCGGCAAGAACGCGTTGCGTGTGGGACCCTCCGACTACGCCATTGGGGGCGTTTAACGCGAGAGGTCATCACCATGGGGAGTCACCGTTGTGTGCGCGCAGGTTCGGATCGATCCGGCTGGCGGCGGATAACCGTGCTCGGTGTTGGCGCAGGAGTGGTTTGCGCGACCGTTACGGGAATCGGATTGGCCAGTGGTGCGACGACCTCGACACCCTCGGTGTATTCATCGATCACGCCGGCCACCGTTCTTGGCCGGTCGTTGGCCGCCGACTCCAACACTGATGTCGCCGTCGCGGGTGTCGGATCGGTGCCCAGCAACGCGACGTCCGTTCAACTATCCGTCACCGCTTTGAGCGGGACGACGACCAGCTCGATGTATGTGTATCCCACAGGCGCCACCAAACCGACGTCCGCAAATGTTCGCTGGGCGACGAATCAGACGATCACGATCCCCGTCACGGTGGCAGTCGGCACCGCCGGCAAGATCCGGCTCACCACCGACGGCGGAACGGTCACCATCAAACTAGCCGTCGTCGGCTACTTCAGCCCAACTCCGGCAACAGGCAGTGCTGGGTATGCCATTTCGTACGGCAGCGTGGCAATCCCGTCAACCGGTGTCGTCGCCGCATCACTAACGGTCCCGGCAGGCATCTACGACATCCAGGCAACAGCGACGATTTCATTGACCGGTGGGACGGCCGATGAGGTC
Source organism: uncultured Actinomycetes bacterium (assembly GCA_963799955.1). Taxonomy (GTDB): domain Bacteria; phylum Actinomycetota; class Actinomycetes; order Acidothermales; family Acidothermaceae; genus PALSA-607. The sequence goes on from CAWCZJ010000001.1 coordinate 474,431, forward strand.
GACTGCGAACTCGAGAACACGCAGGGTGTGCTCTTCGACGACTCGCAGATATCCGTGGACAGCAACATCGCCAACGCAACGTTGTCCATGTCCGGGTTCGATAATGCGCCCGCCGGGACCCTGACGATGTTCTGCTACAGCACCAACTCAGATGCCAGCGCGTCTCACCTGAGGTTCAACGCGATTCAGCTCAGCTCCGCGAGCGGCAGCGTGACGACTGGCTAGCCGGACGGCGACCGTTCCGCCTCTGTTTGTTGGGGTACGCTCGGCCGTATCACTTGGGGGCGGGGACCTCGACACCGAGCCGTGATGACTCATCGCGGCTATTTGGCACGCGTATTGGTCGTCGTCCTCGCCATTTCGGTTTTGGTATTCGCGCCGCACAGCAGCAGGGCCACCGGGCTAGCGAGCGTGCCCGCCGCCCAAGGACAACTGACTATTCCGGCCACGGTCGTCAACGACTCTGACGCGATCGACGGCCAAGTTGTGCAGTTCAACGCGCCGGTTCCCGACAGTGCTGGCTTCGTACATCCGGGCATTCTGCTCGATCCGTCGCAGCTGGCTTTCGTGCACGATGAGATCGGTGCGGGCGCTGCTCCATGGACAGGTGCGCTGGCTGCGGTGAACCCGTGGTATGCGACCCCTACGTACGTGCCGCGACCTGTTTCGACGGTCGACTGTACGGCGAACGCGCAGGGCTGCTCACTCGTCGTTAACGATGCGATTGCGGCGTACACACTTGCGCTGCTGTATTCCTACAGCGCCGCCCCCGACCGCGCGAAGTACGCAGACGCTGCGATCACCGTGATGAACGCATGGTCGGCGAAGTTGACGGCGTCGAAGGGCAACCAATCGCGGCTGGCTCTCGCATGGTCAGCGGAGGTCTTCCCGCGTGCTGCGGAAATTATCCGCTACACATTCACGTCTGGTCCGACCGATCCGGTATTCAATGTTGCCGGATTCACCACCATGTTGAACAACGTGATGGGGCCCGCGATTGTCGGCGGCGATCCGCTGTCGAATGGCAACTGGGAGTTGTCGATGGCCGACGGCCTGATGAACATCGGCGTATTCACCGACAGCCGAACGGTATTCAACGCCGGCGTCGCGATGTGGCGGGCGCGGGTACCTGCGTACATCTACGAGAGCACCGATAACAACGGCAACGGGTCGCCCGTTGCACCCCCTGGGGGCGACTACAACGACTCGGCGACGTTGACCTGTTTTTGGCTCGGCATCGGCACCAACAAGAGCACGTGCCGCGTGCCCATCGACTTTCGCTACTACAACGGCATGACGCAAGAGACGTGCCGCGACCTGTCGCACCCGGTGACCGGCCTCGATGCGATGGTCGACGGCGCCGAAACCGCTCGGTTGCAAGGCGTTGACCTTTACGGTGAGCAACAGCAGCGCATCGAAGACGCACTCGAGTTCAGTGCGGCATTCGACAACCAGTACTTGGCGTCGGGCATGTGGCCAGCGACGCCGTGCGGCGGCCGACCCGGCTCGTACTCCGGGCAGAGCGGCGACGGCACCGGCGGAACCGGATACATGTATGGCTGGGAGACCGGATACAACGAGTTCGTCAACCGACTCGGCGTCGCGATGCCCAACACCAAAGCGATGATTGCGCGCGTGCGGCCGACCGGTGGGGTCAACGCCAGCGACTGGGAAACGCTCGCGAATGTCGGCCCCACAGCGCCTGCAGGATGCGCGGTCCCCGACGGTCGCCTGGGCGCCGACACCCTCACCATCACCGTTCCCGCCGACGGCACCTATCGGCTGTGGTCGCGGGTAAAGCCGACGGACTCCGCGGACACGTCGTACGCAATGCAGATCGACGCCAGTTGCCCGATCAGTGTTGGCGGGGAGAGCCTGCCGGCCTCGCAATGGAGCTGGACAGACGACAAGTTCGACGACCCGAGCTCTACGATCAACCTCGCGCTCACTGCAGGTGCGCACACCCTCACACTCACAGGCAGCAGCCCAGGGCTCGAGATCGACAGCCTGATGCTGTTGGGAGACCTCACATGTGTGCCCGTCGGCATCGGTGACAACTGCCCCGCGTCCAACCCTGTTCCTCTCGCCGTCTCGTCGGCTTCACTTCCCGGCGGGACGGCGTCGCTGCCGTACTCAGCGCAGCTGGCCGCTACCGGCGGAGCTGCGCCCTATAGCTGGAGCGTGTCGGCTGGCCCATTGCCCGCAGGCTTGAGTTTGTCGGCGAGCGGCGTCATCAGCGGGACGCCGACAATCGCCGGTACGTCGTCGTTCACCGTGCAGGTCACCGACTCGTCGAGCCCCCCGGCGGCCGCAGTTCAAGACCTGGCGATCACCGTCGCGGCGGCCATGCCGCTCGTCACTGCTGTATCGCCCTCGTCAGGATCGCCGACCGGTGGCACTGTCACAACCGTGACAGGCTCCGGGTTTACCGGTGCGACCAGTGTCATGTTCGGGGCAGTGCCCGCGACGAGTTTCACTGTTGTCTCAGACTCTTCGATTACGGCGGCCGCGCCCGCGCAGCTGGTCGGCGTCCAGGACATTTCGGTGACGACTCCTGGTGGGACCAGCGCTGCGTCCACCGCCGACGTCTTTACCTACGCGGTTCCCTTCCCGACGGTGACGGGCGTGGCTCCGTCGTCCGGGCTTCCGGCGGGTGGCACGACAGTGACAGTGACCGGAGTTGGTTTCACTGGCGCGACCCGGGTGCGGTTCGGTTCGGTGGCCGCGACAGGTTTCCTGGTTGTCTCCGACACACAGATAACCGCGACGTCGCCAGCTCAACCAGCCGGTGGCCACAACGTCACAGTCACCACAGCGCTTGGCACGAGCGGGTCCGTCACCGCTGACAAGTTCACCTACCAGCTGCCGTTGCCGGCGCCGCCGTCCGTGACGGGCGTGGCTCCGTCGTCCGGGCCTCCCGCGGGTGGCACGACGGTGACAGTGACCGGGGTTGGTTTCACCGGCGCGACCCGCGTGCGGTTCGGATCAGTGGTCGCCAGCAGCTTCGTCGTGGTGTCGGACACCCAGATCACCGCAGTGTCGCCAGCGCAAGCGGCGGGTCGACACAACATCACTGTCACCACGGCGGGCGGAAACAGTGCGACCGTGACCGCCGGCGTGTTCACTTACCAGGTGCCGTTGCCGGCGCCTCCGTCCGTGACGGGCGTGGCTCCGTCGTCCGGGCCTCCCGCGGGTGGCACGACAGTGACAGTGACCGGGGTTGGTTTCACCGGCGCAACACGGGTGCGGTTCGGATCAGTGGCCGCCAGCAGTTTCGTCGTGGTGTCGGACACCGAGATCACCGCAGTGTCGCCAGTGCAAGCGGCGGGTCGACACAACATCACTGTCACCACGGCGGGCGGAAACAGTGCAGCCGTGCCCGCCGACCTGTACACGTATATGTAGGGGCACCCCAGAACCCTCCTCGTGGGCTAGCTAGGTAAGCAAACAGTGGCTATTGTTTTGGCAATCGGCCGCGGGGACGGTTGGGGGGATGAGCGATGTTCGAACCATCAAGACGTACCGCGCTGAAGCTCGGCGCAGCGATCGTGGGCGCGACGGTGTTGGGCCTCGATGCGCTGCCCGCGCTGGCGAGCGAGCCAACGCGTGCTGCTCTGGCCGCGGACCCGGGCGGCGCAAGCGCACCCAACCGTGCGAGTTTCGCCGCTGCGCAAGGCAAGGTATTTCGAGCAACGGGTCATGCTGGCACCTACCGGCTGACGCTGAAGCACGTCGACGACCTCGCCCCGGCAAAGTGCCAGAACGACCCTGACAGCTTCAACCTCATCTTCGAGCACATCGATGCGGGGCCTCCTGAAGGCATTTACACGCTGGCGGGCAAGGAAATGGCGGCGAGCGTCTTGTTCCTCTCGCCGATCGGGCGGCGGAACGGCACTTACACCCAGGCCCTGATCAACCGGCAGGCGTAGATGGTGGTGTTGCGCCCGGCCACAGATGCCGACAGCGATCTGCTGCTCGAGATCTTCGAATCCTCACGCCCCGACTTCGCCCTCATCCCGCTCGCGCCGAACCTCAAGAGCCAACTCGTCGCGCAGCAGCAACAAGCACAGCAACTTCACTACGCTGCGGCGTATCCCAGCGCGCAGTACCTCGTGATCGAAGCTGACGGCACGGCCATTGGCCAGCTCATTCTTTGGCGCGACGACAGCCAGCTGCGCGTCATCGACCTCGCCGTGCTGCCAGCGTTCCGCGGTCACGGCATCGGCCGCCAGTTAGTGATGCAGCTGCAGGATCAGGCAAAAGACGCGGGGCTGCCCCTACAGCTAGCTGTCTGGGGCTGGAACGACGGCGCCATGCGTTTGTATCGAACGCTCGGATTCAGGCAAACAGGCGAGGACGCCGGGTATGTGCAGCTTCGCTGGGAAGCTGGCGTTGCTGACTCCACGACCGATTATGAACAAAAAGAGGTGGGGTAGCCGTGTCGGCACCATTCATCGGAGAGATACGCATTTTCGGAGGCAATTTCGCGCCGAACGGCTGGGCCTTCTGCGATGGCTCCCTACAGTCCATTAGCCAAAATGATGTGCTCTTCAACCTGATCGGCACGACCTACGGCGGCGACGGGGTTAACTCGTTCGCACTTCCCGACCTTCGAGGCCGATTCCCCACCCACCAGGGCACCGGCGGCGACAGCGGCACATACGTGATTGGCACCCTCGCGGGTAGTGAGTTTGTCACGGTGACCGAGGACCAACTGCCGGCGCATTCGCACACTGCGAAAGGCGTGAAAGCCGGGGGGGCAAGCTCACCCGTCGGCGCCATCTGGGCCGCAGCTCCAACACCCGTCTACAGCTCGGTGGCGTCGAACGTCTCAATGAGTAGCGGCGCACTCTCGCCTGTCGGCACCGATGAGCCCCACGAAAACAGGTCGCCCTACCTGGGTCTCACGTTCATCATCTCGCTCTTCGGCATCTACCCGTCGCAGGACTGACGGGCATCGGAAAGGGACGCCGTGTCGGAACCGTACCTGTCGGAGATACGCATCGTGTCGTTCAACTTTGCCCCGAAAGGCTGGGCGCTCTGTAACGGTCAGACTATGGCGATCAGCCAGAATCAGGCGCTGTTTTCCTTGCTGGGCACGGTCTACGGCGGCGATGGCATCCGGAATTTCCAACTGCCCAACATGCAGGCTCGAATCCCGCTTCACACCGGCAATGGTTTCGCCCTCGGGCAGCACGGCGGCGAGCGGCTCCACGCCCTGACACTGGCGGAGCTGCCTTCCCACAAGCACACACCGAAGGCAGCGTCGGTTGCAAACACAGCGTCGCCGGCGGGGGCGGTCTGGGCCAACAACGGCGCGACGGTCTACTCCACGGCGGCGTCTGACACCGCAATGTCTACGACGGCGATCAAGTCTCAAGGGGCTGGGGTACCTCACGAGAACGAGGCGCCGTACCTCGTCTTGAACTTCATCATCGCTCTCGTCGGCGTCTTCCCGTCCCGCCCCGGCTAAGTCAGGAGTTTGCAATGTCGGACCAGTTCCTCGGCGAGATCAGGCTTTTCCCCTTCAACTTTGCCCCGACGGGCTGGGCCATGTGCAACGGGCAGATTGTGCCGATCTCTCAGGCCACGGCGTTGTTCTCGCTGCTCGGCACCTTCTACGGCGGCGACGGCAGATCGACGTTCGCGCTGCCGAACCTTCAGGGCTGCACGCCGCGCGATCAGGGACAAGGGCCCGGCTTGAGCGAGGTTCAGATTGGAGAACAGGGCGGTGTACAAACCGTCGTGTTGACCACGGCAGCGATGGCCCACCACGGCCACATCCCGCATGCGCAGTCGAACGTGGCTACCACGCGCAACCCGGCGGGCAAGATCTGGGCCGAATACAAGGGCGGTGTTCCCGCGGCCGCCTATTCGACGGCTAAACCGGATCTCCTCATGAGCACGCTGGCGATCGGCCACACCGGCGGCGGCCAGGCCCACAACAACATGCAGCCGTTCCTGACACTGAACTTCTGTATAGCGATGCAGGGCATCTTCCCGCCACGGGGATAGCACGCGACCTGCGACACAACCGCGGGCGGCACTTTCACCATGGACTGCAACTCGAGTGGAAATTCGAAGGCGTATGGCATCGATTTGGTCGCCATAAAGCTGAGCTCGGCCACCGGCGACATCACGGGCGGCTGATTGGCTTCTCTTCCCTCCGCGTGACCACCGTGGGATTCTGCGTTTACGCCATGGGGGCGCTTTAGACGTGAGGGGTCATCGTCGTGGGACAGCACAGTTCAGCGCGCGCAAGTTCCGGCAAGTCAATTTGGCGCCGAGTCGCAGTTGTCGGCATCGGCGTGGGCTTGGTTTCCGCGACCGTCGCCGGAGTTGGATTGGCGAGCGGCACTCCGACACCGTCGGTGTATTCGGCGATCACGCCGGTGACGGTGCTCGGTCGGTCGTTGGCTGCCGACTCCAACACCGACGTGGGCGTCGCGGGCGTGGGCTCGGTGCCGAGCAACGCGACGTCCGTTCAGCTTTCCGTTACGGCTCTTTCCGGGACGACGACCAGCTCGATGTATGTGTATCCGACCGGCGCGACCAAGCCGACGTCCGCCAACGTCCGCTGGACGACCGGTGAGACAGTCACCATCCCGGTGACCGTTGCAGTTGGCACGAGCGGCAAGATCCGGCTGACCACCGACGGCGGCGTGGTCACCATCAAGGTCGCCGTCGTCGGCTACTTCAGCCCAGCCCCGGCACCCGGCAGCGCCGGCTACGCCGCGTCGGCCAGCAACGTGCAGATCGCGAACAACACAGCCGGAGGGACAACCATCGCATCGGTTACTGTCCCGGCCGGCACCTACGAAGTTCAAGTAACGGGCACCATGAATCTCCAGGACAGCACGACGCCAGACCAAGCCGTCTGCTGGATCCGCGATCCGAACGGAACCAACATGAGTGCCTCGGACACGACGTTGGACTCAAGCGTCGAGGATGTCCCGGCGGCACTGGTGGGGCTAGACACGACCTCGGGTGGTGCGATGACGTTCTACTGCTATGACACCCACACCAACAACATCGTCGCGGACTACGTTCAGCTGGTCGCCATCAAGCTCAGCTCGGCAACCGGCTACGTGACGGGCAGCTAGGGGGTCTGCTTTGGCTAGCTCCCCGACTTGTCGGCCGAGTGAAGGAATTCGGCTGCGAATTCCCGAGGACCCCGACGTAATTCCTTCACTCGGCGGGAGCACGTTAACGGGCGGACGGCGGACGGTGCGGCCTGGCGAGCCGGCGACCGCGCAAACGGGCCCCGCGTCGGACGTTCAGTATCGGTTGTAGCCGGACTTCTTCCACTCGCGCAGCCACCCCTCGACTGCTGTCGCGTCGATGGGTAGCCCGAGTGCGCGTTGGTAGTCGACCACGATGAGTTGCGGCGTGCGATAGAGGTCACCCGCCGTGTAGGGGAAGACCTCCCAGCCCTGACGTCGCAAGTCGCGCCAGCGTCTGACGTCGCGAGCGTGCCTGACTGGCTCGTCATGGCCGCCGCCGTCGTATTCGAACGCAGCGTGCACCCCGAACGCTTTCAGGTCAGCGCGGACGACGAAGATTCCGTACTCGTCGTAGAGGTTGAACTGCGGTGTAGGTGCGGGCAAGCCCGACAGCACGATCAGCAGCCGCATCACCGTCTCCATGGCCGACTCGCTGCGGCCGTCGCAGAGCTCGAGCGCGCGCCGGAATAGCGCGATCCCCCGCCCGCCGGAGTTCTGAGCCGCCGCGACGAGGTCGGCGAGCTTGCACGCCTTCTTGTGCAAGGCGGCGTCCATCGCGACGATGAGGTCGATCAGCGGAAAGTGACCGGCCAGGTCAAGCAGCGTTCGCACCGGCGACGTCACCGGAATGCCGTCGCGCACACGAATATCGGCCGGCGCGAGAACTCGGCGATGGCATCGCACGCCGGGACGCTCGATGAGATGCTCGGGCGCGACCGTGACGTCGGTAAGTGCGTCGACCCGCAGCGGCAGCCACCATTCGTACACGGCTGCCGCCGATTCATCACTGATGACAGCAGGAACCCTGGCAACTGCAATCAACGACCTGCATCTCATCCGCAAGTCAACTGCTGTACCGCCGCCGACCCGCACTCCGTGGAACGGCGTGGCCCACGCCTTCGAGCGAAGTTGCCCAATCGTGAGCCCGGCAGTCGCGGCGAAACGGGTCGGCAGCGGTTCGATGCGACTCATCCCCGATGGTGTTCACACTGCAGACCCGCATTCGGTAGCGATAGTGAATCTGTGGATAGCTTCCTGGCCCGCCCACTGAAGGAATTACGTTGCCTCCAGTCGAACTAGGCGACCGAATACCTTCACTGGGCGGGTAGCAGCCAGCCTGACCGCCGTGGGACTCCGGGCTCTACGCCATTGGGGCGTCGAAGCGTGAGGAGTCACCGTCATGGGAAGTCACCGTTCTGCCCGCGCGCCTTGATCACGACAGTGGATGTCCCCGCAGGCATCTATTACCTCCAGGCGAAATCCGTGCCCATCTTGATCGGCGGCACAACCGACGAAGTCGAGTGCACCTCGCATGATTCCACGGGCGTCATCGACACGTCACGTCCCGTGTAGTGCTCAGCCCCGGTAGCTCCATCTTGGACATATCGCTGATGCGCCTCTACGAAACCGAGTCGGCGCCACCGTCTCTATGGAATGCACGGACGACAACGGAAACGCCGAAGCGGACGATTCAAGGCTTGCCTCCATCGAGCTCAACTCAGCCGACGGCGACATCGGCGCGACTAGCCTGCGATCTTTCGGGGCCATGTCGGAGTTGTCGGACCGTCGGTCTTCAACGGTGGCAACGGCTGGCTCACGGAGATGAGGTGCCGCGGACGGCCTTTCCTCCACCGTCGACGTCCATGCAGAACGACACAGTAGGACAGGACACAGCGGTCTGACCCCCGAGCCGAATGCCGTCAATACTGTCCTGGTAGGTCCAGCTTGCTCCGTTAAACGTAACTGCGTCGCCGCCCTGGAAACCCTCATCCACCGCGACGCAGAACGTTGCAGATGCACAAGACACCGCGCGCAAGCCGTCGCCTTCAGCGCTCGTCGGCGCAGTCCAGGTTGAGCCGTTGAATAGGAGCGCATCGCCGTTATCGTCGACAGCGGCGCAGAACGTCGACGACGTACACGAGATCCCGTTGAGGCTGACGGAAGGATCCATGTTCGTCGGACTACTCCATGTGGTCCCGCGAAGCATCACTGCGTTGCCGTTTGCGTCGACAGCCGCGCAGAAGGTCGCCGTTGGGCATGACACGGCCTCGATGTCGATGCCAGCATCGATGGATGTGGGGGAGCTCCAGCTGGCGCCATTGAACGTTACGACGTTGCCATCTCCATCAACCGCCTCGCAGAATGCGACCGTCGCGCACGAGACTGCGGTCAGTTCGGCATTGGAGTCAACTGTGACAGGCGAGCCCCAGGTCACGCCGTTGAATTGGATGGCCGTTCCTGGGTTTCCTCCGACGGCCATGCAGAAGGACGTCGACAGGCATGAGACGCCGGTCAGTTCTGTATTCGACGCGATGTTTGTCGGAGTGCTCCACGTGCTGCCGTTGAATGTAGCAACCGCCGCACCGTCACCCACCGCTGCACAGTAAGACGTCGAGACGCACGACACTGACACCAGACCATCGGTCGGATCGACCAGATTCCACTCCGTCCAACTGGTGCCGTTGAACGTGGGTGCGTCCCCGTCGTAGTCAAGAGCCGTACATAACTGCGACGAGCCGCACGAGACATCCACCAAGGTGCCGCCTGGGTCGATGGTGGTAGGCGCGCTCCAACTCGTGCCGTTGAACGTCATCTCCGTGGAACCAAAATCAATGGCAACGCAGAAAGTCGATGACGAGCACGACACAGCGTTCATGTCAGGGGATTCGTCCGTATCGACAAACGTCGGTGTGCTCCAACTTGTGCCGTTGAATGTTGTAGCGTAACCAGCGTTATCGACGGCAGCACAGAACGTCGACGTCGGACATGACACCGACTGCAGTGCACCGTCGGAGTCGACAGTGGTCGCTGTACTCCAGGTTGTGCCATTAAACGTGGTTGCCTCGTCACCACTGACGCTGACGCAAAACGTTGCCGACGCGCAACCAATAGATCCGCCACCGCCAGTTATGTGAGTCCAGCTTGTGCCGTTGAATATGACGGTGTCACCGTCATAACCGTCCGCGATGCAAAACGTGGACGAGGTGCACGTGACGGACGTCAGAGAAAAGGAGATATCGCCAGGGACCGTCGTCGGCGTACCCCAGCTCGTCCCGTTGTAGATGATCGCCACGGCGCCGGAGTCATCGGAGCCGACAGCGGTACAGAACGTGGCCGAAGGGCACGATACCGACCACAGTTCGAGGTCGGCGCCAAGACTAATCGGGGTACTCCACGTGGCGCCATTGAACGTCGTCGCTACCCCAGAAAAGTCGACGGCGGCGCAGAACGTTGTCGAGTGGCAGGAGACCGACTCGGCAGAGCCGTCACCATGCACGACCGGTGTTGCGGTACTCCACGTGAGCAGCTTATTGCCGTACGTGTAGTTGGACGCCGGAATGGCGGCGCTAGTGCCATTAGGCGTGGTGACGGTGATGGCGTGCGTTGATGCGGAGTGCGCAGGGGAAACAGCAGTGATCGAGGTGTCGGAGACGACGGTGAAACTCTTCGCCGCCAGCGACCCGAACATGACCGCGGTCGCGCCGGTGAACCCGGAGCCGCTGAGTGTGACGGTGGTGTTGCCGCCGGTGGGACCAGACGTTGGGGAGATCGCGGTCACCTTCGGCAACACCACATAGGTGAAGTTCGCTGCCGCGACGGCGGCGCTGGTGCCATTAGGTGTCGTGACCTGGATCGCGTGTGTTGATGCGCTGTGCGCCGGCGACACCGCGGTGATCTTCGTGTTCGACACCACCACAAAACTTTGCGCGACCAGCGACCCGAACTTGACCGCACTCGCCCCGGTGAACCCGCTTCCGTTCACGGTGACCGTGGTGCCGCCGGTGGTCGCCCCAGAGGTTGGAGAGATCGAGGTCACCGTCGGCAACGCGGTGTAGGTGAAGTTCGCCGCCGGCACCGCCTTACTGGTGCCCGCCGGTGTCGTGACGACGATCGCGTGCGTCGACGCCGAATGCGCCGGTGAGACCGCAGTGATGGAGGTGTCGGAGACGACGTGGAAACTCTTCGCCGGCACCGACCCGAACGCCACTACACTCGCCCCACTAAACCCGGTGCCAGTCACCGTCACCGTCGTGTTGCCAGTTGTCGGGCCCGACGTCGGCGAGATCGACGTCACCGAAGGCAACACTGTTGCGGAAGCCGGGACAACCAGGAACGCCGTCGGAGCGATCACGACCGACACGATCAGACCACGAACAAGCCCCTTGACCACAGCGAACCCCCAGGACGACACACGCCGGGGCCACCCGGTCGGCAGCCACACTGTAGTGCGATTCGTGGCTCGCTGAAAGAGCGAGAATGGCCGCGACGGTCCGCCTATGCAACGCGCGCGCTCATCAGCTGGACGTAGTGACACTAATCTGGCCAAGGCCAGGCGAGAAGGGCGAGCCGCAGATGAATGCACGCTGTCGAAGCGCAGCTACGTTGGTTGCGCTAGTCGCAGCTGCACCGGTTCTCGCTTGTTGTTCTTCTTCGTCCGCACGCCTTAGCGGTCCAAGCGCCCCGGCACGCCCGACGACCGCCAGCTCGCCTACTCCGACAACCAGCGGCTTCAGCACTTCGACAACTGGCAGCTCTAGTGCTGCTTCCGCAGCTCCGACAACTGGCAGCTCTAGTGCTGCTTCCGCAGCTCCGACAACTGCAGCTCTATACTGCTCCCGCAGCTCCGACAACTCGCAGCTCAAGCAGCTCCATACCTTCGACAACTGGCAGTTCCAGCGCGTCTACAACTGGCGGATCTATTAGTCCGACAAGCCGTGCTCGTAAGTTTCAGCTGTTCCAGTTTGATGATTCGCCCGTCAGGCTCGACGCGGGGCCGAGTGGCAAGCTCGGTAAAATGTGGCACGGCAGGCCGTTGGTTGATGATCCGGACGTGAGCGGAGGCCTGATCGTTGCCGAGTGGGTTGACCTCGAGCCCACTGAGGGCGTCATCAACTTCGGAGCCATCGATCAGGCGATGGCACCCTGGGTGGCCGCACATAAGAAGGTCGCGATCCGAGTCATGACCGACGCCGAAGGCGACGCGTCAACACCTTCGTGGGTAACCGGCAATACGGTTGCGGAGCCAGCTCGCGAACATGGTGGTACAGCTCCCGTTTTTTGGGACCCGGATTTCTTGGGCGCCTACCACCAGTTCATCGTGGCGCTCGCTGCTCACTATGACGGCAACCCCTCTGTCGTCTGGATTCAGGCAGGCTTGGCGCTGGACGGTGAAGGCAACATTGAATCGAGTGCGTCGTACCTTCCGTCCTTGTGGGAGCCAAAGGGATTCACTGACACCGTGTGGAATGACACGGTCGTGCAGATTCTGGAGATGTATACGAGTGCGTTCAAGAAGACTCCAATAGCTGCAGTGCCTGGTCAGATTTGCCAGCACGCCAAGCCTTCCGTCTGCCAAGCCACGAGCGTGAATCAAATATCTGCATTGGGAGTATGGCTCCAAGATGACGGGCTGAAGTCGACGACCACGCATGCCAATCCGAACTGGCGCGTCCATCCACTCATCGAGGAACAGCTTCAGGCAACAAGCGTCACTGGTGATTCATTCACCGGTGAAGCCAACGCGGCCATCAACGCGCAGGCAAGTTACTTCATCGGCTTTAGCAGTGACATCACCGATCCAGCCAACCGCTCAATTCTCGACCAGGCCACGCAGTAGTGGTCGCTCAGCGTCCTCCACGAAGTGCGTGTTCGTCTTTAACGGCCGCAAGAAGGGCTGCTGACAACCATCGCTGCTTGGCACGGCGACGGGTCGTACGGCCTCGACGAAAAGAGGCCGTACGACCCGACGATGCGGCGTCGGTTAGCAGGTCCCGGGTGCGGCGGGGATGGCCTGGCAACTGGACGACGCGGTGTTGCTGTCACCGCCGAGTACCGACGCCCCGCTAGCTTGGGCGGTGTTGCTCTCGCCCCCACTGACACTTGCGTCGAAGGTGGTCGCCGAGTTGCTGAAGCCGCCGGAGATGGACGCGAACGAGCCGCTGGCGGTGTTCTCGTCGCCGCCTGAGACGGACGAACCGCCACCCGAGGCGCCGTTGAACTGACCCCCGGACACCGACGACGCTCCGCCAGAGGCGACACCGACCTCGCCCCCGCTGATCGTTGCCTCCACTCCCGACGCCGTGTTCTCGAACCCACCCAGGACGCTTTGGTTGTCCGCGGAGCACGTACCGCTAGGTGGAGTGCCGGTGCCGGCCACGTTCAGGCATCCGCCGGCCACCGATGACGAGTTCCCACTGGCCAAGTTGTCCCGGCCGCCGGTTACCGACGCATATGGCGCCGTCGCCTTGTTGTGGTAGCCGCCCATCAAGTTGTACTCCCCGGAAGCGGAGTTAGAACCGCCGAACAGGCTCGAGTACTTGGACAGATCCTGGTTCGAGTATCCGCCCACGATCCCGCCGTAGCTCTTCCATCCGTTGTTGGAGCCGACGATCAGGTTGTTGGAGCCGGTCTGGGAATAGCCGTTCGCGTTCTCGGCGTAACCGACGACAAGGTTGCCCTCACCGTTCACCGTGCCGGACGTGGAACCTGACCCGGACACGATCTGCACGTTGACGGCGTTGAACTCGACCGTCGGCTTGCCGCCAACACCACTCGCCACATAGGTAGGCGCGAGGACCGCCGTCGTGCCGGCGCCGCACGAGGGAGCCGCCCCCGTTCCGCCCGAGAGAACTGCCTGGCCGGCAGTCGTCGGTACGCACTCCCAGCCCGGTGTGACCGACGAGATCAACGGCACGAGTGTTTGTGCCCCTGCCGCGCGGGCCGGCCGACCGCCGACCAGGACTCCAACGGCAATGCCTGCCCCGACCATAACCACGAACGACGCTACGTAGGACTTGCGCATGTCACCCTCCTAAGAATTGAGGGCAGCGCACGTGTGACGCACCGGCCCCCCCGGCACCGGCGCTTCGGGCCGGATATCGCGCGATGGTCCCACAACCGACTGCGCGCCGCTAGCGGGAAGCAGCCAGCGGCAGACCATTGTTCGGACCTTCCCGACGGAAGGCAGCTATTGGTAAATCAACCGCTCTTTCGTGCTTTGCCGCGTATGGGACTCTGCGGTTACGCCGTGGGGGCGTCCAACGTCAAAGGGCCATCGGTCATGGGGAATCACCGGTCTATGCGCGCAAATTGCGGGCTACGGCGAGGATGGCGTAAGGCAGCGATTGTCGGTGTTGGGTGCGGGCGACTCCGATACAGACACATGCACGCTCGCAGGTCCTTCGGACGACTTCGCCATTGATGAGTCCTTCATGGCGGTGGACAAAACCGTCTGTGCGGTGCCGACGGCACTCATGGGAGTGGATGTCACATTGGGCGGCGCGATCACGTTCGCCTGCTTCTCCGACGACCTGCCCGCCCACTGAAGGTCGCAATTCGTCGAGGACACCGACGTACTTCCTTCACTCGGCAAGCGGACAGCGGGCGGGAGAGCCCTTTCGCGAGCTTTACCGCCGTGGGACCCTCCCTTTTACGCCGTCGGGGCGCTTGAGCGGAGGGGCAGGGCCATGGGTCGTCACAGTTCAGCAAGTACAGCTACACCGGGCACCACACGACGGCTGCGTCGCAGAGTTATGGCTGCGGGTGCCGGCGTCGCACTCGTCGGCGCGGTCGGCGGGATTGCGTTGGCGGACGGCGGATCTGCACCATCGGTCTACACCTCTATCGCGCCGGCCGTGGTAGGCCAATACAGCATGGTCGCCGGCGGCAACAAAGACGTCGTGATCGGCGGGATAGACGGTGTGCCGGATTCGGCGACGTCGGTGCAACTCTCGGTCACCGCACTCAACGAATCCGCCACCAGCTCCCTTTACCTGTACGCCACCGGCACCCCCCAGCCCGCCTCGGCCAACCTGCGCTGGAACGCGGGCCAGGTCGTCACCGTCCCCATCACCACCGCGGTCGGGGGCAAAGAAATCCACCTGCACAACACCGTCGGCACCGCCCAAATCAAGATCAGCGTCATCGGCTACTACAGCCCGGCGAACGCAGCGAGCGGCGCCGGCTACGCCGTCCAGGTCAATGACGCGACTCCGCTCTCCACCGAGAGCACGGTTGTCGCGACGTTGACCGTGCCCGCCGGCAGTTATGAGGTCCACGCCAAGATCGTCGCAGCCTTCCCGCCAGACGGCCCCACAGATTCAGATGACGTCGAGTGCCAGATAGTCGATCCCAGCAGCAACCAAATGGACGACGCCAGCGCCGTCGTAGGGATCGGCAACATCAACCAAACTCTCTCACTTGTCGGTCTGGACACAACGTCGGGCGGCGCCTTCGCTCTTAACTGCACCAGCGACGAGGCTTCGGACACAAGCGCCTACGAGGCTGATTTGGTCGCGGTGCAGTTGAGCTCTGCCACCGGGTCCGTCACGGGCGGCTAGCCGGAGTCGCGGATCGTCCGGCCACTTTCCCCGGCCGGCTTTCCCCGCCCAGTAAAGGAATTCGGTCGCTTTCCTTCGAGGAAGCCGACGTGGTTCCTTCAGTCGGTGCGGCCGTCCGTGGGGTCAGCCGGCCGGGTTCGGGCGCGTTCGGTCGCGGCTGTAGCCGGAGAGCTTCCACTCCAGTCGTGAAGCCCGGCCGAAGTCCTTCACTGGGCGGGGAAAAACGAAGCGGGCGGACGGCGGGGGCGGGGGGACGTACGAACGCGCGCCAAGGGCGGACGGCGGGTCACGTACGAACGCGCCGCCACCTACGGACGCCGCCAGCCCCTACTGATAGGTGAACAGGTCGGCGTTAACCGCGGGGCTCTTGCCGGCCGGCGTGACGACGTGCACGTTCGCAGCACCGAGCGAATGCGGCGGCGAGATGATGGTGAGCTTGCTGTCGGACACCACCACAAGGTTCGTGCCAGCAGTGTTGCCAAACTGAACCTGGGTCGCAGACGTGAACCCACTCCCGCGCAGAGTGACCACGGTTCCGCCCAAGTCCGGTCCAACGGCCGGTGTGACGCTAGTAACCGCAGGCGGCGCCGTCACGTAGGTGAACACGTCACCACTAACGACGGCACTCGAGCCGTTCGGCGTCACGACGTGCACGTTGGCGACACCCAGTGAATGCCGCGGCGACGTAATCGTGAGCTTCGTATCAGACAACACAACAAGGTTCGTGCCAGCCGTGCTGCCGAACAACACCGAGGAAGCGCCCGTAAATCCAGACCCGCGAACCGTGACCGTCGTTCCACCGGTCGTGAAGCCGTCGTTCGGAGTAACCCCCTTCACGACTGGCGGCACGCAGGTAGGTGAACTGGTCGTCGGTGACCGTCGGGCTCTCGCCGTTGAACGGGGTAATGACGTGCACGTTGACCACACCCGCCGAGTGGTTCGGCGCGTTGACGCTGATCTCGTCATCAGAAAGCACCTGGACGTCGGAGCCTGGCGTACTGCCGAACAACACCTGCGTCGTGCCGGTAAAAGCGGATCCGTAAATCGTGACCGCCGTACCGGACCCCCCCGAGGTTGGGCCGATGTGGTCGATCACCGGGCCCACCCGAATCTGCGCCGTCTGATATTCGAAGTCGCCCGCGACAGCGCTCGGACTGTGGCAATAGACCCGGACGTAGTACAGCCCCGGCAAGATATCTGGCGGCGAGTTGTAAAAGAACGAGTACCAGTTGCCGGAGGCGTCGATAAAGGCAGCGCTATGGGCTCCCGCAATGAAGTTGCCGTTCGCGTCATCAATCTCAAACCCAACTTGCCCGTTAGCCGACGCCACTGGGCAGGCGCTGACCTCAGCAACGCTGAGGAAGTCGCCCGGCGCGATATCCGCGATGGGGATCGAGATGGGTTTCGGCGCTTGCGTGACCGTAAAGGTCGCGGGGGCCAAGGTTTTCACGGTCGATTCATCGTCAGGGTTCGCGAGGGGATACTGGTCGCAGCGACCAAGCACCTTGTGCGGCCCAAGCCCGAGGTTGTGCGCGTTGAAGTCGCCACTGTAGGTAGGCAGGTCGAACCCGATCGTCTCTCCGCCGGGAATGGTCAGGAACTGCTGGAAGCTCGCCGACCCCCCTGATGGAAGCACCAGGATGAAGTCCGCGTCCATTGCGTATCCAGGCGGGGGCGTTGGGCAAGACTTCAGCAGATTCACCGTGAGGTAGGTGCCGATCGGCCCCGACGAAGGACTCACGGCGAAGTCAGGTGACACGCCCGACGACGAGGCTGCCGAGCCTTGCGAAAGCGGCAAAACGATCGCCGTAGCGACCGCTATACCGACCGCAGAAATCGCGCGCGTCAGGCGCATGATGCCCCCGTCTGTAGGTCCCGCCCTGGCCGTGCGTGTTCGCCGCGCCGCAGGTTACCGCCCGGGCACTTCCTTTGGGAACACCCGTCTTCCTGAACCGAATCCCTTCAGGTCGAGTGAAGGAATTACGTCCCCTCCAGTCGCGAAACCCAGCCGGAATTCCTTCACTCGACAGGAAACGAGCGGGCGGACGGCGAGGGGCAGGGCAACGTGCGGACGGCGACGGGCAGCGCAACGTACGGACGCGCGCGCGGACGCGGCGGCCAGCCCGGCCGCTACTGGTAGGTGAAGATGTCGCCAGCGACCGTGGGGCTCTTGCCGTTCGGCGTGATGACGTGGATGTTGAACGGGCCTGTCGAATGCGGCGGCGAGGTGATCGTGATCGTGGTGTCCGACACGACCGTCAACGACGTGCCCGCGTTGCTGCCGAACAACACCGACGTCGCACCGGTGAACCCGGTGCCGGTTACCGTCACGACGGTCCCGCCAGCGTGCGGCCCAACGGCCGGCGAAACCCCGGTCACTGCGGGCGCCGGCGGATAAGTGAACAGGTCCGTCGCCACGGTCTTGCTCTTACCGTTCGGCGTTATCACGTGCACGTGGATCTGGCCGGCGGCCTCGGCCGGCGATGTCACTGTCAAGGATGTATCCGACACAACCGTCAACGACGTTCCAGCAACATTGCCGAACAACACCGAAGAAGCGCCCGCGAACCCGGTGCCAGTGACGGTCACCACCGTGCCACCGCTACCAGTTCCAGAGGCCGGCGAAACCCCAGTCACCGCAGGCAACGCCGCATACGTGAACAGATCCGTACCGACGACCGGGCTCCTACCGCTTGGGGTAATGACGTGCACGTTGATCTGCCCGGCCCCTTCGGCGGGCGAAGTCACGGTCAACGACGTGTCCGAGAGAACCGTCAATGACGTCCCAGCAACGTTGCCGAACACCACCGAAGTCGCGCCGGTGAACCCGGTTCCCGAAACAGTTACCACGGTTCCACCAGCAGCAGGCCCCGACGAAGGCGAAACCGCAGAAACCGCAGGCGTTGCCGCCGCCGCCGAGTAGGTAAAGAGATCAACGCTATTGGTGTGGCTCTTCCCACCCGGCGTCACGACGTGCACGTTGATCTGGCCCGCCGCCTGATGCGGTGACGTCGCAGTCAAAGACGTGTCAGACACGACGGTAAACGAAGAAGCAACGGTGTTTCCGAACACCACCGACGAAGTGCCGGTAAACCCAGTGCCAGTAACAGTCACCACTGTGCCCCCGGCCGAAGGCCCAGACGACGGCGAAACACCCGAAACAACCGGCAAGCCGGGCGGCGGAACATAGGTGAACTCACTACCTGTCGTTGCCGCACTCGTACCCGTCGGTCCGGTGACTTGCACCGCCACGACGCCCACCGTGTTCACCGGCGAGGTCACGGTCAACGACGTGTTAGAAACCACGGTGAACGTAGAAGCAACCGCGCTGCCGAACGTGACAATAGTTGCGCCGGTAAAGCCGGAGCCAGAAAGAGTAACCGCAGTCCCGCCACCAGTAGACCCCGACGGCGGAGACACCGAAGTAACAGCCGGTGGTGGCGCGACAACCGTCAACACAGCAGTTCCCGAGATCCCTGAGACGGTCGCCGTGATGGTCGACGTGCCAAGCCCCTTCGCCGCCGCGAGGCCCCCGGAGACGTTACCGCTCGACTGCGCCGCGAGACTCGAGATGGTGGCGACCGGCAGAGAGGAGCTGGTCCACGTCGCCTGGTCGGTCAGGTCTTCGGTGCTGTTATCGGAGAACGTCGCAGTCGCGATGAACTGCTGCGTCGCGCCAACGCCTACACTCGGCGAAGCGGGCGAAACGGCGATGCTCACCAGCGCCGGGCTCACACTGAACCCTTGCGTTCCCGTCACTCCCGAGAACATGGCGCTGACGGTGGTGGACCCGATCGCCACCCCAGTCACCACGCCCGAAGCGTCCACTGTCGCCGTCGACGAAGCTGCCGTCGTCCATGTGGATTGCGTTGTCACGTCGACTTCTGAACCATCGGAGTACACGCCGACCGCGTTGAACTGCTGAGTGTCGCCGACACCGACCGACGCATCCGACGGCTCCACAAACACGCGCGTCAGCACCGGCGGCGTCACCGTCAGCGTCACGCCCGCCGACGACACGGAACCCAGAGAAGCGGTAACCGTCGACGTCCCCGCCGAAACCCCAGTAGCGAGGCCGCCCGGGCTCGAGACAGACGCAATTGAAGGCACCGACGACAACCACGTCACGTTGCCGGTGAGGTCCTGCGTCGTGCCGTCGGCGTAGGTACCAATGGCCGTCAGTTGCTGGGTCAAACCAGCCGCCACCGACGGCGCAGCAGGGGTGACCTGAAGGGACGTCAAAGTCGACGTCGTCTCGTAACGAGCCACCGCGAACTTGTCGGTGCCCGCCACCCCGCCGTCCGTCGTGGCACCGAGGACTAAGCGTCCGCCATAACCAACGACAATGGCGGACGCCGATGTGTTGGCGCTTGCACTACCGATCGCGTCCGTTCGAATGCCGGTGCTGTTGTACGACGTGTCGAGCGCGCCCGCAGACGTCAGCGCGACCGTCAACGCCAAGGACTGACCCGATGCAGAAACCGCCGTGCCAGCAGCAACAATTCGCGCCGGCGTAACGACCACGCCGGCGCCGGCAGCCGACGAAAGAACAGGCACCGACACGACGCCACCGCCGAACGACGAGTCGAGAGTGCCACTCGGCAACAAGCGCGCCACCAGAAGCGACGTCACCGACCCGCCAGTAACACCCGAAGATCCGGTGATCACCAGGTTGCCGGCGGTATCCAAAGCCGCACCGCCACTGCGCACGTCGTTGCCGGCGACCGTGATGGTCGCCCACCCGCCGGTGCCATACGTTGTGTCGAGCACCCCGTTGGGAAGTAGGTGCGTGACGAGCACTGTCCGCGGGGAGCCACTCGCATCACCGATGATGTAAACGCCGCCGTCAGATGCGGGCACAACGGCGCGCGGCTCGGACGTCGCCGGGGCATGCGGCACGGCGATCGTCGTCCGACCTGGGGTCGTCTTACCCCACGTCGTCACGAGCTGGCCGGTACGACCGTTGTAACGGGACAGCGTCCACGACGGCGCCGTAGCCCCATTGCCTACCCCAACCATGATGTCGCCGGCCGCGCTCTTCGCGCCGGCAACGCCGTCAATGTTGGGCGATCCGAGCGTTGTGAGCTGAAATCCGTTGGAGCCCCACGACCGGTCGAGCGCGCCTGCAGAAGTCAGCCGCGCGACGAACAGCTTGATCGCGGCGCTGGCCGACTCAGCCGGCCCCCACAGGAACGTCGTGCCTGATGGGCCGGCGGCGAGGCCGACCGCGTTGGAGTTTCCGCCACCACCGAAGTCGGCAAGGAACTCCCCAGTACCACCGCCGAACGTGGGGTCGAGCACACCGGCAGGCGTCAACCGAACGACGGCCGAGTGACTGACCGCCTGATTCGCACTGTTGTGGCCGTCGACGGCGATGCCCGACACGAGGGTGTTGCCGCCGGCGTCGACCATGACGCCGGCAGCGGTCGCTGAAATTGCCGGCGCCAATGCGAGTGACGGTCGTGCCGCCGGAACCGTACGCCCCGTCGAGACTGCCGACAGCGCCAGAAGCCTCGGCGTAGCCGACGAAATTGACGGTCTGCGCCCCTTGGCCGTCGTCCGTCGTGATGATCCAGGTGTCAGAGAACGTGCCGGGCGAGGTAGGCGAGAACTGCACCGCAATCGTCTGCGACTGCCCGCCCCCGATCACGCTCGCCTCGGGCAGTTGACTCAAAGGACTAATCACGCCACTAGCAGGAGGCTGCGATTTGGTGATCTCGAGCGACGCCTGCCCGACGGCCGTGATTTTGAACGTCAACGTTGAAGTCGAGCCCACGGGTGTGTCGGGAAACGCTTGCGTCAGCGGCGAGATCACCAGTGTCGAGGGTTGGTGCGACTCGCCAGTGAGTCCGAGCGTGACGTTGCCACCGTCTGAGTCGATGATCGCCGCGTCGGAAAAACTCCCGGGCGCGGTCGGTGCGAACGTCGTCGTGATCGTGACCGATGCGTTGGGCGCGAGCGTTTGCCCGGAGGCCGGAATGCCGGCGACCGTGAAGGGAGCGTTCGGCAGCGTCGATGTCGCGAAGGTGAGCGTCGAGCCGCCGACGTTGCTCAAGATGACCGACTGGGTAACGGGATTGCCGGGCGTGGTGCCACCGAAGCTCACGAGCGGCGTGCTTTCTTGCATCACCGGGTTTGGACTCACGCCTTGCCCCGATAAGGCGACAGCTGTGTTGCCCGCCGACGTAGCTATACCCATCGAACCGGACGCCGGGCCAGTCTGCTGCGGTGTGAACGACATTGCGACCGACAGCGTCTGCCCCGCGGTCAGCGTCGCCGGCAATGACGGCGTCGTGCCGGTGACCGAGAAGCCTGCGCCTTGCGGGGTCAGCGCGGTAACCGTCAGATCGGTGTTCGCCGTCAGCGTTTCGGTTGCCGTCGTGGCAGTCCCAACGACCGAAGGGCTGAACTGCACAGACGGCGCCTTCAGGGGCTGGCTGACTGGCTCGCCGTACGCCACGAGGTGGCCGTCGCGAGTGCCCACGTAGACGGTGCCGTCGCCGATGCCGACCGGCGCGAACCGAGGTGTCGAGGTGCCGATCGGCGCGCTCCACAGCAGCGTCGGGGTGCCGCTGGTCGGCGTCGCGCTGTACGCGCGCAGCTGGGCGTTGTTACCAGTGCCGTCAGCGGACCACACCATCCAGACGACGCCAGAACCCGAGGCGGTGCCGTCGGAAGTGATCATCGGGCTGCCGTCGCCGTACCCGAAGCCCTGCGAGCTCTGGGCGTAGAGACTCAGCGCCGGAATACCAGCCTGGGTGGTTCCGTACTTGTAGGCCTGGAGATAACCGAACGCACCGGGGCTGGTGCTGCCGCCGGTGTTGACCCAGACCCAGCCGCCGTCTCCTGGCCACGCTGACTCCCGCGACCACACGCCACCGTTCGGGCCGAGGCGCTGAACGACAGCGTCAGACCCACCCGGGCCTTCGCCACTGCCGCCGAGGTTGTCGCGGTTGAGCAGGTATATATAGCCCTGCTTGCCTGCCGCGACCATCAGATTGGGCACGGCCGGTGTTCCGAAGTACTGATTTGGCAGCAACATCGGAGCGCCGGATCCGAAGTCGGCGTCGTAGGTGTCGAGCTTGGCGGCGTCGTAAGGAGCGAAGAAGTCGGTCGCTTTGAGCGTGCCGTCGGGTTGTACGACAAGGCGTACCACGCTCTCGCCGAGGTTGGCTGGTGGCGTGGATCCGCACGATGGGTGGCGTCGGCGATGCGTTGTTGCCGGTGACGATCACGATGTTGCCGTCTTTGTCAGAAGCCAAGCCGCCGCCGCTCTGCCAGATCCCAGCGCACAGCCCTCCGGCGCCAAGCCCGCAGTCGACCCAACGTGCCTTTGTCGCGCCACTGGTCGAGACGCCGAAGATCCAGCCTTGATACGTGCCCCGGTCGCAGTTCGAACCGAAACCCATGTAGACGACGCCGTTGAGCAACAACAAGCCTGGCCGTTGCAGCTGGTCGGTGGCGTTGAACGTCATGGCCGAGTTGTTCTGCGCCGTGCCCTGGAGAGTGACCGGAAATCCCGGTTGGTCCGCTCCGGTCGCGAGGCTGATGGCGAACAACCGCCACGTCGCCGGTCCGGTAGTGCCCGACACGTACGTCTTCGACGTGAAGTAGGCGATGCCCGCCGACGCATCGATCACGGGCGTCGACCGGACGCCCGACGTAACGTCAGTGCAGCCGATGTCGGCCGGCTGCCAGGGGACACCGACCTGCCGCGACCATTTGATGACGCCCGACTGAGGATCCAGACCGTACGCCCAGTTCGCCTGCGTGGTGACGAGCAGCGTTCCGTCGGCGAGCAGCGGTTGCGAGCCAATGCCGCCGTTCAGCGTCGCGGAGAACAGCTGACCGAAGTTATTGCCATTGATCTCGGACGGCGTGAGACCCGGCTGATCTGGATACCAACCGGTGCGGCCATTGTCAGACGCGTTAGTGACGATGCCGGACGTCGGGTCAGCGGGGTCGCCGATACCTGCGGGCTTGAGCACCTGAGGCACCGACGCGTTCGAGTGTTGCGCACGACCAATCGTTGCGAAGAGGCCTGCGCAGACGAAAAGCGCAGTCAGATACGCAATGAACCGTTGGCGTCGCACTCGCGACCGGGATCGATCCCTATGCACCGAGCAACTCCCCCTGTTGACTCACACCCACCACGCAGACATCACCCCAGCCTGGTGAATGCTAGGTGCGCATCTGCACGGTGTAGATCCCCCGAATGGCTGAGCGATTGGCCCATTAGGGCGTGGTCGCAGCGACTTCCTTACCTGTGCGGTTACGGTGATTCGGCCGGTATTCGCCGTAGTAGTACGAATACGTACTGCCGCGGCGGGTCGCCGCCATACTGAGAATGACGCCGACCGGCGTGACGTCGACATTCGCCAGCGTTTCGATCGCGCGCGCGATCTGTTCGCGGCTGGTCTTCGAGGCTCGGACGACGAGCACGGTGGCGTCGGCAAGCGCGGCGATCTGGGCACCGTCGGTCACCGGGAGTAACGGCGCGGTGTCGATGACAACGGCGTCGACGCGGCCTCTGATCATGCGCAAGGTGTGCTTGAACGACTCGGAGTTCAGCAGCTCGCTGGGGTTCGGCGGCGTTGAGCCAGCCACCAGCACTTGCAGGTTGTCGCCTGCGCTTTGCAGCACGTCGTCAAGAGAGACGTGACCGATCAGCACCGACGTCAGGCCGACATCGCCGACGACGCCGAGAGCTTCGGCCAGTGACGGCTTGCGGAGGTCGGCCTCGATGAGGCAGACCCGCTGGCCGGCTTCGGCGAGTGCGGCCGCGAGGTTGAGCGCGGTGTGTGACTTGCCCTCTTGCGGCAGCGCGCTGGTAACCGCGATGACCTTCGGCGGGTTGTCGATGTCGACGAACTGCAGGTTGGTGCGGAGCTGGCGGAACCCTTCGGCCCTGCTGCCGTGCATGTCGCCCCGAAACGAGATCGGGGAAGAGATGGCGCGCTTGTCCCACGGCACGACGCCAAGAACCGGCAATGCGGAAAGCGTGGCCAGCTCGTCGGGATCCTTGACGGTGTTGTCGAGAATCTCGCGTAGGAAAGCCAAACCAAGGCCAAGAACAAGGCCAAGCAGGACGGCGACGGCGATGTCGAGCTTCGTGCGCGGCGACGCTGCCGAAGTCGGCACTTGAGCGGGATGGGTGACCGTCAGCTTGACCGGCGACGGTTGGCCCGCAGTGGTCTGCTCGAGGTTTTCGACAACCTTGCTGAACTGGGTGGCCACCGCGTTCGCCAGTCGTGCGGCCTGCGTCGGGTTGCGATCAGTGACGTGCAGGTTGATGAGCACCTTGTTCAGCGGCGCGTCGGCGGTGATCTCACTCGAGACTTCGTCAGGAGTCATGGTCAACCCGAGTTGCTTGATCACCACAGTGGTGACGCTCGGGCTGTTCGCGACGCTCGTGTATGACTGCACGCGGGCCTGCGTAAAGGTGTTGCCCTGGGCAAGATCGGCGGCGGTGGTGTCGCCCGCGCCGGCAGTAGAGACGAAGATTTGCGCGGTCGCCTCATACGTCTTCTTGCTCGACAGCACGTAGAGCGAACCGAGCAAGACGCATACGACAAGCATCGCGACGATGAGTCGCCAGCGCTTTCGCAACACGTGCACATAGTCACGAAGACTCAAGGCGACTGCCCTTCAAAGGAGAACGGACCGGATAAGCGTAGCGGGTAAACCAGGTGGCTCGGAGCGGAACGGCGATCTAGTTGCAGACCTCGTCAAGGACCTGCTCGACCTTGGCCGCCGAGGCAGGAAACGAGAAGCGTCGATCAAATCCAACCCTGGGCGGACCGGAGAGAACGAGTCAATTGCCACTGGCAAGGCTCCCAGCCGAACCCGCCTCGAAATATTCGGCGTAATTCCCAAGAGTCCATTGATGGACAGCCAGATCTGACGCAATCACGGGAGCCCCGGCCGTCGCTGCCTCCCACAATTGGAAGCCCAAACCCTTCTGCATCACTGGCCGCAATAAACGCGCCGGCATTTCGATACAGGACGGCGAGGTCAGCGTCCGCGATCCAGCCAGTGACGAGGGTGTTGGCTGCCTTACCGACGGTGGCTTGGGTACGGGCCACGATCGCCGGGGCCGAGCCGGCGACGACCAGCGGTACATCGCGATGGTCGGAACGGCGTGCGCCTCGACAATGAGATCGAGCCTCTTGCGCGGGTCGCTCGATGCCAGCGCGGCGAGGTAATTCCCAGCGGTCACGCCGTACCGCGCCAACACCTCGTCGTCGTTGTCGTGACGCGGCTCGAAAAAGATCGGCCCAGGGGCGCTGGGCACGACGTGAATCGGCGCACGTGGCGCGAATCGCGCCTGAATCAAATCGGCAGTGACGTCCGACACCGTCGAGCAGGACGTCGGCCCGCGCGATGCCGCGCCGCAGCAGCTGCCCTGCATAGCTGCCGTAGGCCCGCGAGTACCACTCAGGGTTGGTGATCGGGAACAGGTCGTGCACCGTGATGATCTCGACCTTGGCCCGCGAGCGGTACCAAGGGAACTGGTGCGTGAAGAACAAAGAGGCGAAGCCGCGCTCCGAGAGATACCGGGTGTTGGTCCACAGATGCCGTTGCCACGACGAGCCGACACGTGAGGGTTTCGGCGTCACCAGCGTGACGCGGCTCGGGTCGAGCAACTCGACGATGCCCGCGGCGTAGCGCTGCTGACCGCTCATCTGTTGCGAGGAATAGATGCCGTTGATGAGCACCCGGTGCGGTGGACGGAATGCGGCTAAGCATGGCGACCGACCGCGACCTTGCGCTCGACCTTGCGCTCGACCTTGCGCTCCACCTTCGCGGGGCGGGCTGGCGCCGACGCGGTCGACGGGCGGCTCATGCCGGTGACCACGAAGCAGAGCACGAGCGTCGCTAATGCGAGCGGTGCATTTTGATAGGCGTCGCCCCGAATGAAGCTGGCAAACAGCGGCACGACGGTAATGCAGATACGTGAGTCCGCGCAGCGTGCGTCGCCGTCGTATTCGCTCGACAAACGCTCCCATAAAGCCGGTGAGCGCGCCGACCACCACCACCCCGGCGAATCCGAAGTTGGCAAACGCTTCGCCAATGGCGGAGAGGCTGGTTTCGACCCGGTCGGGCCCGTAGAAACGCGGTTGAAGCTTTGAAGTGAACCACGTGTTCCCGCCGCCGTACGGCTTTCCCGACCACAGCTTTCTCGGCACGAACCAGGTCGGCACCTTCAGGTACGTGGCGCCATCCTGGCGCGGCACCTCGCCGCCGTGAAGGCCTTCGTCGAGTCGCAACACGCTGTCGAACGGCCGCATTTCGATGCCGCTCGAGATGCGATCGCCGAGGGTCTGAATGGGCGACGACTTGAGGCTCGCGTACGAGGCGCCCCCGTCGAACCGGTTGTCGCGCAACAGCAGCCCCATGGTGAGCGCCACGACGATCGTCACGGCGCCGAGGACCGTCAGCGTCCACCACTTGAACGGGTGCTTGCCGTACTGCTTCAGCAGCACGAGCGGCAAGATGAACCCGAGCACGAGTTGCGCGCGGCCGCCGGCGATCACGGTGCTGGCTCCGAGCAAGAAGACGGCGCACAGCAACGGGAAGCTGAGCCGGGTGGTCGGGTTGGTCGCAGCCCGGCAGACGAGGTGATGAACGAGCGCGACCAGCAGCGGCAGGTAAGCCAACGTCAGGTACGAACTGCCCGACAGGAACGAACTGCGGCTCGAGAGACCCGAGAGGTACGCCCCGGGGCCGCCCGCTTGGCGCACGAGTTGCGCATCAGCAAGCGCGGCGACCAATGCTGCGAACCCGAGAATCGTGCCTGACCTTTGGGCCCGGGCGGCGGCGAGCTCCAGCGTGCCACTGGCCGCGGTCGGTGTCGCCCGCAACCGAACGCAGGCGCCGATACCAAGCGCGCAGGCAAAGAGCAGCGCTTGAAAGATTGCCTCGCGACCGTCTTCGCGCAGAAAGCCGTCGAGCGGTCGGGCATCGACGGCCGCCCCAGCATTCGTAATGCCGCTCGATGACGCGATCGCCGGACGCAGCACAAACAGAATGCCGATCGTCATTGCCGCGACGCCGGGGGCCGAAAGGACGGTCCCGTTCACCCGCTTCTCGCGACCGACGATCAGGAACACAGCCAGCGCGAGAAGAAAGAGTTGCGGAGCCCAGCTATGGCCTCGACTGCCCTCCCACACGAGGTACTGGAGCGTGCCAAGACAAGCAAGCAAGGCCAACAACAGCAAGTGCGGCAAGTCGTTCCAAGACTTTTCGCGGGTCATCGCGACACCCCGCTCAGCGCAACGTCGAGTGCGACCGTACCGCGGGTGGCAATGTGTTCGAGCATCTCCCGTTCGACCGGCCTCGGCTCGGTGAGTGGGTCGGCCAGCTTGTCGATCGGCACCAGCGGGACGTCGAACTCGGCGGCAAATCCCGCGACCTTCGACGAGCTCTCGACGGCGATCGACGGTTTGCCGAGGAGTGCCGCGATATACAACGCGTGCATGCGCGAAGCAATGACGACCCGCGCTTGTGACATGTGCTCGACGACCTCGTCATGGATAAGTCGCGGCTCAACGAGCTGAACACCGTCGGGAAGCTTGCCCCACAGCGCGTGGAAATCCGACTCGGCAGACTGATCCATCGAGATCAGCTGAACAGAGCCATATCTGCGCCCGAGCGCGCTCAGCAGCTCCGCCGATAGCTGCGCTACCTCGGCTCGGTTCAACGCGAGCACCACGCCGTCGCCCACCGGCGCAGACACCGGAGAGGTCGAGCCCAGGAGCGCAGCATCGCAAGCCAACTCTGCTTTCGCCCCCTTCATCGACCCCGCCACCTGCAGCGACGCCGGATCGCGCGCCAGCACAAATTGTGACCGACGCAGCGACCAGCTGTACGCCAGTCGAGGAATCCGGCGGCGCAACGCCTGCACGCCCACACTGACGAATCCAACAGGCGTGCGCGCGATGCAGCCGACGAGCACGACGGTAGAGCAGAGCCGCGGCAACCCGCCGAAGAGCCGCGCCGGCTGATCGTCTTGAACCATCGTGCCGCCCCCGATGAGAACGAGGTCGGCCGACCTGATCGCCCGCCAGAGCTGACCGCGAGAGCTCACAACAAGACGCTCGCGGCGAGTCGATGCAGAGCCGAAGTCGGCGATCGTCACCTCGTGACCGCGGCTGCGCAGGAAGGTGGCCAGCCGATCGGTGAGCAGCTCGTCGCCGACGTTGCGCGGCCAGCCGCCCGGCTCGCCACGATCCCCCGAGACCACGAAGATTTTCACCGCTCGGCCATCGAATAGGTCACGCGCAGTAGTAGAGCAGTCAGCAGCGCCTCCGCCACGATCACGCCGCCGAGCACCTCGCGCGCACCCCAGAACGCAGCAGCAGCTCCGACGAGACCGACCGCGACGATGCCGGCGATGAGCGACGAGCGGAGTCGGTTCTTGATGTAGCCGCGAGCGACCAAGCCCGCCACGAGGGCATAGTTCCCGTACTTCAACGGCAGGCCGGCGCCCGCGATGATCAGCAACGGGAGCAGCGAGACCTTCACGCCGTAAAGCGCATTGATGAGCGGCGTGCACGCCACGATGGCAATCCAAGCGACCGCCCCGATACCTACGAACATGAGCCAGGTTCGCCTGATGCGAGCCGGGCGCGCTGTCCGAAGGCTCGGAATCATTTGCTGGGTAATCGTGGCCGGCAGCAACTCGGTGGGCTGGATCGTGCGATACACAAGAGTCAGCTGTGCCAAGCTGCCCGCCCCGAGAAAGAAACCGGCAATGACCACCGGCGCTTGCGAATCAGAGCGCACTGATGGAGTTCGAGGCCGTGTATGCCCACAAGGTCTTGCCGGTCAGCCGGGTCGAGTCTCGTGAGTCGGTGAGGTCGCTGTGCGACGCGGTGATGGCCACGGCCGCGACCAGCGTCGAGGCTGCGGCAGGAACAGCAGCCAGTAGGGCGACCGAAACACCAGCGCGAGCACGATGATCGGCACCTTGAGAAGCGTGCTCGCCAGCTCGGGTACCGAGAAACGGCCTGGCCGAGTCAGGCTCAAGTACGGCGCGCGGGCCGTTCGTGAGAGCGAGTCGCCCACTTGGGTGACCGCGAACGCGATGACCAGCTCCATGACCAGCGGCGTCAGCTCGTGCCGGCCGATGATCGCGGCACTGACCACCGCCGCCGTCGCGCCGACGACAGCGAGGCCGGCGTGGTAGCGCAGGCCCTGCTGGTATTCCTGGCGCGGAACAGTACCGGCGTGAGTGCTGAGCAAGTAGTTCGCAAAGCCCGAGTCGGTGATGATGGCGAACGAGCTGACCAGCCCGAAGCCCGCAACGGCGGCCGTGACTCCGTGAAAGCGCAGGTGGCTCACCGTCGCGAGCACCGCAACCTGGGCGAGCCGAGCCAGCAGGCTCGACGCGAGCGGTGCCGCGGTCGTGACGCGAAGCGGTCGCGGCGGCGCCGCGTGCTTCGGAGCCGTCGCCACGGTCACTCTTTCTGTGCTGCTGACTAAGGCGCCACGGTGAGCCGGCCCAGTCTGGATCGCCTTG
Organism: uncultured Actinomycetes bacterium; assembly: GCA_963799955.1. Lineage (GTDB taxonomy): Bacteria > Actinomycetota > Actinomycetes > Acidothermales > Acidothermaceae > PALSA-607. The sequence goes on from CAWCZJ010000001.1 coordinate 504,517, forward strand.
GTGAAGGCGGTCTTTGAGAACCGAGCCGCATTCTTTCGCGCGGCATCGCTGGAGATAGACCCCACCTCGACGATCCCTTTTGCAAGCTGCCCGGGCTCGCACGAATCGACCAGGATGCCGGAGACTCCGTCGACGACCGTGTCGAGCGCCCCGCCCTCGCCCAATGCGACAACCGGGGTACCGGCGGCCTGCGCCTCGACGGGAACGAGGCCGAAGTCTTCGATCGTCGGAAACACTAGGCACAGGGCATTGCGGTACAGCTCGCGGAGCTCGAGGTCAGTCGGATTTTCGATCACTTCGACCGGCACAGATCGCGGCGTTCGCGGCCGCAATGATCCGCGACTTGTCCGGGCCTCGGCCGGCAATCTTCACCGGCAAGCCGGCGATGTCTGCGGCCTCGATAACGAGGTGCAAGTTCTTATAGGGAATCCAGCGCCCGACGCCGAGCACGTAGTCGCGCGTCGGCGGTGCCTGCGCCGGTTCGCCATAGAACTCCACGCGCACCGGCGGGTGAATCACCGTTGACTCGCGGCCCCAGTAGCGCTGGATCCGCTCGGCGACCGCACTGCTGTTGGCCGCGTACGCGGTTACCCTTGTCGACGCTGCAACGTCAACGCGGCGAAGGGCCGAACGCATGGGCCCGAGGTACCACGAAGCGCCTCGGCGGTCGATTTCCGGACTCCAGATATACCGCGCGGGAGAGTGCACGTAGACGAGGTGAACACCGCCCTCGCCCAAGCGGTTGGTGTGAGCGAGTGCGTGGTGCGACGTAATGACGATGTCGTATTGGGCCGTCCCGAGCGATCGCCAGGCTCCCGCCATCAGCGGCAGCGTCAGCGACCGTCGGTTACGAAGTGTCGCCCGATCGAGAAGCGTCGTTCGCACGGTACGCCCGCCGAGGTCGAGCACGACGCCCGGCTCATACGAAAGCGTCACCAGGTCGGCGCTCGGGAAAGCGCCTGCTATTGCTTCGAAAACCTGTTCTGAACCGGCGTAGGCGGCAACCCACTCGTGCACAACCGCCAAGCGCGAATGCCCATTGCGTTGCGACGTACTCACCCCGTGTTACTCACATTCCATCGCTAGCGCAGGAAGTATTCAGGATAGCCACGCATTGCCAACCGAATGTGCCGATTCATCAAACTGCCTTCACGGCCGACGCCGGGGCGCTACCGTCACTATTTGTGATTGTGCGCGGGAAAGCCCCATTGCGTCTGAGCTTCGCAGGTGGTGGCACAGACGTGTCTCCGTTCCCGGAGACAGAGGGCGGCGCCGTCCTAAGTGCCACGATTGACCGATATGCCTACGGTTCGTTGCATCCGCGGTCAGACGGCCAAGTGCACATTGACTCCGTCGACTTCGGAGCCAAGGTCGGCTTCCATCTCGACGACGAGGTTGTTTTCGACGGCCAGCTCGACCTCGTCAAAGCCGCCATCAAGCGGCTCGGCGGCGGCACCATGGAGGGCTACGACCTAGTGCTGCGCACAAACGCGCCGCCAGGCTCGGGCCTCGGTTCATCGTCGACCATGATGGTCGCGCTCGTCGCACTGCTGCAGGATCACTACCGGCTGCCGCTCGGGGAATACGAGATTGCCGAACTGGCCTGGCAGATCGAACGTCTCGACCTCGGCATCAAGGGCGGCCTCCAAGACCACTACGCCGCAACCTTCGGCGGCTTCAACTTCATCGAGTTCGGCGATCGGGTTGTCGTGAACCCACTCCGCATTCGCGACGACGTCGTGAACGAGCTCGAGGTCAACCTGTTGCTCTGCTACACCGGCGTCAGCCGAGAATCGGCGCGGGTCATCGAAGACCAGACCGCACGCGTGACGGCCGCCGACGAGCGAAACCCTGTCGGGGCTTCGGGCCCAAAAGGTGCTCGCCGTTGAGATGAAGACCGCGCTGCTGCGCGGCGAGTTGAACGAGTTCGGCGAACTTCTCTCGCAGGCGTGGGAGCAGAAGAAGCGGATGTCACCGCTCATCAGCACGGCACGCGTCGAAGAGGTGCATGCGGAGGCCGTGAAGCACGGTGCACGCGGCGGCAAAGTCACCGGCGCCGGCGGCGGCGGCTACATCCTTTTCTACTGCGACTTCTCCCGCCAGCACGTCGTTCGGTCGGCGCTCGAGCGCATGGGCTGCGTCGTCTCCGACTTCGCATTCGCGCCGAAGGGAGTAACGACGTGGCGGGCCTAACCGACCCCTCGGCCGTGATCCGCGCGAACCTCCAGCAGCGAGCCGCAGACACTCACGCATTGTTGAGCAGCGACTGCGTCGCGCAGGCCGTCCGATTGGCGAACGAGATGGTTCGGGCGCTCAGTCAGGGAAACAAGGTCTTGTTCTTCGGCAACGGTGGCTCCTCGATGGACGCCGGCCACCTCGCCGCCGAGCTGCTCGGGCGTTTCCACTACGACCGGCCTTCGCTTCCGGCGTTTAGCCTGGCCGACTCGACATCGCGCGATGACTGCCATCGCGAACGACTACTCCTACGACGACGTGTTCGCACGCCAGCTTCGTGGCTTGGCTCGGCCAGGCGATGTCGCGATTGGGCTCACGACGAGTGGCAACTCGGCGAACGTCGTCGCAGCGCTGAAAGCAGCGCGCGAGCTGGATGTGTTTGCAGCGGCAATGACGGGCTCAGCCGGCGGCCAGGTCGCCGACATCGCCGACCTGTGCGTACGTGTGCCGAGTCAATCGAACGCCGTGCATCCAGGAGATGTGCATGCACTTGGGCCACACGATCTGCGAGATTGTCGAGCAGACGATGTTCCCGCAAGACGGGGACGTTTAGTCCAGTAGTAACTCGACGGCGGCGAGCAGCGTCGGCGCAGTTTCCTCGG
>CAWCZJ010000002.1:0-448995 GCA_963799955.1 uncultured Actinomycetes bacterium
CTCTAGCGGGCGGGACGCTCGCTTTGCGCAAGCCATTCGCGTTGCGTGGCGAGCTGCGTCTCGAGGTCGGTGACCTCGGAGGCTTTGCCGGCAAGCTTGGCTCGGTCGATCTTCTTCTCGAGTTTCTCTACCGACTCGCGCAACCTGATCACCAACGGCGACGATGACAATGACGTCTCACGCCAGCGGTCGTCGGAGGCCGTCTTCAACCGGTCGGCGACGGCGTCGAGACGGCGATCGAACTCAGCGGCAACTTCACGCGGAGCCCGACCAGTCGCCGTCCAACGCGTTTGAATGTCACGCAGTTTTGCTTGCGCCGCAGGCAGATCGGTGGCCGGATCGATGGCTTCGGCCTCAACCAGCAACGCCTCTTTCGCCTGCTGGTTGGTGCGGAACTCCGCTTCGCGTTCCTCAAGTGCGGCAGTGCGCCGGGTGAAGAACGTGTCCTGAGCGGCGCGAAACCGTTGCCACAGCGCTTCGTCTACGTCCTTCGACGCACGAGCAGCCGCTTTCCACTGCACCATGAGCGACTTGTAGCGATTCGCCGTGGGCGTCCACTCGGTCGACTGCGCCAACGACTCTGCTTCGGTAGCGAGCTTCTCCTTGTAAGCGACCGCTTCCTTGCGTTGCTCGTCGAGCGTCGCGAAGTGTGCGCCGCGGCGGCGACCGAATTCCGCACGGGCCGCAGAAACGCGCTTCCACAACTCGGTGTCGATCTTGCGGTCGACACCCTTGATCTCTTTCCACTCGTCGACGATCGCGCGTAGGCGATCACCGGCCGGCTTCCACTGTGTGCTCTGCGCGAGTTTCTCCGCTTCGTCGGCGAGTGCCTTCTTCGCATCGACTGCTTTGGTGGTCGCGGCCGCCTTGGCTGCCCGCTCGTCGGCTCGCTTGGCCTCGGCCGCCGCGAGCAATGTGCAGAGTCGTTCGTCAAGCGTCGGCAGATCGCCTACCGCGTTCGCAGTCGGAAGTGAGGCGCGCAGCTTCGTGACGGCAACCACCGTCGACGACGCCGATGCGGCACCCGAGGCTAGCCGTGTCTCGAGCAGGCCGACCTCTGTCGCGAGGTCGTCGTAGCGCCGGACGAAATGCGCCAGCCCTTCTTCGGGGGTGCCGGCCTGCCACGACCCGACGACGCGCTCGCCCTCATCGGCGGTGCGGACGTAGACGGTGCCGTCTTCGGCGATCCGGCCCCACGCGGTGCTGGTGACCATCGTGCTCCTCGCTCGGTCGGGTGCAGGTGCGCGCCCGGTGTGCCCATCTTGCCGGTACCCAACATGACGCGATGCTGACGCCCGCGCCGGAGATTGTTGCCAGTTCGCCATCTAGGGTGCATCTCGTGACCCGGCAGGCAATCTCCGCGGTGGCATTCTGCCCCCATCCGCCGCTCCTGCGGCCCGGGATTGCCACCGGGAGCGAAATTGAGACTCAGTCGTTGCGTTCCGCGTGCACTAAGGCCATCGATCGGCTGATTGGCACGGCTCCTGACAACGTTGTTGGTGCTCGGGTCCGATGGCCCGCTCGTCGACTGGCAAGGCTTCGCACCGGGATTCGTCGCTTACCGGGAGCCGATGCCGCTGTCGCTTCAGGTCGGAGCGTGGTTGCTGTCAGAGCGTTCGCTTGCGTCTGCGCCGAGCTATGTCGCGATCGGGCCGGACGGCGAGCCGGTGACCCCTTGGCCGGACCTGCCGGCATCGACAAGCCTTCTCGTCATGGGTGACGGCAGCGCGCGACGCAGCCTCAAAGGTCCGGGTTACCTCGACGAGCGGGCCGAACCGTTCGATGAATCCGTCGTCAAAGCACTCGCCGATGGCTCTGCGCAGTCGCTGGCCGACGTCGATCTGGAGCTCGCCGGCGAACTGCTCGCCGCCGGTGCGCCGGCGTGGAAAGCCGCGGCGAATCTGCTTCGTGCGGGCAGCTGGCGCGGCGACGTTCTCTACGCCGACGCGCCGTACGGCGTGATGTACACGGTCGCCACCTGGCTGCCGGCGTGAGCCTGCTGCCGGCGCGAGACCCATTGCTGGCGACCGACCGAGGGTCGTCGTCGTCCTCGGCCCAACCGCCGCAGGCAAATCGCAACTCGGCATCGAGCTCGCGCATCGCCTGAACGGTGAGGTCGTGAACGCCGACTCCATGCAGCTGTACCGGGGCATGGACGTCGGAACCGCAAAGCTGACGCTCGACGAGCGGCAGGGCGTCGTCCATCATCTGCTTGATATCTGGCCCGTCACGCGCACCGCGAGCGTCGCCGATTATCAAACACACGCGAGGGCGGCGATCTCCGAGATTGCCGCGCGCGGTCGCACACCGATCCTCGTGGGTGGTTCAGGTCTGTACATCCGTGCCGTCATCGACGACATGAGCTTTCCAGGCACGGACGCCGATGTGCGGGCGAGTCTTGAAGCCGAACTCGCCGTTGTCGGCGCGCCAGAAATGCACGCCCGCCTGGCCGCAATCGATGCCGCGACAGCCGCAACGATGTTGCCGACCAATGGCCGCAAGATCGTGCGCGCACTCGAAGTCGCCGCGATCGGCGGTGGATCGTTTACCGGCCTGATGCCGTCGTACGAGTCGGTCTACGACGCAGTGCTGATCGGCGTTGACCGGCCTACGGCCGAGCTCGACGAACGGCTTACCCAGCGGGTCGACTGGATGTGGGCTCATCGCTTCGTCGACGAAGTTCGTGGTTTGGCGGAGCGCAGCGGGTTGCGTGACGGAGTGACGGCGCGACGCGCGCTCGGCTACAAGCAGGTGCTCGCGATGCTCGACGGGGAGATCTCGCAGGATGAGGCTCGCGCACAAACCGTGCAGTCAACGAAACGGTTCGTCCGTCGGCAGCGGTCTTGGTTTCGACCAGATCCGCGTATTCAATGGCTCGACGGCCGGCAGCGACCTGACCGAACGCGCGTTGACGCTTACTTCCTCTTAGGGCCCTGGTCTTTCACGTGCTGGTCTTTGACGCGGTGCAACAGCCAGTCGTCGACCGGTGTGAATGAGTGCGTAGCGCACGGCGGATGTTGCGCCGTGCAGCGTGAATACGAACCGGCGCTCGTTGGCGTCGTGCTGCTCCCACCACCCGATGTCGGCGATCGACTTGTCGGCGTCGGTGTACGTCAGGTGCTCCAGCTCGTGGTCGGGCACCGGGACGGCGAGCCGATCGTGCGTCGAGTCCGGCGGCAGCCCGCGGGGGAGCGCCCACGAGCGCAGTACGCCATCGACTTCCAGGCGCAGGTCGAAGTGATGACGAGGCTTCTGGTGCTCGTGTAGGACGAACGCCGGGTGGGGAATCACTGCTCATTGAGAGTCATTACAATTGAACGCGCAATCAAATCGGATCTGACGGAGGCCTCAATGACATCGGTGCACGACTGGAACACGAAGATCATCGAGGAGTTCCACGCCAATGAGGGCCGGGTAGCCGGCGCGTTCGAAGGCAAGCCCATCGTTGATACTCCACCACGTCGGTCGTAAGAGTGGCACCGAGTTCTTGGCGCCAACCGCCTATCTGCCCGACGCCGACGACCCCAACACGATCTACGTGTTCGCATCCGCTGGTGGTCGTCCGGAACACCCGCAGTGGTACCGCAACATCAGCGCGGCAGGCAAAGGCACTGTCGAAGTCGGCACGGAGACCTACCCGGTGATCGTCACCGAGCTCAAGGGCGCCGAACGCGACCGGATTTACGCCGAGCAGGTCAAGGCGATGCCAGGTTTCGGCGAGTACGAGGAGAAGCTCACAGGGATCCGCACGATCCCGGTGCTCGCCCTACGCCGAACTGCCTAAGTCACCAACGACGCTGCGGGCCGCCGTACCAGCCGTTGTCTGCCATGCCAGTGGTGCCGGCGAAAGCGCACCCCGAACAGCAGTCGGCTCGCGATGATCGCGAGTGCGATGAGCGCGAAGATCGGCAGCAGGTTCAGGATCACGAAGATGACGGCGCCGATGAAGATCGCGGCGAATATCGGCGCCGCGAGCCACTCGAAACCGCAGACCACGAGACGGACGCCGGGTGGCGCCCGTCTCGTCGCTGCGTCGGGGGAGATCTGCGAACAACACGTCGAGATCCCTTCCGGTCCGCGCATTCAGTGCGAGTTCCATTCGCTCCGCGTGCTCGACCTGAGTGAGCCTGCCTTCAGCGAAATGGCTTGCCAGCGAGGAAATAGCGGCCTCGCGTTCGGCGTCTCCGATCCGCAATGCGGCGCTCATGAATCGGCCTTCGGCGCTTTGGTGTCGTCCTTCGGCTCGTCCTCGGCGAGCAGCCGGTACATCGCGCGGCGAGCATCGGTCAGGACCTTCTCGGCCTGCGCAACTTGGTCGTGCGTACCAGCGGTCGCCACTTGGATGGTGGCCGCGATCAACTGGCCGACCAGGCTCTTGAGCCCGCCCGCCGCGTCGTCGGCCTCATCGGCCATGTCCTCCCACGGGGCCCGACGACCCGCAGATGCGCGCTCGACCTCGGCCCTCCCGGCGTCCGTCAGAGAGAATGTGCGCCGGCCGTCTTCCTCGGCGACCGTGACCAGACCCTCGTCCTGCAACTGCTGAAGGGTCGGGTACACCGAGCCGGGGCTGGGCCGCCACACGCCGCCGCTGCGCGATCCGAGTTCGGTGATGATCTGGTAGCCGTGCATCGGCTGCTCGGCCAAGAGCGTCAAGACCGCAAGTCGGACGTCGCCGCGCCGGGGCCTTGGTCGGCCGCCACCCGCGAACCACGGACCGGGAAACGGCGGACCGCCGAAACCCCACGGACCGCGACCGCGGCCCCGTGGATGGTGGCCAGGGCCTGGCCAGCGATCGCCGCGCGGTTCGTCGGCGGTCGTCCAGGGCTGCTCTGTGTTGCGTCGTTCTTGTGTTGCGCCATGTGCAGCGGCCGCGGCCGCAGCGGCGATGTGCGCGTGCATCCGGTGGCGGCGACCCTTGCCCTTGTGGGCGTCGGCGAGGGTGTGGGCCTCGGCGATGACTTCGCCGGCGCGCTCGTGCAGGTGTTCTGCGGCCTTGCGAAAGTCGTCCTTCGTCCAGCCGTTCTTGTTCCAGTTGGCCCGGAACCCGGACCAGTCTTCTGCTGTGCTTTCCATCGTGAACCTCCTACGTTCGTACGTATGACTATCACGATATATCGCGAACGCATCTTGTCAAGAGGCAGCGAGCGCCGCATCATGCGCATTTGCTGACCCCACGGGGCAGTGATTCCACAATCTGTGCGAGCCGGCCCGTCGAGGCACCCGATCTCGGGTTCCGGTTGCGGGTCGGTAACTGGTGAGTTACCGTAACCTTGCGGTTACCGACTCTCGGTAGCCTGCGATCGCAAGGTCAGGTGGCGGATGGGTGAGGCGGCTACCGCGGGTGATCCGTTCGAGGCACTGGGGGATCCGAACCGGCGCGAGATCCTGCGATTGCTCAGCAGCGGCGACAAGCCGGTGCAGGCGATCGCGGCCGCGTTGCCAATCAGCCGGCCGGCCGTGTCACGGCATCTGCGCCTCCTGAAGGACGCCGGCCTCGTTGCCGAACACCCCAAGGCACGAGGCGGATCTACCACCTGCAGGCCGAGGGTGTGCACGCCGTCCAGGCTTATCTCGAAGGCATTTGGGGCGACGCCGCGACCCGGTTTCGCCTACTTGGCCGAGAACACCGACCGGACCCCGAGGCCATGAGCGAGCCACTGCGCATCAGTTTCGACGTCGAGTGCTCGGTCGATCACGCGTTCAACACGTGGACGTCCGGCATTGATGCGTGGTGGCCGCGCGACCACACGGTGACCGCAGAGGCTGGCCTGGTCGTCGTCCTGGAAAGTGGCGTCGGCGGTCGAATCTTCGAGCGCACACCCGACGGTGCCGAGCATGACTGGGGTGAGGTGACCGCGTGGGAGCCGCCGACGCTGCTCGGCTACCAGTGGCATCTCGGGCAAGACCCCAATGACGCGACCGAGGTCGAGGTGCACTTCATCGCGCAAGGCGACGGTGCAACCCGGATCGAGGTCGAGCACCGCGGCTGGGACCGCCTCGGTGCTCGCGGCGACGTCTTGCGATCGCGTAACCGCCTCGGCTGGGACGCATTCCTCGCCCACTACATACCTGCGACAGCGGAAGGAAAACAGTGATGGCTGCTGGAACGAAGGCTGATCCGTGGGTGCTCAAGACGCCGCCCGGTACCTCGGATTACACGATGTATAAGGACGAAGAGGCCGATCCGCCGGCACTTGTGTGCCAAGTCGGATCGACGACGTTGAAGTACCAGCTGCGGGCGATCGACGACCTGGTTGCATGGTTGCGCGAGCAGGGTGCCTGGGTTCACCTAGGCGCCGCCGACGAGCAAAAGCCTGCTCTAGAAGGCACTGTCGAGGCCTGGGGTCGCTCAGCTGACAACCCGGTCGGCGGCTGGTACGGCTTGCGCAAGGGTTACCGCGGCCGCTTCGGCATGTACATGCCGCCGCTACTTGAGGCACTCGGCCTCGCCGAACTCACGCACGATCCGCGAAACAACAGGATGCGAGCAACGCCATGAACACCAGGATCATCCGCTACACGACACACCCAGAACACTCGGACGAGAACGCGCGACTGATCGCTGCCGTGTTCGCCGCACTTGCCGACGCGAAGCCCGCCGGCGTGCACTACGCCGCGTTCCGGTTGGACGACGGGGTGAGCTTCATGCACATCGTCACGTTGGACGGCGAAGCGAATCCGCTGAATGACGTACCTGCGTTCAAAGAATTCCAGTCCAACATCATGAATCGGGTCGTCGCACCGCCGGTCACAGTTACCACGACTGTTGTCGGCAACTACGAGTTATTGACCAGCTAACTGCCGTCGGGGTATCCACCTCGGTGCAACACCATCGGGAAGTGCGGCAGCGTGCTTGGCGTGCGAACGCTGGCGCGCCAACCGTCGGGATACGGCGTAAGCCCACCGAACAGTGGTGACTGTGCGGTGCCGTCGCCGACCAACGGTTCGAGCGACGAACGAAGCGAACGGACGGCGTCGGTGCCGAATCGGGTCTGCCAATGGTCCTCGACATCGGCGACGAGGTCGCCCGTTACTTGCTGAGCGATATGGCCGCGCGGCGTCAAGCGAACGCGCTGCCCGCGACCCGGGGGCGGCACCGGCTCGACCGTCACACAGCCGTGTTTCTCGAGGAAGCCGACCGACATCGCGACCGCTTCCTTCGATACGCCGGTAAGTATCGGCAGATCGCGCACACGTACGCCGTCATTGTTGAGTACACGCAGGACGTTCGCACTCATGGCCAGCGAGAGCTTCGAGCCCGCTTCGAAGTCGACGGCCCAGGCGAGCAGCACGCGCGACAGCAGAGACGACAGCGGAAGGTTCGCGTCTTCGGCCGAGTCAACGCTTTCGCGCGGCAGGAACGTTGCGGCGCCGAGGCGACGGGAACTGAACAGGCCGTGTCCGAGGATCGGCAGGCAGTCCGGCAGTTCGAGGTCGATGCGATCGACGATGGCTGACAACGCGACCCGTAGGTCGGCGATCGCCTGGTCACCGAAACGCTGCCGCCAGCGGTCGTCGATGACACCAAACAATGGTCCCCAGACCTCCTGCGCCATGCGGCCGCCTTCGGTGGCCCGTACGACGGCGTCAGGGCCTGGGCGCTTCCCGTCACGATCGCCCGGACCTGGTGTGATCGTGATGTAGCGCCAGCGCTGCATGCCGGCGAGATTCGTGCGGGTGCGCGCGAGGCGTTCCATCTCGCCGAGCTGCACGCCGTCCGGCCCGACGAACTTCATGCAGTTGCACCACATCACCATCGACACGAGCCACGGCCGAGGGTCCGACTCGGCGGTCGCGCCGTGATCCGAGGTCCGGTGGGGGAGCAGGTGCTCAGTCTCGTTGTCGAACTCGATCGTGTACGCGACGGCGGCGGACGACAGCAACGTCGGCAAGGGAAGTGGGTCGCCCACGCGGTCGACTTTAGCTATCAGCGTCGGCCGTAGCGATTTCGGAACGCTTCATGCCTAGGGTCGTGCGTCGTGACCTCGTGGCCGGGCGAAGGCGGAACTCTCGTGCCGGCGCGCCCGGACGTCGCCGCCGGTGGCGCGAAGGGGCGCTTCCGGTGGGCGACGCCGCGGGTCGCACTCGTTGGCGGAATCCTCACGCTGGCGCTCTTCGCGGCAAGCGTCCCGCTGGCAAAGGCTTCGAAAACCGGTAGCCCGCCGGTTCTCATGTTTCCGTTCGCCGTTCTCGGGTTTGTGCTGGCCCGCCGGCAGCCGCGGAATCCCATTGGGTGGATCATGCTCTTGCTTGGTCCTGGCTTCATCCTCAGCAGCGACGCAGGCACCTACTCGTTGCTGGCCTATCAGGTCGACGGTCACGACCTCCCACTGTCGCGGCTGGCCGTCGTCCTCGCTCCCGCCTGGGTCTTGCTTCAGGTCGTGCTACCGCTGCCGATCCTGCTGTTTCCGGACGGCCGAATCACGTCGCGGATCTGGCGTTCAACGCTTTGGGTCTATCTGGCGCTCGCCGCGCTGTGGATCGGCACCCTTGGAGCCCTCGGATCTGTTGCCTTGACTCAGCATCCGGTGCGCATCGACTCGGCGGGCCAGTCGCAGCATCTCGACGGCGCCGCGCACGGCGACGTTGCCGTGATTCAGGACGTGGTGATCGTGGTCTACGTCTTGCTCGTGGTCTCATGGGTGGTCCGCCTGCTGGTGGGGTATCGCGGCTCGACCGGCGATCTCCGCCAGCAGTTGAAATGGCTGATGGTGGGCGGGGCCCTTTGCGTCGTCGGGATTCTTTCGGGCGCACTGCTCGGTGGGATCGGAGCGGCTCTATTCACCCTCATCCTGGCCTTCCCGATCTGCATCGGGATTGCGATCCTGAAATACCGGCTCTATGACATCGACCGGTTGATCAGCCGCACGCTGTCGTACCTCATCGTCACCGGCCTGCTCATTGGCGTCTACGTTGGCCTCGTTGCTCTCACGACGAGGGCGTTGCCACTGTCGTCACCTGTCGGGGTCGCCGCTTCAACGCTCGCGGTTGCTGCATTGTTCAACCCGGTACGCCGCAGGGCGCAGCGGCTCGTCGACCGTCGGTTCAACCGGGCTCGTTATGACGCCGACGCCACGATCGCCGCCTTCACTGCGGCGTTGCGGAACGAGATCGACCTCGACCGGGTGCAGAGCGACCTCGTCGACGTCGTCTCACGTTCCGTGCAGCCGGCGCATGTCTCGGTCTGGATCCGGTCACACGCATAAGCCGGGCGGACGGCGAGGGGTGCGCAATGATGACACCATGCGGGAAGTCATCACCCGGGACGACGTCATCAGGCTCGGGCAATTCCTGAAGCTCGCAGACGTCGTGGCGGCCGGGTCGGACGCCAAGATGCTGCTCGCCGAGGGCACGGTCCGCGTCAACGGGGAGCCCGAGACGCGCCGCGGTCGGCAACTGGTGAAGGGCGACGTCGTCACGGTCGGGCAGCAGCAGTTGCGCGTCGGCTAAAGCCCGTACCATCACACATGTGGACAGCATCGCGTTCGTCAAGGGTCACGGCACCCGCAACGACTTCGTGCTGCTGCCCGACGTCGACGGCACACTCGACCTGACCCCCGAACTCGCGATCGCCCTGTGCGATCGGCGCGGCGGCATCGGGGCCGACGGGGTGCTGCGGGTCGTCAAGGCGACGGCCGACCCGGACGCAATGGCGATGGCCGGCAAAGCGACCTGGTTCATGGACTACCGCAACGCCGACGGCAGCTTGTCCGAGACGTGTGGCAACGGGTTGCGGGTGTTCGCGCGCTACTTGGTCGACGCCGGGCTGCAAGACCCCGGCCAGTTCGCGATCGCCACGCGCGGCGGAGTCGTCAAGGTCTGGACCGACGTCGACGGCGACGTGACGGTCGACATGGGTCCGCCCGCGATTTCGTCCGGCACCACCGCTGTCGTGGGTGACCAAGTTTTCGAAGGCGTCGCGGTGTCGATGGGCAATCCGCACCTGGTCTGCGTGACCGACACCGACGTCGCATCGCTCGACCTCACAACGATGCCCGGCGTCGATGTGCTCGCGTTTCCTGAAGGCGTGAACGTCGAGTTCGTCAACATCGTCGGCGAACGGCACGCGGTCATGCGTGTGCACGAGCGCGGCTCAGGGGAGACGCAGTCGTGTGGCAGCGGGGCATGTGCAGTCGTCGCCGCCCTCGCAGCCATCGACGGCACAACGACTGGTGAATTCGTCGTCGATGTGCCGGGCGGCCGACTGACCGTTGCATTCGACGACGCCGGCCATCTGTTACTGCGCGGCCCTGCGGTACTCGTCGCCGAAGGCCAGTGGCGCACGAATCAGGGCTGATTTCGCTACTCGGGTTGCCTTTCCATCGGCATGTCGCGCATGCCGCGCAGCGGTGAGAAGACCACCCACAGAGGCGCGAGCAGAGCGCCGCCCGCGGCGATCCACAGCGCGTCGCGCAAACCGACCGAGGTCGCTAACCAACCACCGAGTAAGCCGCCGATCGGCTGCGTACCCCAGACCAGAAAGCGCATCGTCGCGTTCATGCGCCCCAGCAGCGGACGTGGACACAGCGCTTGCCGGAAGCTCACCTGCGCGACGTTGTAGACCGTCGCGCCGACCGAAGACGGCGAACAAGGCGACGCCGGCGAAGATCGAGGCGCGCATCGTGGTGGGTGAGCGGTAGCAGCAGGTCACGGGGCGCGAAGATCACCGCGCTCACCCAGATCAGCCGGGCCTGACCGACCGTTGCGCATCAAGTAGCCGCTGCACAGGGCGCCGACCAGGCCGCCGATCGAGCCGATCGAGAACAGCAGACCGATGCCGCCGGCCGACAGAGTGCACGGTGCGGACGAAGAACACGATCATGACGGCGTAGCTGGCGCTGTTGAACAGGTTCGCGGTGCCGGTACAGCCAGCGATCTTGCGCAGGATCGGATTGCCTAAGACGAACCGCAGGCCCTCGCCGATCTCCTTGCCCAGATGCCGTTGTGGCGGCTTGACCGGCTTTGGCTCGGGCGCTCGGATTGCGGTGACCCAACCGGCTGACCACAGGAAGCTGACCGCGTCGACGAGCACCGCGTAGGGCGCGGTGAACGCCTGCACGAGGAAGCCACCGACGCTCGGGCCGGTGACCGCCGCAACGGCGCGGGTCGCCTCGAGTTTCGCGTTCCCGTCGACGAGCTCTTCGTTGCTCACGAGCTCGGGTAGGTAGCTCTGGTACGAGACGTCGAAGAACACCGTCAGCACGCCGGTGAGCAGCGCGACGACGAACAGCTGGCCGATCGTGAGGCGGTGCATGAGCGCGGCGATCGGCACGCTTCCGAGCACCAGCGCGCGCCCGACGTCGCCCGCGATCAGGATCGGGCGGCGCCGCACCCGGTCACACCACGCTCCCGCCGGCAGCCCGACCAGCAGGAAGGCGGCCGTCTCACACGCCGCGAGGACGCCGACCTCGAACGCCGTGGCGTGCAGCGTCTTCACGGCCACCAGCGGCAGCGCCAGCATGCTGACCTGCGAGCCGATCTGGCTGACCGCGTCGCCGATCCACAGGCGCCGGAAGTCCCGGTGGTGGAACAGGCCCCGCTTGCGGGCGGGCGGCGTCGCTCGGGGTTCACGGGTTCGGTCACGCTACCGAGCTTGGTCTGACTGATTGGGAAATGTCAATCAGTTAGTTAGACTCGCCCCATGCCGCTGCAATCGGAGGGCCGGCGCCCGGCGACCCAGCAGGAGATGCGCGCGCTCGCGTCGCCGATCCGGCTGCGCATCATGCGGCTGACTGCTCGACCGCTCTCTGACCAACAAGGAGATCGCCGACCTGCTGCGGGTGACCCCCGCGAACACGCTGCACCACGTGCGCACGCTCGTCGACGCCGGCTTCCTGGTCGCCGAGCCGGTACGCAGGGGCAGCCCGAGGATCGCGCGAGCGGCCCTACCGCGCGACCCGCCTGTCGTGGGGGATCGACACCGGCGACGCCGATCCGGCGGGGCTGGTCAAACGTGCGTCGCTGCAGGCGTTCTTGGCCGAGATCGAGGACATCCCGCCGTCGACGCCGTTCGCCACCACGCGACTCGGCTTGCGACTCTCGGCCGAGCACAAGGACGAGTTGCAGGCGCGGCTGGGTGACGTCCTGGACGAGTTCGAGAAGCTGCCGCGACTGCCCGAGGGTGAGGGCGAGGCTTTCGCCGTGTTCATCGCCGTCTACCCACGCGGGTCGGCGTCGTGATCACGGTTTCGTGCCGGTAGCGAAACCGGTTCGCAGGCGGTGGTTGCGCGTGCGACCATCGAAGGGATGACGAAACCTCAGAACATCAAAGCCAGCGCGGACGACGAGAGCTTCGCCGCGCTCTCAAGCGACGACGCGATCGACGCATTAGAGGCCAAGACGCTGGTGACCGAGAGCTCGCTGGTCGCCGACAGCTTCGACGCCGACAATTTTGACTCCGACAGCTTCGACGGTGATCAGTTCGACCGCGAAGATCGGCAGGCGTTGCGCCGCGTCGCCGGTCTGTCGACCGAACTGCAAGACGTCACCGAGGTCGAGTACCGGCAGCTGCGCCTCGAGCGCGTCGTGCTCGTCGGCGTCTGGACAGAGGGAACGCTGCGCGACGCCGAGAACTCCCTGATCGAACTGAAGCTGCTGGCCGAGACCGCCGGCTCTGAGGTGCTCGACGGGATCATCCAGCGGCGCGACAAGCCCGACCCGGCCACCTACATCGGTTCGGGCAAGGCGAAGGAACTGCGCGACATCGTGCTCTCGACCGGCGCCGACACGGTGATCTGCGACGGCGAGCTCGCGCCCGGTCAGCTGCGCCAGCTGGAAGAAGTCGTCAAGGTCAAAGTCGTCGACCGCACCGCGTTGATCCTCGACATCTTCGCGCAGCACGCGCGCAGCAAAGAGGGCAAGGCCCAGGTCGAGCTGGCGCAGATGACCTACCTGCTGCCGCGACTTCGCGGTTGGGGTGAGTCGCTGTCGCGCCAGGCCGGTGGTCAGGCGGCTGGTGGTGTCGGTATCGGTGGCCGCGGTCCTGGTGAAACGAAGATCGAAACCGATCGGCGTCGCATCCGCGCCCGCATGGCGAAGCTGCGGCGCGAGATCGCTGACATGTCGACCGCGCGAGATGTGAAACGACAAGAACGCAAGCGTGGCGAGGTGCCGTCGGTCGCGATCGCGGGCTACACGAACGCCGGCAAGTCGTCGCTGCTGAACCGGCTGACCGGTGCAGGCGTACTGGTCGAGAACCAGCTGTTCGCGACTCTTGATCCGACCGTTCGCCGCGCGCAGACCTCCGATGGCCGCGCGTACACGTTGACCGACACGGTCGGGTTCGTGCGGCACCTGCCGCACCAGCTGGTTGAGGCCTTCCGTTCGACGCTGGAAGAAGTCGCGCAATCTGATCTCATCGTTCATGTCGTCGACGGCTCCGACACTGACCCGTTCGCGCAACTCGTCGCCGTCCGCGAAGTGTTGAAAGACATCGACGCGCAGGCGGTTCCCGAACTTGTCGTGATCAACAAGGTTGATGTCGCAGATCCCGAGGTCGTTGACTCGGTCATGCGCGCAGAGCAGCGCCGCGGCAATCGCGTGGTGCTCGTGTCGGCGCGCACCGGTGAGGGCATTCCCGAGCTCGTCGCCGCTCTCGACGAACTCGTGCCGCGCATCGACGTGTGCATCGATGTGCTCGTCCCGTTCAACGATGGTCGGTTGGTGGCTCGTATCCACGAGCTCGGCGAGGTACTGACCGAGGAGCACACCGGCGACGGCACTCACATCACCGCCAAGGTTCCGCGCCGCGTCGCCGGCGAACTGGCGGCCTATGCGGTCGCCGGGGTCACCGAAGCCTGAGTTCGCGCCTCTAGGCTTTGCGCATGGCATTGATCAGACAGTTCCAAGTCACGTTCGACTGCGCAGAACCTGAGCGGGTCGCTCGTTTCTGGTGCGAGGTGTTGGGATACATCGTGCCGCCGCCACCGCCGGGGTTTGCTTCGTGGGACGACTTCGATCGCGCGCTGCCACCTGAGCAGCAGGGCTCGGCGTTCGCGTGCATCGATCCGTCCGGTGTCGGCCCGCGACTGTTCTTTCAGCGCGTTCCCGAAGGCAAGGTCGTCAAGAATCGGGTGCATCTCGACGTGCGGGTCGGCACTGGTCTCGTCGGTGCAGAGCGTTTGGCCGCACTCGAGGCCGAATGTGCGCGACTGATCCCGCTCGGCGCGGTGCGCGTGCGACTACTGCCCGCCGATGACGACAACGAGTCGTGCATCGTGATGCAGGACGTCGAAGGCAACGAGTTCTGCCTCGACTGAACTGACCGCTGATTTTGAGTGCCGCACAGTCGCGAGAGGTGCCGCATGGCGAGGTCGATCGCCGTGTTCGGGGCTGGCCCAGGTCTCGGCCGGGCCATCGCTCGCCGCTACGCGCAAGAGGGTTACGACGTCGTGCTCGTCGCCCGCAACCAGCAAGGACTCGATGCCTTCGCGAAGGATCTGAGCAACCTCGGGGTCAGTGCGCACGTGGTTACCGCCGACTTGGCCGACACCGCCGGCGTCCGCTGCATTAGGTGAACGGATTCGCGCTGCAATCGGCGAACTCGACGCGATGTACTACGCGCCCACCCCAGGCCAAGGGTTCGTTCCCGCGGTGGAACTCACACCGCGCAGTGCCGAAGACTTCATGCCGCTTCTCTTCTACACGCACATCGCGCTGGTGCAGGAGTTCCTGCCGCACATGATCGAGCAGGGCTCCGGCGCCATCCTGACCGCGCAAGGCGCCAGCACTCTGCATGGTCTGCCGAACATGAGCGGGTCCGGACCAGCGCAGGCTGCGCAGCGCAACTACCTGCAGTCGTTGCACGCCGAGGTGGCCGACAAAGGCGTTTACGTCGGCATGCTCTACATCGGCGCGGTCATCGAGAACAGCGCGTTTCACACCTACACCGTGCAAGCCGACGCGGCCGGCACTGGCAGGTACTGGGGACCAACAGTCAGCCCTGACCATCTCGCCGACTTGCTCTGGAACATGCACAACACCACACGGCGAATCGGAAGCGAAGTACCCGGAGTAGCCAGCTAGAAGATGAGGGCACCAGCATCTTGGTCGCGTCGTTTGTACGCCGGGTACGTGTCGGGGAACTGCGTTAGCCAGGTTGCGTTCCTCGGCGACGGCGCTGTAGATGAAGTAGACGCCGACGAGGGCCACGACGATCAGCCACGTCCAGTCTCAGACGCCACCGCGGTGCCGACGCTCGCGACCAGGATCCCGGAGTAGATGGGATGCCGGACGAGGCGGTAGGGCCCGGTGGTCACCAAATCCGTGTCGTTCCTTCTGCGTCATCGGGCCGCCCCAGTTGCGCCCGATGTTGATGCGGGCCCAGATCGAGAACGCGAGCCCGAGCAGCGAAGAGCACGAGCCCGACTCCGGCGCGCCATGGATCGAGTGCCGAGGCCGTGACCGCGGAAAGCTCCTAACCGAATCAAGACGATCGTGACAACGAAAGGACCACCCTGATCCGCAACTCGCGCGCCCAGGAGATGCGCGCTCGCTTTGCTGGATCTCGTGGCGATCGCAGCGACGATCCAGTAGATCCAAAACGCCGCCCAACCGACAGCGAAGACGAACCTCGACGCGCGCATGTGAATCAGCTGCACCAGTGCCTCGCTCCGCCAGCTACCCTTCGAGCCGTGGCCGCACCGAAGATTCCCGCCGTCGAGGACCTGCTCGCCCTCGCGGTCGCCGGGATCGGTGGCGAGGCCCGCGACGGCCAGCTGACGATGGCCCGCGCCGTCGAGCACGCGATGCTCTCGGGTGATCATCTCCTCGTTCAGGCGGGCACTGGCACCGGCAAGAGCCTCGCCTACCTCGTCCCCGCGATTCGCCACGCGCTGGCAATGGACGCACCGGTTCGAAGCCGAAGACCGACAAGAAGATGACGAGCCGGACGACGAGGGGCGCGGTCGTCGGACGGGGCGCCACCGCAGCCGGGCGTCGTCCGATGATTGCCGCCGCCTCGCGGACCAGTCGTCGTGGCGACGGCCACGATCGCGTTGCAACGGCAGCTGATCGAGCGCGACCTGCCGCGGCTGGCCGAGTCGCTCGCGCCCGCACTGCCGGTTGCGCCAACCTTCGCGATCCTGAAGGGACGTCGTAACTATCTGTGCCTGCAACGACTCCACGCCGGCCCAGACGCCGAGCAGGACGGTCTCTTCGACGACGTAGAACCAGCTGGCCCAACGCGTTCAGGCGCCACCGGGCCGACATCGGCGCTCGGTCGTGACGTCGTGCGCATCACCGAATGGGCGAACACCACCGATACCGGCGACCGCGACGAGTTGCTGCCCGGTGTCAGCGAGCGGGCGTGGAGTCAGGTCGCCGTCTCGTCGCGCGAGTGTCTTGGCGCCACCAATTGTCCTTACGGCGCAGACTGTTTCGCTGAGTCTGCGCGGATGCGAGCGATGCGCGCCGATGTCGTCGTCACGAATCACGCGCTGCTCGCGATCGATGCGCTGAGTGAGGTCGACGTGCTGCCGGAGCACGACGTCGTCGTCATCGACGAGGCGCACGAGTTGGTCGACCGGGTCACTGGCGTTGCGACCGAGGAGTTGACCGGCGGGATCGTCGAGCGCGCCGCAGCGCGCTGTCATCGACTCGCCGCGGACGAGTCGGCCCAGCTCGCAGAGGCTGCCGCAGCGCTGGGCGATGTGCTGACATCCGCGCCGATCGGCCGGCTCACGCCACTGCCAACCTCGCTCGTCGAAGTGATCGCGCTAGTCCGCGACGCGGCGCGGGCCACTCTCGGCGTGATGGCCACTCCTGACACCGCCGCCAAGGCGAGCGCCGAGGCGGACGCCGACGTCGAGGTCGTGCGACGCCAGGCCCGCGTCGCGGTCGAGGCAGTGTTTGATACCGCCGAGCGACTGCTCAAGGACTCTGACGACGACGTGATCTGGACGGCGTCGGAGGATCGGCGTGGAGTTGTGTTGCGCGTCGCGCCGCTGCACGTCGCAGAGTTGTTGCGCAAGGCGTTGTTCGATCAGCGCACTGTCGTACTCACGTCGGCAACGTTGACCTTGGGCGGACGCTTCGAGCCCGTCGCCGCAGGGCTCGGTCTCTTGCACGCTGCCAGTGCTGCCAGTGACGGTCACCCCGGCTGGGTCGGGCTCGATGCGGGGTCGCCGTTCGACCACGGCCGGCAGGGAATTCTCTATGTGGCAAAGCATCTTCCGCCTCCTGGGCGCGACGGCACGCCGCACCGGAAACGCTCACTGAGTTGGCCGAACTCATCGAGGCTGCTGGCGGTCGCACGCTCGGGCTTTTCTCGTCGATGCGCGCCGCCGTCGATGCAGCCGAGGCGTTGCGGTCACTGGTCGACGTCCCCATTCTTTGTCAGGGTGAAGACTCCACCGCAGAGCTGGTGCGTCAGTTCGCGGCCGAGCCGGAGTCGTGCCTTTTCGGCACGCTGTCGTTGTGGCAGGGCGTCGACGTGCCAGGGGCGTCGTGTCAGCTGGTTGTGGTCGACCGCATCCCGTTCCCGCGGCCCGACGATCCGTTGATGTCGGCGCGGTCGAAGGCCGTCGCCGATGCAGGTGGCAACGGTTTCATGGCCGTCGCGGCGGCGCAGGCCGCGTTGTTACTTGCGCAGGGAACCGGGAGGTTGTTGCGGTCGCGGACCGATCGCGGCGTCATCGCGGTGCTCGACTCGCGGTTGGCGACCGCCCGCTACGCGGGTTTCTTGCGCGCGTCGCTGCCGCCGTTCTGGTTCACGACGGATCCGGCCGTCGTCCGCTCGTCGTTGCGTGCGCTAGACGAAGCAGCAGGCGGACGACGGAAGCCGGTCGTCCATGAGCAGCCGACCCTCGACGACGCGACCCTTTGACGTCGTTCTGTCGGCGGCCGGTCATAGGTTCGGCGCATGGCCTACTACTTTCAGGTAACTGTTGATTCTGCTGACCCGCACGTGCTCGCCGATTGGTGGGCCGAGACGCTCGGGTGGGAGGTCGAGCCGAGCGACGAGGAGTTCATCCGCGACATGATCGCGCAGGGATTCGCGACCGACGCGGATACGCAGCTCCACAAGGGCGTCCTGGTCTGGCGCGAGGGCGCGGCAATCCTCGCTCCCGAAGAGCCGGCGTCTCCGTCGCGGAGGCGCATGCTGTTTCAGCTGGTGCCCGAGGCGAAGACGGTCAAGAACCGCATGCACCTCGACGTGCGGGTGGGCAAGGACAACATCGAGAAGGTCCTTGAAGAGGTGCAGGCGCGTGGCGCCACGTTCCTGCATCGTGCGAGCCAGGGACCGAACTCGTGGGTCACGGTCGCCGACCCGGAGGGCAACGAGTTCTGCATCACGTAGAGGCGCGCCGCCCGGAATAGGTGCGGGGTTGGCGAGCGTGAGTGACACACTGCGCTGGTGTCAGCTGACCGGCTTGTGCAAACCGACGACCTGAGCGCGGCGGCGTGGATCGCGCCGCGACTGGGTGCGTTCGCGTCGGGTGTGCGCGGCGTGATCCCGGGCGGCTTCGAGGCCTACGCGCGCATTCTGCATCCGGCCGACTCCGCCGACGAGCAGGTGCGCTGGAGCGAGGTTGCCGCGGCGACTGGCAAGGTCGCGCACGCGCTGATGCAGTTCCACGCCCTCGTCGGAGTTGGACCGAACGACTACGACGTTGATTCCGCCGCATGGACAGGCTCGGTTCCCGACCAAGGTGACCTCGAGCCCGAGTCGCTCGCGTGCGCTGCTCGACGTCCTCGCGCGACACACGGCTGCCGCGCAGCAATGCTGGTTCGCCGTGTGGGAGGGCTACGGCTGGGTGAGTGGTGGCGACGCCCGCGTTCGAGTTGCCGCAACGCAAGTACGTGCTGTTCAGCGGCCCGCTCGATGCTGCGCTCGAGATCGGTGATTGGCCGACCGCCGAATGGTTCCTGCCACACTCGCCGAACCTCTTCTGGCCCGACGACGTGTCGTGGTGCGTGGCGACCGAGATCGACCTGTTCTGCACGTACGTCGGCGGATCGCGCGCGCTGATCGACGAATTGCTCGCCGACGATCGCCTCGAGGTGTGGGAAGCACACCTCGAGGATCCGATCGCCTACGACAGCGACCTGCTGAACAGCTAGAAACCGACGAAGACCGTTCGCAATGTCTCGAGAATCGGATCCTCGACGCCGGGCGGGGTGTGCTCGGGATCGAGGCGGCCGTAGACGAGGCGGATGAACGCCTCCGCCGGTAGCGCGAGCAGGCTGTCCGCTTCAAATCGCGCGTCGAGCGGGCCCAGCGTCGCGCCGTCAGCATCGATCGGTGAGCACGAAGTTGCGAGCTGGATCCTCGGTCTCGATCCCGACGACGAGCTGATAGTCGAGTGGCTTTCCGGCCCGCGCAACCAGTGGCTCGAGGGAGTCGATAAGCAGATCGACCGCGTCGGGAAGCAGTTGCGCCTTCGGGTCGAGGGCCACCACGAAGTCCCAGGTGTGTATCGAGTGCTCACCCAGTCGCATCTGGACCAGGCCGGCGAAGTCGCGATCCGTGCCGAAGAAGTTGAGCTGCCAGTCGTCGCGCTGCTGCTCGGTCGAGCGCCTCGAACGCGGCTATTAGCTCGCCGTCCGCCACGATGGCGTCGCGCGCCTGGTCTTCGGGAGTCTTCGCGTCCCACTCGGCCCAGATCGGCTGCATGACCTCGCCGCCGGGTGCCGGCTCGCCGGCCAGGCCCGCCTCAAGGATGAACTTGAAGAAGATGGATCCGGTGGCGATGTGCGACAGCACTTGAGCGACCGACCACTCCGTGTCGTACGACTGCATGCGCACTTGCTCGGCAGTCAGCGGCGTCGCGTTCTCGACCAGCCGCGCGCGCGAGTTGCGCAGCGCTGCAAGCGAGACGTCAGCGGGTGGCGTGGTGTTCGGCTCTGCCATGTAGTGCCCCACTCAATAGTTGAAGGCGTGACCAGATGCGTCCACGCTAGTCGAGCAGCGCGGCGTTGATGCGGGGGGCCTCGGTCGGCCAGCCACTCCTGCGCCCGCAGCAGCTTCCCTTCGAGGCCGCTCCATCCCACCAACTCCGAAACACCGCGTCTGCTTCCGCCGCGGCGCGCATTGCCGGTATCGAGTTGGCTGCGCGCTGCAAAGCTGTCGGGACGACGAGTGCCCGCTGCTCTGGCGTCATGCCGTACGCATCGGCCAGGATCCGCACCCGCGCCGGCACATCGGCGTCCCGCATGGCTGGTGGTCTGTCGCTTGGATGCATGAGCGGGGTCCACCAGTACATGGCGTTGACGAGGTCGGCGACGCGCGTCGTAGGGCGGCTGAGGTCGAAGTCGATGAACGCCGCGGGCAGGCCGTCGCGGAAGACGACGTTGCCCGGGCAGTAGTCCTGGTGGGCGATGAGCTCAGGCTTTTCGAACAGCGGGACGACGCCTGCTGGCGTCCCGGGGATGCCTCCCCACACAGCATCGACGGGTGGTACGAAGTCGGCTGCCGCGTCGTGAAGGCGTCGGATCAACTTGCCGAGCGGCGTCAGAACCTCGTCGGTGCAGGCGTAGTCGGGCAGTGGTTCCTGCGGGACGTCGCCTTGCGACGAAGGAGAGCACCTCGCGGCCCTGCTCGTCATAGCCCAAGGGAGTCGGCGCGTCGTGAAAACCCTTGTCGTGCAGGTGTTTCAGGTAGGTCTGGATCGTCGCGGTGAACGGCCGCACCGGGCGCCGAACCGTGTCGCCGACCTGCACCACGTAGGTGACGCCGTCGCTGGCCAGCACCTGCTCGTCGTCCATCGTCACGACCCTAACCGGGCCGCTAGCTGATCAGACTTTGCGCAGGACCGCGCTCACGCGGCCGAGGATCGTCGCGTTGTCGCCCGGGATCGGTGCGTAGTTCGGGTTGTGCGGCATCAACCAGACGTGGCCGTCGCGCCGCTTGAACGTCTTGACGGTCGCTTCGCCGTCGATCATCGCCGCGACGATGTCACCGTTCTCGGCAGCCAACTGTTGGCGCACGACGACCCAGTCGCCGTCGCAGATCGCTGCGTCGACCATCGAGTCGCCGACGACTTTCAGCATGAACAGGGTGCCTTCGCCGACAACGTTGCGGGGGAGTGGGAACACGTCCTCGACGGCCTGCTCGGCGAGGATCGGGCCACCGGCGGCGATGCGGCCGACGAGCGGGATGTAGGCGGTGGCCTGGCGCGCGTCGCCGCTCTCGGTCTCGTCGAAGGGTGCCTGCTCGCGTGCGCGTTCTGCGCTGGTGCGCCGCGGGGCTCGGACGTCGAGGTGCCGGCGACCTCGCCTGGAATCCGGACCTCGACGGCGCGGGGGCGGTTCGGGTCGCGGCGCAGGTAGCCCTTCTTCTGCAGGGTGGTCAGCTGGTGGGCGACGCTGGACGTGGAGGTCAGCCCGACCTGTTCGCCGATCTCGCGCATGCTCGGCGGGTAGCCGCGCCGCTCGACGGAGTCGCGGATCACGTCGAGGACCCGGTGCTGGCGCGGGGTCAGGCCGGTCTCGTCGGGCGGACCGTCCGGGAAGTCGCTGACGCCGGCGAGCGGGCCTGAACCTTCTGCGTCCCCTGGCGACATGACCTCGCCCCTTCTTGATCGGCTGGATCGGTGGTCGGTTGCCCGACGGTAGTCCTTTCCCGACACGCATTCAAACATCTGTTCGAACGTGTCGTGGTTTTGTCGGCGGGATGGGGTACAACTTCGTACAGGCGTTCGATCGAACATCCGTTCGAGGTCACCCGAGCGCCGCACTTCCTTCCCCGGAGGTCTTCATGAGCCCGCAGCCCACGCTCCTCAGCCCGGTCCGACGCGCCAACGTCCGGTAGCCCGACCCGCGTGCTCGACCTCGCCGAGTTCCCGTGCCCGCCGGCTCGCGCGACTGCGAGTGCGCTGCCCGAAGACCGACGTGCCGGCAGACCGAACTGCTGCCACCGCTGGTGATCAGCCTCGTGCCACCGTTCGAGCGGGCGACCCCGCTGCGGTTGGTCGAGACCGATGCGCCGCGCGTCCGGGCGTTCCGCGTTCGGCGACGAAAAGCCTTACGGCTGGCCACATTCGGCTGACCCGGCGTGGTCGGCTCGCACTGCTGGTGGCCGCGGTTCTGTGCATGCTGCTCGGCTTCTCGCTGGGCAACGACGCTGTCGTTCACGGCCGGCTCGATCAGCCCGCCCGCGGCCTCGCACAGCATCGTCGTCCAGCCTGGTCAGACGCTCTGGGGCATCGCCACGCAGGTCGCGCCGCACGCCGATCCGCGGGCCACGGTCCAGCAGATCATCGTGCTCAACCACCTCTCGGGCACCGGTCTGCAGGCCGGCGAGACGTTGGCCGTCCCCTCATGAGCGGCCGATTCACCGGGGTCCCCAACCCGGCCCAAGCGGCGCGGCCCGACGACACGCCCGCGACACGCCGTCCGGCCTGCGTAGTTCGCGAAAGCTCTTGCGCACCGCCTCTGTTCCGCCTAACGTCTGACCCCTACATCTAGTACTTACATGGATGTAGTTCTCCACAGGTTGTGCCCAGGCGGAGGGGACTTGAGCACAGCTGGGGGGTGTTTGCGCACAGGTTCGTCCACAAGTGTGTCCACGGGACTCCTCCAAAAGTCTCCCGCGGAAGGCGCCGGGCGGGTCTGTGAGCGGCGCCGGGGAAGGCGTCAAAGAACACATTCAGGGGAATCGGCCCGGCTGGCTCGGTGTGGGAAGTGGAGGGCGACAGTGTTTTGTCCCTTCTGCCACCACACCGACAGCCGGGTCGTCGACAGCCGGGTCACCGACGACGGAACCGCTATCCGTCGTCGGCGATCCTGCCCGGAGTGCGGCCGCCGGTTCACCACCCTGGAGACCGCGTCGATCGCCGTCGTCAAGCGGTCGGGCGTGACCGAGCCGTTCTCGCGGGCCAAGGTCGTCGCCGGCGTCCGAAAGGCTTGCCAGGGCCGCCCAGTCGACGAAGACGCGCTCGCATTCCTTGCCCAGCGGGTCGAAGACGACCTGCGGGCCAGCGGCTGTAGCGAGATCTCGAGCCAGGACGTCGGACTCGCCGTCCTCGCGCCTTTGCGCGACCTCGATGACGTCGCCTACGTGCGGTTTTCCTCGGTCTACCGAGGCTTCGATTCACTCGAGGCGTTCGAGGCCGAGATCGCGTTACTACGTGCTGAACGTGACCTGCAGCGGGGCCTTGCGCAGCCCGCAAAGCCCTAACGCGCAACCAAAAACGATCCCGGCCGGGGGAAATCCGGCAGCCGGTAGTGGTGTTGTACTCAGTGGAGGAGATACGCATGACAGAGACGTCTCGTGATACCCAAAGCGACCCGATTACGGTGGGGCCGCGGGCTTCAGGGCGGGGTTTGAGCATCGAGCGGGTTTACACCACGCCCGGCGTGCACCCCTACGACGAAGTCACCTGGGAGCGTCGCGACGTCGTCATGACGAACTGGCGTGACGGCACCATCAACTTCGAGCAGCGCGGGGTCGAGTACCCCGACTTCTGGTCGGTCAACGCCGCCAACATCGTCACCACCAAGTACTTCCGCGGGGCCGTCGGCACCGAGCAGCGCGAGTGGTCGCTCAAGCAGCTCATCGACAGAGTCGTGCTCACCTACGTGAAGGCCGGCCAGGTCAACGGCTACTTCGCCACCGTCGACGACGCCACGATCTTCGAGCACGAGCTCACCTATGCGTTGCTGCACCAGGTGTTCAGCTTCAACTCGCCGGTGTGGTTCAACGTCGGGACGTCGGCTCCGCAGCAGGTGTCTGCGTGCTTCATCCTCGCCGTCGACGACAAGATGGATTCGATCCTCGACTGGTACAAGGAAGAGGGGATGATCTTCAAGGGCGGTTCGGGCTCCGGCGTCAACCTCTCCCGCATCCGCTCGTCGAAGGAACTGTTGTCCTCCGGTGGCACCGCTTCCGGCCCGGTCTCGTTCATGCGTGGTGCTGACGCGAGTGCCGGCACGATCAAGTCGGGTGGCGCGACTCGTCGCGCGGCGAAGATGGTCATCCTCGACGTCGACCACCCCGACATCGAAGAGTTCATCGAGACCAAGGCACGCGAGGAAGACAAGATCCGCGTGCTGCGCGACGCCGGCTACGACATGGACCTCGGCGGTCGCGACATGTCGAGCGTGCAGTACCAGAACGCCAACAACTCGGTGCGAGTGAACGAAGAGTTCATGCGCGCCTTCGAGCAGGGCAAGGAATTCGGGCTCAAGGCACGCACCGACGGCTCGGTCATCGAGACCGTCGACGCCAAGAAACTGATGCGCAGCATGGCGCAGGCCGCTTGGGAGTGCGCCGACCCGGGCATCCAGTACGACGACACGATCAACGACTGGCACACGACTCCTGAGACCGGCCGCATCACGGCATCGAACCCGTGCTCGGAGTACATGCACCTCGACAACTCGTCGTGCAACCTCGCGTCGTTGAACCTGATGAAGTTCTTGAAGGACGACGACAGCTTCGACGCGGTCACCTTCGCGAAGGTCGTCGAGTTCGTCATCACGGCGATGGACATCTCGATCTGCTTCGCCGACTTCCCGACCGAGAAGATCGGTGACACAACGCGCAAGTTCCGTCAGCTCGGCATCGGCTACGCGAACCTGGGTGCTCTGTTGATGGCGACGGGTCACGCGTACGACTCCGACAGTGGCCGCGCGCTTGCCGCCGGCATCACGTCGCTCATGACAGGAACCGCCTACAAGCGGTCGGCTGAGTTGGCCGGCATCGTCGGTCCGTACGAGGGCTACGCACGCAACGCCGAAGCCCACACTCGGGTGATGCGCAAGCACGCGGCTGCGTCTGACTCGATCCGTAGCGTCGGCATCATCGACCGCGAAGTCATCCGGCTGGCGAGCAGGGCATGGCAAGAGGGCCTGCAGATCGGTGCGCAGAACGGCTGGCGCAACGCCCAGGCCTCAGTGCTCGCACCGACCGGCACCATCGGCTTGATGATGGATTGCGACACCACCGGCATCGAGCCTGACCTCGCATTGGTCAAGTTCAAGAAGCTCGTCGGCGGCGGCTCGATGCAGATCGTCAACCAGACGGTGCCGCGTGCCCTGCGCAACCTGGGATACCAGGAGGAGCAGGTCGAGGCGATCGTCGAATACATCGCCGAGCACGGCAACCCGGTCGACGCTCCAGGACTTCGGCCTGAGCACTACGACGTCTTCGACTGCGCGATGGGTGTGCGCTCGATCTCGGCGATGGGTCACGTGCGGATGATGGCGTCGGTGCAGCCATTCATTTCGGGTGCCATCTCCAAGACCGTGAACCTGCCCGAGACGGCGACTGTCGAGGAAGTCGAAGAGGTCTACTACGAAGGCTGGAAGCTCGGCCTGAAGGCACTCGCGATCTACCGGAACAACTGCAAGGTTGGCCAGCCGCTGACCGATGCGCGGGAGAAGAAGACCGACGTTGCGGTCGCGGCGCCGGGCGAATACAAGCCAGTTCGCAAGCGTCTGCCGAAGCGTCGTCCGTCGCAGACCGTGTCGTTCGCAGTCGCGGGCGCCGAGGGCTACCTGACCGCCGGCTCCTACCCGGACGACGGTCTTGGCGAAGTGTTCCTCAAGCTCGGCAAGCAGGGATCGACGCTGGCCGGCGTGATGGACGCGTTCTCCATCGCCATCTCGATCGCGCTGCAGTACGGAGTGCCGCTCGAGGCGTTCGTGTCGAAGTTCGTCAATATGCGCTTCGACCCGGCCGGCTTGACCGACGACCCCGACGTGCGGATGGCGCAGTCGATCATGGACTACATCTTCCGCAGGCTCGCGCTCGACTACCTGCCGTTCGACAACCGTGCCGAGCTCGGCATCTTCACCGCGGACGAGCGGGCGCAGACTGTCGCGTCGAAGTACGGCGACGACACAAGCGCACCGGTCATCGACGACGACTTGGAGTACGTCGACTCGATCTCACAATCGGCGCCGATCGTGAAGCCGTCGACGCCCGAGATTCCCGAGGCGGCAAGTGCCAAGCCGGTGGACGACGAGGTGCACTCGTCGACCGAATTGCTCGAGCGGCAACTCGGTACGGCAGCCGACGCGCCGCTGTGCATGAGCTGCGGCACGAAGATGCGTCCGGCCGGAAGTTGCTACGTCTGCGAAGGCTGCGGAAGCACCAGCGGCTGCAGCTGAGGTCAACGGTCAGGAAATGTCGCGCTCGGCCAGTCACGTAACGTAGCCGGGCACACGGGACCTAGCTGTTCTCCTCGACGTAGGTGTCGGGATCTTGGTCCTGCGGCACGATTCCCGCCGCGTGCTGGCCTTCGTAGGTGATGAACTGCACCGCGATGTCGTGACGAGTCTGCAGGTCGGCGAACCTGCGGAAGTCGGGCAGGTCGTCGCGCTCCTCTTCGGCCATGTGGTCGTCGTTCGCCTCGCGCGTTTCCTGCACCGCGGCCCACCACACCTTGGTGCCGGGCCGATGCGACCGGACCTTCGCGATGCCGTCACGGATCTCGTTGTGGTCCTTCACCGCATCCTTGACTTCGTCGTCGACGTGCTTCTCGTCCTTGCCCCTGGCACCGATCTGCAACAACCGCGGGTAGAAGAACTCCTCCTCCGCCTTGGCATGCACTTCCAGCAAGACCTCGAGCCGCGACCACACCGCGGCAAGCGCCACTGGATCGTCGGCGAGTTCGTCAAGCATCGCGAACGCGCGGCGTTGCTCGTGATGCTGCTCGAGAATCAACTCGGTGATGTCCATGGCAGCTAACCCTAGATCGGCTCCCTGAGGGGTGCGAAGCGGTATCGAATGAGTGGTCCGGCCGGGTAATACTGAGTGCGCACAGGCCTGAGCAGGCACGATAGGGGTATGCGGCACACACGACCGCAACGATCACGCAAGCGCGGTGCACCCGGCTTGAGACAGGAGCTGAGGTGCTGCTGACCATCACGACGACGCGCGCCCCGGCGTCCGATCTTGGGTTTTTGCTCCACAAGCACCCGGCCAAGGCGCAGACCTTCGATGTCTCGGTGGGGACGGCCCACGTCTTCTACCCCGAGGCGACCGACGAGAAATGCACCGTCGCGTTGCTGCTCGAGGTCGACCCGATCGCGCTCGTTCGGGGGCGCAAGGGCCCGTCGAGCGAGGCGTTCTCGCTTGGCCAGTACGTCAACGACCGGCCTTATGCGGCGTCAAGCATGCTCGCCGTCGCGATGGCGAAGGTCTTCCGAACCGCGATGGCCGGCCGCTGCGACGCTCGGCCCGAGCTTGCCGCGTCCGAGTTGCCGCTCGAGATTCGCATCCCCGCGGTGCCGTGCCGCGGTTCCGTCGATCTGCTGAAGCGATTCTTCGAGCCGCTCGGATGGCAGGTCGACGGCGACGACGTCATTGCTTGGACGAGACGTTCCCGAGCTGGGGTGACTCGCGCTACCTCGACGTCACCCTCAGTGGCACGATGCGGTTGGCGGAGGCGCTCAACCACCTCTACGTGCTGCTGCCGGTGCTCGACGACGCCAAGCACTACTGGGTGTCGCCCGACGAGGTCGACAAGCTGATCCGCGCCGGGGAGGGCTGGCTCGCGACGCATCCTGACCGTGACCTCATCACCCGCCGCTACCTTGCCCACCGCACGCGAGCTCGTCCAGAACCGCAGTCAGCCGGCTCGCCGAGATCGATGACGCGACCGAGGAGCAGATCGACAACGCGACCGACGCAGCACAGGTCACGATCGACGTTGCTGAACCGGGCGAGAAGCCGGTGCCGCTCGCTGAGCAGCGCAGAGGCACCGTGCTGTCGGTGTTGCGTGCGGAGGGTGCACGACGCGTCCTCGACCTCGGATGTGGAGATGGTGCACTGCTCCGCGTGCTGCTCGACGACCGTAGCTTCATCGAGATCGTCGGTAGTGACGTTTCATGGCGCGCGCTCGAAGTGGCGACCCGCAAGCTGAAGCTTGACCGGATGTCGGAGCGCGAGCGCTCACGGATCACCCTGTTCCAGTCGTCGTTGACGTATCGCGATGCGCGACTCGAAGGATTCGATGCGGCCGTCTCGATGGAAGTCATCGAGCACGTCGATCCGTCACGGCTCGGTGCGTTGGAGCGCGCAGTGTTCGGCCACGCCAAGCCGCTGACGGTCGTCGTGACGACTCCGAACGTGGAGCACAACGTTCGGTTCGAAGGCATGGAGCCGGGCACCATGCGGCATCGCGACCACCGATTCGAATGGACTCGTGCTGAGTTCCGAGGCTGGGCCGAAGCGAGCGCCGCAGAGGCTACGGCATACGCGCGTGCGCTTCGTCGCCGTCGGGACGGACGATCCCGAGGTTGGGCCGCCGACGCAGATGGCGGTCTTCAGTCGGCTCGTCGGTGCGAGCGCGGAGGAGGTCGTGAGCGCATGACCGAAGCCGCCGAGCTTGCAGCCGAGCCGCGCGAGCTCACCATTCCGCAGCTCTGCCTTGTCGTCTTGATCGGCGTGTCCGGCTCGGGCAAGTCGACGTTCGCACGCGCGTCAGTTCAAGCCGACGGAGGTGCTGTCGTCGGACTTTTGTCGCGGCCTCGTGTCGGACGACGAGAACGACCAGGCGGCGAGCAAAGACGCGTTCGAGGTGCTGCAACTACATCGCCGCGAAGCGGCTCGCCGCTGGCCGGCTCACTGTTATCGATGCGACGAACGTGCAGCCTGCATCTCGCAAGGAACTGGTCGACCTCGCCCGTGCGCACGATGTGTTGCCGGTGGCGATCGTGCTCGACATGCCCGAGAAGCTGTGCGCGGAACGCAACGAAGCACGCGCCGACAGAACCTTTGGCTCGCACGTGTTGCGGCGCCAGGGTTCGGATCTTCGACGCGGACTGAGGGGGCTTCAGCGCGAGGGCTTTCGGACGGTGCACGTGCTTCACACGCCCGAAGAAGTCGAGTCGGCCACAGTTCTGCGACAGCGGCTGTACAACGACCTCCGCCACGTGCCCGGCCCGTTTGACGCCATCGGCGACATTCACGGCTGCCGTGCAGAGTTGGAGACGCTGCTCGGAGAACTCGGTTACGTCATTGTTCGCGACGACGCCGGACGGCCGGTCGACGCCGCACATCCCGAAGGGCGCACTGTAATTCTGCTCGGCGACCTGGTCGACCGCGGGCCCGACACCGCAGGAGTGCTGCGTCTTGCGATGGGCATGGCTGCTGCCGGCCACGCCCTCGTCGTCCCTGGAAATCACGAGAACAAGCTGCTGCGTGCGATGCGTGGCCGCAACGTGCAGGTCACGCACGGGCTTGCGGAGTCGCTCGAGCAGTTGGCTGCTGAACCTGAGGAGTTCCGTTCAGCTGTCGACGACTTCATCGATGGGTTGGTGTCGCACTATGTACTGGACGAGGGCCGCCTAGTTGTCTCACACGCGGGGCTGAAGGAGTCGTATCACGGGCGTGCCTCGGGGCGTGTTCGTACGTTCGCTCTCTACGGCGACACGACGGGCGAGACCGACGAATACGGGCTACCGGTGCGGTACGCATGGGCAAACGAATACCGCGGTCGGGCAATGGTGCTGTACGGGCACACGCCGGTACCGCAGCTCGAATGGATTAACAACACGTTGTGCCTCGACACCGGCTGTGTGTTCGGCGGCAAGCTGTCGGCGCTGCGCTATCCGGAGAAGGAGGTCGTCGCCGTTCAGGCTGAGCGGGTTTACTACGAACCTGCCAAGCCTTTCTTGGACGCCGGCCAGTTGCCGCCTGCGTTCGAAGGTGCGGGTCGTCGTGATCCCGATGTACTCGACATCGCTGATGTCATCGGCCGGCGAGTTGTCGAGACTGTCGCACCATGGGCGGATAACGGTCGCGGCCGAGAACGCAACCGCCGCGCTCGAGGTCATGAGCCGATTCGCGGTCGACCCTCGTTGGCTGTTGTACCTCCCGCCGACGATGAGCCCGGTCGCGACGTCCGCGCATCCTGATCTGCTTGAACATCCCGCCGAGGCATTCTCCGCATATCGCGCTGACGGTATTGCGCAGGTGGTGTGCGAGGAGAAACACATGGGCTCGCGCGCGGTTGCGCTTGTCTGCCGAGACGCATCGGTGGCGGCCGCCAGGTTCGGGGCCCCCGGCGGGGCGACCGGCGCCGTCTACACGCGTACCGGTCGGCCGTTCTTCAACCCCACACTCACCGCGCAACTACTTGAACGCCTCCGCGCCGCAGTAGAGACCTCGGGCCTGTGGAACGAATTGGAAACCGACTGGATCTTGCTGGACGCCGAACTGTTGCCGTGGAGCGCAAAAGCTGAGGAGCTCCTGCGTACCCAGTACGCCGCAGTTGGTGCCGCAGCGCGCTCGGCGCTCCCGGTCGCTGTCGACGCGTTGCAGCAGGCGTTCGGGCACGGGGTAGATGTCGGTGACCTTCTAAAGCGCACCCGGTCACGACTGCGCAACGCCGACGCGTTCACCGACGCCTACCGCCGGTACTGCTGGGCGACGGAGGGGCTGGACGGCGTCCGGATCGCGCCGTTTCAGTTGTTGGCGACGGACGGCAAGACCTACCACGATCGCGACCACCTATGGCACTTGTCGTCAGCTTGCGCGGTTGGCGGTTGGGGATCCCGAGCTGGTCATCGCGACGCGACACATCGTTGTCGACACCACCGACGCGGACGCCGAACAGCGGCGACCGCGTGGTGGGAGGAAATGACCGCCGCCGGCGGTGAGGGCATGGTCGTTAAGCCTCTCGCGAACCTGACGCGTGGCGCGCGCGGCCTCGTCCAGCCGGGATTGAAGGTGAGGGGTCGCGAGTATCTGCGCATCATCTACGGCCCGGACTACACCGAGCCCGGCAACCTCGAACGACTTCGTCCACGAAACCTCGGACACAAGCGGTCGCTCGCCGCGCGCGAATACGCCCTGGGCTTGGAGTCGCTCGAACGCGCAGCCCGCAACGAACCGTTGTGGCGCGTGCACGAGGCAGTGTTCGCCGTCCTCGCATTGGAGTCCGAACCTGTGGACCCACGGTTATGAGCAGCGACCTGCCATCCGATGCCGACGGCTCCGCCTTGCCGGTTGGGTTCCAACATCCGCATGCATCGGAGGAGGCTAGGCAGATCGCAGAGACCGGCATGATCTTGCGGGCGCAGGTCGGATCAGGGGTGCATGGGACGTCGATCGGTGGCCAAGACGATCGCGACGAGATGGGAATCTGCCTCGAGCCTCCCGAGTACGTGACCGGAGTGGCGCGCGTGCCTGCGGGCGTCGGCGAGGGCGTGGGCAGCGTCGAGTTCGAGCAATACCAACGGCACACCGTGTGGGACCAGCCCGGGGGCTTGGCCAATCGATCAGGAGCCGGCGACCTCGACGTCGTCATTTACTCGGCCCGCAAGTGGGCTCGCCTCGCATTGGCAGGGAATCCCACTGTGTTGCTGTTGCTGTTTGTGCCGGAGCACGAGGTCGTGTTCTGTAACCAAGCCGGGGCCGAGCTTGTTGCGAACGGGCACCGATTTGTCTCACGTCTTGCTGCCGACCGGTTCATCGGGTACCTGCAAAGCCAGCGTGACGCGATGACGGGGATTTCCAAGGCACATACGAACAGGCCGGAGTTGGTGGCCGAGTACGGGTACGACACGAAGTTCGCGATGCATGCGCTTCGGCTCGGCGTCCAGGGTGCCGAACTGCTGACGACCGGGCGTATCACCTTGCCGGTGCCAGAGCCGCATCGCGCCTATCTGTTGCGGGTCCGTCGCGGCGAGATCCCGTTGGAAGAGGTCATTGCGTCGGTGAATGCTGCCGAGCGAACGCTTCTTGAGCTGCGGACCAGCAGCGCAGTGCCCGCGCAGCCAGATCGCGCCTGGGTCAATGGCTGGCTGCACCGCTCGTACGAGGAGTACTGGACTAGGTTGGCCGAGAACGTTGATGGATCCCGTTTCTGAAACCTGAGGTGGGTCGTGCGAGTACTCGTGTCAGTCGACATGGAGGGTGTGGCTGGCGTCGTCTCGCCGGACGACGTCACTCCAGGGCACGCGGAGTACGAACGGAATCGCGTGTATATGACCGACGAAGCCAGCGCAGCGGTACGCGGAATCCTCGCGTATGACCCGAACGCATCTGTTGTTGTGTGCGACGCCCATGCGCGGTTCCGGAACGTCTTGCCTGACAGGCTGGCTCGCGGTTGCACGTTGTTGCGCGGTGAGCCGCGTGCCAACGGGATGATGACCGGAATCGACGCCGGCGTTGACGCTGTTTGCTTCGTGGGTTACCACGGCAGGGCTGGCACTGCAGGCTCCGTACTCGCTCACACTATTAGCGGCGCCACGATCGCGCGGGTGCGGTGCAACGGACAAGAACTTGGCGAGCTGGGACTTAACGCAGCGCTCGCTGCCCACTACGGCGCCGTGCCCGTGCTTGCGACCGGCGACGACACGCTCGCTCGAGAAGCGGAGTCTGTCGTGCCTGGCATCGCGACTGTTGTGGTCAAGACGGCCTTCGGCAACCGGGCAGCTGAGGGTCTGCACCCCGACGAATCGTGCAGTCGCATCGAATCCGCGGCCACAGCCGCGCTTGCGAACCGCGCCGACGTTCACCCTCCGATCTTCGCGGGCGAGGTCGATCTCGAGGTCGACATGCTGCGGCTGCACATGACGGAGTTGTCATGCTGGATCCCTGGTGTTGAGCTGCGTGGTTCGCTCACTCTTGGGTTTCGGGCTGCCGACTTCCCTGCGGCTTACAACATGATCGATATTTTCGCGATCCTGGCCGGCGCCACCTGATCGTCGCAACGCCCGGGAGTTGGTCGGTGGCAACTCACACCGGCGGCGCGTCCTTCGTGATGCGATCGAGCGTTCTCCGGCCCATCCGGCTCATGGCCTGATTGCTGTCGATGTAGTACCAAACCGCACCGATCGACTGCTCGAACGCCCAGGCCTTACCGCGCTCCCATTCGAGGTCGTTGCACCCGAGGTCATCGCGAAACACTTGCCGCGGGCCGGCCTCGAGTACGTGCCACGCAGCGACGAGGTCGAGGGCTGGGTCAGCGGGTCCGAGGCCGCCGACATCGAGGACTCCGACCAGACGTCCGTCGGACACCAGCATGTTGCCGGGAATCAGGTCGCCGTGTGTCATCACGTCGGGTGCGGTCCGCGGCAGCTCCCGCATCACTGCCCACAGCTGACGAAGTCGTGGAACGTCGAGAATCTGCTCACTCTCGCGAAAGGATGTCGCGACCCAAGCGTCGTGGGATTGCAGGTCACCACCACGGCCCGTCCCACGAAACGGCCGGCCGCTGGTGTCGATTGCGCGCACGCCCGCCACGAACTCAGCGAGGTCATGGGCAAACGCAACCGCGGTACCGGGGTCGTTGTCAGTCGCGACGACGCCAGGGAGCCATGTCTGCACCGCCCAAGGAAGCGGATATCCCGCGCCAGGAAAGCCGATCGCAACGGGCTCGGGTGTGGAGAACCGCGTGCGTCCGAGTAGTTCAGCCGACGCCTTCGCTTCAGATTCCAACGAACGCAGCACCGCCTCGGCGTCCGACCCTTGAAGCGGGAACCGAGCCACTAGCTGGTCACCGATCCGAAAGATGGCATTCACCGTGCCCTGTGAAGTGACAGGCGTAACCGGCAGGGACCGCCACGCCGGAAACTGCTCGTCCACCAACTTGCGCACGGTTGCCGTTGTCACGGTTACTTGGCCGGAATGCATGTCCATGCTGCGAGCGTCGCAGTGCTTGATTCTCGACCGCAATGCGTTTCTGTTGCCCTACGCTACCTACGTGGACTTAGTTATGTGCCCGTAGGCGATCGACCCTCCACGTGATCATTGTCGGTGGGGTGCTGCTCATTGTCGCGATGTGGTGGGTCGCTCGCCGGCCGGTCAGCGAGCGACGGAGATCCCGCCCCGCTAAGACAAAGCCACAACCCCCGACGCTCGTAAACCGTCGGGCTGCGTTGGCAGTCGGGCCGCCGGTAGTCGGGCCCGTCATCGAGATGATCGGGGTAACGAAGGGCTACGGGCGGCGACTCGCCTTGGACGGCCTCGATCTCGCAGTCCCCGCCGGTGGCGTCTTTGGTTTGCTCGGCGAGAACGGCGCAGGCAAGACGACGGCGTTGCGTTGCATGCTCGGCCTTGTTCGTCCGACCTCTGGTGTGTGCCGGGTCCTCGGAGCCGACAGCGAGCGTGATCTCCACCGCGTTATTGGCCGCGTCGGCGCACTCATTGAGACACCCGGGTTGACCGGAACGATGTCAGGGCGCCGCAACCTTGCCTTGCTTGCGCGCCTCGACAACATCGGGTCGGCTGGTGTCGACCGCGCGCTTACAGCCGCCGGTTTAGCCGATCGCGCCGACGACCCCGTCGTCACCTACTCACTCGGTATGCGTCAGCGGCTCGGCATCGCGGCAGCACTGCTGCGCGATCCCGAGGTTGTTGTGTTGGACGAGCCATCCAACGGACTCGATCCGGCCGGCATCGCGGGGATCCGCCAACTGCTGCTCGGGTTAGCCGCCGAGGGACGTACGGTCATCGTCTCCAGTCACCTCCTGGACGAAGTCGAAAAGACTTGCGACCGAGTTGCCGTTATCGACGCCGGCCGGTGTGTCGCCTCCGGCACGATCGGTCACGTCCTGGCGACCGCAGGTGTAGGAACGCTCATCGTGGGTGTCGCGGACCTCCGCGCCGCACAGAGCGCACTCGCCGAGGCTGGCATCGAGGCAGCCGCTGTTGACGGCAAGTTGCGGGTCACCCACGATGCGTCGGACGCCGCGCGGGTCACCGAAATCCTTGCCGCCAAGGGGCTGTACGTGAACGAGATCCGTCACGAGAGGCCGACGTTGGAGGCTGTCTTCTTCGGTCTCACGTCACCGGAGGTCGGTCGATGATCGACCTATTGGCAGCCGACCTGCGCCGAATTGCGTGGCGGTCCATGAGCGTTGTCATTGCCATCGTGACCGTCGTCGTGATCGTCGCAGTTGGCATCGTCGACTTCCATCACACAGCGAAGCACCCGTTCGATGTCCGCACTGGCGTCCCGAACGCGTTCGCGACCTTCAGCGGGCCCTTGATCCTCGCGGCGTTCGTGTTCGGTGCCTCATTGCTCGGGGCGGACTACACCAGCCGTTCCCTGACCACTCTGCTCACGTGGGAGCCACGCCGCGCGCGCGTGCTCTTTTCGCGGGCGGTTACCTGTGCAGCGGTCACGTTCTGCGCAGCACTGGCCGCGATGGCCCTGTTGGTGCTGGCTCTGTTGCCATCGGCCCTTGCCCATAGAACGGGTCACGGCACCGCCTACGCGTCGGTCATCGCTCTCGCGATCCGAATAGCGCTGCTGGCAGCTGCAGCCTGCGCGATCGCGGTGTCGTGCGCAGCTATGGGCCGCAGCACAGCCGCCGCTCTGATCGGCCCGCTCGTGTACCTGGTCGTCATCGAACGGGCCGTTGCCACGGTGGCGCCGGACGTCGGCAGATGGCTCCTGCTCAACGACTCTCTGTCATGGGTAGCGGCCAGCGCGAATGCGAGCGATGGTCCCGGGGGTGTGGGGCCTGGACATACGATCGCAACGTCCGGATTGCTGCTGCTCGTCGGCGTCGTCGGCATCCACGCGCTCGCAACGTTCGTCCTTCGGCACCGCGACATCGTGTGACGACGGTGGCTGGTTTGGAGGCCGACGGCACCAGGTCATCTGCCCGTGGCAGGCTGGTCCCATGCGGATCGGAGTTGTGTATCCCCAGACCGAGCTTCGGGGCGATCCGGTCGCCGTTCGGCGCATAGGCAAAGCCGTCGAAGACCTCGGCTTCGACTACCTGTTGGCCTATGACCACGTACTCGGTGCGGTGCACGCCGATCGAACACCCGCGCTGACCGGCCCCTATACCGAGCATGACCCGTTCCACGATCCGTTCGTGATGTTCGGCTACCTCGCCGGCATCACCGAGCGCATCGAGCTCACCACCGGAATCTTGATCTTGCCGCAGCGCCAGACGGCACTGGTCGCGCGCCAAGCAGCTGACGTTGACCTGCTCTCTGGTGGACGGCTGCGGCTCGGCGTCGGCATCGGTTGGAACACGGTCGAGTACGACGCGCTCGGGCAAGACTTCACGACCCGTGGCGCACGGGAGGAGGAGCAGATCCAACTGCTGCGCCGACTCTTCACCGACCCAGTCGTTGACTTCGAGGGGCGCTTCGACCGCATCGATCGAGCCGCGCTCGTACCGAAGCCCACGCGCTCGATCCCGATCTGGCTCGGTGGCTACGGCGAACCGGCTTTCGACCGCGCCGCCCGGCTCGGCGACGGCTTCATCTTCTTCGGCGGAGGTGGGGTCGACCGCGTCCTCGCGAACTGGGCGTGGCTGCGCGGTCGGCTAGCTGACCACGGCCGCTCCATCGAAGACTTCGGCGCGGAGTGTGTAGTCCGCCCTCGTGAGGGCGTCGGCAGTCTTCAAGCGGAGGTCGACAGCTGGCGCGATGCAGGCGGCACCCATCTCTCGATCGTGACGATGGGGCTCGGCCTGGACTCCATCGACGCGCATCTCGACTACATCGAATCGGTAGCAGCGGCGCTCGGTTTGTCCCGGCCCTAGACAGTTTTTCAGCGACCCGGACGGGGCGTTGGTGGGCGGTACGATTGCGACATGGCGAGCTCGAGTTCTGCCCAGCCGCAGCAGCAGGTGCGGTTCTGCCGGGCAGCCAGACGGCGCCCGAATCGCCTACGCCGTGCACGGTGACGGGCCGCCGCTGCTGATCTCGACCTGCTGGCTCAGCCATCTGCAGTTCGACTGGGAGAGCCCGGTCTGGCGGCACTTCCTCGTCGATCTCGGCAAGTTCGCCACCGTCATCCGCTTCGACGAGCGCGGTCACGGGCTGTCGGACTGGGACGTCACCGACCACAGCCTCGAGGCGCGGATCGGTGACCTGGAGGCCGTCGCCGACGCCGCGGGCTTCGAACGGTTCGCGCTGATGGCGATGGCGCAGGGCGGACCAGTCGCCATCTCGTACGCCGCTCGTCATCCCGAGCGGTTGTCGCGGCTGCTGTTCTACGGCAGCTACTCGTCGGCGCGCGAAGGTCTCACCGCCGAGGAGCGCGAACTGCAGGACACCTTCGGGCAGCTGATCAAGGTCGGGTGGGCGCGTCCCGACTCGACGTTTCGGCGGGTCTTCACGTCGCTGATGATCCCCGGGGCGACCGAGGAGCAGATGCGCTGGCTCGACGATCTGCAGCGGGTCGCGGTGTCGGCGAGCACGGCGTACGTCGCGCGCCAGCAGCGGATGGCGGCGGACGCCGAGCACGTTGCTGCCGCAGCTGGACTGTTCCGACGCTGGTCCTGCACTCGGTCGGTGATCGGATGAACAGCTTCGAGCTACGGCCGGCATCTGGCCGCGAGCATCGCGAGTGCCCGGCTGGTCGCGCTGGAGAGCGACAACCACATCGTGCTCGAGGACGAGCCGGCGTGGCCGGTGTTCGTCGACGAGGTGCGGCGGTTCCTGAGCCCGACGGCCAGGCCCGCGCCGTCCGAGCACCGGCTCGAGGAGCTGCTGTCCCCGCGGGAGCTCGAGGTACTGCGGCTGGTCGGCCGCGGGGCGCGACAACGACGAGATCGCCGCCGAGCTGAACCTCAGCACGCGCACGGTCGAGCGGCATCTGCAGAACGTCTACGGCAAGCTCGGCTCTGCAGGGCCGGTCGGCCCGGATTGCCGCCGCGGCCGCGAGCGCTCGCTGACGACCGGCTGACCGCTACGCGCTGGCCGCCATCGCCGGCCAGCGCGCGACCGCCCGAGTTTGGGTGCTCAGCACCGATGCGCGCGGCCGGCGCCGATTCCCTAACGTCATCTCCGGTGGCCGCGACCAGCGGCCGCCTCAGCGCGAACGGAGGAGCAGCCATGGAACATCGACCGTGCTCGATCCCGATCAAGGCCAAGCACCGGGCCATGTGGGCGCTCGGCGACTACGACCGGATCGCCACCGAGGTGGTCGGCGGGCTCGGCGCCGGTCTGGTCGAGGCGGCCGGTGTGCAGCCCGGCGAGCGGGTGCTCGACGTCGCCGCCGGTTCGGGAAACGCCAGCCTGCCCGCGGCGCGCGCCGGAGCTCGCGTTGTCGCCACCGACCTCACGCCGGAGCTGCTGGAGATCGGCCGCCAGCGCTCGGCCGCCGCGGGCTGGACATCAACTGGCAGGAAGCCGACGCCGAGCACCTCGGCGTTCGCCGACGACGGGTTCGACGTCACGCATGTCGTGCGTCGGCGTGATGTTCGCGCCGTTCCACCAGCCGGTCGCCGACGAACTGGTCCGGGTCACCCGGCCCGGCGGGCGGATCGCGCTGATCAACTGGACGCCGGAGGGATTCATCGGGCAGCTGTTCGCGACCATGAAGCCGTTCGTGGCCGCCGCCGCCGCCCGGCGCGACACCGGGGCCGCAGTGGGGCGACGAGGCGCACGTGCGCGCGCTGTTCGGCGACCGGGTCACGGAGCTCCGTGCCGAGCGGCGCATGCTGCGCGGTCGACCGGTTCGCTTCGGCCGAGGAGTTCCGCGACTTCTTCGCGTCGCTTCTACGGGCCGACGATCGCGGCGTACCGCAACGTCGCCGATGACCCGGAGCGCACCGCGGCACTCGACCCGGCGCTCGTCGACGCTGGCCGACGCCACGGTGCCTCGACCGGCGCGATGGAGTGGGAGTACCTGCTCGTCGTCGCGCGCGTCCGCTAGCGGACGTCGGGTGGCCCGGGGTGCGCGGGGTCTTCGGGTGGTGGCACCCCCGGGTCATAGACCGGGGGTGCCGCTGCGTGGATTCACTGGGTAACGTTCGTTCGGGCAGTTCCCGAGGTTCCGCCCATGATCATCAGAATTCGGGGGGACCGTGCGACGCCACACGTCGAGGCTTGGCGCGCTGGTCTCCGCGTTAGCACTCGTGGCGTTCGGATCGGGCGTCGCCGCGGCCGCAGGTTCTGGCTGGACACCGCTGTCGCCCGCGGGAGCCCCCGGCGTTGCCACGGTGTTCGACACCGCGACCGGTCAACTTCTCACCTACGACGGCGCCCAGACGTGGAGCTGGGACGGCGGGGAGTGGACGCCGGTCGGAGCGTCGCTGACTCTTCGCGCGGGCTCGACGATGGTGTTCGACGCCGCGACCAAACAGGTCGTCATGACGGGCGTCGTCGGACTCGCAACGGGACCGGCCGCGGTCATGCAGACCTGGACCTGGAACGGTGCTCGCTGGACGCAGCAGCATCCGACAGCGATGCCTGCCTCGGAATGGTCTGCGTGTGCCGGCTACGACGCAGCGACGGGGCAGCTGATCATGTACGGCGGTATGGATGCCGGCTCGCTCGAGCCAGGGGTGTCGCTACCGACATCGCGCGATGAAACCTGGAATTGGACAGGATCGAACTGGCTTCGCCTTCGGCCATCGACGAGCCCACCCGGCGGCGCTTGCTCAATGGCTTACGACCCTGACGTGCAGCGGATGGTGTTGGCGACGCAGTCTGACCTGGATGGGAATGGGCCTCCGCAGATCTGGCTGTGGGACGGGACCACGTGGACGCGCGCCGCATCGGCGCTGCCCATGTATGCCGATCTGCCATCGCTGGTGTTCGATCCCGAGGCTGGCGGTCTCATTGCGTATACCGACGTCGGGCACGTCGACCCGGGTACGTGGGCGTTCATTCCCGGCGGCTACGAGAACGAGACCTGGGGTTGGAACGGCACCGATTGGACCATGCTCGGGGTGACCACGCCCGACACAAAGAAGCCCTATGACGCAGGGGCAATCGCGTTCGACCCGTCCACTCATCAGTTACTGCTCAATGCTGGCGGTCAGTTTGTGTGGGGCTCGCCCGTTGTTTCGGTCATCTCACCACGTCGCGTGTTCGGTCCGGACAGGCAATCGACCGCGGTTGCAGCGTCGGTGTCGGCGTTCCCGTCGGCTGGCTCAGCATCGACGGTTGTGTTGGCTCGCGCCGACGGATTCGCTGATGCGTTAGCAGGCGGCCCGCTTGCTGCGGCGAACCACGCGCCGCTGCTCTTGACGTCGTCCGGCTCGCTCGACGAAGTGACCAGGGCCGAGATCCAGCGCGTGCTGAAACCGGGCGGAACGGTCTACCTCCTTGGCGGTACGACCGCCTTGTCGGCGTCGATCGCTTCGGCCGTCACAGCACTGGGCGACGAGCCCGCACGCTTGGCGGGTGCCGATCGGTTCGGTACCGCGCTCGCGATTGCCCACGCGTTGGGCGACCCGCGGACGGTGTTCGAGGCGGACGGCTCGACCTACGCCGACGCACTCTCCGCCGTCTCCGCGGCAGTGGCCACCCACGGCGTGGTCCTGCTGACGAGCGGTCCGACCGCATCATCGACAACCAGTACGTACCTGCGCGCGCACCCAGGAGTGCACTACGCGGTCGGAGGGCCCGCAGCGGCGGCAGATGCATCAGCGATAGCGCTAGTCGGTGCGGATCGCTACGCAACGTCTGCAGCTGTTGCTCGCGCGATCTTTCCCAACGCCGCTGGCATATCGATTGCCAGTGGCGTCAACTTCCCCGATGCTCTGGCGGCGGGTCCGATAGCAGGAGCCACTGGTGAGCCGATGCTCCTTGTTCCAGCAGATGGCTCGCTGCCCGCATCGATTGGCGCCTACCTTGCCACTCGCGATGGACTCGCGCTCAGCACCAGCGTCTTTGGTGGTCCTGCGGCCGTCGCCGATGATGTCGTTCAAGAGGTGGCCACCGCAATGGCGGGTTCGTAAGTGTGTTTCTCGGCCCGAGGTCAAGCCGCTTCGGCTTGCAGTACATCGGCGACGGGCCGTCGTGCACCGATGCGAGTCGGGACAGCGGTGAGCACAGCGATCGTGAACAGCGTAAGGACGATCGTCGCGACGGTCCAGATCGCAGGAGGCAGCGCTGTCGCGCCGGTGTGATTCGGGTTGTTGTAAATGGCGATCCCACCCGGAATGCCGAGCAGTACTCCGACCAGAGCAGGAAGTAGTTGCGCGGTCGTCAAGCCGGTGGTGATCTGTTGCCCAGTAGCACCCAGCGCACGCGCGAGCGCCGCCGAATGTCGCGCATCAAGCGCTGTCGTCCACGCAATAAAGATGGCGTTCACCGCAGCAAGCACGATCAGCATGACCGAGAT
This sequence comes from uncultured Actinomycetes bacterium, assembly GCA_963799955.1. GTDB lineage: Bacteria > Actinomycetota > Actinomycetes > Acidothermales > Acidothermaceae > PALSA-607. The sequence goes on from CAWCZJ010000002.1 coordinate 40,944, forward strand.
GACGGTGGTCACTCGCATGACCTGCGGACCGAGGGACCAGTTCGACCCGGTCGCATGAATGATGAGCACGGTGACCAGACCACTCGTGGTGACGGCAACGCTGAAGATGCTCAGCACAAGTCGTCGCGGGCGGCGTGCAGCGAGCCGGAAGCCGAGCAGCAGCGGGGCGGGAAGTTTCGCCGACACTGCGATCGCCCACGGATGACGGCGCGGCGGGCGCGCCGAATCGTTGAGCGCGGCGACGGTGCTCTGACGCGCGGCGCGGACGGCGGGTACGAAGGTCGCCAGGATCGCGACCCCTAGCGCCAATACAACAACCAAGCCCACAGTGGACGCGGTCAGCGATGGGGCGTTCGGAGCGCCGATCAGGCCGGCGCCAGGTCCGTCGATCAACGGCGCCGCAAGCCAACCAACCCCAAGCCCGACAACGGCCGCCGACGCACCGACGAGAACGTGCTCGAGCAGCAGCACGACAGCAACGATTCGCGGTGTTCCACCAACAGCCTTGAGCAGGCCGACTCGGCGCGTTTGCTCAGACATGCGACCGCCGACAAGAACGGCCACACTCCCGATCGCCAACAGGGCGAGCAGCCAGCTGCCCGTGGAGAGAACGGCCTGAACCTTGATCAGCACCTGCGCATCGCCACTGCGGATGCGCTGCCACGAAAGCAAATGAGGAGCGGACGGCGAGGTGTTCGCGTTGTAACGATCGGCGAACGTGTTCGCCGCGCTCGCGTCGTCGAGCTTCAAGTTCAAGAAGTAGGCGATCGGCCCGTCCGTCCCGGCGATGTCTTCGGCGTCGGCTTCCGTCGCCCAGATCAGTCCAGGGTTGGCGGAGCTGATGTTTCCCACGATGAAGCAGCCCTCGGCTTCGGCGCACACGTCCGGATAAGCCGGGATGGCGGCCGTGGCCGCCGTCCCAACGACGTCAACAGTTGTGTCACCAAGGGTCAGCTGATCACCGATGTGGATGCCCAAAGCGCTCGCAAAGCCTGCCTCGACGACGACGCCGCCCGGTTGAATCCAGCGGCCGTGCAGCAGTTTCGGTTGATCTACGGACGGCACCGCGGCCGTTCGGCCTTCGACTTCTGCACCGCCGGTCGTGTGGCCTTTACGCAGCGACGTCCACGTGACAGGGAAGGGTCCGCTCGACGCGACCACCCCCGGGGCTCGCTCCAGAGGCACGAGCGCTGCGGCCTCTTCGGTGTCGGTCATTACCGGTCCCCGAGAGCCAGGCCTAGCCGTAGTTGCAGGCGCTGGCGCACTTGAACCCCCAGGCATGACGGTCGCCACGACGTCCGGTCCGTTGGTCGCGGCCCGCGTTCGTGCGTAAGGATTGTTCGTGGTGCCGTGAAGGGCAAGGCCGAGCGTCAGTGTGGTCGTGCCGGCTGCAATCGCGAGTAGCAACAGCAATGCCTGTGCGGGTCGGTGGCGTAGATCCTTGACCGCGAGGCGGAAGACGAGGAACACCCGCCCCTTCACTCAGGTCTCCAACCCGGCGAGGTCAGCGAGATTTCTCCTGGTGCTACCGACGAGCCGTGTCTCGTCGACGAGGGCACCATCGCGCATCGACAGCAGCCGATCGGCGGTCGCAGCGATCCGCTCGTCGTGGGTGACGATAACGAGAGTGAGACCGTCGCTGTGCAGCACTTCGAAGAGGCGCAGCACCTCAAGAGTTGCGGCGCTGTCGAGGTTTCCGGTGGGCTCGTCGGCGAGAACAACAAGCGGCTCGTTGGCGAGCGCCCTGGCGATCGCGACCCGTTGACGCTGACCACCCGACAATGCTGATGGGAGGTGATCGGCGCGATCAGCGAGCCCTACATCGTCAAGCAATTTCCGGGCACGACGCCGAGCTTCTCGCGGCGCGCGGCCAGCGAGAAGTGCTGGTAGTTCTATGTTTTCCTGGGCAGTCAGCTCATCCATGAGGTGGTAGGCCTGGAAGACGAAGCCGACCTCGTGCCGGCGAAGCTGTGCCAGCGCGCGCTCCGAAAGCTGATCGATTCGCCGGCCTGCTAGCGAGAGCTCCCCAGCCGTCGGCCTGTCGAGCCCACCGAGTAAGTGCAGCAGCGTTGACTTGCCGCAGCCACTCGGCCCCATCACGGCGAGCATCTCGCCACGAACAACGTCGAGGTCGACGTCGTCGACGGCGCGCACGAGTCCCTCACCGCTGCCGTAAAGCTTCCGCAAGCCACGGGCGCGCAACAGCACGTTGTCGTTCATCGCTTGCTCCCTCGACCACTCCATACGCGTTCGCACGACTCGAGCCAGCGCAGGTCTGCTTGAAGCCGCGCGACGATGCCTTCGAGCACCAACCCGGCGTCCGAGTGATTGGGCTCTGCCATCGCCGCCTGCTGCACGTCGCGCAACCGCCGGAGCAGTTCGCGACGTTGCAGATCGACGATGCTGATCGGATCGGCGAGCCCGGCGGCGGCTGCAGCGACGAGCTTCAAGTGGAATTCCGCGAGATCCGGCTTGGGCGAACTCACTTCGCTCAGCCACTCGGTTACCCGTTCGTGGCCTGCCGGCGTGAGGCGGTACACCTTGGTATCTGCGCCGTCGGCTCCAGCTACGGCAACCAGTCCGGCCTTCTCGAGCCGGCCGAGAGTCACGTAGATGTGACCGGCATTGAGTCCTTCGGCGAGCGGCCCGAGCGCATCGTCAAGACGCGACCGCAGTTGGAATGCCCGCGAAGGCTCCTTCGCCAGCATCGCCAGCACGATTTCCTGCTGCATATGTCGTCCGATCTAACGGTTATATCGAAAGCTAACCGTTAGGCAGACGCACCGTCAACCCCTGGCTGCGGCCTCTACGGCGGCGGTCATCACGTCGGTCGCCTCGGCGTCGGTCAGGCCACCCTCGACGCACAGCGATTGCCACGTGCTGAGCCGAAGTGCGTGCGCGAGCGCAGCGCGCACACGATGGGCAGCACGGCCTCTGGCTCGAAAGCCGACCGAAAGGACCGCGATGCGATGCTTCTCGTCGGCGGCCAAGTATTCGCCAACGAAGCTCGGCATCACCTCGACGTCCCGATGAATCATCGTCATCATCGGCGCCGCGGTCGCTGCCCATCGATACGTCTCGGTCAGCGCAGTCCGGAGCCTGACGACAGGGTCGCGGATTCGAGCCCACTCCGCAGCGACAGGCCGCGGATGCAGTTCGCGCCAATGTGCTGAACATGCGATCACGAGCGCGTCGTCCGTCGGGAAATGCCGGTACACCGTTAGTCGGGTGACGTTCGCCTCTTCGGCGACTGCGGAGACGGTCGTGGCTCGCGGCCCAACACGCTCGTGCAATCGCATCGTCGCCTCAGTGATCGCGAGGCGGGTCTCCTCGACGGTGCTCTGGCGTGCCCGCATCGTGTAGGGACGCGGCGCCGGCGCGTGCGGCACTGTTGACGCCTTCCATTCCAAGGAGGACAGTGCATTTGAGTATACAGAGCTGTTCATCGAAATCCTGGGACAGGAGCGCGGATGACCGTCATCCTTGGAACCACGCTGGCTGAGGCGACCGCGTTGGGCCGCGCGCTGCCGTTGACCGTGCTTCCCGCACCGCACGCACCTGACCGCTCGCTCGGGTCGATAAGTGTGGGCTTTCGATTGAGCGGTGAGCACACCGGTGGGCAGGTCGCGATCGTCGAACATCCTTTTCCAGTCGGTGCACTCGTTCCGCCACACGTTCATACCCGCGAGGACGAATTTTCCATCGTGACTGCTGGCGCAATCGGCTTCCGTTCCGGGGCAGACGAGGTCGTGCTCGAGGCGGGCGGCTACATCAGCAAACCGCGTGGCGAACTGCACACGATGTGGAACGCGGGGCCTGAAGAAGCGCGCATGATCGAGGTCATCACGCCGTCGGGCTTTGAGAACTTCTTCCGCGAACTCGCCGAGCTGATCGAGGCTGGGCCGCCGGACCCGGGTGATGTTGGCGCGCTCGGTGCGTCCTACGGCCTGTTCTTCGACCCGACCTGGGTGCCCGAGCTGATGGAGAAGTACGGGCTCAATTCCCCGTTCGGATAGCGATGATCAGCGGCCTGGCAACCGCGTCGTGACCTCTTGCACGAACCAACTGTTGCCGTCGGGGTCGCTGAACGAAACGAACGACCCGTAGCTCCTGCCGTTCGGCTCTTTGCCCGAGACGCGTTCTTGAGTGCCGGCGTGGTGGAAAACCCCGCCCGCGTCGTGGAAGACCTCGCTGACGTCGACGCCATGGTTGGCGAGGTCAGACCGGGCCGCTTCGATGTCTGTGACGACGAGCTGGAGGCCCTGGGTGGAGCCGGGCGCAGCCGTTGTGACGCCGGCTCCGAAGATGACTGAGCACGGCGAGCCGGGCGGCGTCAGCTGCACCACGCGAAAGTCGCCCGCGACGAAGTTGGCATCGAGCCGCCATCCGAGGCCGGTGTAGAAGTCCTTGGCACGGTCGACGTCGGAGACGGGTATCACGACAACCTCGAGCTTCATGTCCATTGCGTGGGAGTCCTTTCCCTCGTTGTCGGTCGTATTATTTAGCGCCCTGGTTGGTCCGTAAATCCACGGTGGGCTCATCGACCCGGATCAAGGAGTACCGACGATGGACGTCGCGAGCTTGGCGCAACTCCTGCACGAAACCGGCGACCACCATGGCTCCTTTGAGGAAGTCGCCCCGCCCCACAACTGGTGGGACTGGTACGCCGCCTACATGACCGCGCGAGAGAACGGCAGCACGACGGAGGATGCGGCGAAGGCGGCCGGGCTCTACATGGCGTCGCTGGGCATCGTGGTGCCCAGTTGACCGCAGCGGCATTTCTCCTCGCTGGCAAGCGCACCCCAAGCATCGGTAAAGGGGCGCGCCTACGCGGCGCCACGGCAACGTGCCGGGCTAGCGTGTGAGTCGAGCATCCTCGCTGGAGGGTGCGAGACGCACGTAAACGAGGGATGCGCGTGGAAGCCCAAACCGGGGGACTACTCGAGATCGACGAGTTGACTCGCCGATATGGAAGTGTCGTTGCTCTCGACGGTCTTTCGTTTTCTGTCCCCGCGGGGCAGGTCGTTGGTTTCCTAGGTCCGAACGGCGCAGGTAAGACAACCACGATGCGGGCCATCTTTGGACTCACCGATCTCGACTCCGGCGAGGTTAGGTGGAACGGCGCCAAGATTGTCCAGCCCACCCGACGCCGGTTCGGCTACATGCCGGAAGAGCGTGGCCTGTATCCAGGAATGCTCGTGGGGGATCAGGTCGAGTACATGGGCCGGCTACACGGGTTAACCGCTCCTGACGCTCAGGCGGCGACCAAGATGTGGCTCGAGCGTCTCGGCGTTGCCGAGCGAGCCAGTAGCAAGGTCGATGTGCTCTCGCACGGCAATCAGCAACGCGTTCAGCTTGCGGCCGCTCTCGTGCACGAGCCCGAGTTGATCGTCCTCGACGAGCCGCTGTCTGGATTGGATCCTGCCGGGATCGATGACATCGGCGCTGTGTTGGTCGAGCGCGCGGCCGCCGGATGTTGTGTCGTGTTCTCCAGCCACCAACTCGACCTCGTCGAGGATCTCTGTGAATCGGTCGTCATCATCGACCACGGCAAGCTCGTCACGAGCGGCCGTGTCGACGACCTGGCGACGAGTGGCCCGCGGCGGTTGGTCGTGCGCGTTGAAGGCGACCGCGATGCCCGATGGGCGAAGACGCTCGCAGGCGTGAACGTGTCTGAGGTCAATGGCGGCGAGGCGCGCCTTGTCCTCGATGAGTCGACCGACAGTGACGTCGTGCTCAAGGCGGCGATGGCAGCCGGTCGCGTCACCGAGTTCAGCTTCGCGCGTCGGCGTCTGTCGGAAGTGTTCCGCGAGGCGTTGGCATGAAGCCGTTCATCATCTTGGCGGTTGCGGCCGCGTTCATCGGGCTTCGGGTGACGTTCTATTTACGCAGACGTCGCGCCAAGGCGACGTCCTCGACGCAGCCCAAGACAGAGCGTGCCGCGTCGGCAACGCCAGCTAAGCCGCCTAGGCGTTCTTTCTTGGTGAATGTGTTCGGTGTTGTCGGTCTTGTGGCGCAGCGAGAAGTGCGCGAGCGAATTCGGGGACGCGTGTTCCAGGTCGGAACGGGGATCATCCTGCTCGTCGTGGTCGCCGCCATCGTGATCCCGGTTCTTACCCGCAGCAAGAGCGAGCCCGAGCGGGTCGGCGTCGTCGGCACGCTTTCAGCACCACTGCGCACCGCGGTGATGGCAACTGCCGACGCGATCGGCACGACCATGACGTTTGTATCCGAGCCCGATTCATCGGCTGCCGATGCCGATCTTCGGTCCGGCCACGTCGATGTGGTGATCGTCGATGCCGAGCAGGTGGTCGTGGCCAAGGCGATCAGCGCGGGCGACACCTCCACCACTGCGCAGCTCGCGGGCGCAGCCGCCCAAACTCTCGGGACGGCCGCGGCATTTCAGGCCGCGGGGCTGAGTTCGGCTCAAGCCGACGCGATTAGCCATGCGAAACCGGTGCCCCTGGTCGGCCTTCAGGCTGCAAGCGTTGCGCATCACAAGCACTCGCCGGCGTCCGTGGTCACCCTCGTCTTGGTCTTCGTGATGCTGGGGCAGTACAGCACCTGGATCCTCACTGGAGTTGTCGAGGAGAAGACAAGTCGCGTCGTTGAAGTCCTCCTGGCGGCCGTACGTCCGGCGCAGTTGCTCGGCGGAAAGGTACTTGGTATCGGGCTGGTGGCCGCTGCGCAGGCGACCATCCTCGTCGGCGTCGCACTCGGATTGTCCGGGGCCGTGGGATCTGACCTGTTGCACGGCACCGGACCGGTCACCCTGCTGGCCTCATTGCTGTGGCTCGTCCTCGGCTACGCCTTCTACTGCTGGGTATATGCCGCCGCCGGCTCGACCGTCGAACGCCAAGAGCAGGTGCAGAGCCTCGCGTTCCCATTGACGATTCCGGTGCTTGTCGGCTACATCAGTTCGCTGACCGTCGCTACAACGGGCACGCCGAATACGTTCGTCGATGTGCTCGCCTACCTGCCTCCGACTGCGCCTTTTGCCATGCCCACCCTTGTTGGCATCGGTGCAGCAACGTGGTGGGAGTTTGTCATCTCGGTCGTCTTGAGTATCGCCAGCACGTTCGCGGTCGCGCGCCTGGCCACGTCGATCTACCGGCGGGCAATCCTGCGGACCGGTCGTCGCGTACGCATCCGTGAACTGCTGCCAGCCAAGCCCAAGTGACCACGCAGATTCTCACTGGCGGCACGATCGTCGATGGGACCGGAGCGGGCCGGTTTCGAGCCGACGTCACCGTGTCTGACGGGATCATCACCGAACTAGTGCCGCCGGGCACGGTGGAATCGTTAGGTCCGCGCATAGAGGTAGCTGGGCTCGTCGTCGCGCCTGGCTTCATTGACATGCACGCGCATTCAGATCTCGCTGTGGTTAACGATCCTGAGCACACCGCGAAGGTCTGGCAGGGTGTCACGTGTGAGGTTCTCGGCCAGGACGGCTTGAGCTATGCCCCGATGACTGATCAGACGTTGCCACAACTCGTCGCGCAGCTTGCTGCCTGGAACGGCGAACCCGACGCTGCGCCCGAGTGGCGAACGGTCGCGCAATATCTTGCGCATGTTGACCGCGGAGCGCCGGTCAATGTCGCGTACCTCGTGCCGCACGGCAACGTGCGGATGGAGGTGCTGGGAACCGAGCAGCGGGCGCCGACACCCCACGAGCTTGAGCAAATGATCGCTCTCGTCGCGCAGGGGTTGGACGACGGCGCGGTCGGCTTGTCGACCGGGCTGACGTACACGCCGGCCATGTATGCCGACGACGATGAGATCGTCGCGTTGCTCGGGCCGGTCGGTGAAAGCGGCGGTTACTACTGCCCGCACCATCGCAATTACGGCAGCTCTGTGATGCAGGGCTACCAAGACTGCCTGAAGATCGCCAAGCGCGCAGATGTTGCTCTGCACCTCGCACATTGCCATCTGAACTATCCGCAGAACGCCGGTCGCGCATCGGAGTTACTCGACGCCATTGACACCGCTGTTGCGCAGGACGGTATCGACGTGAGCCTTGACAGCTACCCCTACCTGGCTGGCGCAACCTATCTTGCTTCGCTGTTGCCGAGTTGGGTGCAGGCAGGAGGCGTGGACGCGGTTGTCGCGAGACTGCTGGAGCCAGCGACCCGCCGGCTAATCCTCCATGAAATTCGAAGTCTCAGGCTCCGACGGCTCGCACGGCATGCCCGTCGACTGGACGACGATTTCCGTGTCAGGCGTTGTCAAGCCGCAGTCGGCATGGGCGGTCGGCGCGACCATCGCCGAACTCGCTCGTGCTCGCGGCGAGGACGCGGGCGCGTTGTTCTGCGACCTGCTGGTCGCCGACCGGTTGGGCATCGGGTGCCTCGTGCACGTGGGTAACGAGGACAACGTTCGCGCCCTCATGAGCCACCGGGCCCATACCGCTGGCAGCGACGGCATCCTCGTCGGTGCGCGACCACATCCACGCGGTTGGGGAACCTTTCCGCGCTACCTCGGCACGTATGTCCGTGAGCTCGGCGTTCTCAGTCTCGAGGAATGCGTGGCCCATCTGACCTCGCGTCCAGCCCGGCGATTGCGGATGGCTGATCGGGGAGTTCTGCGAGTTGGCGCCGCCGCGGACATCGTCGTTTTCGATCCGGACGCGATCGCCGCAACAGCCACCTATGACGATCCGCGTCGCCAGCCACACGGCATTCAGCACGTGATGGTGAACGGTGAGTACACGCTGCGCGACGGCCGCCGCACCGATCGCTTGCCTGGGCACGCATTGCGGCGCGCGTAACGTCGCCCCGGTCGAGGGTGGCCCTATCAGCTCAGCGAAAGGTCGAGGGCCGCGAGTCGTCGCGGATCGGTCAAGATATCGACCTCGGTGATCAGCCCGTCTGCGACGGTGAAAGCAAGTATCGACGTGACGCGGTCATCGACTGTTCCCACGATCCCTGGACCGCCGTTCACAGTGGCGAAGCGCGCCTGCAGTGTTGCGTTGGCTCGGTATCGCACTGCCTGCCCAGCGATGGTGGCGGCGCCCCGAACGAGCGTGGAGTCGGCGCCGCCGGTGTCGACGCGCAATGTGGCGTTCGGGTGCAGCAGCGTGACCAGGCCGGCGAAGTCGCCGCGACGCGCCGCGTCGAGCCAAGCATCGACGATCGCGCGTTGCCGCACGCGATCCGGTCTTCCCGAGGGTGTCGCACCTTGGAGCCGGCGGCGCGCCCGACTGGCCAACTGGCGCGTCGCTGCGGGGGTTCGTTCCAGCATCGGTGCGATGTCCTCGAAGGGCACCGCGAACATGTCGTGCAGCACATACGCGAGTCGCTGCGCAGGCTCCAGTGACTCGAGCACAACCAGCAGCGCGAGACCTACCGAGTCAGCGAGAACACTCTGCTCGGCGGGATCAACTCCGTCGCCGAACTCGACGACCGGGTCGGGCAGGTGCACGTCGAGCGAATCCTCCCGACGGGAGGCGCGCGAGCGCAGCATGTTCAGGCACTGCCGCGCAACGATCGTGGTGAGCCAAGCTGCGTCGTTGTCAACATCCTCGCCGGAGGCGCGCGAGACGCGCAGCCAGGCCTCCTGGACGGCGTCTTCGGCCTCGGTGAGGGAGCCCAACATCCGGTACGCCATCGCCTGCAGCCGGGGCCGTTGCTGTTCGAAACGCTCAGCCCAGAACTCTTCGTCCTGCACGTGTCACATCCTCTCAACTCGGCGGGTCACCCCTATGACACGTCGCAAGAGGACTGATGTGACCGAACGAGCTGTGCTGCCTGAACAGACCAGGAGGAAACCATGAAAGCCAGGATGACCCACCCCGTTGTCGTGCTGCCAGATGCAATGCAGGCACTGCTCGCACTCAGCAACGCCGCCAACTTAGGCACCCTTCCGGCGTCGCTGCACCAGCTGATCGCTCTGCGGGTCAGTCAGATCAACGGCTGCAGTTTCTGCGTCGACATGCATGCCAGGGAGCTCAAAAGTGTCGGCGAGACAGACGAGCGGATCTGGGGCGTCGGAGCGTGGCGGGAATCACCGCATTTCAGCGCCGCTGAGCGGGCGGCTCTCGATCTCGCCGAGCACGTCACTCGCTTGGCTGACCAGTTCGACGCTGTTCCCGACATCGTGTGGGACAACGCCGTTGAGCATTTCGACGAGAAGGAAATCTCGTCGATTCTCATTTCGATCGCGTCCATCAACGTCTGGAACCGGCTCAACGCCGCAACGCGGCAACCGGCGGGCCTGGTGGGCACTGCGTCGTAGGTGACAGCAACGCCCACCGGCCTCGATCCGCCTACGCGTTGACCAAACCGGCAGCTACCTGGGTGAGGCGGAAGCTGTTCCCGGACGGGTCGCGGAACCCCGCATCGACTCCGTACGGCCGTTCCTCGGGCACCTCGGTGAACTCCACACCGCGTGCGCGAAGGCTCTCATACGACGCCCGACAGTCGTCGGTGGTGAGAAACACAGTGCCTGCGAAGCCCTTGGCCATGAGTTCGCGCACGTCGTCGGCAGTCTCGTCGTCCATTACGGGCGCGCCGGGAATCGCCATTAGCACGATCGCGAAGTCGGGCTGGTCGACGGGACCAACGGTCAGCCACCGGAAGTTGCCCATCTCGGCCATCGTGACGTCGGCGCGGACTTCCATGCCGAGCTTCTTTGTGTAGAACGCAAGCGCCTCGTTCTGGTCATGCACCCATAGCTGAGTGTTGGCGATCTTGTACATGTCGTCCTCCGGGATCGTTTGTCGGTGTACCCGACGCTACTGACGCGGGTGCGTTGCCGTCTTCTCGAAACGTGCGCAACAGCGGACGGCTGTAGGCGCGCACCACGCACGCAGGCACCCGAGCGTAGGCGGCGGCAGGTGGGAAGGATGCGCGATAAGCGGTCGGCGTGGTGCCGAACATGCGCCTGAAACTCGTGGTGAAAGAGCCGATGCTGGACAGCCCGACTGCAACGCAGATGTCCGCGACGGAGTTGTCGGTGCTGCGAAGCAGCGCAGCGGCTCGTTCGAGTCGTCGGGTCAGCAAATAGGCGTGCGGCGACTCACCGAACGCCTTGCGGAATGCCCTGCTGAAGTGTGCCGGAGACAACCCTGCGACCGTGGCGAGGGCCGCCACATCGAGCGGCTCGGCGTATCGCGCGTCGGCGAGATCCTTGGCGCGCAGTAGGTGTCGGGTGATCGGTACCGAAGCCATCAGGGCGTCCTTGCGTCGGCCGGCATTCAGGGCAGCTTCACGTGCGCAGGGCTCAGCTCGTCAATCGTGCGGACGCCAAGCAACTGCATCGTGCGCCGCACCTCGCGGAGGAGAATCTCCACTGCGCGATCGACGCCACGCTCGCCACCCGCCATCAGGCCGTACAGATACGCGCGGCCGACGAGGGTGGCTCGGGCCCCGAGTGCAATCGCAGCCACGATGTCGGCGCCGGACATGATGCCCGTGTCGGCCCATACCTCGCTGCGATCGCCGACGGCATCGAGAACATCGGGGATCAACCGCAGTGGCACCGGCGCCTTGTCGAGTTGTCGTCCTCCGTGGTTGGACAACACGACGGCGTCCGCGCCCGCATCGACGACCCGCCTCGCGTCGTCCACCGTCTGAACGCCCTTGATGATGAGCGGCCCATCCCAAAACGAGCGCAACCATTCGAGATCGGCGATCGTCATCGACGGATCGAACAGAGCGTCGATAAGCTCCGCGACGGTGCCGCCGGATTCGGTGAGGGATGCGAATGTGAGCGGGGGAGTGGTGAGCAAGTTGAGCCACCACGCCGGGTGAGTGGCCGCGTCGATAACTGTCTTCGCCGTCAATGCGGGCGGTATCGAGAACCCGTTGCGTGCGTCGCGCAGCCGAGGGCCTGCAACCGGGACGTCGACGGTGAGGATCAGTGCTTCGAACCCGGACGCCTTTGCGCGGTTCATCAAGTCTTCCGCGGCGCCCCGGTCCCTCCAGACGTACAGCTGGAACCATTTGCGGGCCTCGGGCGCGGCAGCGGCGACGTCCTCGATCGACGTCGTGCCCATCGTCGACAGCGCGTACGGAATGTCACGGCGCGCGGCGACGCGCACGACCGCGCGCTCACCTTCGTGATGCATCAATCGTGTGAAGCCCGTCGGTGCAAAGGCGAACGGCAAGGCCGACGGCTTGCCCAGCATGTGCGTGGTCATGTCGGCGCCCGACACGTCGCGCAGGATCGACGGCTGGAACTCGACGTCCCTGAACAGCGTGCGGGCACGGCGCAAGCTGATCTCGTCGCCGGCGGCGCCGTCGGTGTAGTCGAACACCGAGCGGGGAGTGCGACGGCGGGCAACCAACCGCAGATCAGCGATCGTCAGCGCGGCGGCCAACCGACGGCGGGTCGGATTCGGGTCGAACGGCTTCGGGCGCAGGAGCGGCTTGAGCTCGCGCCACTTCGGTACTTGCCGGTCAGTCACAGGCTCAAAGTGTGCAGCTTGATCACGTCGCCGAGACCTCGTCGGCAGCCCGTCGGATCTCGGCGATGTCGATCTTGCTCATGCCGAGCATCGCCTTCATCGCGCGCTCCGCCCGCCCTGGATCGGGATCGCCGAAAAACTCGTCCATCCCGGTGGGCACGACTTGCCACGACAGGCCGAACTTGTCCTTGAGCCAGCCGCACGGGCCTTCGTCGCCACCCTCAGTGAGCCGCTCCCAGAAGTAGTCGATCTCGCCCTGGTCTTCGCAGCTGATCTGGAACGAGACGGCCTCGTCGAACTTGAACTGGGGGCCGCCGTTGATGCCGACGAACCGTGTTCCGTCGAGCTCGAACTCGACCGTCATCACGGTCCCGGCCGGGCGTGGGCCGGCTTCGGTGTAGCGGTTCACAGTGATGACGCGCGAGTTCTTGAAGACGGAAGTGTAGAAGTGCGCGGCCTGCTCGGCCTCGGTGTCGAACCACAGGCTTGCGGTGATCTTGTCCGGCATAGCGGTACGTCCTCTCGACTACGGCGGGACGGTTCTCCTGCACATGTTCCACCCATTCAGACGGTCCACGCCTGGAGAACTCATCGCCGTCCGACTGGACAAGCCTGGTGCTACGCGGCGTTAGCGTCCGCGTGGGCCTGGGCGATCTGCTCGGCCGTGCATGCACCACTGCCCGGGTGAGCGGGGTGGTGCTTGCCGCAGGTGATGTATGGCGTGCCCTCGACGTGGTGCAGGCCAACTCTGTAACAGCCCTTGGCGTGGCAGTTGATCTTGCGCCACACGACCGCGAGGATCGCGAGTTCGCTCAGACAACTACCGAAGCCGCCCCAGAACAAGTACCACCGGCTGTTGCCGTTGTAGACACCGATGAAGGTCAGGAAGTCATTCACGAGGTTCATGCGTCGAAGTTACGCGCTCGTCGCCGAATTCCGTGGTACGTCACGACGGACGTCGAATGACGTGTTGACGTTACTTAGCCCGGTGGCGAATCCACCAGAAACAGAATCCGGCGATGGCTGCAGCGGCGGCGAAGTAGACCAATGTCTCGCCCCATTGCAACGTCCAGTAACGGTTCGCGGGTTGATAGGTGACCACTTCGTGGTACGTGGCGCTGAGTTTCGTCACGCAATCATGGAGCGCGTCTTGGACGCCGCCCGGCCCGCGACCCGTACGCGGGTACCTGATCCCGGCGGCGGACCCCCACCGACTGCCAGGGAAGGGCAGAGTTGGGCAGGTGGCCGCCACCGTCGCCGGGGTGAGTCCGTGTCCTGCGCTGTCGACGATGTGCGTCGAGTAGACCCACGCATTCGGCAGGTTGGGTGGGTTGGGCATCAACGTCGCGGGCCCACCGTTTGTGGTCCCGAAGCCCATGTTGTTCGGATCGAGTGCAAGCGTCTTGTGGCTGCGGCGAGAAGATGTTCGGACGCACCACGTAGGTGAATGTCATTCGAACAGCCAAGAAGGCCACGATCGTGGCCGCCATTGCCGGCAGCGTTCGCCGAATAAGTAGCCCGAAAACCACGCCGAGCGCGAAACCCGAACGCCGCATATCCAAGCGGCGTGATGTTGCGCTCGCCGAACATACCCCGAGCCGAACCGATTCGTGTGTGCTCGGTCGATAGGCGACGGACCACCACGTCACGAGCAGGCTCAACAATCCAGTTGCCACGATGCTGGCGAGGCCCACTACAGCGAGCTTGCGTAGCAAGCCAGCGAGTGCGGGTGACGCTTTGCGTCCACGCGAGCCGATGCGTGCCGTTCTCGAACTCGCGCGCGATGAGCGGCGCGCCCCAAAACACTCCAATCAGAGCCGGGACGACGACCAGTGCGGTACCGATGAGCTCAAGCAGTTGGTCGAGCTTGGTGAGTTGGATGCCGACCCCTGGACAGTCGGGGTTGTTCTGCGCATGCGGCGTTGGCCCTGGCGAAGACGGTGTAAAGGTGATCGATGTTCCCTCGGGTCGTGGCGAACAGAATCAACACCGCGATCAGAAGGCCGACGGCAACCACAGCCTGGGCTTGGAACTGGCGCCAACTGAGCCGGATCATTTGACGCTCCCAAGCTGTGACGGTTGCGGGTGCGACTGGCACTCGCCTGCGCGGCGCATGTACGCCAACACCAGGTCTTCGAGACCGACCTGCTCGACAGTCCAGGCCGGGTCGAGAATCGGGCCGCTGGTGCGCACGAGCAGCGTGGTTTGGCGATCGGTGTGGCTGGCCTCGATGACCTCTTGGTCGGAAGGGAGTTGAGTCGTCGTCGCGCCGCGGACCGGTGCAGCCGGTGGTGGCACGCGAGCAACTCTTCGACATCGCCCGCGACTTGCACGCGCGATCCGGCAAGCACGATGACGTAGTCGCACACGCGCTCGACGTCGGCTACCAGGTGCGACGAGAGAACGACGCTGACCGAGTGTTCGGCGACACTTTCCATCAGGTGCTGAAGAAACTCGTGCCGAGCCAGAGGATCGAGACTCGCCACCGGTTCGTCGAGTACCAGCAGCTCAGGTCGTTTCGCGAGCGCGAGAGTGAGTGCGAGCTGCGCGCGCTGGCCGCCTGACAGCTTTCCCGCGCGCTGCTTACGGTCGAGACCAAGCTGGTCGATGCGGCGTTCCGCGGCCGCTGCGTCGAAGCGCGGATTGAGCCAGCCGCCTAACTGCACGTGCTCGCTGACCGAAAGTGCGGCGTACACGGGAGTGTCCTGCGCGACGAAGCCCACCCGCCCGAGTTGCTCCGGGCTCTCGGCAGGCTTGCCGCCCAAGAACCGCAATCTGCCCGGCACTGGGCTGCAGCAAGCCGACCGCGAGCTGCAGCAACGTCGTCTTGCCAGCGCCGTTTGGTCCGACGAGGCCGACGACACGGCCGGCTGGTACCTGCAATGTGCAGTCTCGCAACGCCCAACGTTGGCGGTAGCGCTTGCCGAGACCGGTCGGCATCGAGGACCGCGGTCATGCGACACCTTGCGCGTCTAGGGACCGAAAGGTGTCCTGAAACAGGGCCTCGATGCTCTCATCGTCGAGCCCGGCCCGACGCGCCTTTCCAAACCAGCCTTCGAGCTCCTCGCGCAGCGGACCGTGCGCGGCGCGTGACGAGTCGCTCAGCGTCGAGGTGACGAAGGTGCCGACGCCCGCGCGCGCTGCGACGAGGCCGCTGTGCTCGAGCTCGCGGTAGGCCTTCAGCACGGTGTTGGGGTTGATCGCCAGCTGGGCGACGACGTCTTTGACGGTCGGCAGCTGGTCGCCCGCGGTGAGCAAGCCCAACACCAACGCGCGTCGAACTTGCTGGACCAGTTGCTGGTAGGGGGACACCCCCGACGCTGCGTTCAGATGGAACTCGATCACGACGACTCCCGGTTAACTAGGTAACTAGCACAATAGTTAACCGAAAGACGACGGGGCGTCAAGGGGCCCTGGGCAGCCGAGATGGAGCCGAGGCAGGTGTCTGTACGTGCCTAGGCACCTGTACGGCTGCCGAACGTGATCAGCGCGTGGCCCCAGGGGGCGCGAGCCGGGCGCTCAGTACTCCTCTGTGATCTTCTGCCGCTTCACCGTGGCGTAGACGAGGCGGTCGATCGGCGCGAGGTCGAGTTCGGTGGGCTCGAACCGCATGCCGAGCTCGCCGGTCTGCATGTCGATGCGCATGATTTCGGCCGTCAGCGCGAACTTCTTGTTTCCAGGGAGCTCGATCTGGACTTGCGCCGTCGCGCCGACCGATCGCACGAGGTCTGCCTGGTTGAGATCGATGCGGCAACCGCCGTGGGAGAGATCCGTCGCGACGCCCTGCGCCGTCGTCCCGTCTGGGTAGGTCAGCGTGGCCGGGTGCCGCGTCGCTGCACGTACCGCACTGCGGCGCCGTTCGCGGGCGAGTGGCAGCACGCCGGTGAGGATCAGCGTGGTGTCGTCCTGATCGGAGGCACGCCTGGCGATCACCTCGAGCACGATCAGTTCTTCATCGGCGGCCTCTCGACCTGACACCCACACCCGCTGGCCAGAACACATCGCCGCTGCCTCGCGGCTGGTGCGGACGCCGATGGTGACGATGAGGCCGGCCGCGCCGGTGAGCCAATGCGTGATGACGCCGCGTTGCAGACCGCTGTCGAGATCTACGGGGAGCAGGGTGACCTCGCCGCCGGCCATCATCCACAGCGTGTGCGGGCCGGGCTGTGCTGGTTGGTCGGGCTGCGCCGGTGGCTGGTCGGGTTGTGCTGGTTGCTGCGGCTGTGCGGACATCGTCAGCTCCCCGTCTGCGCGTGAGCTCACGGCTGCGAAGAACCAGAGCCGATTTGCCCTATTTGCTACCTACCCATCATGTGTAGCCGGAAATTGCGGATATGTATAGGTGTCGAACAGCCACCGATAGCTACCGTTCGGCGTTTCAGCCCGCGTCGAGGCTCATCAGCCGAAACTGCGCGCCTGTCGGGTCGGTCACAACAGCGAGCCGACCGTAAGGCGTGTCCTCGGCGGGCCGCACGATCGCCCCGCCCAGCGCCAGCACCGTGGCGACCGCGGCGTCGGTGTCGGTGACTCCGAAGTAGACGGCCCAGTGCGCGGGCACGCCGTCGGGCGGGAAGACCGAGGCGTCCATGATCCCGGCCAGCTGTGTTTCACCGTGCTGCAACACCGTGTACCGGAACTCCGGGGTGTCGCTCATCGTCTGGGCATCCCAGTTGAAGACGTCGCGGTAGAACGCGACGGAGGCGTTGTAGTCGCGAGTGTGCAACTCGAACCAGCTCGGAGCGCCGGCCTCGCCGAGGACCCCGAAGCCCTTGTGCAGGCCGGGCTTCCAGACCCCGACCACAGCGCCGCCCGGGTCGATCACGGCGGCCATGGTGCCCAGCTCGCCGACGTGCATCGGCTCGATCAAGACCCGCCCGCCGTGGGCCAGGGCTACTTCGAGGGTCTTCGCAGCGTCGTCGGTGGCGAGGTGCACCGACCAGGCGTCGGGCATCGGGTTGCCTGCGTCGCGAGCCATGCAGCCTGCCACGAGCACGCCGTCTTTGCGGTAGTTGAAATAGCCGCCGAACTCCACGTTGGGCTCGTCGGCCGTCCAGCCGAAAAGCTCGATGTAAAACACCCGGCTGCGCTGCACGTCGGACGTCATCAGGTCGATCCAGCAGGGCGCTCCGAGCGGGGCGTCTTCGCGTACAGGCATGTGGCTCTCCCTAAGTTGCTGGCTCGAAAGTGGTTGGGTTCAAGGCTTTCACTTCAGTGGACGGCGGGTGGCTCGCGAATTCATCGGTAGCGCGCGTATGTGCTTGCCGGGGGTGTGGATGTCGGAGGTCGTGCCTAGCATGTGCCTATGAGCACAACAACCGCCATGCCGCAGGAGCTTGAAGATCGGTTCGAGCAGTACCGAGTCGAATTGCGCGGGTTCTGCTATCGCATGCTCGCGTCCCCGTTCGACGCCGAAGACGCCGTGCAGGAGACCTTCATCCGCGCGTGGCGGGGTTACGACAGCTTTGAGGGCCGCGCATCGTTGCGGTCGTGGCTGTACAAGATCGCCACCAACGTCTGCCTCGACATGCGCCGCAGTGGCGAGCGACGTGCGCGACCGATGGATTTCGGGCCGTCCCAAGAACCGGTCGCGACGAATCTGAACACGCTGCCCGAGACGACGTGGCTCGAGCCGGCACCCGACGAGTTGATCGTTGCCGCCGACCGTGACCCGGCCGACGTCGCCGTCGCGCGCGACAGCGTTCGGCTCGCGTTCGTCGCCGCGCTGCAACACCTGCCACCTCGCCAGCGCGCGGTGCTGATCCTTTGCGAAGTGCTGCAGTGGAAGGCGACTGAGGTCGCCGAGCTCCTCGAGACCACGACGGGCTCGGTCAACAGCGCCTTGCAACGTGCCCGCGCGACGCTTGAGACGGCCAAGCCGTCGTCGTCCGACGCCTGCGTCGCCGTTGAAGGCGGCCGACCGCGAACTGCTCGCCCGTTACGTCAAGGCGTTCGAGGCCTATGACATCGACGCGCTGACCGCCTTGATCCACGACGACGCAATCCAGTCGATGCCGCCCTACGACATGTGGCTTGAAGGACGCGACGACATCTTCGAATGGTGGTTCGGGCCTGGCATCGGCTGCCAGGGCTCGCGGGTGATCCCGACGATGACCGCGAACGGATCGGCTGCTTTCGGCCAATACAAGCCCAGTGCCGACGGCGGCTACGAGCCGTGGGCGCTTCAGGTGGTCGAACTGCGCGACGGCAAGATCGGCGAGCTCACGTTCTTCCTGGCGACCGAGACGCTCTTCCCGTTGTTCGGCCTGCCGCTCGAGTTCGAGGGCTGACATTCAGCTGTGCAGCACGTCGCTCAGCCCTAGCAACGCGATCAGCTTGATGAGATCGGCAGGGGCGTTGCGCAGCCGAAGCGTGTAACCGTGGCGTCGACCGGCCAGCTCGAATCGCGCGAGTGTCTCGACCGTGGCCACGTCGGCCGGCAGGCCAGCGACGTCCCAGTCGACGACCACGCGGTTGAGTCGGGCGCGGCGCAGACGTAACCATCTGGATACAGACGATCGGCGGAGCCGGAATTCATCGGCGGGCCCCCGCCGCTTGGGCCTTGGAGGTCGTATTCTCCGCGATGAGAACGTCGGGATTTGCGCGTTCGCGTGCCAGCATCGGAGGCCCAGCAGTGACTCCACATACGGGGATCCCATCCACCGACCGCGCCATCCTACCTGTCTTCGCCATGGCAGGGCCGCTGGAGTAGTCGCACTCGCCGTCACGCTGGGCGGTAGCGCTCGCCGGGTGTTCGGCGATCAGCAAGGTCAAGACGGTGGCGCAAGAGCGTTAAAACCAACAGGAAGACGATGGACACGTTCACGACCAAGATTCAATCCGGTGCAGCTCAGCCGTTCATGGCGACGTACGTGACCACCGGCGACAGCCCGACGACCGTCGTGTACGCCGTCCAGCCGCCGAAGGGTCTTTCCTTCACCAATACGCCGTCGAGCACCAGCAGCGCAGGAAGCAGCGGGGCCGATAACGCACCCAGCATCGACATCATCGTGAACTCGACAGGTGAGTACTCGTGCACGCCGCCCGACACGTCTGGCTCGGCAGGCAAGGGCACGTGGGCGTGTCAGATGTTGTCACCGGGCGACGCGCGAGGAGCAGAACGCCATCTTCGACTTCTACACGCCCGCGCACTGGGTCACCTTCCTGAAGGGCTTCTCGCTCGCAGCTGGATTCGCCGGCGACAAGGTGACGTCGTCGACGATGACCGTGAACGGGTTCCCGATGTCGTGCGTCGACTTCTCAACGCCCGGCGAGGCCGGTGAGAGCACGATCTGCACCACCGCTCAGGGCATCCTCGGTTACGTCAAGGTCGCGGGCGACACCACGAGTTTCGAAATCAAGAGCTACTCGTCGTCGCCGCGATGCGTCACTGTTCGAGCTGCCGCCCGGAGCCACGGTCACTCAGGTCACGTTGCCGTCGTCGCCGGCCGCCTAGACGGCGATGGCGGTTCAGGTCGCGGGCTGCAGTCGGTGACAGGTACTCGACGCGAATCTGCGAAACCAGAGCGCGGACGGCGGTGAGGAACGTCGCGGTGTGCGGTTGGCGTTCGTGCTCGGCGTGGGCTTCGCGGTCGCGGTAGACCTCGTAGAACAGCCTGAGCGAGGGGCTCGCCTTCGACCGCATATGTCTCGTAGACCAGCGTCCCGGGTTCGTGCGTGCGAATCAGCGGTACCGCTGCCGCGGTCAGTTCGTCGAACGCGCTTGCGGCAGACGCGTCGCGGCAGGTCGAACCGAACCACCAAGGTGAACACGGTCGGCACGCTAGCGCAGCGCTACAGCTGAGGCAGCATGACAAGTCGCGCCAGACCGCAGTGCGTCAGGGGCGTCGCTACGGAGTCGCGGTGCGGCTCGTGCTGGCGGCGACCGTCACGCCGGTGCCGGAGCTTGCTGCAGGTGTCGTCTGCGGAGCTTGGTCACGTTCGAGCTCGCGAAGAAGCCGATGACTTCTGGCCCGTCGCAGCGTCCAACTCACTGACATTACTCGCGAACAGCCGAAAGGATCTCATCGTGCGCACCCTGATCGTGACCGAGTTCATCAGTCTTGACGGCGTCGTCGAGGCGCCTGGCGGAGAGGCGACGCACCCGCAAGCCGGCTGGACGATGGCCTACGGCGTTCCGGAGAGCTACGCGTTCAAGATGAAGGAGACGATGGACGCCGAGTCGATGCTGCTCGGTCGAATTACCTACGAGGGATTCGCGGCAGCGTGGCCGGGGCGGGAGGGCGATCCGTTCGCGGACAAGATGAACTCGATGCCCAAGCACGTCGTGACAAACACGTTGAGTGAGCTCGAGTGGAACGCGACGCCGTTGAGCGGTGACATCGTCGCCGCGCGTGACCACACTGAAGCAGGGCGACGGTGGTCCGATCCTCGTGCACGGCAGCGCGACCCTCGTCCGGTTCTTGCTGGCCGAGCACCTCGTCGACGAGCTGCATTTGATGGTCTTCCCGGTGGCGATCGGCGGGGGCTTGAGGATGTTCCCCGATGACCGCAAGAAGCTCGAGTTCGAGCTCACCGAGCTGGTGCGCTACGACAGTGGCGCAACACTGCAGATTTACCGCCCCACGTCGTGAATTGAGGTACAACGGACGCAGGCGAGTTCTGGTAACGGCGGGAGGCGTGGCGGCCGTGGACGTACAGCCGTACCCGCCTCCTTCGCCACCGCAGTTTCCCCGAGAGCCACCGCACGTTCTCGCGCCAATCGTCGCGGTCCGCGTCCTGGCTGGTGGCGCTCACGGTGGTCTTGGTGCTCGCGGTTCGTCGGCGCGCTGGCCTTCAGTTGGAGCCAGGCGCACCGGCTGTCGAGCACGCGCAGTCAGCTCGGCGGCGTTGCGGGCGTCCGCGGCCTCGGAGCAGGCGCAAGTGTCGGCGCTCGCGACCACCGTCGACGCACAGCAGAAGACCCTGACCGACCTCGGCAGCCAACTCGGCGCTACCCAAACGCAGCTGGCGACGACCCAAAGCAAGTTGGGTACGACGCAGTCGCAGCTGCAGACGGCGCAAAGCTCGCCTGGGCACCGACGAGCAGCAGTTGAACTCGACGACGAAGCAGCTGAACGTCACCACCAAACAGTTGCCGCCTGATCTCGTTGCGCTGGCGACGCAGGTGTCGCCCTCGGTGGTGCTCATCACCTGCACGACGGGCGGCGGCGGAGACACCGGCACCGGGTTCGCCATCGCGTTGCCCGCCGCAGCCGGCTATGCCACGACCATCATCACGGCGGAGCACGTCATCGATGCATGCACCAACCCGATGACAGGCGCGTTCATCTCGTTGGCACGTGGCGGCCAGACATTGCCGGTGCATCTTCGCGCCTACGACCCGCGCCAGGACGTCGCGATCCTCGACACGACCGCGAAGTTGCCCGCACTGAAACCGGCGGCAGCGCCGGTCGTCGGCGAGTTCCTGATGGCGGTCGGTAATCCGCTTGGCGTCAATGACAACGTGACGTCAGGCAACGTGTCGCAGGTGTACTCGTCGTACTTTCTCGACAGTGCACCGATCAGCAACGGCAGCTCCGGTGGTCCGGTGGTCGATCGCTCGGGCAACGTCGTCGGGATCGTCGACGCGGGCGCCGTTGCTGATGCGAACACGCCTGTCGTGCAGAACTTGAACATCGCGCTGCGGCTGTCGAGGCTGTGCCCGACTGTGTTGTCCGGCTCGTCATGCGCGGCGTTGCACTGACCGCGAAGCGCGTGACGCAACCAGCTGCCAGCCGCGTCGCGATGCTTTTCGCCGCAGCCTGTCTCGTTGCTGGATGCGGGTCGGCTGCCCACGCGAAGACCACGGCGACCGCGGCAGCGTCCGGCACCGCGTCAGCACTCCCTCGGTTGCGCCGACGTCGTCCGCCTTGTCGTCGCCTGGAGCTGCAGCGTCGTCGGGCGCTACAGCGTCGTCCGAAGCCGCGACCAGCGACGCTGGTGACGCGGCCGTTCCGACGGTCGGGCCGGCGTCCTCGCGGTTCATCACCAACGTCTGCTCGGCGATCACGATCACCGATGCGCAAGCCACCGTGCAGCCGGCGATCGATGCGATCGGGTTCGACCCCGACAACCAAGACCCGGCCGGCATTTTCATCTGCACGATTGACGCAGCCGATCAGGCGGTGACCGTCACGGTCGAGCCCGAAGATGTGGCGATGGCGAACTACGAGTCCGACGTCGCGGCCGAGAACGTTCCCGCGGTGCCTGCATTACCCGGAGTCGGCGACGTCGCTGTGTGCACCCAAGTGGCGAACAACCCACCCGACGTGTACGCGCACAAGGGCCACGTCACCTGCGAGGTGAAGACGAGTGGACACACAGGTACTCAACCTGACCTACGACCCGAGCGTCGTCGATGGGGGAGTTACCGCGTGCAAGCGCGGCCGCCTACGCGATCAAGCTCGGCGCGTTGTGCGCGCGACGTGTTCGCCGCGATCGGCTGACGCCGCTTACTTGCAGCGGACGGCGAGGGGCGGGGCTCGTTACGACAGTGCGGCTTCGATGACGGCGAGGACGGCTGGATCGTCGGGTTGCGTCTTCGGTGTGAAGCGTCCGAGGACCTTGCCGTCTGGCGCGACGACGAACTTCTCGAAGTTCCAGTCGACGTTGGCCGGGTCATTCGCCACGCGGGGCCGGCAGGCTCGGTGCATGTGCATACGGCGTCTGCGTGAGTTCCGCGTAGATCGGATCGCGGTCGGCGCCGTTGACCTCGATCTTGTCCGACATCGGGAAGGTGACCCCGTAGGTGGCCGAGCAGAACTCGGCGATGTCGGCGGCCGTGCCCGGCTCCTGGCCCTTGAACTGGTTGCACGGGAAGCCCAGCACTGTGAAGCCGCGATCAGCGAGCGTCTGCTGCAACTCCTCGAGCTTGGCGTACTGCGGTGTGTTCCCACATCGGCTGCGCGACATTGACCACCAACGCGACCCGGCCGGCGGCCAGTTCGCCGAACGTCGTGTGCGTGCCTTGAAGTGTGGTGACAGGGAGGTCGAGTAGATCGCTCATGTATGTGGTCCAGCGCCGGTCTCGCCCGCTGCATTCCCACGCAGCGACAGTCGACTGCAGCTACTTGGCGCGGGCCTGCTTGACCAGGGTCTTGCCGAAGTCCCACACGAGGCCCGATCCGCGGTGTGCTTCGTCCATCACGTCGATGAACGCGTCCACGAACAGGTCGACCTCGCGCTCGCCGATGATCAGCGGCGGGATCAGCTTGATCACTTCGAGGTGGTCGCCCGAGACCTGCGTGAGAATCCGATGCTGGTGGAACAGGGCGTGCACGATGGTCTGCGCAAAGAGGCCCTTGCGAGCAGCCTGCAACGCTGTCCACGACCCGCGCAGCTTCCACGACGTCGGACGGCCGAACTCGATCCCGATCATGAGGCCCCGACCGCGAACCTCATGCAGCAGTTCGTAGCGATCGACGAGCTCGGCAAGCCGCGACTGCAAGCAGTTCGCCGATCTTGCGCGCGTTGTCGACGACGTTCTCTTGCTCGAGAACGTGCAGGCGTGGCAAGGCCGGCGGCCATGGCCTGCGCGTTGGAGCCGAACGTCGAGTCGTGCACCAGCACGCGGTCCATCGATGAGTAGACCTTGGCGAAGATCCATTCGCGGCCGATCGTGGCGCCGATCGGGATGTAACCGCCCGACAGCGCTTTTGCGGTCGCGACCAGGTCGGGCTCGACGCCGTCGTTTTGGAACGCGAAGAAGTCGCCAGTGCGACCGACCCCGGTCTGCACCTCGTCGGCGATCAGCAGCGCCTTGTGACTGCGGAGCAGTTCTTGCGCTGCGGGCAGGAAGCCGGGCGGTGAGACCGCGACGCCCTTCCCCTGGATCGGCTCGATGAGGAAGCCGGCAACGTCGCCACGGCGAAGCTCGCGTTCGAGCGCTTTCAGATCGCCGAACGGGATCGCCGTGTCGGGCAACATCGGCCCGAAGCCCTTGCGGAACGCGCTCGATCCGTTGACCGACAGCGATCCCGCGGTCAGGCCGTGGAAGGCGTGATCGCAGTAGATGATGCGGCGGCGACCGGTCGCGTAGCGCGCGTACTTCAGGGCGGCCTCGACGGCCTCGGTGCCGCTGTTGCCGAAATAGACCCGGTCGAGATGCGGAACCTTCGCGAGCAGCGCCTCGGCGAGCGGGCCGGCGAGTGGGGGAGCGTCGAACTGGGTCAGATCGGCGAGGTCGGCGTCGATGACGTCGTGGATCGCCTGCCGAACGACTGGGTTGTGACGCCCGAGCGCGAACACCCCGAAGCCCGCGAGCATGTCGAGGTACTCCACGCCGTCCGCGTCGTAAAGGTAGGCACCCTGGCCCCTGGCGTAGACCTTGTCGAAGCCGATCGCGTGCAGCATCCGCGGCAGTTGCGGGTTCAGATACTGGCGGTGCAGCTCGTACCGCTCGTCCCCGCGCCTGGCGAGCACATCGCGCACGTCGAATGGCTGGCCAGCCGGTTCATCTGATCGCATCGCCGAGCCCACCTCCTCGCACATTCGGGCCCTCAGGAGGCACCGTAACCGATCGCCCGGAGCACAATGAGTTGGACGCCCCATCGGCACCATCTGATATACAGCGGATGGGCAACAACGGTTTACTTAGTACGTACTTACCCGTTCTAGACCGTACGGCGGGGCGACGACATGGCTGAGCTTGGCGCTACCGGTAAGGGTGAGGACGCGGTGGAGCCACCCGCGGTCCTCGCTCGGGCCCGAGCCCTCGTCGTCCCGGCCCTTCGCGCCGCCGTCGACCGCCTGCAGGGCGAGCACATGCGCAGGATCGCTGCGTATCACTTTGGTTGGGTCGACGCCGACGGCCGAGCGCTTCCCGGCGGCGGCGGCAAGGCGATTCGGCCGACCCTTGCCGTGCTGTCAGCGCAGGCAGCCGGCGGCACCGCGGCGCAGGGCGTCCCAGCAGCGGTCGCGGTCGAACTGGTGCACAACTTCTCTCTGCTGCACGACGACATCATGGATCGCGACGTCGAGCGGCGGCACCGCCCGACCGCGTGGGTCGTCTTCGGTGAGGGTCAAGCGATCCTGGCCGGCAACGCGATGCTGACGGCGGCGTTCGACGTCCTCGTCCGCGATGGTGCCGCCGGGCAGCGCGCCCTGCCCAGCCTGCTCACCGCGGTCGAGGGGCTCATCGACGGGCAGTCGGCGGATCTCGATCTGAGCACCCGGCGCGACGTCGACCTCGACGAAGTGCTCGCGATGGAGGCGGGCAAGACGGCCGCGCTGCTCGCCTGTTCGTCGTCGATCGGGGCACTGGCCGCGGGTGCCGACGCGACGTGTGGTCGATGCCCTGGCCGGTTACGGTCACGAACTCGGCATGGCGTTCCAGTTCGTCGACGACATTCTGGGCATCACCGGTGACGCTGCTGCGACCGGCAAATCGTCATCGTCCGACGTCCGGGCCGGCAAGCAGAGTGCGCCCATCGTCGCTGCACTGCGTTCCGGAACAGCGGCATCGGAGCAGCTGGCAAAGATGCTCGCCGGTGGTCCGCTCGACGTCCGACGACGACGTGACCCACGCGACGAAGCTCATCGACGAGGCCGGCGGCCTCGAGTGGGCCGCACATGAGGCCGACCGCAGGCTCGCGCTGGCTCTGGGATACCTGCACGCACTCGATCTCCAACAGAAGATCTCCGCCGAGACGGGAACAACTTCCGACCTCGCGGCGCTGGCTCGGTATGTCGTCGAACGTGATCGTTAGCCGAGGAGGACGCACCTCGTGACCGCGCTGACGTACTCCGACCTGACCGACGCGGTCGGTCTGGCGGTGAAGCGCGCGCAAGCCCACCTCGTGGGCCGCCAGGATGCCGCCGGTTGGTGGAAGGGCGAGCTGCGCACCAACGTCACGATGGACGCCGAAGATTTGTTGCTGCGGCAATTTCTCGGCATCTTGAAGCCGCAGGAGACCGCCGAGGCTGCGCGCTGGATCCGTTCCCAGCAGCGCGCCGACGGCACCTGGGCCAACTTCGAGCGCGGCCCCGGCGATGTGTCGACCACGATCGAGGCGTATGCCGCGCTGCGCTTGGCGGGCGACGACGTTGACGAGCCGCACATGGCGGCTGCGCGCGCGTTCATTCTGGCTGCCGGCGGTGATCGAGGCGAGCCGGGTGTTCACCCGGATCTGGCTGGCGTTGTTCGGCGAGTGGTCGTGGGACGACCTGCCGTCGATGCCGCCCGAACTCGTGTTGTTACCGAAGTGGTTCCCCCTCAACGTCTACGACTGGGGCTGCTGGGCGCAGGCAGACCGTGGTGGCCATCACCGTGGTCGCCACCCTTCGACCGGTTCGCCCGCTGCCTTTCACGGTCGCTGAGTTGCGCTCGGGCGTCAGGCCAGCTCCGTCGAAAACTGGCCCTGTCGCGACTGCTTTCACGGTGCTCGACAAGGCCCTCAAGCTCTACGACCGGTCACCCATCAAGCCGGGTCGGGCGATGGCGTTTCAGCACGCCACCGACTGGGTGTTGCGTCGCCAAGAGGCCGACGGCGGATGGGGCGGTATCCAGCCACCGTGGGTGTATTCGATCCTGGCCTTGCACCTGACTGGTCGCCCGCTCGACGACCCCGCGCTGGTCGCGGCGATCAAGGGCCTCGATGGTTTCCTCATTCGCGAGGAGACCCCCGACGGCGTCATCAGGCGGCTCGAGGCCTGCCAGTCGCCCGTGTGGGACACCTGTCTCGCGCTGATCGCGCTCTTCGACGCGGGCGCCGAGGTCAACGACCCATCGGTGCGCGCAGCCGTCGACTGGCTGCTCGCCGAAGAGGTGCGGGTCAAGGGCGACTGGGCGGTGAAGCGGCCCGACCTCGACGCCGCCGGCTGGGCGTTCGAGTTTGCCAACGACGCCTATCCCGACATCGATGACACCGCCGAGGTCGTGCTCGCGCTTCGCCGCACCGGTCCGGTCTTGCGGCCCGACGTGGCGGCGGCAGTCGAGCGCGGTACTCGATGGGCAGTCGGCATGCAGTCACGTGACGGCGGGTGGGGCGCATTCGACGCTGACAACACCCGCCGACTCGTCGAGAAGGTGCCCTTCTGCGACTTCGGTGCAGTGATCGACCCGCCGTCCGCCGATGTCACTGCTCACGTGGTCGAGATGCTGGGGCACAGCGGAATGGCGCACACAGAGTCAGCCCGACGCGGTGTTCGGTGGTTGCTCGATGCGCAGGAAGCAGACGGTTCGTGGTTTGGCCGCTGGGGTGCGAACTACGTCTACGGAACCGGCGCCGTGCTTCCGGCGCTTGCGGCCGTCGGTGCTGATCGCGACTCGATACCGGTGCGTCGTGCCGTGCACTGGTTAGAGAAGCATCAGAATCCGGACGGCGGGTGGGGCGAGGACCTCCGCTCCTACACCGAGCAAGAGTGGCGGGGCCGGGGCGAATCGACGCCATCGCAGACGGCCTGGGCGCTCCTTGGCCTGATGGCGATCGACCCCGACACAGAGGCCGTCACTCGCGGCGTCGACTGGCTGGTGCGTACGCAGCGAATCGACGGCGGCTGGGACGAAGACCTCTACACCGGCACCGGGTTCCCCGGCGACTTCTACATCAACTACGAGATGTACCGCGTGGTGTTTCCGCTCAGCGCGCTCGGCCGGTATCTGAGCGCGCAGAAGGTCATCAGGCTGCCGTGAACGACCTGCTGATCGTCACCGCGTTGCGTATCGAGTACGCCGCGCTCGCAGGTCGCGTGCCGGGCGCGACCCTGGCCCGCTGCGGCATGGGGCCGGAGAAGGTGCGGGAGTGGTTGCCGCAGTTGGCCGCAACTGGCGCCGAAGGCGGTAGTCGTCGTTGGTGTCGCCGGCGGACTTGATCCGACGTTGCGCCCCGGTGACGTGGTCGTCGCGACTGAAGTGCGCGATGAGCGTGGTCGCATCGTGCAGCGCGCGTCAGCGCCGCTCGTGGCGGAGTTGCGCCGCATGGGCTTGCGCGTGCGCACCGGACCGATCGTCAGCACGGACCACATCGTGCGGGGGCATGCGGCTCGGGCAAGGCTTGCCGCAACAGGCGCGATTGCCGTCGACATGGAGTCAGCCGCGATCGTGCGCGCAGCACCCGGCGTCCCGACTGCTGTCGTTCGGGTCATCTCCGATACTGCATACAGCCCGTTCGCGAGCCTGAACACCGCGACCGGTGGCGTCCGCGCGTTGCTGACGCTGCACAAGATCGGTCCGGCACTTCGGCAATGGGCCGACCTTGTCGGTCCTCGCCGCGTACTGCTCGCGGCACCCCGCTCGTTCTGCGCGGGCGTCGAGCGCGCCATCGACATCGTCGAACTGGCGCTGCAGCGCTACCCGCGACCGGTCTACGTCCGCCGTCAGATCGTGCACAACGCGCACGTGGTCGCCGACCTGCAGCGACAGGGCGCGGTGTTCGTCGAAGAACTAGACCAAGTACCCGACGGGACGACGGTGGTGTTCTCGGCACACGGGGTCGCACCCGCCGTCCGGGCTGAGGCTGCCCGACGTGGGCTCAACGTCATCGACGCCACCTGCCCGTTGGTTGCGAAGGTCCACAGCGAGGCCCGCCGGTTCACCGCGCGTGGTGACACCGTGCTGCTCATCGGGCATGCGGGTCACGACGAGGTCGAAGGCACGATGGGCGAGGCCCCAGGCAGGATCCTGCTCGTCGAGAACGCCGCCGCGGCCGAGCGAGTCAGCGCGCAAGATCCCGAGCACGTGTCGTTCTTGATGCAGACCACACTTGCGGTCGACGACGCGATGGACACCGTCGACGTGTTGCGGCGGCGGTTCCCGTCGATCGAGTCGTCTGCGACCGACGACATCTGCTACGCGACTACCAACCGGCAACAGGCGGTGCGCGCGATCGCCGCTGAATCCGACGTCATGATGGTTCTCGGATCCGCGAACTCCTCGAACTCCGTGCGCCTGGTCGAAGTAGCCGAGCGCCTGGGAGTACGGGCACATCTGGTTGACGACGCCACCGACATCTTGCCCGAGTGGCTTGATGGTGCGTCGACGATTGGTATCACCGCCGGAGCATCGGCTCCGCCACATCTGGTCGACGAGGTCATCGAAACGCTTCGCGCCCTCGGCCCCGTCGATGTCATCCAGCGTAGCGTCGCAGCTGAAGACGTCACGTTTTCACTACCGAAAGGTGTTGCAGGCTGATGCCCATTCCCATGCGCCAAGGAGCACGCATCGGCTGGTACCTGTTCTCGCAGAAGAAGCTGCACCGCCGCGAGAAGTTCCCGCTGATCGTCGAGCTCGAGCCGCTGTTCGCCTGCAACCTCAAGTGCAACGGCTGCGGAAAGATCCAGCAACCGCACGACCTGCTGGCTCAGCGGATGCCGGTCGAGCGGGCGCTCGCGGCGATCGAAGAAGCCGGGGCACCGATGGTGTCGCTCGCCGGTGGTGAGCCGCTGATGCACCCGCAGATCGACGTGATGGTCAACGAGCTGGTGAAGCGCAAGAAGTACGTGTACCTGTGCACCAACGCCGAGCTGTTGCGCAAGCGGTGGGACAAGTTCAACTTTAAGCCTTCGCCGTACTTCGCGTTCACGATTCACATCGACGGCCTGCAGGAACGGCACGATGAGTCGGTTGCGAAAGATGGTGTGTTCCAGGAAGCCATCGAGGCCATCAAGTTCTTGAAGGACAAGGGTTTCCGGGTCACGACGAACTCGACGTTCTTCAACACCGACACGCCGCAGAACATCATCGATGTGCTCAACTTCCTCAATGACGAGGTCAAGGTCGACCAGATGATGATCTCGCCGGCATACGCCTACGAGAAGGCTCCCGACCAGGACCACTTCCTCGGTGTGACCGAGACTCGCGAGTTGTTCACGAAGGCGTTCGCCGGCGGCAACCGCAAGCGCTGGCGCCTGAATCACTCGCCGCTGTTCCTCGACTTCCTTGAGGGCAAGGTCGACTTCGAATGCACCGCGTGGGGCATCCCGTCGTATTCGCTGTTGGGCTGGCAGAAGCCTTGCTACCTGATGGCCGACGGCTACGTGAAGACTTACAAGGAACTCATCGAGAAGACCGACTGGAGCAAGTACGGTCGCGGCCGCGACGAGCGGTGCAACAACTGCATGGCGCACTGTGGTTACGAGCCGACCGCCGTCCTCGCGACGATGGGGTCTATGAAAGAGAGCCTCCGCGCGTTGCGCGAGCAGGGCTGATCGGCTGCCCTCGCAAAAGGGTGTCGACGGCATGCCTCGCCGCCAACGATGATGAGGGCATGGTGATCGAACTATGACGGCGCGCCGCGAGGCTTTTGACGCGGCACTCGACCGTGCCGTTGTGCACACGAAGTCGTGGCTCGACTCGATGCCGGATCGCGCGGTCCCACCGCGTCTATCGGCAGACGAGATTGCGCCGTCGTTCGCGGGCCCGCTCCCTGACGGCCCGACCGACCCTGCGGAGGTCATCGACCTGCTCGCCGCACTCGCCGAGCCCGGCCTCATGGCGATGCCCAGCGGCCGATTCTTCGGCTGGGTGATCGGTGGCGCGCTGCCGGCTGCGCTGGCGGCCGACTGGCTGGTCAGTGCCTGGGACCAGAACGCGGGCATGCGTTACGCAACGCCGGCCGCGGCCGCCGCGGAAGAGGCGGCGGGTGATTGGCTTCTCGAACTGCTCGGTCTGCCTGCCGGCGCCGATGTCGGGTTCGTCACCGGGGCGACGATGGCGAGCTTCTCCGCTCTGGCTGCCGCCCGTTATCAGGTGCTCGCGCAAGCCGGCTGGGACGTCAACGTGAAGGGTCTGGGCGGCAGTCCGCCGGTCCGGGTCATCGTCGGCGCAGAGGGGCACAGCGCTGTCGATGCGGCGCTGCGGTACTTGGGCCTCGGCGAGCCGACGCGGGTGGCCGCCGACGACCAGGGCCGCATCGACGTTTCGACGCCCTCGCCGCGGCACTCGCCGCCGGCACGTGGTCCGACGATCGTCTGCCTGCAGGCCGGCAACGTGCATTCCGGGGCATTCGATGACGTCGGCGAAGCGGCCGCGTTGCCCACGCACACGGGACGCCGGATGCGCGGCCGTGGGTTCACGTCGACGGTGCATTCGGGCTGTGGGCGGCGGCCTCGCCGAACCTACGACATCTCGTCGCCGGGCCTCGCAGACGCCGACTCGTGGGCCACCGACGCGCACAAGACCCTGAACGTGCCTTACGACTGCGGCGTTGTGATCGTCGCGCAGCCGGCCGCACTGCGCGCAGCACTCGGCGTCCGGGCTAGCTACTTGATCTCGCCGAGGGGCCGACCGCCGATCCGGACGAGAAGGCGCCGGAGCTGTCGCGGCGGGCCCGCGGCGTTCCGGTGTGGGCCGCGTTGCGGTCACTCGGCCGGACGGTGTCGCCGATCTGGTCGACGGGTTCGTGCGGCACGCGCGAGCGATCGCGGCCGGGCTCGAGACGATCGAGGGCGCGCAGGTGCTTAACGACGTCGTGTTCACCCAGGTCTGTGTCGCCTTCGACGACGACGAGCAGACCCGGGCGGTAACGGCCCAACTGCTCGCTGACGGGACGGCGTGGATGTCGGGCTCCCGCTGGCGCGGGCGTGACGTGCTTCGGGTGTCGGTAAGTAACTGGTCGACGGACGCCGACGACGTCGAGGTCTCCGTCGATGCGGTGCGCAGGGCCGCGAACGTCGTGCGGCTGGCGAGCGTTGGACCAGCGAATACTCTTTGAGCAGACCGCGATCCCAACGATGAGATCGAGGCGGCGACCCCGACGCTGAGGAGACGACGATGACGTTCGGAGACCCGACAATCCGGCTCGACCCGATCCATGCGGCCTGGAACACGGTCGCCAGTTTCGGCACCTACGAAGAGGCCCAGGAAGCCGTCGATCGGCTGTCCGACTCCGGATTCCCAGTCGAGAACATCGACATCATCGGCTCCGACCTGCGCACGGTTGAGCGCGTCACCGGGCGCCTTACCAAGCGCAACGCGGCGGCCGCCGGCGCGGCGAGTGGTGCCTGGTTCGGGCTGTTCATCGGTCTGCTTGTAGGCCTGTTCACGACTGGTGCGACCTGGCTGGGCCTGATCCTGGGTGGCTTGCTCATCGGTGCGGTCTGGGGTGCCGTCTTCGGGTTCGTCGGGCACGCCGCGACCGGCGGCCGGCGCGATTTCGCCTCGAAGCGGACTCTCACGGCGACCCGCTACGACATCGTGGCCCGTGGTGGGCACGCTGAGGAGGCGCGGGCCGTGCTGAACACGGTCGTACCGGCAGGCGCGCAGGGAAGCACGCCGCCGGCGGCCCAGGGAAGCAACGCCTGAGCGTCGGGCTGACCGTTTGGCGGAGCCTCGGCTGACGCCGTTGACCGTCGCCGCGCGCTGATTTGCTTACGATTTGCGCTGTCGTGGCCGATGAGGGACGAAAGGTTTCTCCGGGATGACACGACGCGAGGTGCGGCAGGTGAGTGAGCTCCCAGACCCCGAGCTCCCGGCTTCGCCGCGCCCGGTTAGCGAGCTGCCTTACCCGGTAGGGGACGAACTCGACCGGATCGCATTCCACAACATGCTCGAATATGCCGCAGAAGCGATCTACTTCAAGGATCTGCAAAGCAGGTTCATCGCGGTGAGCCGCACCCTTGCGACGTTGATGGGCCGCGAGCGTGAGGAGCTTCTCGGGCTCACCGACTTCGACATCTTCACCGACGAGCACGCGAGCGTCGCCTATGCGGACGAGCAGCGAGTAATCGCCACCGGCATCCCGATACTGAACAAAGAAGAGCACGAAACGTGGCCCGATCGCGGCGATACCTGGGTGACGAGTAACAAGCGACCACTGCGTGATTTCGATGGCCGCATCATCGGCACGTTCGGCTTGCGTCGCGACATCACCCGCACCGTGAACGCTGAGCGCGACGCACTGAGTGCTGCGGACGCGCTTGCTCTGGCGCACGCGGATCTGAGCCGCGTCGAGGCGCAACTGCGCACCGTGCTCGACACCTCGGCAGATGCGATCTCGCTGTTCGACACCAACCTGTGCTACCAGTACATGAACGCGGCCGCGATGCGCATGGCCCACGACTCCACCGGCGAGGCCCTCGGGCGCAGTGACCGTGACCTCGGTCGCGATGCGGCGTTCCTCGCGATCTGGGAGCCCGCCTTGAAGGGCGTGCTACTTACCGGCGACGTCTGCTCGCTCGACTTCTCGGTCGGCGGCGGCGAAGACCTGCGCTGGTTCGCGTCGTATCTCGCCCCCCAACGGGAGTCCGAGGATGGGGCACCGCTTGGTGTCGTTGCATTCACTCGCGAAGTCACCGAACTCAAGCGCGCACAGAACAAGCTCGCCCACCAGGCGGTGCATGATCCGCTGACCGGGCTGGCGAACCGGGTGCTGCTGGTCGACAGACTGACCCAGGCGCTGCTGCGCATGGAACGCCAACCAGGGAAGCTGGCGTTGCTGTTCATCGACCTCGACCACTTCAAGGTCATCAACGACACGTACGGTCACGACACCGGCGACCGTCTGTTGGTCGAGGTCGGTGCGCGGCTTACCGCGATCGCGCGTCGCCTCGACACCGTTGCGCGGTTCGGTGGTGACGAGTTCGTGCTGCTGTGCGACAGGTTGACCACCGACGAGGACGTACGTGTAGTCGCTGATCGAGTCGTGCGGGCCGTTGGCGAACCGTTCTTCAGTGAAGGTATCGAGCTGAACGTCACCGCGAGCGTCGGTGTTGTCATCACCAGCGATCCGTACGCGGGCTGCGAGAACGTCGTTCGAGATGCTGACGCTGCGATGTACCAGGCGAAGGAACGTGGCCGCGATCACTACCAGTTCTTCGACGCGGGCCTTCGTGATCGCGCAGTCGCGCGGAACGCCGTCGGCTGGGAACTTGGGAAGGCGCTTGAGCGCGGCCAGTTCCGGCTCGAATACCAACCCGTCGTCTCACTGCATGACCAGTCCATCGTGGGCATGGAGGCATTGATTCGCTGGGATCACCCCGAGCGCGGCACGGTCCCGCCGGCGGAGTTCATCGCGATTGCCGAGAGCCGCGGACTGATCGTCCGAATCGGCAATTGGGTGTTGGACGAAGCCTGCCGCCAGCTCGTCGAGTGGAGCTCACTCTTCCCGCGTTACGGGCGCGATCCTGGAGTCAAACCACTGGGCGTCGCGGTGAATGTCTCCGGGCGGCAACTGCGCAGTGGCGAATTTGTCTCGGCGGTGAAAGTGGCGCTGCAGCGCAACGGGCTCGAGCCGAGCCAGCTGTGCCTGGAGATCACCGAAACCGCGTTGATCGAAGAGACCGCCGAGGCAAGGGAAACACTGGAAGCAATCGCAGCGCTCGGCGTGCACATTGCCTTGGACGACTTCGGTACGGGCTATTCCTCGCTGGCGCACCTGCGACAGTTCCCCGTCGACATCTTGAAGATCGACCGCAGTTTTGTCGACCGCCTCGAGACCAACGACCGCGAACGGCAGATCGTGGCGGCGGTCACCGCGATGGCGCACGTGCTGAAGATGATCGTGATCGCCGAGGGCATCGAGACCCGCGGCCAGCTGACCCAACTCACCGCACTCGGCTGTGACTTTGCCCAGGGCTATCTGCTCGCACGTCCGATGCGACCCGAGGCGTTTGAGCTCTTGCTGCGAGCACAGGAGTCCGCACACGTAGCATCGTCTGGTGCCGCCTGATCCACCGCTGTCCGTACTAGGGACAACCGCGTTGTCTGTTGCGGCCTGCCGGGCAACCGAGAGCGCTCGTATCGACGCGTGGTTCCACGACGAACTCGCGCAACACGTACTGGCTGCGGCTATCGCACCCCCTGCGGTCTCGCGTGGGCTCGTGCGTTGGCTGGCTGTGCGCACTCGATTCCTTGACGAACTCGTCGAGGGTGCTGTCGCCGACGGCATCAGGCAGGTCGTCATCGTCGGCGCCGGGCTCGATGCGCGCGCCTTCCGGCTCACGTTGCCGCGCGATCTCACTGTGTTCGAGATCGACCACGGCGAAGTGCTCGCGTTGAAACAGCGACTGGTCGACGAGCTTGAGTTAATGACCGAGTGCAGGCGTCGGGTGGTCGTCGCTGACCTTGTCACCGACGACTGGCTACAGCTCCTTACCGATACCGGATGGACGCCGGCGCAGCGCACCGTATGGGTGGTGGAAGGGCTGTTGGTCTACCTCAACCACGACGAGCGGACACACCTGCTCAGACAGCTCTCGTCGGCGTCCGACATTGGCAGTGTTCTTGGCGCGACGCTCAGCACGCGCACCGACAACCTTGCGCACCCACTGTGGCATCCCGCGTCTACTGGCGATCCGAAGGAGTGGTTGGCGCAATGCGGCTGGCAGGCGACTGTGCAGACGATGGCGGACGCGAGCGCGGCGTTCGGGCGGCCCATTCCGCCGCCGTTTGACGCCAGCACGAAGGGCCGGCTGGTGCGCGCCGTTCGCTAGTTCACCCAGTTAATGGTTCGCCGCTGGGACGAACCGATCAACGAATGCATTGCGGAACTTGCCGGTCGGGTCGAACCGGGCGGTGAGTTCGCCAAAGTCCGGCAGCCGCGTGTATCGAGTGCGGACGACGTCGGGGCTCATCGTGAAGACCTTTCCCCAATGGGGTCTGGCGTCGAAGGGTGCGAGCTGTTTCTCAATGGCAGTCAGTGCGGGAAGCACTGCAGCCATGTCGCTGATCCAGGTGAAATGGATGGCGAAGCTGTCGCGACCATATGCGGGGCTGAGCCACAAATCGTCGGCCGCGATGGTGCGCAACTCGCAGATCTGGAGCGCCGGTGCGATGACGTCCGCAATGCTGCTGATCGCCATGACTGCAGCAGCCGCAGCCTCGCGCGGCACGAAGTACTCCGACTGCAACTCATCGCCGCTGCTCGGCGTGAAGTCGAGTCGAAAGTGCGGTAGCCGCTCATGCCACGGACCGGGCACGCCCCCTTGATCGGTGCAGGCGATCGGGTCGACGCCAGGCACCGGGTGCCGGGGACCGTCGGCAAGCGATGCGTCCAGGAATCGCGGCCCGCTGCCGAGCTGCAAGGGCGTCATCGCGTCAGTGCGGTGCTTCACCCACACCTGATTCATCGCCGGGCCGCGCCAATCGGTGAAGACGCTCACGCTGTAGGCGGCGCTCGATTGTCGCGTCGAGGTGCTCGGTGAATTCGGCGACGGGAAGGTTGTCGTAGACGTATTGAGCGATCGCGAAGGTCGGCTCTACGGCGAGGGTGACAGCCGTCGCGATGCCGAGCATGCCGAGTGCCACGACCGCACCGGCGAAGTCTTGGTCGCCTCTCTCGAGGGTGACAACATCGCCGCTCGCTGTTACGAGCTCGAGGGCGCGGACGGCGCTGGCGAGGTTGCCGTTGGTCACGCCGGAGCCGTGCGTGCCTGTCGCGGTCGCTCCAGCGATGCAGATGTGCGGCAGCGAGCCCAGATTGTGCAGCGCGTAGCCGGCCTGATGCAGCGGCGGGGCGAGTTCTCCATACCGGACGCCGCCCCCGACCGTCACGGTCGAGCGCTCAGCATCGATGCGGAACAACGGTGGCATGCCGGCGAGAGAGATCTGGTCACCGACTGTGTCGGCAATGGGGTTGAACGAGTGCCCACTACCAAGCGCCCGCACGTTCTCGCTGTCGGCCACGATTCGGCGAACCTCGTCGAGGGACGTCGGGTGGTGCAGCCGGGCCGCGCCGAACACGACATTCCCGGCCCAATTCGTGGGTCGGTCAGTCATCGGGGTCCCCTCGGTGTCGCGCTGGTGGTCGGGGGCAAGAATACGTGCATGGACTACAGACAACTTGGTAACTCAGGACTGCGTGTATCGGCAGTGACCCTCGGGACGATGGGGTTCGGCGGCACCGGCTGGGCCTCGGCGGTAGGCACGACGGACGTCGACGGCGCGCGTCGCCAGATCTCCATGGCGCTGGACGCCGGTGTGAATCTCATCGACACGGCCGACGTCTACTCCTCAGGTCTGTCGGAGGAGATCGTGGCGAAGGCCCTGCCGGTCGCGCGCGAGGACGTGCTGCTGGCAACGAAGGTCCGCATGCCGATGGGGGACGGCCCGAACGATGCGGGGCTCTCGCGCCACCACATCATCCGGGCCTGTGAGGCCAGCTTGCGGCGGCTCGGGACTGACTACATCGACCTCTATCAGGTGCACGAGTGGGACGGCCAAACGCCTCTCGAGGAAACCTTGCGCGCTCTCGACGACCTCGTTGCCTCGGGCAAGGTCCGCTATATCGGTGCGTCGAACTATGCCGGCTGGCAACTGATGAAGGCGCTGGGTATTGCCGAGCGCAACGGGCTGCACCGCTTCGTCTCCCAGCAGATCTACTACTCACTGCAGGCCCGTGAGGCCGAGTACGAGTTGGTTCCTGTCTCGATTGATCAGGGTCTTGGAATCCTGGTGTGGAGCCCGCTCGCCGGTGGTTTGTTGTCGGGCAAGTATCGCCGCGGTGTCGAGGCGCCGGCCGGCAGCCGGCACCTCGGCGACTGGCACGAGCCGCCGGTCTACGACGAGGACAAGCTGTACGACACGGTCGATGCGTTGGTCGAGATCGCCGACGCACACGGCGTTTCTGCCGCGCAGGTGTCGCTCGCGTGGCTGCTGGGCCGCGCCGGCGTCACTTCGGTGATCGTCGGCGCGCGAACCGACGAGCAACTCGCCGACAACCTGAAGTCCGCCGACCTGAAACTGTCTGCGGAGGAGCGGCGCAGGCTCGATGACGTCAGCGCGATGCCGCTGCTCTACCCGCACTGGCACCAGGCGAACACCTCAGGCGACCGGCTCGGCGCGCCTGAACTGACCCTGCTCGAACCACATCTTGGACGGAGTTGACCATGAGCGAGAACGACGACATCTCCCTCGATGCGCCGCTGTTCAACCGCGACCAGGACGGCGTCGCCTCGCTCCGCGATACCGATGCGGAGCAGGGCGACGACGAAGAACTCGACGACCTGTTCGATGTCGGACGAGAGCGAGGCACGCGAGGCCGATGCCGACCTCGATGGCGACGCGTTTGACGAACCGCGTCTCGACTAGATCCTTAGCTAACCCCCGACCGCCGACGCACTCACGCGAGTGCGTCGGCGGTCGGCATGTCGAGGACCGCAAGCTCGTCGGTGTCTGCCGTTTCGGGTTGGGTGTGGTGTCGCGCGGAGCGGATCAGTGTTCCCGCGACCACGCCCGCGGCCAGCAGCAGTGCCGCACTGACGGTAAATGCCGTGGTGTAGCCGTGGACGTTCGCGTTTCGTGCCGCAGTGGCGGCGTGGCCGTGATGGGTGAGGTAGCCGGCGGTTGCGGTGGCCGCGATGGTGTTGAGCAACGCGGTTCCGAGGGCTCCGCCGATCTGCTGGGTGGTGTTGACCAGCGCGCTCGCGACGCCGGCGTGTTCTTCCTGGACACCGACCAGTGCGGTGCTGCTGAGCGGGACAAACGCGAGTCCCATGCCGACGCTCACCAGGATTTCTGGCAGTAGGACGTGTGCGGCGTACGTGCTGTCGGCGGTCAGTCCGGTGAACCAGAACAACCCGGCTGCGCCAAGTAGCGTCCCCGCAACGATGAGGACGCGCGGACCCATTCTGGGGAGCAGCCGGCTGGCGAGCCCGGCGCCGACGATGATGCCGCCGGAGAACGGCAGGAACGCGAAGCCGGTCTTCAGCGCCGAATATCCGAGCGTTCCCTGCAAGAAGTAGGTCAGGAACAGGAAGGTTCCGAGCAGGGCGCTGCCGACGAGCAGCGACGCCAGGAGCGAGCCGCCCCGGTTGCGGTCTAAGACGACGCGCACGGGCAACAGTGGGTGCGCCGTGCGTAGCTCGATGAAGACGAACGCGGCCAAGGCGGCCACCGCGCCGACGAGCAGGGTCACGGTTAGGGGAGCGGCCCAGCCGTCGGTGCCGGCTGTGGTGAAGCCGTAGACGAGCAGGAACAGGCCGCCGGTGACGGTGATCGCGCCTGGCAGGTCGTAGCTGTGCCGCTGCTCGGCGCGGCTTTCGCGGATGAACCGGC
Source organism: uncultured Actinomycetes bacterium (assembly GCA_963799955.1). Classification (GTDB taxonomy): domain Bacteria; phylum Actinomycetota; class Actinomycetes; order Acidothermales; family Acidothermaceae; genus PALSA-607. The sequence goes on from CAWCZJ010000002.1 coordinate 80,279, forward strand.
TGGCGGCGACGGCGGTAAGCATGGCGATAGGCACGTTGATCAACAGCGTCCAGCGCCATGAGGCGAGTTGGGTCAAGGTGCCGCCCAGGACAAGCCCGATTGCTGCTCCGCCGCCGGCAATCGCGCCGTACACGCCGAACGCGCGGGCCCGTTCGCGGGCTTCGGTGAAGGTGACGGTGAGCAGCGAGAGCGCAGCGGGTGCCATCACGGCGGCGAACGCACCCTGCAGTGCTCGTGCTCCGAACAGCATCGCCGGATTTTGGGCGAGTCCGCCGAGCGCCGAGGCGGCGCCGAACCCGAGCAGACCGATGATGAACATCCGTCGGCGTCCGAGGTAGTCAGCGATACGGCCGCCGAGTAGCAGCAGGCTGCCGAACGCGAGGGTGTAGGCGCTCAGCACCCACTGCCGGTCGGCCAGCGAGATATGTAAGGAGCGTTGGGCCGACGGCAACGCCACGATGACCACCGACGCGTCGAGCACGATCATCAGCTGCGCCATCGCGATCACCGCCAGCGACCACCAGCGGCGGGGGTCGGGTTCGACTTGGGCCACACCCGGCAGGTTTCCTAGGACTATCTCGTTCGTTGTCACCGTTTGCCTCTTCTCCGAGCTACAATCGGAACGTCTACTCCGTTTCGCTCGACGATACGGAACGATCGTTCCGTTTGTCAACCACCAGCCGGAGGCACCACCCATGCGCGCCGATGCGCTCAAGAATCGCGAGCGGATCCTCGAAGCCGCCGAAACGACGTTCGCGAGCCTTGGGCTGTCAGTCCCGATCGACGTTGTCGCGCAGCGAGCCGGTGTCGGAGTCGGAACCCTCTACCGCCATTTCCCAACCAAAGAAGCACTGTTCGAGGCGATCGTGACGACCCGGCTCGAAGACTTGCTCGACGAGACCAAGACCCGGTGTGATGCGAGCGACCCAGGGGATGCGTTCTTCGTGTTCCTGCGTCGGTTCGCGAACTGAGGCCTTGGCAAAAGCCGACCTCTTCGACGCCATGAATGCCGCCGGCTTCGACATCAAGTCGAAGTGCGCGGAAACGGTCGACGACCTCAAGCGCGGCCTCGACGTTCTCGTCGTGCGCGCCAAAGCGGTCGACGCAGTACGTCCCGATGTCACGGCCGATGAAGTGATGAGCTTGATATCCGGCACCTGTATGGCCGCGCGTCAAGCGGGCCTCGACGAAGCGTCGTGTCAGCGCATGGTCGATATCGTGTGCGACGGCCTGCGGCTATCCGCGGTGCGTTAGCTGTCCCATGCAACGATTGCACGGCGCTACACCCCTCATAGGTTGTGTGGCGCAACAAATGTCACCGTTGTGACCCACCTCATGTAGCGGTCTGCTCGTGCGTACGACACATTGATCTGATGGCTAATTGCGGATCGGGTGTCTCGCATGGTTGATGCTGACGCCGCGCTCGACCGTGCTGGTCTGATGAACACGCACGTCCGAGAATTCGTTCGTCACTGGTCGGAGCTGACCGGTGTGCAAGAGGTTGACGTCGTCGACGCATCGGACGACGCTCGGCTGATCGCGGAGTCGCTCGCCGCGGGTGAGATCTTTCCCGTCGGCGACGGCGCCTATTACTCCCGCAGCTACATCAAGGACACCGCGCGCTCCGAAGAGCGCACCATCGTGGCGACCAATAAGCGCAGCGACAAGGGCGTGTACAACAACTGGCACCCCGCGTCGGAGATGCATCCAATTCTTGAGCAGCGGATGCGCGGCGCCTCGGTCGGCAAGACGATGTATGTGGTGCCGTATTTGATGGCGCCCCCCGGCTCGCCGCTGGCGCCGTATGCGGCTGGGGTCGAGTTGACCGACTCGCGCACGGTGGCGTTGCACATGATCCGGATGGCCCGCGTCGGTGTCACTTACATCGACAACCTCGCCGACCCGGCGATGTTCGTGCGCGCGGTGCATGTGACGGGCGACTTGAAGAACCTTGGCCAGGGCACGCCCGATGATGAGCGCTATTTCGTGACGTTTGCTGACGAGCGCACGATCCTGCACTTCGGCTCGTCGTACGGCGGCAACGCGCTGCTGGGCAAGATCGCCCATGGCTTGCGCCAGGCTGCTTACGACGGCTGGGCAACACGTGCATTCCTGGCGGAGCAGTTCATGTTGCTCGGCGTCACCGACAAACAGACCGGCCGCAAGTACCACATCTGCGGAGGCTTCCCTAGCGCCTCCGGCAAGACGAATCTCGCGATGACACTCGCTCCCGATGCACTCGGCGACCGTTACTACGTCGAGTTCTACGGCGACGACATCGCCTGGATGTGGGTCGACCCCGACGACGGCCGCATCCACGCGATCAATCCGGAGTTTGGTGTGTTCGGTGTCGCCAAGGACACCAACGAACAAACGAATCCGACAGCGCTTGGGGCAACCGGTGCTGGCACCGGCGCGATATTCACCAACGTCGCCTACAACGAAAAGACCTACGAGGTGTGGTGGGAGGGCCGGACGCCGCAACCGCCGACCGATCTCGACGGTTGGCTTGATTGGACCGGGCACCGCATCGTTGACCGGACGCCGGAGGAACGGCCGCAACCGTGGGCGCACCCGAACAGTCGCTTCACGACAACCCTGGCCAACGTGGCGAACGTGGCTGCCGATTTCGCCGCACCGAACGGCGTGCCGATCGACGCGATCATCTTTGGGGGTCGAACCCGCGACCGTGAGCCGTTGATCCGCGCGATAACCGATCTCGCCGAGGGCGTCTACGACGGCCTGACGCTCGGCGCCGAAGCAACGTCGGCTGCCGAAGGCGTTGACGGAAAACTGCGCTACGACCCGATGTCGATGCGACCATTCATGTCCTATCCCGAGGGCCCATACGCGCAGCATTGGCTCGACATCATCGGCGCCGCGCGTCACCAACCCGTCTTCGCCCACGTGAACTGGTTCCAGCGCGATCCATCAGACGGCCACTTCTTGTGGCCGGGATACCGCGAAAATCTGCGAGCGTTGCTGTGGTTGATCCAGCTCAAGAACGGTGAGGTTGACGGCGTCCGGAGCGCCGTCGGGATCCTGCCCGACAAGTCAGAACTCGATCTCGACGGTCTCGTCATCGATGACATCGACCTCGACACAGTGCTCAGTGTGGACGTCGATCGGTGGCGGCAAGAGATCGAGTTCCGCGAGACGCACCTCGCTCAATTCGCCGAACTGCCGGCGGAAATCTGGCAAGCCCACCGCCGCGTCGCGGCTGCGCTCGAGGGCGACGCGCCGGACGAGCAGCGCCTCGACTGACGCGGGTTGCTAGGAGTGGCCCGCTATCGGGCGGGCCGCGGGCTCACGGCCCACGGGTTGCTTGGGCCGTGCGAGCAACGGCGTGATGGGCGTGATCGGTAGCGAGACCGACGCACCGGCCTGCAAGGTCACTTCATTGCCCTCGTGGTAGAGCGTCAGCGTGGCCTCGGCGCCGTCGCGAAGCGAGTACGTCGCTTCCTTACGAGTGATGTCGACCTTCACCTTCAACCCTCGCCAGCGCAGGTTGACGGCGAGCCGATCAATCGCTTCAGGGAGTTGCGGTCTGAACTGGAGCTTGCCGCCGTCGTCGCGGGCGCCCCCGAAGCCGACGACGAGCGAGACCCACGCGCCGGCGAGTGAGGCCATGTGCAAGCCGTCGCGGGTGTTGTGGTGAATGTCGTGCAAGTCGATGAAGGCAGCTTCGGATGCGTAATCGTACGCGAGCTCCAAGTGGCCGACCTGAGCACAAATGATGGCCTGCACATTCGCCGACAACGACGAGTCGCGCACTGTGCGCTGTTCGTAGTAGTCGACGTTGCGTGCCGTGTCGTCGGGGGAGAAGACGCTGCCGTACATGACCATGGCCAGCTCGAGATCGGCCTGCTTGATGACCTGCCGCCGGTACAACTCGAAGTACGGCACATGCAAGAGCAGCGGGTACTTGTCCTTCCAGCGTTCGAAATCCCACTCCGGCAGCATGGTGAAGCCGTAGTTCTGTTCGTGCACCCGCAGCTGCTCGTTGTAGGGCACCGAAACCGTCGCCGCCGCAGCCCGCCACGTCGCGATCTCACTCGACGTCACGCCGAACTGCGCAGCGAGATCGAGATGGCGTTCGGCGGCGTCGGCGGCCGCGACGAGATTGTGGGCGGCCGCGAGATTCGTGTAGATGTTGTCGTCGACGAGCGCCGTGTATTCGTCGGGGCCGGTCACACCCGCGATGTGCCACTTACCGTCGCGGCCGAAGTTCCCGAGTGAGATCCACAGTCGGGCGGTCTCGGCCAGCAACTCGAGGCCGCCCTGCACCTCGACCGACAGGTCGCCGGTGACCTCGGTGTAGCGCGCGAGGGCATTGCTGATGTCGGCGCTCACGTGCATCGCAGCCGTTCCCGCCGGCCAGTATCCGGAGCACTCCTCGCCGCGGATCGTTCGCCACGCGAATGCGGCGCCCTGAACGCCCAAGGTCTGCGCGCGCTGCTTGGCCAGGTCGAGCGTCGAATAACGCCACTTCAGTGCGTGGGCGGCCGCATCGGGCGCGGTATAGATCAGGACGGGCAGCACGAATGCCTCAGTGTCCCAGAACGTGTGACCGTCGTATCCCGGGCCGGTCAGACCCTTCGCCGCGATACCGCGGCCCTCGCTGCGCGCGCTCGCCTGTAAGACGTGGAAGAGCCCGAAGCGGGCCGCTTGCTGGATTTCGTCGTCACCAACGACCTCGACGTCGGCGCCGTCCCAGAACTCGTCGAGGTATTCGCGTTGCTCGGCCAGCAACTGATCGAAGCCCGACAGTCGCGCCATCGTGACCGCGCCCGCTACCTGGTCGCGCAGCGCCTCCTGGCTACGAACGTTCGACCAGCCCCAGCCGACGTACTTGCGAAGCGTCAGCTTCTCACCGGGCTGCAGTGAACCGATCGCTGTCAGCCGAGCCCAGTCGGGTGCGTAGTGCGATTCGAGATCGACCTTGCCTGGTGCTTCGACGACGTTCGCCATCCCGGCGGCCATCTGGAGCTTGCTCGCACGGGTGCGATGCACGAGGAGCATGCCTTGTTCGGTGATCGACTGATCGACGGCTACAAGCGGGCTTTCCATCGCGGCTGCCTCGCGCGGATCTCCGGTCTGCGCGGGCACCGCTTCGTTCGCCACGAGTTCGGACTGAACAACAATCCGGATCGGGATCGTCGACGGCCTCGACCTCGTACTCGATAGCGGCGATGGCCCGCTGGGTGAACGACACGAGCCGTGTCGATCGCAGTCGGATCTTCTTGCCGGCCGGCGATATCCACTCCACGTTGCGCACCAGCGTGCCGGCCCGAAGGTCTAGTACCCGCTCGTGGGAGACGAGCGTTCCGTAGCGAACGTCGAACGGCTCATCGTCGACGAGCAGCCGGATCAGTTTGCCATTGGTGACGTTGACGATCGACTGGCTCGATTCCGGGTTGCCGTACGCACTCTCCGCGTAGGGCAGCGGCCGCAACTCGAAGAACGAGTTGAGGTAGGTGCCGGGAATGCCGTGCGGCTCGCCCTCGTCGAGGTTTCCGCGCAGGCCGATGTGGCCATTAGCCAGCGCAAACAGCGACTCTGACTGGGCGATCACGTCGAGGTTGAGTCGCGTCTCGCGCAGCTGCCAAGGCTCTGCGGGGTACGCCGGGTGGTCGATCACGCGTTGCCCAAAAGCTCGACCAGGTCGGTGACAACGATATCGGCGCCGTGCTCCTTGAGCTGCTGGCCGTGTGTGGCGTCGAGTCGATTTACACCGACGACGCACCCGAACTTGCCAGCCCGACCGGCCTCGACGCCGGCGAGTGCGTCTTCGAAAACCGCAGCGGCGGCCGGCTCGACGCCGGCACACTTCGCGCCGGCGAGGAACGTGTCGGGTGCGGGCTTGCCTTTCAAGTGCTCGGTCTCGATCGTCACGCCATCGATGCGGCCCTCAACGAGGTCGCCGAGCCCGGTGACTTCAAGGACCGCGGCCGTGTTGGCGCTTGACGAGACGACGATGCGCCGCAAACCGGCGTCGCGTGCGGCTTGAAGGTATCGACGCGAACCCTCGAACACCTTCACGCCGTCCTGCTTGATGTGTTTGAGCAGGAGCACGTTCTTGCGGTTACCCAAGCCGTTGATGGTCGGGGCGTCCGGACTGTCGTCGGGCATGCCCGCGGGTAGCTCGATGCCGCGACTGTGCAGGAACGTGCGGACGCCGTCGGCCCGGGGGAGCCCGTCGACGTACTTGTTATAGTCGTCAACCGGATCGAACGGCACGAAGGGCGTGCCACTGCTGGCCGCGCGCGCCTTAAGGAACGCGTTGAACGTCTCGGTCCAGGCCGTGTCGTGGACCGAGGCAGTGTCTGTCAGCACACCGTCGAGATCGAACAGGCACGCTGTCACGTGGTCGGGCAGCCCCAGCATTGCGCCCTCCTTCAAGGCACTAGCATTTCTTCGTCGGTCCAACCGACAGCATTCCCTAGTCGGTGCAACCAAACGCCCGCGGGAGGTCACGATGCCGGGGATCGTGTCGCCAGGCTTTTTCGGTCGCAAGCGCGAGGGCGGCCAAGCGTTGCCACCTGGCCAGTATCTGGTGCGCGACTTTCCGGTGCTGTCCGCGGGTCCGACGCCCAGGGTCACTCCCGACACGTGGGAGTTCCGCATCGTCGCCGAGACCGGCGAGCAGCGAACGTGGGACTGGGCTGCGTTTCGCGCGCTGCCCGCTGTCGATGTGACCGTCGACCTGCATTGCGTCACGAAATGGTCGAAGCTCGGTACCGCTTGGCGCGGTGTATCGGTCGACGTCTTACTTGAGGGCATCGAGACCAACGCGGAGTACGCGCTGGTGCTGTCCTATGGCGGCTATACGACGAACCTGCCCTTGCGCGATTTGCTCGACGGAAAGGCGTGGCTCGCGTTCGGCTATGACGGATCGGACCTGACGCCTGAACACGGCGGTCCGGTCCGACTCCTCGTGCCGCATCTGTATCTGTGGAAGTCGGCGAAGTGGGTGCGTGGGATCGACCTTCGCACCACCGAGCAACGCGGGTTCTGGGAGCAGTTGGGCTATCACGATTACGGAGACCCGTGGCTCGAGCAGCGGTACTCGGAAGACTGACCTGGCGCGTCGGGACGCTGGTCTCCTTTCGTGACGAGACGGCGGCCGCCCGCACATTGGTTTTCGAGATCCCGGACTGGCCAGGTCACCTTGCCGGCCAGCACGTCGATGTGCGCCTCACCGCGCCGGACGGCTATTCGACGGAGCGCTCCTACTCGATCGCGTCTGCCGCTGACGGCGACCTGGTCGAGCTCACCATCGAGCGATTGCCGGACGGCGAGGTGTCGCCGTACTTGTCGCAGGCGCTGTCGGTCGGCGACCAGATCGAATTGCGCGGACCGATCGGTGGTTGGTTCGTCTGGGACCCCGAGGTTGATTCGCCGGCGCTGCTGGTCGGTGGCGGTTCAGGCGTAGTGCCCTTGATGGCGATGGTGCGCACGCGGGCGCAGCTTGGGTCGGCGACGCCGTTTCGACTGCTCTACTCGGTTCGCGATCCGGCGTCGGTGCTGTATGGGCCGGAACTCGATCGGCTACGGGCTGATCCGATACTTGAGGTGGAGTACGCGTTCACCCGTCAGACGCCAGCTGGCTTCTTGCGGCCGGCCGGTCGCATCGATGCCGCGTTTCTCGACGAGTACGGCTATAGCGCAGCGCTGCGACCGGCCGTGTTTGTCTGTGGCCCGACGGGCTTCGTCGAAACGATCGCCGATCTGCTCGTTGCCGCGGGCCACAATGCGCACCGCGTGAAGACCGAGCGATTCGGACCCAGTGGCGGGAGCACGGAATGAAGAGTGGCGGGAGCACGGAATGAAGAGTGGCGGGAGCACGGAATGAAGGAGTGGAGGGAGCACGGAATGAGCATTGCTCTTGACGGCAACACGATGGCGGGCGCGCTGGGTGAGCTGTTCGCGGTCGACGTGAGTGTCGCCGTCTTCGAGTGTGCGGGGTGCAGCCACACAGGTGTGGTCGCGGAGGTCGTGGTCTATGCCGACGCCCCCGGCATGGTCGGACGTTGCCCAGCATGTTCCGATGTGCTGCTTCGCCTCGTGCGATCGGATCGCCGGGCCTGGCTCGATATGAGTGGCGTCGTCAGCCTGCGCATCGACATCTAGCCCGCATCGCTAGCTAGTTGCGCGGCAGTTCGCTAGCTGGCTTCCGGCTTCGCCGATCTCGCCTCGATCGCGCGCAACGTGGTGCGGAGGTTCTTGCCGAGGAAGGTCTTCCCGACCGGCGACAGCAGCGCTGCGATCATTCGGCCCTTGAAGCTGATGCCGTTGCGGATGATGACCGCGTGTACCGACGTCGAGCCATCGGCGTTGGGCAGTTAGCGTGTAACGGTGGCCACTGCCTCGGCCCCAAGTGTTGCTGTCCGTTGTCGTCAGGACGATGTCCGTTGGATTCGACCAGTCGTAGCGAAGCCGTTCCCACACCGCCCCAGCTGCCTTGGAGCCCTCGGTGACGTCGGCCCAGGTGTCTCCGCGGTCGTGCACGACCAGGAACTCGGGCTTGCTGTTGGTCCACACCTCAGACCGGTGCGGGCCGAAGTCGATGAGCGCGTCGAGGAACTGCTGGGGAGTCGCGCTGGTTCGTTCCGTCACGTCGATTGTCGTCATAGCCATCACTGTAAGCGTCATGGTGCGGAGGAGCTCTGAGTCGGGCCGGGCACGCGCTGCGGCCCGAAACCGTAAGTGGTTCCGGGCCGCAGTGCGTTGCTGGATATGACCGACGATCAGGAAGCGGGCTTCGCGAGGTCGGCGATGGACGTGAGGTTGTACTTCGCAGCCGTCGCCTTGGTGACGACGATCGCGTCGCTGTCTTGCGCGGCCGACTGGGTGAGCACCGTCAGGGTTGACGGCAGCGCAGTCTGCAGCGCGGCAAAGACGTCGGTCGGGGTGACTGCCGTCGCCGTCTTGTCGACGAACTGGAGCAGCGTGCCGTTGTACTCGGGAATCAGGTCGATCGAGCCGTCCTTGAGGCCGGGCAGGTACTTCTCGCGGCTGCCGATGTTGAGCTTGGTGGAGATGCTCGCGCCTTGGTCCTTGAGGCCTTCTGCGTAGATCTCGGCCAGCAGCACGTTCTCGGGGAAGTTCGCCGAGCCGACGACGAGCGTCGAGCCCTTGGCCGCGGTGCCCTTCGCGTCAAGGCCCTGGCTGGTGAGCCACGACTTCGCAACCGCGTCGGGGTCTTGCTTGTTGGTGATGACCTGCACAAGCAGCGCCGTGACGCCCGCGGTCGTCAACTTGGCCGAAATCGCATTCAGCGTGGTCTTCACGCCGTCGGTCGCCTTTGCCTTGTTCACGAGCGGGAGGATGTTCTGCGCAGCGAAGTTGCTCTTGGGGTCGGCCAGCACGACGAAGTTGTTCGCCGCGATGCTCGGGTCGGTGCTGAAGATGTCTGCCGCATCGACCTGCCCGTTCTTCAGCGCGGCGATGGTGACCGGGCCAGCTTCATCCAGTGGCTTGAAGCTCTTGAACGTGACTCCGTAGGTCTTCGCGAGACCGGCGATGCCGTCAGCTCGGGTTTGGAACTCCGGGGGAGCACCCAAGATGAGCGTGCTCGCGATGGTCGGGCCGCTTGCCGCGCTACTTGGTGCGGCTGCGGCCGACGACGCTGCCGCCGACGACGCTGCGGGTACGGATGCGGCGGCCGATGATGGCGCCGGTGCCGCCGACGATGCTGAAGCTGTCGTTGCCGCGGGCGCGGAACTGCTCGGCGTGCTCGCCGTCTTCTTGGAGCTGCTGCAACCAGCGAGCCCAAGGGCCAGCGTGATGCCAGTAACTCCGATGGTGAGGACCTTGCGATTCATGAGAAATCTCCTTGTTGGCGTGCCGAATCTGTCAACAGTTCGTTCGCTACGTGCTCGTTAGACTGCCGCGACCTCCGCTTGGACGATGTCGGCCGCGGCTGGTCCGCCCGCCGTCATGGCTTTCTTCGAGAAGCGGCCTGACACACCGCGGGAAACAACGTGTCGCTGGATGAACGCGAGCACCGAATCGGTAAGAAGTGCCAGCAACGCAACGAGCACGCCGCCACCGATCATCTGAGGAAAGTCTTGTTGGGCGAGTCCGTCGTAGATGAACCTGCCGAGGCCGCCGAGAGGGAGGTACGACGCGATGGTCGCGGTGGCGATGACCTGCAGCGACGCACTGCGCAGCCCCGAGAAGATGAGCGGCAGGCTGTTCGGGAGTTCGACCTGCACGGAGCACCTGCGAGCCGGTCATGCCCATCGCGGACGCCGCGTCGCGCACCACGCCGTCGACGTTCTGCACGCCCGCATAGGTGTTCGACAGGATCGGCGGAATCGCGATCAGCACGAGCACGATCTCGGTCGGGATCAGGTAGCCAAAATCGGTACGGCCGTGGAAGTTCGGGGCGACCATCACCGTCAACAGAATCAGCACGCCGACGGTCGGCAACGCGCGCAACGTGTTCGCGGCGCTGACGAGGAACGGCAGCCGGCCCGTGTGGCCGATGAACAGTCCGAGTGGCAGCGCGATCGCGAGCGCGATCGGCGACCGCGACGAACGAGTAGGTGATGTGGGCTTGTATCTGCGTGCCTATGGCGGTCATGCCACTGCCTCCACGCCAATGCGCGGAGGTCGTGAGCCAGCCCCACACGTTGCCGATCATTGGCCTTGCACCGCCCTGCGCCACGGCGTCAACAGCCGGTTCGCGGACACGATCACGCCGTCGAACGCGAGCGCGAGCGCGACACACAACACGATGCCGAGCACGATCGGCGGGTAGTACGCAGTTGGCGTTGACAGCTGAAAACCGGTGGTGAAGAGCTGGCCGAGATTGGCGAGACCGATCGTTCCGGCGACCGCGACGATGCTGACGTTCGACACGGTCGCGACGCGAAGCCCCGCAGCGATCACCGGGACGGCGATGGGAAGCTCAACCTTGAACAGTCGCTGGAGTGGACCAAACCCCATTGCGGTCGCCGCCTGCAGCACATCTTCGGGCACCGAGTTGAGACCGTCGGCAACGACGCGCACGAGCAGCGCGACGGAATAGATCGTCAGCGCGATCGGTACCTGAATCGGGTTAAGAGCCTTCAGGCCAAGGAGCGGCGGGATGATCACGAACAGCGCGATCGACGGGATCGTGTAGAGCAGGCCCATGATCGACAGCATCGGTGGGTAGATCCACTTGTAGCGGCTGGCCAGCCAGCCAAGGGGCAGCGCGATGGCCAGGCCGATCAGCGACAGGGAGCGCGGAGAGCCACACGTGATCCCAGAGCCAGCTGAGGTCTTGGTGGCGATGCGCGTTGAAGTAAGCCAAGAAATGCCAAGGGGACGACGAGGCGGCACCCGAGGTTGATGCGGTGATCATCGGGGAGTCGCCCCCGCGCCCTGCACGGATGCCGCCTGCTGATGCGCAACCTGCTGTTGCTCGAGGAGCCGGACCACGTTCGCGGCCGTGATCGTGCCGGCGAACCGGCGGGCCTCATCGACGATCACACCGCGACCTGTCGGTGACGACAACGCGGCGTCGAGCACCGAACGGAATGTGCCGTTGACCGCCGCGACGGTGCCGCCGCGGTGCAGCAACGGCGGGGTGATTTGCGGCGACGCCCGGGTGGCGTCGTCGCCGACCGCGAGCCAACCCTGCGGCCATCCGTTGTCGTCGACGACAAGTACCCAGCCGTCGCGCGCGACGGCAACGGCTGCGCTGACGTCGGAACCCATCAGCACGGTGGTTTCGGGATCGAGTTGCAGCCCGGGCACCGGCTCGAATCCAAGAGCTCGGTAACCGCGGTCGCGACCGACGAAGCCGGCCACGAAATCGTCGACCGGATTGGACAGTAGGTCGGCCGGCGTCGCAAGCTGCGCGAGTTTGCCACCGACGCGCATCACGGCGACTTGGTCGCCGAGCTTGATTGCCTCGTCGATGTCGTGCGTGACGAAGACGATCGTCTTGCTGAGCTCGCTTTGCAGCCGCAGAAACTCGTTCTGCAGTTGCTCGCGCACGACGGGGTCGACCGCGCTGAACGGTTCGTCCATCAACATGACCGGCGGGTCGGCGGCGAGCGCGCGGGCGACGCCGACGCGCTGCTGCTGCCCGCCCGACAGTTGTGCGGGATACCGCTTCGCGAAACTCGCAGGCAGGCCAACCCGCTCGAGCAGCTCAAGCGCTTTCGCGCGCGCCTCGCGCCTGTCTTGCCCCAATAGCAGCGGCACCGTCGCCACGTTGTCGAGGATCGTGCGGTGCGGGAACAGGCCGGCGTGCTGGATGACATAACCGATGCCGCGCCGCAGCTCGGTCGGGGACGTCGTCGAGTGGTCACGGTCGTCGATCCAGATCCGGCCACTCGTCGGCTCGATCATCCGGTTGATCATTCGCAGGCTGGTCGTCTTGCCGCACCCCGACGGCCCGACGAGCACAGTGATCTTGCCGGACGGCGCGGTGAGGCTGAGGTCGTCGACGGCCACGGTGCCGTCGGGATACGTCTTCGTCACCGAATCGAAGCGGATCATCGCGAGGCCACCCTCTCCGTTTGGTCCGCCGCGCGCGGCGGCGCGTCGAGTTGGGCCGCCAGCGCGTCGGCTTCGGCGCTGACGATCTGGCCGTAGGCATGCATGGTGTCGTCGTCGATTCGGTAGGTCGGGCCGAGCAGGCTCAACGCCCCGGCGATGCCGCCAGGACGACGGATCGGCGCGACGATTGCGGTCACGTCAGGCTCGACGCGGTCGCGTTGGGCGACATACCCATGCGGGCCGACCTCACCCCGCAGCGCATCGCCGACCGCGAGATCCGCGGACGGGACCGCCTTGCCCACCCAGCTCGTGTGGCGCACGGCGTGGGTACCTTCGACCATCGCGATGTAAATGGCGGTATCGGCGGGGCCGGCGATGCTGAGGTAGGCCGACTCGCCGGTCGCGGCGACGATTCGCTTGAGCGCCGGCTCGGCCATCGCAACCAAAGCCTGTCGCCCGAGCGCGCTCGCGCCGAGCTGGACGAGGCGGGGACCGGCCCGAAACGACCCGTCGGCACCGCGAGCGACGAACCCTGAGCCCTCGAGGGTGCGGAGCAGCCGGAGCGCGGTGCTGGCGGGCAGCCCGGCCCGCCGGGCGCAGTCGGACAGCATGATCGGGTCCTCGTCACAGACAACTGCGAGGAGGCCCAACGCACGATCAACAGTGCGAGTAGACGACATCGCCGCAGCCATGCTGGGCCCCCTTTTCCTATCGGCGAAGTATGCATTAAGTATGTCGCGCCGATTTCACTTACCGCAAATCGACTGCCAGACAATGGCAGCCTTACACAGGGGTGTGACAGTTTTCCAGCCGGATTCCTTACGGTTTGGAATCGTTCGAGACGGCCTCCTTGCGACGCGCACGGCTGGCACAATGTCGCCGTGCCGCCGCCACCCACATTTCGGGCCGCCACGCCGGACGACGTGGCGTTGGTGGTTGATCTTGTGGAATCGGCCTACCGAGGCGAGAGCAGCAACGCAGGCTGGACGACGGAGGCCGAGCTGCTCGGTGGGCAGCGCACCGACGCCGAGGCGATCGCTGCAGTCGTGTCCTCGGCCGATAGCCGCTTGCTGCTGGCAAGCGATGAGCACGGCGCGGTCATCGCCTGTTGCGCGATTGAGCAACGCCGCGGCGGCCGCTCCTACTTCGGCACATTCGCCGTCCGACCTGGATCGCAGGGTGGTGGCGTCGGCAAGCTGGTCCTGGCTGAGGCTGAGCGGGTGGCGCGTGACGAGTGGGCGTGCGACGTGATCGAGATGACGGTCATCGGTCAGCGCGAGGATCTCATCGCCTGGTACGGCAGGCGCGGCTACGTAGCCACCGGAGAGATGCGTCCTTTCCCTTACGGCGACGAGAGATTCGGCCTGCCGAAACGCGAAGACCTCTACTTTGTCGTACTCGCGAAGTCGCTCGTCTGACGGCGTTGCGTCACGCGGGTGGCCGTCCCACTTGAGAGGGTGGCGTCGCGATGGAAATTCGCCGTGCACTTGCCGATGACGCGTTGGGCGTCGCGACTGTTCACGTGCGCTCATGGCAGGCGGCTTACAGGGGATTGTTGCCCGACATGTACCTCGATCAGCTCGACGTCGACGCGCGGCGTGCCGCGTGGGCCGGGACTATCGCCGAAGCCGACTGGCCGCGCACCGGCACACTGGTCGCCACTGAGGCCAACGGCAACGTGGTCGGTTTCGCACATGTCGGACCAGCGCGCGACGACGACCTCGATCCGTTGGCCGTCGGCGAACTAGCGGCGATATACCTGCTACCTCTGGTATGGGGGAGCGGGGTCGGACGGCGATTGATGCTGGCCGCAGTCAACGTCCTGCGCGATGCAGGCTTCGGTGCGGCGATCTTGTGGGTGCTCGACGGAAATGACCGCGCACAGCGTTTCTACGAGATCGGCGGCTGGCAACTCGATGGCGCCGCCAAGGAGATGGTCATCGCCGAGACGCCGCTCGCCGAAGTCCGTTACCGATTGGTCCTCTAGCGATGCGGATCCTCTAACGATGCACGAGTGGGAGCAGGCTCACGTGAGTGTGCGGCGAAGTCTCGAACTCGCACACGAAGCGTTGCGCGCGGGCGGATTGCCCGTCGGGGCAGTGATCCTCGATGCAGCTGGCGACATCATCGCGCAGGGACGCAACCATGCGTACGACCCGCCGGTGGGCAACGATCCATTGCAGGGCACACCGATTGCGCACGCCGAAATGAACGCGCTGGCCAGGATTACCACAAAGACCGACTTGACGGCGTGCACGCTGTGGAGCACTCACCGTCCGTGCATCATGTGCGCGGCCGCGGCCTCCTTCACCGGCGTCGGCGAGGTCCGCTTTCTCGCGCCCGATCCATCAGACGAGGACAACACTGACCCGGTGGGCGTCGACGGCCGCTGGATGGTGCTCGCGAACGTCCTGTTTCTTGAAGGCGTCAGCCGCTATTCGGGACCGAGCGCGCCCATGATCTGCCGGGCCCGCGTGCGGGAGCCGGAGACAGCTGACCTGCTCAGCAGCGTCGGACCGGCCCTGTTCGCAACTCCTGGGCTTGAGCTCGCTTTGGAGCAGGTCTGGCCGCTGATCGAGGGTGCGGCGCAGGCACGTGCCGACCGCCGCCGAGGGTAGCTTCCGCCACCGAGCCAGCCCGCGCGCACCCAGGCTTGTCGCATACTGGGTCCAATGTCTTGCCCACGCGCCACTGCCCCGCTCGCGGTGGTTGGGCTCCTCGCGCTCCTCGTCAGCGCCTGCACGACCTCGCACGGACCGAAGGCCGATCAGTCGCCCACCCGATCGAGCGCGGCCCCGGGAGGCGCCAGCAGCCCGCAGCCGTTCAGCCTTCCGCCCGCCAGCCCCGGATCGTCGCCACCCGCGTCCAGTCCGGTGTCGAGTGCGGCCCCGGTGTCGTCGCCGCCCGTCTCCGCGCCGCCTTTGTCGAGCCCGCCGGCCTCGGTCGCGTCGGGTGTCCATGGCACGGTCGTCGTGGGCGGTGCGACGCCCGCGCGGATGTCGATATCCGTCAGCCAGGCGCTCTTCACATCAGCGCCGACTGTCGTCGTGGCGTCGCCGACCGAAGCGGCGGATGTCGCCAGCGGCGCCGCCGAAGCGCAGCAACTCGACGTCCCGTTGCTACTTCTTGATCACGACGGCGCGGCCCCTACAGGTGCGACACCGACACCTGCATTGTTCGCCGCGGAGTTGACTCGACTGGGTACGAGCACTGTCGTCGCCATCGGCGGTAGCGCCGCTGATGTGACGGCGGCGGCGCCGTCCGTCAGCGTCGTTGCGACGGCTACGCAGACACCCGCGGCGACATCGAGCGACGGAGACGATCTCACGGTTCTCGTGCCGAAGGGTGGCAACGACGCGGCGTCTAATGCGATCGCGACGATGGCGTCGGCGAGTGCACAGGTTGCGCACGCGACTGTCGTGTCGGTCCAGGGCGCCGATCCGCGACGCGATCCGGCTGCGATCGCTGCTCTCGCAGCACATCCACCGCACAACGTGCTTGCTGTCGGCGCCCAATTCGGCACGGCGGCCACCGTCTCAGCTCGCGTTGCGGTCGCAAGTACCGGCACGCAACTGCCGGGCGGCGGTCAAGTCTTCTTTCCTGGACGCCGATTGGTTGCGCTCTATGGACATCCTGGCGGCGCTGCACTCGGCGTACTTGGTGCCCAAGACTTGCCGTCGAGCATCGCCCGCGTGAAGCAACTCGCCGCGGTTTACGCGCCGATGAGTACCGTGCCCGTCGTCCCGACGTTTGAAATCATTGCGACCGTCGCGCAAGCAGCCGCAGGAAGTGACGGCAACTATTCGGGGGAGTCGAGCGTCACATCGCTACTTCCGTGGGTGCAGGCTGCGAACGCCGCGGGCTTGTACGTCGTGCTCGACCTGCAGCCGGGCAGCGCCAACGTGCTGTCGCAAGCAAAGCTGTATACGTCGTTACTTGCGATGCCTGACGTCGGGCTCGCGATCGATCCGGAGTGGGCGCTGGCGCCAGGCGAGCACCCGCTCGGCCAGATCGGCAGCCTCACGAGCGCACAGATCAACGCGGTGGGCGCCTGGCTTGAGCAGCTGACGGCCTCGAAGCACCTGCCGCAAAAGTTGCTGGTGCTGCACCAGTTCCGGCTCTCCATGATCGGTGACGAGGCCGGGTTGAAGACGAACTACAACGACCTCGCGGTGCTGATTCACATGGACGGCGAAGGCAGTACCCCGAGCAAGATCGCTACCTGGAATGCCGTGACGCACGCCGCGCCGAAGGGCGTGCCGTTTGGGTGGAAGAACTTCTATAAGGAAGACCACCCGACCATGACGCCGGAGCAGACCATGGCGCAAAAGCCGACCCCTGTCATGATTTCGTATCAGTAGGCTTGCACCGCGAGCGACGAGTCTTCCCCGACGGAACGGCGAGATTGCATGACGATCAGCGAGAAGGAACCGGTGCGCGACGTCGATCCTTCTGTCGCGCGCGCGTCGGGCATCGACGCTGTTCGCATGGCGATCGCGCTGGAGGTCTTCGAGGAACTCGAGGAACTCCCTGTCGACCATCCGCAGGCGATCGAGGTGCGTCGGGCCACCGCCCGTCTTTACAAGACGGTGAAGCAGCGCAACCGCAAGGAGAAGCGGGCAGCGGTCGTCGCCGCTGATGAGGCAGTGACAGCAGCGACGGCGACGGGTGCGCCTGGTCGAATCGATGACGAGACGCAGGGCTTGGCTCTCACCACAACGACGAGTGCACCTACCGTCGGGGTTTTGGGTAAGGCGCGGGCGTGCTACATCTGCAAGGAGCGATACCGCGAAGTCGACGCGTTCTACCACCAGCTCTGCCCGACGTGCGCTGCACTGAATCGCAGCCACCGCGACGCGCGCACCGATCTGAGCGGTCGCCGCGCGTTGCTGACCGGCGGTCGCGCAAAGATCGGCATGTACATCGCGTTGCGCTTGTTGCGCGACGGTGCGCACACGACAATCACCACGCGCTTTCCCACTGATGCCGCGCGCCGGTTCACCGACATGCACGACAGCTCGCAGTGGCTGCATCGTTTGAGCATCGTCGGTATCGACTTGCGTGATCCGTCTCAGGTAGTCGAACTTGCCGACGCAGTTGCCGCACAAGGGCCGCTCGACATCCTGATCAACAACGCTGCGCAGACTGTGCGCCGGACGCCGGGCGCCTACGCGCAGCTCATCGCGGCTGAGAGTGCGCCGCTGCCGGATGGTCCGCGCCCGGAGTTGATCGAACTCGGGTACTCCGTGGGGGCCGCGCCCGCCGCAATCGGCGCGCATCACGGGACACATGAGCTCACGCCGCATGCGCTCACCGCCCTCGCGTTGACCAGCGGGTCGGCGTCCCTCGAGCGGGTCGCCGAGCAGACGGCGATCGACGCGGGCGGTTTGGTGCCCGACCTCGATGCGGTCAACAGCTGGACGAGGCGCGTGCACGAGGTCGATCCCGTCGAGTTGCTCGAAGTGCAGCTGTGCAACTCGATCGCACCGTTCGTGCTGGTGAGCCGGCTGCGCGCATCGATGGCGGCGGCGACCGCGCGTCGCAAGTACGTCGTGAACGTATCGGCGATGGAGGGTCAGTTCGGCCGGATCTACAAGGGCGCGGGACATCCGCACACCAACATGGCGAAGGCCGCCGTGAACATGCTGACCCGCACGAGTGCGCGCGACCTGTACGCCGAGGGCATTTTGATGACCAGCGTCGACACCGGCTGGATCACCGACGAGCGGCCGCATCCTACGAAGGCGCGACTCGCCAACGAGGGCTTCCACGCTCCGCTCGATCTCATCGACGGCGCGGCGCGCGTGTACGACCCGATCGTGCGGGGCGAGCAAGGTGTCGATCTCTACGATTGCTTCCTCAAGGACTACGCAAAGTCGGCCTGGTAGCGGGAGGTGGTCGAGGTCATGCGTCCGACGCTGTTCGAGTTCGCCGGCGGTGAGCCCGCGTTTCTCGCGCTGGCCAACGCGCATCACGTGCTGTGCCTGGCGGATCCCGAGTTGAACCACCCTTTCTCTCACCCTGGCGGAAATCCGCAGCACATCGAGCGGCTCGCGGCGTATTGGGCCGAGGTGATGGGCGGTCCGCCGACCTACTCGCAGTCGTGCGGCGATCAGTCGTCGTTGCAGCAGATGCACGCGGGTAAGGGCGATATGACCGACCTCGGCCGCCGATTCGTCACGTGCTTTGTGCAAGCTGCCGATATTGCAGGGCTGCCGGATGACCCCGATTTTCGGGCCGCCCTACGTGCGTACATGGAGTGGGCGGTCAGCGACGTGCTCGTCTACTCACCGGAGGGCGCGCAAGTACCGAGTGGTCTGCGCATGCCGCACTGGTCGTGGGACGGCCTCCAGGCCGACAACTGACAGACGGTCGGGCACCTAGGGGTCGAGTTCCCGTATTCGGTAGCGGCTGTTTTGGCGTGGTCGTTGGTCGGGGTCGAGCCATGTTGGTGGGATGAACGACGGCCTTTCGTCGATCATGGTGATGGTCCAGTGGTTGCCGTGCATGACCTGGTGGTGGTGCCCGCACAGTAGGGCGAGGTTGCTCAGCGAGGTCGATCCGCCGTCCGCCCAGTGGTCGATGTGGTGGGCGTCGCACCACATCGGTGGGCGGTCGCAGCCGGGGAACGCGCAGCCGCCGTCGCGCAGGATCAGCGCGCGGCGCAACCCTTGGGTCACCAGGCGGGTGCTGCGGCCGATATCTAGGGGTTGGCCGGTGGTGCCCAGGACGGCGGGGATGATGTTGGCGTCACACGCGATCCGGCGTAGCGCACCTCTGCTGATCAGGTGGCCACCCTCCACACTGCCCAGCGCACTGCCGACTTGGCGCTGCAGCGATTCCAGGGTGGTCGTGACGAACATGTGCGGGCGTTCGCCGCGCACGTCAGGCAGTGCGGACGTGGCGAGCTGCAGCGCCTGGATGAGCGCGTCGCCGTAACGCGTCTCGGCGGAGCGCGCATCAGGGGCGCCGTCGGCTCTCGGTAGTGGTGCCGCCAACGGATCGAGTACGGCCAGAGCCAGCGCGGCCGATTCCTTGTCAAGACACCCACGCAAGGTGATCGTCCCGTCGGGCTTGCGGATGATCTGCAGGAAACGGTCATCGCGATTCATCGCTTCCTGTTGTTCGAAGCCCTCGGGGTCGAACCGGTCCGCAATCTCGTTGGCCCGTCGAACAACGATCTTTGTTCCTTCATCGCGAGCGGTATCGATCAGCAGCTGTTCGATCTCGGTGTTCAACGCCGCGGGAACACCGCCGGGCAGTCTGTCGATCGCCGAGCACACGACCGATGCGGTGTCCTGGCCGATGTCACCGGCGCCAAATGCAGCACCCACAAGCGGCCGTCTGCCCAGCGCCTGGTGCAAGATAAGCCGCGCCCGAGCCACACCCACGGGCACGTCGACGGCATTACGCAGCCACACCGCAGTAGATGAAGCGCCAGTCTGCTCCGCAATGCCGGACCGATCGGCTTGGGCCAACGCCGATACCTGGGCGGCAGCGGCTCGCCGTGCGACGCGTTCGAGCGCGACCACCAGGGTGCCGACATCGGCGGTAGACATCGACCACAACGACGCCTCGCCCAACGCGTCCAACCCAGCCGTAATCGCCGCAACAGCCTCAACGGCTGGATGCTGATAATCGGTCGTGACCGCGCTCATGAAAACAATGTAGCGACAGCCACCGACAAAACCAGAAGCCCAGAAACACCTGTGGAATAAGAGAAATCGAGCACCTATCGCGCTAGTTGTGCACAGATGTAGTGCACCCTCTTGACGATAAACTCGCTAAGCAATAAAGACACGCAAACACACTGCGCACCCGAACGCGCTGTGCGCCCGAACGTGCCGCTACGCAGGTGGAAGGCCGAGATCGGCTCGAACTGTCGCATGCGCGGCGTTGTCTCGGTTGACGTTCGACACGGTGAGATCGTTGGCGGCGACCTCACTTGCAACGAGCTGGTCGTCACTGATCATCGTCTGGAGATCGGTCACAGTTCGACCCGACGTCGGCCACTTCGCGACGACGGCATCGAAAGTCCGCAACGATGCGGCGAACGGTTTCGCGATCGACGCTCTGGCCGGCGTTCCCTTCGACGCC
Organism: uncultured Actinomycetes bacterium; assembly: GCA_963799955.1. Taxonomy (GTDB): domain Bacteria; phylum Actinomycetota; class Actinomycetes; order Acidothermales; family Acidothermaceae; genus PALSA-607. The sequence continues at coordinate 100,877 of CAWCZJ010000002.1, forward strand.
TCGTATTCATCGCGGAGATTGTCCACAGGTGCAATTGCGGCGAGATGCTCCGCGCGGATCACTGCGGCCGACGCCGTCGGCGCAACATGTTGGCGCGACTGTTGCGGCAGCCGCTGCGGCCGTTGTTGGCGTAGCTGTCGCTGCAGCCGATGGCTTCTTGCTCGTTGAGCAGCCGCTCACCAGCGCGAGCGTGGCGAACGCCGCGACAGTGACCGCTCGAACCCGCACGGCTCAGCTCCCAGCTATCACTGCGTGGGTCTGCGCGACGTGATCGGCGGCCTCCGCATCGCGATCCCAGCGCAACGGTGATCGGTCGCCCTCATGGCGAGGCACCAGGTGCACGTGCAGGTGGAAAACGACCTGGCCGGCCGCCGCGCGGTTTGCTTGAAGCAGGTTGATCCCGTCCGCATTGAAGACGTCCATGAGCTTTCGGCTCACGTGGTGAATAGCAGGGCCGATGTCGACCAACGCCTGCCCCCCGCCGTCCGACATGACATCCGGCACGTGCGTGCGGGGGATCACCAACGTGTGGCCTTGTCTTAGCGGCGCGAGATCCAAAAAGGCGACTGCGGTCTCGTCTTCGTACACCAGGTACGCAGGCGCTTCGCCGGCCGCGATCTTGCAAAAGATGCATGAGGGGTCCATGCCGTTATTGTGGCGCGCGCCCTGATCAGGCCAAGGAACTGGGATCGCTCGGGACGTCGACCGCGTGTTCGCGCAGCGCCTCGAGCGGAATCACGTCAAGGGCTCGCACGTGTGTGGCCGCGAGCACGACGGGGGCAGCGACGCCGGCCTCGTATGACTCGAACCATCGCACGGCGACGACGCACCAGCGGTCACCCGGCTCAAGCCCCGGGAATTGATACTCGGGCAACGGGGTGATCAGGTCGTTGCCGATGGCCCGCTGGTGCTCGAGGAAGGGTGCGGTCATGACGGCGCAGACGGTATGGCTGCCGAGATCCTGCGAGCCGGTCGCGCAAACGCTGTCGCGGAAGAATCCCGTGACAGGGTCACTGCCGCACGGCTCGAGTTCGCCGCCGAGCACGTTGACGTTGGGAAACATGAGGCGTGCGAACCGTCCGCGCTACTTAGCTGGCTTGTCCTTCTGGGTCTGCGCGGATACGACTCCGCTACCCGCAGGCACGCCTTTGACCTTGGCGTCCTTCTTCGGCTTGCGGATCTCGCGACCGCCCTTTTCCTTGCTGCCCATAACGGACTCCCTTGGTTCGTCGCGGTCGGTGGTCCGCCGGGGTTGGGTGCGCCTCGGCTCGGTCGTCTTGCGCCATCGGGTCCTACGCTATCGACATTACGTCGAGTAGGGAGCCCCATGCCACGTGTCGTTGTCACCGGCGGAAGCGGGAAGCTCGGTCAGGCGTGTGTCGCTGACCTGGTGGAGCACGGATGGGACGTCGTGAACGTCGACCGGGTCCCGTCGCCACACCCCGTTTCCCCGTTCTTGCGGGTCGACCTGACCGACTTCGGCCAAGTTGTCGAGGCGCTATCGGTCAACGACGGCTATCGGGGGGTAGACGCGGTCGTTCACCTCGCGGCGATCCCTGCCCCTGGCCTGACGACGAATGCGGCGACGTTCGCGAACAACATCACGACCACTTACAACGTGTTCGCCGCGGCCCGCCACGCAGGCATCACCAACATCGTGTGGGCCTCGAGCGAGACGGTTCTTGGGCTGCCGTTCGACATCCCACCGCCCTACATTCCGGTGGATGAGGAGTACCCCGCGCGCCCTGAGTCGACGTACTCGCTCGTCAAACATCTCGAGGAGCAGATGGCCAGGCAGTTCTGCCGATGGGACCCAAACCTCAAGATGATCGGCTTGCGTTTCTCGAACGTGATGGACCCGGCCGACTACGATGCGTTCCCCAGTTACGACGCCGATCCGAATCTGCGCAAGTGGAACCTGTGGGGCTACATCGATGCTCGCGATGGCGCGCAGGCGGTCCGGAAGGCTCTCGCTTACCAGCCCAGGGGTTGCGATGTCTTCATCATCGCCGCCGCGGACACGGTGATGTCGCGTTCGAACCACGAGCTCACCGCAGAGATCTTTCCGGACGTCGAGGTGCGCGGGCGACGTTGGTGAGCACGCGACGTTATTGGCGATCGCCAAAGCACGGCGGGTGCTCGGATTCGAGCCCCAGTACAGCTGGCGCTGCTTAGAACCTGTCGCTGTTAGAACCACGTGTTGCACCACGGCACGGTCGTCCACCGAAACATCGTGTCGGCCAACGTGACTGCACCCGGACGGTGCTCGACAACGAGGCCCGCCGTCGCCATCGTCTGCAACGAGGTCCCGCCCAGGTAGGCAGCGCCAAGGGTGGTGACATCAAGCTCGATGTCGGGCGCGTTCGTCGTCCGCGTGCAGCTCGCGTCGTCCGGCCCTCCTTCGAGTAGGTAGCGCCCGGCCGCGTGATTCATCGTGTCGCGGACCTCGATGACCAGGGAACCGGCGGTCAGGTAGCGCCGCGCGGCCAGGGTCGTTTCGACGTCCAGGATGCGTATCCAGATGTTGTCGAATCGTTTGGTTTGCACCACCGCGCGGGCGTCGGCCAGCATCCAGGGCAGCACTTCGTCGACGCTGCGGTTCTCCGCCTTCAACGTCGCGATGTTGTCGAGGTCGCAGCACAGCTTCCACAACGCGGCGTACGCCTCCGTGGTGGTCGACACGAGGTCATCGATCACGGCGACGCTGAACGGGCGCATGCCTTCCCATTTTTCATCGACGTGAAAGCGCACCAAGCCGTCGATGTCGGCGCCCGGCTCGGGTCGATGGACGACGACCCAGCCGACCCATTGCGGCCAACCCGGCACTGTCGCGTTGCCAAACTCGCGATGAAAGTCGACGCTGTCGCGGGTGATCGCACCAGGTTGTGCGCGCCGGAACCGGTCGAACAGTGCAGGCAGGAGTGCCTGGCCGGTGGCCTTATCGACGTACTCCAGCACGCCCTCGCGACCATGAGTGCCGAAGTCGGCGATGTCCGTGTCGATCGTGTACTCGGCGAGGCTGGTCGCTGGCCCGTAGCCGTAACGACCGTAGATCGGCCAGCGGGCCGCGATAAGGATGCTGACGGGCTCACCACGCTCGACGGCCGTTTGCAGCGACGCGCCCATCAGGGACGTGAGCGCGCCGCGACGGCGATGGGTCGGCATCGTGGTGACACCCGTCACGGCATCCGCCGCCAAAAGGCCGCCGCCGGGCACGGTCAGCTCGGTGCCGTCGCTGCGCAGGGTCGCGATGATGCGATCACCGTCGTACGCCGCCCACGTGCGGGCGAGATCGAGATGGGGACGACGGAAGTCGGCGATCGCCTGGGGATCGGCGGTCCCGTAAAAGGCGCTCCCCAAGGTCGAGTACCACTCGAGGGAGTTCGGACCCCTGGACTGTCCTGACGTCAAAGACCACGTCCGGACCCTACTGGCAGTCCGGCCGCGCGGCTTGGAATATTGGGTGCGCTGGGGCTGGCCAGGGTGTCTGATCGTCTCAGGGCCAACCCTGGTTCGTCCCTGGTGTGAGGTCGCGTAGAGCGGGAACGACCCCCGGGGATGGCATGCTTAGAGCCATGGAGGTGGCCGGTCTGCCCACGAACACCGCCGAAGACAGCACCGCTGGTCCTGACCCTGTCGAGGGCGCAGCGGACGGTGGCCTCCGTGTCATCACGCTCGAGCCGCCCGTTCCCGAGCTCATCGAGCTCCCTCGGACGAGTCGGACGGTCTGGTGGCTGGGTAGGCACGCCGCCCTGGTCACGGCAGTCCTTTGTTCCATCGTCGCCGTCGTGGGCTTTCGCGGTGGCGACTACCCGGCCCAGGACTACCGGGCCTTCATGTTCGGCGCGCATGGCTTCTTGATCTGGGACGTCAACTGGTACGGCGGGCACGCGCTGCTCGGCTACAGCGTGTTGTTCCCGGCGGTCGGCTGGGCGCTGGGCACGGTGCCCGCGACGGCGATCGCCTGCACGGTGTCGACCGCGCTGTTCGGCCGCCTCATCGGGCGGGCCGACAACTGGCCGGCCGTGGTCGCCCGGTTGTGGTTCGCGGTCTTCGTGGTCGGCGACCTGATCGTCGGCCGCGCGCCCTTCGCCTGTGCGGTAACAGCAGGGCTCGCAGCTGTCCTGGCAATTCGCGCGCGACACGGGTGGCTTGGGGCAGTCGCAGCAATCATCGCGTCGTTGTTCAGCCCGCTCGGCGCGGCCTTCCTGCTTCTGGTCGCGGTCGCTTGGGCGCCGACGCTGGGCTGGCGGCGAGCAGCGCCGTTCGCCGGGGCATTCGTCGGCCTCGCCATCACCTTCGTCGCTGGTGACGGTGGCATCTTCCCGTTCCCATTGACGGGATTTATCGGCCAACTCGCGATCGTCGCAATCGGGCTGATCGTCGCGCCCCTGCACGAGCAGATCGTGCGGCGCATGCTGTGGATTTACGGTGCGACCTGCGTCGTGCTGTTCTTTGTGCCGAATCCCGTCGGCGGCAACATCACCAGGCTCGCCGGCATCATGATTGGTCCTGCTGCGGCGTTCGTGTTGTTGCGTGCGCATCGAAAGGTTGCGCTGCTGCTCGTTGCGGCGCCGCTGCTGATCTTCCAAATGCTGCCCATCATCGGAGCGATCTCGTCAGCCGCCGAAGATCCATCGACGAAACCGCAGTATTACCAAGGAATGCTGAGCTTTCTTACCGAGAATCAAGTGCCACTCGGGCGCGTCGAGATTCCCTTCACTCGCGATCACTGGGAAGCGAAGTACGTCGCCGAGAAGGTGCCGTTGGCGCGCGGCTGGGATCGCCAGATCGACCTGTCGCGCAACGCGGTGCTGTACGCACCGCTGACCGCGGCGAGCTATCACACATGGTTGTTCGAGAACGCGGTGCGCTTCGTTGCGCTGCCAGACGCGTCGCTTGATTCGGGTGGCCAGGCAGAGCGGACGCTGCTGCGGCATCCGCCGTCGTACCTGCGTCCGGTATACACAGACAATCAGTGGCATATATGGGCCGTAGTCGGAGCGGCGCCACTCGCGAGCGGCGCCGCGACGATGACTGCGCTCACAGCAAGCAGTTTCACGATGAACGCGCCGAAGGGTGGTGTCACCTTTGTGCGTCTGAGGTGGTCGGCGTACTGGCATGTCGATAGCAACGCGCAGGCGTGTGTGGCTCCCGCTGCTGGTGGCTGGACTACCGTCATCAGCTTTGCGCCTGGCCCGGTCAAGATCAGTGCTCGAGCTCTCCCCGGCGACACCGGATGTACCGACTTGCAACTTGCCCGCTTCGGTCTCGGTGAGACCGGCGCCCCCCAACCCTCACCCTGAGGCGGTTACATTGCGGCGGCTACCGCCGCCCTACATTGCGGCGGCTACCGCCGCCCTACATTGCGGCGGCTACCGCCGCCCAGGTCTGGGGGTGCGCGCCCAGCCCACGCCCGGTCTCCGGGTTCCAATACTCCGCGAACTTTGCCCGCAAGCAGGCGCGCTTCGTCAGCCGACCGATCTCCGCCGCGAGGACGTCGTCGCTGCATCGGCGCGCGGAGTACGCAGCCAGGTAGTTCAGCTGCGGCCACGCAGGCCCCCGCCAGTACTGCACCGGGTTGTAGGCGGGATTCCACGAGGGCACGAAGCGCGGGCCATACGGTGCACCGAAGCGCCCCGGATCCGTGAGCTGGCGCAATGCCGCTGCCGCCTTCGCGGGATCGGGAGTGCACATTGCGGGCAGCGCGGCGTCCATCGTCGGTACCCGCACGCTGGCACCGCCGCCCGTGAACGCGACATCTGACCACAGCCCTTCGGAGCGGTCCCACGCTGCGTCGTCGAGTGCAGCTGCGAGCGCATGACCGCGCGCAATCCAGTCGGCGTCGCCGATGAGTTCGCCCAGCGTCATCGCGGCATCCGCGGCGATCGCGTTGAACGATGCCGGTGCGACGAGAAAGTCGGGATTGTCGATCGCCTGCCCCGACTCACCGAACAGCGTGCGCGTCAACAACGATCGGTCGAACGCCGTCCACACGCGGCGATTCCACGTAGCTCGTGCCGATCCAGCTGTCCCAGCGCGGCGAGTCGTCGGTGCCTGCCTCCCACGGATGCACGATCACCAGCAGTCCGTCGCGCAGCCGATCGCGCCACAGTGCGGCAAGTGCACGCTGCGCGCTTTCAAGCAGTTGATCGGACGGCGGGAAGCCGGCGTCCGCGCCTGCCTTAAGTGCCCGCGCATACACCGGCGGCTGGGTGAACGACGACACGCCCTTCAGGGGCCCGCGAGGGTAGGTCCGACGGCCGTACCGCATGTGTGGCAGGAATCCGTCAGGCAACTGGCCGACGAAAACGGCCTCGAGTTCTCGCGAACCTCGCGGATCGCCGAGCGCGAACCAGGCGATGGCGTGAAAGCAGGAATCCCACAACCACAGATGCGGGTAACTGCGGCGGTTCGGCCGGCAATAGCCGGCCGATTCGTTCCACGCACGGTCAAGGACGCGCGCGGCTCCAGCGCGCACGATTGCGTCGAGCCGGTCGGGGGCAGTGGTTCCCGCACGAGAACTGCGGTGATCGCGATTCAAAGCGACGAGGGGATGGTGAGCGACGCGTTGCGGTCAGGCGCGGCGTCGCGCAGCGCTGCCGCAGCGCCGGTCTGCTTCGCCGCGAGCACCGCGGTCGGAATCGTGCCGGTGTCAGCTCCGTGTGCGACGGCGTCAAGGTACGCAGCCCATTCGTCGAGGTAGGCGAGCTCGGCGGCCTTGGCCTTGTGCAACGCGGTGTGCCAAGGCAGCACCGACGTCGATGCGACGGCTGCGCGAGTCGCCCGCACTTGGGCCACGCCCTGGCTCGCCGATTGATCGATCAGTTGCATCAGACCGGCGCGCACATTTGGTTGTGCCGAACCGAGCAATGGCATCGTGTATTGCCTCGTCGATTCGAGCGTCGCGTCTGCGTGCGCTGCGGTGGCTTGGCCGTTGACCGTCGCGGTGAGCAATGCACTGAACTCGTGGTGACGCGAGTCTCGGTCGAGGGTCACCACGCCGTACGCGACCAGGACAATCACCACCAACACGGGGACGAGAAAACGCGGCAGCCGACGACGTCTTTCGCGGCCGCCAGTGATGAGAACGTCGGCGCGATTCGCCGGCGGGTCGCCGGTCATGTCAGATCGTTGTCATTTCAGTTTGCGGCCATCTCAGGTTGCGGTAGCCAGGATTGCCGCTGCTGCGTTGAAGATGTCCGCGCCGACCGAACTCGTGCCGCCGAACAGCCACGCCGATGTTGCTGAGGCTTGCGCCGTCCCGAGGTAACCGGAAACCGAACTTGGCAGCGCGCCGCTGCTCGGCACCAAGACGACAGGTCCGTGGTTCATGGCTGCCACGCTGCCACCTGAGAGCGCATCAGGGAAGGCCAACCCACTCGCGAGTCCGATCGACGCGGGCTTGGGAAAGAACGCCTGGGCCACCAGCACCGACGTCGCAAAGCGGTCGCTGCCGACGAATGCCTGTGCAGAGGCGTCAGCGCGCGCGGCCGGCCCCCCGATCGCGTAGCGCTTGGCGCTCGGGTGAGCGGCCAAGTAAGCCGCGGTCGGAGCGGACTGTCCCGAGCCGGCCGTCAGCAGCACGACGCCACCAGCCTCGGCCGCAGCCGAACCGGCCGAGAGCGCGTCCGGGAAGTTCGTGCCGTCCGCTTCGAACACAATGTTGGGGTTGCCGAGGGCAGCGGCAACCTGCGCCGCGGTGGCAAATCGGTCAGGTCCAGAGATTCGGACGACCGGGTGGCCGAGGGCGGCGACGGCGTTCGCGACAGCCGGCGTCACCGCGGAGATGCCGCCGAGCACGTACACGGTTGCGCCGGGGGCGAGGACTCGCTGGATTTCCGCAGACGTTGCGCTCGACAGTGACGCGCTCCCAGTCAGCAGTAGGGGGCCGTGCTTGCCGACGGCGAGCGGTGTGCCCGCCAGTGCGTCGGCGAAGGTGTCAGAGCGAGCCAACACAACCGCGGCCGCGGAATGCGTCGTGGGGAAACCCGTTTGCGATGCGGCGATGCTCGTCGCAATTCGGTCACCGCCCGCGACACGTGTGAGCGTGACCGCCTGCGCTGCGGGTGCCGCACCACCGCCGCCACCGCCACCGCCGCCACCGCCGCTTCCGACGGAGACGGTCGGCGGACTGGCCATCGCTGTCAAAGCGCCACCGGAGGTATTGCGTTCCTGGGCAGTAAAGGTGGTAGTCGTGGCGGTGCTTGGCGAGGTTGTCGCGCCGCCCGAGCCTGACCCATACGTGATGTTCAGGCTGCCGCCAACGGGAATCGTCACCCCGTCAACGCGGATCGTCGAACCGCTGAACGCTGACCGTGCCTTGGCTGGCCGTCACGTAACCAAACGTTGACGGCGTCGTGTTCGGCTGGGTCCAGCCTGTCGAGCCGCCTACCGGGACAGCGATGGTGACCGTGCCCGCGGAAAGACTCGTGTTCGCCGCAGCGCTGTAGGTGAAGGTCAACGTGGTCAACGTCGACGGCGCGATAGTCGTCGGTGAGACCGTCAGGGTTCCCGAGCCGTCGGGGCTGCCGACCACAACCTGTGGCGACGACGCGAGCGCCGTTAGTGTGCCGGTGCTCAGGCCCTTCTGTGTCGTCGTGAAGGTTGAGGCCTGCGCAGCATTCGGCGAGAGCGTCCCAAGGCCACCGCCCGCGGTGTTGCCGTAAACGATCGTGACGGTACTGCCGCTGGCGACCGTAAGACCTGACACCTGAATCGTGTTGGAACTGATTGCTACCGTGCCGGCCGACGAAGTCGTGGAGCCGGGCTGGCCCGTCGTGGTGGTCGGAGTTGACCAGCCCGCGGGCACCGCGATGTTGAGCTGGCCGGCCGTGAGGTTGTGACCTGCGCCTGCTGTGTAGGTGAAGGTCAGCGTGGTGTGTGTTGACGCGTTGATCGAGGTCTGGTCAACGACGACGCTGCCCGCTCCGTCTGAGCAGAGGTCGCCGCTGAGGTTCGCGCCCACCGGCGTCCCGAGTCCGCTTGCCATGTCGTATCCGGTGGCCGCGGCAAAGTTGCCGCCGTTGGTGCCGACCGCGTCGTTGTTGCCTGACGTGACATCGTGAAAGTCTGCCGGCCACGCCGCGCGCAACTGGTACAGCGCGGGGTTGAGGAAACCAAGCCGGTGGCCGTTGCACGAAGTGCTCGCGTCGGCCAACGCAATGAGGGCGGCCCAGGTCGGTGCCGCCGCGCTGGTGCCGCCGAACGTGTGCCACGCTCCGGCCACGAAGATTCGGTAGCCAGTCGACGGCTCGGCCGATGCGCTCACATCGGGTACTTCGCGGCAGAACGATCCGGCGGAGAGACCGCACGGGGTCCCACTGCTGCCTGTGACCACGCCGATCGCGGCCTGCCACGTAGGCATCGACCACTTGATGGAGATGCCACCGCCGCCCGCATTCAACGAACCGTTGACGGTGCCTTCGTTCCAGGTCGACTCCGGCCCGCTCGTCGTCTGCAGGTTGGTACCACCGACCCCGGTCACGAACGGCTGGCTCGCAGGGTCATCGACAGCGAGGGTCGTTGTGCTGCCGGTGCCCCCTATCGGGTTGTCACAGTCGGCGGAGCCCGCGTCGCCCGAGGCCGCGACCATCGTCTGCCCTTGAGCTGCCATCTGCTGGAAGATTGTGTTTTCGGAGGTAAGGAACGAACCAGGGTCACGTGCTTCACATTGACCCCAGCTGGTGCTCACCACCTGCGCGACGTTGTCGGTGGCGATCCGCTGGTACATGTCCAGCACGTTGGTCAACGAGTTCGGCGCTTGGTAGACGTCGACCGTGGCTGCGGGCGCTAGGCCGATGACATCTTCGATGTCGAGCGCTGCTTCGCCACTTTGACCACCGCTCGGCCCGCCGTCAACGGATAACGTGTTCAACGGTGCGGACGTCCCGTAACACGTCTGGTAGGCCGCGATGTCGCTGGGCGTGAAGGGCTCGAGCTCGGCGATGGCAACGGTGACACCGCTGCCGAGGGTGCCGCCTGAATATAGCGACGTGAGGCCGTAGTACGACGCCACCTGCGGCGCCGTATAGCCGGGCGGACCTGCGGCCGCGCCGCACGCGGTCGGGCCCGTCAGGTTCGCGTTCAAAACGGGCGAGTTGGAACGGAGTACGTCGTGCGGCGCCGCACTCATCGTTGGCAGCGAATGTGACAGCTGCGTCAAAGTGTCGAGGCCGACAATCGCCTGTACGGCACCTGCGACGTCGGTCGGAACCTGTGGTGCGGCGACGTTCGCGCGCGCAGTGCGGCCGGACGCGAGCCGGTACTGGCGAAAGGATGTGTGCAACGCGCTGCCGACTTTGGTGACGGATCCGGAGACAGGCAGCAGCGAACCTTGCACGGTGCCGACCGTGAGGCCGAGCGATCGCAGCCGGCTGCTGACGCCTGAGATCGTTGACGGCGTTGGACCGAACTGGCTCGCGTACTCGGCGGAGGTGAGGAACTGCCGGTACTGCGGCGAACCAGGCGTCGAGACAGCAGTGGTGAACGCGTTGAGCGCCGCCTGATTGCGGGGGCGCAGGACGACGTCGAATGAAACTGGCTGCGCCGCAGGAGCGGTGCCTTGCACCTGGGCGCCAACCGGGATTGCGGGCGCGCTCCCCACTGGGGTGTCACCGGTGCCGGCGCTTGCTACCCCCGAGACATTCATCGCGAGCGTGAGAAAGAGGCCGCTGATTGCGGCCACGGCAATGCCAGCGCGATGTGATTGGCGCACGAATCCCCCGATGAGTCGATGTGGCGCCCGAGAGTCCGCCACCTCATTGACCACGATAGGTCGCATGAGTAACTTCCGCGGCCGAATCATCCGTTCGCCACCTCCATTGCGTCAGGATCGTCCGTACGCGCCGGGAATGAAGGGAATCGCGAATGATGGAACCGGCCGCCGGGTCAGGCCCGGCGCCGCCCTCCACCCCACCGCCGCCACGCACCTGGCGCCGGGTGCGCGACGAGGCGCTCCGTTTCGACCGGCATGGAGTGCGCCTGGGTCCGAGCCTGCGCATGGCGGCCGGCGTGATGGTGGCCCTGGCGATTGGCTATGCGGCCGGGTCATGGGCGACCGGTGCGGCCGCCGCTGGGGGAGCGTTGTCGGTGGGGATCCCGTCGGTAGCCCCCTCGCCGCGGCCGCGCGTCGCGATGCTGGCGTCGACCGCTGCGGCCATCGCGCTCGGTACGTTCGTCGGCTCGGCGACCAGCCGGTATGCGGGCCTGCATGTCGTCGCCGTTGCACTCTTCACCTTTGTGGGCGGCCTCCTGGTCGCTGTCGAGCCTGCCGTCACAGCGGTCGGCCTGAACGCGATCGTCGGGCTTGTTGTGTACGGCCGGTTTCCGGGGTCGCCCGAGACCGCCCTGAAGAGTGCTGGCTTGGTTGCGGCCGGAGGCTTGTTCCAGGTTCTGTTGGTCGTGGTCTTGCGCGGTCGCCCGCACGTCGGCCGCGCACTGGCCGGACTGTCGCGCGGTTACGCCGCACTTGCGAGTTACGCCGCCGCCCTCGACCTCCAACAATCAGGATTGCCGATGGCCGCGGCCATCGATGCGGCCGTCGTTGACCGCGAGTTCTCTTTCGGTGCTGGCACGAGCGGTGCGTCAGAAGAGGCGTGCCGAAGTCTTGTCGACGAAGCGCGACGCATCAGGTTGGAACTCTTGAGCCTCGCGAGCGCGCGTGCCGCAGCGCAAGGCGTCGATGAGCCGGACGTCGGGTTGCTCGCGAGTTTCGACCAGCTGTCGGCTCGACTCCGCAACTTCTTCGACCATGTCGTTGACGGCTTGGGACATGCGAGTGTCCCAGGCGGCTTAGATGACGCACTCGCCGCCGCCAACGACGCGATCGAAGATGTCCGGCGAAGCGCGGCCGCAGCGCCGCACGCGCAGCTCATTGCGGCCCGGGCGACGACCGCGGGAGCCGCACTGGCCGGCCAACTGAGGGCAGTTGCCGCGTTGCTGCCCGCAGCGGTCGAAGTCAAGCGCACGCCCCCGTCGTCCGCCGTCCGTTCTGCGACCCGCATCTCTCGCGTCAGTGCTCAGGGCGCGGAAGCGATCGCCGAACGGATGCGGGCGAACCTGACGTGGCAATCGGATGCCTTTCAACATGCCGTTCGACTCGCGGTTGTCGTATCGGCGTCCGCAGTGATTGCCCATGCCGTAGGCATCGGGCGCGGCTACTGGCTGGCGTTGACTGCGGTGCTCGTCCTACGACCCGAGTTCTCGGTGACCTACACGCGGGGGGTGGCGCGAGCGGTCGGCACGATCGTCGGCGTCGGCATCGCGACCATCGTCGCCGTCACCGCGCATCCGCATGGATGGGTACTCGTCCCGTTCGTCGGTGTGTTCGTGTGGTTGTCGGGCGCGCTGTTCAACGCGAGCTACGCCGCGTTCAGCGTGGCCGTTACTGGCGCCGTCGTGTTCTTGCTCGCCGGCCTTGACACCAACCCGGTAGCAGACGCCCGCGACCGCCTCGTCGCCACAGTGCTCGGCGCTGCCCTCGCGCTGGGTGCTTATGCCGTGGCGCCGACGTGGGGACGTCGACCTGTCGCCGACGCGGTCGCGGATCTCGCCGATGCCACGCAGCGCTACGTCAGCGGTGTCTTGCGGGCCGTGATCGACCCGGCCGCGGACAAGTTCGGCCTCCCGGGGGCAAGTCGTGCGGTCCGGCTCGCGCGCACGAATGCCGAGGCCGCGATCAACCGTTCGCTTGGCGATCCCGCGTCTCGACGCGTCGAACAGACGGTCACCCTTGAGATGCTGGCCACGTTCCGGCGCCTTGCCATCGCCGCCCACACGTTGCGGTTGTCCCCGACGCTCACCTTGGACGTCGTCCCGCCTGCGTTGAAGGAGCTGACCGCGGACATCGCTGCCGAGCTCGAAGCGATCGCCGCGCGATTGCGGTTCGGACGGGTCACCGTGGTGCGTCAACCCCTTCGCGCGCTGCACCGAGAGGTCGCCGCCGCGTTACCTGCCGATCCTGCGGCCCTTGGGGCACTCGTCGTCGCTGAAACCGACGAGATCGTCGACGCCACGAACTCACTCGCCGACATCGTCGAAAGGGCACCGGCGTAGCTTCGGAGCGCTCAACCTGTCGCTCACGAAGCCGTCTGAGAAGCAGGGCCTGGATGACGACGCAACCAAACAGCGCCGGTGCGCGTCGATTCGCCGTGACTCGATCTCGTAACACCTTCGGCGGGCCGATCAGACATCACCGTGGCGGCCCGATAAAGAAGAAGGTCGGCGCGCCGGTCAAGAACAACCGGCGGCGCGACGAAGCAGTGTCACACTCGGCTCGTCTGGACGCTCTATGAGAGCGGTTTGATGATCAAGATCACGGGGGCAGGGTTTGACCACGTGAGGGCTGCGAGCAACCGCCGATTGCCGGGGCTCGACGGCCTGCGCGCCATCGCCGTGATCGGGGTGCTCCTCTATCACGCAGGTGTGGGCTTCGCGCCCGGTGGATTCCTCGGCGTCGACCTGTTCTTCGTGATCTCGGGCTTCCTGATCACGTCGCTGCTGTTGAGCGAAGCGCGCGTGGCTGGCCACCTCTCGTTGCGGCAGTTCTACCTGCGCCGCGCTAGGCGGCTGCTGCCCGCGCTCGTCGTCATGCTCGCCGTGGTGGCCGTGTTCATGGCGATCTTCGCCGCCGCCGACCTGGGACAGGCGCGTGGCGACATCGCGGCCGCGCTGGGTTACGTGTCGAACTGGTGGTACGTGCTGCATCACCGGTCGTACTTCATCGCGGCGGGCCGGCCGTCGCCTTTCCAACACTTGTGGTCGCTTGCGGTCGAGGAGCAGTTCTACCTGATCTGGCCGGTCGTACTCGTTGCGCTCGTGGCGACCCGCGCCCGCCTGCGCTGGGTCATCGGCGTTGCACTCGCCGGTGCACTCGGATCGGCGTTGTGGATGCGCGTCGCTCGCAGTGCGCGGCAACGTGCCGTTCGATACCGACTCGTCGCGGTTGTACTTCGGCACCGACACCCACGCGAGCGCATTGTTGCTCGGTGCCGCTGCTGCAGCTGTGATGGCGGGTCTCGCGACGAGACTCAATCGAGGTATCCCGGTGGGGATGCGCGCCGCCTGGGACGTCGTCGGTGTAGCTGCGTTGGTTGCGGTGTGCTGGTCGATGCACGCGTTCGACTACTACCGGCCGGGCTTGTATCGAGGCGGCTTCCTTGCTTTCGCTGCCGTGCGGCGTCGTCGTCGTGATGACAGCTTCGGCGCCAGGTGGCTGGCTCGGGCGGGCACTCGATGTGCAGCCGATGCGATGGATCGGCGAGCGTTCGTACGGCCTGTATCTGTGGCACTGGCCGGTTTTCGTCTACACCCGCCCCGGTCTCGACTGGTCGTTGCACGGTCCGACGGCCCTCGCCGCCAGGTTGGCGATCGTCGCGTTGTTAACCGAACTGTCGTACCGGTTCGTCGAGGTCCCACTGCGACGCGAAGGTCTCGTGTCGCGGGCTCGCAAGTTACTGGCCCGCAGGGTTGCGATGCCGCGCACCTGGCGGGTCGTGGCGCCGGTGCTGTCGGCTGTCCTTGGTGTCGTAGCGGTGGCAGGGGCGACCACGTTCGTCTCCAGTCGCATTGCCCACACCCAGGCCCGAGCACGCCACAGCACCGCAACACTCGGCCAGGGTCAGTCGCCGACCATCGGAACCCTCGCATCGGCAAGCCCGACGTCGGCCACACCCGCGGTGTCACCAGCAAATACATCCGTGGCCGTGAGCGAGGCACCCGCGACACCCGGCCCGATGTCAGAGCTGCCGGTCGTGACGTTGCCCACGCATCCGCCGTCGCGTCCCCTCCGCCCGACGAGCGGCCCGCACATCACGGCCACCAAACCGCCGACGATCCCCGTCGGCGTCCCGCCCTCTGTAAGTGCGGTCGGTGACTCGGTCATGCTCGACGCCGCGACCGCGCTGAAGACGATCTGCCCGGGCACCGAGGTGTACGCCGTCGTCGGCTGGCAGGCGAAGGCGGTGTTCGCCGAAGTCGCCGACCCTGCGTGCGGCGGCGCATCTCGGCCGCGAGGTGGTCATCGAAACCGGCACCAACGGCATCGTCAGCGCGAAGGAGTTGGACGCCACCCTCACCGCGCTCGCGGACCGCCAGAAGGTGATCGTCGTCAACGACCACATGGACCGCCCGTGGGAACCGCCGAACAACACGATGTTTCCGGTCGGTAGTGAAGGCGCATCCCAACGCCGTGCTGGTGAATTGGGACGCCGCCGCCAACACGCATCCGAACTGGCTGAGCACCGACGGCGTGCACCTGAAGCCGGCCGGCCGCGCGCCCGTACGCGCAGTTGATCAAGACGGCCGCGGCATGCTGAAATGCGTGCACACCTAGCGGGTAGTTGAACGCTCAACCAAAGTGAGGTATGGTTCGGCCATGGGAATCTTCCGGCTCAATCACGCGGTGCTCTATGTGCGCAACCTCGACGAGATCCGTGCGGTTCTACACCGACGTCCTCGGTTTCGTGCCGATCAACATGACGCCCGCCGGCTTTCGGGGCGCGGCATTCTTGCAGGCACCGGGCTCCACGAACGATCACGACCTCGGGCTCTTCGAGATCGGCGCGGCGGCCGGCCCTTCTGGAGCTGGCCGATCCACCGTCGGTCTCTACCACCTCGCGTGGGAAGTCGACACGCTCCAAGAACTCGAGCGAGTGGCGCAGGCGCTGTCGGCGGCTGACGCGTTGGTCGGTAGCTCCGATCACGGCAGCACGAAGAGCTTGTACGGCAAGGACCCCAACGGCCTCGAGTTCGAGATCGTCTGGCTGATCCCGGCCGACCTCCTCGACGACGACGCACTCGAGTCGCGCCGCGAGCATCGGGCACCTCGACCTCGAGAAGGAAAAGGCGCGGTACGGCGCGACGACACAAGGCGGCATCGGGATCTCGCGGGTCGCCGTCAGCTAGTCGCTGTTCGACCGGCACTATGTGCGCATGACGAATGATCCCCTGCATGCCGAAGAGTTGCGGGTTGCGATTGTCGGCTACGGCCTGGCCGGTTCGGTTTTCCATGCCCCGCTGATCGCCGCGACACCCGGCATGCGAGGTCTCGGCTGTTGTCACCAGCAACGCCGAACGCGCCGAGAAGGCCCGCGCGGCACTACGCACGGCGTCCAGGTTTTCGCCGACGTCGACAGCTCATGGCGAAGGCCAGCGAGTTCGATCTCGTGGTCGTGGCGACCCCGAACCGCATGCACGCGCCGACCGCGCTCGCGGCGATCGACGCCGGCGTAGCGGTCGTCATCGACAAGCCTTTTGCCGTGAGTGTCGCTGAAGCGCGAGTCGCTGATCGACGCGGCGGACGCCCGCGGCGTCCCGCTTAGCGTTTATCAAAACCGTCGATGGGACGGCGATTTCTTGACGTTGCGCCGGCTGCTCGACGAAGGGTGCTCTGGGCGAGGTGACCAGATACGAGTCGAGATTCGAGCGTTGGCGGCCCGTCGCGGGTACCGGTTGGCGGGAGAGCGGTTCACCGTCGACGCCGGGGGGTTGCTGTTCGATATCGGCCCGCACCTCATCGATCAGGCACTGTTGCTGTTCGGCCCTGTCACGCACGTCTACGCCGAGGTCGACCGGCGCCGCGCTGGGGTGCAGGCCGACGACGACGTGTTCGTCGCGTTGACCCATGCGTCTGGCGTGCGCAGCCAGTTGTGGTGCAGCTGTGATTGCCTCCGACCTCGGGCCGCGATGCGGGTGCTGGGCACCCGTTCCGCCTACGTCAAGTACGGACTCGACGTGCAAGAGGATGCCCTGCGGCGCGGCGGTCGGCCCGACCGAGACCCTGCGTGGGGGACCGAGAGCGAAGCCAGCTACGGAACCCTGGGAGTCGTCGGCGAGGCGACCCCGATCGCCACCGAGCCCGGCGCCTACCAGCGCTACTACGAGGGCATCGGCGCGGCCCTGCGGGGCGAGGGCGAGCTGCCGGTTGACCCGCGCGACTCCCTCGAGGGCTTGCGGATCATCGAGGCGGCGCGCCGATCGCAGGAAGAGGGCCAGGTAGTCCCGCTGCATTGAGCTGCCTCACCGGCGACTCACAGCGTTCTTTCAGCTTTCTCACAGGGTTGGTGCAGGCTGCCGGGGGAAGGTGCTGGTACCTGGGCGTGCTCTGCTTGCGCAACTGCCATGGCTGGCCGACTGTGAAGGGTTGACCCGTGCCTACGAACGCTGTCCCGGCACCGCACCGGGTGCTGGTTGTCGACGACGAGCCGAGCATCTCTGACCTGGTCGCCACCGCCCTGCGGTTCGAGGGCTTTGACGTCGAGCACGGCGAGCACCGGCAACGGCGCTCTCGAGGCGGTCGAGCTTTCGCGGCCCGACCTCGTCGTTCTCGACGTGATGCTGCCCGACTTCGACGGCTTCGAAGTGGCCCGCCGGCTGGCCGCGAAGGGCAAGAGCGTGCCGGTGCTGTTCTTGACCGCACGTGATGCAACAGACGACAAGGTGCTCGGCCTCAACGTCGGCGGCGACGACTACGTGACCAAGCCGTTCTCGCTCGCCGAGCTCGTGGCCCGCGTGCATGCAGTGTTGCGCCGCAGTCACGGCAACGGGCACGGCACCCGCATCTCGTTCAGTGATTTGGAGATGGACGACGACACTCGCGAGGTGTTTCGCGGCGGCCGGCTGATCGAACTCACTGCCACCGAATACCGCCTGCTGCACTACTTGCTGGTGAACGCACGCAAGGTGTTGAGCCGGGCGCAGTTGCTCGACCACGTGTGGGACTACGACTTCGGTGGCGACTCGGGTGTGCTCGAGACGTACATCAGTTACCTGCGTAAGAAGGTCGACGTCGATGGGCCGCCGCTGATTCACACCGTGCGCGGCGTGGGCTACACGATTCGGCTGGCTAACCGGCCGGCCGAGGTACGTGCTCCTGACGCGAGGGCTGCAGCGGCAAGCGCGGATGCGAGTTAGTCACTGCGGCGCTGGTTATTCGGGTGCTAGATAGCGATCCAGCCAGTCGAGGGTTCGGACCCATGCGTCTTTCGCGGACGCTTCGTGATAGTTCGCTGGTCGCGCGTCGCAATGAAATCCATGCCCGCCCTCGGCGTAACGGACGATGGCCGTCGGCACGTGTGCGGTCGCGGCCGCACTCCGCAGATCTTCGACCTGGTCGATCGGGATACCCGGGTCGAGATCGCCGTACAGGCCGAGCCACGGTGACCGCAGCAGCGGTGCGAGCTCGACGAGCGACCGGAACCCGAAGCGGCCCTTGTGCATGCCGCTGCCGTAGAACGTGACGGCGGCACCGTAGGCATCTTCGGCGGCGATGGCACAGGTGATTGATCCACCCATGCAGAACCCGACGATGCCCGTGAGCGACAACGGCAATCCGTCGCTCGCCAGGTGTTCGCGTACGGCAGCGAGGTCGGCGCGAATGCCGTCGGCCGTCAGGTTCGCCATGTGGGGGAGCGCAACCTCGATGGCGTACGGCAGCGTATTGACGCCGTCGCGATGAAACAGCTGCGGCGCGACGGCGCGATACCCGACTGCCGCGAAGCGCTCACACACGTCGACGATATGGTCGTTCACGCCGAACGCTTCCTGCAGCACGACGACGGCGCCGCGTACCGCCCCGCCAGGAATTACCTCGGCGGCCGGAACCGGTCCGTCAGGCCCTGGCAGGCTCAGGGTGTGATGCTCCATGGCCGCACCCTAACGTCCTGCTGGCGCTCTAACCCTCGCCGAGGCTGGCAGCCAGGTTGGCAAGCACCGTGCTGTCGAGGAGCGGTGCCTTTCCGTCGATGACGGTGCGCTCGACGATCTCGAGCACCACGATCTGCGCGCTCTTGATCGACTGCACGAGTTCGGGGTAGGCGGTACCTGCCGCCGAGGAGTTGATAAATCCTGCCTGAGCGAAGAATGGGTTAAGCGCGAACCGTGACGACTCAGTGAACGAGTCGCTGATGAACAGTGTCTTCGGGGTAACCAGGGGCGCACCGGTCGTGGTGTTGGCGAGCTGACTCGTCGTGTTGATCGTCGTGGTGACGCCCGGACGGGTAACGGTGAACAGCGGTGCTTGTTCAGTCGTCCTTTGGCCCAGTAATGCCTCGAGGTCGGTCTGCGAGTTGCTGTTGCCCAGCGGTGTCACTATTGCTGTCGGCCACAACGTCGGATCGATGCTGTCGGTGAGCACGTGCGCGTAGATGAGCGCGCCGAGTCCGTTCCAGTGGGTGTCGAGCTTGCGGTAGAGCAACGTGCCTGGATCCTTCGCCTTTGCCGCCTCGATCGCGCCGCGCAGATCCTGATAGCCAGCCGGGGGATTGGCTGCCAACGCTGCCCAGAGCGCGGCCTCTGCCTTCGACGCGCACGTCACGCCCTGATCTGCGGTGGGCAGGTATTGGGGGTAGATATCGCTCTTGTCCGGGGCGATCATCAGCACGAACTTCTTGCCGGCACGTTGGATGATTTCGGACAGTTGCTGGAATCGTTGCGCGATGACGGGCGCGGAGAGCGCCGGATTGCAAGCAGCACGTAGGTCGGTGCCGTAAAACAACCAGCCGTCGAGTCCCGAGATGACGACAGGGAAGTCTGTTGGCTCAGCGCTCGCGGACCCACCAGGCGGCTGTGGCACGGAGATGCCGGCGACTCCCGTTGTCGTCGTCGTTGTTGCGGTGCCGTTCGCGCCGTAGTTCGGTGTCTCACCGAACACGTTACGTTCGACCTTGGTATTGGCGCTGATCGCCACATTGCGCAACGGCAGGTGGTCGGTAGCCCACGTATCGAAGATGCTGAAGGATCGCCATCCGTCGCTCGTGGTCGGCAACGGACCAAGCTTGTGGTTCTCGATGGCCGGTGCCCGGACCCCTGCCGCGGCGGCGACCGCAGGCCCGAAGAAGAACGTCAATGCGAGGAACGCGATCGCGATGCGCACCAACTTGCCCCGCACGGTCAGACGTGGAACGCGCAGACGTGGGGCGCGTGGAACGCGCAAGTGTGGGGCGCGCAAGCGCGGAACGCGAACCATCGGCACTCCCGTCTAGAACTGGTAGTAGAGGAACGGACTGAACGTGCCGACGGCCACGAGGGCCGCCGCAATCGGCGCAAGCACGATCACGTAAGCGAACCGGGTCGCGATGGCGGATCGGCTGGTGCTGAACTCGACGAACCGGCCCATCACGAACCCGGGCGGAATAAGGAAAACGAGCAGCGCCAACCAGAAGATCAGCAATGCGCGATGGGTCAGTGCCGTCGCGACGGTCGCAGTGAGCCCATGGCCAGTCGGTACGAACATCGCACCGAGAATGTGCCCGGCCTGCGGCAGGCTGTCAGCCCGAAAGATCACCCATCCGAGAACCACCAAGAGCTGTGTGAGCGCTCGTTGGAAGGGCCGCCACCGCGTCGCTGTGTCGCCCCAGCCGGTGACGCGTTCGATCACGAGCAAAGTGCCGTGGTAGAGCCCCCACACGAGGAACGTCCAGTTTGCTCCGTGCCAGAAGCCGGTGAGCGCGAAGACGATGTAGAGGTTGCGGTAGGTCTGCCACTTGCCTCCGCGGTTGCCGCCGAGCGGGATGTAGAGGTAGTCGCGGAACCAGCGTGACAACGACATGTGCCAGCGCCGCCAGAAGTCCGTGATGGACGACGCAGAATACGGTCGGTTGAAGTTCTCCGGGAGCTGGAAGCCGAACATCCGCCCGAGGCCGATGGCCATGTCGGAATATCCCGAGAAGTCGAAATACAGCTGGATGGTGTACCCAAGCGCGCCCAGCCACGCGTTGACCGTTGTCAGCTGGCTGGTGTGCAACGCAAAGACACTGTTGACGACTGGAGCGACGCTGTCGGCGACGATGACCTTTTTCGACAAGCCGACGGCGAACCTGGGGAAGCCTGCAGCGAAGTCGCCGAAGCGATCCTTTGACGGGGTCTCGAGCTGGTCGGCGATCTCGTGGAACCGCACGATCGGGCCCGCGATGAGCTGCGGGAACATCAAGATGTAGGTCATGAACGTCAGCGGATTGCGCAAGGGCTTGCGGGTACCGCGGTAGACATCGACCACGTAGCTCAGATGGTGGAACGTAAAGAACGAAATCCCGATCGGCAATACGAAGTGCAAGACATGAGTACCGTGACCGCCGAACGCATGCGTAAGTGCGCTCACTTGGCGCGAGGCAAAGTCGGCGTACTTCCACACCGCAAGCGCGCCAACGTCGACGACGATGGCGCTGACCAGTACGGTCCGACGATGCGCTTGCAAGAAGGGTTTCGATGAGTCGATGGCGAGGCCAGCAGTGAAGTTGACGACGACGCAGCCGAGAAGCAGGAAGACGAATGCGTGGCCGCCCCAGGTGTAGAACACCAGGCTGGCGAAGGCCAGGACCCCATTGCGCGCGGTGCGCGGAAGCGCCCAGTACAAGAGGAGCGTCGCCGGCATGAAGAACCACAGAAAGGTCGGCGTCGCGAACGACATGCGTGACCTCCCGCGATCGGCGTTGGTTGGGGGAGAGTGGGGCTTGGTGAAGTTACCAGCCGCGCGGAGACGCGGCCCTTAGGTCGGGATCGCTGACCCGAAACGACCGCACCCGGCCGGGCGGGGTGTCGCGAGTCTCGAATCGCACAGTGACCCAGCCGGCGCCCGAGCCCTGCACCCAACCCTGGCCCCAAGCGGCGTGATCGACATCGCGACCAGCGACCCACGGACGGTCGGCGCGGCGAGCAGCAGCGCCGTCAGCAGGCTCCTCAGCCGTCGGGTCGGGGTCGTCGTGTGGATCTGCAGCGATCAGTTCGCCGAACAGGTCGTCCTGCGTCCAGTCGGCGAGCCCGCTCACCCCAACCCCGACGAGTCGCAGTCCGCCGCTCACGTCGACGTCGGTGAGCAACTGCCGGGCGATGCGGACCACGACCCGCGGATCGTCGGTCGGGGCGGGCAAGGTCGCCGACCGGGTCAGCGTGGTGAAGTCATGCAGCCGGACTTTCACCGAAATCGTGCGTCCGGAAAGCCGAGCAGCCCGCAGCCGTTCGACCACCCGGCGGGCCATGCCGTCGACCACGGCGGCGAGTTGCGCAACGTCGGCGATGTCGTGTTCGAAGGTGTCTTCGACGCTCACCGACTTCGTGTCGCGGTCCGGCGTCACTTCACGGTCGTCGAGGCCGTGCGCAAGCAGCCAAAGACCGCGACCCTGGCTGTTGCCGAGCGCACGCACCGCGTCGGCTTCGGTGAGCTCGGCAAGGTCGGCGACGATGGAGACCCCGATCGCGCGCAGTTTCGCTGCCGTTGCGGGCCCGACGCCTGGCAACCGACCAACCGACAACGGGCGCAAGACCTCGTCCTCGTCGCCTGCTGCAACGACGCGGAGACCGTCGGGCTTGTCGAGGTCGGAGGCGATCTTGGCGACCAGCTTCGAACTGCCGACACCGACCGAGAGCGTCAGCCCGGTCGAGGCGTGCACCGACTCCTTCACCCGCGCGGCGATCTGCCGAACTCCATCGGCGGATAGGTCGTCGTGCGCGCCCGCCTCGAGATCGACGTAGGCCTCGTCGAGCGAGAGCGGCTCGACCAGCGGTGACAGCTCACGCAGCTGCTCCATGACCAGGACGCTCGCGGCCCGGTAAGCCTCGAAGCGCGGTGCGAGGAACGCAGCCTTCGGGCATCGCCCGCGAGCTTCCATCGTCGACATCGCGGAACGCACGCCGTGTTCCCTCGCTTCGTAGCTCGCCGTTGCGACCACCCCGCGCAGCCCGAGGCCACTGACGACGACCGGCTTCCCGCGCAGCGACGGCTTGTCGATCTGCTCGACCGACGCGTAGAAGGCGTCGAGGTCGGCGTGCAAGATCGTTGCCCGCGGGCGCGGTCGCGGCAGGGGCGGACGATTCACCATGCCATCCTCGACTAGGACCATGACATGGCGGACGCCGGTTCCTTGCTGTCTGTCAGCCACCGACCTAGGCTTAGCGTGGGCGCATCAACCGAACATTCGGTCGGTTGATGCCGAGATTCGTGCGGAGGCGAGATGGCACCGGACGTCGACCAGCGGACAGCAGAGCTCGACGAGCGATTCGTCGCCATGCTGGCCGCCGACGAGCGGATCGAACCACGCGACTGGATGCCCGACGCATATCGGGCGACCTTGATCCGGCAGATCGCCCAGCACGCGCACTCAGAGATCATCGGCATGCAGCCTGAGGCGAATTGGATCACCCGCGCCCCGTCCCTGCAGCGCAAGGCCATCTTGATGGCCAAGGTCCAGGACGAAGCCGGTCACGGCCTCTATCTCTATGGCGCGGCAGAGACGCTCGGCGTCGACCGTGCGCACCTGCTCGAGTTGTTGCACACGCGCAAGCAGAAGTACTCGAGCATCTTCAACTACCCGACGACGAGCTGGGCGGACGTCGGTGCGGTCGGCTGGTTAGTCGACGGCGCCGCGATCACCAATCAGGTGCCATTGTGCCGATGCTCGTACGGGCCTTACGCACGTGCGATGGTGCGGATTTGCAAGGAGGAGTCTTTCCATCAGCGGCAAGGTTTCGACCTGCTCCTCACGTTGTCGCACGGCACGCCCGCGCAACACGCGATGGCCCAGGATGCGGTCAACCGGTGGTGGTGGCCGTCATTGATGATGTTCGGCCCGCCCGACGACGAGTCGCCGAACAGCGCGCAATCGATGGCATGGGGGATCAAGCGCTTCTCCAATGACGAGCTGCGGCAGAAGTTCGTTGACATGACGGTGCCGCAAGCCAAGGTGCTGGGTCTCGATCTGCCCGACCCCGAGCTCGCGTTCGATGCAGCGACGGGTCACTACAGATTCGGTGCAATCGATTGGGACGAGTTCATCCGTGTCGTCAAGGGCGGTGGGCCGTGTAACGAGCAGCGCATCGCGCACCGGGTCGCTGCGCACGAGGACGGCGCCTGGGTGCGCGCCGCGGCGTTGGCGTACGCCGCCAAGCACGTCGAGGCGGTCGCATGAGCGACACGGGACTGCCACCGGACACGGGATTACCACCGGACACGGGTTTACCACTGTGGGAGGTGTTCATCCGCGGTCGGCGAGGTCTCTCGCACGTCCACGCGGGCAGCTTGCACGCGGCTGACGAGGCGATGGCGCTGCGCAATGCCCGCGACGTCTACACGCGTCGAAGCGAGGGTGTGAGCATCTGGGTGGTGCGATCGCAGGATATTTCTGCGTCGAGTCCCGACGAAAAGGACCCGTTCTTCGCTCCTGCCGCGGATAAGGTTTATCGACACCCCACGTTTTACGATCTTCCCGAGGAGGTGCGACAGATGTGAGCGGGGCAACCGAACCTACGGCGGCAGCGCTCTTCACCTATGCACTCCGCCTCGGCGACGACGCGCTCGTGCTGTCGCAGCGGCTGTCAGAGTGGGCATCGCGCGCACCCGAGATCGAAGAAGACATCGCGCTGACGAACATCGCGCTCGATCTGCTCGGTCAAGCACGTGCGTTGCTCGACTATGCGGCCGTCGTCGAAGGTGGCACTCGCGACGAGGACGACCTCGCTTATCTGCGCACCGAGCGCGAGTTTCGCAACGTACATCTTGTCGAGCAGGAGAATGGCGACTTCGCGCACACGATCGCGCGCCAGTTGTTCTTCAGCACCTATCAACTGTTCCTCTACGAAGAGCTGATCAGCTCCACCGACGAGCTCCTCGCCGGTGTGGCCGCAAAGGCCGTCAAAGAGGCGGCGTACCACCACGATCACGCAGCACTGTGGACCGTGCGCCTTGGCGACGGCACCGACGACAGCCATCGGCGCATGCAGGCCGCAGTCGATCGCCTCTGGCCATTTACCGCGGAACTGTTCGATGCCGACGACGTCGAGACGGGCCTTGCGGCGCAGGGCATCGCGGTCGATCCGGCCACGCTTCGACCGCGCTGGGAGCGCGCGATCAGCGACACGTTCGCGACGGCGACCTTGGTCGATCCCGCCGACGGTCTGGACATCGCACGGCGGCCGTCGTGGCGTGCACACCGAATGCTTCGGCTACCTGCTTGCGGAGATGCAATACCTGCACCGCTGCATCCCGGCGCCTCGTGGTGACACGCTCGGCACGCAGGGCTCGGTCGGCGGTCGAGCATGCGCGGGCGGTAGCGTCCGCCGTCGCTGACCCTGAGTTGCCAGTCGTGTCCATCGGCGATCTTGGCATCGTGCGCGGCATCGACATCGACGCCGATGGGCGCGTGCACGTCGTCCTGACTCCTACCTACTCGGGTTGCCCGGCAACGGCGGTCATTCGCCACGATGTCGTCCGCGCACTCCAAGACGCCGGATTCGATCACGTCGAGGTACGCACCGCGCTCGCGCCGGCGTGGACCACTGACTGGATTACCGAAGACGGACGCCGGAAGCTGGCCGAGCACGGCATCGTCCCGCCGTCGGGTGCGAGCACAGTGCCGTCGGGTGCGAGCACAGTGCCGTCCGGTGCGAGCACAGCGCGGCGTGTCGACGTCGCGCTCGCCATGCGCTGCCCGCGATGCGGTTCGCTCGATACGAAACTTGTCAGCCGTTTCGGTTCGACGGCGTGCCAGGCGATGTATCGGTGCAGCTCGTGCCTCGAGCCGTTCGACGCGATCAAGCCGTACTGAGCATTACATGGCAGGGCGTCCGCAGTTTCACACCGTTCAAGTGTCCGCGATCGACCGACTGACCACCGACGCTGTCGCCATCACCTTCGCGGTACCCGACGACCTGGCCGGCGAGTACGCCTTCTCGCCCGGTCAGCATGTCACAGTGCGCTGCCTAGCGGCGGGTGACGACGGCCGTCGTACCTACTCGTTGTGCTCCGCACCAGGCGTCGTGCGCATCGGGGTCAAGCAAATCCCCGGTGGCGTCTTCTCCACATACGCACTCGGCGGTTTGCGGATCGGCGACGACGTCGAGGTGATGACGCCCAACCGGGCACTTCACGACCGAAGTCGATGCGGCACGGCCGCGGCATCGTGCCGCCATCGTTGCGGGCAGCGGAATCACCCCGGTGTTGTCGATCGTGGCGGCCACACTGAGCGCCGAGCCAGCGAGCCGGTTCACGCTGATCTACGGCAACCGCAGCGCTGAGGCCGTCATGTTCCTTGACGAGCTCGCCGACCTGAAGGACCGCTTCCCCGATCGCCTCGCGCTCTTCCACGTCCTGTCGCGTGAGGTCCGCGACTCAACGCTGCTCACCGGCCGGCTCGACCGCGCCAAGCTCGACGAGCTGCTCGAGGTAGCGATCGTGCCGAGCACCGTCGACGAGTGGTTCGTGTGTGGCCCGGCACCGATGATCGATGCAGCGCGTGCGGCGTTACGCGAGCACAACGTCGACGACGCGGCAGTACACGTCGAGCTCTTCCATATCGCGACGCCGACTCGAACAGCCGCTACGCAACCAGCTGTCGTCGAGATCGGCACTGACCATCAATCGACCGTGACGATCACGCTGGCCGGCCGCTCGACCACTTTGCCTGTACCGCTCGACAAAGACGTGCTGCACGAGGTGATGCGGGTACGCCCCGACGTCCCGTATGGATGTACGAACGGAATGTGCGGCACCTGCAGGGCGAAGGTGGTCGAGGGCCGCGTCGAGATGGATCACTGCTACGCACTTGACCAGGCCGAGCTCGACGCGGGATTCGTCCTGACCTGCCAGGCCCAGCCGCGCAGCGACATCGTCGTGCTCGACTACGACGCCTGATCCGTCAGCACGATGTGCAGATCCTCGAGACTGAACCACGCCGCCCGGCGCAGCGAGCCGCGGAACTCGATCAGCGCCTGGCCGAGGTAGCGACCGTCCTCGATCATCACGAGCTCGTCGAGGATCTTGCGGACCGGCCACGACGGGTTCTCCGGGACGTCGCGGTAGTCGATGCGCAGGACCTCGACGACCAGGTGTGAACGCGCTCGGCCCGACCGAGGTGAGGAAGCGAAACGCGCCGCACCCGCCCGGTTCGTCGATGGTTTCGTACTTCGGCAGTGTCACGCGCATCAAGCGTCGGGCGCCGGCGGTGAACAGGTTGCGGCCCTGCTCGGCGTCCGGGTCGAAGGTCTTGCCCTTCCATGGCAGCCAGACGGCGGTGAGCGCCTCGAACGCCGGGTCGATGTGGTGGCCGATCGTGCTGGCCAGGAAGCGCCCGCGCATGGGTCCACGAAGCCGCTCAGGTGGTTGACCGCCCGCGAAGACCGACTCGAGGGCCGCGAGACCGGCCGGCCGTTCGAGGCGAAGGAGCGCGACCGCCCGCCAGAAGCTCGTGGCCGCCAAGACTTCGGATTCCATCGGCACATTCTGTATCACCGCGCCCGATTGCGACATCCTTCGATTGAAAGTCCGGTCGTCGACGAACAGGAGGCCACCATGGCTGACGGGGATTTCATCGAGCTAGCCGAAACGATCGCAACGGGACGGCGATTGGGCCGCCACGTTCAACATGACGCCCGCAGTCGCAACTTCCCGGCGGCGGTTGCTCCGATCTCGGACGTGAAGCACCTGCGACACGGCGAGCCGTTCGACCAGGGCGACCTCGGCTCGTGCACCGGCAACGCAATGGCCGGCGCGCTGATGACGGCGCCGTACTACAAGGCAGACCGCACGCTCGTCGAGGCGAATGCGGTGCAGCTCTACGGGCAGGCGACCCACTTCGACCGGACGCAGGGCAGCTTACCCGCCTGATGACACGGGGTCGACTGGGCTCGCCGTCGCCAAGGCGGCGAAGCGCGACGGCTACATCACGGCGTACAGCCACGCGTTCGGGATGCAGCACGCGCTCGGTGCACTGACACTGGCGCCCGCCATCACCGGCATCAACTGGTACACCAGCTTCGACAGTCCGCTGCCGACGGGCGAATGCCCGCTGACCGCTGACGCGACGATCCGCGGTGGCCATGAGGTCGAACTGTTCGGCCTCAGTGTCGAGCACCAGCAGGTGTGGGCCTACCAGTCGTGGGGGCCGACCTGGGGTGGTCTTGGCAACGGCACGTTCTGGTTCTCCTACGCGACGTTCGAGCAATTGCTTGCCGAGAAGGGCGACGTCACCGCCTTCACCGTCTAGCTCCTTTCAGTTTTGGCTCTGGGCCGACTGTCAGACAGCTGCGGGCGTAGGGGCTCCTTAACTGTCTGACAGTCGGCGAGCCGCCCAATATGGTGACCGCATGTCCGACGCCGAAGCTGACGCAGAACTCGGCAACGACCTTGGCACCGAACCGATCTGGCCAGCGACCCGCGCCGGCGTCCTTCGCGACGCCGCCGGCGTAGGGCTGGCGACCGGCGCTTACGGTCTGTCGTTCGGTGCCATCTCGAACGCGGCCGGTCTGAGCGTCTGCAGACCTGCGTGCTTTCGCTGGTGATGTTCACCGGCGGCAGCCAGTTCGCCATGGTCGGCGTCATCGGCGGCGGCGGTGCCGCGATGACCGGTGCCGCAACGGCGATCATGCTCGGCGTGCGCAACGCGTTCTACGCCGTGCGGCTGTCCGGCATCCTCGACGTGCACAGCTGGCGGCGTCCGGTTGCGGCGCAGCTGATGATCGACGAGAGCACGGCGATGGCCGTGTTGCGGACGACGACGCGCTCGCTCGCGACTCGCATTCTGGGCCACCGGCGCGTCGGTCTACGTCGTTCTGGAACCTTGCCACTCTGATCGGGGCGCTCAGTGCCAACGCGCTGTCCGACCCGCGGGTGCTCGGTCTCGACGCGGCGGCTCCTGCGGCCTTCCTTGCACTGATGTCGCCGCGGCTTGCGATCGCGCGAACCGTGGGTCGTCGCGCTTGATCGCGGCGGCGGTCGCGCTCGTCTCGGTGCCGTTCGTGCCGACCGGCGTGCCGGTCTTGTTCGCCGCGGGGTTGCGGTGGTCGCGGGAGTCCGACCCGGCCTCGCAGGCGCGACGTCACGATGACAGGCGCACGCTGATGTGGCTCGCCGTCGCTGTTGGCTGCGGCCGGCTGCTTCGCGCTCAAGCTGGTCGGCTATGTCGTTGCCTCGCCGCGTCATCGAGCAACCCGTGGTGAAGCAGGTCGCCGAACTCCTGCCCGTTGCCCTGTTGACCGCGTTGATCGCCACACAGACCTTCACCACAGGTCATCACCTGCAACTTGACGCGAGAGCCGGCCGGGCTGCTGGCCGCGGCGATGGCCGTCCGGTTCAAGGCACCGTTTCTCGTCGTTGTTGCGCTGGCCTGCCTGGTGACCGCGCTGGTCAGGCTGGCGGCTGAGCCTACGGCCGCGCAGGCCGCGCACGATCACGCCGACGGTCCCTCGGCGACGGCGTCGGCCGACGTCTCGCGCGTCACGCGGTACCACTCGGTCACCGAGTTCAGCATGCCGAACGCGAGCCTGCGTGGCGAGGCCGGGCTCGATGTCGGAGCGCAGGTCGCCGTCGGCCATGGCCTGGGTCACCAGGTCGGCGGTGAATCGGTCGAACTCGCGTCGGCGCTCGAGTGCGGCATGCTCGTCGGGGTGTTGCCGCGCACGCGCAGCAGCAACGTCACGTAGGGCAGCTCGGTGAGCAGGATCTGCGCCGTTCGCCGCAGGACGTACTCGAAGCGGTCGATCGCGCGCGCCGGTGTTCGAGCCGGCTCGTCGCGGACGGCGAACAGCGCGTCGAGCGCGCGGTCGCAGGCCGCCGAGAGCAGTGCTTCCTTGCCGTCGACGTGGTGATAGAACGACGACTTCGTGATGCCGGCGGCGCGGGCGAGATCTTCCATGCTGGTGCCGTCGTAGCCGCGTTCGTTGAAGACGGTGACGGCGACCTCGAGCAACGTCGTCGCGTCGTAGGGCGGACGCCGCGGTTGCCGTCGCGCGTCGGTGGCCGACGTCTTCACGCTGTTGCCCTCACTGCGGGCGTCGCGTTTCGACGATCCGGAAGCGGTCGGCGACGAATGCCAGATCGGTCAGGGTGGCGTTCGCTGCCGCGTTCGCGCCGGTGCCGTGATAGTCGGAGAACGCGGCCGTCTGGTTCACGTAGATGTCGCGCAGTGAGGTTGACTCGACAGCGAGACGCCGGTATCGAGGGCGACGTTGTGCGCAGCGGCCAGCACATCGTCGTCCGTGGAATAGACCGACGCGGTGAGCGACCCGCTCGCTCGTGATGATCCGCCGCCAGCTCATCGAGGCTGCTTCGGTGTCTTCGGTCTCGACGACGAACGCGACCGGACCGAAACATTCGTGCGCGTAGGCGCTCGACGTCCGTCGCTTTGACGCGGACGACGAGGGGCGTGCGAACTCGCGCGGCTCGCGAACTCCGGGTGAACGACAGCACGCGACGCGATCAGCACCTCGCCGGCGTTCGACCCGCCGCATCGAGCCGATGCAGTACGCCGTCGTCGACGATCGCGCCGAGCATGTTGACGGCGCGGGCCGGGTCGCCGAGCAGTGTCGTCGAGCGCGGCGCCGATCGCGCTCGACGACCTCGTCAACGCTGCGATGACCGTCGTCGGTGTCGATGCCGTCGCGGGGGATGAGGATGGTCTGCGGCGTCGTGCACATCTGCCCGCTGTACAGCGACAGCGAGTACGCGAGGTTCGCGGCGAGGCCGTCGAGGTCGTCGGTCGAGTCGAGGACGACGCAGTTCACGCCGGCCTTCTCGGTGAAAACCCTGGCCTGCGAGGCATTCGCTTCAAGCCACTCGCCGTACGACGTCGAGCCGGTGTAGTCGATGAGCCGCACGTCAGGATGCGTCGCCAGCACGCTGGCCAGCCCTTCGCCTGCGCTTCGACGGCGAGGGTCATCAGGTCCGGGTCGAAGCCGTACTCCGTCGAGGACGTCGCGAGCAACCGACGACCGTGAGCGCCAGCGGCAGCACCGCCTGCGGATGCGGCTTCACGATGACCGGGTTGCCGGTCACCAGGCTGGCGAACAGGCCCGGATAGCTGTTCCACGTGGGGAACGTGTCGACAGCCGATGACGAGGGCGACCCCGCGCGGCACGATCGTGTAGGTCTTGTCGACTCGCTGCGGTTCGCCCTTGCTGCGCGGCTTCTCCCAACTCACCGACGCGGGCACCTGCATCATCGCGTCGTAGGCGTAGGCGATGGCCTCGAGTCCGCGTTCGTGTGCGTGCGCGCCACCTGCTTGGAACGCCATGACGAACGCCTGGCCGGTCGTGTGCATCACGGCGTGCGCGAACTCGAAGCTGCGCGCGTTGATGCGGGTCAAGATCTCGATCGCGATCGCGGTCCGAAGCTGCCGGGCCGGCGTCGCGCCAGGCGGGCAATGCCGCGCTTGGCCGCGTCGACGAGCTCGTCGACGCCGTCGGCCTCGAGGTGCGGGTAGCTGATGTCGAGCGGCATGCCGTACGGCGGGCGCTCGGGCGCGATCAGCGCCGTGCGGCGCCCGGCGTCTGGATCGGGAACGGTTGGTGCAGCAGGTCGTCGAATGCGGCTCGCCCGTCGGCCGGCGCGGCTTCACCCCAAATGCGGGTGGACGGCGATTCGGCGAAGGCGGCGAAGAAGGTGCGGTCGCGGGCGGCCTCGCTGGCCTGCGCCAGCAGCGGGGCGTGGGTCGCGATCAGTGCATCGAGGATCGGGCATCGTGACGAGCGCCTCCCGTCTTCGGCGCCCGCGTCGCGAACGGCCTCCGGCAAGCCTAGTAAACCGAACGTTCGGTCGAGAGGGAAGCGCTGACCTCAGTTAGACGCTGTCGACGTCTGCTCCGCGTCTGCGTCGCGAGCGGCTTGTTCGAGCCGGTTCCGGTAGTCCTCCCACCACGATTGGTCATTCGCCGGCAAGTTGCTGTTGTCCTCGCGCAGCCCGGTCGCTCCGTCGATGAGTTCGCGGACGATGTCGGCGTGGCCGGCGTGCCGGTTCGTCTCGGCGATCACGTGCACCAAGATCTTGTGCAGGGTGACCTCTGCGCGCTCGGCCGGCCACCACGGCACCCGCCCGATCGCTTCGAGGTCGAGGGTCTCGATCGTGACATCCGAGTGCGCCCATACGGCGCGGTAGAGCCCGACGATCTGCTCGCGTGACTCGTCGGACGTGGCCCAAAAGTCCGCGTTCGGCTCGGGCTCCTCGTCCTCCGACCATGGCAGCGGCCCATCGAACGGCCTACCGAAGGTGTCGCCGAAATAGCCGATTTCGACGCCAGCCAGATGCTTGACCAGGCCCAACAGGTTGGTGCCGGTCGACGTCATTGGCCGGCGGGCGTCGTACTCGGACAATCCCTCGAGCTTCCACAGGACGGCCTCGCGGGCGACCTGCAGGTAGCGTCGCAGGTCTGCCTTGAAATCGGATTCGCTCATGCCCGACAGTTTGCCATCCTGCATGTCTTGTCACTGGGCGGGCATAGCGTGCTCGGACGAGTAGATCAAGTCCGATGCTAGGGAGGCATTGTGACAACGCTCGAGAATCGACCGAACACCGCGCTGCTGGTGATCGACGTGCAGAACGGCGTCGTCGGGGAGGCGTACGACCGAGACGCCGTCGTCGCCAATATCGCCACCCTGGTCGACAAGGCGCGCGCTGCCGACGTTGACGTCGTGTGGGTCCAGCACAACGACGACGATCTGAAGCAGGACAGTGAGAGCTGGCAGTACGTGCCCGAGCTCGAACGCCTCGACTCCGAGGCCTTGATGCAGAAGGAGTACGGCGATTCGTTCGAAGACACCGAGCTCGAGTCGGTGCTCGCGGCACGAGGCATCGGCCGACTCATCGTCTCGGGCGCGCAGACCGACGCCTGCATCCGATCGACACTTCACGGTGCGATCGTCGCGCGGCTACGACGCCACGCTCGTCAGCGACGCACACACGACTGAAGACCAGTCACCGTGGGGCGCGCCGACCGCCCGACAAGGTCATTGCCCACACGAACCTCTACTGGAAGTACCACACGGCTCCCGGGCGTCGCGCGGGCACAGTCAATACCGCTGACGTCGATTTCGCGTGAAGTCGAGCGACTAGGGCGTCTTCTAGGGTTCGACGGCGCCGCGAGGTGCAGGCAGCGTCGCGACTGGGCTGCTCGCAGCCAATGACCGCCACGAGCCGTGCAGTTCGCTGCGAAGGCCGGCAGCTCGTCGGTTCTGCACGGTTCGGCGAAGTAGTAGCCCTGCGCAAGTTCGCACTTCGCAAGGCGTAACTCATCGAACTGCTCACGCCTTTGCACTCCCTCCGCGATGATCTGCAGGTCGAGAGTGTGCGCGAGGTCGACGATCTTTCGGGCGAAGGCTGTGGCGTCGGACGATGATCCGATGCCGTCGACGAATGACGGATCAATCTTGACAATGTCGACCGGGAAACGCTGCAACGCCGCAGGGGAGTAGTACCCGGCACCGAAGTCATCGACGGCAAGTTGCACCCCGAGTTCCTTCAGCTCGCGCAGCCGAGCAAGTGTCGACGGACTGTCGCCGATGATCAGTGCCTCGGTGATCTCAAGGATCAGGCACGTCGGCGCCAATCTGCTCACTGCCAATGCCTCGGTGATCTCAGCGCACAAGTTTGGTTGCGCGAGCTGGCCCGCCGAGATGTTCACGCTGACAGTCAGCGGAGTGCCGCGGTGTTGCTGCCAACGCCGAACTTGCAAGGTCGCCTCGCGCAGCACCCACATCCCGATGGGCACGAGCGCGCCGCACTCTTCGGCGACGCGCGATGAAGTCGGCCGGGACAAGCGGCCCGCGACGTGGATGATCCCAACGCAGCAGCGCCTCGACGCCGGTGACCTCACCTGTCGCGAGTGCCACAATCGGCTGGTAGTGAACGGCCATCTCGCCGCGGTCCAAGGCGAGCCGCAGGTCAGCTTCGAGCTGGAGCCGTTCGACGAGAGTCGCGTGCATTTGCGGTTCGAACATCGCGTACTGGCCGCGGCCAGCCCGCTTCGCGCGGTACATCGCGACGTCTGCGTTGCGAAGCAGTTCGTCTGCACTGACAGTTCCCCAGTCACTTGCCGCGATGCCGATGCTCGCGCCGACGAAGACCTCCCTGCCACCAGCGATGATCGGTGCGCCAATGGCGTCGATGATGCGGCTCGCCACCACCGTCGCGGAGTCGGCACTGGTCGCGTGCAACAAGACGACGAACTCGTCGCCACCGAAGCGGGCAGCGGTGTCGCTCGCTCGAAGGCAGTGTCGCAGTCGTTCGGCGACGGTAATGAGCAGGTCATCGCCCGCGCTGTGCCCGAGCGTGTCGTTGACCGTCTTGAAGTGGTCGAGGTCGATGAACAGCAGCGTCAGGTTCGTTCTGGTGCGCACCGCCTGCAGCAGGCCGTGGTGCAGGCGGTCGAGGAACAGCGCACGGCTTGCCAAGCCGGTCAGCGAATCGTGGAACGCGCGGTACATCGCCTCCAAGGTGTTGGCGTCGGTCACCGCGAGACTGGCGTGTTCAGCGAAAGCGAGCAGGGTGGCATGGTCGTGATCGGAGAATTCGCGAGTCTCATTGCACGAGCCGACCACGAGGCTCCCGATCACTTTGCCGCTCTCGTGCACGGGCGCCGCGATTGCGGTCCGAACGCGTCGTGGGGCGCTCTGCACGCGCGACGGTCCTGCGGTGAACGTGTAGTGGTGCACACTCTTGTCCGGTCGCATGGCTCGACCCGGCGCGAGGTGATCTGGCATGGGCACCGTGCCGAACCACTCCGCGAGTTCATTGGGTCCGCCGGCCACCGACACGATCTGGTATTCGGCCGGTAGCCAGGGCTCCGACGCCGAGTGCTCGGTCGAGAGCGTCGGCGCGCCTTGGCGAAGCACCGCGATGTCGTCACCGAGCAGATCGCGAACGCCACGAGTCACTGAGTCGAGGATGTCGGCGAGCGGGTCGCGCCGCGAAATCGCGCGCTGGATGGCGGACAGCTCCTCGGACAGTCGTTGCCGTGCGCGCAATGACACCAGCAGCGCCGCATTTTCGGCGGCTTGACGTTCGCTGCGGTCGCGCAGTTGTCGCTCCGAGTCCAACGTGTGCAGCATCTGGAAGGTCATATCCATCACCCTCGCCATGCCGCGGGCGAGCTCGACTTCCTCGGAACTGAACGGCTCGTCGCCTATTCGCGCGACGACGAGGTGCCCGTCCACCGACCCGACGGGTACGGCAATCGCCCGCGCGGGCCGGTGCGACGTGGGCACCACGAGGTGTTGTCGGTCGCCGGCCGCGACCTCCGCTAGTTCGTCATGCGGCACGCGCGTCCGCGGGGTAGCCGATCGACGTCCGGGCCTGGCCGCCACAGACCAGGGCGGCAGCCTCAGCTTCCAACGCCAACGCAGCACCCCGGACGCCGGCAGTGAGGGCCGCCTCGGCGTCGGGCAACGACGAGACGACCGCAAGGAACTCGGCGAGGAGTTGAGTGGCGCGGGAGGCGGCGAGCACGAGCGAGTTATCGGCATCGAATTTCGCGAATCAAGCCCGCGAGACCACTGGTAAACCTGCAGGTCAGCGAGTTATTGGGCTCTACTTCTCATGAAATTCCTCAAGGGGCAAATGTCCCCTTCACCAGACCACCCGCAGAGGCCGGGTACTCCGCGATCTTGCCTAGAATCTTGCCTCTGAGAAGGGTCGAACCGATGACGCTGTACCTGGAGGACCTGACACCAGGGCTCGTCTTCACGGGCGGTCCGCTCCTCGTGACGCAGCATGACGTGGTGGACTTCGGGCGACAGTTCGATCCGCAGTACTTCCACACCGATCCCGAGACCGCTGGCGTCAGCTTCTTCGGCGGTCTGGCGGCGAGTGGGTGGCACACCGCCGCGTTGTCGATGCGGATGGCCGTCGAGTCGCCTCTCAACGATTTCGCCGACGGGCTGATCGGCATCGAGGTAAGAAGTCTGCGATGGCCGCGGCCGACCCGCCCTGGCGACACTCTTCGGCTTGAGCTGGAGGTGCTGGAGACCAGACCGTCGCGCTCGCGCCCGGGCTGGGGTACCGCAGTCGTGCGATGGACGACGTTCAACCAAGATGACGAGATCGTGATGACCGCAGAGCCAGTGATTTGGGTCGCTCGCCGTCCCCAGTGACATACGCCGCACATGGGGCTCCTGGGCGCCTTGACGGCGTCCATGCCCGGACCTACCCTGCGGTGTCGGTAGGAAGGCTTCCTAACAGTCAGGTGACGATCATGGGCCGCACGAGGTGGATCAGTCTTCCGGCGTCCGCCCTGTTGTTCGCCGGTGTCGCGCTCGGGTCACTAGCGGCCGCGCCCACCAACGCAGGCGCGACCCAACCGGCACTCGCAACGCAGGTGCGCGTCGACCAGGTGGGTTACTTGCCCAGCGACGCGAAGCACGCGTACTTGATGTCGAACCATCGGGTGAAGCACGCGACCTGGGACGTCGTTGATGGCGCGAATCACGTCGTTGCCCACGGAAACGTCGGCACCACCAACCGTGGCCCGTGGAACACGAACTTCCCCGACGTATACGACATCACGTTCAGTGCGCTCAGGTCGCTCGGCACGTACCACCTGACGGTGCACGGGGACGCGAGTGCGCAGTCGCCGTCCTTCGCGATCGAGAGCGCGGCCAGCCTCTATGGGCAGGTCGTGCTTGACGGCGTCAACTTCTACCAAGTGCAGCGCGACGGCTCCGACGTCATCCCCGGGCCACTGAATCGGCAGCCGGCTCACTTGAACGACGCGCACGCCACGGTCTATCAGACCCCGGACTTCGTCGACACGACGAGCGACGACTCGCTAGTTGGTGGCTCGCCACTTGTCAAGATCAAGGGCGCGCCGACGGTGAACGCAGCAGGCGGTTGGTACGACGCCGGCGACTACCTGAAGTTCACCCACACCGCCGCCTATGGCGACGTCGTGCTCTACGCAAGCGAGCGCGCATTGGGCAACTCGTCGCCGTCCACCTTGAGGACCGAAGCCGCGTACGGCGAGAACTGGCTCGACAAGATGTGGCAGATGTCGACCAAGACGCTGTATTTGCAGGTGGGCATCGGCACTGGGAACGGCAGCGACACGGTTGACCCAACGTTCAATGGCGACCACGACTTATGGCGGCTTCCGCAGGCGGATACAACCGACACCGACCCGATGGATCGCTACGCAACGGGCGACCGTCCGGTCTTCGAGGCTGCGGCACCGGGTCACAAGATCAGCCCGAACCTGGTCGGTCGGGTGTCTGCAGCATTCGCACTGGCCGCGCAGGTTGACGCGGCCAGCAACCCCTCGCGCGCGCAGTACGAATACGAAGAGGCAACGTCGCTGTACGCGATGGCGAACACCAGCAACCCGCCGTCCCCGCTCGTGACTGCTGATCCTGAGGCGTACTACCCGGAGACGACCTGGCACGACGACATGGAGCTCGGAGCGACCGAAATCGCACTGGCTGCTCAGAAACTCTCGCACAACGCGATGCCGTACCTGACTGCCGCTGCAGGCTTTGCGAAGGCTTACATTGCGGACGACGCGGCAGCTGGCGACACGTTCAATCTCTACGACGTGAGCGCGCTTGCACACACCGATCTGGTTCACGCGATGGCTGCGGCGGGCAACCCGAAGCTCGCCGTGAGCAAGACGGCGCTTATCAAGGACCTGAAGCGTCAAGTTCGAACTTGGTGCCACACATGCATCGGGTGACACGTTCCGCGCGGCCGGCGACATCAATCAGTTCGACGTCGATTCGCACACGTTCGGATGGATCGCCTTGGAGGCCTGGTACACCGGATTGACCGGCGACCACAGCTTCGACGCGTTCGCAGCCGAACAACGCGACTGGCTCTTCGGTGCCAACGCGTGGGGCACCAGCTTCATGGTTGGCGAGGGCGCGACGTTCCCTGACTGCATGCAGCACCAGGTGGCGAATCTCAGCGGCAACCTGCACGGCGTCGGCCCCGCGCTCGACGTCGGCGCGGTCGTCAACGGCCCGAACGACAACTCGAACTTCGAGGGTGGCCTCGGCGACCTGCAGGACGGCATGCGGAAGTGCCCGACCAACGGCGTCGACAAGTTTGCGCCGTTCGACACGTCGACCGCGAGCTTCGTCGACGACGTGCGGTCGTGGCAGACCGACGAGCCGGCGCTCGACATGACCGGAGCCGCGATCATCGCGGCCGCATCGCAACTCGCCCTGCACTGAACTCGGTAGCCTCAGCCTTCGTGCGGATCGATCGCCTAGACCATCTGGTTCTGACCGTCGCTGATCTTGATGCGACCATCGAGTTCACTAACCCACGGGCGCGCACTCAGACGTGCAGCCGCCGGACGTAACGATGCCATTGATCACGGCTCGCGACGACGCCTATTGCAAGAGCCGCGCAGGAGATCGCGTACCAGGCAATGGTCGTGGCGTGCGCACTACCTGGTGGCGTGACTAGGTGCCGGTCGAGGGGAGGGATAAAGGAGCAGGCGGCAATAGCGACGAAGGTGACGGGCGCGGCGATGGCGCCGCTGAGTGCTGCGTAGCGGGTGCGTTCGCAGCAGGCAGCGACGGACAGCGCGAGCAGGCTCCAGCCGGTGAGTTGGGCAATCAGCGGGTAGACCGCGGGCAGGTGGTTCGCGTCGCGCGCCGGGAAGGTGCTGGTCATCAGCGCTAACTGCACCCAACAGGTCAGCGCGAGGACGGGTGCGGCGAGACAGTACTTGGCCGGCGGGGGCGATCCAGGTCGGGATAGGTGCTGTTTGGATAACCGGCCGGAACTGGACGTGCGGCACAAAGGCCAGCGCGCCCACCGCGGGCAGGAACGTCAGACGGACGTTGTCCTGGTTGAGCGGTGAGTGGCCGGCGAAATGCGCCATGAGGGCGAGGACGAGGGTTCCGCTCGCGCAGCCGGCGACCAGCGTCGCCCAAGGCATAGTGACGAGGATGTGCCGAGCTAGGCCGGGTGCGGCGTGGGTCCAGAACCTGCGGCGCCGCCCGGCCACGTTCACGTGGTGCATCCGGTTGTGAGCCTGTCGGCGGCGGCAGCGGCGTGATGGCCTGGCCGCGCGGGCCGACCAGGCCGACCGGGGGCAGCGTGATGCCGAGCGCGGCGGCCAGCTGGGTGTCGGTGGCGTGCGGGCTGATCCAGCTGTCCCACTTCGCGTGAAAGCACGGCGGTGACACGGGCGGTTGGCAACTTCGTCATCGCTTGGGCTAGCAGGTAGCCGTGGGCCGTGGTCTGCGGCCCCGGCGATGCGAAGTTGTTCGAGATCTCGCCCGGGTAGGTCCAGACGACGACGGCGATGCCATCGACCGGGGCGACCGAGTAGCTGCCGTTGCTGCCCTGAAATCGTGCGACGGGTAGCTGGGTGGCATGTGCCGCAAGCCAGATCGCGATCGCCTCGCGCGCCTGATTCAGCGGTACGCATTGGTTGGGCTGCAGGCCGGTGCTGGACGCCGGTGTTGGTCGGCAGGCCAACCGCCCATTCGGCCGCGCCGAGGGCAAGATCGAATCGAGCGACCGACTGCTGCCCGCTCGGCGGGCCAGGTCCCAGGTCCGCGTAGATCGCCGAGGACGACGGGAGGTTCGCCGGTGCGGTCCCTAGCTGCGTCCGCCACGCGGTCACCTGCTCGCTCGAATGACCATGGGTCAGCGTCGGATCGTCGACATTCAGTCCGGAGGTTTGCGAGATGGTCAGCGCGTGCGTTGGCTCGCGCGGGTAGCGACCGAGAGGACACCGTTGACGGGGCCTTGCAGGTTCGAAAGCAGCGAACCGAACTCCGGATAGAGGCAGTACGTCGACGTGGTGACCGTTGGTGTCACTGTCGTGCAGTGCTGGGCCGCGCCGGTGTTGGCCGCTTGGCTGACGAGCACGGTCGATATCCCGGGTAGGGATCGGCTGCAGTTGCACGACGCCGGCGCCGACGATTGCTGCGATCGCGGCGGCCGCGGCGACCAGCAAACCGAGGCGATGCCGTCGCCCCGCCGGTGATCGCGAGCGCAATGACCCCGGCGAGCGTCGCGATCGCGGCCAGCTCCAACGCGTGGGCGGCCGCGGGTGGATACCCCGCGCAGGCGGCTGTGGAAGCTCGTTCAGCTGCGCAGGCTTGACCCACGGAAACAGCCACGGGATCGCACTGTTGAACCGGTTCGACTGCGAGAACGGAAGAAGCCAGACGAAGGCGCCGAGCACCCCGGCCAGCGGATGCGGGAACCGGGTGCCGATCGCGACGCCGATCACGCCGGCGGCGAGGACGAGCAGAATCCCGCCGATCAGGGCTGCAAGGTCGGGCGTGCCGAGCGCGCCGTCGCAGCGCGAACGCGCCGGCGGCGGCGCCGATCAGATATCAGCGGCGGCTGGCACTGCGCCGAGCACGCCGATCAGGTGCGCGAGCGTTCGCCGGCCCGTGCTGCGTGGGGAAACTGTCGTAGAGCTCCTGCAACCCGTCACGTCGAGAGCGCGCAGTCGCCAACTGCGCCGCCACCAGCACGGTGAGGGAGATGACGGTCTGGCCATATCCGATTCGCCAGTCGTTGCTCCACCACAGCGGCTGGCTCTGATAGGTGATGAGCCACATCGTGATTCCGCCCAGCAGCAGACCACTCAGGACGAGGACGCTTCGACCGAGTTGCACCGCTTCGATGCGGGCCGAGACTGAGTGACGGACCTTGCGCGAACGCTGTCATCGCTTTCCGCCTGCGTGGGACAGCAGCAGGTAGCCGTCCTCGACCGTCGGGGTCGCGGCTGCGCTGCTGGTCGGCGGCGGGTTGCCGATGTGTCGCCACTGATTGTCCCCGTCGCGCCACGACATGTGCGCGCGTTCGTCGCGCTCGGTCGGCGGTCCAGACGTGTCCGGCCGCGGTCCCAGCCAGAGCGGCCGGTGTGCCGGTGAAAGCGATCCGGCCGTCGAGGACGACGACGACTCGCGGGCAGATCGCGGCGATGTCATCAGCCTGATGAGTCGACAACACGATCACCGGATCGCCGGGCAGGTTCGACAACAACTCCCGGAACCGCAGCCGCTGTTCGGTGTCCAGTCCTGCCGTCGGTTCGTCAAGGATCAGCAGCTCGGGGCTGCCGAGCAGAGCCTGGGCGATCGCCAGCCGTTGCCGAAATCCGCCGGACAGCGTGCTGATCCGGCGGCCACCGAACCGCTCCATCCCGACGGTGGCCAGCACCCGCGCCACTTCCTCGGCGCGCCGGCGGCGGTCCACGATCTCCTTCAGAATCGCCACGTAGTCAAGGAATCCAGCGACGGTGAAATGGCGGTGGTAGCCCAGCTCTTGCGGCAGGAAGCCGAGCTGGCGGCGGATCTGCACCCGCTCGGCCTGGTCTTTCGGGTCCAGCCCGAAGATCGACACGTCGCCTGCGTCGGGTTCGTTGACGGTTGCCAGAATCGACAAGAGCGTGGTCTTGCCCGCTCCGTTGGGGCCGAGCAGTCCGGTGATCCCGCGATCCAACGTGAGATCGACGGCATCGAGAGCGCGAATGTCGCCGTAGCGGCGAGACAGGCCATCGACCCGAACGGCGACGCGGTTCGCCGTCGTCCCGTTCATCGTCAACTCGCCCATCTCATCTCCAACCGATCACGACGTGCGAAGACGACCGCGACTGCGGCCACCACGACGACAGCGCACAGGCTTTGCCCGTGCGCTTGCACGCTCTCCAGCGGCGATCCGGTCACTGCGAGCCACCCGACAGACGCCGCCCACAGCACGCCCGAGCAGCGACAACCGCCTCCGTCGGACCCACGACGGTCGTGGCCGCGAGCGCGAATGCGCACAATGCGAGCGAAGGCAACAACAACGCGGCAGGCAACCAGCGGGCCCAGGTACCACGACGGCGGCGCACGTCACCGGCACCAATGCAGCGAGAAGCGCGGAGACAGCTCGTACCAACAACAAGGTCAAACTAGAGAACGGCGCTGCGACGGCCAGCCGGTATCCAGGATCGAGCGACGGTACGAACGCAGCCGCCACGCCGACCAGCACCAGCAACGGCCCAACCAGCAGGAATGGCGCCAGCACCGCGGGCTGCGAATATGCCAGCGCTGCCCGACATGCTCGGGCCAGAGGGCGTGGACCAGCAGGGCCTCTCCAGTCACCACACCCAGCACGGCGACCACTGATAGCAGCCATGACCGTCGCAACGACGATGTCGCAGACAGCAGGACGAGCAGGTGGTCCGCAATCCCGCACGCGACGCGCGAGACGGCGAAGCCAGCCCGCGTCAGGGATGGCGGCCATCGTCAGCACGACCGATCGGTTGCGCGCGAGACGCTCTTGGTCGGCGCGCGCCGCCACCCAAGGCGGCACAACAGCGCAGTCGGCCAAGTGCGCCTCGATCGACCACACGTCGGTATCGCCGAGATCGCCTGCTGCGTAGCTCGCAAGGAGTGCCGTCGGGGCGTGCCAGCCAGCGCCGGGTGCTGGCTCGGAAACGTCAAGAGTCGGAGGTGTCATGGACTCTCCCAGGGCTTGTCTGCGGGGTGTCGGGGTAGCGCGGGTCTGCTCGGCGAGTGCGGCGCGCAGTGCGATCCGGGCACGCGAGCAGCGAGACTTGACGGTGCCCTCGGCGATTCCGAGCAGCACGCCGGCTTCTGCACATGTCAGACCGTCAAGAACCGTCGCTTCGAGTGCGGCTCTCAGCTCGGGGGACAGCTGTGCCAGTGCCTGACCGAGGTGGCCGTGTTCCAGGCCGACCAGGACCTGGTCCTCCGCGGACACCACGACATCTGCACCGGCTCGAGCGCGACTGGGGCGCATGCGTCGTTGCGGAGTCTCGCCGGATGCCGTCGATTAATCGGCGGATCCCGATGCCCCAGATAAAGGCGCCGATGCTCCCATCGCCTCGATACGCGGACGCGCCTCGCCACACCGCCAGGAAGGTGTCTTGCACCGCGTGGTCGACGACGTCGGGACGACCACACCGCCGCGATAGCCGAATCGTCAGCCAGGCTGCGTGGCGGTCGTACAACGCCGCGAGCGCGTCCTCATCGCCGCGGCCGACGGCGCGCAGCAGCGCCGCGTCGTCCCTGACGTCGGGATCCGGCGTCATCGGTACCTACTTGCACTCACAGCTTTACTGTCGCAGCTGGCAACCGAAACGGTTCTCGTCGCCGCAGTGAGGCAGACTAGCGACGTGGACGATCATGGATTGACGCTGCTGGATTGGCGGCGGCGGGTGCACGCCGTCTACACGGTTGTCCGCGCGGCGACCGACGTCGCGCAGGCGCACGCGATGTGGTCAGCCGAGCGGAACGATCTGTTCGCGCATCATCCGCAGTCGCCCATCGCGGCCGATCGTCGCGGCACGTTCACGGGTGTCCCGGTCGCGCCGTACGACCCGACGTGGCGTTTCGAGCTGGTGGTAGATGTCGACATCGAGCCCTTGCACATCGACGTCGCCACCGGCACAGACGGCATGGTCCCCTTCGACCGCGTCGGAAAGGTCCTCGTTCCGGACGTCGGTAGCCTCGACGTGTGGGCGCTGCGCAGCTACGGCGGAGGCTTGTTCATCCCCTTGCGCGATCGGACGGCGAACCACACGACTTACGGCGGCGGTCGCTACTTGATCGACACGGCGAAGGGCGCCGACCTCGGCAGTGATGCCGCGGCAGGCACCTTGGTGCTCGACTTCAACTTCGCCTACCACCCGTCGTGCGCGTACGACGCCGCGTGGGCCTGCCCGCTGGCGCCACCTGGCAACGTGCTCGACGTCGAGGTGCCCGTCGGTGAGCAGCTCCCTGCGGGCGGTTGGTACTGACCGCCTTTCGCGGGTCTCGACGGAAATCTGCGACGCTTGAGCATCGACCGGACGGAGCTGCCCCATGACTCTTCAGATTGCCCAACAGGCGGACGCCGACGCGTTGCTCGACCGTGATCCGCTGGCCCTGCTCGTCGGCATGCTGCTCGACCAGCAGTTCCCGATGGAGCGGGCCTTCGCCGGCCCTTACCTGCTTGCCCAGCGGATGGGTGTCGATCACCTCAACGCCTACGACATGGCCGAGTACGACCCCGAAAAGTTCGCGACCCTGTTTGTCGGGCCACCTGCAATCCACCGTTTCCCCGGCGCCATGGCTGCGCGCGTGCAGGCACTCGCTCGCCTCTTAGTCGCTGACTACGACGGCAGCGCTGAGGCAGTGTGGAAGGGCGCGAAATCCGGCGCCGAGTTGCACGGCCGGATCGCCACGCTTCCCGGTTTCGGCCAGCAAAAGGCGCGCATTTTCGTCGCTCTGCTTGGGAAGCAGCGTGGCGTGCGGCCGCGTGGGTGGCGTGAGGCCGCTGGCGCGTACGGCGAGGACGGCAGCTTCCGATCAGTCGCTGACGTCGTCAGCCCGGAGTCCTTGCAGAAGGTTCGTGACCACAAGAAAGAGATGAAGGCGGCGGCTCGCGCAGGCGCGTAGTTACGGTGCTTGCTCGGCGTCGGGTAGCTCAAGCCACTGCGCCCAGGTGATGTCGCGACCGATGTAGCGCGGGCTCCCGAACGGCCAGCTCGCCCCGATCCAGCGCGGAATCAGTTCGTCGAGAGCTGCGTCGGTCGTACTGCCAACAAGCGCATCAACCACCCACCAGCAGATCTCGGCGTCCGCTCCGCTCTTCTCCGGCGGATCGATGTAGACGCAGCCGAGCAAGCTCGATTCGGCGTGTGTCGAACAGCGCGTAGTTGAACGACTCGTGCGCTTCGATTTCTCGTTCGTGTCGAGCCAGGTCGGCGCGGTCCTGCTCCCGAGTCATCGACGCCGGCGGCCACTCCCATGCAGGGCCGAATATCGACCACAGGCGTGCTTGCGAGCCCATCACGGCGACCATGTCGAGGTCGACGTCGGTTGCTCGAATCGGCCTCAGATGATGGTCGGCGTCGACATCGACGCGCAACGGGTGCGCGAAGTCAGCAGGCAG
Organism: uncultured Actinomycetes bacterium; assembly: GCA_963799955.1. Taxonomy (GTDB): domain Bacteria; phylum Actinomycetota; class Actinomycetes; order Acidothermales; family Acidothermaceae; genus PALSA-607. Next base: position 145,476 of record CAWCZJ010000002.1, read on the forward strand.
CCACGGCATGGCATGAGGGTAGGGGTCGCGTGCTCGCGCCGTCACCACACATGGCTCTCCACAAGCGTCGACTCTCTCCACTGAAGTTTCCGGGGCCAACCGTGACGCGACTCACCACTCATAGGTTCGTCGGACCGGCGTGATGTCGGCACGGCTACGGCGGATGGTGGGTGCGGTGTCGAACATCGAGGAGATCGGGCTAGAGCTCAATCAGCGTGCGGTGCAGGTCGAGATGGCCGGCGCGCAATTGGTGCGGGCTGCCGCAGAAGCAATTTGGACGTCGATCGCCGCCGACGCGTTTCGCACCCGGGTCGATCACCGGCGGCGGCAGTTCGGCTCGGTTGCTGACCTGCTGCGAGGTGCCGCGCAGACCGTCTTCAGCTACGGCGAGGGCGTCGAAGCGGAGAAGGCGCGACTGCGCAGACTCGAGCGCGCTGCCGAGCACGCGGTGATCCGCGGCGCGGTCGGAGTGGGCGGCGCTCTCATCGGCGGCATTCGTCCGTGAGCGGTGCGACCGTGATCGTCGATTACGAAGAGCTCGCTCGCATGTCATCGGTGTGGGGCGAGGCTGCGGCCGCGATGGCGCGCACCGGTTTCCAGGTGGCGGCGCTCGCTGGCTCGTCTGGGTTGCTGGCGGGCGCGATGTTCGACCCGATCGGTGTGGCTCGAGCAGAAGCCGGCATTCTGCGCGCATCAGTCGGGCCGGGCGGCCTGGCCGCGTTGGGCGCTGGCCTCGCGGTCGACTCACTACTCCTCAAAGCGGTTGTGGCCAAGGAGCAGTACGTCGACGACTTGCCGCTTCACCAGGTGCGCGGCGCTCGAGCGATGGCTTGTCACGCTGCCGCTGGAGTTGACGCTCGATCCCAGCCGCGCACTGCACGACGGCACTCGCGACAGCGCTGCGCTCGCCAACGCGATCACCGGCTACGTGGCGCCGCACACGCAGGCAGTCCTCGAGCTGTTCGCGCCATCCCGGCGATTTCGCCTCGACGTCGCGCAGCATCGTCCGCTGTCAGTTGATCCAGTCTTCGGTTTACCGCTTGCGTCGCTGATACCGCGTAGCTGAGCGAACGGACGGCAGCGTCTCGATATCGAGATACGCGCCGTCGTGGGGCGGGCAGCCGCCGCCGTCCATCGGCTCGATGCTCGACCGCGTCGGCGATCTCGAGGATCAGCCGGCCGCTTCGATTGCGGTGCAGCGGGTCGCGGGCGCAGACGGTGTCGCGCGCTACGTCGTGGTGCTCTCGGGCATGCGAAGCATGACCAACACAGCCGACCCTGAAGATCTGCTCGGGTCTGGCGCGGCGCTCGTCGGCACGACGACGAACTACACGACGTGCGTGCGGCAGGCGATTGACGCCGCACTCGTGCCGCGTGGCGCCGAGGTGTTGCTGGTCGGGCACAGCGAGGGAGGCATCGTCGCGATGGATCTGGCCGGTGATCCAGCGTTCAACGGCGGTCGGGTCCGGGTCACGCAGGTGGTGGCCGCAGGCGCGCCGATCAGCTCCAAGCCGGTGGCGCAGGGCAGCGGCACCCGGGTCCTGAGCATCGAAAACGTGAACGACATCGTGACCGACCTCGATGCCGCCGACCTGCCGGCATCTCACCAGAGCGTCGACCGGTTGACCTATCGATTCGCCGACGACGAGCACAACATCGTGGCCAGCCACGACGTGTCGCTCTACGCCCGTCAGGCAGCGGGCTTAGCGGACTCCCCGAACCCGCTCATGATCGACGTCCAGGCAGGCTTACGCCCGTTTATGGGCGGTTCGGCGACCACCGAGGTCTTCACCCTGCATGATCGCGTCACGCCCTGAGCCGCCGGGCGCCCGGGGATTGCCGTTGCCGTGGCTACAATGGCGAGACCACGCCCGACCGGGTTCCGGCCCAGCGGTACTGATCCGCGAGCCAATATGTCCAGACGACGAGCGTGGCACTGAAGACCGCGGCCATGAGCCGGACCGAAGACGCGATTACGAGCGCCAAGACCATGGGAGTTACCACGAAGGCCAGGGGCAATCTCAACGCCGCGACAGACGTGTCTGAACCCACGAGCACCACGAGCAATGGTCGGCCGCCGGCAAAGTCGGCGGCGGGCAAGGCCGGTAAGACGGCTCCCGTCGCGTTGGTGGTCGACCCGGCCATCGTCGCCGACCTCGACCCCGACCTCGAGGCGGACGTCGATCCCGACGTCTTCGCTGACGACGTCGTGCTCGAAGTCGATCTCGTCGATGTCGAAGTCGACATCGCGGAGGTAGACGTCGAATCGTGGCCGACGTGTCGGTCGACGCGGTCGACCCGGTCGATCCGGCCGCCGCGATCGTCGTGGGCGACGCGGTCGAGGAAGTCGACGAGGACGACGAGCCCGTCGAGGTCGTCGTCGAGGACGACGGCGAGCCCCAGGCGCAGCTGGTCAGCGCCGGCGCCACCGCCGACCCGGTCAAGGACTACCTGAAGCAGATCGGCAAGGTGCCGCTGCTCAACGCCGAGCAAGAAGTCGAGCTCGCGAAGCGCATCGAGGCCGGGCTGTTCGCCGAGGAGAAGCTCAACTCGGGCGAGAAGCTCACGGTCAAGCTCCGCAAGGAGTTCGAGTGGATCGCCGAAGACGGCCGGCGGGCGAAGAACCACCTGCTGGAAGCCAACCTCCGACTGGTCGTCTCGCTCGCGAAGCGATACACCGGTCGCGGCATGCTCTTCCTCGACTTGATCCAAGAGGGCAACCTCGGGCTCATCAGGGCCGTCGAGAAGTTCGACTACACCAAGGGCTACAAGTTCTCGACGTACGCCACGTGGTGGATCCGCCAGGCGATCACCCGCGCGATGGCCGACCAGGCCCGCACGATCCGGATCCCGGTGCACATGGTCGAGGTCATCAACAAGCTCGCGCGCGTCCAGCGCCAGATGCTGCAGGACCTCGGTCGCGAACCGACCCCCGAAGAACTCGCCGCCGAACTCGACATGACTCCCGAGAAGGTCATCGAAGTCCAGAAGTACGGTCGCGAGCCGATCAGCCTGCACACGCCGCTCGGTGAAGACGGTGACAGCGAGTTCGGCGACCTCATCGAGGACTCCGAGGCCATCGTGCCGGCCGAGGCGGTGTCGTTCACGCTGCTGCAGGAGCAGCTGCACTCGGTGCTCGACACGTTGTCCGAGCGCGAGGCGGGCGTCGTCTCGATGCGCTTCGGTCTCACCGACGGTCAGCCGAAGACGCTCGACGAGATCGGCAAGGTCTACGGAGTCACTCGCGAGCGAATCCGTCAGATCGAGTCGAAGACGATGTCGAAGCTGCGTCACCCGTCGCGCTCGCAAGTGCTGCGCGACTACCTCGACTGAGCGCTGCGCGACTACCTCGACGAAGCGATCGATCAGAAGCCGAGCAGCTGATCGATCGTCGTCTGCACGCTGAGCGAGATCGCTGCGGTGCCTCCGAAGATGCTGCTGCTCGCCAGGCTTGAGTCGAACCGCGCTCGAGGTAGTTGCTGGTCGATGCCGGCACCGACGTCGGGTAGGTCAGCAGAATCGGACCTCCCAATCGCGCGAGGTAGGCACCTCCCGACATGGCATCGGCGAAGGTTGCCCCACTCGCGACGCCGACCGACAGTGGCGCCGAGAAGAACGTCGAGGCCACCGACGCGGCGGTCGACATCCGGTCGACGCCGACGATCCGAGTGGCCGCGCCGTCTGCGATCGCGGCTGGGCCACCGATCGCATAGACCGTGCCGGGGTGCGCGTTCAGATACGAGCGGGTGATCGACGGCATCGACGTGCCGTCGGTGAGCAGCACGACGCCGCCCCGGTGTGCAGCTGCCGGCCCTGCCGACAACGCGTCAGGGAAGTTGTCGCCCGTCGCGAGCAACACGGTGCTGGGGTTGCCAAGCACGTTGGCCACCGCTACTGCCGTCGCGAACCGGTCGGAGCCACCAATGCGCACCGTCGTGTAGCCCGCGTTTTGCAGCGTGGTCTCGATGCTCGCAGGGATCGCCGACGTGCTGCCGATCAAGTACACGGTCCCGCGCGCACCGAGCACCCGGCTGATCTCGTTCCGGGTCACCGTCGGCAACGACGCGCCTTGCACGAACAGCAAGGGCGCCCGAACTCGTCGCAGCCAGCGGTGCGGCGACAAGCGCGTCGGGGAAGTTGTCAGAACGTGCAAGCACCACAGCGCCCGCGCCACCGCTCGGGAAGTTCAGCTGCTGACACCGAAACGGCCGTGCCGATGCGGTCGACACCTGCGACCCGAGTCGGCGACGTCCGCGCGACGACGGTGATGGTGCCCGACGTCCCGGTGATCGACGAGGTCACGGTGTCGGTCGCCTTCACCACGCGGCTGCCGATCGTTCGCAGCGTCGCGCTGAAGTTGCCGACGCCGTTCGTCAGTTTGGCGTTTCCACTGAGCGATGCCGAGGTGTCGGTCGACGTGAGGTGCACCGTGCCGCCGTATTTCGTGGCGGTGTTCTGGTAGGCGTCCTTCGCGGTCACGGTGAACAGGAACGAGAGGCCGACAGCCGACGAAGTGGGTGCCGTGACGAGGAAATGCGTCGTCGCAGCAGGCGCGACCGTGATCGTTGATGTGGTACCCGAGATCCCCGAGTTCGCGGTGTCAGTCGCGGTGACGCTTTGGCTGCCTGCGGTCTTGAGTGTCACGGTGAACGCATGCTGGCCGCTCGACAACGTCGAGTTCGCGGGCAGCACGGCCGCCGCATCGCTGCTGGTCAGCTTGACCGTCCCGGTGTAGCCCGTCACCACGTTTCCGCCGCCGTCAAGGGCCTTCACGGTCACCACAAACGAGCTACCCGCAGTGGCGGTCGCTGACGCGGTCGCCGACAGATGGGTCGTGCTCTGCGTGACGTTCACCGCACCCGACGTGCCGGTAATCGACGACGTACTCGTGTCGGTGACGGTCACATGCTTGCTGCCGGTGCTGGAGAACCTGACCGTGAAGCTGCCGACTCCGCCGGAGAACGTCGAGTTCGCCGGGAGCACGGCACCTGAGTCGGTCGACGTGAAATGCACCGTGCCCGCGTAGGTCGGTCGCGATCGCATTGCTGCTATCGAGCGCCGTCACGGTGACGGTCACGGCGTTGCCGACAACCGCGCTCGCCGGCGCACTCACGGAGAGATGGGTGGCGGCCGCGGCGTTCGCGACGCCGGTCGCAAAGAAGTGAGATCGGGACGGCGATCAGTGCCGCCGCAACGAAGCGCGCGTATCGGCCAACTCGCGACTTCGCTCGAGCCGACGACCGTGGTCTGGTGACGTCACTCATCGTTCCCCCGCTTCGTAGTGGGCTGCCCGCCGCGCTGGCTCGAAATTGTGCTGGCTCGAGTTGCTGCGGCCCGGGTGGGACCGCACGAGTCGCGCCATAAGACGCGCGCCGATACCGATTGGTTGCGCGACCGCCGCACACGTTAACCAGATTTGGTGGCGCCCGGCTAGCCCCGGGGGGGAGGCGCGACCGGGCGCCTCCGCACATACTCGCGGCCCGACCTGACGGCTTCGTGAACCGCCCGTACCGCGTTCGTCTTTGTCTATCTGTGTGGCTGTCTTGGTATTCATAGCCAAGAAGGTGCTTTAGGGCCTAGTTTGCGAGTATGGACGGACCCGGCGACCTCGAGCAGCGCAAAGCCATGCTCGATGCGGCCGAACGCGGCTTGGCCCTGCTCGGTGAGAAGGCGGTTACCGAGGAGTGGCCCGCTGACGAACGGGCGGCGCTCGCCGACGAGCGCGACACAGTCGCGGACGAGAACGATCTCGTCGCGGTGGCCCTCGACGGTCGCGCCGACCGCCGCGATTTCGACGCGGCGCTGCGCCAGGCCGAAACTGACCTTCGCGCCAAGAACGGGGAAGCTGCCGAAGCCCCAGCGGACAACTCGTCGTTCGGCGTCTACATGGCGGCCCTGGACCGTAAGGGCACCGTGGCCGACCGCAAGAGTTCCGCCTCCGACCGGAAACGTTCCGCGGCCGACCGCAAGAGCGCTGCCAGTGCGCGTCGCCGGGCTGCCGACGACCGCGACGAGGCCGGAGTCGAGCGCGCGAAAGCCGAGGGGTCACCGCCCCCAGTTGGCGTCGCCCGAGACTGTCGGCGACCTCGCCGCACGCCGCGACCGGCGTCGCGCCGCGGGAGCTTGAGGTCTAGCTCGACGCGTTGTTGACGAGCGCGCGTACCTGCGCCGCGCTCTCGCACGCCAGTGCCTGCTGCACTGAGCCGGCGTGCGTCCCCGAGGTCGATCTCGCGCACCCGTTGCTTCACGAGCCGCTACCGCGGGCGGCACGACGCTGAGGCTGCGAACACCAAGACCGAGCAGCAGCGGGACGGCGAGGGGATCCGCCGCGAGTTCGCCGCACACCGACACCGGTACCGATCCGGCGTCATTGCACAGGGCTGCGATCAGCCGCAGCACGCCAGGGTCGAGGCCGTCGGCGAGCTCGGCAACCGATTGGTTGCCGCGCTCGGCGGCCAGCGCGTACTGGGTGAGGTCGTTGGTGCCGACGCTGAAGAAATCGACGTGCGGCACGAAGGCGGCCGCCTTCAAAGCCGCCGACGGCACCTCGACCATGATGCCGATCCGCAACGAGTCGGGTCGCCCGCCGACCTCGGCAATCGCGGCGTCGACGAACTCGTCGCGCCGCCATGACTTCCGAGACTGCCGCGACCATCGGGAACATCACGCTGACCGGATGATCGCGGGCGACTGTGCACATCGCGACGAGCTGATCGAGGAACATGTCGGGTGGTGCAAGCGTCAGGCGAATACCGCGTTCGCCGAGGAACGGATTCGCTTCGGCCGCCTGCCGCAGGAACGGCAGCGGCTTGTCGCCGCCGACGTCGAGGGTGCGCAACACGACTCGGCCCGGGTGCAGATTCTCGGCGATAGCGCGGTAGACACGTTCTTGTTCGTCGCGACGTCGGTGCGACGGTCTTGCCGACGAACAGGAACTCGGTGCGCACCAAGCCTGCGCCATCGGCGTGCGCCGCACCTGCGGCTCGCGCGTCGTCGAGCGATCCGATATTCGCGGCGACGGTGATCGCGGTGCCGTCGCGGGTGAGCGCAGGACCGACCGACATCGCGGCGGCGGCAGCTAGCGCGTCTTGGCGAGCGGCGATCCGTTCGCGAAAATCCGAGCAACAACTGTCCAGAGGGGTCGACGGCGACCTCCCCACGGTCGCCGTCGACAGCTACGGGGGTCCCTTCGGGGACGGTCGAGAATGGCGGCGCCCGCGCCGGTCACCATCGGGATTCCGTACGCACGCGCAAGGATCGCCGCATGCGACGTGGGGCTGCCGCTTGCGAGCACGACGGCCTGCACGGCGTCGGCGATCGAGGTCCGCCGCCTGTGCCGGCGTGAGGTCGGCCGCGACGACGACGCCCGTGGCCTTCGCCGACCGCCGGAGCGCCGACGAGGTGCCGCAGCACAAGGTCGGCGACGCTTCGTACGTCGGCGGCACGGCCGCGCTGGTAGGAGTCCGCGAGTTGCCGCGCAAGTTGCCCGCGGCGCGGTTCATCACGGCGTCCCAGGCACGTGCTGCGCCGTCGCCCGCGTCGATGCGCGCGCGGACGTCGTCAAGCAACGCGGGATCGTCGAGCAGCAACGCGTGCGCGTCGAAGATCGCGGCGTCGGCGTCGCCCGCTGTTGCCGCGACCTGTCGTCGCGTCGCATCGATCTCGTCGCGCGCGAGTTCGACGGCCTTCGTGAGTCGGGTCCACTGCGCGTCGGGCGGCCCCGGCTCGTGGTCGGGGATCGACGGCCGCCCGCCGTCGAGCACGTGTGCCGGCCCGATGGCAACGCCCGGCGCAGCGCCCACCGGGCCGCCGCCGTCGGATCGACCAGTCGACTGCTCGCCAGTGGTCGTCGGCTCGGCAACGTCGTCGAACCCACGCTCGGCAAGCGCCACCACGGCGTCGCGGGCACGCTTCGCGTCAGGACCCCACGCAGCGAGTTCCAGCCTGGTCGCCTTCGCGCGCGCCGAGCGTCGCGACGGCCGACAAACTCGACGCGAGAACCGGCGCGCGTTCCGGTGCGCAAGCTGCGCAGCCACACGCGGGCGTCAAAGCCGCGAACCGTGGAGACCAGGCGAGCGGCCGGTCGCGCGTGCAGCCCGTGCGCGTTCGTCACGACCAAGGTGGCGGACGCCGCCGGCGGCCCCTGATCGACGACCTGCGGTCAGAGGCTGCGGCCGCAGGAGTGACAGTCGTCGCGGCACCACCGAGCTGGCTGATCTTGCCCGCGAGTGCGTTCGCCGCTTCGGCCGCGACCTCCGACGCCGGCGCACCGCCCGCTGCGGTGACGAACGCGACGACGAGTCCTTCGACCAATGGTGCCGGGCTGATCACCACGCGGGCGCGCAGCGTCTCGTCGAGAAACTCCAGCGCCATTTCGGCGCTGAGCACAGCACTGCCGAGGTCGCACAGGACGACGACTCCGTCGGGGGAGTCGACCTGTTCGATCGCTTGCTGCACAGCTACTGCGTCGGTGCCCAAGCCGCCGTCGTCGAGCCCGGCAGCGACGGCGACCGCGGGCGGATTTCCCGGCACCATCTGCGGTCGCCAGCTCAACCGCGGCGTGCGCGAGCGTACGGCTGTGCGAGACCACGACGATCCCGACCACGCGCAGACTCAGCCCAGCGCAGTAGCGGCGGCGCTGATCAACAGAGCGGACGACGTGGCGCCCGGATCCTGGTGACCGACACTTCGCTCGCCGAGGTAGCTGGCGCGGCCCTTGCGGGCGAGCATCGGCGTCGTCGAGTCGCGACCCGCATCGGCCGCCTTGGTCGCGTCGGCCAGTGCGTCGGCAAGCGACTTGCCGCCGGCCAGGCCGGCGTCAAGCGCGTCGAGCGCTGGCATCAGCGTGTCGAGCATCGTCTTGTCGCCCGGCTCTGCCTTGCCACGCGCGACGACGCCGGCCACGCCAGCGCGCAGCGCCGCTGCGAACTCGACCGGCGTGAACGTGTCGGCGTCGCCGAGCGCAGCGCCGACGCGCAGGAAAAACGTGCCGTACAGCGGCCCGCTGGCGCCGCCAACCGTGCTGACCAGCTTCATGCCGACCTGGGTGAACAGATCTTTCGCGGTGCCGATCGCGGCCGCGCCCGGGGAGGGCTGTCGGACGCGATCGGCGCCGCAGCCGCCATGCCTCTGGCCATGTTCGTGCCGTGGTCAGCGTCGCCGATCGCCGAGTCGAGGTCGGTCAGGTACGACCGGTTCTCCTCGATCAGGCGGGCGAACTCGCTGACCCAGGCCCGCAGCCCGTCGAGCGTGACGGCGTCGCTCATCTCACATTCCCCATCGCAGGCTCGGTCACATTCCCCACCGCAGACCCGGCGTGCTCACCGGCGCGTCCCACAGCGCAAGTGTCGGGTCGTCGACCTTCAGCAACGTGACCGAACAACCAGCCATCTCCAGCGAGGTGATGTACGGACCGACGAGCGAGCGCGCGATCGTGACGCCGCGCCCTTGCAGGATCTTCGCGACCTCGTTGTACATCACGTAGAGCTCGATAAGCGGGGTGCCACCCATCCCGTTGACGAACGCGATGATCGAATCTCCCCGGCCGAGCGGCATGTCGCTCGAGGATCGGCTCGACCAGCATCGCGGCGACCTCTTTGGCAGGGGCGACGGGCACCCGTCGCCGGCCAGGCTCGCCGTGGATGCCGATGCCGATCTCCATCTCGTTATCGGGCAGGTCGAAGGTCGGCTTGCCCGCCGCCGGCACGATGCACGACGTGAGCGCCATGCCCATGCTGCGGCCGTTCTCGTTGACGTGGCGCGCGACGTCGGCGACTTCCTTCAGGCTCAGGCCCTTGTTCTGCAGCTGCACCGGCAATCTTCTCCAGCAGAACGGTGACGCCGACACCGCGACGTCCGGCCGTCCATGTGCTGTCTTGCACGGCGACGTCGTCGTCGGTCACGACGGCGATGACATCGAGGCCGGTCTCTGCCGCCGCCATCTCGGCGGCCATCTCGAAGTTCATGACGTCGCCGGTGTAGTTCTTCACGATGTGCAGGACGCCGGCGCCACCGTCGACGTGCTTGGTTGCTTCGAGCATCTGGTCAGGCACCGGCGAGGTGAAGATCTCGCCCGCACATGCTGCGTCGAGCATGCCGAAACCGACGAATCCGCCGTGCAACGGTTCGTGACCGGAGCCGCCGCCGGAAATGAGTCCGACCTTGCCCTTCTTGGGAGCGTCCCCGCGGTAGATGATCTTGTTTGCGTGGTCGACCCTCAGCTCGGGATGCGCCGCCGCGATGCCGAGGAGCGCTTCCTTGACGACGTCCGCCGGATCGTTGATGAGCTTCTTCATGAACGCTCCCGTTCTGATCGTGGTTGGGCGTTGGTTGTAGAGCTAGTTCGCTTCCGCTGACTTGATCGACTTCAGGTTTCCCAACCGGCCAGTGGTTGCGTCGGGTGCACGTTCTTCACGAGGGTCGCCGCGCAGCGGCACGATGTCGGGCGCGCCAAGCCGGGCGGCGTCGGCAGTCTGGTCGTCGGGTTGGCGCTGCGATGCGCGTTCGGCCTCGACTCGCAGCAAGTAGTGCTCGACCTCGCGTTCGATCGTCGCCGTCGTCCCAGTCAAGGACGCCGGCCATCAGCTCGCGACATCGCGCGCAGAGCCGGTGCCGCGATCCCATTCCTCGATCGAGATCCTGGTCCGTCGCGTCAGCACGTCATCGAGGTGCAGCGCGCCCTCGTGGCTCGTCGCGTAGACGATTTCGGCCCGCAGGTAGTCGCTGCCTGACGACACCGGCTCGCCGAGCGTGGCGTCTTCAGCGATGAGATCGAGTAGATCGGTGATGCATGATCCGTAGCGATGGAGCAGGTGTTCGATGCGCGTCACGTGCAGCCCAGACGATGCCGCGAGCGCGTTTCGCTTGTTCCATAGGGCTTCGTAGCCGTCAGCGCCGAGCAGCGCGAGCCGTTCGGTGACCGAGTCGGGCACGCTCGCACTCATGCCGCGACGCGCCACGTCGACGGCGTCCTTGGCCATCACGCGGTACGTCGTGTACTTGCCGCCCGCGATGACGGTCAGGCCCGGTACCGGTTGGCCGACCGAGTGTTCGCGCGACAGCTTGCTGGTTTGCTCCGACTCGCCGGCCAGCAAGCGGGCGCAGCCCCGCGTAGACGCCCTCGACGTCGTCAGGCGCCAGCGGCGTGCGCAACACCGCGTTGACGTGGTCGAGGATGTAGTTGATGTCGGTGCTGCTCGCCGCTGGGTGCACCTTGTCGAGTTCCCAGTCGGTGTCGGTGGTGCCGATGATCCAGTGCCGGCCCCACGGAATGACGAACAGCACGCTCTTCTCGGTGCGCAGGATCAGGCCCGGTGTCGAGTTGGATGCGATTACGCGGGACGACGAGGTGCACGCCTTTCGACGCGCTGACGTGGAACCGGCCGCGGCCGCCGGCCATCTCCTGGGTGTCATCGGTCCAGACGCCAGTGGCGTTGATGACCTGCTTCGCGCGGATCACGAATTCCACGTCGTCGTCTCGACGTCGATGACTCGTGCGCCGACGATCTGCTCGCCCTCGCGGACGAAGCCGATGACACGCGCACCGCGCGCCACCTTCGCGCCAAGGTGAGCTGCGGTGCGCGACACGGTGAGCGCGTAACGCGCGTCGTCCATTTGCGCGTCGTAGTACTGGATCGCGCCGATGAGCGCGTCGGAGCGCATGCCCGGCGCGAGACGCAGCGCGCCTTGCTCGGCTCAGGTGCCGGTGCCCGGGCACCGATCGTCGCGCCGCCCATCCGGTCGTAAAGGAAAACGCCCGAACCGATGTAGAACCGCTCCCAGATGCGGTGCTGCAGGGGGAGCAGGAACGGCACCGGGCGCACCAGGTGCGGCGCGATCCTGTTCAGGAGGAGGCCGCGTTCCTTCAGCGCTTCACGTACGAGCGCGAAGTTGCGTTGCTCGAGGTAGCGCAGCCCGCCGTGGATCAGCTTGCTCGATCGCGACGACGTGCCGGCCGCCCAGTCGTGCGCCTCGACGAGCGCGACGGTCAGGCCACGCGACACCGCGTCGAGCGCAGCGCCCGCACCGACGATGCCGCCGCCGATGACGAGCAGGTCGAACTCTCCCTGGCTCATTTCCTTGAGCACGGATTCGCGATAGCGCGGTCCGAGTTGAGCTGAACCCACGTTCTTCTCCTGCCTACGCCGCCCTACGGGTGCTCGTGGTCGAGCCGGGTCGGATGGGGTCGAAGCGCTCGTGCTCGCGCACGCTCGCCTCGACCCCAGCTCCGCGATGTCGTCTTACCCGACATCCACCCAGTCGAGCGTACGTTCCACAGCCTTCTTCCAGCCGGCGTAGCCCTTCTCGCGCTGGTCCTCAGACCACTCCGGCTGCCACCGGAGGTCCTCGTTCCAGTTCTTCTTCAGTTCGTCGGTCGACTTCCAGAACCCGACCGCGAGGCCGGCCGCGTATGCCGCGCCGAGCGCCGTCGTTTCGGCGACGACAGGCTTCGAGACAGGGACGCCGAGAATGTCGGCCTGCAGTCTGCATGCACAGCTTGTTCGCCGTGATGCCGCCGTCGACCCGGAGGACGTCGAGCGCGACTCCGGAGTCCTGGTGCATGGCCTCGACCACGTCGCGGGTCTGGTAGCAGATCGCTTCCAGAGTGGCCCTCGCGAGGTGGGCGTTGGTGTTGAAGCGGGACAGTCCGACGATGGCGCCGCGAGCATCAGAGCGCCAGTACGGCGCGAAGAGTCCCGAGAATGCCGGCACGAAGTAGATGCCACCCGCATCTGGAACCTGCGCGGCCAGCGACTCGCTCTCGGCAGCACCGGCGATGATGCCGAGCTGGTCGCGCAGCCACTGCACAGCCGACCCGGTGACGGCGATCGAGCCTTCGAGCGCGTACACCGTCGGCTCGTCGCCGAACTTGTAGCAGACCGTCGTGAGCAGCCCGTTCTTCGAGCGGACGACATCATGGCCGGTGTTGTAGAGCAGGAAGTTCCCTGTTCCGTAGGTGTTCTTCGCCTCGCCTACGCCGAAGCAGACCTGGCCCACCGTTGCGGCCTGCTGGTCGCCGAGGTCGCCGGACAGCGCGACTCTCGCCGCCGAGCGGGCCGTCGGCGCGCGACTTGCCGTACAACCCCGGATGGGACGACGGCAAGATCTGCGGCAGCATCTGCCGCGGAATGTTGAAGTAGCCGAGCAACTCGTCGTCCCATTGCAAGTGTCTCGAGGTCCATCAACATCGTGCGGCTCGCGTTCGTCGGGTCGGTGACGTGCACGCCGCCGTCGACACCGCCGGTGAGATTCCACAACAGCCAGCTGTCGGTGTTGCCGAAGACGGCTTCGCCTGCTTCCGCGGCCGCTCGCACGCCATCGACGTTTTCGAGGATCCACTGGATCTTCCCGCCCGAGAAATACGTTGCAGGAGGGAGGCCCGGCCTTCTGCCGGATGACGTCGCCCTTGCCCTCACGCTCGAGTGCGGAGGCGATCCGGTCCGTGCGGGTGTCCTGCCACACGATCGCGTTGTAGTACGGGCGCCCGGTCTTCTTGTTCCACACCACAGCGGTCTCGCGCTGGTTGGTGATTCCGACCGCAGCCAGGTCCGATGCCTGCAGGTTCGACTTGGTGAGTGCGGTCTGGATCACCGCCCTGGTCCGCTCCCAGATCTCCGCGGGGTTGTGCTCGACCCAGCCGGCTTGCGGCAGGATCTGGTCGTGTTCGAGCTGGTGCACGCCCTTCACGTTGCCACCGTGGTCGAAGATCATGAAGCGCGTGCTTGTCGTGCCTTGATCGACCGCTCCGACAAAGTCAGCCATGTCGATCTCTCCTTTCAGTACTGAAGAAGCTTGATGTCACGCGCGCGAAGTCGCTCGATGTTGAGAACGCGTGTGTCACTGCGCGCGTGCCGAGACCTGCGAGTCAGAACCGTCAGATTGCTCCGGAAGGCGTCCGGCCTCGTCCGGGCCTTCCGCAGGCAGGAAGCGACCGATCAGGAAGTCGTAAAGGCCGACGCCGATGATGCCGCCGATGAGTGGGCGCGATGATCGGCACCCAGAAGTAGAGATTCCCGTACTGGTCTCTAAATGCCGTGCCGTATCCGGTGAAGAACGAAGCGACTCGCGGACCGAAGTCACGTGCTGGGTTGATCGCGTAACCGGCGTCGCTGCCCCACGCCATACCGATCGCCACGACGAGCAGGCCGATGACGACTGGCGCGAGGTTGGCTGCCGGCGCGGTGTTGCGGAGGTCGGTGATCGCGACGACGAGGAACAGCAGGATCGCGGTGCCGATGACCTGGTCACGGAATGCGCCCCACTCGTGCACGGGCAGCGCGTCGTTGCCGGGCAGTGTCGAGAAGACGCCCTGGGTCTTGATCGTGTGCCCGGGGTCGAGACTTCGCGAGAGCCTCGGTGTAGTCCCAGCGCACCAGAAGGCCTGCCACGAACGCGCCTGCGGTCTGCGCCAACGCGTACGGGGCGACCTTGCGCCACGGAAAACCGCGGAACACAGCGAGAGCAACCGTGACGGCCGGGTTGATGTGGCCGCCGCTGAGCTTGCCGGAGACATACACGCCGAGCGACCACGCCGAGCCCCCACGCCCAGGCGATCGAGTCGTGGTTTCCGATACCGGCCGCGACGACCTGCGCCACCACCCCGACCCCGAACAAGATCAGGATGAATGTTCCTGCGAACTCTGAGGCCAATTCCCCCATCAAACCGCGGGATCTGAGCCGTTCCGCCATGGTTCCTCCTGTCGATCGGCTCGGCCCCTGGCGGGCCGAAGTCAGAGCCCGGATGGTCCGTGTGACCGGAACTAGGGCGTTGCCGCATCGTCACGGCAGTGTCGGCATTGCCGACGCTGGCCGGGGATGTCGTCGTCCGCTAACGTTCCCGGAATCGGACGACCCTTAGGGTCACGCCGAGTTGGGCGTCCGAGAAGGGCAGGGTGTCGACATTGTCGAACGTTTTGCGAACGACACCGACATCGTGCGGCGTAACCCGATGCCAGGGCCGGTGCAGTCGATCGAGCGAGCCGCCGCAGTCTTGCGGCTGCTCGCGAGCAGATCGGGCCGACTGGGGCTCGACCGATGTCGCGTCGTCGTTGGGTCTGGCGCGCGGCACGGCGCACGGGATCTTGCGCACGTTGCAGCTCGTCGGGTTCGTGGAACAGGACAAGGAAAGCGGTAAGTACCAACTCGGCGCGGCCTTACTGCACCTGGGCACCAGCTACCTCGACGTCAACGAATTGCGATCGCGGGCTATCAACTGGGCCGACCCGCTGGCCGCCCGGAGCGGCGAAGCCGTACGGCTCGGAACCTTGCTTGATCGCCAGGTGCTGATCGTCCACCACGTGTTCCGACCCGACGACACCTTGCAGGTTCTCGAGGTCGGATCGTTGCTGCCCGCACACGCGTGCGCCCTCGGAAAGGTGTTGCTCGCCTTCGACTCGCAGACGGCGGCCGCCGTCGCCCAGGCCGGCATGGATCGCTACACCCGGCGGACCGTGACGACGCTGAAGGACTTGAACCGGGCACTCTTGCTGGTCCGCGAGCACGGCTGGGCAGCGGAGGTCGAGGAGTTGCATCCCGGCGAGGCGGCCATCGCGGCGCCGATTCGCGGCTACGGCGGCCTGGTCGTGGGTGCGCTCGGAATCAGCGGTCCGGTGGAGCGCGTTTGCGACGGGAGTGGAGAGCCGCGGGTCGGGCTGGTTGGCTACGTCCGGAACGCGGCGCGCGCGGTCTCGCGCGACCTGGGCGCGTGCTCAGATGGTGAGCGATAGTAAGGACGGTGCACCGGAGGAGGGACGAGCGACGTCATGGTTGAGCGCTTCGTGGTCGCCATCGATCAGGGCACGACATCAACGCGATGCATCGTCTTCGACCAGCGTGGCCGCCTCGTTGCCGTCAGCCAGCGCGAACACCATCAGCACTTCCCCAAGCCCGGCTGGGTCGAGCACGACGCGATGGAGATCTGGCACAACCTCGAACGGGTTGCGCCGCCCGCGCTCGCGTCGGGCGGCATCACGATCGGCCAGATCGCCGCTGTTGGCATTACCAACCAGCGCGAGACGACCGTGGTCTGGAATCGGTACACCGGCAAGCCCTACGGTCACGCGATCGTCTGGCAGGACACTCGCACCGATCGGATCGCTGCCTCGCTGGAGCGCGACGGCGGTGGCGCGGTCATTCGGCGTCTGGCGGGGCTGCCGCCGGCGACCTATTTCGCGGGCGGCAAGCTGCAATGGATCTTGGACAATGTCGACGGTGTGCGGGACGCGGCCGATTCCGGCGAGGCCATTTTCGGCACGATGGAGAGCTGGCTGGTCTGGAACCTCACCGGCGGCCCCAACGGCGGCGTGCACATCACCGACGTCACCAATGCCAGCCGCACGATGCTGATGAATCTGGAAACGCTCGACTGGGACGACCAGTTGCTGGCGCTCTTCGACATTCCCCGGTCCATGCTGCCCGAGATCCGTTCGTCGGCTGAGGTGTACGGCGTTGCGACCACGGTCTTCCCGGGCGTGCAGATCGCGGCTGCGCTTGGGCGACCAGCAGGCGGCACTGTTTGGGCAGACCTGCTTTTCGCCAGGGGAAGCCAAGTGCACCTACGGCACGGGGAGCTTCCTGCTGCTCAACACAGGTAAGCAGCCGGTCTGGTCGAGCCACGGACTGCTCACGACGGTGGGCTACCGGCTCGGCGACGAGCCTGCGACGTACGCCCTCGAAGGTTCGATCGCCATCACCGGCTCGCTGGTCCAGTGGTTTCGCGACGGGCTGGGCATCATCAACACCGCCGCCGAGATCGAGACCCTTGCGCGCACGGTCGACGACAACGGCGGCTGCTACATCGTGCCTGCGTTCTCAGGGCTGTTCGCACCGCATTGGCGCAGTGAGGCGCGCGGCATCATCGTCGGCTTGACCTCCTACATCACGAAGGGCCATCTCGCCGGGCGGTACTCGAGGCGACCGGCTGGCAGACCCGCGAGGTTGTCGACGCCATGAACGCCGACTCCGGGCTTGGAGTTGAGCGCGCTGCGGGTCGACGGCGGCATGACCGCCGACAACCTTTTGATGCAGTTTCTCGCCGATGTCCTCAACGTGCCGGTTGTGCGGCCGATGGTGGCCGAGACGGTCTCACTTGGGGCCGCTTACGCCGCCGGCCTGACGGTCGGGTTCTGGCGCGACCTCGCCAGCCTGCGCAGCAACTGGCACCGGGCGTCTGAGTGGTTGCCCAACATGGAGGCTGTGCACCGCGATTCGGAGTACGACAACTGGAAACGGGCAGTAGAGAGAACGTTCGACTGGGTTCGGCCCTGATCGTCGCGTTCACGCTGAGGACTCTCAGCCGATTCGCAGCCGCCGCGCCACAGCAGACACACAGCCGGCGCTCGAGTTCGTGGACTACGGTTTGGGCGACCTGACGCGTTGGGAGATCACCTGCATGCTGGCCGGCCACCATCCCGCCGACGATTGGGCGGCGCTGGACAGTGCCCGCTACTACGCGTCGGCGAAGCTGGGCATGCGCGGCTGGCACGTGGGGGGCGCTGGCCGCCGGTTCTTCTTCGCCCTCGATACATCCGCACTTGGTGCCGGCCTACTACCGCTTGTTGCGGAAGCTTCCTGTCGAGACTGTCGTGCTGTCGGCCTTGCCCGTAGGCAGGCTGCTCTACAACCGATGGTCGCGGCAGTCGTGGCGAAGAGCTGCGTCACACGCCTGCCTCCCGTTGCCGTCGGACGCTGACAGCTACCTGCGGGGGCGTCACCGACAAGCCGTACGGACGAACCTGCACAGGGCCGACAAGATCCAGTTGACCGCTAGTCCCGTTCCTAACGACTGGGAGATCACCAGAGAATCCCTGCGCACCGGCACCTTCGCCAGCCTGTTTGAACGAGCTCGAGCACCTCGAGCATCCAGATTCCGCGGTCAAGTCGTGGGCGGTGTTCGACTCAGGCGGCCAGCGTGCTGGGCCGGGCGGTGGCGGTCGTTGACGAGCGGACTGCTGTGCTCTTGCTCTTGCACGGTCCAGCCGATCTCGGCGTTGCGCACCAGACGCGCTATCTGCTTCATACGGCGGTCGTCGCCGATCTGATCGGGCGCGGCGTGCGCAACCTGGTGGTCGAGTCGATTCTCGGCGCGCCGCCCGGGCTGAAGTACTTCGCCGCCCGGCTCGGCTACCGCGGTTGCCGCCTCCGGGCGGTTAGCGCGCGCTAACGCGGCCCAAGCCGTTCGCCGCAGCGGGTTAGGCGGGCGACGGGGCGCCGTAGCGCAGGCCGTCCATCAACAGCGACACCAGCCGCCTGGCTTGGTCTTGCCAGCCGGCTTGGTCGCTCACCATGCAAATGCCGCCCAGTGCACGGATCAAGTCACTGCCGTCAACGTCTGAGCGGATCCGTCCGGTCGCGGACGCAGCATCGACGAGGGACTTGATCGCCCCCCGGATCCGCTCATGAACGTAGGCAAAAAGCTCCGTGTGGCTGTCGTCAGCCGACAGCTTCAAGGTTGCAGCCAGGCCGCGCTTGGTCGCCACGTAGCCAACGAAGTCGAGCATCCATAGCTCGAGAGCGAGGTCAGGCGGTTGCTCGGTGAGGAGTTGGTCGGCGGCATCGCAGAGCTGCTCGACACCGTGTCGGTACGCCGCTTCGACGAGGGCGTCGCGGGTGGGGAAGTGGCGATAGAGCGTTCCGATGCCAACGCCGGCCCGGCGGGCCACGTCTTCAAGCGACGCCGCGGTGCCGTGCTCAGCAAACGCCTGGCCGGCGCATACCAGGAGCGTCTCGCGATTGCGCTTCGCGTCAGCTCTGAGTGCCCGATCGGCGGCGTCGGGCGAAGTCACCGCGCTCATCCCAGGCCTCCTGGCGCTCTCATGTCGAAATCCATTGCTCTTACGAGCCCATCAAAAACAACTTGCCAACCGGAGGCGGCCTCCGTATAGTTACTGGAGGCGCCCTCCGCTTCATCCATCATCCACCAAGGAGGCTGGGAATGCCAGTCCAACCACAAACAAGTCACACGGCCAATCCGATGGCGGTTTCACCGTCCTCGAGCCGCAAGTCCGGCAATCGCCGGTCGGCCGCGCTGGCCATCATTTTGCTCGCCCAACTCATGGTGGTGCTCGACGCAACGATCGTGAACATCGCCCTCCCGAAGATCCAGACTGCGCTGTCGTTCAGCCGCACCGACTTGTCGTGGGTGCTAAACGCGTACTCGCTGACCTTCGGCGGCTTGCTGCTTCTCGGTGCGCGCAGCGGTGACCTGTTTGGGCGCCGTCGCGTTTTCCTTGCCGGCATCGCCCTCTTCACGGTTGCCTCGCTCGCAGGCGGGTTCACCACGTCGTCCGGCCTCTTGCTCCTTTCCCGGTCGATCCAGGGCGTCGGCGCTGCCTTCGCCTCGCCGTCCGCCCTGGCATTGCTCATGATCACGTTCCGTGAGGGCGCCGAGCGCACTCGCGCGATCGCGCTCTATACCGCCGTCTCGATCGGCGGCAGTGCGGTCGGCTTGGTCATGGGTGGCGTGCTCGTCGAGTTCGTGTCGTGGCGCTGGGTGTTCTTCGTGAACGTCCCGGTCGGCATCGTGTTGCTGATCCTGGCTCGGCGCGACCTGCCGGAAACGGATCGGCACACCGGTCGCATCGACATCCCAGGTGCGCTGACGTCGACAATCGGCATGGCCGCGCTCGTCTACGGCTTTGTCCAGGCGGCGGCGTCGGGTTGGCAGGCAGGCAGCACGATCGCTGCGTTCACCGTCGGCGTGGTTCTGCTCGCCACCTTCGTGCTCATCGAGACCAAAGTGGCGACCCCCATCACTCCGCTGCGGCTGTTCGCAAATCGCGACCGGGTGTTCTCCTACCTGGCGCGACTCGTGCTGGTCGGCGGCATGTTCGGGATGTTCTTCTTCCTGACCCAGTTCCTGCAGGACGTGCTCGGCTACAGCCCGCTGCTCAGCGGTCTGGCGTTCGTGCCGCTGACCATCGCCTTGTTTGCCGCCTCACAGTTTGCCGCGCGGGTTGGGCTCTAGCGGTTCGGTCCGAAGCGGTTGATGGTCGGCGGTTTGACTACCTCGACCGTCGGGTTGCTCGTGCTCACGCAGTTGTCGGCTACCAGCAGCTATGCGCCGATCCTGCTCGGATTGCTGCTGTTCGGTACGGGTAACGGTCTCGCGTTCGTGCCACTGACCACGGCGGCGCTTGCCGGTGTCGATCCCAAGGACGCCGGCGCGGCATCCGGTCTGGTCAACGTCATGCAGCAGGTTGGCGGCTCACTAGGGCTGTCGATCCTGGTCACCGTGTTCGGCACCGCATCACGAGCCGCGAAGCACCACATCCCGACGAGCGGAAACGTTGCGGCACACACCTTCGTGTACGCAGCCGACCGCGCGTTCGTCGTCGCGGCCATGCTGGTGCTGATCGCGGTGGGCCTGGTTGCGAGCATGCGCTCGCCGAAGCCGGTCGCCCTGACCACGGACGACGAGGAATTGCTCGAACTCGAGTCGGCCGGCGTCTGATCGCTCGGGGGAGCGTTGTAGTCCAGTGCACGCAAGTACGTGCGCTGGACTCCGACACCTGGCAGGACAAGAAGAGAGCCCCAGTCGATTTCGACTGGGGCTCTCTTTCTATACGTTCTGAGAACGCTTGCTGTCTTAGCGTTCCTCGTCAGGGGCGGTCAGCGGGATCTCTTCGAGGTGGTCAGTTTGGTCGTGGAACTCGACGGCGACGGTCTTCAACGCCGCCGCATGTTCGCGCGCGTGGTGGGCACAAAAGAGTAGTTCGCTTCCGGACGGGAGCACGGCACGTAGATAGGCACGCGCGCCACAGCGGTCGCATCTGTCAGCAGCCGAAAGCGGTGTCTCGGCCAATAGCGGAGTCAATTTCACGTCCCTCTCGTCAGCTCTTACTACCCCATGCAACCACTAGCCCACCACAGAACTTCCCCCGGCGCCGGTAACTCGCCGTTAGTGGCGAGCCAATCAGTGCTTCGGGACCTAAGTTCACCCCCACGATTCGGGCTGATAGGCGCGAATCGGGCTCGAACATCGTGCTCCGTGGGTTGGAAAATTGTGGTGCATCACACCCTAAGATTCGTGCGGTCGGAGCCGGCGGTTCACTATGAAGGTCGGGTGTGACAGCGACAAGGTAAAGGCTGCCGGGGGGTGGAACGTGAAGTGGACGACGTCGCTGACCGTGATCACGGCACTGATCGTCGTGTTGGCGGCAACCGCGGCGGGCTGCTCGAGCCACCGGAGCCCGGCTGTTGCCGAGCCTTCCGGATCGTCTCGCCGCACCGGTGAGCACGCAGCTCAGCAGTTCGCCGTCCGCACCGGCAACGTCGGCATCAGCGCCGCCGACAGATCCGGTGAGTGACTCGCCGTCTGTCACCTCCGCCCCACCCGTCCCGTCGCCGTCAGTGTCAGCACCTGACGCCATCGCCGACCGCGAGCACGAGCGTGCCGCCACGCGGAAGTCACGCCATCACGGTGGTGGCCGGGCTGGCGTGCCCGGATCCAGGGCTCCGGGGCAGGCGACATCGCCGTCGCCGCGACCGCTCGCACCCAGCCTCGTGATCAAGGCTGTCGTGCGCTGCGAGACCGTCCAGCGCAGCTATCCCGGTCTTGGCACCTGGTCGGTTCAGCTCGCCGAGGTCGCCGACTCCGGTCTTGGCCCGTTCCTGGCCGACCTGCGGGCGCCGTCGGATCCGATGCCGGGCGGCATCATGTGCCCCGACTTTCGGATCTTGGTGCCCTGGTTTGAGCTCGTCGACTCCGCAGGTACTGGCATCAACGTGGCGATCCCGACGGACCAGTGCGGCGCACCGAAGACCGCGGTGGTCACAGCGACTCCAGGCGCTGCAGTTCCGGGTGACCGACGCGGTGCGGCTCGCGCCCTCCGCGTGAGCTTGCCCGGTAGCCTGCCGAGCACCCGCGAGAAAGCGCAGGATCCACCGCGTGACGGCATTAACCCAATCAGACCTCAGGCTCGCTGCTCACCGGCGGGCAAGGCTCCGACTACACGGCACGGCATCTGCTGGTGCTCGAGGGTCTCGAGGCCGTTCGCAAGCGCCCCGGCATGTACATCGGCTCGACCGACAGTCGCGGGCTCATGCACTGCGTGTGGGAGATCATCGACAACTCAGTCGATGAGGCGCTGGTCGGCTACTGCACGAAGATCGACATCGTGTTGCGCGACGACGGCTCGGTCGAGGTGCGCGACGACGGCCGCGGAATCCCGGTCGACATCGAGCCCAAGACGAAGCTGTCGGGCGTAGAGGTCGTCATGACCAAGTTGCACGCGGGCGGCAAGTTCGGCGGGGGCTCATACAACGCCACCGGTGGCCTGCACGGTGTCGGTGCGAGTGTCGTCAACGCGTTGTCGGTCCGGCTCGACATCGAGGTCGACCGCGACGGAGCCACGCACGCCATGAGCTTTCGTCGGGGCAAGCCGGGCGTCTTCGTCGGCGACGGCGGTGAGGCCAAGTTCACCGAGCGGTCGGGCCTGACCAAGACCAAGCGGATCGCGAAGAAGATCACCGGCACCCGGACCCGGTTCTATCCCGACCGGCAGATCTTCACCAAGGACGCGGCCGTCGAGCTCGCGCCGCTACTCGAACGCGCCCGGCAGACCGCATTCCTGGTGCCGAGCCTCACGATCTCGGTGCGCGACGAGCGCAGCGCGAAAGGCAACGAGCCAAGCGAGGAGTCGTTCCGTTACGCCGGCGGGTTGCGCGACTTCGTCGATTTCCTTGCGCCCGACACGGGCATCACCGACACCTTGCGGCTCACGGGTTCCGGACAGTTCGACGAGACCGTGCCGATGCTCGACGACGCCGGGCACATGACCGCCACCGACGTCCAGCGCGACCTCGACGTCGATGTCGCGCTGCGATGGGGCGTCGGCTACGAAACCATCGCGAAGTCGTTCGTGAACATCATTGCGACGCCCAAGGGCGGCACGCATGTTGCGGGTTTCGAACGTGCGCTGGTCAAGGTCATGAACGAGCAGTTGCGGGCCACGAAGCTGCTCAAGGTGAACGACGACCCGGTCATCAAGGAAGACATCCTCGAAGGCCTCACGGCGGTCGTGACCGTGCGGGTGGCCGAGCCCCAGTTCGAGGGGCAGACCAAAGAGGTCCTCGGCACCCCAGCTGCATCGAAGATCGTCGCCGACGTAGTCGGTCGCGAACTGAAGGCGTTTCTGGTCAGTACGAAGCGCGGCGACAAGCAGTACGCACGCGCGTTGCTCGAGAAGGTTGCCGCGGCGTCAAAGACCCGGCTGGCTGCGCGCGCCACCAAAGAGGCGCAGCGTCGCAAGAACGCGCTCGAATCGTCGTCCCTGCCTGCGAAGCTGGCTGATTGCCGCAGCGAAGATGTCGACCGCACCGAGCTGTTCATCGTCGAGGGTGACTCGGCTCTTGGCACCGCCAAGCTCGCGCGCAAGAGCGAGTTCCAGGCGCTGCTCCCGATCCGCGGCAAGATCCTGAACGTGCAGCGCGCGGCTGTCGGCGACATGTTGGGCAACGCCGAGTGCGCCTCGATCATCCAGGTCATCGGCGCCGGCTCAGGGCGGACGTTCGATCTCGACGCCGCGCGTTACGGCAAGGTCATCGTGATGACCGACGCCGATGTCGACGGTGCGCACATCCGTTGCCTGTTGCTGACGTTGTTCTACCGATACATGCGGCCGCTACTCGACTCCGGTCGGGTCTATCGCCGCAGTGCCGCCGCTGCACCGCATCGAAGTCGTCGGCGTTAAGGAGCCCGTCTACACCTACAGCGACGCCGAGATGCGTCGACTGTTGCTCGACCTGGAGAAGAAGGGCAAGAAGTACAAGAACCCACAGCGATACAAGGGCCTTGGAGAGATGGACGCCGATCAGCTGGCGGAGACGACGATGGAGCCGGGTCGGCGGGTGTTGCGGCGGATCCGGCTCCAGGACGCCGAGGCCGCCGACAACGTGTTCGAGCTACTGATGGGAAACGACGTCGCACCGCGCAAGGAGTTCATCGTCGACTCCGCAGCACTTCTCGACCGCGCCCGGATCGACACCTGAGGCCAAGGTCACCCGTGGATTCGCCGATCGCCGGCGGATGCAGCGGCGTACGAGTTGCCACTGGGCTCGTGGGCGAGGACGGTCACTCGGCGTCGACGTGGGATGGTGCAGGTGCGGTGAGGTCGTCGAGCGGCGGGATTGCTCGGATTGCTTTGCTGAAGGTTCCTAGGGCGGCCACCACAATCGTCGCTCCGGCAAGCGCGATGATGGTCAGCCGCGGTGAGACCGAGGAAAGGAGCAGGCCGGCGGCGAGCGGGCCGAGCGGTGCTGCGGCTACGCGCAGCGTGCCCGACACCGACAGTGCCCGCCCGATGAGCCGGTCGGGGATGAGCGCGTAGGAGTAAGCGGCCACGGCCGAATCGGAGTTGGGAAACCAGAACGCCTGTGCTGCGAACGCGGCCGCGAGCACGTACACGTTGGGCCACACTAGGAATGCGATGTAGCCCAGTGCCGCCCAGTACTCCCCGAGCAAGATGGTCGGCATCGGCAAGGCTCGGCGCAGCGCGGGTGAGGCCAGCGAGCCAAGCAGGGCCGCGGCACCGGTGAGGGCTGACGAGGCCGCCGATGGCCGCGCCGGGAAGGCCTGCTCGTTTGGCGAGCACAATCATGGCCAGTTCCATCCCGGTCACTGTGAAGTTGGACACGGCGATCATCAGCATCGTGGTGCGCAGGAAGGCGATCCGCATGAAGACGGACACGCCGTCAGCGAGCTGGCGCCGCAGCGGTGCACGGTCCCGCTCACGCTTCTCTTGGAACCGGGTCCGCATCAACAGCAGCGAGCCGGTCGAGAAGGCATACGACACTGCGTCGGCGATGAACGGGACCGAACGGGCTACGCCGAACAGTGTGCCGCCCAGCGGGGGCGCACCGAGTCGCACGATTGACAGCCGTGCTTGGACGATGCTCGCCGCATTGGCGATCTGCGGCAGCGGCACGACCGCACGAAACGCCCCGCTCTGGGTGGCGCGGAAGATCACTCCGCTCGTGGAATCGACGAAGGCCACCACGAGAATCAGACCCAGTGACGCGGCGCCAGTGATGACCGCCCATCCGAGCACCGCCAGCGCCGCGGCGCCGACGATGTCCGACGCGATCATGAGTCGCCGCCGGTCAAACCGGTCCGCCGCCATTCCAGCAGCGAGGCCGAACACGAGCATTGGCGCGAACAGCATTGCGCTTACGTAGCCCGCCTTCGCGGGCGAGTGCGTCACCGCCAGAGCGAGCAGAGGGTAAGCGATGCTCGACAGGCCTGAGCCAAAGCTCGACAGCAACTGCCCCAGCTGAAGCAACACGAAGTCGCGGTTACGCCGGAGCGGAACCGATGCGCTCACCTCCGCGCGCGCACTCCTCCACCTCGCTACCACGAGTACGAGACTGCCAGATAGCGCAACAGCCGACGCTGTACTTCCGTGGCCCAGCACTCTCCTGCCGCGATGACGGTCGTCTGACGACCACGATCCTGCCGACTTGTGCTGCCCAATG
The DNA here is from genome assembly GCA_963799955.1 of uncultured Actinomycetes bacterium. Classification (GTDB taxonomy): domain Bacteria; phylum Actinomycetota; class Actinomycetes; order Acidothermales; family Acidothermaceae; genus PALSA-607. The sequence goes on from CAWCZJ010000002.1 coordinate 170,946, forward strand.
CCACGCGTTGCCGTACTGGCGTCCGCAGCGGGGTTCTGGTCTCTGCGCCCCCCGGCCGCGAGGCGCCGGCCACCACCCCCGTGTGCGGCCGGCAACCCTGCGGCTCCCACGGCTAAGACGCATCTCGCGGCGTTTTGGTTCGCCGGGTGTCAGGTTTCGGTTCGTTTCGCCGCGCAAGGATTTCGGTCGCTCGACTCAGGTGCTGACCTCGCTTGTGTCATGGAGTCGCGAGCCCGAACTCGTCACCGCGTAGAAAATGGCCATCGCGAGGAACAGCAACAGCGCAACCGTTGGTGCGAGCCAGGCAATCGCGGTTCCAGCGGCGTACGTAGCGACTCCCGTCGCTGTCCTTCGCAGTTCGAGCCGTGCGTAGGCGGCATCGTAGGGCTCCTGCAGCAATTCGGGACAGCGCGCTAGATGCACCCACGAGCCGAGCCACGCGAATCCGTTGAGCGTCGAGAGCAATCCGTAGAACGACACCGCGACCTTGGCATCGGTGCCGCCGGCGCGCAGATACTGCGCCACGACGGATGTCGGGAAGGGCAGCACCGAAATGGTCAGGAGGAGCGCCAGGTTCGTCCACGCGAGCGACTTGTCGACCTGCCTGATCTTGTCGAACAAGGCGTGGTGATTGAGCCACATGATCGCAATCGTGAGAAACGCAGTGATGTACGCGAGATAGGCCGGCCACTCGTGATTGAGAGCGCGCAACAACCCGTGAGCACTGGCGTAGCCGGCGTCGACGTGCACGTTGAGGATCAGCAGCGTGATGGCGATCGCCATCACGCCGTCACTGAAAGCCTCTGTACGAGCTGTCGAGCGAGGCGTCGTCATCATCTCGTTTCTGGCGGTCTGCCTGCCGGTTCCCTCTGTTTGCCAGGAAAGTGTGGCAGCGGGGCCGCGGCACTGGAACGTGCTTCGCTAGAAGCGGACGGATCTGGGCACGTTCACGCGAGGTGGTCACCCAAGAAGCTGATCTGCGCCGCCGCGACCGATCGCCAGTAGCCACCGGTGTGACAGCCCTTGGAGATGCCGCCAGCCGGGAGCGGAGACACGTTCGCCCGGTATCGTCGCGTCTGCGCCGGTGAACGCGTCGGTGTCTCCGCACCCGACATACAGCGCCGTCTTCCCGGCGTCGGGTTCAGCCACGAGGTCGCCGTACCTCGCGAAATCGGCTGGGTTGTCGAACGCGCCGCTCGCACTCGCGTGATACGAGGAGAACAGCGCAGGGCTGCTGGCAGCGGCCGCGACGACGGCAGTGCGGCCCGAAGCCCCGCCGGACAGCGTGCCGCGGTTGGCTTCGCGGGCCAAAAGCAGAGCTCCGTAGCCACCCATCGACCAGCCCAGCACGCCGATCGCGTCGGTGCGCAAACCCAGCTCGCCGAGCATCGGAACGAACTCCTCGGTGAGCATTCGCAGCGGGTCGTCGCCGTTGCTGCGCGGATGCCAGTAGGCGTCTCCGCCATCGACCGCAGCCAGTGCAAACGGGGTGCCGCCGGCGCGCGTGTACGCCGCAAGAAACTGGTGCAGCTTCAAGTTGGCGAAACCACTGGAGTGGTCTTCGCCGCGGCCGTGCAGAACCAGCGCGACCGGCAGGCCTTGTGCAGCGTGGCCCGGCGGCAGGGCAAGTGACCAGCCGACCTCACGACCACGGGCGGACGACGCGAACTGTCCGCTGGTGATCGTGCCGACCGGCCCGGCAGCGGGAACCGCGTCGACGTCGCAGGCACCGGTCAGCTCGGCAAGCCGGGTGCGGCCGGGCAACACGCCTTCGTCAATGGCGACGACCGATCCGCCAGCTGCGAGCACGGCGGTGCCGAGCGCGCCGAGCAGGAAGGTTCGGCGCGTGACCATGCGCGGCTCCCGTTCGCTGGCGGTGAGGTTGTCGGATAGCTGACGTGCGAGCGGGTGATCTGGATGGCAGCCGGGTGTGGTTCGTGGCAGACCGGGCGCGGCTGATGGCGGGTGGCGTGCGGCACACTGGCGACCATGGCGCGCGACGATGGGCAACTCGATGGGCAGCTCGGTGACGGCACGCGGGCGATCCATGCGGGCATGCCCAAGGGCGATGACGGGACGCCGTTGCGCAGCAGCCCGGTGTTCGCGTCGACCTACCACCTGAGCGGCGAACCGCATGGTCCTTACCAATACGGCCGGCTGACGAACCCGACGTGGAGCGCGTGGGAGGCCGCGCTCGGCGAGCTCGAGGCGGGCGAGGTGGTGTCGTTCTCGTCGGGAATCGCCGCGGTTTCGGCGGTGCTGCAGTCAACGCTTCGCCCGGGCGACGTTCTCGTGATGGCCGATGACTGCTACTACGCGACCCGTCGTCTCGCGCAGGGAATTCTCACCGAGATCGGTGTGGAGGTGCGCCTTGTGCCTTCGGCGAACATCGGCGCGCAGCTCGCCGGGGCGAAACTGGTGTGGCTGGAGAGCCCGAGCAACCCGAAGCTCGACGTCAGCGACATCGAGGCGTTGAGTCGGGCGGCCCACGCGGTCGGGGCAGCGCTGGCCGTCGACAACACCACCGCGACCGCGTTGGGGCAGCAGCCGCTCGTTCTCGGCGCTGACTACTCGGTGGCGAGCGATACCAAGGCGTTGGCCGGGCACAGTGACCTGGTTCTCGGGCATGTGGCGTGTCGTGAGGCTGCTCGCGCGGACGCGATCCGCACGTGGCGATCGAGCACTGGGGGAGTCCCGGGCGTCTTCGAAGCATGGCTGGCCCACCGCTCGCTGATGACCCTCGACCTGCGATTGGCCCGGCAAGGGGCGAACGCGCTCGCTCTTGCGGAGCTATTGGCGACGCACCGCGCGGTCGCCTCGGTGCGCTACCCGTGGTTGCCCGGTGACCCGTCATATGACGTTGCCGTCGCTCAGATGCGGCGGCCCGGGCGGGCTCGTGTCGTTCACTTTGGCCGACGAATCGGCTGCGGAGAAATTCCTTGCCGCGCTGCAGATCGTTGCAGTCGCGACGAGCTTCGGCGGGTTGCACAGCACCGCAGAACGCCGCGCGCGATGGGGCGGCGACGACGTGCCGGCTGGTTTCATCAGGTTCAGCTGCGGGGGAGAGGACACCGTCGACTTGCTCGCCGACGTGACTCAGGCGCTCGACGCCGCGTGCGCGCCGCCGTAGTCGCGCTTACGCGCTGTCGCCGATGACGATCGTTCGGGCCGCGATCGCCGCACCGCGCGCGCCGGCCATGTCGAGATCGGGAACGACGGCAAAGTGCGCCACGTCGATCTGTTCTCCGCGCAGGGCAGTGTTCGCCCGCACGCGCGCGAGGAACCATTCGCGGAACTCAGCAGTCGTCTCGACCACACCGCCGCCGACGAAATAGGCGTTCGGGTCGGTGAAGTTGCTCGCGATCGTGAACAACCTGCCGATGGCCATCGCCTGCTGCTGGAAGATTTCCAGCGCGAGCGGATCGCCCTGCTCGGCGAGGCCGCGCACCTTGCGGGCCGCCGTGCGGCGGTCGAGGTTCGCCAGCGGATGGCCCGGATAGCGGGTCAGCCAGTACGGCAGCAGGTTGTTCTCGATAGCAGACAGCGATGCCACGCTCTCGCCGTCCGCGGAAAAGCCGCAGTTGCACGACGGGATCGGCTGGCCTTCGGCGAGCAGCCCTTCCATCGGGATGTGGACGTGCCCGAGCTCGCCGGCCATGCCAGCGGCACCCTTGACCACCCGGCCCGCTTCGACGACACCACCGCCAAGGCCAGTGCCGACGATCGCCGCGACCGACGAGCGAAGCGGTGCGTCTTCTCCGAAGTATTGGTAGTGGGCGTAGAGCGCAGCAGCGTTGCCGTCGTTGTTGTAGACGACGGGCACGCCCGTGTACGCCTCGAGCGCGCTGCGGAAATCGAAGCCGTGCCAGCCTGCTTCGGAGAAGTTCGTCGCGCCCTTTGAGGAGATGACGCCGTCGGCGCTGGCCGGGCCAGGGGTGTCGAGTCCGATGGCCCGCACGCTCGATCGTGGGGTGCCGGTGAGGTCGAGGATCGTCTCGAAGCTCGCGGCCAGACTGACTACGGCGATGTCAGGCCCGTCGTTGACTCGGCTCGGGTTCTCGACCAGCCGATCGACGAGGAAGTCCCCCGACTCGGTCAAGACAGTCGCGTTGTTGCACGTGCCGCCGTTGTCGAGCCCGACAACGACCCACTCTGTTTCTGCAACAGAGGTGATTCGACCAGATCGGGCACGACACCTCCCCGTGGTCTCCGCAGCATAACCGGATTCTAACTCCGATAGCGCCGACTGGCGGTCAGTTCCCGACAGCGAGCACTGGCGCGGGCAGCGGCGTTCCGGAACCGTCACGACGACCGTTCGCTGCAGGGAGTTCGATCGCGACCCCGGAACTGGCCGTCGCCTTCGCGGGCGGTGGTCCTACCCAGCCGAGTAAGACGGTGTCCTCGCCGCGAAGGAATCGGTGGCATCGCACCCCGCCCGTAGCCCGACCCTTCGGCGGGTACTCGGAGTAGAGCGCCACTTTCGCCGTCCCTGCATCTGTTCCTGGCAGTGCTGCCGACGAGCCCGCGATCGTGACAACGAGAGCGTCGGCGTCGTGCCCGACGGCACCGAAGAAGACGACGTGTGCGCCCGTTGCGAGCCGGACGCCCGCCATCCCGCCCGCGGCGCGGCCCTGGGGTCGCACGCCGGTCGCGTCGAACCGCAGCAACTGCGCGTCGGAGGTGATGAACACCAGGTCGTCGTCGGAGCCAGCGAGTTCGACCGCACCGACCACGCTGTCGCCGTCTTTGAGCCCGATCAGTTCGAACGAGTCCTTGTTCGACGGGTAGTCAGGCAGCACCCGCTTCACGACACCCGATCGCCGTACCGAGTGCGACACCGAGCGAATCAGCACGAAGCGTCGAGAGCGCCAGGACCTTCTCGTTCTTCTCGAGGTCGACGAACTCACTGACGGGAGCGCCACCGGCCAACGTGGGCGGGCCCGCGGTTGGCGGCAGCGCCGGCAACTCAAGCACCGAGAGTCGGATCATCCGACCGAACGAAGTGACGACGCCGACTTCTCCGCGCGCGGTCGAGATCACGCTCGACGCGATGGCATCGTGTCGCGACCGTCGCGTCGCTTGCCGTCGTTGTCTTCACTCGGTTGCGCGCGTGCAAGCAGACCGGTCGCGGAGAGCAGCACGAGGCAAGGATCGTCGGTGACCTCTAAGTGGCACCGCGGCCGCGGGCACCCCGGCAGACTCGAGCAAAACGGTTCGCCGCGGCGTGCCGAACTTCTTCGCGACCTCGCCGAGCTCGTCGGAGACGACGGTTCGCAAGAGCTCGTCGGATTCAAGGATTGCGGTGAGTTCGGTGATCTCGCGGGTGAGTTGATCGCGCTCCTTTTCCAGCTCCAAGCGGGAGAACTTGGTGAGTCGCCGCAATGGCAACTCGAGGATGTCGTTGGCCTGGATCTCGCTGAGGTCGAAGACCTCCATCAGCCGGGTGCGCGCGCCGGCGGTGTCGTCGCTGGTGCGGATCACCGCGATGACCTCATCGATATTGAGGATCGCGATGAGGCGGCCGAGCACGAGATGGATCTGCTCTTCGCGCCGGCGCCGGCGATAGGTCGAACGTCGCCGCACGACTTCGAATCGGTGATCGACGTAGACCTCGAGCAGTTCCTTGAGCCCGAGTGTCAGTGGCTGGCCATCAACGAGCGCCACGTTGTTGACACCGAAGGTGTCCTCCATCGGCGTGAGTCGATAGAGCTCGTCGAGGATCGCCTCTGCGTTGAAGCCGTTCTTGACCTCGATGACGAGCTGCAGCCCGTGTTCGCGGTCGGTGAGATCGCGAACATCAGCAATGCCTTGGAGCTTGCGCGAATGTACGAGGTCCTTGATTTTCGCGATCACCTTTTCGGGACCGACGCCGTACGGCAGTTCGGTGACGACGATGCCGCGCTTGCGTGGCTCGTACGTCGGTGACCTTTGCGGTGGCTCTGATCCGAAACACGCCACGGCCGGTCTCGTACGCCTCGCGGACACCGTCGAGGCCGACAATCTTGCCGCCGGTCGGCAGATCGGGCCCTGGCACGAAACGCATCAAGTCGTCGAGGCTCGCGGTGGGCTTGCTGATCAGATGCCTGGCGGCTGCGATGACCTCGACCAGATTGTGCGGGGCCATGTTCGTGGCCATGCCGACGGCGATTCCGGCAGCGCCGTTGACAAGCAGGTTCGGGAACGCCGCCGGTAGCACCGACGGTTCTTCCTCCTGACCGTCATAGTTCGGACCGAAAGCGACGACTTCTTCGTTCAGGCCATCGGTCATCAACTCGGCCGCGCTCTCGAGGCGGCACTCGGTGTAGCGGTAGGCCGCCGGCGGATCATCGCCGCCGAGCGAGCCAAAGTTGCCGTGCCCATCGACAAGCGGCACCCGCATCGAGAACGGCTGCGCCATGCGCACCAACGCGTCGTAGATCGCCGTGTCGCCGTGCGGGTGCAGCTTGCCCATGACGTCACCGACGACGCGCGCGCATTTCACGTGCGGACGATCGGGACGCAACCCCATGGCGGCCATCTGGAACAGGATCCGCCGATGAACCGGCTTCAGCCCGTCGCGGGCGTCGGGGAGGGCTCGGCTGTAGATGACCGAGTACGCGTATTCGAGGTAACTGCCGCGCATCTCCTCGGCGACGTCGATGTCGACAATTTGTTCGGACGACGGGGGAGGGGGCGGGGTGGATGCGGATTTGCGTGCCATGCCGGTCATTGTCTCGTGGCCGCTGACCGGGGCGTAGCGTGGCACGCATGGCTGACGCGCAGGATCCCGGCGGGCGCGATTCCGAGGCGCGGGCAACGTCCGGCGCAAAGCGGCCGCGCAAGGCGACCCAGCGACCGGCCCACAAGGCCGCTCCATCGTCCGGGCCAGCAGGCCCTCGGGTCGCGTTTCCTGGGATCAGTTCACGGGCGTACGAACATCCGGCGGATCGCGCCGCGTTGGTCACGCTTCGCGGGGTGCCTGGCTTCGACGTCCTGCTCAAAGGGATGTTCGGCTTCTTCAGCGAGCGCCGCCTGCGGATGATGTACCTCGCGTCGGCGGTGCGGGTCGACGAGCGGCAGTTCCCGGCGATCTACGCGATCTACCAGGACGCCGCGCGCATCCTCGACATCGCCAAGCTGCCCGAGCTCTACATCAATCAGGAACCGCGGGTCAACGCGTGGGCGCTAGGGTCTCGACAACCCCTTCATCGTCGTCAGCACGGGCACCATCGATCTGCTCGACGACGACGAGTTGCGGGTCGTACTCGGTCACGAACTTGGCCACGTGCTGTCGGGCCACGCGCTCTACTCGTCGGTGTTGTTCGCGCTGATGCGCATCAGCGGAGTGGGCAACGCAATACCGCTCGGCGGCCTCGGGCTTCGCGCAGTCGTTACGGCGTTGAAAGAGTGGTATCGCAAGGCGGAACTCTCGTGTGATCGCGCGGGGTTGCTGGTGAGCCAAGATCCGGGCGCGGTTACGCGCGTGCACATGAAGATGGCCGGCGGCGCGCGCGTTCAGGACATGAACCTGCAGGCCTTCCTCGCTCAGGCCGAAGAATACGAGTCGACCGGCGACGCGCGAGAAGGTGTCATCAGGATTCTGAACATCCTCAACTCGACGCACCCGTTCGCCGTGCTGCGTGCGCTGGAGATCAAGCGATGGGTCGAGTCGGGTGACTACGAACGCATTCTCGCGGGCAACTACCCGAACCGTGCTGACGATCCGCGGGCGTCATTTGTCGATGAGGTGAAGGCGGCCGCGGCGTCGTACAAGCAATCGTTCGATCGTTCGCCGGATCCCCTGATGAAGTTCTTGCGTGATGTCGGCGGCGGCACAGTGAATCTTGGCGGATGGGTCGCTGACCAGGTTCGAAAGATGGCAGGGGGGAATACTCACGGCGATGACGGGGACAATCACGGCGACCATGATGCGTAGGCCTGATGAATAACGTGTTCGGACTCGATATCGGTGGCTCGGGCATTAAGGGTGCGCCCGTCGATCTGAGCCGCGGTGAGCTGGTCGGCGAGCGAGTGCGGCTGGTGACACCCCTGCAGGCGCGAAAGTGAACGAGATCGCGAAGACGGCTGGTGAGGTCGTCGCGAGCTTCGGCTACAACGGTCTTGCCGGCGCGGCGTTTCCCGCCGTCATCATCGATGGGCATGCACGCAGCGCGAGCAATATCGACACCGGCTGGATCGGTACCGACGTGGCCGGCACGCTCTCGGACGCAACGAGCTGCGACGTGCGGGTACTCAATGATGCCGACGCCGCGGGTCTCGCGGAGATGCGGTACGGAGCCGGACGCGACGTCGGCGGCACGGTCGCGCTCTTGACGCTCGGCACCGGCATCGGCAGCGCGCTCTTTCTCGACGGCAAGTTGATACCGAACACCGAACTCGGGCATCTGGAGATCGACGGCCAGGATGCCGAGCTGAAAACAGCCGAGTCGGCCAGGGAACGCGAGGACCTGACCTGGGAGCACTGGGCGAGGCGGTTGTCGAAATATCTCCGCCATTTCGAGGCCCTGCTGTGGCCGGATTTGTTCATCATCGGCGGCGGCGTGAGCAGAAAGGCGGACAAATTCGTCCCGCTGCTCGAGGGCGTGCGCACGAAAATCGTGGTTGCTCAGCTACAAAACGACGCCGGCATCATCGGCGCGGCCCTCTGGGCCGCGGAGACTCGGGCGGCTAGCCGCGGAGGCTCTGGGCGGCTAGCCGCGGAGGCCTGGGCGGCAGCCGCGGAGTCGCACAGCCGAGGGCGGCCAGCCGCCGTCGCGGCCCGCGATAGTGGAGGATGGAGCCCATGCCCGACAACACCACGGCCGACTCTGTTCATTCAGAGGCTCAGTCAGAGCTTTGGGCGGACGTCGACCACAGCGGCTACTACCCCGAGCTCATGGCCGAAACGCTCCGCGCCACGCTAGGTACCGAGCAAGCGCTGGCCCACGTCGTCCATCAGGAAACGACGCTTGACGACGCGATGGGTATCCGGCGACACGTCACGGTTCTCGCGACGACGCCAACCCGGCTGATTGTGTGTCACACCGACGAGCATCCGGCAAGCGAACTCACGCCCTACCCGCACGCGACGACCACGACCGAAGTCGTGCCGCTGTCGCGCATCGCGTCGGTCGCTCTGACGACGATGGTGGCGAATCCGGCCGAGTACGTGCCTGGGGCGTCGTATCGCGAAGCCACCCTGGTCGTCGGTTGGGGTGCGATCAGTCACGTTGATCTCGAGCCCGCGACGTGCGGAGACGAGACCTGCGAAGCCGACCACGGCTACTCCGGCACGCTTACTGCCGACGACCTCTCCCTTCGGGTGAGCCAGGACGGCGATGGTGCCCCTGTGGTCACCCAGGCGATCAGGTTCGCGACTGTTTTGTCCGAGGCGGCCGCCCGGGCGCGGGCCTGACCGATGGTTGTGGTCCGTCCGGACACCGTGCCGATTCCGCGCTACGGGTCCGCATCCCTCGCCGATCTGGTGCCATCAGTACTGGCCTCACTTGGCACTCCCACGTTTACCGGTGTGCTTTCGCTGCCGCCGGCGATGGCTGCCTGCATCCTGCTCGTCGACGGTCTTGGCGCCGAACTGATCAGGGCACATGCCGACGATGCGCCGTTGCTGCGTGCCGCGCTCACCGGCGACGCCGGCCGCGATCTGACCTCGGGGTTTCCTTCGACGACGGCGGTCAGCATCGGGTCGATCGGTACCGGCCTGCCGCCTGGCGCGCACGGCATTCTCGGTTACCAGGTTGCAATCCCAGGCACCACGAGGTTGATGAACTCGTTGCGCTGGGACACCGAGGTTGATCCGCTCAGCTGGCAACCGCTGCCGACCGCGTTCGAGCTCGCCGCCGCCGCCGGCACGACGGTGGTCGAAGTTGCGAAGCGGGAATTTGAGGGTGGCGGTCTCGACAGGGCCGTGCTGCGCGCACCATCTTTTGTCGGCTCCGACACCTTCGGCGAAATCGCGGCCGGTGCACTCGCGCAACTGGGTGCAGCCGTGGCGGCGCGGCGACCGGGTCTCGTTTATGCGTACGTGTCTGACCTCGACTGGACAGGGCACGGGCACGGTGTCGGCTCGCTCGCCTGGCGACTGCAACTGCAACTCGTCGACCGGCTTGTCGAGCAGATCGTCGACCGACTACCCGCGGGCAGTCGGCTGTATGTGACCGCAGACCACGGCATGGTCGACGTTCCACCCGCTCGTCGCGTCGATGTCGATGTCGAGCCGAGCCTGCTCGACGGCGTGCAGTTGATGGGCGGCGAACCTCGAGCCCGGTACCTCTACCTGCGCGAGGGCGCGCTCAACGACGTTCTCGCGCGGTGGCGCGAATGCCTAGGTGACGGAGCCGTGGTGTGCACGCGCGACGAAGCCATCGAGGCTGGCTGGTTCGGCCCGGTCACCGATCGGTATCGCGCCAGGATTGGTGACGTCGTGGTGGCGGCGTTAGGCGATATTGCGGTCGTCGACTCGCGCCGGCACCCGCGCGAGGCACGCTTGCTCGGCCACCACGGATCCGTAACGGCTGCAGAACAACTGGTGCCGCTGCTCGCATTCGGTAATGGGTGAGCGATGCCTCGATCTGAGCTGCTCGTCGACGTAGCGTCGTTGACGACAGAGCTGGCCCGGGATCACCCGCCGGTGTTGATCGACGTCCGATGGAGTCTGGCTGGGCCGCCGGGCATCGAGGCGTATCGCGCCGGCCATCTCCCCGGCGCGCGATTTGCCGACCTCGACACCGAATTAGCCGGACGACGGGGGGCTGGCGGCCGTCATCCGCTGCCCGAAGCAGCAGACTTCGAAGGCGTCATGCGACGCCTTGGGGTCAGTAGCCATACTGCCGTTGTCGTGTACGACGCGGCCGACGGGGTGCCCGCCGCGCGGGCGTGGTGGGACATCCGGTACTTCGGCCATCACGACGTCCGGGTTCTTGACGGCGGCTACGCGGCTTGGGTTGCCGCCGGACTGCCGGTGAGCACCGAGGAACCGGCGGTCATGCCCGGCGACTTCGTCGCCCGCCCAGGCGGACTACCTGTGCTCGACGCGGACGCTGCTTCGCGGCTGGCGACTGACGGATTGCTGATTGACGTCCGGGTTCCCGAACGATTTCGGGGGGACGTCGAACCTGTCGATCCCATCGCGGGACACATTCCCGGCGCGGTCAACCTGCCGACGACCGGCAACGTCGGGTCTGACGGCAAGTTTCTTGATGGCGCGGTGCTCGCGGACCGTTTCGAGTCGCTCGGCGCTGGCGACGGGGAGCCGGTCGGCGCGTACTGCGGCAGCGGCGTCAACGCTGCGCACACCGTGTTCGCGATGACCCTCGCGGGTTTGCCGACGCCCGCTCTGTATGTCGGCTCGTGGTCGAATTGGATCGCCGACGGAACACGGCCGATCGCGACCGGCACCGACTGAGTCTAGGCAGCTCCGAAGCAAACGAACCCGTCGACCTGCACTCGAGTTTGCGCGGCGGCAAGTGCGTGAGCGGGGGTCGCACCCGCGCACAGTTCTTCATGCAGCTCAACCATCAGACGCCTCGGTGAGGTCGTCGGCTACGGGAACCACCGATGCGATCAATGTGCTGGTACCTAAGGAAAAGACGGCGCCCGACCAGGCCCATGAGTTCGTCTCCCGCGTGTACTGCCGACAGCCCGGAGTCGCAGGCCGACAGGACGAGGCGACGTGGTCCGCGATGCATGCGTTCGAGGTCGTAAACGGTAAGCGGTCCGTCGGCGAGTTCGATCGCGGAGAACTGTGGGTTGTCGGCCCGAAAGCGGCCGTGAGCAGCGATGTGCACCAGCTCGGCACCGTCGATCTCGTGCCGGACGACGTCGGCCGTTGCATCTTGGCCGGTGAACAGCTGCGGCACGTCATAGAGCTTCGCGACCGCGGTGACCTCAGGCTCCGCATGTTCGAGATTCGGGCCTGCAACGAGCACCACGCGTCGGCCGGCGCGCGCCCGCGTCGGAGTATTTGCGCGCATGGCGGCTAACCAGGTGGTCGCCGACGGCGCCACCGAAACTGGGCGCCCACGAAGCGACGGCAGCGTTGGCCAGGGGAGTGCGTGCAGTTGGCCGGTCGGTACGACAACTACTTCACGGTCACCGATGACATCGAGCACTGGACGCATCAGCAAGGCGTCGAGGGATTGCGCAGCATGCATGAGGCCGAGCTGCGCCGCCGCCAACGACGTTGCCGACCCATGCTTGCGGGCGAGGCGGTGCAACGAAAATCGCAGCGACTCGAGCTCGCGCATCGCATCGGGATACGACCCGAGTTCGTGCAGGCGAAGCTTCGCGCCGACCAGCGTGACAGCAAGCATCGCATCGTCGACGCGCAGGATCTCGACGAATGCTCTATCGCCGACGGCAGCGCGCAACTCCTCGACGTCGAAGTCGCGGAGCGGAGCACGAGTGCCGCGGGCGTGGCGCGAACGGTGCCGCACAGCTTCCTCGAGACGCAACTGCTCCGCGCGAAGAGCGACGTGAATCTTCACCATCAGCTGTCGTCTGCGCCAACTCCGCGGTGACCCGACGCAGGTCGGCCAGCTCGCCCGCGAGCCGCGCATTGGACGGCGGTCGCACGGGTCGACGTCGCAACGTGCCTGCCCGAAAGCGTTCGATCCATTCGAGGACCGCGACCGGCTTGCCCGACTCGACAGCTAACCGCACGCCCTGCTCGGCTAGATCGGCGCCGAGCCCAGTCGCGTGCACCCGCAGGTCCGTTGCACCGAGCGACGCAGCATGGTCATCGACGACCCGCAAGCCTGCCTTCAGTGCAGTCGTCGCGCCTCGGGTGTCGTGCGATGCCAGTCGCAGCATGGCCTCCGCGTACCACGCCGCTGCACGTAGGTCGGCAGGTCCGCGTCTGCGTGCCTGTGCTGCCCGCGCCAAGTCGGCGCGTGCCGATGGGAGGCGGCCGGCTTCAAGCTCGATACGCCCGGCGACAACGAGGCAATGCAGCGCCGCGACCTGCCATCCCGCCGTCCACAATTTCGCGTGTGCATCTCGTGCCGCGCGCGACAAAGCGGTGGTTCGTTCACCGCTTGCCCATCGTGCACGGATCACCAATTGCTGCGCGAGCAACGCCCAGCGGGCTCTACCTTGCGATCGAAATTCCGTGAGTGCACGTTGCGCGGACGCGCGCGCGACTTCGGCTTCGCCTTCCATCAATGCTGCTTGCGCGAGCAAGAGGTGCCACTCGGCGAGGTCGACGGCGAAGCCAGCGCGTTCAACGTCGTCGACTCGACGTTCGAGCGATTCACGCGCCTCGCCGGGCATTCCGGCGATCAGCAATGCCTCGGCGCGGTCATGCGTTGCAACGAGCCCTGGCGCCTTGCCTGCTCCCTCGAGCGCTTCGGCGAACAGGCGCAGCGCGGCTGGAATGTCGCCACCACGGACCTTGAGGAAGCCTAGGTTCGCCGACAGGACGACGACCCGGTCGTGCAGACCATGCGTGCGGGCTAATGCGATGCCGCTTTGAAGATCGCGCTCGGCGGCCGCGAGTCGTCCGAGGTAGGCGAGCAGGTTGCTGCGGTTGATGAAGAGCAAGCACTGGAACTGGATGTCGTTCGCCGCCCGCAGTAGGGGCAGTGCGCGGGCGAAGTTCGACATCGCCTCCTCGACCGGCCGGCCCGCGCGAGTATCAGCGCGCGTTGGGCGAGCAGCGGCCCGGCATCCTTGCCTTTCAAGACTTCCGCGGCGCGATCACATTCGGCGAGCGCAGCGGGTATCCGACCCATGTCGGCAAGCAGCGCGGCGTAGGTCATGCGTGCTTCGGCGACGCATCTGCCCAAGTGGTGGCGCTCACCGAAGACGGACGGCCTCGCGCAGGATCTTGATCGACGTCCGTCGGCCCCGCGGATTGGCGCACCGTCAGGGCGAGCGCGCGCATCGCCATCACCTGTGCGGTCGGGTCTGTGCTCGGCTTCATCGATGAGCCGCCGTGCGATTCCTGCGGCTCGAGCGGGTGCAACCCACACCTGGGCGTAGACCGCTTCGGCTCGCCGCTGCAGCTGCGTCAGTTCCAGTTGATTGGTCACCGACATGCTGTGCAGCGTGTCAGATAGAGATCCAGCTCGTCACGATCGGCTGGTCGGTGCCGCTGCGCAGGATCGCGAGACTCACGCTGCCGGCAGGGATGCGATCGATGGCGAATCGACCGAGGTCGTCAGCCGTTGTCTCCTGTGTGCCGCCCGACCAGCGCACCGTGATCTGGGCAGCTCCCATCGGGACCAGTTGGCCTGACAAGTGCCTCGTCGAGCCTGTTTGGGCGACTTCGACTTCGACCTCGACGCCGGCGCCTTCAAAGGTCAGCAGTCGCGGCGCGGATGCCGATCGCACGCCCTGCAGAGGCCATCGCGGAGTCGGCCGTCAGTTCGGCGAGCTCGGCGTCGATGGTCCGCCAGGTGTAGGCGGCGCGCGCCGCGTCGACGACGGCCTGCGGCACCGGATCGGCGTGGTCGATCACGTTACGGAGCGTGGCGAACATCGGGTCGGCGGTTGGCTCCGACATCACGCGCCTCCTTCCCGAGTTCTGGTGTCGACCTCGTGGGCTTGCAGCCGCTTCTTGAGATGGTCGAGACACCGCGCGCGGGTCGGGCCGATACTGCCGATGGGCATGCCGAGTGCTGCGGACACCTCGTCGTAGCTCGGAGGTGGTGAGCGTTGACAGTGCGCGCAGTAGCACCTGGCAGCGCTGCGGGATCTCGCCCAATGACAACCAGACAAGTCGATCCCGCTCGTCGTCCAGAACCACGGCTTCGGGCGTCGGCTCGCCGGACTCGATGTCGATGTCGGCATCGAACGCGACAACTTCGCGGCCGCTCTTGCGCAGCGTGCGCAGGCATTCGTGACGTGCGGTCGTGGCGAGCCAGCCGCCGAGATGTTCGGGCTCGCGCAGCTTTCCGAGGTGCTCGACGAGCCGCAACCACGTGGTCTGGCTGACGTCCGCAGCATCGGCCATGGAGAGGGCGAACCCGCGCGCGACCGCCCAGACCAGACCGGAGTAGCGGCTGACGATCTCGTCCCAGGCTGCGCTGTTGCCTGCCGCGGCCTGCTCGAGGAGCTCGCTGGTGCTGAGCTCAAGCACGGCAGGGCCCTCCCGATGGGGTCGGTTCGGCCCGCGGGACGCGGGTTGCACAGGTTCATGACGATATCGGTCGCGCTGCCGACTCTGGAGGCACTTTGGCCAACGCTGCCGACTCTGGAGGAGGCACTTTGGGTCATGGCTCGACCAGGACGCCTAGATCGGGCATCGAGGGGTGGTCGGTCGGGTCGAGGATCTCGGCGGCGGCGGCTGAAGCGGAAACGCCGTGCGCCGCGGCACGGGCCGCGATCGCGCCCGCAACCCGTGGTGCGGCGAACGAGGTGCCGCTCCATGCCGCGTAGCCGGTGAAGTCTTCGGATGTGGGGGAGCTGCCGACCGGTCCGTCGAAGGTGAAGAAGCTCGAGATGACGTTCTCGCCGACGGTGGAGGCGTCGACCCACCAGCCGTAGTTGGAGAACTCAGCTCGGCCGAAGCCATCAGCATCGAGCGAGGCGACGCCCACCACGCGCTTCATCGCTGCCGGCCAGTAAGGGCGATCACTGCTGAAGTTTCCCGGCGCACGCGACGACGACAGTCTCGTGACCGAAGGCGTGCAGCCCGTGCTCGAGAACAGGTGAGGGTTTGTCGTCGTGGGTGTAGCAACCAAGCGACAGGCTAATGACGTCGACGGGCGTCCGGTGGTGGTGATGGTGCGCGCGTAGCCGGGCCAACCCGCGCAGGAGGCGAAGTTCGTCGGTGACGCCGTCGCCCGCGATGACCTTGCCGATGGTGAGGCTGGCAGCGGGAGCCTGCATCGCGACGACGCCGGCGATGAAGGTGCCGTGGCCAGCGACCGAGTCGAGCCGAGTGTCGTCGTCGGCGTCCGGGACTTCTTGGACCTCAGGGCCGCAGGCGCTGTACCAACTCTGGCCGGTGAACCACGGGTGCGGCGAGATGCCGGTGTCGAGGATCGCGACCGTGATCGGGCGAGTCGGCGTCTCAGACGGAAAGTGCGGTGCTGGGACGGCGTCGGCCGGCACCGGCTCGTCGGCTGGCCCGGGTGCCCAGTTCGGGGCGGCGGTCAGAACGTGGTTGGGCCCGGCGTTGAGGGTGCGGTGAGCGGCCGCACCCGTCAAGGTTCGAGGCGAGGTCGCATACGTCGACCCCAGGCCGCAGGCGCAGGATGGCGACGCCGGTTTCCGCGTCGTCCTCGCGGCTGTCGAGCCATCGACTGGCTCGTTCCTCTACGGCGCCGGCGTCACGTCCTGACACCAGCAACTGGTCGCGGCGGATAAGCGTGCCTTGGCCGGAGCTCCCAGGGACGTGCTGGATCGTGGGATGGCGGTCGAGAAGACGAGACATCGCGTCGTTGCGTTCCAGATGCATGACTACTCCTTGGGCCGTGATGCCGCGATGGTCGTGGTGCGCGTTTCGTGATGATCGCACGCAGCGCGGGTCGCGGTGGTCGCGAAAGTTGGGGTAGCCATCGGCGTCGTGCGCGCGCCTGTCATGGCAGCCGTCGGGTGGCGATGACGCGTTGCCGCCGCCGCGCGAGGGTGCGTTGAACGAGCAGGATTCGTTCGCGGCTGCGCGCTCGGGCGACGTTGGCGTCGACCTCGATCCGGCACGGAGCTGGCACGCCCGCGGATGAGGGCGACCATGAGCTTGTCGGCAGTCACCATGACGGTCACGCGCTCTCCTGGATCGTTCGCTGCGCTTCGCTTCGGCCGGCGGACTGCCGGCCTCCACAAAGAAGAGCGGGCGAGCGCTCGTCTGATACATGCGCAGCCGCAGCGATCACGCCGTGACGACGTGGACGCCGCTTCTCGCTCAGGCGGGCGAGGACCTCGGCCGGGGCTGAGTCGTCGGTGACCAATACGTCGACCTCGTCGAGGCGGCAGACGACCGCCATGGCGCTACGCGTGAACTTGGCGCCTTCCGCGATCAGGATCGTGCGCTCAGAGGCGTGACGCAGGGCGCGCTTGATGGCGGCGTCGTCAAGGTCGTACGCCGTGACACCAACCGTCGGGGGCCGCGGCGCAGCAGGTCAGGATCGTGGTGTCGAAGCGCAGGGCGGTAAGGGTTTGCAGGGCCAGCGGGCCGACGATCGTGCCCTCGGGGCGTCGCACCGAGCCACCTGGTAGCAGCAGGGTGACGCCGGAGCCGGCGGCGAGCGCGGCGATGCCCTGAACCGAGAACGGCATCGCTGTGACACTCCGGTTCGCGAGAGCGAGTGCGGCGGCCGCCCCTGTCGTGCCGCTGTCGACCGCCACCGCCTCGCCGTCCGAGATCAGGGCGACAGCTGCCCGAGCCAGCCGCGCCTTGAGGGCAGAGTCGTCGACGGCGCGGACCTCAAAGGGAAGGCCCTCGCCCCGCAGCGAGTTCGTGACCGCGCCGCCCCGCACGCGCCGCAGCGCACCGGATTCGGCGAGCTGATCGAGGTCGCGCCTGATGGTGATCGCCGAGATGCCCGAGACGCTCGCGCCAGTTCGGGCACCTCGACCCGACCGTCACGATGGAGCGCGTCGAGGATCTCCTTCTGCCGGAGCTTGCTCCCCATGCCTGACCGCCGATCTCACCGTGATTGAATGATCTCCATGTCTGATCGAACGATCATATCTCTCGAAGACTTCGATCGGCCGACGCTGGTCCGTTGGCGCAACGCGATCGTCGCAGCTTTCGCCGTCGGCGGCCTTGCGCTGTCGACCTGGGGCCCCCGCTTGCCCGCGATCCGTGCAGACCTGAACCTGGGCACCGGCGGTCTCGGCGTGCTGCTCGCGGGCATCACCGTCGGGTCGGTCACCGGCCTGTTGGTTTCGACCCCGATCCTGGGCTGGCTCGGCCCCCGCCGTGCGCTCCCCGCGGCCATGCTGCTGATCGCCGTGGCTGTGACGGTCGTGGGAGTCGGTGCGGGCGCCCTGAAGTCCGTTCCGGTCGTTGCCGTGGGCTTCGTGGTCGCCGGCTTGGCGATCGGCACGCTCGACGTCATGATCAACGTCGAAGGAGCGGCCATCGAGCGTGCGTTCGGCCGCACGCTCATGCCGTTCATGCACGGGGCGTGGTCCGCGGGCGCTGCGATCGGCTCCGGCATCGGCGCCGGCTGTGCCGCGCTCAACGTCAGTCCGGCTGTGCAGTTCAGTGCCGAGGCAGCGCTCATCGTCGTGATCGCCCTGGTCGCCGCCGCCGCGATTCCCGACGGATCGCGTGACGTGCAGGTGAGTGCCGCGGAAAGGTTGCCGCGCGCAGCCCGGTTCCGCGGCTGGCTGCTCGGCTGGACCGACTTGACCCTGCTCCTGATCGGTCTGGTGATGCTCGGCGCCGAGCTCGGCGAGGGGTCGGCCAACAACTGGCTGACACTGGCCGCCAGTGACGGTCACGGCCGCCCGGCCGCGATCGCCGCGTTGTTCTTCACCGCGTTCGCGATTGGTGAGACGACTGCCCGGGTGTTCGGTGGTCCCGTCGTTGACCGACTCGGCCGCGTTCGGACGGTACGGATCACCTCGATCGTGGGGATCGTCGGGCATCTCGCTGTTCATCCTGTTCGGAAACCCGGTGGTGATGCTGATAGCAGTGCTGCTGTGGGCGATCGGCGTCTCGATGGGGTTCCCGCTCGGTATGTCTGCCGCCGCCGAGAGCGGCCCGAACCCGGCCGCCCGCGTCAGCGTGGTCGCGAGCATCGGCTACTTCGCCAACCTTGCCGGGCCGCCCGCCGTCGGCTTCCTGGCCCAGGAGACCAGCCTGTTGAGTGCCCTGTGGCTGGTGGCCGTGCTCTTCGGTGTTGCGGCCGTAGCAGCGGGTGCCGTGCGGCCACGAACGTATAACCGCAGGTCAGAGGCTTAAGAACCGTCTTTCGGCTTCATGCCGAACATGATGTCGTCCCACTTCGGCACCGCGGCCCGTCGCACTGCGCGCCCGCCCTGTCGTCGCGGGGTGCCGGCCGCAGGCTCGGCGGCGGCTCGGTCGTCGCGATCGCCTCATCGTCCTCGACCGCAGCGTCAGCAGCGGGCGACTCGTCGACGTCGGCCAACACCTCGTCGTCCAGCTCAATCTCCTCAACCGCGTCGTCGATGGCCTCGTCGAGCGGCAGGTCTTCGACTGCGGTTGGCACTGATCGCGGGACGAACTGGTGCACCTTCGCGCCGGTGTCGGCGTCGCTCTCGAGCCGCACAGCATCGGTTTGATTCGCATCGAAGCGCGCGAAGTCTGGGGAGTTCGCGATGTCGGGGAAGCCACGGGACGACGTGGTGTCCTCGATCGCTTCATCGACGGATCCGCTGATGCGCCGGGCTGCGGCGTCGAGCGGCGTGGCTTGATGGCGCAGGAGGTCGAGTGCCCACATCGCCGTGGTGCCGTCAGGCCAGGTGGTCGTGACGACCCAGGTTTGGTCTTCGCGGCGCGCGGAGTCCCAGTCGACGTCGTCGGGGTCGACGTCGCGCCTGTTCGCGGCTCTGGTCACGAGGTCGCCGAGCAGCGACGTTGGGCCGCTGCTGCCAGCCAGCCGCGCGCGCCGTGCTTGGTCGGCGATGTGCTCGCGTTCGCGAAGCACCGGGCCGACGAACCTCAAGACCCGTTCGAGCGGGACGCCGGCGCTCTCCGCGACATGCTCGGCCGACTCACCGCTACGCACTCTGTTCTGGATCTCGCGCGGGGAGATTCGGCTCTCGAGTGCCATCGTGAGCTGGCCCAGCCGCGAGAGGTGGCCGTTGACTCCGGCCCGAAGTCGTTCGTCGATGACGATGGTGTGCTGGACGCCGGCGTCGTCGGTCAGAACCAGGCGCTCGCCGTCCTCGCTCACGCCTACCAGCCGAAGCTCCGCCATCTGACCTCCTCACCGACTATCGATGCGTCCCCATGTGCTCGCCCGCATCGGAAGGCAGTCTGCCGCGCCGACGGGTCCTTCGGCCAATCGGGTAGCGATTGCCGACGTTCGTGGCATGGGCCGCACCCCAAACGGGCGAGCGGCGGCGGCGCTCGACCGGTCGAAAGATCGAGAATGAGCAGTCTGGTCGTCGCCGTGCAACCACGCCCTCGCGGAGCCGTGCTCGAGGTGAGCCTCGCGACCGGCGGTGCGCTCGGCCACTTCGATCCGACCACGGCTCAGCTGTTCGTGATCGATCCGCAGGACAGCCTCGCCGTCGCCGCCGCCGTGGCGCCGTATCTACTCGGCGGCGATCAGCCACTCGGCGTCCTGTCATCGCGGCACATCGCCGCGGCAGAGACTCTGTGGGAATCCTCGAGGCGAGCCCGTTCACATGGCATCGCTTCGTGCCGCTGCATGATCGCCTGCTGTTCTTCTACTGCCCGCTTGCGCATCTCGCTCTCGAGATCGTCGGTGACGGCGAGCTCGCCGGCCGATGTCGAGGCGCCGGCGTTCGCGCAGCTGGCAATCAGCCTCGCGGCGATTCCGTTGCGCGATCTCGAAGAGCAGCCCGGTGCGGTTGCGAGTTGGCTGAGCGCTTTGTGTACCCGGCGTGCAGACAGCCGACCGGGTGCGGCGCCGGACGCAGAGATGCACCGCTCGATGTGGATGCGACTGACGCACGGCTGATCGAAAGCGCGCTAGCTTCCCTTTGTTTCAAAGGGTTCGAGCGCTGCCAGGACGCACGTCGGTAACCTCGTCGACCGGCTTCGATGCGTCGATGCGGATCAGCAGGTCTTGTGCGCGGTAGTGGTCGATGAGGGGTGCCGTCGCTGCGGCGTAGACGTCGATGCGGTGACGAGCAACCGCGTCGACATCGTCGACACGGCCTTCGGCCACTGCGCGGCTGCGGGTGCGTCGCAGTAGCTCGGCGTCCTCGACGTCGAACCACACCGCCGCTTCTGGCGTGCCACCGAGCTCCGCGGCGTACGCCGAGAGTTCGCGTGCCTGTGCGACGTTGCGAGGAAATCCGTCAAGCACGTACCCGCCACTGGTCAGTGCCGCCTGCAACGGCGCCCGCAGGACCTCGAGCATCAGCTCGTCGGGTACCAGATCGCCGGCCGCCAGGTCATCGGCGACCCGCTTGCCAAGCTCGGTGCCGGCGGCGACCTCCTTGCGCAGGATTTCTCCGGAGGACAGGTAGGTGACCCCGTACCGAGCCGCGATGCGGCGGCCTTGGGTGCCCTTGCCCGAGGCCGGGGGGCCGATCAGCAGGACGTGCACGGTGGAGCCTTTCGTCGGTCAGCCGTCGGCAACTGGGAGGATCGAAAGATGCGACCCTATGACGCCGTGCTCCTCGTCTCATTCGGTGGTCCTGAAGGGCCCGACGACGTGATGCCATTTCTGGAGAATGTGACCGCCGGTCGTGGGGTGCCCCGGGAGCGGTTGGTCGACGTTGCCCAGCACTACTACCGCGTGGGCGGAGTGAGCCCGATCAACGGCCAGAACCGTGCGCTGCTCGCAGCACTACGCGACGAGTTCGACGAGCACGGGGTCGCGCTGCCGTTGTATTGGGCAAACCGGCATTGGGCGCCGACAGCTGCCCGACGTGCTGGCACAGATGCGCGACGACGGCATCACCAACGCGATTGCGTTCTTGACCTCTGCGTACGCGAGCTATCTCCAGCTGCCGTCAGTACCTCGATGCCATCGAGCGGGCGCGCGTCGAAGTGGGTGAAGGCGCGCCTACGGTCGATCGGCTCCGGCAGTACTTCAACCATCCCGGCTTCATCGAGCCGATGATTCGTGGCGTCGAAGCGGCGTTGCAGCAACTGCCTGCGGAGTATCGCGACGATGCGCCGCTCGCGTTTGTCGCGCATTCGATCCCGTCCGCGATGGAAGCAACGAGCGGCCCGAGCGGCGGCGCCTACACGACTCAGCTCAGTGAGGCGATCCGCCTCGTGACCGCAGGGCGTCGGCGGGAAATCACGGCGGCACGCTGTCCTTTTGTAGCCGCAGCGGGTCGCCGTCGGTGCCTTGGCTGGAGCCGGACATCGGCGATCGCCTGACCGAGCTCGCGAAGGACGGGCGCGCGGGCCGTGGTCGTCGTCCCGATCGGTTTCGTGTCTGACCACATGGAGGTCGTCTACGACCTCGACACCGAGGCAGCCGAAACGGCCGCCGAACTCGGGCTGGCGTTTGTCAGGTCGGCGACTGTCGGAACCGCGCCGCCGTTCGTTTCGATGGTGCGCGAGTTGGTGCTGGAGCGCATGGGCGAGGTTCCACCGCGCGCACTGGGAAGCCTCGGGCCGGCGCACGACGTATGCCCAGCGGACTGCTGCCGGGCGCGGGTTGACAGCGCCCTGGGGTCGAGCAGGGGCGCCACATGGCCGATGAGTCAACGGCCCATCTGCTCGAGCTTGCCGTCACAGCGGCTCGGATCGCTGGTGAGTTTCTGATCGACGCCAGGCCGGCCGACCTAGTCGTGGCGACGAAGTCGACCCCAACTGACGTCGTGACCCAGATGGACACCGCAGCGGAGCGGTTGATCGCGAGCACGATCAAAGCGAGCCGACCCGATGACGCCATGCTCGGCGAGGAAGGGCAGGGCGGCGGGGCAAGCGGCGGCAGCCGGGTGCGCTGGATCGTCGACCCGATCGACGGCACGGTGAACTACCTGTACGGCCTGCCGCAATGGGCGGTCTCCATCGCCGCTGAGGTTGGCGGCGTCGTCGTCGCGGGTGCGGTGCTCGACCCGAGCAAGGGCGAGATGTTCACGGTCGAGCGAGGCAAGGGTGCCCGGCTCAACGGCGTCCCGATCTTCGTGTCGAACTGCTCCGAACTCTCGCAGGCCCTGGTCGGCACCGGGTTCGGCTATGACGCATCGCGGCGGGCCCGCCAGGCCCAGGTTCTTACCGGGGTGCTGCCGCGGGTGCGGGACATCCGCCGACTCGGTGCCGCGTCGCTGGATCTCTGCGCGGTGGCGTGCGGGCGACTCGACGGCTACTTCGAGCGCGGGTTGAACCTGTGGGACCACGCGGCCGCGGGATTGGTGGCGGCTGAGGCTGGTGCTCGAGTCGAAGGTCTGCACGGTCGACCGGCGGACGGCGATTTGCTGGTCGCTGCAACTCCTGGGGTCTTCGGTGCGTTGCATGACTTGGTGGCTGAGCTCGGCGCGGATCACGACTGAGGTCGGCTCTTCGAACGGCCGGTGAAGGTTTGTCGAACCTTTTCTAAGAGTGCATGGCGTGTAGTTGGGCAAGAACCCCTCAGGTTGGGCAAGCGGCGAGCCGATGTGCACGCCGACGACGCAGAATCGGCTGCGGTTCCGCACCGTCGGGTACGCATGGTTGGACCGCACAGAACTGGGCATACCGGACGAACCCGCACGACAGCGGGCGGGTGATGGGGACGTCGAGGGGTCGGTGCGGCGGGTCGCAAGCCCGAAGCAGCGAAGATGCGGCACAATCTGCGCGCCAGCGGGCACAAGTTGGGGGAGTTGAGCGTTACACTCCGCGCCGCAGCCCGCGGATCGTTGACCGTCGAGAGACGGACGCCAGGCGACCCCGCGGATAGCGCGACCGGAACGGCACAAGCACGACCGAGGATGACGAGGCACCGGAGGTTCCCATGGCGACCGATTACGACACCCCGCGCAAGGTTGACGAGGACCTTGGTGAAGACAGTCTCGAAGAGCTGAAGGCACGCCGAGCCGACAGGCAAGGTGGCGTCTTCGAAGGCGACGAGGCGGATCTCGCCGAGTCCTTTGAACTGCCTGGCGCGGACCTTTCGAACGAGGAACTCTCACTGCGGGTGCTCCCAAGGCAAGCAGACGAGTTCACCTGTTCGCGTTGCTTCCTGGTGCATCACCGCAGCCAGCTCGCGACGAGTGCGGGCAGCCAGATGGTTTGCAGAGAGTGCGCCGCGTAGCAAGCACTCCCGATGTAGAGAGTGCGCTGCGTAAGTAGTAGCGACAGACAGTAGGGCGACCGATGCGCAAGCATGCGGTCGCCCTTTTGTCGTTACTTGGGAGGTTCCTCGCTGACCTTTTCCCAGGTTCCTTCCGCGCGCCGACTCGCCAGCAGCCGGGCGATCGTCACTGAGGTTGCCGACAAGCGCCGTCCAGGCGACGGCCTCGGTCCACTTCACGTCGGGTGATTTTGTGTCGGTCGGCGGCTTCTTGCCGGTGGCCTTTACCCAGATTCGGTTGACCACAATGCCGGCGATCCGGGCCGCGATGGTTGCCGCGACGGCCGAGTAGAGCTTGCGGGCGATCGTTTCCGGTCGACCGCCGGCCGGTGCCGTCGGCGTCGCTCTCGGTCGTCCGTCGTCCGCGCTTGCTTCTTGCTCATAGCTCCGCCTTCGCATAGCGAACGAACTCGAGTGCCGCGACCAACTCCGAAGGTCGACGGGTCGCTACTACCCAATACGGGGTCGTGTCGTTCATGTCGTCGACTTCGATCTGAACAGCCGTCTTGATCCACGGCCGCAACGAAAGCTCCGCGTCGGCCCGGAGTCCGGGCCCGAGCAGGCGATGAGCCGCGGCTGCGTCGAGCGGGCGGGCGCGACCGATGTGACTGGCCGACAATGCGACCTTGCCCGCACGCAGACCCGATTCGTCGACGTCAACTGTCGAGCGTCCGAGCAGCACCAGGAACGCTGCTTCGAGGGCGAGCGTGACGACCAGGCAGCCGATGGCCAACGCCCACGTCGGGTGTTGGTTCGACATCTCAGGCCCCATGACCACGACCGCCTCGGTTGTCGGTACGGCGATCACCGCACCGACCACGGACCACCACCACGGCACCGTTCGTCGCTCGTGGAACTGCAGTCTCGGCGGGTTCGGCACAGACGCAAGGCTACGCAGCACTGCGCCCTGGGCGATAAGCCTGCCCGGCTGCCGGCTTCGTCGTCGGCCGGTAGTGTCGCCCTTCGTGAATACGAACGCCGGCGCGCAGCGGCCAGCTTCGGGTCTGCTGCCTCCGCTGGCATTGCCTGAGGACTTGCGACCGGCGACTCCGGCGCCGGACGCGCCAGCGCCTGGCACGACGCTCGGCCCGCATTACGCGCGCTGCTACGGCTGCGGTGTCGCGCAGCCGGCCGGGTTGCACATGACTTTTATCGTCGGCGACGACGTGCAGGTGATTTCGGAGTTCGTCGTCACCGAGGACCACGAGGGCGCGGCGGGTCTCGCCCACGGCGGCTTGCTCACCGCCGCCCTCGACGAAACGCAGGGCACGTTGCTGTGGGTGCTGCGGATGCCGGCGGTGACCGCGCGACTCGAAACCGACTTCCTTGCGCCAGTGCCAGTGGGATCCATCGTGCGCATCGAGGCGCGCTGCCTTGGCGTGTCAGGCCGGAAGATCTACACCAGCGCCGAGGGTCGCTTGGTCGCCCGACATGGCGACACCGACGGCGTCATCGCGATCCGTTCATCGGCCTTGTTCGTCACGGTGCCGGTCGAGCATTTCACCGCATACGGCCGAGCCGATCTGGTCGAAGCGTCACTGAATCGCGGCAGCGACACGTCGGGCGTCGGAGTGAACCCGTGAACGACCTGCCAGTGCTCGTGACGCGGTTGCGCCCCGACGTCCCGCTGCCGTCGTACGCCTATCCCGGCGACGCCGGCGCCGACTTGGTCACGACTGAGGCGGCCGAGATCGCGCCGGGGGAGCGCATCGTGTTGCCGACCGGCATCGCCATCGCGCTGCCCGACGGGTTACGCGGCGTTCGTGCATCCGCGGTCTGGCCTCGCTGCGCGCTGCGGGGTCGCCCTCGTCAACGCCCCGGGCACGATCGATGCGGGGTACCGTGGCGAGATCAAGGTGATCGTGGTGAACCTCGACCCGCGGGAGCCAGTCCGGCTCGCGGCGGGGGACCGGATCGCCCAGCTGGTGATCCAACGGGTCGAACACGCCACGTTCCACGAGGTCAGCGAGTTGCCAGGCTCCGACCGAGGCGCCGCGGGCCATGGCTCTAGCGGCGGCTTCAGCCACGCTGTGGCCGGTGCCGTGCCAGACCCGACAAGCGGAGGTTCGTGATGGCATTCGGGCGCGGCAAGAAAGACAAGAACGGCGCGGTGGCGGACGTCGATGACGCAGCGCTAGACGAAGCCGATCGGACGTCGAGTGGTGACGCAGCGGCGCGACGACTGCTGCCACCGACGTCGCGCCGGTTCGCGATCGGCGTCCGCTCGACGACGAGGAGGCCGGCGGCGACGGCTCGATGCCACGACTCGACCTGGGGTGCCTGCGAGTGCCCGTGTTGCCGGGAACTGAAGTTCGCGTCGAGATGAACGAGGCGCAGCAGCCGATCGCCGCCACCATCGTGCACGGCACGAATTCGCTGCAGGTGCTGGCTTTTGCCGCGCCCCGCAACGGCGGCATCTGGGATGAGGTGCGCACCGAGATCGCCGAGTCGGTACGCGCAGACGGCGGCCAGGCCGACGAGACTGAAACCGAATTCGGGACCGAGTTGCACACCCGCGTCCGCGCCGAGGTTACGCCGGGGCAAGTGACCGAACAGCAGTTGCGGTTCGTCGGCTTCGACGGGCCGCGGTGGTTCTTGCGCGGCGTGTTCAGCGGTCCGGCGGCGACGCATCCGGCGCAGGCAGAGGTCCTCGAAACGGTGCTGACCAGTGTCGTGGTGGTTCGCGGTACCGATCCGATGGCGCCGCGCGATCCGCTGCAGTTGCGGCTGCCGCGTGAAGCGACGGCCGCGCGCGAGGCCGCGGCAGGCGGCGACGAGGACCGCAGAAAAGCCAGTTCTCGAGTTGCCGCCGCGTGGCCGCGAGATCACTGAGACCCGCTGACCGGTATTCTTTTCAGCCATGAAGGAGTCCGAGGCGGTCGCGGCACCTGACTCAGGTAGTGCAGGTGTGTCGGCGACGGCTGTCGAAGAGGCAGGTTCGCCCGGTGTGCTGCGCAGGGCACTGCACCGGCTGACGACTCCCGAGCACGTTCTCGAAGCGGAGAACCGCCAGGAGCAGTCGCTCGAAAGCGGCGGCACGCCCGTTCAGCGTTGCCAAGACCGGTCGCAGGTCTGCGTCGTCGGCATGCTGCGCACGGTCACGATTCAACCGCGTGGCGGATCGCCGTCCCTGCAAGCCGAATTGTGGGACGGTTCCGGCTCAGTCGATGTCGTGTGGATCGGTCGGCGTCGCATCGCCGGTATCGAACCCGGCCGGGTGATCAAGGCTCAGGGGCGGATGACGCAACGCGACGGTCGCCGGGTGATGTTCAACCCACGCTACGAACTGCGTCCGTCCGGCTCGTAATCGCTGCCGGCTCGTCGCTACTCGCCGTGCAGCAGTAGTGCGCGCAACTCGTCTTCAACGTCTGGCGAAGCCACGAACAACAGCTCGTCGCCGCCCTCGAGCGGGTCGTCGGCGCTCGGCACGATGACGCGGCCGTCACGCAAGATGACCACCAGCGCGCTGTCAGCAGGCCACGGCACCGAGCCCACCCGCTGCCCGACGTAGCGGCCGGTCGGCGGCAGGGTGAACTCGACGAGGTTCGCCTGGCCCTGTCGAAACGTCATGAGCCGAACGAGGTCGCCGACACTGACCGCTTCTTCGACAAGAGCGGAAAGCAGGCGCGGGGTCGACACCGCGACGTCGACACCCCACGACTCGTCGAACAACCACTCGTTCACCGGGTCGTTCACCCGGGCTACCACCCTGGGGACGCCGTACTCGGTCTTCGCGAGCAGTGACACCACGAGGTTCACCTTGTCGTCGCCGGTCGCGGCGACCGCAACTTGGCAGCGGTCGAGCCCGAGTTCGTCGAGGTTGGCGATCTCGCAGGCGTCGGCGAGTACCCACTCGGCGCCCGGAATGGCGTCGACGTCGATGGCCCGACTGTCCTTGTCGATGACGAGAACTTCGTGACCGTTCTCGACAAGCTCGGCGGCGATCGATCGGCCGACGGCACCGGCTCCAGCAATGGCGACCCGCATCAGCCGTTCTCCTCCGGAGGTGCGGCAAGCACGGCGATCGCCTTGTCGGTCTCTTTGTCGCGCACGATGATGTTCAGCAGATCGCCCTCTTGGAACACGGTGTCGGGGGTCGGCAGAACGCCCTCGCCGAAGCGGGTCACAAACGCCACCCGGATGCCGGCAGCGGTCTCGATCTCCGACAACCGCCGCCCGATCCAGCCCGTCGCGACATGGACCTCGGCGAGCTGAACGGTGCCGGTCGGGTCGCGCCACAACGCCTGGGCGCCCTCCTGGAGCACCCGGCGCAGCATCTGGTCGGCCGTCCACTTCACGGTCGCAACCGTGGGGATGCCGAGACGTTCGTAGATTTCTGCTCGGCGGATGTCGTAGATCCGGGCGACCACGTTCTCGACGCCGAAGGTCTCGCGGGCGACCCGCGCCGCGATGATGTTGGAGTTGTCACCGCTGCTCACCGCAGCAAAAGCCCCCGCCTGGCGGATGCCGGACTCTTCAAGCACCGTGCGGTGCAGGCCCACGCCGTGGATTTTGCGACCCCGAAAATGGGGCGGCAGCCGGCGGAATGCGTGTGCGTCGATGTCGATGATGGCGACGGAGTGCCCGAGTTCCTCGAGGCCGTCCGCCAAGGTCGACCCGACCCGGCCGCATCCCATGATCACGACATGCACGGTTGGCTTGTCTCCTTCAGTGTGCCTGGGGAACGCTACACGGTGCGGCCGGCGGGGCCTGGGACGGCTATCGCCTAGCATCTTGACGTGTCCATCGCCAGCGGTGTGTTCAAACGGGTGCTGGTCGGTCGGCCACAACGTAGTGACCGGCTGGGGGAGTCGCTGCTCCCCAAGCGGCTGGCGCTTCCGGTGTTTGCGAGCGACGCCTTGTCGTCGGTCGCCTACGCCACCGAGCAGATCCTCCTCGTGTTGTCGGCCGGTGGCTTGGCGCTCCTGCACTACACCTGGTACGCGGCCGCGGGCGTCGCGTTCCTCATGCTGGTGGTCGTCGCCTCGTACCGGCAGAACGTGCACGCGTATCCCAGTGGGGGCGGCGACTACGAGGTCGCGACCGTCAACCTCGGGCGCCGCGCGGGGGTGACCGTCGCTAGCGCGCTGATGGTCGACTACGTGCTGACCGTTGCGGTATCGGTGAGTTCCGGCGTCGCGAACATCACGTCGGCGGTGCAGTCGCTGCAGGGCCACGAGGTCGCGTTATCCGTCGCGATCGTGCTCGTCATCATGGTGCTGAACCTGCGCGGCATCCGCGAGTCGGGCACCGCGTTCGCGATCCCGACGTACGCCTTCATCGCCGGCATCGCGGTGCTGATTGCCGTGGGATTCACGCAAGCTCTTCACGCGGCCACAAACTGGTTTCCGAGAGCGCCGGGTTGCACGTCGTCCACCCGACTCACTACAGCGGCTTCGTGCTGGTGTTCTTGCTGCTTGCGCTCCTTTGCATCGGGGTGCACGGCGCTCACCGGAGTCGAAGCGATCAGTAACGGCGTCCCGTCGTTTCGGCCGAACGAAGAGTGACAACGCTGCCGCCACCCTCGCGATGCTCGGCGCCCTCGCCGTCACGATGTTCCTCGCCATCACCGCGCTGGCGATTCACAGCCACGTGCACGTTGCCGCGAAGGCGACCGATCTCGGATTGCCGCCAGGGTCACACCAGAAGACTGTCATTGCCCAGATCGGCGCGACGGTGTTCGGCGGCGACCGGACGCTCGGCTTCTACTACCTGCAGGCCGTCACGGCGTTGATCCTGGTGCTCGCGGCCAATACGGCGTTCAACGGATTCCCTGTGCTGGCGTCGATTCTGGCTCGCGACGGCTACCTACCCCGCCAGTTGCACACCCGTGGTGACCGACTTGCCTTCAGCAACGGGATCCTGTTGCTGGCCGGATTTGCGATCCTGCTGATCTTCGCGTTCTCTGCTTCGCCGACCCGACTGATCCAGCTCTACATCGTCGGTGTGTTCGTCTCGTTCGTGAACAGCCAGTTCGGGATGATCCGACATTGGAATCGCAACCTGCCGCTGACGACGGATCCGGCCACGCCGGCGGCAGATGTACCGCTCTCGGGTGATCAACTCGATCGGCGCCGTCGTCACGTCGCTCGTCCTTGTCATCATCCTCATCTCGAAGTTCGCCGAGGGTGCGTGGATCGCCATCGTCGCGATGATGGTGCTGTACGTGATGATGCGCGGTATCAGGAAGCACTACGACATGGTGAAAGCGGAGCTCTACGCCGACGTTGACGAAGAGCGAACCTTGCCGTCACGCGTACACGCAATCGTGCTGTTGTCGAAGCTGCACAAGCCCACGATGCGGGCGCTGGCCTATGCACGCGCGACCCGGCCATCGGTACTCGAAGCCGTGACCGTCAACGTCGATAGCGAAGAAACCGCTGCACTTGAAGCGGAATGGGAACGTCGCGGGCTGCCGGTGCCGCTTGAAGGTTCTTGACTCGCCGTACCGCGAAGTGACCCGCACGATCGTCGACTACGTCCGCTCGATCCGTCGCAACAGCCCGCGCGATGTCATCACCGTCTTCATCCCCGAATACGTCGTCGGCCGCTGGTGGGAACATCTCCTGCACAACCAGAGCGCGTTGCGGCTGAAGGGTCGGTTGCTGTTCTCGCCCGGCGTCATGGTGGTGAGCGTGCCGTGGCAATTGAAGTCGTCGGCCCAGGCTGCCGCCGAACTCGACGAGGCATTGACACCGGACGGAACCCCCGGCGCGTGACGCCGTTGGCCGTCGGTGCGCTGATCGAAGTCGAGGTCGGCCCGCCCGCCCATGGCGGGTCCTGTGTCGCTCGACACATCGGGCAGGTGGTGTTCGTCCGGCACGCCCTTCCTGGCGAGCGGGTTCGGGCGCGCGTTACTGAACAGTCGAAGCATTTCGCGCGCGCCGATGCGATCGACGTGCTGACCGCGTCGGTTCACCGCGTCGTCCCGCCGTGTCCTGCTGCAAGGCCCGGTGGATGCGGCGGGTGCGACTGGCAGCACGCCGACGCGCAGTATCAGCGCGACATCAAGGCCGCGATTGTCATGGAGCAGTTGCAGCGGCTCGCCGGCTATCAGCCGCAGCGTGGTTGTCGAAGCGCTGCCTGGTGACGGGTTCGGCTGGCGAACACGCGTTCGTTTCTCGGTTGACGGAACCGGGCGCGCAGGCTTTCGGCGCCATCGCTCGCACCAGGTCGAGGTGATCGACCGCTGCCCGATCGCCCATCCGCTCGTCGAAGCCGCGGGCGTCGAAAAGGCTCGATGGGACGGCGTGAGCGAGGTGGAGGTCGCCGCCTCTGTCTGTCTCGGGCGAGCGCTTGGTGCGCACCGCCGCGGGCCGCGGCGCGACGATGCGGCGTGCGTGAGGGCGGCGCGCTGTCGGAAGTGGCAGCAGGGCGCAGCTGGCGGGTCAGCCCCGGCGGGTTCTGGCAGGTACACCCCGCCGCGGCCGACACATTGACCGAGGCCGTAATGGCGGGACTGCGTCCGCGCGTCGGTGATCGGGCGCTCGACCTCTATGCCGGCGTCGGCTTGTTCGCCGGCTCGCTCGCGGTCGCCGTCGGACCCACCGGATACGTCACCGCGGTCGAGTCGTCGACCGTCGCGACGAGGGACGCGGCAACGAATCTGGCCGACCTGCCGCAGGCTCACCTGCTACGTGCCGATGTGGCGACCGCGCTGAAGACTCCCGAGCAGTTCGGGGCGGTCGACATCGTCGTCCTCGACCCGCCGCGCTCAGGCGCTGGTGCGGCGGTCGTCAAAGGCATCGCCTGGTTGCGCCCGCGAACGATCGCGTACGTTGCATGTGATCCCGCGGCGCTTGCGCGGGATCTTGCCAGCTTCTCGCAGGCTGGTTACGTACTGGACGAACTGCGCGCGTTCGACATGTTCCCCCAGACGCACCACGTGGAATGTGTCGCGATCCTGACTGCCGCGACCGATGGGGATGTCACCGCATGAAAGCCACCCTGCTGCTCTGCGACGCCGCACAGGTCGACCCCGCCGGCAAGGTCCACATCCTCGGAGCCGGGTGGACGGTGGTCTCCGTCGCCCGCGGCGCACCCGTGCTTGCGCATGCGGTGGTGGCCATCGTGCACGTGCCGTGGCACGAAACCCACGAGCCGCATCGGCTGCGACTGCGGCTTGAGGACGAGGACGGTCGGCCCGTCATGATCGGGCCGGCGCCTGACCAGCTGAGCCCGCTGATCCATGAGCAACAGATCGAGGTGGGCCGCCCGCCCGGTGCACCCGAAGGCATCACCTTCGATGTGCCGGTCGTCGTCTCGGTCGGTCCTGGGATGCCACTGACCGAGGGCCGCTACAGCTGGCGCCTGGAGATCGACGGCGCCAGCGACGAGGACTGGTTCGTCAGCTTCCACGTCAGGGTGACCTGAACTTAGTAAGTGACAGCGGCAGGGCTCCAAACAGTACGCTCGTACTGTTTGGGAGATGCGAGAGCGGAGGCAAGCGTGGACAGCTTCGGTAGTCGTGGCAACCTGCAGGTCGGGTCTGCGTCGTATGAGATCTTCCGCCTGAGCGCCGTGCCTGGTTCGGCGCGCCTGCCGTTCTCGCTGAAGGTGCTGCTCGAGAACCTGCTCCGCACCGAGGACGGCGCGAACATCACCGCCGACCACGTGCGCGCGCTGGCTGGGTGGGATTCCCAAGGCGAGCCCGACACCGAGATCCAGTTCACTCCCGCCCGCGTGCTCATGCAGGACTTCACCGGCGTCCCGTGCGTCGTCGACCTAGCCGCCATGCGCGAGGCGATGGTCGCCCTTGGCGGCGACCCTGAGCGGATCAACCCGCTCAGCCCGGCCGAGCTGGTGATCGACCACAGCGTCATCGCCGATGTCTTCGGTCGCGAAGACGCCTTCGTGCGCAACGCGGAGTTGGAGTTCGAGCGCAACGCCGAGCGCTACCAGTTCTTGCGGTGGGGGCAGCGCGCATTCGCCGACTTCAAGGTGGTGCCGCCCGACACGGGGATCTGCCACCAAGTCAACCTTGAGTACCTCTCGCGGGTCGTCTTCGACCGCGACGGCGTTGCGTATCCCGACACCCTCGTCGGCACCGATTCGCACACCACGATGGTGAATGGGCTCGCGGTGCTCGGGTGGGGAGTCGGCGGCATCGAAGCGGAGGCCGCCATGCTCGGCCAGCCGATCAGCATGCTGATTCCGCGCGTCGTCGGCTTCAAGTTGTCAGGCGTGTTGCCCGATGGGGCGACTGCGACCGACCTCGTGCTCACCGTCACCGAGATGCTGCGCGGTCACGGTGTAGTCGGCAAGTTCGTCGAGTTCTACGGCCCCGGCGTCACCAACGTGCCACTCGCCAACCGGGCAACGATCGGCAACATGAGCCCCGAGTACGGGTCGACCTGCGCCATCTTCCCGATCGACGACGAGACCCTGCGCTACCTGACGTTCACCGGCCGCTCTCCGGAGCGAATCGCGCTCGTCGAGGCCTACGCGAAAGAACAGGGTCTGTGGCACGATCCGGCCGCCGAGCCCGATTACTCCGAGCGCCTTGAGCTCGACCTCTCGACGGTCGTGCCGTCACTCGCCGGGCCGAAGCGGCCGCAGGATCGCGTGTCGCTGTCGGATGCGAAGGCGTCGTTTCGCAACGTCCTCGGCGGCTATGTGCAGAAGACCGGTGGCAACGGCTCGCTCGACGAGGGTTCGGAAGAGTCGTTCCCCGCGAGTGATCCGGTGGCGATCGATCACGAACACGCCGACGACAAGCCAGCGGGTGTACCGAGTGCGGCGACCGGTGCGAACGGCAGGTTGAGCGCCCGGGCGATGGTGACCCTCGACGACGGCACGATGTGCGAGATCGACCACGGTGCTGTTGTCATCGCGGCCATCACGAGTTGCACCAACACGTCGAACCCTTCAGTCATGATCGGCGCGGCGTTGGTGGCAAAAAACGCGGTCGAGAAAGGGCTTTCCCGCAAGCCCTGGGTGAAGACGACGCTCGCTCCGGGCTCGAAAGTCGTCACCGATTACTACGACGCGGCCGGCTTGACGCCGTACTTGGAGAAGCTCGGCTTCAACCTGGTGGGTTACGGCTGCACAACGTGCATCGGCAACTCTGGCCCGCTCGACGACGCGATCTCCAAGACCATCGCCGACCACGACATTGCCGCAGCGGCGGTGCTGTCGGGTAACCGCAACTTCGAGGGACGCATCCATCCGGACGTGAAGCTGAACTACCTCGCGTCGCCGCCACTGGTCGTTGCCTACGCGCTGGCCGGCTCGCTCGACATCGACATCACGACCGAGCCGCTGGGCACGGGCTCCGACGGTCAGCCGGTCTACCTTCGCGACATCTGGCCGAGCGAGCGAGAGATCGCCGACGTTGTGGGTCAGGCGATCCAGTCGCAGATGTTCTCCGACAGCTACGGCGACGTCTTTGCAGGCGACGAGCGCTGGCAGGGGCTGCAGATCCCCGACGGCAGCATCTTCGAGTGGGACGACGCGTCGACTTACGTGCGGAACCCACCGTATTTCGAAGGCATCACCAGGAAGCCCGCGCCCGTCACCGACATCACCGACGCACGGGTTCTTGCCGTGCTTGGCGACTCGGTGACCACCGACCACATTTCGCCGGCCGGCAACATCAAGAAGGACTCGCCCGCAGGCGCGTACTTGCAGGAGCACGGGGTTCTGCCGCGTGACTTCAACTCCTACGGCTCGCGGCGAGGCAACCACGAGGTGATGATCCGCGGCACGTTCGCCAACATCCGCCTGCGCAACCAGCTGGCTCCGGGGACAGAAGGCGGCGTCACGCGGCACCTGCCCGATGGCGAGGCGATGACGATTTACGACGCATCGACCCGCTACATCGCCGACGGCGTGCCGCTCGTGATTCTGGCGGGCAAGGAGTACGGCTCAGGGTCATCGCGCGACTGGGCGGCAAAGGGCACGGCGCTGCTTGGTGTGCGGGTGGTGATTGCCGAATCGTTCGAGCGAATCCACCGCAGCAACCTGATCGGCATGGGTGTTCTGCCGTTGCAGTTCGCCGATGGTCAGACCCGCGAGTCACTTGGCCTGACTGGCGAGGAGACCTTCACGATCGTCGGACTCGCGGGCGCCGACCCGCTGCCGCGCGAGGTAACCGTGCAGGCCGACACCGAGGATGGCCGCACGGTCCAGTTCCGGGCCGTGGTCAGGATCGATACGCCTGGGGAGGCGGACTACTACCGCCACGGCGGCATCATGCAGTTCGTGCTCCGGTCGCTGCTCGAGCCCGCCTGACGCCGGAGCCTGCCTCTCACAGACCCCTGTGTTCATCTCCGCTGTGTGACCGCTGTTACTCCCGACTAGACTGACGCGATTGCCTGGTCGAGCCGACCCAGGCGTCGACCAGGTGAGGTGAAGGTCCACGTGAGTCTCCTCGAGTCTGTCGAGGGCCCTGACGACCTCAAGCGGCTCGACGCCGACCAGTTGCCCCAACTGGCCGAAGAGATCCGCGACTTCCTGGTCAGTGCGGTCGCGAAGACCGGCGGGCATCTCGGGCCGAATCTCGGGGCGGTCGAACTCACGATCGCGCTGCATCGTGTCTTCAACTCACCGACCGAGCCGATCATCTTCGACACCGGCCACCAGGCCTACGTGCACAAGCTTTTGACCGGACGCCGGGAAGGGTTCGCGAAGCTGCGCCAGCGCGGCGGCCTCTCGGGTTATCCGAACCGCGACGAATCCGAGCACGACTGGGTCGAGAACTCGCACGCGTCGACTGCACTGTCGTACGCCGACGGACTCGCGAAGGCATTCGCGGTGCGCGGTGAGAAGCGAACCGTCGTGGCGGTAGTCGGAGACGGCGCGCTCACCGGTGGCATGTGCTGGGAAGCACTCAACAACATCGCCGCCGCAAAGGACCACTCCGTGGTCGTGCTCGTCAACGACAACGGACGTTCGTACTCCGAGACGATCGGCGGTCTCGCCGAGCACCTCACCACGCTGCGTACGAATCCGCGTTACGAGAAGGCACTTGAGAAGGTGCGCGAAGTTCTCACCCGCACGCCGCTCGTCGGTGATCCGCTGTTCGACGCCCTGCACGGCATCAAGCGCGGACTCAAAGATGTCCTTACGCCGCAAGGACTTTTCGAGGATCTCGGCTTGAAGTACGTCGGACCGATCGACGGGCACGACATCGCTGCTGTCGAGGCTGCACTGGCGCGGGCTCGCAAGTTCGGCGGCCCAGTCATCGTGCACTGCGTGACCCGCAAGGGTTATGGCTACGGCCCTGCCGAGGACGACGAACTCGACCACTTGCACGGCCCAGGCGCGTTCGACCCGGTGACCGGTGTCGAGTTGCCGAAGCCGGCCAGCTGGACAGGCGTGTTCTCCGACGAGATCGTCAAGATTGCGTCGTCGAGGCCCGACATCGTCGCGATCACCGCCGCGATGTTGCATCCGGTCGGGCTCGCGGCGTTCGCGAAGGCGTACCCGAATCGCATCGTCGACGTCGGCATCGCCGAGCAGCACGCAGTGACGTCCGCAGCGGGCATGGCCATGGGTGGCCTGCACCCGGTGTTCTGCGTCTACGCCACCTTCTTGAACCGGGCGTTCGACCAAGTTCTGATGGACGTCGGGTTGCACCGCTTGCCGGTCACCTTCGTGCTCGACCGGGCTGGCGTCACAGGCGACGACGGGGCGAGTCACAACGGCATGTGGGACCTGTCGATCCTGTCGTTGGTCCCCGGCATGCGGATCGCGCTGCCTCGCGACGGCGCGCGCCTTCGCGAACTCCTTGGCGAGGTCGTGGCGATCGACGACGGCCCGACGGCGATCCGTTTTCCCAAGGGCGCGCTGCCGCACGACATCGAGCAGGTCGACCGCATCGGTGGCCTCGACGTGTTGCGTCGCGACCCCGATGCCGACGTGCTCGATCGTGGCGTTCGGACCCGATGGCCGAACTCGCCCTCGACGTGGCGGGTCGGCTGGGCGATCAGGGCATCTCTTCGACCGTGCTCGACCCGCGGTGGGTGCTCCCCGTCAATCCGGTCATCGCCGGCCTCGCGGCGTCCCATTCACTTGGTTGTGACGATCGAAGACCACGGCCGTCAAGGCGGCGCGGGTTCGACGGTGGCGATGGCGCTGCGCGAGGCCGGCGTCACGACTCCGGTGCAGGTGCAGTCGATCCCGCAGCGGTTCCTTCCGCAGGGCAAGCGCGGCGAAGTGCTGAGTGACATCGGGTTGACGGCGCAGGAGATTGCCCGCCAGGTCGTCGAGTCGGTGGCCGGCATCGACGCGCTCGACCAACCGCAGCCGGTGACCGACTAGCGCGTTCGTCCGCGCTGTGTCCGGACGCGCGAGTCAGTTCACGACGTCAGTGGTAGAGGACGTCGCGCAGCCAAACCTTTTCGTCGCTCGCCGGGTCGCGCAGCACGATCTCGGCTGGTCGACCGCCTTCGGCGACCATCGACACTTCATCGACCGTCAGCAGCACCGGCCGCGGGAAGCCGCGGCTCTCGTCGTCGGCGATTGCGGCGGCGGTTAAGGCAAACGCAGCGTCGATCCGCGAGAGGTCGAGCCAGCCGCGGTTGCGGACCGGCGCGGCGATTGCTCGCATGCCGCCGGCATCGGCGCACAGCGCCCCGCGCAGAACTCGCGATGCGAGCAGCGTGAGGACGTCACAGTCGCCCATCGGTCGTAGCGGCACACGTGGGTCGCGGCGCCAACGTGTCGTTGCCAGTGCGCCCATGTTCTCGAGGTACTCCATCGCGCCGCGCCACCATGGGCGTCGGCGTCGATGCCTGCCGCGGAAAGCGACGCTGGGCGGCGTGACGAATACCAGCTCGGGCTGATCGGGGAGCAAGCCCACGAAGCCGATGCCGAGATCGAGCGAACCGCCAAGAACGGGCTGCCGAACCCAGCGCGGGCCAGGGTGCAGGTCGTGGCCGATCGGCAAGTGCGACAGGCCTGATCGTCTCGGCGAGTTCGTCGAGGGACTTGTCCGCGATCGCGCGGCGGGCTCGTAACCACCGGTGCAGGCGGTCCTGGGCAACGGAGTCGGCCGGGTCGGCGCCGCCGATGGCTTCAGCGAGCTGCTCAAAACTGACCGGAATGTCAGGAACGCCAACCAGGACGATGCCGTCGTCGGTCGGGAGCATGTCGACCTCGTGGATCACGCTGACCGCGAGCGTGCAGCGGCGAAGCGCGGTGACGTACTCGAGGGCATCGACGTGCGAGCCCCCCACGGGCGTTGACATGCAGAGACGGTACCTGCGGCTTCGTCGCAGTGGGTAGCGCGTACGGGTGAAATCGATGCGGCCAACTGCCCGCGGGGTTGAGCAGGTCAGTCGGCGGCTGCGTCGTGGGTCGCCGCGCGCAGGAGTGCGCGGGCGAGCGGCCCAGCCGTGAGCGCGATCTGCCACTCGCGAGCGCCGAATCCGCGAAGGTCGGCACCGACCGGTCCGGCGAGCAGGTCAGACGGCGGTCGCCACGCGAGCCGGCGAACGGCGTCGGGCTGAAGCAGGTTCTCGGCCGGCAGTCCATGCTCGTCGGCGAGGGCGGCAACCACCGCTTTCGCGGCCGCGAGCCGGTCGGCGGCCGCTCTATCGCGCTCGGCCCACCGGTGCGCCGGCGGCGGTCCTTCGCTCGGCCTGGTCAGCTCGGGCAGCTCGTCTTCAGGCAACTGCTGGGCTTCGGCGATCGCCGCCCACCACTGCGTCAGGTACTTGCGGCTACCCCGCCCGTGGAAGTCGGGTGAGCCGGCGAGCTCGCGGGCGCTGCCGGGCGTCGTGGTCGCGACTCCGACGATCGACAGATCGGGCAGCAGCCTGCTCGGGGACGTATCGGTCTCGCGGGCGATCTCGTCACGGGCATTCCACATCGAGCGAACGATCGCCAGCTGCCGGCGCTGCCTAATCTTGTGAATCCCTGACACCCGCCGCCAGCGCTCGACCGACACGGCTGCCGCCGGCGCAGTGCGTACATGCTCGAATTCCTCGTGCGCCCACGCGAGTTTGCCTTGCCTTGTCGAGTTCTGACTCGAGTGCGTTCCGCAACTCGATCAGCAACTCGACGTCCAGCGCTGCGTATCGAAGCCAGGGTTGTGGCAACGGTCGAGCTCGACCAGTCGGCGGCCGAGTGGTCCTTCTCCATCCGCCAGCCCAGCAGGTTCTCGACCATCGTGGCCAGGCCGACCCGCGGGAAGCCGGCGAGTCGACCGGCCAGCTCGGTGTCGAACAAGCGTGCCGGGATACATGCCGAGATCAGCCAGGCAGGGCAGATCTTGATTCGCCGCGTGCACGATCCATTCGACGTCGCTGACGGCGGCTCCGATGGCCGAGAGGTCGGGGCAGCTGATCGGGTCGATGAGCAGGATGCCGGTGCCCTCGCGCCGCAACTGGACGAGATAGGCGCGATGTCCGTAGCGATAGCTCGAAGCCCGCTCGGCATCGACGGCGAGCGGTCCGGTACCTGCGCGCAGCCGTTCGACCGCCGCCAGCAGGCTGTCTTCGTCGTCGATCACTGCCGGGACGCCGTCTCGTAGCTCCAGCAGCGGCGCTAACTCTTTGGCCTCTGCGAGTTCGAGCGGGACTCAGCTCTCGGTCGCGTTGTTCAGACTCGGCTGGCGTCGGGAGGCTGCGCTGGCTCAAGGAAGACGGGCGCGGCCGAGTCGGACATGTTCCCCACCGTACGACTACGCGTTGCGCCCCGGAGCCTGACACGGCCGACCTGTCTCAAGGCGGTTGCGCGTCGCGACCCTGGTGACACGCAGAAAGGCCGGCTCCTGGGGGAGGAGCCGGCCTTTTCTACGTTCCCGCTGCGCCCGGGGGGGTTAGCGCTGCGGGACCCGCAGCGCCGGGGGGGTGGCGCGTGCGGTTCTAGCGTCTGTGTGCGTGCTAGCTGAAACTGCGTGCCTAGCGGATCACACCGGCGCGCATGGCTAGCGCGACCATCTCGGCGCGGTCACCGGTACCGAGCTTGCGGGCGATGCGGGCCAAGTGGCTCTTGACGGTCAGCGCGGACAGACCGAGTTCGTCGCCGATCTCCTTGTTGGACCGGCCGTCAGCGACCAGGCGCAGCACTTCGACTTCGCGGCCGGACAGTTCGCCGACACCTTCGTTGGTGGGGCTGTTGCGTAGGCCTGCGGCGAGCAGGGAGGCCACCGACGGGTCGGCGTACACCCCGCCGTCGAGGACACGGCGAACGCCATCAGCCACAACGACCGGCGACGCGGACTTCAACAGGTAGCCCTGCGCACCAGCAACGAACGCGGCGCGCACAGAGTAGGGGTCATCGGCAGCCGACAACACCACGAGGCGGGGCCAGCCCGCACTGCGGAGTTCGGCGAGCAGGTCAAGACCTGAGCCGTCGGGCAAGCCGACGTCAACAATGCAGAGGTCACGCGGGCCGCTTGCGCGGGCACGGGCCCTGGCTTCGGCACAGCTGGCAGCCTCGACGATTTCGCGGGCTCCCATAGCCGTGAGGCGGGCAACCATTGACTCGCGGACCAGCGGGTGGTCGTCGACCACCATGGCGGTGAATCCCGCGGAGTTCTCCGGCTGGGGCGGCACGTGCTCAACCAACGCCGTCACCCCGGTCCTCCTAGCGTCAGGGCCGCTTGCGCGGCCGTTCGTGCGTCGTGCGACTACGGTCTGTAGCCACCTCTGCCCCAATGCATCGGACGGCGTGGGGCGCGGCTGAAGCTTCCGACTAGTCCGTTTGCTACGGACCTGATCGATTCCCGGGCCAGCTGCCCGGATCCGGTACTCCCGGACCTGCTCGCCACGCACTAATAGGCCCCTACTTAGTGGGCCATTCGCCGCGGCAGCTCGACCCGGTTTAGCCCGGCAGCGCGGTCGGCCCATTAGGCCAAGTGGGCGGTCTATTGCGCCGCCACAACAGATGGCCATTCACGGTGCCGACAAAGCACGTGGGCACGCCTGTGCCTGGCACACAAGCATGAGTGTGCCGGGGAGCTTTGTATCGCGAGGAGACAGTAGTGAGATTGGATCGAGCGGCCACTAAGTTGCTTGCTCTTGTATCCACAGTAGGTGTTGTCAGTGCTCTCACTGTCACATCCGCAGCGTCGGCTGGCGCGGCGCATCTACTGGACCTCGTTCACAGGCCATCGTCGCGCTCGCCGGCGACGGTGCCGTTTCGGTGCCAGGCTTGCACGTTCAGGCGGTACTTGCTGGCGTAAACAGCGAGATCGTCGATGGGACCTCCGCGCAACTCGCGCAGCTCGCCGCTACCCCTGGCGTCCTTGGGGTAGAGCCGAACGTGACTGCTCACCTGGAGAGCAACTCCTTCGGTGGTCGTGACGTGTCGGACTCCAACAACTCTGGCTCTAACAGCTCGTGGTTCTAACAACTCTGGCTCCGACAACGCGGGCTCGAACGGACCTGGCGACGGCCATGGGCCGCTCCTCCCGCCGGTGACCGCGCCGATCGTCCCGCCGATCACTGACCCTTCGGCCACATCGGCCGGCCCACTGTCACCGGTCTCCGTCCCTAGCGTTGGCGTGATTGCCTCGAGCACGCTCGGCGGCCTCGCCGGCAGCCCGCGCGCTGGTCGCGGCGTGACGGTCGCCCTGATCGACACGGGCGTTGCTGACACCGCTGCGCTGAACCGGGCATCTGGTCGACTCGTCGACGCCGTCGACACGTCAGGCCTGAACACGCCGAACGGGCACGTGCAAGAGAACGGCGTCTTCACCGACAACTACGGTCACGGCACCTTCATGGCGTCGCTGATCGCCGGCGGTCAGGTCCCGGGCAGCGGCAGCAACGGTCTCGGCGTCGCGCCCGGCGCGACGGTCGACGTCGTCAAGGTTGCAGACGCAGACGGCAACACGTCGTTGGCCGCCGTCATGGCCGGCCTGAACTGGGTCGCGACCCACTCCGACCAGGTCGACGTCGCGAACCTCTCGCTCAGCGTCGACCCGCCGGCGACCCGCTACGGCATCGACCCCTTGAACTTCGCGGTTTTCCTCACCCGCGCTGCTGGCGTCACGGTCGTGGTGGCGGCTGGTAACACCCCCGGCGTTGTCGGCGACCCAGGCTTTGGCCCCGCGTCGATCACCGTTGGCGCTGCAGACACGACCGGCGCCTCGCCGATCGTCGCTCCGTTCAGTGGTTTCGCGAACGTCGACGGCGTCAGCAAGCCCGACGTCGTCGCTGCGGGTGTCAATATCCTCGGCGAAATGCCGGTGGGCTCCGAGATCGACCAGGAGTTCCCGAACGCCCGCCAGCCCAACGGCTTGTTCCGTGGCTCGGGTACCAGCCAGTCGACCGCGATCGTCAGTGGTTTGGCCGCGCTGTACCTGCAGTCGCACCCGTCGGCCAGCCCGCTCCAGGTCAAGTCAGCGATCCGCGACAGCGCCTCGAGCATCACCGGTGGCAAGTCTGACGGCCAAGGTCTCGTGTCAGTGCCTAACGGCAACTACGGGTCGAACGACACCGGCGAGCAGAACCTGAACCTTCGCCAGTTCTTGTCGACCGCACCGTTGTGGGGCGACCTGTTCACCGGCGGCGCGTTCGACGCACGTCGCTGGAGCGCCCGTCGGTGGAGCGCTGGTGGATGGGACGCCCGTCGCTGGGCAGCTGTCAGCTTCGACGCCCGCCGCTGGTCCGACGTGACGTTCGACGCTCGCCTTTGGAGTGCTCGGATGTGGGGCTCGCGCATGTGGGCTTCGCGGCTGTGGTCAGCCTCGTACTGGGGTGACAGCGCGTGAGCCCAGCTAACCGGCTCCGGTGCATCAGCGTCGCGCTCCTTGGCGGCGCTGTTGTCCTTGCCGCGCACCTGCCCTGGGGTAGCCCGGGCTGGTTCGGCCTGCCGATGCTGGCGATTGCGGTCGCGATTTGCGAGACCGCACTCATCAACGTGACCGTTGCTCGGCAGCGCGTGACGTTCTCGTTGACAGACGGTGTGGTCGCCGCCGCCTTCCTGCTCGCTCCGGGCTGGTGGTCGGTCGTCGCCGTCGTCGCCGGTTTGCTGCCGACGTTGCTGGTCACCCGCAAGTCAGCTTTGAAGGTGCAGTACAACCTCACGCAGTACTTCGTCGCCACGATGATGGGCGCGCTGGTCGTCGTCCATCTCGGCGGTGGCGTAGGCGCTGCACTCATCGGCATGGTCGTGTGGTGGTTCTGCAACCAGGTGTTGTCGGCGATCCCGCTGTCGATCATGGGTGGCGAGCGCTTCATACCAATGATTTTCGAGGACGCCGGTTTGCACAGCGTGCATGCTGCTGCGACCACCAGCATCGGCCTGCTCGGTGCTTGGCTCGCCGTCCACGCGCCGTTCGGCTTGCTCGGTTTGCTCGTGCCAGTCCTGGTGTTGTGGATGTCGTTCGACGAGCAGACGACGAAGTCCGCCGAAGCCAGGCTGTTCGCCGAACTCGCGCGCGGCCAGGAGCAAGCGATCTCGCACTCGATCGATGTCTCCGCCCGCGTGGTGCTCACCGCGGCCGCCCGTGTCCTTGGCGGTGCCGATGTCGAACTGGTCGTTGTCGAGCACGAGGGTCCGGTCGTCTACACCGGCGACGAGAGCGGCCACACCAACCGACGCAACGACGCCACCGCGTTCGACGCGCCCTGGGTGCTTCGCGCACTCGGTGCTGGCGGCGTGCTCATCGGAACCGATGACGAACGCCCATTCTGTTCGGCAGTCGTCGGCAACCCCGACCAGCCGATGGCCGTCCTGATTGCCCATCGCGCAGTCGGTGGCGGCAGCTTCGGCCGCCGCGAGACCGGGCTCGCCGCAGTTCTCGTCGGCCAGGCCAAGTCGTGGCTCTCGGTTGCCGAGCTTTCCGCATCTCGCGACGAAGCACTTGCCCGCGCCGACGCCGCCGACATGGCCGCTCGCTCATTGGGTGACATCGGCGCCGACACAGCTCCCGCACTTGGCATGCTCCGCGAATCGGCGACCCGGCTTGCCCGGTTGGCCAGCGCGAACGCCGGCGAAGACGCCGTCACTGACATCGTCGACGAACTGCATTCCGTCGAGCGCGCCGTTGCCTCGTTGCTCGGCGCGATCGCTCTTGCTGCGGATCCGTCACTTCGTGACCTCGACGCCGAGATGGACGCCGCAGACATGGCGCCCGCTCGTCGGGTCGAAGACTGGACCACCACCGGCCTCGTCTCGAAGTCGGAGTTCGCCCGGTGAGACTGCCGCGCATCAGGGACGGCCTTCCGCTCG
Source organism: uncultured Actinomycetes bacterium (assembly GCA_963799955.1). Taxonomy (GTDB): domain Bacteria; phylum Actinomycetota; class Actinomycetes; order Acidothermales; family Acidothermaceae; genus PALSA-607. The sequence continues at coordinate 214,916 of CAWCZJ010000002.1, forward strand.
CAGTCTGGGCAGGGGGGCCTCGTCGGCGTTGGCAGCATCGCGACGCTCTGCGTCGTCGCGGTCGGTCTGAACGCGGCGGGGCGGCTCGACAGTGCAGCGGTGCTGACACTCGCCGTCGCGGTCTTCACCGCAGCCGTCGCGACCGCGGTCGGTGCGCTGGCCGGACGTCGATTTGCGCACACCGTTCGCCAGTTGCGTGACGAGGCGATCCGCCGACTGCAAGACCCATCGGCGACGTCGATCGGCAACGCCGAGGATCGGATCGCGGTCGCAACCAGCGTCGAGCTCCTTGAACTCGCGCGCACGCTCGACGCGCTGCACCTGCGGGTACGGGTGGCCGACGACGTGGCCGCGCGGCACCGGCGTACCGCGGAGACGGCAAGCGCGGGCATGTTCGATCTGCTCTCGGGCATGGTCGCGGCCGAGGAGTCCGCACGCGGGCAGTTGTCCGCCGAGCTTCACGACACCGTCGCCCAGACCTTGATGCTCGCCCGCAGCGTGCTGTCGGGTGGTCCCGCCGACGAGAACGAACTCGCCAACGTCGGCAACCTGGTCGCTGAGGCAGAGGATCAGGTCCGTGCGGTCATGGCCCGCACGCGGCCGCCGGCCTTGCGCGACGGCGACCTCGCCCAGGCCGTCATCGCGCTACGCGACGACATGGAGTTGCGTTACGGCCTTCGAGTCGACGTCGAGTGGCCCGATTCGCCGTACCCGCTGCCGCTGGTCACCGCGGTCACGCTGTACCGGTTCTTCCAGGAGTCGTTGCTCAACGTCATCAAGCACGCCGACGTCGACGACGCACGGCTGTCGCTGTCGGTCGACGAGCAGAGTGTGATCGCTGTCGTCGAGGACAAGGGCCCCGGCTTCGAGCCCGACAAGGTTCGGCCGGAGCGCGGTCGCCACGTCGGCCTCGGATTGTTGCGCGAGCGGGTGCGGCTCGCTGGCGGCTCGCTTGACGTCGCCTCGTGGCCAGGTCAGGGCACGACGCTCACGCTGCGCATGGGCCGCGGGGCGCTGGCGAGCGCGCCTACCGCCGGCGAAGTTCAGGGCGGCGTCGACGAACCGATCCGGCAATCGCGGGCTAGTTCGGCGCCGGCAATCTGCGCCACGTGATCGACCCGAGCAAGCCGTCTAGCGGCGGCGGCTCGGCAGTGCGGCGACGCCCGGGGGCAACGGAGCCAGCCCCGCGGCGGCTGCAAGAACATCACCCCATGCCTCGAGATGGGGTCCGAGACCGTCAGTGTCCGGCGTCCACGACACTCGCAGCTCGACGTGAGCGACCAGCGGCCGACCGGCCATCGTCCCGTAGCAGTCCGAGGTCACCCGGGTGACCGTGCCGCCGAGCGCGCGATAACCGCGCTCGGGGAGCCGGCGGGCCAGGCCTTCGGTGAGCCAGGTCCAGGCGACATCAGCGAGGAACGGGTCGCTGGCCATCTCCGGCTCGAGTTCAGCGCGTACGTAAGCGACGATCCGCGTCGTCCCTTGCCAGGCTTCCTGGCCGGCCGGGTCGTGCAGGACGACGAAACGGCCGGTGGCAGCTTCGTCGTCGCCGTTCGCGCCGGTGACGTCGGCCGTGAGCGCGACCGCGAACGGCGCGAGGCGCTGGGGAGCGGGCGCTTCGGACAGCCGGATCTCCGCGCGCAGCCGCACCGGTTGCAGGCTGGCGACCGCCTCCGCAAAGCCTGCGGGCAGTTCGCTGTGCGGATCTCTGGCAACCACACTGGCAGCGTAGGTGGGATTGCACTGGCCCGGGAGACGGCGCGCCGACCGGCGCCCGGGTGGGCCGTACTCGGGTAGCCTCAGGGTCGTGACGGCCCTGCTTGCGCTCCTCGCGAGCCTCGCCTGGGGCACCTCCGACTTCATGGGCGGCGTGGTCAGCCGGCGGGTGCGCCCGCTCGTGGTGGTGGCAGTTGCGCAGTTCGATTGCCGCCGTGACGATGGTGATCATCGCCGCCGCGACGCACAGTTTCGGCGTCCCGCGTGGATATTTGCCCTGGGCAGTGGCCGCTGGCGCCGTCGGACTCGTCGCGCTGGTCGCGTTCTACGGAGCATTGTCGACGGGAACGATGGGCATCGTCGCGCCTATCGCAGGTACCGGAGCAGTGGTGCCCGTCATCTTCGGGATCGCCTCAGGGGAGTCGCCGTCGGGACTGCAAATCGCCGGCATCGCCGCGGCGGTTGGCGGCGTCGTTCTCGCCAGTGGGCCGGAGATTTCCGGGCGTGGCGGACCCGATGGCGGCGGCACCCGACCGCTCGTCCTCGCGCTCGTCGCAGCAGTCGGTTTTGGCTTCGTCTTTGTGCTGATCGAGAAGGGGGCCAAGCACAACGTGGTGATGACGCTGCTCACCATGCGAACCACCAGCGTGTCGATCGTCGCGCTGCTCGGGATCGGCTACCTGGTTCGCAGGCGAGGAGCCGCGCGGTCCGAGCCGGGCTATGGCGGCCTGCGTCGACGCGACATCCCGCTGATCGCCATCGTGGGCTGGACAGATCTGGGCGCGAACGGCCTGTACGGCTACGCGAGCCGCCACGGGCTGGTCAGCGTGACCGCCGTCCTCGCTTCGCTCTATCCGGCCGTCACCGTGCTGCTCGCGCGATTCATCGAGGGCGAGCGCATGCGGCGCATTCAAGACATCGGCGTGGGCCTGGCGATGTGTGGGGTCGTGCTGCTGGCCGCGGGTTAGCCGGTTAATGGGAGCATGGGTCCGGTGACCTCCGATGTGCTGCTCGACAGCGTCTTCTTGCGTGCGTGCCGTGGCGAACCGGTCCCGCATCCGCCCGTCTGGTTCATGCGGCAAGCGGGGCGTGCGTTGCCCGAATATCGCGCGCTTCGCGAGGGCATCCCGATGCTGCAGGCCTGCACGACTCCTGACCTGATCGCTGAGATCACCGTGCAGCCGGTCCGTCGCTACGGCGTCGATGCGGCGATCATCTTCAGCGACATCGTGGTGCCGTTGAAGGCCATCGGCGTCGACCTCGACATCGTTCCGGGTGTCGGTCCGGTCGTCGCGTCGCCTGTTCACTACCAGCGCGGACGTCGATGTGTTGCGGCCACTCGAGCCTGCTGATGTTGGTTTCCTCGACACCGCAGTGCGAATGGCGGTGGCTGAGCTCGGCACGACACCGCTGATCGGCTTCGCCGGTGCGCCCTTCACTCTGGCGAGCTATCTCGTCGAAGGCGGCCCGTCGCGCGAGCACCTGAAGACGAAAGCGTTGATGTACTCACAGCCCGCCTTGTGGCACCAGCTGCTCGACCGGCTTGCGACGATCGCCGTCGGCTTCCTGCGCGTTCAGGTCGGCGCGGGAGCTCGCGCTGTGCAGCTGTTTGATTCGTGGGCCGGCATCTTGTCGCCCGACGACTATCGCGCGTACGTGTTGCCGCACAGCGCACGCGTCCTCGCGGAGCTCGCCGACCTCCGTGTGCCGCGAATTCATTTCGGCGTCGGCACCGGTGAGCTGCTTGCGCTTATGGGTGAAGCGGGCGCCGACGTCGTAGGGGTCGATTGGCGGGTACCGCTCGACGTTGCCGCACAACGCGTGGGCGCCCGGGTTGTGCAGGGAAATCTCGACCCTGCAATGGTTTTCGCGCCGTGGGAGGTCATCGAAAAGACTGCGGCCGATGTCATCGCGCGCGGGCGAGCCGCGCGCGGTCACATCTTCAACCTCGGTCACGGTGTGCTGCCGACGACCGACCCCGACGTGTTGTCGCGGCTTGTCGACTTCGTGCATCAAGCTGCCGGGCCAGCACTCGGCGCGTGAGTCGCATCGTCTGACGGGGCGCGTCATCAGCCGGCGCCGCACGATGAATGCGGCAAGACCCAAGACGAGCAGCACAACGAGGAACGGCAGCAGTGCGCCGACTGCGGTGGTGATGCCGGTCACGGTGCGGGTGAATGCGTGCCAGCCGCCGCGCAAGCCGCGAACGAATCCGACGACGTGCGCCTTCTTGACCGGCGCCACGAGTGGCGCGACCTTCGGCGTAGCTACCAGGTTCACCGTGATGGTGGCCTGCGCGACCTGCTGCGTGAACGTGCGCTGCTGTGCTTCGAGCGATTCGAGGTCAGCTTCGCGCTGGGCGATCTCGTTCTCGACAGTCGCGAGGTCGGCGACATTGCCGGCGTGCTGGAACAGCTCGACGAAGTCTGGCCAGGCTGTCCTGCGCCGCTGCTTCGCGCGAGTTGACGTCGGCAACCTGCGCAGTGACGTCGCTGGCCGTCTCATTGCGGCTGAGTTCGGTGCCGAGCCGGCCGATCTGATCGAGGATGCCCTGGTTGAGCGTGTCCGGCGGCACCTTCAACGTGACGGTCGCGCTTGCGGCGCCGGGATTGTTGGGGTCCTTCGACGCCAGGCTGACCTGCTCGCCGAAAACGACGCCGCCCCGGCCGTTGGCGAGCTGGGTGAGCTGGTCGACCGCCGTCTTGATGTCCTTGGTCTGCACGGTGATGTCAGCGGTGTAGATGACCTGCCGACCGCCGAGCAAGCGGCTGCGACACGTTGTGCCCGGTGCCGCCCGCCGCCGGTGCGGCGCTCGTGCGGCAGCTGCGGGGGCTGACGCAGAAGCAGCCGGTACGGCTTCGCTGTTTGCGGCTGGCGCCGGTGCTGCGGCGACGTCGCCCAGGTTTCCGCCGCCAGCCGCGGTCGTCGCGGCTGCGGGTGCCGAGGCCGCGGGCGCCGACGCCGACTTCTTTTCTGAGCTTGAACAACCGGCGGCGAGGACGGCGAGCACCGCTGTGACACCGACGACGGTCATGATTCGCGAACCCTTGAACTGGCGCATGGCGTCCTCCCGATGGCCGGGTAAGTTCCGGTAGCGATGAGATCGCCCGTCTGCACCCGCGCGGTTCCCGCCCGTTGATCACGATCGGGCCACGGTCTGCGAGGGTGACCCGGTGACCGCGCCCTCCGTCAGACGACCCAGGACCGGCCGGTCCGCGGCACGCGACCGCACGTCGTGGTCGTCGGGGCCGGCATCTCCGGTCTGGCAGCGGCTCGCGCGCTGGTGCTCGACGGTCGGGTTCGGGTCACGCGTGCTCGAGGGGTCGCCGCGCACGGGCGGCAAGTTGCTGCGTGGTGAGGTTGCCGGAGTCGAGACCGATCTCGGTGCTGAGGCGGTGCTTGCTCGCCGTCCCGAGGGAGTGGCTCTGATGGAGTCACTCGGGCTCGATCACGGTCTCGCCGACGACGACGCAGGCGGCAATCTGGACCCGCGGGCAGCTGCGGCCGTTGCCTGCCGGCCACGTCATGGGAGTGCCGGTCAGCCTGCGCTCACTTGCGGCGTCGCGCGTCGTCTCGCGCGCCGGCGTCGCGCGGGCCTCGCTCGACCTCGACGCTGCCGACCACCGCAATCGGGGACGACGTCTCGGTGGCCTCGTACATCGGTGCCCGCATGGGGCACGAGGTCGTCGATCGGCTGGTTGAGCCGCTGTTGGGCGGCGTCTACGCGGGCCGCGCCGACGAGCTGTCCCTTCGAGCGACGTTGCCGCAGGTCGCGGCGCTGGCCGATCAGCGATCGCTGTTGCGCGCGCTACGGTCGCGCCCGTACCCAACCCTCGGCTGGGCCGGTTTTTGCCGGCCTTGCCGGGGGAGTGGGGCGGCTCGCCGAAGCCCTGACCGCCTCCTTGGCGGCTGCGGGTGCGGACATCGTGCTCGACACGACCGTGCGCGAGCTCGCGCGGCTGCCCGCCGGGTGGGAGCTGGTCACGGGCTCGGCCGCAAACCCGAAGACCATCAACGCGGACGCCGTCGTGCTGGCGTTACCCGCAGCGCCGGCGAGTCGGCTGCTGGCCGCAACCGCTCCGTTGGCAGCGCAGGATCTCGCCGCGATCGACTACGCGAGCATGGCGATCGTCACGCTGGCATTTTCGGCGGCAGCATTCGAAAAACCCTTAACTGGCAGCGGTTTTCTGGTGCCGGCCGTTGACGGCCGACTGATCAAGGCCGCGACGTTCTCCACCCAGAAGTGGGGTTGGTACGACACGTCGGACGGCGTTCTGGTGCGCTGTTCCATCGGCCGCTCATGGCGACGTCGGCGATCTGCAGCGATCCGACGACGAGCTGGTCGCGGGCGCGGTGCGCGATCTCGCGGCGGCGGTCGGGGTCCGCGGGCGTACCCCGCGACGCGGTCGTCACGCGCTGGGGCGGTGGGCTGCCGCAGTACAGCGTCGGCCACCTTGACCGGGTCGCCCGCATCAAGGCGGCGCTGGCGGCCGTGCCTGGTCTGGTCGCCTGCGGAGCGGCGTTCGACGGCGTCGGGATTCCTGCGTGCATTGGCAGCGGGACGGCGGCAGCGACCCAGCTCCTCGCGAAGCTGTTCGGCGAGGGAGAATAGGCCGCCATGAGCGATGCCGATCCGGCGAGTGAGGGCGGCTGCAGGTGGCGGACGCGCCGCTGACGGCGTACACGATGTACGCGGTCTTTCGCTCGCAGCGCGGCGCCGGGGGAGTTGCCCGATTCGGGCCGCGACCTGGCTGCTGCCGAGGTCGATGACCTGTTGGCGGAGCTGGCCGGCAAGGGTGTCGTCACGCGCGGGTTCTACAGCGTCAGCGGCTTCCGCCACGACGCCGACTACCTCATCTGGTGGATCGCGCCGAACTCGGAGGATCTGCAGGACGCGTACCTGCGATTCCTGCGCACCCGTCTGGGTCGGGCCAGTGATCCCGTGTGGTCAGTGATCGGCGTCCATCGTGATGCGGAGTTCAACAAGGCGCACATTCCGGCGTTCCTTGCCGGGATGGAGGCGAAGGCCTACGTCTGCGTCTACCCGTACAACCGGACCAACGAGTGGTACCTGCTCGACCCCGCCGAGCGCGGCGCGATGTTGCGTGAGCACGGCGTGATGGGCCGCGAGTATCCCGACGTGTTGGCGAACACGGTCGCGGCGTTCGCCCTTGGGGACTATGAGTTTCTGCTCGCCTTCGAGGCCGACGAACTGCATCGAATCGTCGACCTCATGCGCTACCTGCGTGGCGCTCAAGCGCGAGCGCACACCCGCCTCGAGACGCCGTTCTTCACTGGTCCGCGCCGCGCCGTGGCCGAGCTGGTCGCCACCCTCCCGTAGCCCTTCGAGTTGCGGACGTAGTCCCACGCTGGGCGTGGGACTACGTCACCTACTCGCTGATGTCGAGTTCGTGTCGGCGCTGCTCAACACGACGACAGACCACGTCGTGAGACCCAATTCGGTTGCCGCCGGATCTGGGTTGCGGTGAACGACAGCAAGTTCCAGCCAGCGAGTTGCAAGAGCGCAGACTTCTCACGGTCGCGCTCGAAGCCGGGCCGAAGCGCGTGCGTGCCATAACCATCCGATTCGAGGGCGAGTCGCAGCTCGGCGGATCCCGAAGTCGACCCGCGCAACAAACTGGCCGTGGTCGAACACCTCGTACTGCGGCACAACCGCGATGCCCCCACGGCGGATGATCACGAACAGTTCGTCCTCCAGGATCGACTCAAGACGCGGATCCGCGAGCAGCACAGCCGCACGGGCACGCCCAATGTTGTTGCGCCGCGCTGAGGCTGCGAGCTGATGCTCAAGTTCGGGTAGTGAGACTCGCCTAGTTCGGAGCGCATCCGCGACGATTCGCCCACCCGCTGCGGGTGGAAGCTCGCGGGCGAGGTCGATGACCGTAAGAGCCAGCGGGGTGACAGGTAGGCCAGAGCAATAGGCGGGTGGCCCCACGTCGACGCGGTGGAGACGCGCTCTCGGGACGGTGCGAGGTCTCCGCCCGGCTGGCACGTAGAGGTCGAACACCCCTGGCGCGGGCACCCCGTCAAGGGTGTACAGATGCCCGGCGATTCGACGACAGAGCATCGCGCCATCGCCGGCCGCGAGCACGGCCACCCATACGTTGGCGAGGAACGCTCGCGGCATGCCAGCCACGAGAAATACCGAGCTGGTGCATTTGACCCAGTCGCCACGCGCGACGGCGAGTTCGATCCGGCGGTCGGTGTACCCGGCCTGGTGGGCCTGGCGTCGCGAGAACACACCATGCTGAGAGCGAGCCGTGCGCGCGAGTTCGGGTTCCACGACGCCAGCATCACGGCGTACCGACCCTGATCGGGGGGTTCGGAGCGCACCTGTGCACGCCAGCCAACTAGTTGTGGACGTGTTCCGCCGCTAGACGTGGGATCACGTCCACAACACCCGCGGGTGGGCGGGACGGGCGCACCTACTCGGTGGGTTCCAACCGCACGCTGATGCTGTTGATGCAGAAGCGGTCATCGACGGGGTTGCCGTACTTCTCGCCCTGGAACAGGTGGCCCAGGTGCGATCCACAGCGGGCGCAGCGCGCCTCGATCCGGCGCATCCCGTAGCTGTTGTCGGGCAGCAATTCAACCGCGTCGTCCTCGGTCGGCTGGTAGAACGACGGCCAGCCGCAGTGGGAGTCGAACTTGTGGTCGCTGCGGAACAGCTCCGCGTCACACGCCCGGCAGTGGTAGACGCCGGTGGTCTTGGTGTCGGTGTACTCACCGACGAATGCGGGCTCGGTCGCGGCCTTGCGCAACACGGCATATTCGGACGGCGTGAGCTGCTCGCGCCATTCCTCGTCTGTCTTCTCAACCTTGTACATGCCCCAAGTTTACGTGAGCCCGCCACTCCGGTCGGGTCGGTGAAGATTACGAACCGCTGACGGGCGGTAGCGTCTTCTCGTGGCTCCTTCCCCCGCAATAGAGCTCGAGATCGAGGGACGCACGGTCCGCGTCTCCAACCCCGAGAAGGTCTACTTCTCCGAGCGCGGCCAGACCAAGCTCGACCTGGTCAACTACTACCTGTCGGTAGGGCCGGGCATCGTGCACGCTCTGTTTGAGCGGCCATGCACGCTGCAGCGATTTCCCGACGGCGTCGAGGGCGAGGCGATCTACCAAAAGCGGGTTCCGGAGCACCATCCCGAGTGGCTCGAGACCGCCCGCGTCACGTTCCCGTCGGGCCGCCACGCCGACGAGCTGTGCGTGACCGAGGTGGCGTCAGTCGCCTGGGCCGCGAACCTGGGCACGATCGTCTTCCACCCGTGGCCCTCCCGGCGGCCGACACCGAGCATCCGGACGAGCTGCGCATCGACCTCGATCCGCAACCCGGCACCGACTTCGACGACGCACGGACGGTCGCTGTCGCCGTCCACGAATTGCTTGATGAAGTCGGCTACATCGGGTTCCCGAAGACGTCAGGCGGTCGTGGCATCCATATCTACGTGCGACTGCAGCCGCGCTGGACGTTCACCGAGATTCGCCGTGGGGTGCTGGCGTTTTCGCGCGAGATCGAGCGACGGATACCTGACGCAGGTGACGACCGCGTGGTGGAAGGAGGAGCGCGGGGCGAAGGTGTTCCTCGACTACAACCAGAACGCGCGCGACCGCACGATCGCGGCGGCTTACAGCGTGCGGGCCAACGTGCGCGCGACGGTGTCGACGCCGGTGACCTGGCAAGAGCTGGCGGACGTCGAGCCGAACGACTTCACGATTGATTCGGTGCCGCAGCGGTTCGCCAAGATCGGCGATCTGCACGCCGGCATCAACGATGTCGCGCACGACCTCACGCCGCTGATCGAGATGGCTGATCGTGACGAGCGCGACCGCGGGCTTGGCGACGCGCCGTACCCGCCGAACTTCCCGAAGATGGAAGGCGAGCCGTCGCGGGTGCAGCCGAGTCGAGCGCGCCGGCCCAAACCCGAAGCTGATTGATCGCTCGTTTGTGTGATGGAGCGCCTGTCAATCGGCGTGGTTGAGTGACTATCTGGGAACACGTGTGTTCGACAGGCGACCGCAATTTACGAAAGAGGGCGACCAATGGCAGCAGCACCGGTGAGCCAAGGCGATCGGTTCAGAACGCTGGCGGACGGGACGGCGATGCCGACTTTGGGTCTCGGCGTGTGGCAGGTTCCCAACGGCCCCGAATGCGTAAACGCTGTCCGGTGGGCACTGGACGCCGGATATCTGCACATCGACACTGCGCAGGGCTACGGCAACGAGGAGAGCGTCGGTAAGGCGGTGCGCGCAAGCGGTATCGACCGTGCCAAGTTGTTCATCACCACGAAGTTCAATCCTGCTCTGAAAGACCCCGCCGCGGAGGCGAAGAGGAGTCTCACGCGTCTCGGGATGGATTACGTCGATCTGTATCTCGTTCACTGGCCCGGAGGCGGACCGACCTGGGCGTGGCCGGGTATGCAGCAGGCACACGCAGCCGGCTACGCCCGTGCAATCGGCGTGTCGAATTTCAGTGTGACGGAGTTGGATTCGCTCCTGCAGACGGCTGACATCGTGCCCGCCGTGAATCAGGTGTACTTCAATCCGTTCGCGTACCGACGAGCGCTTCTTGACGCATGCATCGAGCGTCACGTCCTCGTCGAGGCTTACAGCCCACTCGGGACCGGGCGGGCCCTTGCCAACGCGAAGGTCAAGAGTGTGGCGGCCCGCGTAGGTCGCTCGCCCGCGCAGGTGCTTTTGCGCTGGGGCGTCCAGCACGGCCTTGTCGTCGCTCGGCAAGTCGACCCATCGAGAGCGCATCGTGGAGAACCTGGAGGTCTTTGACTTCGTGCTGTCCGCGGATGACATGGCAGAACTGGATGCGTGTGACGAGACGGGCGGCACCGATCGCGCCCTCGAGCGCCCGTGGTGGTGAGACCGGTCCACTTACGAGGCGGTCGGCAGCAGCGAGGCGATCAGCAACTCGGTGAGCCATGTCTCGTACTGCTCGGGTTTCCACTTCCGTTCGCCGACGGTGAGCCGGTAGAACTCGGGATCGATCAGCGTGGCGATTCGGTCCGTTGCTGCAGCGACGTTCAGGTCGGGTCGTAGAGCACCTTGCTCGCGCAAGTGGGACGCGAGTTGTTCCATGCCGGTGCGGCGTTGGCGAACGGCCTTGCGCCACAACGCGTCGGCGTCCGCGTCGACAGGGGCGGCGGTGCGCAGCACCCAGTCGAGGCGGTAGCTGCGCTTCATGATCGCGGTCACTCCGCGGGCGTGCAGCGCGAGCTTCGTGCGCGGGTCCGGCTCGGCCAGGATCTGCTGCACCCATTCGCGATTCGGCAACGGGCGTGGGTTCGTCGTCGCCGGCGACGGCGTTATCGATGACTTCCTTGAGCACCGTGGACTTGTTGCCGAACTGCGCATATACCGTCTGCACGCTGACGCCGGCCCGCTCGGCGATGGCTACGAGAGTCGTTGCCGGGTAGCCCAAATCGATAAACAAGTCGCGGGCCGCGGCAACGACCGCGCGCCTCGTCCGCCGCGCCGCATCGTTTCGTCTGGAGTTGTCGTACCCGCGGGTCTTGACGTCGTCGTCCATCCCATTAGAGTATCACTCTAACGAATAGAGCGAGGCTCTACTCGAATACACGGGAGAGGAAATGTCATGTACGCGTATTGCCTGGACATGCCTGGAGTGAGCGAAGAAATGAACGGTCGAGTGGACGCCGGAGTGGGCGATGAGCCCATCAAGGGCTTGATCGCTCACGTTTCCGGGCCGACTGCAGATGGCTGGCGCATCATCGACATCTGGGAATCCGAGGACGACTGGCAGCACTTCAACGCTGGCCGGCTTGGTCCCGCACTCGCACGCGCAACCGCCGGCATGCCGCCTCCGCCACGTCCCTTCGATACCCGCGACGTCACTGGCGATCCGGCCCACAGCCGCCGTGGCGACGGTTCGTAGGTCTGCGGCTAGCCGCCGCTGAACACGCTGGCGAGGTCGAAGTTGACCGGCCGGTCGAGTTGGTCGTACGTGCACGACTCGGGTTCGCGATCGGGGCGCCAGCGCCGGAACTGCGCCGTGTGCCGGAACCGGCCGCCTTCCATGTGGTCGTAGGCAACCTCGCACACAAGTTCTGGTCGCAGCGGGACCCAGGTGAGGTCCTTGCCGGCGTTCCAGCGAGTGACACCGCCGGGACGCCGATCAGGTTCGCCCGGTTCGGCCGTTTCCGCGTCAGAGCCCGGGGCTCCGCTCCAGGGATGAGAAACATCCTCTGTGCGGTACGGCTCGAGTTCGGCGATCAGCTCGCGGCGGCGGACCGCCGAGAACGCGCCGCACACGCCGACGTGCTGGAGCACTCCGTTGTCGCCGTACAGACCGAGCATGAGCGAGCCGACCGCGGTGCCTTCCGGTGATGCGCGGTGCCAGCGAAAACCTGCGACCACACAGTCGGCGGTGCGCTCGTGCTTGACCTTCACCATGATGCGCTGATCTTGGCGGTACGGGAGATCGCGCGACTTCGCGACGACACCGTCGAGTCCGGCACCTTCGAAGACCTCGAACCATCGATTCGCAAGCTCAAGAGAATCGGTGGCGGGGGTAAGCAGTACCGAAGACGACGTCGAGGCAAGCACCTCCTCGAGAACTTCGCGGCGCCTCGCGAACGGCTCGTCGATAAACGACTCGTCACCGAGCGCAAGCAGGTCGAACGCGATGAACGTTGCGGGAGTCTCGACCGCGAGCTTCTTCACGCGCGATGCGGCCGGATGGATGCGTTGAAGCAGCGCTTCGAAATCGAGCGAGTTGCCCGACACGATCACGATCTCGCCGTCGAGTACGCATCGCTGCGGCAGGCTCGCGCGCACTGCTTCCACGACCTCAGGAAAGTAGCGCGTCAACGGCTTTTCGTTGCGACTGCCCAGTTCGATCTCGTCACCGTCGCGAAACACGATGCAGCGAAATCCGTCCCACTTCGGTTCGTAAACCATGTCCGCCGGAATCGCCGGCTGCGATTTGGCCAGCATCGGTTTGACAGGAGGCATCACCGGAAGCTTCATCGCCGCACCTCGTAGCGCGCATAGAGCAGGTCGTCGTCGTCCTGCAGCAACTGGGTCAACGCCATCTTCGGCGCGGGGTCAAGCAGCGGTCCGTCGAGGATGCGTCGCGACGGCCCGGCTACCAGCGTGGGCGCAATCGTCAAACACAATTCATCGAGGACGCCGTCAGCTGCCACCATTGCCAGCAGTGTCGGACCGCCCTCACACAAGAGCCGCCGGTGACCGAGCGCGACGAGTGCGTCGACCATGCGGGCGGGCGAGACCACGCTGTCGCCAGCCACCACCACCTCGGCCACCTTGCGCGCGGCGAGCAGGCGATCCGCGGGCGCTGCCTCACACGTCACGACGATCGGGCGGTTGCAATGCCTCTGTGAAGTACTTCGACTCGAAGTCGAGCTGCAGCCGTTGCGACACGACGACCATTCTGGGCGCCGGCGGCTGACCTGCTGCCGCGCGAAGCTCCTGGTACTGCGGGCGTGCGCGGGCCGGACCGTAGCCCTCGGCGGTCACGGTGCCAGCGCCCGCGATCACGACATCGGCTAACGCGCGCAACAACCCGAGCACCTGCTGGTCGGTCGCGTTCCCGAGACCGCCCGCACGCCCATTGATCGTCGCCGCGCCGTCTGCGCTCGCGATCATGTTGGCGCGCAGCCACGTGGTATCCGGCTGGGTAGTCGTACGCATCGACCAGATCGACGGCGTCGACCGGGTCGGGAAGCAGTCGGCGAAAGGGCACGGGCACAGTCAATCAGCGGGCGAGGATCGCGACCGACTCGGGCGGCAACGTCACACTGCTCGCGCGCAACTCGACGTCCGCTGATGACAAGGAGTACGGACGTGGCTTCGATCTCAAAGCGCCCGCGGTCGCGTCGCGAGGTTCACCGCGACGACGGTGGACGGACGCCGGACCACCAGCCACCGCTCGTCTTCGTCGAAGTCGACTTCGATCTGATCAAAGCGCCCGTCGGCAAGGTCGAGTCGGCTCTGCCGCAGCGCAATCAGCTCGGCGGTACCAGGCAAGCACATCGGCGTGCGACGCCATCACCGAGCTCATCCCACTTCAGCGTCGATCGCTCGATCGTCGTCGGGTGCTGCGGGTCGGGCACGTCCTCGTGCTTCCAGCCGAATGCCTTGAACTCGCCGCGCCGACCGGTTCGCACGGCTTCGGCAAGGTCGGGATCCTCGTGGTCGGTGAAGTACTGCCACGGTGTCGACGCAGCCCACTCCTCACCCATGAACAGCATCGGCGTGAATGGTGCGGTCAAGACCAGCGCCGCGGCGACCTTCACTAGTTCGGGGGAGACCAGCGCGCAGAGTCGCTCGCCTGCAGCGCGGTTGCCGATCTGGTCGTGGTCTTGTGCGTACCCGAGCAATCGATGGCCGGTGATCGATGCAGGCAACGGCCGACCGTGCTGGCGATCGCGATGCCGCGAGTACTGACCCGCGTAGACGTAACCACGGGTCAGGGCGGTCGCTAGTTGGCTCAAGGATCCGAAATCCTCGTAATAGCCGAAGGATTCGCGGGTCATGACTGTGTGCAACGCGTGATGGAAGTCGTCGCTCCATTGCGCGTCGAGGCCGTAACCGCCGGCGTCGCGCGCGGTGATCAGCCGCGGGTCGTTCAGATCGGATTCAGCGACCAGCGCGAGTGGTCGCCCGACTTCGTCGGACAGCGCGGAAACTTCGACCGCGAGTTCTTCCAGTACGTGCGTGGCGGACGTGTCGAGGATCGCCTGCACGGCATCGAGGCGCAGGCCGTCGATCCGGTAGTCGCGCAGCCACATCAGCGCGTTGTCGATGACGTAGCGACGCACTTCGTCGGATGCCCGGCCCGCAGTAGTTCAATGCCTGGCCCCACGGCGTGGAGAAGAAGTCGGTGAAGTAGGGCCCGAACGTGGGCAGCACGTTGCCGTCAGGTCCGAGGTGGTTGTAGACGACGTCGAGGATCACGCCGAGGCCGCGGTTGTGGCAGGCGTCGACAAACTGCTTGAGCCCATGAGGTCCGCCATAGCTGTCCTGAACCGCATAGGGAAAAACGCCGTCGTATCCCCAGCCGTGGCGACCAGGGAAGGCCGCCACCGGCAGGATCTCCACGAACTCGACCCCGAGATCGACGAGATGGTCGAGCCGCTCGATCGCGGCCTCGAACGTGCCCGCCGCTGTGAACGTGCCGATGTGCAACTCGTAGACGAGCCGTCCGAGCAACTCTCGACCGCGCCAGTCATCGGCCTGCCAGCTGAACTCGCGCGTGGTCGACGAGCCGCGAAAGCCCATGAACGCCGTCGGGCTGCCATGCCGAACGAGGATCGGGCCGTGGCTGCGCGCCGTCCAGACAGAAGCCGTACTGGCGCCATGCTTCGCTTCGACGTCGGCGGTCCACCAGCCTCGCTCGCTCGACGTCATCGGGTGGCGCCGGCCATCGATCTCGACGTCGACCTGTGCGACACGCGGGCGCCCACACCCGCAGGTTCGTCGACCTCACGAGACGCTGACCGCGGGCACGAGCAGCGCGACCGAGCTGTCTTGCAGAAGCTGTGCGACGGTGATGTCGCCCGCCTCGTGCTCACGCCCGACAGCGCGTCGACCCACTCTCCGCCGGGCGGTACTGCGTCGGGTAGTTCGACGACGGTGTCGCGCCAGCCACCGGCGCGCTCGAGGTGGGCGGAGAACCTTGTCGCAAAGACGGCAACCTCGGGAGAGCGGCTGAACGCGACGAGATGATCGGCACCCGGCCCCGATCGCGGTGATCGGGTGATAGCTGCGGAACCATGCGGGATGGTCGCGACGCAGCCGCAATGCTGTTGCGGTCACCCGCAGCTTCGGGTCGAACATGGTCTCGAGTTCGGCTCGGCGGCGTTGCGAAGTCGACGGCACCGCGATTGTCGGGGTCGACGAGCGTGAACGCGGCGAGCTCGCACCCCTGGTAGGTGTCGGGCACGCCGGGCATCGTGAGCTGGATGAGCTTCTGCGCAAGGGAATTCGCCCGTGCGTACGGTTCGAGTGCAGCAACGAAGCGCAGCTACCTCAGCCATCACGTCGTCGTCGGTGAGCACGTTCTTGACGAAGGCGTTCACTGCCTCTTCGTATCGCAAGTCGGGGGATTGCCACGAGGTCGCGAGCTTGGCCTCACGCATGGCCTTGTGCATGTAGCGCGTCGCGCGTTCGACGTCGAGCGGCCAAGCTCCGACGAGCGTCTGCCAGAAGAAGTAGCCGGTGCGTTCGTCGGGACATCCGAGCCGGCTGCCCAGAGGGCAGCCAGCGACGGATCGCTTGCTCCCAATCGCCTGGCAGTTCTGACAGCACAGCCAGCCGGGCGCGAACGTCCTCACCCCGCTTGGTGTCATGCGTCGACAACGTCGTCATGGCGGTCGGCGAGTCGGCCTGCAGCGTCGCGGCGTGGCGATGGAAGCTCGCCAGGCTGCGGCCGAATCTCCCGGGGTCACCGCCGACCTCGTTCAGCGACAACAGCCGCGCATGGCGATAGAAGGCGGTGTCCTCGACGCCCTTTGCGTACAGTGCGGCCGCGAGCTGACCGAACCTGATGCCGAACTCGTCGGGGTCGACGGCGTGGGCTCGTACGGCGTCGATCTCCTCGCGCAGCGTCGGTGAGTCCTGCAGCGCTTGGCGGTCGCCTCGATCGAGCGCTGCCAACGTCCGCGGCGAGCTCGCGAACGGCCGATACACCTCGAGCCGGCACAGCACGTCGACGAGTGCGTCGCGCAAGTTGCGATCCGCTCTCGGTCGCGGGGTCACCACTTCGATCAAGGCGGACGCCGAGCAGAGCGGTCAGTCGCGACACTTCGGTCGCCAACACATCGCGAGCGATCAGCCGCCTGCCCTCTTCGGCGACTGCGGCGAAGTCGGCGGTCTCGCCGGTCAGTTCTGTATAGAGCACGCTTAGCGGCTTTTCACCTGCGGGATCGACGATCAGTCCGTTGATGACGGTCAGCGTCTCGTACCCGGTCGTGCCTGCCGTCTGCCAGTCGGGCGGCAGCGGTTCGCCCGGATCGCTCGGCGTCGAGCACCTTCTCGACGACGACCCAGGTGTCGTCGGTCGCGTGCGCAAGGTCGGCCAGATAGCCCGCGGGATTGGCGAGGCCATCAGGGTGATCGATGCGCAGGCCGTCGGCCTGCCCGCGCTGGATCAAATCGACCAGCACCGCATGACTCGCGGTGAACACCGCCGGATCCTCGACTCGCAGACCGATCAGGGTGGTGATGTCGCAGAAGCGCCGGTAGTTCAGCTGTGTCGACGCGGTGCGCCAGTCGGCGAGGCGGTAGTGCTGCGCGTCGAGCAGTGCCCGCATGCCGTCTTCGGTGGCAAGAGCTGGCGTACCAGCGGCAAGCGGGAACCGATGGTCGAAGTAGGCGAGCTCGAGTTTGCCGGCACGCGTGACGACGTGCAGCTTGTCGAGGTTGTCCTCAAGAGGGCCGTCGAGTACCGGCATCAGGATGCGGCCGCCGTCGGCGTCCCAATCGATGTCGAACCACGACGCGTTGTGGCGACCGTTGGCCCTGGCTGAGCACCGACCACAGTTCCTTGTTCAGGTACTCGGGGACGGGGATCGCCATGTGGTTGGGGACGACGTCGACGATGACGCCGATCCCCGCCGCCGCGAAAGCCTTGCGCAGCGCCGCAAATCCTCTCGCGCCACCGAGTTGGGCGTCGATCTTGGAGTGGTCGACGACGTCGTAGCCGTGCGTCGATCCCTTGCCGGCGCCGAGTATCGGTGAGAGATAGGCGTGCGTGACGCCAAGGTTGGCGAGATAGCTGCCGAGCTTCGCGGCGTCGGCGAACTTCAGGTCGGGCCCGAGCTGCAGGCGGTACGTCGACATCGGCGCCGCCTGCGGGACAGCGGATGCGACGAAGCGGACAGCTCAGACGACACGGCGTCAGACGACACGGCGAAGAACCAGTACGGCACGGCCCTCGACATGCGCGGGGGTGTCGGCCTTGATCGACGGCTGCTCGACGTCGAGCGGCTTGGTCGTGTCGATCAGGATCTCCCAACGCTCGCCGTAATCGGCGCCCGGCATGACGAAGTCGATGCCGGTGTCGGCCGCGTTGAACAGCAGCAGGAACGAGTCGTCGACGACGGGTTGGCCGCGCTGGTCGGGGTAGCCGATCGCGTCGCCGTTCAGGAACACGGCGACCGACTTGGCGTAGCCGGTTGCCCAGTCCTTGTCAGACATCTCGGTGCCGCTCGGGGTGAACCACGCGATGTCGCGCAGGTCCTCACCTTCGGCCCGCACGGGGTGCCCGTCGAAGAACCGCCGCCGACGAAACACCGGGTGATCGCGGCGCAGCGCAGACAGCTCGCGGGTGAAGTCGAGTTGCACCTCGTGCTCGGTACGCAGCGACCAGTCGACCCACGAGATCTCGTTGTCCTGGCAATACCCGTTGTTGTTGCCGCGTTGGGTTCTGCCGAACTCATCGCCATGCAAGAGCATCGGCACGCCTTGCGACAGGAACAACGTCGTCAAGAAGTTGCGCTTCTGCTGCTCGCGCAGCGTGACGATGTCGACGTCCTTCGTGGGTCCTTCGGCTCCGCAGTTCCACGAGCGGTTGTCGTCGGTGCCGTCGTTGCCGTTCTCGCCATTGGCCTCGTTGTGCTTGGTGTTGTACGACACCAGATCTTGCAAGGTGAAGCCGTCGTGGGCGGTGACGAAGTTGATCGACGCCATGGGCCGTCGTCCCGAATTGGCGTAGAGGTCGCTCGAACCGGTGAGTCGCGATGCGAACTCGCCGAGGGTCGCGGGCTCGCCGCGCCAAAAGTCGCGAACGGTGTCGCGGTACTGGCCGTTCCACTCACTCCACAACGGCGGGAAGTTGCCGACCTGGTAGCCGCCCTCGCCGACGTCCCACGGCTCGGCGATCAACTTGACCTGGCTGACCACGGGATCCTGCTGCACCAGATCGAAAAACGCGGACAGCCGATCGACGTCATAGAACTCGCGCGCGAGCACTGACGCGAGGTCGAACCGGAATCCGTCGACATGCATCTCGAGGACCCAGTAGCGCAGGGAATCCATGATGAGCTGCAGGGCATGCGGGTTTCGCGCATTCAGGCTGTTGCCGGTGCCTGTGTAGTCCATGTACTTGCTCGGGTCGTCTTCTGACAGCCGGTAGTAGGCGGCGTTGTCGAGGCCACGAAACGACAGGGTCGGGCCGAGGTGGTTGCCTTCGGCGGTGTGGTTGTAGACGACGTCGAGGATGACCTCGATGCCGGCCTCGTGCAGCGTGCGCACCAGCGCCTTGAACTCTTGCACCTGCTCGCCGCGATCGCCCGCCGCCGAGTAGCCGTTGTGCGGTGCGAAGAATCCGATGGTGTTGTAGCCCCAGTAGTTCGACAGCCCCTTGTCGGCCAAGCCGCTGTCACTGACGAATTGGTGCACCGGCATCAACTCGACGGCAGTGATCCCGAGCTTGGTCAGGTAGTCGACCATCACCGGGTGCGCGAGGCCGGCGTACGTGCCGCGGATGTTCTCCGGGATGTCGGGATGCTGGATCGTCATCCCCTTGACGTGCGCCTCGTAGATGATCGAGTCGTGGTACGGAATGCGCAGCTGATGGTCGTTGCGCCAGTCGAAGTACGGGTTGATGACGACGGACTTCATGGCGTGCGGCGCCGAGTCGGCGTAGTTCTGGCCTTCGGGGTTGCCGAACGGATACCCGAACAGCGACTCGTCCCAGTCGACGTGGCCTTGGACCGCTTTCGCGTAGGGGTCGAGCAGTAGCTTGCTGGGGTTGCAGCGGTTGCCCGAGGCAGGGTCGTCCGGGCCGTGGACCCGGAACCCGTAGCGCTGCCCGGGGCTGATGCCTGGCAGGTAGCCGTGCCAGACAAAGGCGTCGTATTCGGGCAACGTCAGGACGGTCTCGACGTCATCGTCGTCGAACAGGCAAAGGTCGACCGATTCGGCGACCTCGGAGAAGACGGCGAAGTTCGTGCCGGCCCCGTCGTACGTCGCGCCCAAGGGGTACGGCGTGCCCGGCCAAACTTCGATCGTGTTCTCGGTCATGTCGTCCCGTCGTCGTCTTGCGGCTCGCGCACACTTGTCTCAGTTACCTGCGTGTATCTGGCGCGTCCCCAAGACGCTGACCTAAGGCGGCAGCCGCCCAAAACTTAGGGCGGCAGGGGAGTGAACGAACCAGGCGACTAGGGCGTCATGCTGTGGCGAGAGAAGCCCGCTACAGACACCGCTCGGCCGTGCCGAGAGGATATGACGACGCGACATGTGGGACCAATAGTGCCAAATGCCCCCGCGAGGCGGGAGTTAGGCGCAAACTGGAAGTTCCCGGCTCGCGCCAGGGTTGAGCACGCACTAGCAAGTCTCCGGCTCGCGCCGGATCGGGTCCAGGAGGCACGGGTTGAGTTCGCGGGGCGGCCTGAAGGCAGTCATTGCCGGCGTCGTCGGCGTTCTCGCGCTGTCGTCGCTCGCGGCCTGCGAACGCGCCGTCGCCATCGACTCCCTCGGAGCACCGCCCTCACAGGCGGTCAGCGCACCCGCGAGCAGCGCACCCGCCGTCCCGGCTTCGCCGTCCGTCTCGCCGCCCGCACAGCTGACCGTGGCACCCGCCGACGGCGCGACTGCCGTCGCGCTCGGCTCGCACGTCTCGGTCTCGGTCGCCGACGGCACGCTGACGGCCGTCTCAGTCGCCGACTCGAGCGGCGACACAGTGGTCGGTTCACTCGACCCGACATCGCACTCGTGGGACAGCACCGGCGCCCTCGTGCCTGGCACGCAGTACCTGGTGACCGCAACCGCCGTCTCGCAGGGCGGTACGTCAACCGAGACCTCAAGCAGCTTCACCACCGCTGCGGCCGCGAACGTGCTCGGCGTGAAGATCGCGCCCGCTCGAGGGTGAGGTCGTCGGCGTCGGGATGCCGATCATCGTGTACTTCTCCTCCGCCGTCACCAACGAGGCGGCCGTCGAGAAGGCGCTCGTTGTCGATTCGGCGGTGCCGATCGTCGGCTCATGGCACTGGTACGGCAACAAGGAAGTCCACTACCGCCCGATGCAGTACTGGCCGGCCGGCGACGTGGTGACGTTGCACGCCAACCTGAAGGGCGTCGACGCGGGCAAGGGCGTGTGGGGCGCCGAGAACCGGACCCTGAACTTCACCATCGGTGCGTCCCAGATCTCGACGGTCAATGCGGTCACAGACAAGATGACCGTCGTCGTGAACGGCGTGGTGGCCAGGACGATGGCGGTCAGCACCGGGCGCGACAAGTACCCGACGACGTCCGGTATCCACGTGGTCCTCGACAAGTCGCCGAGCGTCATCATGGACTCCGCGACGGTGGGAATTCCGAAGGGCAATCCCGACTACTACTACGAGACCGTCCTGTGGGACGTTCGCATCTCGTGGTCGGGCGAGTACGTGCACTCGGCGCCGTGGTCGGTGAGCGAGCAGGGCAGGGCAAACGTCAGCCACGGCTGCGTCAATGCGAGCCCAGCCGACGCCAAGTGGTTCTACAACCTGTCGCGCCGCGGCGACATCGTGACCGTGACCGGCACCCCTCGCCCGCTCGCAGTCAGGCAACGGCTGGACCGACTGGAACATGAGCTGGTCGCAGTGGATCTCGGGTAGCGCCCTGACCGCCGCTGGAGTCGCTGCCGCGCCGAGTTCGCCTACGCCGGCTGTCGTCTTACGGGTCGACCGCGACCCCGCCGGCAAGCGCCAGCCCCACCGCGTCGTCGTAGTCACCGACGCCCTACAGCGGCGCGCCGTACTTAGCGGCGCTGGCCCAAGCCCGGCGCGCAGCATCACCATCGGCGCAGCGGCATTCGTTGCCAGCAGCGATTCAGGTGCCACCGACGTCATCCAGTCGAGCGCGACCATCTCGGGCTCGTCGAGCATGCGCTGCACGACGGCCGCTTCGACCAACCGGCCGGGCGCGTAGCGGGCCCACGCCGTGACGAAGTGGCCTTCAAGGACGCGGTAGGTATCGCCGTCGAGGATGCCGATCACGTGGGCCGCGAGCGTGCCGTCGATGTGCGCTGTCGCGACCTCGAGCATGCCGTCGAGCGCCAGGTCGGTAAGCCGGCTGCGCCAGGTCTGGCGCGTCTCGTCGTCGTCGAGGTCGCTCGACCGTCCGCGGTCGTGGTCGCGGTTTCGATGCGACTCCTCGAGCGCCGGCATGAGGGCGCGGATCTCGCTTTGGCTGCGGGTGAAATGGACGTCGAACGTGCGGTAGTCAGTCGCCAGCCGATTCGTCGCCTTGCGAAGCGTGCGGCGCATCGCCGGGCTCAGGTAGTCGGTGGCCTCGTCGAGGCCGGGCTCCCGCCGGATCATCGGGATCGGGTCGACCTCGACGGGGACGAGCTGAGGGAAGCCCGCCAAGAAGCCGGGGAGCGTGCTCGAGTCAGCATCGAGCGGGCCGAGTTCGACCGCCCACCCGCTCGTGCGTGCAGGCAGCGTCCGGGACAGCGCGATTCCGAGCCGGCGCGCCCAGAGCTTGTCGTCGGCCAGCACGGCGCCACGATGACCGAGATCGCTCCCAGCGAAGGTCACAATGTGCGACGTGCGGCCGACGCCGCGAACCTCGACGAGAACCGATGCAGCGCGCAAGAAGCCGGACGGGTCGCGGACCAGGACTGCCCACGGCTGCCCAGTGCCGGCGTTGGCGAGCGTCCAGCGTGCTGCGAGCGGTGATGGCCGCGCCGCAGCGTTGAGCCAACGCTTCGAGCTCGCCACGGTGCGCGCGCACACCGTCGATGCCCGCGACGATCTGAACCCCCGTCGTTCCGGAAAGCAGATCCGTGCTGGCTGCCATGAGTGGCGCAGCGGTCACGAGGCCAGTCCGTCCGCGGCGCGGGAACCCGACGTGAGCGGCGTTGGCTTCCATGCCCGCCATGTCCGGTCGGTCGTCGAGCCAGCGTTCGAGCTCGAGCGGCGGAAGCGCCTTGGAGAAGAAGAAGCCTTGCGAGACGTCGCAGCCGGACAGTGCGAGGTGCCCGGCGGTGATCTCGTTCTCGACCCCTTCGGCGACCAGCCGCATGCCCAGCGAGTGGGCCAGGCTGATCGTCGAGCGCACGATGGCGGCGGCCCGCGGGTCGTCGGCCATCGGCTGGACGAACGAACGGTCCAGCTTCAGCTCGTCGATCGGCAGCTCGCGCAGGTAGGCGAGCGAGGAGTAACCGGTACCGAAGTCGTCGACTGCTACGCGGATGCCGAGCGTGCGCAGCTGCGTCAGGATTTCGCGGGCTCGCTCGCGGTCGCCCATCAGGAAGTCTTCGGTGATTTCGAGTTCCAGGGCGGACGCCGGGAGCCCGCGGTTCACCAGCAGCTGGTGCACCCGCTCGGGGAGTTCGAGGTCGACGAGCGAGGACGCCGAGAGGTTGACGGCGACACTGAGCATCCGGCCGCCAGCCCGCCAGAGCGAGACCTGGTCGAGCGACTGCTCGAGCACGGCCATCGTGAGGTCGCGCATGAGACCCGCGTCCTCGGCGAGTGGCAGGAACGCGTCGGGTGGGAGCAACCCGTGCACCGGGTGATCCCAGCGGACGAGCGCTTCGACACCGGATACGTACGAGGTCTGGGAGTCGACCTTGGGCTGGTAGTGCATCGCCAGCTTGCGGGCCGCAATCACCTGGCGCAGTTCCTCGAGCGTGCGCAGGCGGTCCTGGCCGCCGAGGGAGTCGTCAGACTCGCTGTAGACGCGGAAGCCGGTGCGCAGGTCCTTCGCGTGGTACATCGCGATGTCGGCCCGACGCAGCAGGGTCGAGACTTCGAGACCGTGCTTGGGGAACAGCGAGATTCCGACGCTGGCAGCGACGCGCACCGTGATGCCGTCGATGGTGAACGGCGCTAGGAGCGTCTGGCGGACCATCTCGGCGAACATCTCGGCGCCGTCGCGGTCGACGTCCAGAACGAAAATCGAGAACTCGTCGCCGCCGAGGCGCGCGAGCAACCCGTCTTCGTGAGCGAGTCCCTCGGTGAGTCGCGTGGCGACCTGCAGCAGCAGGTCGTCGCCGGCGTGGTGGCCGAGTGAGTCGTTGACTTCCTTGAAGCGGTCGAGGTCGAGCAGGAACAGCGCGCCATTGCGGTCGGGGTCGGCGGCAAGGTAGGTGTCGACGTGTTCGTAGAACGCGCGCCGGTTGCCGAGGCCCGTCAGTTCGTCGGTGAGGGCGAGCTGCCGGCTGTGCGCCAGAGTCGTGACTTCGCGGAAGCTGACGACGAGTCGGCCGATCGCGGCGACGATGGTCGCTGCGGCGAGCGCAACGGCGATGGGGTGCAGCATGTGGCCGTGGTCGTAGACGAGCAGCGCGACCGTGCACAGCGTGGCGACGACCGGGATGCCGAGCAGCACCCACGCCGGCAGTGTGAAACCGCCGGCCTTCTTCGACCACCCGGGTGCAAGTGCCACAACCGCCGTTGCAACGACCCACGTCGTGTCGTCGAGACCGCCAGGCTGGTAGCTGTTGTGCGCAACCAGCACGAGGTAGATGCAGTCGGCCACGGAGAACAGCGCCAGGCCACCGGCGAGGAACCACATGCTCGCCGGCGGGCGCCAGTGGTACAGCGCGAGCAGGGCCGTGACGACCAGGAGCAGCAGGACGTCGAGTAGCGGGTAGGCCTCAGTGGTGACGATGGCTGCGGTGCTGTCGCCGTTGGCGTGCACGGCCTTCAGAACCGGACCAACGACGGCCGCAGCGATGGCCGCGACCGCGAGGCCGCCGACGATGCCGTCGAGCCAAAGGCTCAGGGGGAGCTTGCCTGCGAAGTCGCGAATGACCAGCAACAGCGCGATGAAGGCGCAGGGGTAGAACGACAACCAGAAGCCGTCGGCGACCGACGGGAACGGCGGGTCGGCCATCGGCCGGATGAAGATCGTCCAGTAGATGTTGCCGAAGCCGTACAGCGCGAGGCCGAGCGCGAGAATGCGCCAGCTCGAGCGGTTGGACGTCGCCTTGCGGGCCCGCATGAAGCACAGAATCGGGCTCAGCGCGTACGCGAGGTTGTTCAGGATTCCGTCGAGGATCAGGTTGTAGCCGGTGTGCCCGGTCGGTCGGACGCCTGGAACCGTCGAGATCCCGAACACGGCGAAGACGGCAATCATGAAGATGTAGAACGCGGTTGTCCCGGCACGGCCCGAGATCCGGCCGCCCAGCACCCTCGCGATGCGCGCGGGCCGGCCAGCGGTGGGCTCCACGCTGGTCATGCCGATCCTCGGGAGGATGTCCATACCCATGTCAATCGCAATTCCACGGGTCTCATAAGAGGACCAGGTGCGCATTCCGGATCGGCCACTTCGACAGTCATCGGGACGCCGATTGGTTGCGACGGGTGCGTCCGTTCGGGCTATTTATTCGAAGGGACTTGACCCGTTCGTCGGTGATCTGCGGCTGAATATGTCCCTACGGCGTCTTCGTCCGGTTATGCCTGCGCGTCGCTCGCTCGCGGTATTCGGCGATCGGGTTCGTAGCGTTTCCGGAACGATCCGTTACTAGCTTCGGTCGCCAGGTGGGTTGTTGCTGGGGAGCACCGGGCAAACTGGAGGACCGATGAAGAAGGCATACCAAGTTCTAGCTCGGCTGATCTCGGCTTTGGTGGTCGTGCAGGCTGCGGCGATCGCTTACGGAGCGTTCGCGATCGACAAGGTCATCGACAAGGCGAAAGACCATGGCGACACGATCGCCAATGCCTCGACGAAGCTCGACGGCGGCGCCGGGTACGGGCTGCACGGATTGATCGGAATGCTCGTGATCCCGGTCGTCGCGATCGCCTTGTTCATCGTCGCGTTCATGGCCCATGTGCCGGACGGTGTGAAGTGGGCCGGGTTCATCCTGTTGGACGTCGTGGTGCAGGTTGCGCTGGGGCTAGCCGCCCATGGAGTCGCCGCATTGGGCTGGCTGCACGGACCGAACGCGCTGCTGCTTTTTGCCCTCGGCATCTACACAGCGCGGCGGGCCACTGCTGCCGCGCCCGCCGACTCCGGGGCGGTGCGATCGGTGCCGGTCTAATCCTTGTCGTGACGAGGTGAGGACTGCTCGAGCTGGCGCGCGATCGATCACTGATCCATTTCGTCTGCACGGCGGCGAGGACGGACCGTTCGTATGGTGCCCGCCTGCAGCAGCGGAAGTAACTTAAGGCTCGAATCGCTGAGCCTTGGCCCAGTGCCCCGCTTCCGAGCGGCTCCGCTTGCCAGCCGACCGCCTGGAGGACAGATGAACCACTCAGGGGCGATCAATGAGGCCTCGAAGGACGACCCGCTGCAGTTGTTCCGGGACTGGCAGAAGGCCTCTGCGATCCGGCGCGTCGCCGAAGCACGCGGCGATGACCACAAAGACATCGTGCGTTTGCCGGGAGCAGTCCTCGGCACGCGGAACGCGCTTACCTTGGACCGATCACGTGCTGGCCGCAACGCGCCCGAAGACATCGCTGCGACATCTCACTCTCGACGACCTACTACTTCGCGAGAAGGACGACGCTGGCCGGTAAGTCAGACGAACCTCGGCAAGGCCCTCTGCGGCCTCGACCATCCCTGCGACGTGACGTAACACACTCGTCAGGTCACGCAGCGACTGTTAGTGCAGCAATGCTGGTGGGCGTTGCAGGGATTGAACCTGCGACCCCTTCCGTGTCAGGGAAGTGCTCTCCCGCTGAGCTAAACGCCCTTCGTCGAACTGTTCGGGAACAACATCGTGCCGAGCCGTACAGCAACACCATCCGATGGGTGGCGTCGACGAGGCGGAGGCGGGAATCGAACCCGCGTACA
Source organism: uncultured Actinomycetes bacterium (assembly GCA_963799955.1). Classification (GTDB taxonomy): domain Bacteria; phylum Actinomycetota; class Actinomycetes; order Acidothermales; family Acidothermaceae; genus PALSA-607. Next base: position 241,376 of record CAWCZJ010000002.1, read on the forward strand.
GGGCTTTGCAGGCCCTTGCCTAAGCCACTCGGCCACTCCGCCGGCGAACCACGGACGACCAACCGACCGAGGCCCTGTTGACGCCGTCGGCGCCTCCGAGCGGACGACGGGATTCGAACCCGCGACCCTCACCTTGGCAAGGTGATGCTCTACCAACTGAGCCACGTCCGCGCGAACCAGTGCACATGCCCCGGCTGCGTCCTGCACTCTAACCGATGCCGCGGTGTGCAAGCATGCGGGCGTGGTGTCCCGCGCTGATCCGGTGCCCGAATCGCTGCCCGTCGACGAGCGCTGGCCTCGCGCCGGGCACTGGCTGAGCGCCGGCGCCGGCCAGCATCCGATCGACCTGGCGGTCCTCGGCGTCCCGACTTTCGCTCGGTCGTTGAACAAGGCGGGCACCCACACCACGCCGGCCGCCGTCCGCCGGGCGCTGCATCACTACACGACCTGGTGCGCATCGCGGCACGTCGATCTCGTCGACCTGTGGCCGTGGGACATGGGCGACGTCGACGAGCCCGATCGAGACGACGGCGCGTTCCGGGTCCAGTGCTGCGGTCAAGACCGGGCTGGCCAAGGCGCGGCTCCTGGTCACGCTCGGTGGCGACGGATCCGCGACGGTGCCGACCGCGCAGGGGCTCGACCTGAAGCAGGCCGGGCTGGTCGCCCTCGACGTCCAGTACGACCTGCGAGACGGCGTGAGAAACACGTCTGCCCTACGCGCCCTGTTCGACGCGGGCCTCGAGGGCGAGCGGGTCAGCCACCTCGGGGCGGCCGACTGGGCCGTGTCTCGCTCGCACGCCGAGGAGGCCAAGGCGCGCGGCATGACCGCTCTACCCGCGCAGCGTCGTCGAGGCGCGGGGGATTGCGGCGTGCATGTCCGCGGCCCTTGATTCGGCGGGTCGCAGCGGCCCGGTCCACGTTTCGTTCGACCTGTCGGTCTGTGATCGTGCGGTCGCGCCGGCCTGCCTCGACGCCGTACCCGGCGGCTTGTCTGCCACTCAACTCCTCGCAGCCGCGTTTGCCGCCGGCCGTGACCCCAACGTCAGATCGGTCGACATCGTCGAGGTCGACGCGACCGCTGATGCCGCCGACTACCGCACGGTGCGGCTCGCTGCCCTCGTGGTGCTGGAAGTTGCCGCCGGGCTGGCGCTGCGACCCCAGGCATGACCGCTCACACATGACCGCTCAGACATGACGCCGGGCCTTCGCGTACGTCGACGGCCGGCTCGCCAGCGGACTCGTCGAGCTCAGGCACGACCTCGCCGCCCTCGACGAGCCAGGCTTTTGGGTCGTGGTCGTCAGCTTCGAAGGCGAGGTCACCTGCGCGCGGTTTGCCGACGTGACGCCGAGCACCGCTACCGGCCACGTCGTGGTCAGGTCCGCGGCGCACCGACTGGACGACCTCACTCGACCGCGCCGGCTACATAGAAGGTGTCGAGACCATCCGCGCGCTGATCGAGCAGGGAGCGGTCTATCAGGTCAACCTGTGCCGCGTGCTGTCCGCGCTCACAGCGACGCCGCGGATCTCAGTGGGCTCGCTACGGTCCTGGCGGCCGAGCATCCGTCGCGCTACCCGGCGCTGGTCTGCCTGCCCGAAGTCAGGTATCCACGTCTGCTCAGCGAGCCCCGAACTGTTCTTGTCCCGAGGCCGCGTCGACGGCGCAGACGTGATGGTGACCCGGCCGATCAAGGGCACCGGTCGCACCGCCGCCGACATCTCGGAGAAGGACCGCGCAGAGAACATCATGATCGTCGACATGGCCCGCAACGACCTCAGTCGGGTCGCTTCGACCGGCGGGGTCGACGTCCCGACTTTGTTGGAGCTTGAGGAGTACCCGGGTCTCGTGCACTTGGTCTCGACCGTTCGAGGCGACGCTTGCTGCCTGGCGTTACTTGGCCGCAGATCTTCGCCGCGACGTTCCCGCCCGCGTCGGTCTCCGGCGCGCCCAAGTCGAGCGCGCTGCGCATCATCGGCCAGCTCGAGCCGGTTCCTCGCGGGCCCTTACTGCGGCGCGATCGGGTGGGTCGACGCGGATCAGCAGACGGCTTCGCTCGCAGTGGCGATCAGAACGTTCTGGCTGGACGACGGTCAGCTGCGCTTCGGGACGGGTGCGGGCATCACCTGGGGTTCAGACCCGCAGGCGGAATGGGCGGAGACGGAATTGAAGGCCGAACTGCTCGTTGGGCTGGCAGCCTCGCAGGACTAAGAGAAGAGCAGCTCGAGCTCGCGGTCGACGTCGACGAACTCGGACTCGCGGCCCACAGGGACGATCCGCTCGATGCGCGCCATGAAGTCGGCGATCGCGGGGCGGCGAGTCTCGAGGACCGCCTTGCCCTGAGGGGGAGCAGAGCGCAAGGAAGACCGCACCGGCGCGGGGCCAGACTTTCACGTCGCCGTCGCCGACAGCTTCCCAAAGACCCTTGTCGAGCAGGTCTCGAGCAAACGTCCACTCGATCTGGTTGGCCCCGGCGTCAAAGCTCACCGAGACGGCGAAGGGATCGCCCGCGTCGTAACGCAGGTGGGCGTCGACCTTGATCGGGTCGTTGTCTGCGAGCACGACACTGAACTCCAGGTCCAGGACCACGTTGTCCGTGCGCACATCAACCACCTGTTCTCGCTTTTTCGTGCCTGCTTCATGCATGTTCGTTCCTGTTGTCGATCTTGAGGTGGGCACCCCAAGATGGCCCTGAGTGACTACCGTTACTCTGTGTGATCCCGGGGTCGCGGAGAGCACTGAGACAGGGATCCCCTGTTCTCGAGCGTTCTAACCTGTAGCGCCCGACTAGTCACAGGAAATTCTCAGCCTGGGCCGCGCGCGGTGCCCGTGTAGAGTGACGCGCTGCTGGGGCGCGTAGCTCAGTGGGAGAGCACTGCCTTCACACGGCAGGGGTCGCAGGTTCGAAACCTGCCGCGCCCACCAGTCCAGCGCCACCAATAAGGCCAGGTCAGAGGCTGTTCGCGGCGCCTACGGCGTTTCTGACGGTGACGCAAAGGCGAACGCGCCGGCGGTGCGCAGGATGGCCTCGGCTTTCGGCAACTGCGCGAAGGCGCGTTCGACATCTGCGGGCGTAGCGATCTTGTGGGCCTCCGCCGCGATGTACGCGCGTACTGCCGCGTCAAAAGCGTCCGGGCCTACCGCGTTGTACGCGTCGTCCAGCGCCAGCCCGCCGTTGCCGTAGACGTCCTCGAAGTAGGTCTGAGCGGCTTGTGACTGGGTCGCCCAGAAGGTCATCGGCTCGCCGATCGGGCCGGCTGGGGGTGCAGCGGACGGCGTTAGGTCGGGCTCGTCGGCCCCGTTCACGACGATCCCGGCCCACACCGCCCACGATTCGTCGAGCCACGGATCACGGCCCTGGTCGTTGCCCACGAGTCCGAAGAAGTACGAATGCGCGAGCTCGTGGGTGACGACCGTCGGCGCATCGTTGTCGGGGTCGATGTCGGCGATCAGGAAGCCACCCGGAAACTCGAAGCCGCTGCCGAGGTTCGGCTCGAGCACGGTGACCCATACGTCCGGATACGGGAACGGGCCGAGCATCTTTTCCAGTGCCGACAGTGACTTGGCGATGGCCGCTGACCAGACTTGCGGCGTCACCACAGTCGACGATGGCGTCGCAAGATGCACCGACACATCGCCGTCCTGCTGGTTAAGGATCGTGAATGCACCAACGGCGACTGAGACATCACGCACTGCCGGTGCCGAGAAGTTGTGAACGGTGGTGCCATTCGCACCGACGGCCGTCGCGCCCGCGGCGCCAGTGCCTGTCACGACGTCTGCCGATGGCGCTGTCACAGAAAGATTTGAGAGATCGAAGTCTTCGCTGCCGGACATATCGCCGTACAGGTTGACTGCCGGGTCGCGCATCCAGCCGTGGCCGAACTCCCACGCCAGCAAAGGAAACGAGTAGTCGAACCAGGCGAACTTGCCACTTGCCTCGCGTCCTGTGCGTTCCGCGACGTCGACGCCCAAGGTGAGGGTGAACGCGAGGTCGATGTGCACGGTAGTGCCGGGTTTTGCGCATGTCCCTAAGGGCAGGACGGCCAACGTTGGCGACGTTGCCGTACCGCCGTCGGCACTCAGTCGTGGGTGTGACTGCGGCACCGCCGATCTTCGCGGTGTCGATAGCGAGATGGTCGCCGGCGATTGCGGTCTTGGGCTTGTTCGGCCACAGCCGGAAGTCGATCTCACACGTGCTCAGATCGGGGGTGAAGTCGACTGTCTCGGTGCCCGTGACCTTGCCGGTGCGCCACGCAGTTGCGTCGAACGCAAGGGTGACGCGCGGACGGTCCGGACGTGGGTTCGCGCGGCCAGCGGCGTCAACGCCCAGCGACACCGACGGCGTGGCGCTCGCGACGGAGGATCCCGACGTCTCGGCCGACGATGGTGAAGGCGACGCGGACGGGGGGGACGGCGAGTGCTTGCCGCTGGTGCATGCCGTGAGCACGAGCGCCGTCAACGCCACGACGCAAACGCACCGTGTTCTCTGCACCATGCCATCGACCCCCCGAGTCGTCCGGAGTCGACATCATGCCCGACGACGGGCCGCCTACGCGTACCCGCGGGCTATAAGGCGGTCGACACCGCGTGTGGACCTTCGCGGGTCCACAGCACCGCCTGGTCGGCCGGCACGGGTGGGCTCCACAGGTAGCCCTGGCCGTAGGCGCAGCCGAGGTCTTGCAGCATGGCGAGATGACGCTGGGTCTCGATGCCCTCAGCGACCGTTGCGATGCCGAGTGCATGCGCGAGGTCGATCACGCTTCGAACGATGGCCGCGTCCTCGCGGTCGCGCCCAAGACCTGCCACGAACGAACGATCGATCTTGAGCAGGTCGACTGGGAAGCGCTTCAGGTAGACCAGCGACGAGTAGCCCGTGCCGAAGTCGTCGATAGCGATCTGGACGCCGAGCGTCTTCAGTTCTGTCAGCACGCGCAACGCCGCTTCGGCGTCGTCCATCAGCGCGCTCTCGGTGACCTCGAGAACAAGCGACGTCGGGTCGACGCCCGATTCGTCGAGAGCGAGCGACACCGCCCGAAGCAATCCAGCCCGCCTCGCGAGCTGGCGCCCCGAGACGTTCACCGAGATTGTCAACTGCGAAGCGGACAGGTGCCGTTCGGCGGCCCAGATAGCCGCTTGCTCGCACGCCTCATGAACGACCCATGCCCCGATGCCGACGATCAAGCCGCTTCGTTCCGCAAAGGGAATGAAGTCATCGGGTTGCACCAAGCCACGTGTCGGGTGCTGCCAGCGGATTAGCGCCTCGACGCCGATCACGGCTTCGTTGTGCAGTTGAATGACCGGTTGATAGTGCAGTCGCAGTTCGCGATCGCCTTCCGCGCGCCGCATTTCGGCAAGTAACCGCAGGCTCGACGACGCTGCTGCTCGCAACTGCTCGTCGAATAACTCCACCACGTTGGGACCTTGGCGCTTCGCCTTGTACATCGCTTCGTCGGCATCACGCAGCAACGTGTCTGCTGTGACCTCATCGCCGACCGCCGCGACGGCGACCCCAATACTCACGGTCATTTCGAGGTCAGCCGGACCGGTAGCAATCGGCGCGGCAACGGCGGCACTCGCCCGGTAGGCGATGGTGGCAGCGTCGTTGAAATCCTCAAGGCTCTCGCACAGGATGACGAACTCGTCGCCACCGATTCTGGCGACGGTATCTCCGGGCCGGACGGCGGTGCTGAGCCGCTCTGCGACGACGCGGAGCATGTCGTCACCGACCTGATGGCCGTAGGCGTCGTTGATGTTTTTGAAGCCGTCGACGTCGCAGAACAACAGGGCGAGGATGGTCGACTCGTTGCGTCGCCGCTCGAGCGCGTGGCGGATCCGGTCGGTCAACAGGGTTCGGTTGGGCAGGTCGGTGAGCCCGTCGTGTTGCGCGGTGTGGGCCAGCGTCGCTTCGGCCAGTCGCTCGCGCGTGAGGTCGCTGACCGTGAGGCAGATGATCTCGTCGTCGTTGGCCTGGACGGCCGACGATGAACTGATCCGTACCGGCACGGTGTCGCCGATGCTCGTGAGCAGGGCTGCTTCAACAGATCCGCCCAAGCTGCCAGGCTCGATCAGACGCGCCAGCCTTGCGCGACTAGCTTCGCTGAGGAACTCCAGCACTGGGCGCCCGACGACCCAGTTGCTCGACAATGAGACCAGGTCGGCGAAGGCCTGGTTGGCATACAAGACGATGCCGTCCGGTGAAACAGTTGCGGCGCCGTCAGACATATTCTCGACGAAGTTTCGGTACGGCCGATCCTCACTCGACAGCGTGAACACATGTTGCTCGCCGGCGTCCGCCGCCACGACGAGAGCGTCTACCTCGCCGTGCCGAATAGCGCGCAGCGTTTCCTCGGAGTCCGCGAGTTGGCTGCGCGCGTCATCGAGTTCGCGCAACAGGTAGGCGATCTGCGCGGGCCAGGCATCGAGACTTGTATGAATCTCACGCTCGCCCGTGTCAAATGCGTCCATCGAGCTCATCCGCTTCGCGCGACGAATGCGCGCTCGCTGACGCCGAGCACGCGCAGTACGCGTGCGGTGTCACTGAGATCGCCGACAAGCCTTCGCTTGGGTAGCGGCGACTCCCTGATCAGGGTCGGCGCTGCAAGCACGTTGCTTGCAGCCGTCGCGTCTCCGTCCCGGTAGACGTCGACAACTTCCAGGTTGTATCGACCGGGAAGGTTGTACTCGAACAGCTCCAGGATGTTCGCTATCGCGCGACGGGAGAGGTCGGACGCCCCAGCGACAAACAGGGTGAACAGGTAATGCGCGCTATCGAGTTCGGCCAACCGATTCTCGTACTTGCGCAAGGTTTCGTCGTGCGGGCTCGCCATCAACTTTGCTTTTGCCGCAGTTGCAAACCGACCAGGACGCGGTCAGTGTCGGACAAGTCGCCGATGATCTTCCGGATCGGATGCGGGAGTTGTCGTACCAGCGTCGGTATCGCGACAATCTCGTCGCCCCGAGCCAACCGCGGATGCTCGAGCAGATCGACAATCTCGATTTCGTAGCGGCCTTGGAGGTGCGTCTCACACAAGTGCTTAAGATTCGCGAACGCGGTGAGCGAGGTTGCCGACTCACCTGCGACATAGAGGCGTAGCCGCCACGTGCCCTCCGAGTCGCGCGACGCCTCGACGGTAGCGGCGTCTGCACCCAGAGGGACGGGCTCAGTCATGGTCCACGCTGAGCCCGTGATAGATGCCAGTGAGTTCGAGGCCGTCGGCACTGAGCACGAAGTCGCGGATCTCGTGGGAGTGCGCCATGCCGCGCGACTTCAGCACGTACAGGACCCGACTACGGCCACCGTCGAATTCGGCCAGCCTCGCGATGATCCAGGTGTCGATCAGCGATCCGATCTGCTGCTCCGAATTCTCTGCATCTCGGATGGTGTTGAGCGACGTGAAGAGTGCCGTCACGCCACGACTCTTGAGGTAGTCGACTTGCCGGGTCAGCATGGCCGCGACTTCGTCGCGCTCTCCGGCATGGAAGATGTCGGAGATCGGATCCATCGCGACAACTGCAGGATCGAAATCGGACACGATCTGCTGCATCGTGGCGAGGTGGGCTTCCAACCCGAGCAGCGACGGCCGGATACACCGGAACCTCAGCAGGCCCGCATCGACCCAGTGCGCGAGATCGATTCCGACCGACGCCATGTTCCGCACGATCTGGGCTTGTGACTCCTCAAAGGCGAAGTAGATCGCCCGCTCGCCGCGTGCGCACGCCGCAGCGCAGAACTGCGCGGCCATTGTCGATTTGCCGGTGCCGGCCGTGCCGCTGATCAGAACGGAACTGCCTCGATAAACACCACCACCTTCGAGCATCTGGTCAAGGCTTCCCATACCCGTTGAGACCCGCTCACCGGACGCGGAGTGCTGCAGGTTCAGCGACGTGATCGGGAGCACCGAGACTCCGTTTTCACCGATCAGGAAGGGATACTCGTTCGTCCCGTGCAGCGAACCGCGGTACTTGAGCACCCGGAGCCGGCGGGTGGAGGTCTGTTCGTTGACCCGGTGGTCAAGCACGATCACACAGTCCGACACGTACTCCTCGATGCCGTGCCGCGTCAGCGTGCCATCGCCACGCTCACCGGTGATGACCGCGGTCACGCCCTTCTTCTTCAGCCAGACGAAGAGTCGTCGCAATTCGGCCCGCAGAATCGCTGCGTCGGCGAACGCGCCAAACAGGGTCTCGATGGTGTCGAGCACCACTCGCTTCGCGCCGACCTCGTCGATGGCCGCACCGACGCGGATGAACAGACCCTCGAGGTCCCAGGCTCCTGCCACCTGGACGTCCTCCGGCTCGAGATAGATCTGATCGACGACAAGCAGGCCATCGTCTTGCATTTGCTGCAGATCGAAACCAAGCGAGACCACGTTGGTCACGAGTTCGTCGACCGGCTCCTCGAACGAGACGAATACCCCTGGCTCGCCGAACTCGGTGATGCCGCGGACCAAGAACTCCATGGCGAGCAACGTCTTCCCGCAACCCGCGGGTCCGCAGACCAACGTCGGGCGACCCAGTGGTAGCCCCCCGCCGGTCACCTCGTCGAGGCCACTGATTCCTGTCGGAGCCTTGCGCAGCCCACGCTCGGCGAACGGCGTGACGGGGTGTTCGGCGATCGCGGTGCCGGGCATGGGGCGTCTCCTGCCTGACCGCGCATCGGCCTGTAGCGGGACTGCTACCCACAGTAATACCTCGCAAACTGGCCAAACGGATCGGATTACCGGCATATTCGCAATCCGGACAGAGCCTTTGGCCGTATGGACGACGCCGCTCGGCGTCGCACGGTGGCCGTGCCAGGATCTGTGCCATCGAAACCTCCAGCACTTCTTGGGTAACGCTGGCCTGCCGGGTACGCCTGCGCCGGGCCGTGGCCACCGGCTGTGGCATCGCTGCGCTCGCTCTGACCAGCACGGCCTGTATCGCCTCGCACTCCGGCGGACCCTCCGCGCCCGCCGTCTCGTCGGCCCGTGCACCGCTGCCAAGTCCCGGATCGTCATCGCAAGCGTCAAGCCAGGGCCCGGCGCAACCGTCGTCCGCCGTCGAGAGTGCGCCCGGCGCGTCGACCCACGCAGGATCGCCCTCGTCGCCTTCGCCGTCGTGCGTCCAGTTCGAATACGTTGCCCACGCCCGGCGCTACCGGACCGCTCGCCGTCTTCGCGGACGTCGCCATCAAAGGCGCGTTCTCCTCGGCGGAGACCGGCTTGATCGTGGCGCAGGGTCCGGACGGCGCCATCTTCGTGGCGGGCAAGGCCGCCTCGCCACAGATCATCTGGGTCGTCGACGGCGGCCGGCCGGCGGGGATCGCCGAACACGTGAAGGGCCCGGTCACGGCGCTCGCTGCCGACGCCGCGAACCTGTACGTCGGCGTCGGGCAGACGGTCACTGCGTATAGCAGGACCACCGGCAATGTCGCTCGGACCTGGAACACGGCGTTGCCCGGCACGCTGACACAGCTGGTGGTGGCCGGCACGAAAGTGTGGGGATTGGCGACGCAAACCGACGGCGACACGGCCGACGCGCCGAACGGTCTCGTCGAACTTGACCCGTCGTCGAACACGCCGGTGCGTTCGATGACCGGTTTCTCGGGCGCCTTCTCGATCGCTGCTGGGTCGTCGAGCGTCTACTACGTGACCAAGCAGAGCAGTGAGCTCGTGCAACAGACCAACGCGGGTGCGACGATCACGGCGCCGACCAACCAGCAGGTCAACCTGCAGCTGTCTGGGCCGTCGGCGATCCAAGCGGTCGCCGTGGTCGGTGGCCAAGTCATCGTGCAGCACGACGCGGGGCAGGGCCTCGACGCGCAGCTCAACACCTATGACGCGACCACGCTCGTCGGCCCGACAGCGCAGACGAACTTCTCGGCTGACGAGCCGCTCGCTCTAACCGCCAGCGGGCTGTTCGTCGTCGGCAACGGCGATACGGGAGTCTGCACGGCGAGCCAGACCACGTGCGTTCGGCGGTTCTCGTTGCCAGCCGGCGACGTCGGCGACCCGCTGGCGTTGCCTGACGACACCATCGCGAGCGCGGTCACCGGGCCCTACCCAACCGTCGTCCTGGCTCGTGGGTCTGACCTGCACGTGCTGCGAATCAGCTGACGTCATGCCGGCGGTCGATCGCACCAGACTGAGGTCACTGCTCGACCGCGAGCGCGCGACCTACACCGCGACGCATCCGACGTCGGCCGGGTTGAATCGGTCGGCGACGCACCTCCTGGGCGGGGTGCCGATGACGTGGATGGCGAAGTGGAGCGGCGGCTTCCCGCTCTACCTCGACAGTGCGAGCGGAAATCGGGTCATCGACGTCGACGGGCACGAGTACGTCGACTTCGCCCTCGGCGACACCGGCGCGATGGCGGGGCACAGCCCGCAACCGACCGTCGACGCGGTCAGCGAGCGGATCCGTCGGGGGATCACGGCGATGCTTCCGACAGCGGACGCCGAATGGGTGGGGGCCGAGCTGACCCGCAGGTTCGGCGTCCCCCATTGGTCGTTCACGTTGACGGCGACCGACGCGAACCGCTGGGCGATCAGATTGGCGCGGCTGGCGACCGAGCGGCCGAAGGTCTTGATCTTCAACTACTGCTACCACGGGTCGGTCGACGAGGCGTTCGCCGTCATCGGACCGGGCGGCGAGGCTGTCTCGCGGGCCGGGTAACGTCGGTGCGCCGGTGCCGCTCGACCTGACGACTAGGGTCGCGGAGTTCAACGATCTTGCGAGCGTCGAGGCGGCACTCGCGCACGGCGACGTGGCGGCGATCCTGACCGAGCCGGCGCTCACGAACATCGGCATCGTGCTCCCGGAGCCTGGATTCATGGCCGGCCTGCGCGACCTCGCCACGAAGTACGGCGCGCTCCTCATGATCGACGAGACGCACACATTCTCAGCCGGCCCGGGCGGAGCAACCAAGCTGTGGGATCTCCAGCCAGACATCTTCGTCATCGGCAAGAGCATCGGCGGCGGCATCCCGAGCGGCGCCTATGGTCTGAGCGATGACGTTCGCCAGCGGGTCGAAGCGCACCCGGAGGCAGACCTCGTCGACGTCGGGGGAGTCGGCGGCACCTTGGCCGGCAATGCGCTGTCGGTGACCGCGATGCGGGCGACCCTCGAGCACGTTCTGACGCACGACGCGTTCGTCGGCATGGTCGACCTCGCCACGCAGTTCGCCCACGGTGTTCAGCACACGATCGACGACACCGGCGTCCCGTGGTCGGTGAGCCAACTCGGCGCGCGCGCCGAATACCGTTTCGTCTCACCAGCCCCACGCAACGGCACCGAATCGGCGGCAGCCGGTGACGACGAGCTCGACGAGTACTTCCACCTCAGCCTGTTGAACCGGGGCGTGCTCATCACCCCCTTCCACAACATGGCCCTGATGTGCCCCGCGACTACCAAAGCCGACGTCGACCTGCACACACGACTCTTTGCCGCCGCAGTCGAGGACCTCGTGGGTCTGACATAGAGCGCGGCCCGAAGTCCCGATGCGACCGGACCATCGTCTCTACGCACCACCGAGCAGGCGCGATCAACTGAAATCATGACGAACCGGCGGATCGAAACGCACAATGCGAACATCGTGGACGACGTCGCGGAAGCCGGCGGCTGCGGTCTGGAGAACCTCCAGGACGGGTTGGTCTGCGGGAGCCCGGCAGGCCACCGAGGCCCGTGTGATTTCATGCCGCTCGATGCAATACGTTCGACTGACGGACTAGCCCAAACGGGCGCTATCGCGCCCCCAGCATGGAAGCCATGATCTTGGGATGCGCGTTGAGGCCGGAGCTGTTGTTGACGAGTTCGATTTGCCAGGAATCGGGCAGGTCGTCGCCCGTCATACCCGTTTAAGGGCATCGGAGTCCGACGGGTGGGCCTGCATGTTCACGGTGGTTGCCTCGGGCAACGCCGACTTGGCCGTCGTCCATCGGTTGTCTGCGCCCGACGCTTGGCTGAGGCCCGTCGCTCGGTCCGGCACGCGGTGGAGTTTCTCGCCGGCCGATCGGGCATGAGCTCCACCGGCGTCATGAAGTCGGAAATGAAGCGCAGCGTGCTGCTGCCCGCGTTCCCGACGATGGCCGACCGCGCGCCCGCGGATCAACTCCCGGCACCGCTCTCTTAGGGCTCGCTAGCATCGGAGCCTCACCCTCCGATGCCTCAGGGAGCTTTCGTGTCGCGAGATCACCGTCACCGTCGCTGGCGCCGCTCGTAGCGTGCCCGCGGATACGACGGCGGGCGACGTCCTGGCGGGCGACAGCGGTGACCGCGGGCCTGATCGCAACACTGTCGCGGCCAGGATCAATGGCGAGCTGCGTGATCTGGCGGCCGTCGTCAGCGATGGCGACGCCATCGAGGCCGTACCGATCGATTCTGCCGATGGCCGCTCGATCCTGCGGCACTCCACTGCCCACGTGATGGCGCAGGCCGTGCAGGATCTGTTCCCCGGCACGTTGCTCGGGATCGGGCCGCCGATCGAGAACGGCTTCTACTACGACTTCGCGCCCCACCAGCCGTTCGCGCCCGACGACCTCGCGCGGATCGAAAAGCGGATGTTCGAGATCGTCAAGGAAGACCAGATCTTCAGGCGTCGGGTCGTGAGCGACGAGGACGCGCGGGTCGAGCTCGCGGACGAGCCGTTCAAGCTCGAGCTGATCGGGCTGAAGGGTGGCACCGCCGACGACGAGAGCGTCGAGGTCGGCGGCAGCGAGCTGACCATTTACGACAACATCCGGCGCGACGGTTCGCTTGCCTGGAAAGACCTGTGCCGGGGTCCGCACATTCCCAGTACCCGAGCGATTCCCGCGTTGAAGCTGATGCGTAGCGCCGCGGCGTACTGGCGGGGCAGCGAGAAGAACCCGCAGCTGCAACGGATCTATGGCACTGCCTGGGAGTCGCGCGACGCGCTCAAGGCCTACCTCGCGATGTTGGTCGAGGCCGAGAAGCGCGACCACCGCAAGCTCGGGCTCGAACTCGACCTCTTCAGCTTTCCCTGACGAGCTCGGCTCAGGCCTTGCGGTCTTCCACCCCAAGGGCGGCGTGATCCGCAAGGAGATGGAGGACTACTCCCGCGCCAAGCACCTCGAGGCCGGGTACGAGTTCGTCAACACTCCGCACATCACCAAGGGCAAGCTCTACGAGATCTCCGGGCCATCTCGATTGGTACTCCGACGGCATGTACCCGCCGATGGAGCTCGATGGCGGTACCAACTACTACCTCAAGCCGATGAACTGCCCGATGCACATCTTGATCTATCGGGCGCGCGGTCGGTCGTATCGCGAGTTGCCGCTGCGGATGTTCGAGTTCGGCACCGTCTATCGCTACGAGAAGTCGGGCGTGATCCACGGCCTCACCCGCGTGCGTGGCATGACCCAAGACGACGCACACATCTTCACCACGATCGAGGACATGCGCGACGAGTTGCGCAAGCTGCTGACCTTCGTGCTCGACCTGCTGCGGGACTTTGGGCTTGAGGACTTCTACCTCGAACTCTCGACCAAGAACCCCGACAAGTTCGTCGGCGATGACGAGGTGTGGGAAACCGCAACCGCAACGTTGGCGGAGGTCGCCGCAGAGTCGGGTCTCGAACTTGTTCCCGATCCCGGTGGTGCGGCTTTTTACGGACCGAAGATTTCCGTGCAGGCCCGCGATGCGATCGGCCGCACCTGGCAGATGTCGACCATCCAGGTCGACTTCAACCTGCCCGAGCGCTTCGAGCTTGAATACCAAGGGGCGGACGGCGAGCGGCACCGGCCGGTGATGATCCATCGCGCGTTGTTCGGCTCGATCGAGCGATTCTTCGCTGTGTTGACCGAGCACTATGCAGGAGCTTTCCCGCCATGGTTGGCGCCGGTGCAAGCGGTCGGCATCCCGATCACCGACACGCACGTGCCGTATCTCGACGGCCCCGTCGGTGACGCCCTGCGCGCGGTCGGCGTGCGGTTCGAGGTCGATGATTCCGACGACCGGATGCAAAAGAAGATTCGCAACGCGCAGAAGCAGAAAGTGCCATTCATGCTGATCGCCGGTGACGATGATGTGGCCGCGGGCGCGGTGTCGTTCCGCTATCGCGACGGCACCCAGAAGAACGGTGTCGCGATCGCCGACGCCGTTGCCGAGATCCGCGATGCCATCGAGCGCCGGGTGCAGGTGTGAGCGCAGGCGGTTCCGGAGACATCGACGGACCTGGAGGTATCGACGGCGAATCGATGTGTCCGGCGCGGTCGGGGTGCCTGACGGTCTCGATCGCATCTGGACGCCGCACCGGCTGGCCTACATCCGCGGTGAGTCGAAGCCGTCCGGGGAATCCGAATGACCCGGCGGTGTGCCCGTTCGATGTGATTCCGACTCGGCCCGATGCCGACGCGCTGATCGTTGCGCGCGGCGTTCTGACTTACGCCGTGCTGAACCTTTACCCGTACAACGCAGGCCACCTGCTCGTCGTCCCGTATCGGCATGTTCCTGATATCACCGACCTCGACGTCGACGAAGCGGCCGAGTTCATGGCTTTCACGCAACGTGCCATCACGATGATCCGCGCGGTGAGTAGCGCGCAGGGATTCAACGTCGGCATGAATCTCGGGTTCCGTCGCGGGCGCGGGGATTGCGGCCCACCTGCATCAGCACGTCGTCCCGCGGTGGGGAGGCGACACCAACTTCATGCCGATCGTCGGGCACACCAGGGTGTTGCCGCAGTTACTGCACGACACGCGGGAACTGTTCGCTGCTGCCTGGCCGCAGGCTTAACTTTCTGAGACCTGCTCGGAGATTCGGGCCTGCATCACGGCGGCGATCTCTTCGGCCTGCGGATCGGGCTCACTCAGCAGGCCCTCGATCGCGCCGAGTTGGTCGGCCATGCTGCGATTTTGACTGAGCTTGTTCTTCGCCTCGACCTTGGTGATGGTCATCTCGACTCCGACGATGCCGCGCAGTTGACCCTCGATGTATGCGTCCGGCGCGTCCTCGACGTACCAGCGATCCGGGCGATGTGCTTCGTACTTGTCGGTCAGTTGTTTGACGACGCCCCGCAGCCACTCGGCGTCCGGATGAAAGGTCACGACGCCGGTGAAGTGCACGGCTTGGTAGTTCCAGGTCGGCACGACGCGCCCATGCTCGGCCGTCGAGGGGTACCACGTCGGGGAGATGTAGGCCTGCAGGCCATGCACGATCGCGAGCGCGGGCACGTCGGGTAGCGCCGTTTTCCATTGCTGGTTGGCCAATGCGAGGTGCGCAAGCAGCCGGCCGTGCTCACCAACGGAGCGGTCCCAGATCACCGGGCAGCAGGCTGGCGGTCAGTTCGGCGCCATCGAACGTGACGAAGTCGGCCGCGCCAACGTGCTCGACGAACGCCACGATCTGCTCGAGATCGTCAGCTGCGAAGTGCGCCGGGATGTACACGGAGCCCAGCCTATTGCGTTGACGCGCAGGCTGGAGCTAGTCCTCCTTGTGGGCGGCCATCACCTTCGTCGCGAGCTGCGGCGGCATCGGTTCGTAGCGCAGGTTGTGCCGGGTGAAGGTTCCGGTGCCTTGCGACAGGGATCGCAGGTCGATGGCGTACCTGGAAATCTCGACCTGCGGAACCTCGGCGTGGATCAGCGTTCGACCCGAACCGATCGGCTCGGTGCCGGTCACCCGGCCACGGCGTCCGGACAGATCGCTCATCACCGCGCCGACGTAGTCGTCGCCCACCAACACGTTGACCTGGTCGACGGGTTCGAGCAGCAGGATCTGCCCGGTCTTCGCGGCTTCCTTCATCGCCAGCGCACCGGCCATCTGGAAGGCCATGTCGGACGAGTCGACCGAGTGCGCCTTTCCGTCGGTCAAGGTGACGCGCAGGTCGACAAGCGGATAGCCGGCTGCGACACCGCGTTCCATTTGCGCCCGCACACCCTTCTCGACGGACGGGATGAACTGTCGAGGCACCGCGCCGCCGAACACCTTGTCGATGAACTCGAAGCCGGTGCCTTGGGGGAGCGGCTCGATCTCGATGTCGCAGACGCCGAACTGACCGTGGCCGCCGGACTGCTTCACGTGGCGTCCGTGCGCGACCACCTTCGAGCCGAACGTCTCGCGCATCGGCACCCGCAGCGGCACCTGCTCGACCTCGACGCCGTACTTGTTCTTCAGCCGGTCGAGCAGCACTTCGGCGTGCGCCTCGCCGATGCACCACAAGACCAGTTGGTGGGTCTCGGAGTTCATCTCCAGTCGCAACGTCGGGTCTTCGGCGGCGAGCCGGCCGAGTCCTTGCGAGAGCTTGTCTTCGTCCGACTTCGACTTCGCGCGCACGGCGACCGGCAACAGCGGCTCCGGCATATCCCACGGGCTCAGCAGCAGCGCGTGTTCCTTGTCCGACAAGGTGTCGGAGGTCTCTGCGCGCGCGAGCTTGCCGATCGCGCAGATGTCGCCGGCGATGCATTGCGTGACCGGTCGGTGTGTCTTGCCGAGTGGTGAGCTCAGTGTGCCGACGCGTTCATCGACGTCATGGTCTTCGTGCCCGCGGTCGGCCATCCCGTGGCCCGACACGTGCACGACGGTGTCGGGGCGCAGCGTTCCGGAGAACACGCGGACCAACGACACCCGACCGACATAGGGGTCCGTCGTCGTCTTGACGACCTCGGCGGCCAACGGCCCCGACGGGTCGCAGGTCAGCGATGTGACCTTCGAACCGTAGAGCGGCATGACCGGCGGTAGCGGGTGCTCGAGCGGCGACGGGAATGCGTGCGCGAGCAACTCGAGTAACTCTGCGCTGCCGATGCCGGTTGTTCCGCACACGCCGAGCACTGGATAAAAAGACCCGCGGGCAACGGCTTTTTCGAGATCCTCGATCACGATCTTCACGTCGATGTCCTCGCCAGCGAGGTAGCGATCCATCAACGTCTCGTCTTCGCTCTCGGCGATGATCCCCTCGAGCAACTCGTCGCGGGTGCCACCGATGGCCTCGAGTTCTGCCGCGTTCGCAGACCGCACCTCTCGGCGTCCGCTGCTGTAATCGCCGACCTGGCGGCTGAGCAATCCCAGCAATCCCGTCATTGCGCCGTCCGCTGCTTGCACCGGCACGTACAACGGCAGGACCCCATTGCCGAAGGTCGCCTGACAGGCACCGACTACCGCTTCGAAATCGGCTCGCGGCGAGTCGAGTTTCGTGATGACGACCGCACGCGGCATGCCGACCTGTGCGCACTCCTCCCAGAGCATTCGGGTCGAGCCGTCGATGCCGTCAACAGCCGACATGACGAACAGCGCGGCGTCGGCGGCACGCAGCCCGGCGCGCAAGTCACCGACGAAGTCGGCGTAGCCGGGCGCGTCGAGCAGGTTGATTTTCACGCCGTCGTGTTCGACCGGCGCCAGCGCGAGCGAGACCGACCTCTGATGGCGCACCTCGGCGTCTTCGAAGTCGGTCGTCGTGGTGCCGTCCTCGACCCGACCGGCTCGTGGGATCGTGCCGGTCGCGACGAGAAGGGCCTCGACGAGCGTGGTCTTCCCGGCTCCGGAATGGCCGACCAGAACGACGTTGCGGATTTTGCTTGGCTGGTCGGCCGTCGGTGCTGTGCCGGCGGCTCCTGCGGGACCAGTCGCTTTGTCTGACATGGGTCACGCCTCCTCAACACCCGAGGTTTAGGAGTCGACTCTCTACCTGCGGATTCGTTGCCACAAGAGGTTGGCGGGGTGAGCATGCGCCTTGTTGTGCGGCCGGTCACGGGCGGGCTGGTGCTCGGGCGTGGCGGGCGGGCGATTGCACGCTCCTCGCTACGATGGCCGGGTCAGCCCAGCACCTCTCGGTGGACGGCGAAACGGACGGACATGCTCAAGCGTGCGCGGATTCCGCTGCAGCGCGTGCTCGGTCCGCTCGGCCAGGCGTTGGCGCGCGCTGGCGTCAGCCCCAACCTGGTCACGGCGTTTCGGCGCCGCTCGGGGTCTGCGCTTCTGCGCTGATCTGCTACCCGCGCGGCTGGCTCTTCTGGGGCTCTTTCGCCATCACCATCTTCGTGCTTGTCCGATCTGGTCGACGGCGCACTGGCGCGGGCCCGTGGGATCACCGGCCCGTGGGGCGCATTTCTTGACTCGAGCCTGGATCGGCTCGCCGACTCGGCGGTATTTGCCGGCCTGATCTGGTGGTTCGCGCGTGACGGCCAACCGGTGTTGCTCGGCTTGTGCATCTTCTGCCTGATCGCCGGCAACCTGGTCTCCTACACCCGGGCGCGCGCCGAGGGTCTTGGGCTGCGGGCCGACGTCGGTGTCGCCGAACGGACCGAGCGCACGATCGTGATACTCGTCGCGACCGGGCTTTCGGGCCTCGGTATTCCGTTCGTGCAAGCCATCGGGCTGTGGCTGCTCGCGGTGGCGAGCGCGATCACGGTCTGCCAGCGCTTCGCCGTGGTCTACCGGCAAGCGAGTGCCATCACCCCCGCCGTCAGCGGCACACCCGTTAACAGCACAGCCGTCAGCAGCACGGCCGCCACCACCGCCGCCACCACCGCGCAGGATTCGTGACTGACTCGCAGGTCTCTCGCCGTGATCGATGGCAGACGCGTGGGTTTATCGCCGGCGCAACGCTGGCCCGGATCCTGCCCGAGGGATTACTACGACCGATCTTTCGAGTCATCGCGGACATGATCTGGCGCCGTCACGGCCGCAGCGTCCAGCAGCTCGAACGCAACCTGCGGCGGGTCGTCGGCGAGGCGATGCCGACGCGCCGAGCTTTCGGCATTGACTCGGCGGGCGATGCGTTCGTATGGGCGGTACTGGTTGGAGTTCTTCCGGCTGCAAGAGTTCTTCCCGCGAGCGGATTCTCGACCGGATGATTTTCGAGGGTGAGGAGTTCCTGGCCGAGGCGCTTGCCGACGGACGCGGCGTGGTGTTGGCCTTGCCACACTCCGGGAACTGGGACCACGCCGGCGCGTGGCTGGTCCTGCGCGGGTATCCGTTCACCACGGTCGCCGAGCGGCTGAAGCCAGAAGAGTTGTTCGACCGGTTCGTCGAAGCGCGGGAGAAGGTCGGTATGGAGGTTTTGCCGTTGACCGGCGGAGGCCGCACGACGTTCGCCCTGCTGCTCGCGCGGCTGCGGGCCGGCAAGACGTTGTGCCTGGTGGCGGATCGGGAGTTCGGAGACGGCGGCATCGAGGTCTCGTTCTTCGGAGAGACGGCGATGATGCCGGCCGGGCCGGCCTCTCTTGCGTTGGCAACCGGCGCGGCGCTGCTCCCGGCGTGTCTTTGGTACAGCGACGAGGGTGGCCCCGGCGGCAGCTGGTGCGGCTGGATGCGCGAGGAGATAAAGCCGCCCACCGAAGGTGACAAGCGGGCCAAGATAGCCGCGATGACACAAGCCCTGGCGGATCAGTTCGCCGATGGGATCGCCGCACACCCGCAGGACTGGCACATGCTCCAGCCGTTCTGGCTGGCCGACGTGCAGGCCCGCGGGTGAAGGTCGGCCTGGTCTGCCCCTACACCTGGGACGTTCCCGGTGGTGTGCAAGCGCACGTGCACGACCTGGCGTTGGCGCTGATCGGCCTCGGGCACGACGTGTCGGTCATCACGCCCAGCTGACGACGATGCCGCACTGCCGCCCTACGTCGTCTCGACGGGCCGCGCGGTACCGGTGCCCTACAACGGCGCCGTGGCCCGCATGGCGTTCGGTCCGCTGTCTGCCCGGCGCGTTCGACGGTGGTTGCGCGAGGGTGACTTCGATGTCGTTCACGTTCACGAGCCCACCACGCCGAGCTTGTCGTTGCTGGCGACATGGTCGTTCGACGGCCCTTTGGTGGCGACGTTCCACACCTCTGTACAACGCGCTCGCACCCTCGCCGCCGCATACCCGATCCTGCAGACCGCACTGGAGAAGCTCAGCGCCCGTATCGCGGTCTCGCAGGCGGCGCGGCGCACGTTGGTCGAGCATCTTGGTGGTGACGCCGTGATGATTCCCAACGGTGTGTCGATGGCCGCTTTCGCTGGTGTCGAGCCCTTTCCCGGGTGGCCGGGCGAAGGCGGTGCGCTTGGGTTCCTCGGTCGTTTCGAAGAGGCCCGCAAAGGACTCCCGGTCTTGCTTGCTGCGTTCGAGAAGCTGGCCGCCGTCCGTCCTGGCCTGCGGCTGCTGATCGCCGGGCCCGGCGATCCAGACGAGGTGCGCGACGGGCTGCCGGCGGACGTCGTTCGACCGGGTGCACTTGCTCGGTCAGGTCAGCGACGCCGACAAGGCGCGGATGCTTCGATCCGTCGATGTCTACGTGGCGCCCAACATCGGCGGAGAGAGCTTCGGCATCGTGTTGCTCGAGGCGATGGCGGTCGGCACTCCGGTGCTGGCCAGTGACCTCGAAGCTTTTCGAGCGGTACTGGACGGCGGGCGGTCCGGTCAGCTGTTCGCGACCGGCGATGCCGACGATCTCGCATTGAAAGCCGCCGAGCTGCTCGACGACCCCGATGCGCGCGCGGCGCTGGTCGTGCTCGGGCGGGCCACCGCTCGCAGCTACGACTGGTCGACGGTGGCCCGTGACATCGTGCGCGTGTACGAGACGGTCGCGGTCGACGCACCCGACCCGTTCGCGCGGCGCGGTCCGTACGGGAGGCGATAAGTGCCCTGGTGGTTTTGGCTTGTCGTCGTCTTCGTGCTGCTCGCGGGTTACGTCACGGCGACCAGTAACCGGCTCGACCGCTTGCATGCGCGCCTCGATGCCACGCGCGCGGCGCTTGACGCGCAACTGTTGCGCCGAGCCGCGGTGACGCTCGAGATCGCGGCGTCCGGGTTGCTCGACCCGGCCACCAGTGTGTTGCTCGCCAGCGCTGGCCATGAGGCCCGCGCGGCGTCCGGTGACGAGGCAGATCGTGAGGTGGTCGAGAGCCGGCTGACCGTCGCGTTGCGGGCCGCCTTCGACGACCCGGACGAAGCCCAGACCCTCGCGGAGGAACCGGCCGGTCTCGCGCTGCTCGCCGAACTCGAGGCCGCGACCACCAAGGTGTTGCTCGCCCGGCGGTTCTCCAACGACGCCGTGACCGCCACGCTCGCAATTCGTCGCCATCGGCTGGTGCGCTGGCTGCGCCTCGCCGGGCACGTCCCGCCACCGACCTTCTTCGAGATCGACGACGCGCCCCCAGCGCATCTCGCGGTCGGCGACGCCTGGACAAACGTCGAGGCGGTCGACATGGCGCCGGACGTAGACTGAACGCAGCATTTCCTCACATCAAGTCGCCTTGAGAGGTCCTTTCCCTTGTCCAGCGAGTCAGCGCCTACCGAAAACGCCAGCACATCGCCGTCCGATCGTGCAGCCTGACCGGCAGTGTCCGCGTCAAGCGCGGCATGGCCGAGATGCTCAAGGGCGGCGTGATCATGGACGTCGTCACCGCTGACCAGGCCAAGATCGCCGAGGACGCTGGCGCCGTAGCTGTCATGGCGCTCGAGCGGGTGCCGGCCGACATCCGGGCGCAGGGTGGCGTCGCGCGCATGAGCGACCCCGATCTGATCGAGGCGATCATCGCCGCCGTGTCGATCCCGGTCATGGCGAAAGCGCGCATCGGTCACTTCGTCGAGGCGCAGATTCTTCAGTCGCTCGGCGTCGATTACGTCGACGAGTCCGAGGTTCTGACGCCCGCCGATTACAGCCACCACATCGACAAGTGGGCGTTCACCGTTCCGTTCGTGTGCGGGTCGACCAACCTCGGCGAGGCGTTGCGACGCATCACCGAAGGTGCCGCCATGATCCGCTCAAAGGGCGAGGCAGGCACCGGCGACGTGTCGAATGCGACGGGGCACATGCGGCAGATTCGTGACGAGATCCGTCGCTTGTCGTCACTGCCCGAAGACGAACTTTACGTTGCAGCGAAGGATCTTCAGGCGCCTTACGAGCTCGTACGCGAGGTCGCGGAGGCAGGCAAACTTCCCGTCGTCCTGTTCACCGCCGGTGGCATCGCAACGCCCGCTGACGCCGCGATGATGATGCAGCTCGGCGCAGAGGGCGTGTTCGTCGGCTCCGGCATCTTCAAGTCGGGCAACCCGGCACAGCGTGCGGAGGCCATCGTCAAGGCCACGACGTTCTTCGACGACCCGGACGTGCTGGCGAAGGTGTCGCGCGGCCTGGGCGAGGCGATGGTCGGCATCAACGTCGCCGACGTCCCGGTCGACCACCGGCTGGCCACCCGAGGTTGGTGATCTCCCCTCGGGTTGGCGTCCTGGCGTTGCAGGGCGATGTTCGCGAACACCTTGCTGGCCTCGAGGCTGCTGGCGCTATCGGGTCAGCAGTTCGCCGTCCGGCCGAACTCGACGACGTCGACGCCCTGGTCATTCCGGGCGGTGAGTCGACGACCATGTACAAGCTGGCCGTCGCTTTCGACATGTTCGAGCCACTGCGCAAAAGGGTCGACGCCGGGATGCCGGTCTACGGGTCATGTGCCGGGATGATCATGCTGGCCGATCGCCTGGTCGACGGCATCGAGGGCCAGCTGACGCTGGGCGGTCTCGACATCACGGTGCGGCGCAACGCCTTCGGCCGTCAGATCGACTCATTCGAGGCCTCGGTGCCCCTCGCTGGCGTCGATGGCCCCCCTTTTCATGCGGTGTTTATTCGCGCGCCGTGGGTTGAGAGCGTGGGACCGTCGGTCGAGGTGCTGGGTCGGGTGCCCGACAGCCCGTCGGGTGACGGCGACGCAGGTAGGATCGTCGCCGTCCGGCAGGGCGTTTTGCTCGCGACCGCCTTCCATCCGGAACTCACGGGGGACCACCGCGTTCACACGCTTTTCGTCGAAGTCGTTCGCGAACACCTGAAGGAGCGGCCATGAGTGGGCACTCGAAGTGGGCGACCACCAAACACAAGAAGGCCGTCATCGATTCGCGGCGCGGCAAGCTGTTCGCGAAGCTGATCAAGAACGTCGAGGTCGCCGCGCGGACTGGCGGAGCTGACATCTCGGGCAACCCGACGCTCGCCGACGCGATCGCGAAGGCCAAGGGATCCTCGGTCCCCAACGAGAACATCGACCGAGCGGTCAAGCGAGGCGCAGGTCTCGAGGCCGGTGGTGCCGACTGGGAGCCGATCACGTACGAGGGCTACGGGCCTGGTGGCGTGGCGATGCTCATCGAGTGCTTGACCGATAACCGCAACCGGGCGGCGTCCGAGGTACGCACCGCAATGACGCGCGGTGGCGGCAACCTCGCCGACCCCGGTTCGGTCGCTTATCTGTTCAACCGCAAGGGCGTCGTGCTCGTGCCAAAGAACAAGCTCAGCGAGGACGACGTGTTGCTGGCGGTGTTGGACGCCGGTGCGCAAGAGGTGAACGACCTCGACGACTCCTTCGAGATCATCAGCGAAGCGACCGACCTGGCCGCCGTGCGCGCGGCACTGAAGGCCGCGGGCATCGAGTACGAGTCGGCCGAGATTTCGTGGCTGCCAAGCGTGAGCGTGCAACTCGACGACGACACCGCGCGCAAGGTGCTGCGGCTCGTTGAGGCGCTCGAGGACTGTGACGACGTGCAGAACGTCTACGCCAACTTCGACATCTCCGACGACGTCCTAGCCGAAGCCTGACCGGGTCCTGCCAGCCCTTCGCAGCCCGCAGTGCACGTGCCTTCCTGCGTTGCGGTCTATCCGCGGAGTCGGGCACGTGCGGCGGCGCGCAAGATGCGGGCGACGACGATCTCCGGGTGGTTGACGATCTCGTCCCACGTCCACCGGACAACCTCGAAGCCAAGTTCGCGCAGCGCGTCCTCCCGGAGTTTCTCCGCCCAGAGGTCCTCGGGACGCTGGATCTTCAGGCGACCGTCGGCCTCGCCAATGACCCGCCACTGCTCCCACAGGAAGTCGACCCGTGCGCGACCGGCCGTTCCTGAGCAGAATGACGGCCTGCAGAGTCGGCGTGGGCAGCCCGCCAAGTGCAAAGGCGACTCTGGAGCGCGACTCGAGCGGGCTTTCGGTTGCCCCATCGGCGAAGTCGATCACCTCGGTGGCACGGTTGATGCCGGGCCACGAGCGACAGGCATCGCGGACGGCGACGAGCTGCGCTTTCGTCGTGATCCCAAGGTGGACTGCCGCGTCGGCGATGGCGACGCCTTCGGCATACGGGCGGAGGCGTGCGAGATCGACGACTGTGCGGGCGGCGGTGGTAGTGAGGAGACCCTGAAAGTGCACAAGGTGCGACGGGGGTAGAGCAGCTACGCGCTCGATAATCCCCGGCTGCCCACGTCGCGAATGCCGCGACGTGGGTGGGTATGTGAGGTAGATCATCGGAGGCTGGATAGCCGTCACTGGGGGGTCGGCTCGACGCCATCCGACAGGCAATTCGTACAAGGTACCCGCGGTCTCGTGACTTGTGGCTGCGCCCGCGGTCATGACCAGCAATGCGGCCGTCGCGTAGAGCCACACTGGGTTGGCCTGCTCCGAGAGTGCGATGTCGCAGTAAATACCGCGTCGCAGGACGAGCCAGCGTGCCGTCCTCACGAGATACCTGATCTGCCCGCGGGTGTAGCCGGCGTTAATCGCGTCGGCATACGTGAACGGACGCTTCAGCGATAGCGTGGATGCTTCGGACGCGTCCTTCGGCAACCCGCCGACCTGGACCATGAGGCGACGATGGACGGCGGAAGCACCGCTGGTGCCGCGATGGGTTCGGTCGGTGGACAGCACTTCACACCTGGTGTGGCTGTGGATTGCGGGTTTTGGGGACCAAATCGCAACCACACCAGGTGTGAAGTTGGGAGACAGACGCGACTCTGGGCGAACCGGGGTTGCGAGGCGGCGCGGGGTGTGGGAACGGGGCGCGCGCCGGTGCGTCGCTGCGCCGAACGGGGCGTGGGCGCCGCTACGCTTCCGAACATGCGTTCGATAAGGGTGCTCGGCGTCGACCCAGGGCTGACCCGCTGCGGGATCGGCGTCGTCGACAGCGCTGGGGGCGGCCGGGTGACCTTGGTCGAGGTCGACGTGCTGCGTACGCCATCAGATGCCGACATCGGTGCTCGGTTACTCGCTCTCGAGGTCGGTTTTGAGGCGTGGATCGCGCGCCACCGACCCGACGTCATTGCGGTGGAGCGAGTCTTCAGCCAGCACAACGTGCGCACAGTGATGGGCACCGCGCAGGCCGCGGCAGTCGCGATCACCTGTGCCGCGCGCCGGGGGATTCCAGTTGCCTTGCGGACGCCGAGTGAAGTCAAAGCTGCCGTCACCGGGCAGGGGCGCGCCGGCAAGGAGCAGGTGGCATTCATGGTCCGCAAGTTGCTGGCGACTCCGGGCTTGGTCGCCCCGGCTGACGCAACGGACGCCCTGGCTCTCGCGATTTGCGAGGTGTGGCGCGGCGCTGCAAGTGCCAAGGTGAGCATTGCGCTCGAGGCCGCAGAGCGGCGGAGCACGATGGGCGCGGCAGCGATACGAACCGGGAGTAGCCGATGATCGCGTTCGTCTCAGGTCGGGTCGCCTCGATCGCGCCCGACTCGGTCGTCGTCGAGGTCGGTGGATTCGGCCTTCAGGTCTACTGCGCGCCGACAGCGATCTCGCGGGTGCGGGTCGGTGAATCCGCGCGGTTCGCGACGTCGCTGGTCGTGCGCGAAGACTCGTTGACGCTGTACGGATTTGCAGATGACGACGAGCGGATGGTCTTCGAATTGCTGCAGACCGCGACCGGCGTCGGCCCACGGCTGGCCCAAGCGATGCTCGGCGTCCATCCTCCGTCGGCGCTTCGACGAGCGGTTGCCACCGACGACTTCGCGACGCTGTCACTGGTGCCCGGCATCGGCCGCAAGACCGCGCAACGGATCGTCCTCGAACTCAAAGACAAGCTCGCAGGCGCAACCCTGACCGAGGACGTCGTGGTGCTGCCGGGCGGCAGCAGCGCCAGCTGGCGCGAGAGCGTGCACGGCGCGCTGCTCGGTCTCGGCTATTCGGTTCGCGAGGCGGACGACGCGGTGCAGGCGGTCGCCGGCGATGCTGACGCCATGGTCGTGGCGGGTGACGCACCGGACGTCGGGGTGCTGCTGCGCCAGGCCCTGCGATCGCTCGGCGGAGCACGCGTATGACCGAACAATCGCCGACCGAGGTGGCCGGTAAGGCCGACGGACGAATCTCGAGCCATCGAACTCGTCGACAACATCGAGGTTGTCGGCGGCAGCGACCTGGTCGACCCGCGCTCCGATGTCGAAGACCGGTTGGTCGATGCCGCGTTGCGCCCGCGCAACCTGGGGGAGTTCGTCGGCCAGGAGCGGGTGCGCGAGCAGCTCTCGCTGATCCTTGACGGCGCACGGCGACGTGGCCGACCGGCCGACCACGTGCTGCTCTCCGGATCTCCCGGTCTCGGCAAGACAACCCTGGCCATGATCATTGCCGCAGAGATGAATGCGCCGTTGCGCATCACCAGTGGTCCGGCGATCCAGCACGCCGGCGACCTGGCCGCCGTCCTCACGCAGCTCACTGAGGGCGAGGTGCTGTTCCTCGACGAGATCCACCGCATGTCGCGGCCGGCAGAAGAAATGCTCTACATGGCGATGGAGGATTTCCGGGTCGACGTCATCGTCGGCAAGGGTCCGGGGGCGAGCGCAATCCCGCTCGACCTGGCGCCGTTCACCTTGGTCGGGGCGACGACGCGCGCGGGGTTGCTGCCCGGCCCGCTGCGTGACCGGTTCGGATTCAGCGGGCACATGGACTTCTACGCACCGGCCGAACTCGAGCGGGTGCTGCATCGATCAGCGGGCCTCCTCGACGTGCGGCTGATGGCTGAAGGCGGCGCAGAGATCGCTGGCCGGTCGCGCGGGACACCGCGCATCGCGAACCGCCTGCTGCGCCGGGTGCGCGATTTCGCCGAAGTCCGGGCCGATGGCGTGGTGACCCGCGAGGTTGCCGAGGCTGCGCTCGCGGTCTACGAGGTCGACGCGCTCGGGCTCGACCGGCTCGACCGCGCGGTGCTGGAGGCGCTGGTCAAGCGGTTCGGAGGCGGCCCGGTCGGCCTCTCGACCGTGGCGATCGCGGTGGGCGAGGAGCCGGAGACCGTCGAAGAGGTCGCCGAGCCGTTCCTGTTCCGGGCCGGCTTCATCGTCCGGACGCCGCGTGGCCGGGTCGCGACCGCGGCTGGGTGGCGACACCTGGGTCTGGTGCCGCCGGTTGGCTCGTTGGGGGCGGTCGCGGCGGCCACCCTGTTCGAAGACGTCGACGACGCGCAGACTGACGAGACGACGGGCTGAAAAGCCGGACAGCATAGACTTCGCGGCGCGGCCGGGGCGGCCGCGCCGTTTTTCGCCCCGCACACGTCGCCGCGGAGGCAAACGCCTCGCACACACTGCTCGAAACACTGCTCGAAAGGTTGCTCGTGGGCATTCTGCTGCCAGTGCTGATCTTCGTGGTCTTCTATGTCCTGATCATCTTGCCGCAGGGCAGGAAGCGGCGGCAGGCGGCCGCGTTGCAGAAAGCGGTCGAGCCGGGGAGCCGGGTGCTGCTCACCTCAGGGTCTGTACGCGATCGTCGTCGAGATCGAGACCGACACGATCATTCTCGAGGCCGCCGAGGGCGTCCATCTTCGATACGCGAAGGCGGCAGTGCTGCGCGTAGTCCCCGACTTGGTCGATCCGGATGACCTGGACGATGAATACGAGGACGACGAGGACGACGAACGAGGGTCAGCACGACGGGCAGAGGGTCATGACCACGACGGGCATGATCACGGGGATCACGAGGGTCACGATCACGAGGATCACGACGGTCACCAGGAGGACGGTCACGACGCCGCGCCGCCCGACGAGGTGGCACGACCCTCCAACCGCGAAGATCATCAGGGGAACGACACAGGTTCTGGGCCCGTTCCTCAGGCCTAATCCGTGATAGCGCGGGCCTGCCTCGACGGTGGTCCGGGCGCTCCGCTGCAACAATGTGGTGTTCGGCCGTATCCAAACGCTCGCAGTATCGAGAACTCGCAGTGTCCATCAGCAGTCCGTAGGTCTGACAGGGAGATTTCAGGTGCCACCTGCCAAGAGGGCGAGTACAGGGCGACCCCTGTTGCTGGTCCTACTGCTTCTTGTCGTGCTCTACGGGCTGATGGCACTGGGCGGTCGGTACTCGCCGGCGCTGGGCCTCGACCTTCGCGGTGGCACCACGGTCACCCTGGAGCCGAAGTCGACGACTGGTGTGAAGGTCACCAACGGCGACCTGAACACGGCAAAGAACATCCTGGCGAACCGAGTCAACAGCCTTGGCGTCAGCAGTGCCGAGGTGAAGCTCGAGGGCAAGGACGTCGTCATCTCGGTGCCTGGCAAGGACACCTCGGGCGTTCTCAAGAACATCGGCGAGACCGCGCTGCTGAGCATCCGCCAGGTGTATGAGACCAGCGACACCGGGCTCACCGGGACCGATATCCAGGACACCACCTCACAGACGGTGACGCCCTCGTCGGCGCCGTCGGTCGTCGCCCTCGGTCTCGACCTCCGTCTCGTCGTCGCGCCATCGGCGACCCCGACACCGACGACGTCCCCGTCTGCTGCTCCGTCGTCCAGCCCGAAGGCTCGTGGTGTCCCGGGCGGCACGTCGGCTGTCCACGCCCAGCCGGCCGGGTTCGTGCGGGCGGCCGCTAGTGCTGGTCCCGCGTCGACGTCGCCGTCAACTACGGCGTCTGCGGTGTCGGCGGCCTCGCCGGTCGCATCGCCCAGCCCCTCGGCGTCCGCTTCACCAAGCACTGGCACTGCGACGCCCGAGACCACTCCGTCCGCCGCTGAGCTCGCGGCGTACGCGAAGCTCGACTGCTCGGTGCCGGCCAACCAGCAGGGTGGTCTTCGGGTCGACGATCCGAGCAAGTTCCTCGTCACCTGCGGCAATCCCGACGGATCACCGACCTACTTCAAGTACCTGCTGCACCCGACCCTGATCCTGGGCAAGGACGTCTCGACGGCGTCGGCGCAGCTCGACACGCAGACCGGCACGCAGTGGGATGTGCAGCTCACCTTCAAATCTGGTGCGGCCAACACGTGGGCGAAGTTCACCGCCGCGCATATCGGTACGGCGACCGCCATCGTCCTCGACTCGAACGTCTTCTCCGCCGAGGTCATTCAGGGCGCGATCGTCGGCCCGACGCAGATCACCGGAACGTTCACGCACAAGACGGCGTCGAACCTTGCTGACGTCTTGAAGTACGGCGCGCTCCCGCTGGCATTTCAGCAGCAGACGGCGCAGACGATTTCGGCGACTCTTGGTAGCAACGAGTTGAAGGCCGGCCTCCTCGCTGGTGGCATCGGCCTCGTGCTGGTGCTGTTCTATTCGTTCTTCTACTACCGCGGTTTGTCGTTCGTCACAGTGACCAGCTTGGCGCTGTCGGCCGCCATCCAGTACCCGATCATCGTCTTGCTCGGGAAGGCGATCAGCTACACCCTGACCCTCGCGGGCATCGCCGGATTGATCGTCGCGATCGGTGTGACAGCCGACTCCTTTGTGGTGTTCTTCGAACGATTACGCGACGAAGTCCGCGACGGAAACTCGCTGCGCACGTCCGTCGAGCGCGGCTGGGTGAGAGCTCGGCGGACCATCATCTCGGCGGACGTCGTGTCGCTGATCGCGTCTGTCATCTTGTACCTGCTTGCTATCGGAGACGTGCGCGGTTTCGCGTTCACCCTCGGTCTTTCGACAGTGGTCGACTTGGTGGTCGTGTTCTTGTTCACCAAGCCGCTGTTGACGGTGCTGGCCAAGACGAAGTTCTTCGGTGACGGACACCCACTGTCGGGTCTCGATGCGGCGCGCCTAGGCGTCGAACGCCTGCGACCCGCGACGTCGACTGCGCGGCGCGTCACGCCGGCCAGGAAGGTCTGACATGAGCCGCCTCGGCACGATCGGCCACCAGCTCTACACCGGCCAAGCGTCGTATGAGTTCGTCGGCAAGTGGCGGCGATGGGTACTGCTATCGACCGTCGTGATGGTGATCGGCCTGATCGGCCTCGCCACCCGCGGGCTCAGCCTGAGTCTGGAGTTCAAGGGCGGTACCCAGTTCACCTTCCCCGACAAGGGCTACTCGGTCAGCCAGGTGAGCGACGTCACCTCCGCGGCCGGCGTCAAGGCGCCAGTCGTGCAGCGCCTCTCGAACGTCGGAGTCGGCGGCGCGAACTACCAGGTCGAGAGCAAGCCGCTTAGCCAGGACGAGATCACCAAGGTCACCGACGCGATCGTCTCGCACTTCAATGTGACGAACCAGCAGGTGTCGCTCGAGACGGTCGGTTCCAGTTGGGGATCGCAGATCACCCATAAGGCAGTCGAGAGCCTGATCATCTTCTTGCTCGCGATCATCGTGTACCTGTCGCTGCGCTACGAATGGAAGATGGCAGCGGCGGCAATTGTCGCGCTGATCCACGACCTCATAATCACCGTCGGCATCTATGCGCTCGTCGGCTTCGACGTATCGCCGTCAACCGTCATCGGTCTGCTGACGATCCTTGGATACTCGCTTTACGACACGGTCGTCGTCTTCGACAAGGTTCGAGAAAATACCGGGTCTATCGCGGGCGGTAGTCGATACACCTACGCGCAGGCAGCCAACTTGGCGGTCAACCAGACGTTGGTGCGGTCGATCAACACCTCTGTCATCGCGCTGCTGCCGGTGGCGTCGCTGCTCTTCGTTGGAGCAGGTTTGCTCGGTGCTGGGTCGCTGAAGGATCTTGCGCTCGCGCTATTCATCGGTCTCGCAACCGGTAGCTACTCGTCGATCTTCATCGCGACGCCGCTGCTGGTGCTGTTCAAGGAGCGCGAGCCGCAGTACATCGCGTTGTCCAAGCGGGTGGCGGCACGCACCGGCTCGTCGGCGCGGCCAGCCACCGCAGTCGCCTCGGCGGGCGGCGGCTGCGATCAGCACCGGTGGCGGCACGGCGACGGCCGTGCAGGATCGTCCGACATCACCCGACGACCCGACCGGCGCGGTTGCGCCCGATCCTGACCAGCCCGCTGCCTCCGCTGGCGGTGCGACACGGGCACCGTCGCCGACGCGACGTCCCGGAACGCCACCGCGACGCCAGGGCGGCCGGCCATCGGGGAAGAAACGGCGGCGATGAGCAGCGTCGAGGAACTGATTCGTGGGTTGGTCCGCGACGTTCCCGACTACCCCAGCCCGGGGATCCTGTTCAAGGACATCACGCCGCTGCTTGCAGACGCAGCGGCATTCGCCGCGATCGTTGATGCGCTGGTCGGCCAGCATGCGCCCGGCAGCGTCGACAAGGTTGTCGGGATCGAAGCGCGCGGGTTCATTCTCGCGGCGCCGGTCGCGTACCGCATCGGCGCCGGCTTCGTTCCCATGCGCAAGAAGGGCAAGCTGCCCTACCGCACGTTCGAAACCAGCTACGCCCTTGAGTACGCCACCGCGACCCTCGAGGTGCATTGCGATGCGTTCGCACCGGGGGAGCGGGTGCTCATCGTCGACGACGTGCTCGCCACCGGTGGGACAGCGCTGGCCGCCCTCGACCTGGTAGCACAAGCCGGCGGGACGACGGTTGGGTTGTCGTTTCTGATCGAGCTCGCCGCCCTTGCGGGCAGAGCTGCGTTGACCGATCAGCCCAACAACTCCGGACAGTGGACACCGACCGACGCGCAGGTCCGGTCGCTGTTCATCGTCTGAGGCACCCGGTTCGATCCATTTCGGCCGGTAGACTTGAGGTCTCGCCAAGGCGAAGGGGTCACTAGTGCCGAGCAGGGCCGTTCCGGAGCGCGTCGATCGCGCATTGGACGAGCTTGTGCCCAGTGCCGCCGGCGCGATGCTGGTGGCTTCCCCCATCGGCATCGTCGACAGTGCGGATGTTGAGACCGCGGCGTCGACGACGCGGAGCTCGAAACCGCCGAAGCCGCCGAGACGTCCGAAGTCGCCGAGACGTCCGAAGCCGCGGAGACGTCCGACCGTCCCCGAGGCGGCCGAAGCCTCCGAAACCTCGCTGTCTGGCGGCCGGCGGGTGCGGGCCCGGCTGGCCCGGCTGGCCACACCGCGCACCTCGACCACGACGTCGCCGGTTCTCGAGCCGTTGATCCGGTCGATCCGGGTGACCCACCCGAAGGCGGACACCCGCGAGATCCAACGCGCCTACGACATTGCCGAGCACCACCACCGGCTGCAGTTTCGCAAGAGCGGCGACCCGTACATCACCCACCCGCTCGCGGTAGCGACGATTCTCGCCGAGCTGGGCATGACACCGCCGACCATCGTTGCGGCGCTGCTGCACGACACCGTCGAAGACACCGAGTACACCCTCGACACCCTGCGGGCCGACTTCGGCGACGAAGTCGCTGCTCTCGTCGATGGCGTGACCAAGCTCGACAAGGTGAAGTACGGCGACGCCGCGACTGCTGAGACCGTGCGCAAGATGGTGGTCGCGATGGCCCGCGACCCGCGGGTGCTCGTGCTGAAGCTGGCCGACCGGCTGCACAACATGCGCACGTTGCGATACCTGCCCGTCGAGAAGCAGGAGCAGAAGTCGCGCGAGACGCTGGAGATCTACGCACCGCTCGCGCACCGCCTTGGCATGAACACGCTGAAGTGGGAGCTCGAAGACCTCTCGTTTTCCAACCTCTTTCCCAAGCGCTACGAAGAGGTTGTTCGGCTCGTCACCGATCGAGCGCCCAGTCGCGACACCTACCTCGCCGGCGTGATCGAGCAGGTCAACACGCAGCTACGCAACGCAAAAGTGAAGGCGACGGTCACCGGCCGGCCGAAGCACTACTACTCGATCTATCAGAAGATGATCGTGCGCGGCCGCGACCTGAACGACATCTACGACCTGCTCGGCGTGCGCGTGCTCGTCGACTCGGTGCGCGACTGCTACGCCGCACTCGGCATCGTGCACGCGACCTGGAACCCGGTTCCTGGTCGGTTCAAGGACTTCATCGCGATGCCCAAGTTCAACCTGTACCAGTCGCTGCACACCACGGTGATCGGTCCTGACGGCAAGCCCGTCGAGCTGCAGATCCGTACGCAAGCCATGCACCGGCGCGCCGAGTACGGGATCGCCGCGCACTGGAAGTACAAGGAAGACTCAGCGGGCGGCGTCGAGTCGCCGTCGACCGGCAACGACATGGCGTGGCTGCGGCAGCTGCTCGACTGGCAGAAGGAAGCCGCCGACCCCGGTGAGTTCCTCGAGTCGCTGCGGTTCGACATCCAAGGCGCCGAGGTTTACGTCTTCACGCCGAAGGGCGACGTGCTCGCGTTGCCCCAAGGCTCCGGCCCCGTCGACTTTGCGTACGCCGTGCACACAGAGGTCGGCCACCGATGTATCGGCGCCCGCGTGAACGGGCGGCTGGTGCCGCTCGACAGCACCCTCGACAACGGCGACGCCGTCGAGATTTTCACGTCCAAGGCGCAAAACGCAGGCCCGAGCCGCGACTGGCTCGCCTTTGTGAAGAGCCCGCGGGCGCGCACCAAGATTCGGCAGTGGTTCGCCAAGGAACGGCGCGAGGACGCCATCGAAGATGGCAAGCAGGCGATCGCGCGCGCGATGCGCAAGCAGGGCCTTCCGTTGCAGCGGCTGCTCTCCGACGACGCGCTTGGCAACCTCGCACACGAGATGCACTACGCCGACGTCTCTGGCCTCTATGCGGGGGTCGGCGAGGGACATGTGACGGCACAGACCGTCGTCCAGCGGCTGTTGCTTGCCCGTGGTGGCGAAGAGGGCGCGGTCGAAGACCTTGCCGAGACCATCAATCCGAATACCACGGGGCCACGCCGTCCGCTGCGCTCGTCGGGCGACCCCGGCGTCGTGGTGCGAGGCGCCACGGACATCTGGGTGAAGCTGGCGCGTTGCTGCACGCCGGTGCCGGGCGACGCCATCAAGGGATTCGTCACGCGTGGCAGCGGAGTATCGGTGCACCGTCTCGACTGCGACAACATGGTGAGTCTGGCCGAGCACGAGCCCGATCGCCTGGTCGACGTCGAATGGGCGCCGGGCGCCGCGTCGGTGTTCCTTGTCGTCGTCCAGGTCGAAGCTCTCGACCGGAGTCGGCTACTCGCCGACCTCACCCAGGTGCTTTCCGACCAGCACGTGAACATCCTCGCGGCATCGGTGACCACGACGCGCGACCGTGTTGCGGTGAACCGGTTCACCTTCGAGATGGGCGACCCCAAGCATCTGGGTCACGTCTTGAAGGCGGTCAAGGCTGTGGACGGGGTCTACGACGCCTACCGGGTGACCAGCACCGCACGCGCCTGAGGCCAGGCGCGTGCGGTAACGACGGTTAAGACGACGTCGCGGCCGGGCTCGGTGTGGCCGGATCCGCCGGGCTGGCGCTCGGTGAGACGCTCGGGCTAGCAGCGGGCGGTGCTCCGCTGCCGGACGCCGCGGCGCTCGGGCTCGGTGCCGACGCTGCGAGCACGTCGACGACGAAGACCAACTCTTCGTTCGGCTTGATCGCGCCGGATCCCGTTGTGCCGTAGCCGTCGGCCGGGGTGACGATGATCTCGCGGCGGCCACCGACCTTCATCGGGGCAATGCCGCTCGCGGAGTCGCCGCCGATGCCCTTGGAGAAGCCCGGCACGACGCCGTCGAGAGAGAACGTCGCCGGCTGGTCTCGCGACCACGACGAATCGAACTCAGAGCAATCGACGTAGTTGAGGCCGAGGTAGTTGACGGTGACGCTGTCGTGCGCGCCGACAGTCGCACCGGTGCCAACCACGACGTCCTTGACCTCAGTCTTGGTCGGGACCGCGCCTGCCGGGATGGTGACGACCGGTTCGGTCTTCAGCGCCGGGTCGACGCCAGCAGGCAGCAGCGGGAAGTTCGCGATGGGCGAGGCCACCACGCTCGGCTTGCTCGTGCAGCCGCTCGCCGTCGTGGGGACGGGCGGAATCGGGGAGGACGCCGCGGCGGACGGAGGCGCGACGGCGACGCCGAGCTCACCGGCGACGACAGGTTGGCGGCCTTCTTGCCGTTGCTCGGCAGCACGATGAGCAGCACGATCGCCACGATGGCGATCACGGAGCCGGCGGACAGGCCAATCGCCGTGCGGCGCTTCGCCTTGGCTCGCGCCTCCGCGCGGGCGGCCATTCGCTTCTCATACCGCTCGCGGGCGATCTGACGCTTCCGGTCCTTGCCGGCCACGCGGCCTCCTGGGCATCTTCGATCGTGCTTGGTCATGTCACGGTGGTCGTGCTGGGTCAGGGTCGTGCAGGTGCTGCATTTGAGGGCGCCGACAGTCTAGAGGGGCCGGTAGGCTCGGACTGCAGCGCGACCGTCGTGGCTGCCAGCTCCAGCAGCTCACAGCAGCCCAGACCTCCCAGTCAGTCCAGGTCATCACAGCCGCGAGAAGGGACGATCGTGCTCGTCGTCGGGTTCCCGACCGGCCTTTTCGCGGCCAACTGCTACGTCGTCGCCCCCTCGGCAGGGCAGCAGTGTGTGGTCATCGATCCCGGGCAGGACGCCGTGCCGGGTCTGACCGAGATCCTGCGCGAGCACCGGCTCCAGCCGGCCGCGGTGCTGGTGACGCACGGGCACATCGACCACATGTGGTCGGTCGCTGCCGGTATGCGGTGCGAACGACGTCGCGGCATACGTCCACGGCAGCGATCGTGATCGGCTGGCCGATCCGGTACGCACGCTGTCTGCTGACCTGGTCGAGGCGCTCGGTGTAGCGGGCGTGGCGTTCAGCGAGCCGGACGACGTCCGCGAGCTCACCGACGGCGTGGTGCTCGACCTCGCCGGCCTGACCCTTACGGCCGACCACACGCCGGGTCACACCGAGGGTTCGGTGGTGTTTCGGACAACCGACGGCGGGCCGGACGGCGAGGGGCTGATGTTCGCGGGAGACCTGCTGTTCGCGGGTTCGATCGGTCGTACCGACAACGCCGGTGGCGACGACGTGGCGATGCGGGCAAGCCTCGCGCGGGTGCTGACGTTGCCGGACGAGACGATTGTGCTGCCCGGTCACGGTGGATCGACGACCATCGGCCGCGAGCGCGCGACGAACCCGCACCTGCGCGGGCTGGCTGGCGACATCCGGTCAGGTGCGCACGTGAGCACGATCGACGCGCCCGAAGGGCGTGAAGGAGTACCTGCCGCCAGAATCGGCGGCCTTCCTCGCCGTCCGCGATGCTCTCAGCGCGCCGGCTGTTGCTGCGGGCTACGGATATGTCGAGCTGCCGACGTTCGAGCACACCGAGCTGTTCGTGCGCGGAGTCGGCGAGTCGACCGACGTCGTCAGCAAGGAGATGTACACGTTCGACGATCGTGGTGGCCGGTCGTTGTCGTTGCGGCCGGAGGGCACCGCCGGGGTCATGCGCGCGGTGATCGAGCACGGGCTCGACCGCGGCGCGTTGCCGATCAAGCTCTGGTACGCCGGGCCGTTCTTTCGCGCCGAGAGACCGCAACTCGGCCGCTACCGGCAGTTCTTCCAGGTCGGTGTCGAAGCCATCGGCGTCGACGATCCGGCTCTCGACGCCGAGGTCATCACGATCGGCGACGACGGCTTCCGGTCACTCGGGCTCACGGACTTCACCCTCGAGATCACCTCGCTGGGCGATGCGAAATGCCGGCCTGCGTATCGCGAGAAGCTCATCGCGTTCCTGGACACGCTCGACCTCGACGAGGCGACCCGCGCCCGCGCGCAGCTGAACCCACTGCGGGTGCTCGACGACAAGCGCACCGAGGTTCGCCGGCAACTCACCGATGCGCCGCTGATCGTCGATCACCTCTGCGCCGAGTGTGCTGATCACTTCGCCGCCGTGCGCGCCTACCTCGACGCACTGCGGGTGCATTACACGCTGAACCCGCGCCTGGTGCGCGGGCTCGACTACTACACGAAGACCACGTTCGAGTTCGTGCACCACGGCCTCGGCTCGCAATCGGGCATCGGCGGCGGCGGGCGCTACGACGGCCTGATGGCCGAACTCGGTGGGCAGGCATTGTCCGGAATCGGGTTCGGTCTCGGCATCGATCGCGCCGTGCTGGCCTGCCAAGCCGAGGGCCTTGACGTGGGCGTGACACCCAGAGTCTCGGTGTTCTTCGTGCCGCTGGGCGATGCGGCCCGCGTCGAGAGCATCGCCACCATGGGAAAGCTGCGCCGGGCGGGCGTGCACGCCGACATGGCGTACGGCAGCCTCGGCCTGAAGGGTGCCATGAAGGCGGCCGACCGGTCAGGTGCCGCCTACGCAGTCGTCATCGGTGACCGTGATCTGCAAGCCGGGGTCGCCCAAGTGAAAGACCTGATGAGCGGCGAGCAATCCGCCGTCGCACTTACCGATCTCGTCTCCACTCTTGAAGGAGAAGTTCCTGTGATCCGCACCCGCGAGGCCGGCACGCTGCGCCGATCAGACGCCGGCACGACGGTGACGCTGGCCGGTTGGGTGGCCCGCCGTCGCGACCTGGGCGGCGTGGCGTTCGTCGACCTGCGCGACGCGTCGGGCATTGCGCAGGTGGTGTTCCGCGAGGGAGCGGTGGCAGCAAGCGGCCGAGCGGTTGCGTGCGGAGTTTTGCGTGCGGGTCGTCGGTGAGGTACGCGAAAGGCCGGCCGGCAACGACAACGCCGAACTGGCGACCGGTGAGATCGAGGTCGTCGCTACCGAACTCGAGAGTGCTGTCTGAGGCTGCGCCGCTGCCGTTCCCGATCGCTGGCAACGCCGACATCAACGAAGAGGCGCGGTTGAAGTACCGCTACCTCGACCTTCGCCGCGAGGGTCCGGCCGCGGCACTGCGCGTGCGCTCGCAGGCGAATCGGGTCGCCCGCGAGGTGATGGCCAAGCATCGGTTCGTCGAGGTCGAGACGCCGAACCTGACGAGGTCGACCCCCGAAGGTGCGCGCGACTTCTTGGTGCCGGTGCGGCTTCAGCCGGGCCACTGGTACGCGCTTCCGCAGTCGCCTCAGCTTTTCAAGCAGCTGTTGATGGTCGCCGGCATGGAGCGCTACTTCCAGATCGCCCGCTGTTTTCGCGACGAAGACTTCCGTGCTGACCGGCAGCCCGAGTTCACTCAACTCGACATCGAGATGAGCTTCATCGACCAAGACGACATCATCGCCTTGGGTGAAGACATCGTGGCCGCGCTGTGGCGCGAGATCCTGGCTTACGAGATCCCGCTGCCGATTGCTCGCATGACGTATGCCGACGCGATGAGCCGCTACGGCTCCGACAAGCCCGACCTGCGGTTCGGTAACGAACTCGTCGACTGCACCGCGTTCTTTGAATGCCACGCCGTTCCGGGTTTTCCAGGCGACCTACGTCGGTGCGGTCGTCATGCCGGGCGGCGCGTCGCAGACCCGCAAAGAACTCGATGGCTGGACAGACTGGGCGAAGTCGCGCGGCGCCAAGGGCCTGGCCTACGTGCTCGTAGGCGCCGGACGGCGAGCTGGGCGGCCCGGTCGCAAAGAACCTGTCGGACGCCGAACTCGCCGGCCTCGCCGAGCACGTCGACGGCCGCGCCCGGCGACGCGATCTTCTTCGCCGCAGGCGAGCGCACAGCCTCACTTGAGCTACTCGGGGCGGCGCGTCTGGAGATCGGGCGCCGGTGCGAGCTGATCGATGAGTCGCTATGGAAGTTCTTGTGGGTCGTCGATGCGCCGATGTTCGAACCGACCGCTGACGGCGGCTGGACCGCCGTCCATCATCCGTTTACCTCGCCCAAGCCCGAGTACGCCGACACCTTCCAGGACGTGCCGGGGGAGGCGCTCGCCTACGCCTACGACATCGTCGTGAACGGTAGTGAGATCGGTGGCGGCTCGATCCGTATCCATCGCGGCGAGATGCAGCAGCGGGTCTTCGATGTGATCGGTCTGACGAAAGACGAAGCAGAGTCGAAGTTCGGCTTCCTGCTCGAGGCGTTCACGTTCGGTCCGCCGCCGCACGGTGGCATCGCGCTCGGCTGGGACCGCGTGCTCACGATGCTGACCGGCACCGAGTCGATCCGCGAGGTGATCGCGTTTCCGAAGACGGCGTCTGGCGGCGACCCGCTGACTGGCGCACCGACGCCCATCACCGCGCAGCAGCGCAAAGAGGCTGGCATTGACGCCATCGTGACGCGATCCACCAGCACGCCCTAAACGGGGACTATCCACGCAGTCTTCGCGATGGTATAACGAAGCCCATCTGCGAACGGGGGCGTGGGGATGTCCAAGAGATTACGCGTAGTTGCGGCGGCAGCAGTCTTCTGCACGAGCGTCGCGATAGTGGCGACAGCTACCACGGCAGCGGCCGCTCCACCGCCGCCGGCCGGAGCGTTCGTACCATTGCCCGAGGTCGCGCTGTTCTCCGGCACGTTCGCGGCGAACGCGACTCACGCGCTTACTGTCACGGGCGTCCCTGCGGGCGCCTCGGCATGGCTCGACGTCAGCGTGACGGCGGCCCCAGCCATGTCGGGCACAGTGACGGTCTACACGGTGGGCTCCGCCGTCCCAAGCACCCCGAATCTCGTGTTCAAGGCCGGGCAGAAGACGTCCAACCACGTCGCGGTGAAGACGTCCGCAGCCGGAGACATCGATGTGCAGAGCTCGTCCGCCGGAGCTGTCTCCATCAGGATCGACCGCTCCGGTTATTACCAGGCTGGCGGCCCGGCCGCGGCCGGTATGTACGGCGCGGTGGCGCCGGTGCAGGTCGCCACTTCCCTGTCGATCGCCGCGGGAGGGAGCAAGGACGTGGTGATGACGGGGGTAGGCGGTGTACCCGCCGCTGCGGCAGTCGTGCTGGCGAACCTCGTCGTCGCGGCACCGTCGGTGTCCGGTGTACTCACTGCTTATCCGACCGGATCGGCAGCGCCGACACCCAGAATGTGGCGTTCTCGGCCGGCCGTCCGCAGGCGAGCCTGGCTGCGGTGCGCGCGGGCACCACAGGCCACGTGACGCTGGTCAACCACTCGGCGGGCACAATCTCGGTCACCGCAGAAGTGTTGGGGTACTACCTCGCCGGGAGTCCGACTGTCGCGGGCGCGTTCTTCAAGGTCGCGCCCGCGCACGTGATCGACACCTCGACCGGACTCGGAGTGCCGGTCGGGCCTGTTGCCGCGAGTGGCACGATCAGCGCGGCGTGACTGGCGTCGCGACTGTGCCGAGTCAAGGCGTTGCGGCGGTCGTCGTTCAGTTGAGCGCGACGAAGCTCCACCAGCTCGGGCTTCCTTAACGCGCATGAACAAGGTCAGCCGTCTACCAGCGACACCTGACGTCTATTTCACGACTGGACGCACATCGGCGGATCTGGTTGAGGTGCCGGTCAGCGCCACAGGCGAGATCAGCATTCGAAACACGTCGCCAGGAACAGTTCAGATTCGGGCCGACATCGTCGGCTACTACCCGTTGATCTCGAGCTTGACGTGGTCGGCTCCGCAACGCGTCGATACCACGCCGACTGCGTTTCTGTTCTCCCTGTCATGCGCGACATCGTCGTTTTGCATGGCTGGCGACGTCGACGGCGATGTCGTGCGGTTCAACGGCGCATCGTGGACGCGCACGCTGAACGTTGACCGGAACAGCATCGAGTCGATGTCGTGTGTATCAGGGACGTTCTGCATCGCGGCAGACGGCGACGACGTGTTGCGGTGGAACGGCACCGTTTGGAGTGCACCAGCCCAACCTGTGGCGGGATTCGACGCGCAAATCGTGTCGTGTGCGTCGACGACGTTCTGCGTGGCCGCGTCTGCGACTGCGACGTCGACCTGGAACGGGAGCACGTGGTCGGCACCGATCGCGATTCCGTCGCCGCCGTTGTTCGGGTTCTCCTCGCTGTCGTGTACGTCGACGACATTTTGTATGGCGGTAGCTGTGGAATCGGGTTCGGCTTTTCGATTCAACGGCACGACGTGGGCGGCTACAACTCTCGACGCGTCAGGTGCGTTCCCGTCGGTTTCGTGCGTCGGCGCCGTGTGCGTCGCGTTGGACTGGAACGGAACGTACTTCCACTTCAGCGGCGGCTCGTGGAGCGCTGCGCACTCAGACCCGTTCGGATCGATGACGCTGAACGCTCAGGTTTCTTGTGGGTCGGCAGCCTTCTGTGAAGCTATCGACGCCGCGGGCATGCGGCATCGTTCAACGGCACAAGCTGGTCAGGTCTCACCGCGCTCGACGCGTCGTACGTGTCCTGCGCGTCGGCGACGTTCTGCGCGGAGGTGAACCGCACCGATGCGGCGACGTTCAACGGTGCTACGTGGACGGCGCCGACCGTGGTCGACCCGGATTCGCACGTGGCGTTCGTTGCGGACAGTTGTGGCTCGGCGACGTCGTGCATCGGCGTCGACGCCGACGCGGCACTGCATTGGAACGGTACCTCGTGGAGCGGCAAGACCGTGTTGAGCGCCAGCTTCGACGACGGTATGGGCAACTTCTGGTCCAACAGCGTGCACGATGTGTCGTGCGTTTCCTCAACCTTCTGCATGGCGGTCCTGAGCGGGCCGGTCGACGAAGAGGGTGCCTCGTCGGGCTGGGCGGTGTGGAACGGGACGACTTGGGGTTCAGACCATGCAAACTCGCTGTCGACCATCTTCAACGCGGTCTCGTGTGTTTCGAGCACCTTCTGTGTCGCCGTCGGGTCCGTCGCGTTCCAAGAACCCTTCCCCAACCAGGGCCAGGCGTGGATTTTCAACGGCTCCACCTGGACGATGTCAGCAAGCGGGATGGCAACGACGGCGTTGACTTCGGTTTCATGTGTGTCGACGACGTTCTGCCTCGCGACGGAAACGACAACCAAGACACCGGCGCGGGCACGAGCACGGTCTTCAACGGCACGACGTGGAGCCCACTAACGCAGGTCGATGACGCCACGGGTGGGGCGCCCAGCGCGGTGTCGTGTGAATCGTCGGGCTTCTGTCTGGCGGTTGACCGCGCAGGTCGGGCGATGAAGTTCAACGGCTCGGCGTGGTCGGCTCCGGCGGACGTGCCAGGGACGGCGAATCTGACCAGTGTCTCGTGCACGCTCGCAGCGACCTGCATCGCGCTTGACGCTGCAGGCAACGCTTCCCAGTACACCGGCACTCATTGGCACCCGCCGGTGGTGATCGACACCATCGGCGTGCCGAGCGACATCTCCTGCCCGACCGCCGCCGTATGCGTTGTCGTCGACCAGCGCGGCTACGTTGCCGTCGGTAGAGCGTCCTAACAGCGGCGCCGCCGGTCGCGGCTCGGTAGTGTCGTCGGATGGCGACCTCGCGCTCTTCTGACGACGCCGGCGCCGCGAGTCTGTTCGATGATGCGACTGCGGCCGCGCAGCGGGCCGTGGCGCCCCTCGCCGTCCGGATGCGACCGCGCACCCTCGACGAGGTGGTTGGCCAGCAACAC
This sequence comes from uncultured Actinomycetes bacterium, assembly GCA_963799955.1. Lineage (GTDB taxonomy): Bacteria > Actinomycetota > Actinomycetes > Acidothermales > Acidothermaceae > PALSA-607. Next base: position 283,501 of record CAWCZJ010000002.1, read on the forward strand.
CTTCGCGCACCCGGCACGCCGCTTGCGCGGATGGTCGCGAATCCCGAATCGAGCGGAAGTTCGGTGTTCTTGTGGGGGCCGCCCGGCACCGGGAAGACAACGCTCGCGCACGTCGTCAGCCAGGCGACGTCCAGCCGTTTCGTTGAACTCTCGGCGGTCAATGCGGGAGTGAAGGACGTCCGCGAAGCCATCGACGATGCGCGGCGCGAACTCGGCATGTCCGGCCGGCAGACGGTGCTGTTCATCGATGAAGTGCACCGGTTTTCCAAGACGCAGCAGGACGCCTTGCTCCCCGCTGTTGAGAACCGGCTCGTCACGCTGATCGCCGCGACGACGGAGAACCCGTTCTTCTCCGTCATCTCACCGCTGCTGTCGCGTTCGTTGCTGCTGACGCTGCAGCCGCTCACGGACGACGACATCCGCGAGGTGGTCGACCGCGCACTTGCCGACGAGCGCGGGTTGGGCGGCAAGTACACCCTCGACGAGGACGCTGCGGGGCAGCTGATCCGCATGGCCGGCGGTGACGCCAGGCGTGCGCTCACCTATCTCGAAGCGGCAGCCGACGGCGCGGGTAGCGACCACGCGATCACGATCGACGTGCTCGCGACGGCCGTCGATCGGGCGGCAGTTCGCTACGACCGCGACGGTGATCAGCACTACGACGTCGCGAGTGCGTTCATCAAGTCGATCCGCGGCAGCGACGTCGACGCCGGGTTGCATTACCTGGCCCGCATGATCGAGGCCGGCGAAGACCCGCGCTTCATTGCTCGGCGGTTGGTGATCCTGGCCAGCGAAGACATCGGGCTCGCCGATCCCACCGCGTTGACGACGGCCGTCGCGGCTCATCAGGCGGTGGCCTTCATCGGCTTCCCCGAAGCCAGCCTGACGCTCGCGCAAGCCGTGATCGCGCTGGCCACCGCACCGAAATCCAACGCCGTGACGACGGCGATCTCGGCCGCGATCGCCGACGTGCGCCAGGGCCTCGTCGGCTCGGTGCCTTCGCATCTGCGCGACTCGCACTATCCGGGCGCGGTGAAGCTCAAGCACGGCACGGGTTACCTGTATCCCCACGATGAGGCTGCCGGGGTGGTCGCTCAGCGCTATGCCCCCGACTCGGTCGCCCACCGCGAGTACTACCAGCCGACCCATCGCGGAGCGGAGCGGGTGACGGCAGATCGGTTGGCCCGGATCCGCGCGGCGTTGCGCGGCGAGGAGCCACCGCGCCGCCGAGTGACCCTTCTCAAGCGTCTTCGGTGAACGGTCGATGCCCCATTTGTGTTGGTCGCCCATCGCATCGCAGCCGCCGCGACAGGCGCCCGGTTTGCCGTGTTCGCCCTGTGGACGTCCTGCTGGGCGCTCTTGTTCTATTCGCCAACGCCGCTCAACGGAGACTGGTGGGTGTTCCAGTCGGGCGCACGCGTCCTGTCTGGCGAGGGAGGCTCGTATTGGGCGCAGTTCCCGGGTGGACCTCTTCACCTTTACGCGACGTTGCCCAAACTTCAGGTCGGGCCACCGGCGTTCCTGACTCACAATTCCTTCCCTCTACGCACCGCAAGCAGTCGGGCGCGCACTCATGGCGGGCGTGCTGGCCGCGGCTGGACTTGTGATGATCGCGCTTGCCGAGCGGGTGGCTGTGCGAGCTGGCGCAGCCGTCGTCACTGTGCGCCGAACGTCGCGCTTCGCGGGCGTTCTCGCACTACCGATGTGGTGCACGCTCGCGGTCGCGTTCATGCACCTTGACGACGTAGTTGCGCTGCTGTTGCTCGAAGTCGCCCTGCTGGCGGCCCTATCCGGGCGGTGGTGGGTTTTCGGCCTCGCGCTCGGGTGCGCAAGCGCAACCAAGCCCTGGGCGATTACCTTTCTGCCGCTGGTCGCGATGCTGCCCACTCGCAGTGGCCAGGTACGTGCCGCCGTCGTATCGATCGGCATCGCGATCGCGTGGTGGCTGCCCTTTGTTGTTGCCGCGCCTGCAACTGTCGGCGCTCTCAGCGACACCGGGGTTCCAGTCGAACCGGCCTCGCTGTGGTCTTTGCTCGGCGCACAGACGCAGCCGCCAGCAGGACGGGAGGTTCAGTTCGTCCTGGCAATGGCGGACTGGCGTTCATGGTCCGGCGCGGCTGTTGGTGGGCGGCGCCGCTCGTCCGGTCGCTGTTCGTCTGGCGCTCGACTGGCAGACGTTGGAGCTACTACGGCGCTGCCCTAGTTGCTTGCGCGCTGTTGTTCGATCTATGTGAGAGCGGCGTACGGCGCTGGCCCCGGGTGACCGTGTGCGCGCTACTCGCGGCGCTGGTGGTGCCCGTCGCCGAAGCGACCTCAATACCGATGTCGCTGGCCGCGGTAGTCCGGCTCGTGCTCGTCGCAGCTAGCGCGGCACTTGCCGTCGGTCGCCGCGGGGCAGCTGACTCACGGATTGGCGTCGATGAACTGTGCCAGAACGCGACGCCTACGGCCGCGAGCAGTGTGGACCGGATCACGATGGCCACCATCAACGCCCGGCTGTCGGACGCGACGAGATAGCTCCGGTGCGACGCCAGCGCTCCGGACAACACCTGGTTGAAGTAGACATCGGTCGCCGCGAAGGTCCACCACCATATTGGGCGCAACTGGAGAAACACGAAGAACGGCAGCATCCACAGGGAGTACTGGGGCGAACTGGCCTTGGCTGTCAGGAATAGCGCGAGCGTCAACACAGCGCAGGCCTGCACGAACGGATAGGTCCCGGTGCGATCGCGCACCCGGGAGGCCAGCCAAAGTGTGACCGCGAGCGCCGCAAGCAGCGCCGAGTAGCGCGCCGATGTTGACAAGGCCGAGAGGCAGGCGCCAGCCGAACGCTGCCCAGAGGCTGGCCGCCGAGATGTCAGCCGGCCGCGAGTCCTGAAATGAAACCACCTGCGCCAAACCCGCCGGCGATAAGAGCAGGAATGGAGTCGCCACTGCCCCGGCGACGGCCACTGCAGGAGCAGCGATCCGCGCGAGCGTCCGCCAGCCCAGCCGCTGGTGCTCGGCGAGCAAAACGACAAGGAACAGGGCGGGATACACCTTGAGGCACGCGCCCACGGCGAACCAGGCCGCGGCCTCGCCCGGTCGACGGCGAACGTAAGCGAGGAGCCCGCCGACGGTCGCAGCTACGGCAAGCAGATCCCAGTTCTGGAACGCAGAGAGGGCAAGGGTCGGTGCTGCTGCGAAGATGAGGCAGCGGGCCCCAAAACGGCGATACAGCTTCCCGGTCGTCAGTAGCGCGACGGCCCCTAGTACCACCACGGACAGGACCATGAAGGCCTGCGCGTTGGTGATGGGCAGTCCGCAGGCCCAGACGAACAGTCCGGTGAGCATGGGGTACTCAACCGTGCCGTGCGGCAGACCGAACTGTCCAGGGTGCACGTAGGGAAATGCGTGGGACGCCAGCCCGCGCAGACCGTAAAGAACTCGGATGTCCGACCGGCAAGAAGCGTTCGTCCCCGACTCGAAGCAGCTGCCCTGGCGCGCGGCCGCGATCACCAGGGCTGCCGTACAAGCGACGAATGCTGCCGGCGAAGGCAGCCGCGCCGCGTCTAAACCACGAACGTCGGCGAGCCGCGAATCCTGTGGACGCGCCGAAATGGGCATGGTTTGGCCATCGGTAGGCGTTCTCAGGCGCTTGAGGATGCGCTGCGGCTCACCCGCGGCTCACCCGCGGCTCTGTCTGACCCGATATCCTCGCCTTTCCGAGCGAGTGGCGGCCGCAAGGCCCCGAAGGAGTGAGCACCACATGTCAGTGGGAGACGTCGCAGGTCTCATCGCCGCCATCGCCTTCGTCCTGCTCGTTGGGCTGCTCGCGATCCCGCTGCTGAAGCTGGGCAAGGTGCTCGACGAGGCTCGCCGCCTGGTCGGCTCGGTCACCGACGAGACGGTGCCGCTCATCAACGAGGTGACGACGACCGTCGGCCTGACGAACCATCAGCTCGAGCGGGTCGACACGCATCACCGCGGGCGTGCAGCAGGTCACGACGAACGTGTCGGCGCTGACGTCGTTGTTCGCAGCGACCCTAGGCAGCCCTGTCGTCAAGGTAGCCGCGTTCACCTACGGGGTACGCCGTGCGATGAGCGAGCGCCGCCACGAGGACGTCGAGAAGCGGGTCAAGAGTCAAATGAAAGCCGAAAAGCAGGGCGGACGACGGGGGGCTGGCAAGTCGTCGACTGCTGCGGGTAAGAGCGACGCAAGCAAGGACTCAGCCGCATGAAGCGACTCTTCTACCTAGCGGTCGGCGCGGGTGTCGGCGTTGCGGCCGTGCGGCGGGCGAAGCGGGCCGCGCGCAAGCTCACGCCTGCTGGCCTCGCCGACACTGCGGGCGGTGCCGTGAGCGGGCTGCGCGGATCGATCCGCGGCTTCGTCGACGATGTCCGAATCGGCATGGTCGAGCGCGAAGCCCAGTTGCATGATGCGCTCGCAAGCGAAGCGCCGCCGCCGTACAAGGGCGCCTCCGCCGCCGACACTGGGCGCTCCGCGAACGGCAGGTCGGCGTCCTAGATGGAGTCAGCGGAGATCCGCCGCCGATGGCTCGATTTCTTCGAGAAGCGCGGCCACACGGTGGTGCCGTCTGCGTCGTTGCTGGCCGACGATCCTGAGTTGTTGTTCGTCGTCGCCGGCATGCAGCCGTTCAAGCCTTACTTTCGGGGTGACCTCGCGGCGCCTTGGCCGCGCGCGACCAGCATCCAGAAGGTGGTCCGCACCCCAGACATCGACGAGGTCGGCAAGACGACCAGGCACGCGACGTTCTTCCAGATGTGCGGCAACTTCTCGTTCGGCGACTACTTCAAGGAACTGGCGATCCCGCTCGCGTGGGAGTTGCTGACCAGTCCGCTTCCAGACGGCGGCTACGGATTCAATCCAGAACTGCTGTGGGTAACGGTTTTCCAGGACGACGACGAGGCAGCCGCGATCTGGCGTGACGTGGTCGGCGTCCCGCCGGAGCGCATTCAACGGCGCGGCATGGCCGACAACTTCTGGTCGATGGGGGTGCCCGGGCCGTGCGGCCCTTGCAGCGAGATCTACTACGACCGCGGCCCTGAGTTCGGCGAGGGCGGCGGCCCGATCGCGAACGAAGAGCGCTACCTCGAGGTCTGGAACCTCGTGTTCATGCAGTTCGAGCGCGGCGCCGGCGGTACGAAGGACGACTTCCCGATCCTCGGTGAGTTGCCGGCGAAGAACATCGACACCGGCATGGGTCTTGAGCGCATGGCGGCGATCCTGCAGGGCGTCGACAACCTGTACGAGATCGACAGCACGCGGCCGATCCTCGACCGGGCCGCCGAACTGAGCGGTCAGCGCTACGGGGCCGACGCCCAACACGACGTCCGCCTTCGGGTCGTGGCCGATCATTCGCGCGCGGCCACGATGATGATCGGTGATGGGGTCACGCCGTCGAACGAGGGCGCGGGTTACGTGCTGCGGCGCATCTTGCGGCGGATCGTACGCAACATGCGGCTGCTCGGAGCGCACGGCTCGACCATGCACGAACTCGTTGCGACGACGATCGAGGTCATGGCACCGCAGTACCCCGAGCTTGCTCGCGACGCCGACCGCATTCATGCGGTGGCCGATGGCGAAGAGACGTCCTTCTTTTCAACGCTGCAAGCAGGAACTACCCGTTTCGAGACTGCCGCCCGCGAGGCGCAGGCCGAGTCGCCGAACGGCGCGGTGCTGTCGGGTGACCAGGCGTTCGCGCTCCATGACACGTACGGCTTCCCGATCGACCTGACTCTCGAGATGGCCGCCGAACAGGGCCTGAGAGTTGACGAGGACGGCTTCCGCCGGCTGATGGACGAGCAGCGGCAGCGCGCGAAGGCCGACTCGAAACGCAAGAAGACTGGTGCGGTCGACGTTTCGGCCTACCGAGGGGTACTCGACAACTTGGGCGAGCCGGTGTCATTCACCGGCTACCACGACGTCAGCGGCGACGCGACCGTCCGCGGGTTGCTCGTCGACGGTGCGCCGGTCGAAGCGGCGCAGACCGGCCAGCAGGTCGAGTTGGTGCTCAATCGCACGCCGTTCTACGCCGAGGGCGGCGGTCAGCTGGCTGACGCGGGCGTGATCACGCTGGCGAACGGCGCGGTGGTCGCGGTCGACGACGTCCAGCAGCCGCTGCCGGGCCTGATCGTGCATCGCGGACGGGTGTTGTCGGGCGAAGCCGTCGTTGGCGACACCGGCTTTGCCGAGATTGATCTTGAGCGCCGGCGGGCCATTTCGCGTGCGCACACCGCGACCCACATGGTGCACAAGGCGTTTCGCGAGGCGCTGGGCGAATCGGCGACGCAAGCGGGCTCGGAGAACGCACCGGGTCGCTTCAGGTTCGACTTCGCCAACCCCGCCGCGGTGCCTGCCTCGGTGCTGGCTGATGTCGAGGCCCGCGTCAACGGCGTCCTCGTCGATGACCTGGCGGTGACGGCTGAGGTCATGAGCCAGTCCGAAGCCGTGGCATCTGGGGCGATGGCGCTGTTCGGTGAGAAGTATGGGGATCGGGTCCGGGTGGTCTCCGTTGGCGATTGGGCGCGCGAGCTGTGTGGCGGCACGCACGTCGACCGCACCGGTCACCTCGGCGTGATCAAGGTGCTGGGGGAATCGTCGATCGGTGCCGGCACGCGTCGGGTCGAGGCGCTCGTGGGCACCGATGCCTACCGATTCCTTGCCCGCGAAGCGCTGCTCGTTTCGCAACTGGCCGAGCAGCTGAAGGCGCCGCGCGAGGAGCTGCCCGACCGCATCGAGAGCCTGGTGGCCCGGCTGCGCGAGGCAGAGAAAGAGCTCGAGAAGCTACGCGGTGATCAAGTGCTGGCGGCCGCGGCCGGCCTGGCCGCAGGCGCCATCGACGCCGGTGGCGTCTCGGTCGTGGTCCGTCGCATCGCTGACGGCACCGACGCGGGCGACCTGCGAAAGCTCGCCATCGACGTCCGCGACCGGCTGGCGTCCGGCAACGGCGCGGTCGCCGTGGCGATCGCCGTCACCAGCGGCCGGCCGGTCGTTGCCGCGGCGGTTGACGAGCGGGCGCGCTCGCGCGGGCTGAAGGCGGGGGAGTTGGTCGGCGTCGCCGCGAAGGCGCTCGGTGGCGGTGGCGGCGGTCGCGACGACGTCGCGCAAGGCGGCGGCTCGCGCCCTGAGGCCGTCGATGACGCGATTGCCGCGGTGCTGGGCACGATTCAGCAGCGCGTCGCGAGCGCGTGAGCGAGCCGGCCGCCGCCATGACCGGCGCCGACAGCGGTGCGTTTCGGGTGGGCGTTCGGCTCGGAATCGACGTGGGCAGCGTTCGCGTCGGAGTCGCGGCGAGCGATCCAGGCGCCGTGCTCGCGGCTCCGGTCGAGACTGTCCGGCGCGGCCGATGACCGGGCTGTCGCTCGCGACGATCTGCGCCGAATCGCGGCGCTGGTAGTCGAGCGCGACGCGATCGAGGTGGTCGTCGGGCTGCCGCTGTCGATGAACGGCACCCGCGGTAGCGCAGCGCAAGCAGCACTTGTCTACGCGGAGGCGATCGCCGCCGCCGTCGCGCCCGTACCGGTGAGAGTCGTCGACGAGCGGTTATCGACCGTCACCGCGCACGGGCAGCTTGGCTCGGCTGGTGTCCGCTCGCGAGCGCGCCGCGAGGTCGTCGACCAAGCGGCAGCTGTGATTATCTTGCAGAGTGCCCTTGACGCGGAGCGATCATCGGGCCGGCGCACCAGGGGAGTTGGTGACCGCGCCGTGAGTTCGCCGATGGACCCGTTCGACCTCGGCCTGCGCCACGGCGAGCCGAAGCCGGCGCTGTACCGCCGACTCCTTCAGGTGCCGTTCGCGATCATCGCCTCTGGCCTGGTCGTGATCGCGATCATCGTCGGTGCAGTCAACGTGACTGGCAAGGTCTTCCACCCGCAGGCCTCCAACGACTACACCGGTGACGGGTACGGATCCGTTCAGGTCTCGGTCCACCCAGGTCAGGCGTTGTCGGCGATCGGCGAAACTCTGGTCCAGGCCGGGGTCGTGAAGAGCGTGACCGCGTTCAGCGACGCGACAAACGACAACTCGGCGGCGCGGTCCATCCAGCCCGGCACCTACCAGCTTCGCCTGCAGATGTCGGCGGCCAGCGCGGTCGCGTTGATGGTGTCGCCGGATTCGCTGGTCGGTGGCCGGGTGACCATCCCCGAGGGCCTGCGCATCAGCCGGGTCGAGGCGCTGGTCACCCAAAGCGATGCCACGATCAAGGTTGCCGACATGCAGGCCGCCCTGGCTCGGCCAACTGATTTCGGCCTGCCTGCTTACGCGAACGGCCAGCCGGAAGGCTTCCTCTATCCGGCGACCTACAACGTCGACAACACGACGACCGCGACGGACCTGCTGATCCAGATGGTCGGGCGCTTCAACCAGGTCGCGACGTCGATCAACCTCGCTCAAGGCGCCGCCGCGCTGAAGCTGACGCCCTACCAGGTCGTGATCATCGCGAGCCTGATCGAGGCGGAGGTGAAGCGCCCGCAGGACTACCCGCAGGTCGCCGAGGTCATCATCAACCGGATGCACAAGGGCATGCCCCTCGAGCTCGACTCGACCGTGAACTACGCACTGGGCACCTCGAAGCCGTTCCTCAGCCCGACCGACCTGAAGACGCCGTCGCCCTTCAACACCTACCTGAACAAGGGCTTGCCGCCGACACCGATTGACTCGCCAGGCCAGGACGCACTGCTCGCGGCGCTGAATCCCGCCCAGGGCAACTACATCTACTTCGTGACGACCGACCCGACGACAGGTGACACGACCTTCACGGCGTCGTTGACGGAGGCGAACGCGCTGCGGGTGCTCGCGCAGAAGAACGCGGCGGCCATCGCAGCCGGATCCGCGCCCGCGTCGGCTCCGGCCTCGCCGTAAAGCGCCGTGGTTGAGCCCGTGACCCTGAGCGCCCGACGATGAGCCCGCTCAGCACCGCCGCTGCCCCGCGCCAGGCGGCGGTGCTCGGGTCGCCCATCGCCCATTCCCTGTCGCCCGTGCTGCATGCCGCCGCCTACCAGGTCCTTGGGCTGCGCTGGAGCTACTCGGCGATCGAGTGCGACGAGGCGCAGCTGCCGGGTGTCCTGGAGGGCCTTGATGAGAGTTTTGTCGGACTTTCGCTCACGATGCCGCTGAAACGGGCGATCCTGCCGTTGCTCGACGACGTCAGCGAGCTGGCGGTCGCGGTCGGTGCGGCGAACACCGTGGTGTTCGACGGGTTCGGGCCGTTCCTGCGCCGGCGCGGCGAGAACACCGATGTTGCGGGCATGGTGGCGGCCATCGCCGCCCGGCGCCCCGACGGCGTGCGCGACGCAGTCATCCTGGGTGCCGGGGGCACCGCGGCCGCCGCATTGGCCGCGCTCCGCGAGCTCGGCGTCGATCGCAGCGTCGTGGTGGTTCGAGACCAGGCTCGCGCCGGTGAGCTGGTGGCCTGCGCGGACCGGCTTGGAGTCACGCCCACGCTGGTCGATTGGCCAGGTCACGCGGCTTTGGGCGACGGCCGACATGATCATCTCGACGGTGCCTGCTGGCGCCACTGATCAGCTCGCGACGCACTCGCCGCGCCGGCGTCGGGCAGTTGCTCTTTGACGTCCTCTACGACCCGTGGCCGACGTCGTTTGCGGTTGCCTCGCTCGCCGCCGGGGCCGAAGTCATCGGCGGGCTCGAACTCCTCGTGCAGCAGGCCGCCCGCCAGGTCGAACTCTGGACCGGACGCGTCTGCTCCCAGTTGCTGCCATGCGGGCGGCGGGGGAGGCCGCAATGGCGTCGCGGTCAGAGGGGTCCTGAGGTTCAAGCCCACCCCCCGGACCGCCGATGGGTTACCGGAAGACCCGTAGAATCCCGGGTCAGACGGGTCCTGAGAGAAGGTGCTCCATGTCCTCTGTGCAGCAGCCGCTCGAGTACGTGAGTCGGGCTAGTCGGCTGGATCGAATCCTGCGCGAGTTGTTGCACCAGACCCCTGGTGTCGAAGCTGCCGCAGTCGTGTCGTTCGACGGACTGCCGATGGCGTCGGCATTGCCCCCCGGAATGGACGAGGATCGGGTCGCTGCCATGAGCGCAGCCCTGCTCTCGTTGGCCGAGCGGGCCGCGCAAGGTCTTGGCCGCGGCGATCTGTCGCAGGTCTACATCGAGGGCGAGAACGGCACTGTTTTCCTCGTGTCAGCGCAGGACGAAGCGGTACTGATCGCCGTCACTGCCGCGGACGCCAAAGTCGGCATGATGCTCTACGAAGTGAAGCTTGCGGCGAGCCGTGTCGGTGAGGTGTTGCGTGGCCCCGTGCCGCTGCCTGCACCGCTGCCGTCACATGTCACTCGCGGCTACCTCGACGCTCATGACTCCACAGTCGGCAGTGGTGCGAACGGCACTATGTCGAACGGTGCTGCGTCGAACGGGGTTGCCGCCAGCTACGGCGGATACTCCGCCCAGCCTGAGGTGTACGAGACCACCGCAGCCGATGCCAGCCTCGCCGACCTGCCCTACGCGACTCGGCGTATGGCGATGCAACCTATGACGACGGCACGGACTCGTCACCGCTGTACAGCGAACTCACGCACGCCGAGCCTTCGTACACCGAACCTGCGTACAACGCGACCGAGTACGGCGATGCCACGACGACGAGCACGGCAGCGAAGAAGTGGCCGACGAAGTAGAGCAGGCAGGCGATTCTGCACCGGTCGACGCAGCATCGGTCGATGGCGAATCTTCCGACGCAGCAACAGAAACTGCATGACGGATGCCGCAGCTGAAGCCGAGGTCGACGACGCGGCGACTGACGGTGCAGCAGACGAAGCCGATGACGACGACGAAGAGTCCGACGAGGTCTATCCCGACCGCGTGTACACCGAGATCGTCTACACCGAAGCATCGCTGACGAAGCCTTCGTCGACTGACGAGGCCGCCGACGAAGATGCTCACGACAGCGACGAAGACGACGACGAACCACACAACGAAACGGCGCCAAGTACGCCGTCGTACAGCGAGCCCTCGTACTACGCGGAGCCGTCGTACTACGCCGAACCTGCGCCGCGCCAGCTGCGCCCCCTGCAGAACAACCTGGCTGGTCGTCCTATGCGCCGAGCGGCAGTGTGTTGCCCGGCGGACAGGCCTGGTCGTAGCAGCCCCAGCGGTTGTTACGGCTGTAGCGGTGCGATCGCCGCGCCGCCGTCCTGATCTCCAGCACTTGTCCTGACTACTGCACGCCGAACTCACCGGAAAGGCAGACCCGTGAAACTCGAAGGCTCACTCGATGCCTTCAGCCTTCCGGACATCTTCCAGCTCTTGAGCTTTACGAAGAAGTCGGGCGGGTTGCATCTTCAGCGTGCAACCACGCGCGGCTCGGTGTATTTCCGTGATGGTGCGTGACAGGCGCGTCGTCCGATGACGGTCGGCAGGCACTGGCGCGCCGACTTGGTTGGCAGCGCCGGCGTCGGCGAAACGGAACTCAGTGCCGCAGTCGAGCGGGCCGCGAATGAAGGTATTGGCGTGAGCCGCGCACTGCTCGACGCAGGTGCGGTCGATCCAGACTTCTTGCGCAGCCTGGTCGCCGAGCAGGTTGTCGATGCGGTGTTCGATCTCCTGCGGTGGAGCGAGGGCGATTTCTCATTCACCGTTGACGAGCCTGGCCCCGACGATGTCGGAATCTCACTCGGTGTCGAGCCGGTCGTCAACGACGCGCGCAGCCGACTCGAATCCTGGGATCACGCGTGCCGGATCGTTCCATCGCCCGAGACCGTGCTGGCACTACCCGTTGGCGTCCGCGAAGACCCGGTCGTCACGCGCGGCGAGTGGGCCTTGCTGGCGTTGGTAGACGGACGGCGAACGGTGGCCGAGCTGGTAGCGCTCGCGGGTCGCGGCGACTACGCCGTCGTGTCTGCGCTCGCGGCTCTCATCGAACGCGGGCTGCTGAAAGTGCGTACCCAAGACGCCGGCGAGGGAGCTCTCGCGCTGGCTCGTCGCCAAGACATCTTGGCCCGGCTGGAAAACGACCGGGTCGCGGCCGTAGCTGATGAGGCGACGAGATTGTGGTGCCCCCGCGACTGTCTTTGCTCCGCTGCCGCCAGTCGTGTTGGCACCGGATCCCGCCGAGCATGAGTCCGCCGACGACCACAGCGGTGCGAACGGCTGTCGCTGACGTGAGCTTCGGCGACGCGTCGACGGCATCGACCGTTGCGTCGGTGCTCGCTGCTGCGGCAGCCGGTGAGCCGTCACCCTTCACGCGTTCGCCTGCTGCCCGGCGCCTGCGCCCTCGCCGACGTCGAGCCGGCGCCGATGCAGCGACCCGCCGCCCGCGTCGATGACGGCGTCGCCGCGCATCTCGTCGCCGACACCAGGGTCACGCCGGCTCGACCCGAGCCGTTCATGCCAAGACGGCGCCCCGAGTTTCCCGACGACACTCCGCGACCGAGCATCACCAGGATCGGCGGCGGTGGCGGCGGTGCCTCGGCAGCGGCTGCCGGGCTTGCTGTTGCTGAGCCCACCGACCAGAAGTCCCATATCGAGCGCGATCCCAGCGTGAACAAGAGTCTGTTGTTGCGTCTTATCGCCGGCGTGCGGGGGTTGTGACATGGCCATCAAACGCGGTCGTCGTGGCGGCAACGCCCAGGCAGTCAAGATCGTGGTCACCGGGCCGTTTGCCGCCGGAAAGACGACGCTGATCCGCACGATCAGCGAGATCACCGTGCTGTCGACGGAGAAGGACATCACCGACGACACTCGATCGCAAAAGGCAGAGACCACCGTCGCGATGGACTTCGGTCGGATCACCATCGACCACGACCTGGTGCTCTACCTCTTCGGGACGCCGGGTCAGGATCGCTTCGACTTCATGTGGGAGATCCTCGGCGAGGGCATGCTCGGCTACGTGTTGCTCGTTGACGCGCATCGGCCGGAGTCGTTGGCCGAGGCGGTCGGGATCCTGGCCGCGTTCCAGCGGATGGCCAAGGTGCCGTTCGTGGTCGGCCTGAACCGCGCTGACGGTGCCGACCCTGAGGCCGAGAACCGGGTCCGCGAGGTCCTCGGTCTGCACCCTTCGGTGCCTGTCGTGCCCTGTGACGCGACTGACCGCCAGTCGGTGAAGAACGTCCTGCTCGCGCTCCTTTACGCCGTGGTCGACTCGCTCGACGTCGCGGCCGCGGAGGCCTGAGGCGACCCGTCGTATCGCCGTCAAGGCAGGGCATGGCACTGCCGATGGATTCCACATGACTGCCCTTGCCGCGCCCCCGTTGGCGAGCCCAACGACGACGGCGCCGGCGGCAGTCTCGAAGGACGTCGTGCCCGGGGTGATCATCGGGCTGGCCGTCGCCTACCTGACGATGCCGTTCGCGCAGGCCACTGGCGGTCGCGATCCGTGGGCGTTGACCAAGGCCGCGGTCGTCGTCCTTGTCGCCCTGGTTGCGGCCAAGCCCTGGCAGCGGCTGCGCGTCGGGCATCCTCGCACTTGCCGTCGCGGTCGCCGCTCGCCGCACTCGCCGTCTGTCTTGTCACACCCCCGGCTGGTTCGGCGCCACCCGGGCCGCCTCGTACGGCGTTGCGGCCGGGGCCTTCGTTGCCGTCGCCTCGTACGCGCGAAGTGTTCGGCGCGCGTACCTGATCGGCGCGATCGTGGCGGCCGCCGGCGCCGTCCAGTTCTGCTGGTCGTTTGTGGCCTGGTGGGGTGGCCGAGACCAGAGCATTCCCATGGTCGGCACGTTCTACTGGCATAACCAGTACGCGGCATTCCTGCTCGCGCCTGCACTCATCGCGTTGACGCTGTTGGTCAACATCGGCCGCCTTGGCGCCTCGTCGGATGGGTCGTTGCGCCGCTGGCGGTGGCCGGCGTCGTCTACTCGTCGAGCAGGGGCGGTCTCGGGATCCTGATCGTCGGCTGGCTGGCGATCGGGGTGCTCGCTGCGCGGGTCAAGCCGAATCGGGGCGCGCTTGGTCAGGTGGTTGGCGGCGTCGGTGCTCGCGGCGGGCGTCACGCTGGCGATCTCCGGTCCGCCGTTCTTCTCCTCCAGCTCGTCGCCGTTTGCCGGCACGCAGGCTCGCGCGAGCGCTGGCGGCACAGCTGACGCGAGCAGCGTCTACCGGGTGCAGATGTGGCACGAGGCCGTCATCGTCTTCGATCACCACCCCGCCGCCGGTGTCGGATACGGCGGCATTGGCATCGAGTCCGCTGCGAAGCTGACGCCGGCGACCTGGCCGCGATCGCCGCTGGCGCACAACGACTATCTGCAGGCGCTTGCCGAAGGCGGCCTGTTGCTCGGCGTGCCGTTCCTGGCGGCCTGTGCGGCGATCGGTGTCGGCCTGCTACGCGGCCTTCGCAGTCGCGCGCGACGCCGCGTGCTCGACGTCCGCACTGGACTGATCGTTGGTGCGGCGGCGCTGATGGCGCACGCCGCCATCGACTTCGACTGGACCTACCCGGCGCTCGTTCACCTGTGGCGGCGATCGTGAGCGCTGCGGCGATCGCGCCGGCGCTGCGACGTCCGGACGACCCGACATCGCTAGCGCGATGACGCTCCGATGCGCCCGAGTCGTCGCTGGCGTTCGGGTGGCGCTCGTCGCAGTTCTCGCCGTCGCGATTGCTGTGGGCGGCGTCGCGGGTCATCGCGGCGGCCTGCAGCTCGGCTTCAAGTCGACATCAGCTGCGAACTATCGCAACGACTGGGGACGGGAATCGGATGAAGCAGCTCGGAGACATCCTGCTCGAGAACGGTCTCGTCAGCGGACCGCAGTTGGCAACGGCATTCGAGGAGCACCAGCGAAGCGGCCGCAGTCTTGGCCGCGTGCTGGTCGAACAAGGCGTGCTGTCGGAGGGCCAGCTCGTTGCGGCGCTTGCGACGCAGATCGGCCTTCGATTCGTCGACCTGACCGAGTTCGCGGTCGACGGCTCGGCGGTGTCGCGGGTACCTGAACCGGTCTGCCGGCGTTACACGGCGCTGCCGATCGGCTATGACGACGGCAAGCTGCTCGTCGCGATGGCCGACCCGGCCAACGTCTTCGCCATCGACGACATCCGTTCGATCACCGGCCTCGACGTCAAGCCGGCAGTTGCGACGCGGGCCGACGTCATCAGCGCCATCAACCGGTTCCACCGGGCCGACGGCGAACTCGACGACTTGACGATGTCGTTGGCTGTCGACGACGACGTCGACGAGCTCAGCAACGTCAAGGACCTCGTCGAAGATGCGCCGATCGTCAAGTTCGTCAACCTCCTGATCTCGCAGGCTGTGCAGGACCGCGCGTCAGACATCCACATCGAGCCGACCGAACGTGATCTGCGCGTGCGCTACCGCATCGACGGCGTGCTGCACGAGGTGATGAAGTCGCCGAAGAGCATCCAGGCCGGCGTGATCAGCCGACTGAAGATCATGGCGGAGATGAACATCGCCGAGCGCCGGATTCCTCAGGACGGCCGGCTGTCGGTCAACGTCACGGGCAAGAAGATCGACCTTCGCGTGGCGTCGCTGCCGACCGTGTGGGGCGAGAAGATCGTCATGCGAATCCTGGACAACTCGACCGCGCTGCTGAAGCTGACCGACCTCGGATTCGCCGACGGCAACTACGAGCGGTGGTCGCAAAGCTTCACCAAGCCCTACGGGATGATGCTCGTCACCGGACCGACCGGCTCGGGAAAGTCGACGACGCTGTACGCCACGCTGAACATCGTCTCGACGCCCGACAAGAACGTCATCACCGTCGAAGACCCGGTCGAGTACCGAATCCCTGGCATCAACCAGGTTCAGACCAACGCCAAGGCCGGTCTGACGTTCGCGTCGGCGCTGCGCTCGATCCTGCGTTCCGACCCCGACGTCGTGCTCATCGGTGAGGTGCGCGACCACGAGACCGCGCAGATCGCCATCGAGGCGGCACTCACCGGTCACCTCGTGCTGACGACGCTGCACACAAACAATGCCCCGAGCGCCATCACCCGGCTCATCGAGATGGGCATCGAGCCCTTCCTTGTCGGTACCGCCGTCGACTGCGTCCTTGCGCAGCGGCTTGCCCGCCGGCTTTGTCCGAAGTGCAAGGAGGCGTACACGCCGACTGCGGAGGCCCTGGCGCTCGCCCGGTATCCGATGTCACCGGACGAACCGTTGCCGACGCTGTACCGCCCGATCGGTTGCTCCGCGTGCTCGAAGACCGGCTACAAGGGCCGGCTCGCTCTGCACGAGGTCATGGTCGTGAGCGAGGCGGTCGAGCGCCTCGCCGTCGAGCACGCGTCTGCGGAGACCATCGCCCACACGGCGCGCGAAGAGGGCATGGTCACCCTTCGCCACGACGGGCTGGCAAAGGTTGCGCTCGGTGTCACCTCGCTCGAGGAGATCTTCCGCGTCGTCGTGTAACCACGGCGGAGCCGATCGATGTGCGCCGCCCACGACGCTCCCGATTCGTCCGACCGGCTCAAGGAGCACGGCCTACTGGTCGATGTGACGTCCTGAACCATGCCGGACCCGGCAGGTATGAGAGGGGCTTCTCGGTGGAAAGCAATGGCTTCTTCCCGGATCCAGGTATCCAGCCAGTTCCGGACGCGCCGCACGACTCCGGTTCTTTCACGGACGACCCATTGACGAGCCCAACGTGGACCTCCTCCGAGGTGTCTGGCTTCACGCCGTCCGTCGACGTCCAGGAGTCTGCTGCTGTGCCGCTGCTCGCCTCTGAGCCCTGGCCGTCGGCATCGTCCGACACGTCAGCGGCACCGAGTGACACGCCCAGCGTCGCCGCGTTGTTCGCGCCACCTGCGGCCGTCCCAGCGCCCCCCGCGCCGATGGCAGCCACGCTGATCGACCGCAGCTCGCCTGACGTCGTGCACGCCCGGCCGGTTACTGAGACGACGACGAGAATCGCCGGTCTCGACCTGAACGCCTTGCTCGCGACCGTCGTCACCTTGGGCGCCTCCGACCTGCACCTGACCGCAGGAGCGCGACCGATGGTCCGCTTGCACGGCAGCCTGCAGCCGGTCGAGGACGCTCCCGAGCTGTCGCCGCCCGTGATTCAGACGCTGCTGTACGCGATCTTGACCCAGCGTCAGCGCGAGCGGTTCGAGGCGGAACTCGAACTCGACTTCGCCTACGCCGTGCCTGGTCAGTCGCGCTTCCGCGTCAACATGTACCGCCAGCGCGATGCGGTCGGTGCGGCGTTCCGACTCATCCCGTTCGACATCAAGCCGCTCGAGGCGCTGGGCATCCCGCCGTCGGTATCGAACTTCGCCATGCTGCCCCGCGGCTTCGTCCTCGTCACCGGCCCGACCGGGTCGGGCAAGTCGACGACACTGGCCGGCATCGTCGACCTCGCCAACCGCAAGCGGCGCGACCACATCATGACCGTCGAGGACCCGATCGAGTTCCTGCACCAGCACAAGTCGTGTCTGATCAACCAGCGTGAGGTCGGCGAGGACACCCACTCGTTCACCAACGCGCTCAAGCACGTGCTGCGGCAAGACCCCGACATCATCCTGGTCGGTGAGATGCGCGACCTCGAGACGATCTCGGTCGCTCTGACCGCGGCTGAGACCGGCCACCTCGTGTTCGCCACCCTGCACACCCAGGACGCCGCGCAGACCATCGACCGTGTCATCGACGTCTTCCCGCCCTACCAGCAGCAGCAGGTTCGGGTGCAGCTCGCCGGCGCGTTGCAGGGTGTCGTCAGCCAGACGCTCTGCAAGACGGCCGACGGCCGCGGCCGCGCCGTGGCAACGGAGGTTCTCGTCGCCACTCCCGCGATCAGGAACCTGATCCGCGAGGGCAAGACGCACCAGATCTACTCGGCGCTGCAGGCCGGCGCACGGCACGGCATGCACACGATGGACCAGCACCTGGCAGAGCTGGTCAAGGGCGGCCGCATCACCTACGAGACCGCACTCGAGAAGTGCAACAACGTCGAAGACTTCAACCGGCTTTCCGGCCGGGGATGACGGGGATCACGACATGACCACGACGTTCCAGTACACGGTCCGGGATCGTGCCGGCAAGCTCGTCAAGGGCACCATCAGCGCCGAGAACCAGACGATGGTGATGCAGCGCCTGAAGGCCGGCGGTTACGCGCCGGTCAGCATCACCCAGGCCAATTCCGGGATGAAGAAAGAGATCACCATCCCGGGGTTCGGCAAGAAGGTGAAGCTCAAGGACCTGTCGGTCATGGCGCGGCAGTTCGCCACGATGGTCAACTCCGGCCTGTCGTTGCTGCGTACGCTGACGATCCTGTCCGAGCAGACCACGAACCCCGAACTGGCACGGGTTCTCGGCGTCGTGCGCAACGAGGTCGAGACCGGTACCGCGCTGTCGGCTGCTCTCGCCAAGCACCCGCGGGTCTTCCCGCCGATCATGATCAACATGGTGCAGGGCCGGCGAGGTCGGCGGATTCCTCGACTCCGTCATGATGCAGCTCGCCGCGAACTTCGAGTCTGAGGTCAAGCTGCGCGGCAAGGTGAAGTCGGCCATGACCTACCCGGTCGTGGTGCTGTGCATCTCCGTCGTCGCCGTCATCGGCATGTTGCTGTTCATCGTGCCGGTGTTCAAGAAGCTGTTCCTCCAGCTCGGCGGCAAGCTGCCGCTGCCGACGCAGATCCTCGTCGACCTGTCGGGTGGGCTCAAGTTCATTGCTGCCGGTCGGCGATCGTCGCTGCGATCGTCTTCATGGTGCTGTGGGGCAAGTACAAGCACACGACGCAGGTGCGTAACGTCATCGATCCGCTGAAGCTGAAGATGCCGGTGTTCGGCAAGCTCTTCCAGCAGATCGCGATCAGCCGGTTCACCCGCAACCTCGGCACGATGATGCATTCTGGCGTGCCGATCCTGCAGAGCCTCGACATCGTCGCGGACACGACCGGCAACATCGTGGTCGGCCGCGTCGTGCGAGACGTTCAAGACAGCGTCCGCACCGGTGAGGCACTGACCGCGCCGCTGTCGAAGCACCCGGTCATTCCGCCGATGGTCGTGCAGATGATGACTGTCGGTGAGGAAACCGGCGCGCTCGACACGATGCTGCACAAGATCTCGGAGTTCTACGACCAAGAGGTCGAGGCAACGACGGAGTCGCTGACCGCGCTGATCGAGCCACTGATGATCGCGTTCCTCGGCGGCATCATCGGGTCGATGATCGTCGCGCTCTACATGCCGATCTTCAAGATCTTCACGCTGATCAGCTGATCCGTTCGCCGCAGCGCTGCTGCGAATGCCCGCCATATCTCACCTGTCCGTACCACTCAAGTCACGCTCTCAGCGCGTCGATCAATGCAGTGTCATCGAGCCGTCGACGACAAAGGCACACCCGTTGTGAGACGGGGTCGCAAAGCAAGGGGACTCGGGTTCACCTGAGTCAGCCCGGCCGCCCGACGGGCATCTGCCTCCGGGGAATGCAATCCGCGGCTCATCTATCTCGGTCCTGAAAGGACAACAGATGCTCGCTCGTATTCGCAAGGCCATGGCCGAGAAGGAAGAGGGCTTCACCCTCATCGAACTTCTCGTCGTCATGATCATCATCGGCATCCTCGCAGCAATCGCCATCCCGGTCTTCCTGAGCCAGCGCCAGAAGGGCTATGACGCGTCGGTCAAGAGCGACCTGCGCACCATCGCCAACGAGCTCGAGTCGTACAACACCGACCAGCAGGCGTACCCGACCGCGCAGGCGGCCGTCACGCGCCGGCTGGCGTCACCACGATCGGTACCGACCCGACCACGGTTCGTACGTCGACCGGCAACACGTTCAACTACGTGCTGAACACGGCCGGTTCGGCCGCGGCTCCGCGTACTGCATCGTCGGCGTCAACTCCAAGGGCACCCGCCCGTGGGAGTACGTCTCCGACCAGGGTGGCCTTCAGCCGTCGACGACCTTCTCGGCCAACTCGCTCGCGGCCTGCACCGTCTCGGGCGCGTTCTAGAACGTTCTAGAACATGCCGTGGTGGCCGGGATCCTCGGTCCCGGCCACCGCTGTATTCCCAGCTATTTCACCTGGCCAGCCTCTCAATGCCAGGTCGGTGACATCCGATGTAACGACTGAGCAAGAAGGGGTGTGACGTGCTCACGTTCTTGTACCGCAGGCTCAACCGCGCGTCGGACTCCGACGAGGGCTTCACTCTCATCGAAGTGATAGTCGCGTTGAGCCTTCTGCTGTTCATCATGTCGTCGTCAGTCGTCTTCTTCGTCCGTTCTTTGCAGACCAGCGCGCTACAGGGCCAGCGATCGACAGCCACCGCGCTTGGCACTCAGCAACTCGAGCTCGCTCGCAACGTCAACCCTCTAGACCTCTTGTGTGGCCGCACCCAGACAAATGTCAATGCGCAGTGGACGGCCGGACTAGCGTCCACCTCACCCGCGCTTGTGGCGGAGCTCGCCACCACGGCGACGGCCCAAGACTGGTCGGGAAAGAACTTCGGCTGCGGTGTGCCGAGTTGGACAGCTGGGACGGAGGCGCTCCCCACCCCCCTGACGGCAGTCACGATCGGCAAGACGACTTTCAGCTACCGGATTTTCGTCGGCGATTGCTGGGTCGTCGGCTCGACCTGCAGCGCCGGCTCCGGAGCGGCCTACACCGGGGCGAACGCCATGAAATACGTGTACCGGATCATCGTCGCGGTCCAGTGGACGGCGACTTCCGGTTTGAGCTGCAGTACAGGCCGAACCTGCTACTTCATTGACGAGACCCTTCGCGACTGGCATCCCGACCCGACGTACGTGAAGGCGGGCTGAGCGCATGCGCTGGATACGCGAAGGCTTGCGACGCCGTCAGGAGGACGAGGGCTTCAGCCTGCCCGAGATGCTGATCGCGATGACCATCTTTGCGGCATTCCTGGCCGTCATCACGGCGACCGTGGGCACGATGATGCAAGACATCAGGCACACGACGACGGTGAACTACGCCGCCGCACAGAACGCAAGAGCCTTTGATGCGTTCGATCAGGAGATCCGGCCGGCCAGCGCGGTGAACATTCCTGGGCTTGGCACAAACGGGTCAGACTTCTACATCGAGTTCCTTACGACGACCCTGCAAGGTGCGGCTATGTGCCGCCAATGGAGATTGCTGGTCGCAACGGACCAGCTGCAACAACGCAGCTGGACGCCGGTGACGAGCGGCACCCCGACACTGTCGGCATGGACGCTGGTGGCGAACGGCATCGTAAACACCACGGATCCGTGGAGCATCGCAACTCCTCAGGACTATACCCAGAGCGACAGCGTGACCATGCAGCTGACCGATACTCAGGGCGTCAAGCCGTCGGCGACTGCCAACACAAGTACGACAGTCGTGGCGGAGAACACAAATGCCAACACGCAGTCGACCATCGACGGCAACCACAACGGATCCTCTGACTTTCCGGTGTGCCAGATCGGAGTAAGCCGACCGTGACCTCCCTTATTACGCGCTGGATGCGCCAACGCGCTGCAGATGACAGCGGCGTCGCCATGCTGATGTCGCTCTTCGTCATCGCCATGCTCTCCGCGATCAGCATCGGTGTCGCCGGCATCACGATCTCGCAAGCAGTTCCGCTGAAGATCGACAACAAGGCAGCTCAAGTCGTGCAAGCCTCGCAGGGCGGCATCGACGCAGCGCTGGCGGGTATCAGGGCAGCCAACAACGGGTCGGGTAAGGGCGTCAACACCGCGTTGCCGTGCTCAGTGAGTGGGAAGGTGAACACTGCCAGCACGCTTAGCTTCGCGGTGACCATCTACTACTTCAACTCAAGCAATGACCCGACGACGCACCTGAACAATGACGCGTGGCTGGCGGCAAATGACCTGACGTGCACTGCGGGATCTGGCATTCCGGCAAGTGGGCCGCCGGCCGACTCCACCAAGGTGCCGTGGTTCGCAGCGATCGTTTCCGCCGCTACCGGCCCGAAGGCAGGATCCAACGCCCAATACGGTGACCGCGAGCTTCGTACGGTCTACAACTTCGTGATCAGCAACGTCAACATCGCTGGCGGACCCCTCTTGGTCTTCCCACCGCGAGCAATCTCTGTCTCGACGGTGCGACCTATCCGGGAGGCACCGTGGTTAAGGCTGGCAACCAGCTTTCGGTTCGCACGTGCCTCGTGAACGCCCCCGGTCAACTGTTCTCCTACACCGGGAACCTGACGCTGCAGGTCGCCGCAACTACCGGCGTCAGCCCGCTCTGCGTCGACGATGGCAGTACGGCAGGCGCGTCAGCGACAGCCGCCCAGCTGACCCTGCAGGCCTGCGACACCGGGCCGCCGAACGAGACAGGCGCCGGGAACGACTGGGGCCAGCAGTGGAGCTTCGACGGGAACGAGCAGTTCCGCGGAAGCCTTGCCGATACGAGCAACACGTCGGTGTCTGCCTGCAGACCAGTGACGCAAGCCCCATAAATGGGAGCTCCGTAATCGTGGCGAACTGTCCAGGCGCGTCCTACAACCCCGCGACGAGCTGGTACCCGAACTCCAAGGTGGGTCCTGGTGCTGCAGGCGCGCCCTTGAACCAGTTGGTCAACTACCAGTACTTCGGCAACTGCCTTGACGTGACCAACGAGAACGTGTCATGGAGCTTCCTCATCGGCTACGTGTGCAAGCAGAACCCGAAACCGTCGAACGTGGTTTCGAGTGACTGGAACCAGGTGTGGGTGTTCAACACCACCACCAAGGCATATGTGACCACGAACGGATCGAACTCCTACTGCCTACAGACGGCAAGTTCTCCACCGGCCGTGCACGACGTCGTCACCGTTGGGAGCTGCAACGGTGGCACTAACCAACAATGGCAATACACCGGGGGCACCCCCGGTGACGGGCATTACAGCACCGACTACGAAATCCAGCCGGTTGCGTCGCCGACCTTGTGCTTGACCTTGACCATGCCCGCGCCAAGCAGCTTCATGAGTGCACACAGCGACGAGAACTCCGGCCTTCAGCAATGGGGATACAACTCGGTGGAAACCTGCAGCGGCGCCGACAACCAGAAATGGAACGCGCCGGCGGGTGTCGAACAACGCCATTCTCACGGGGACATACGAGCACCCCAACACCTGAGGTGCCACACATCGCAACTGTCTCGCGCTAGGTTCCTGATGTGATTCTCGTCATCGTGGTGGGATGCTTCGGCCTGCTCGTCGGCTCGTTCTCAACGTCGTGATCTGGCGGGTGCCACGCGGTGAGTCGGTGGTGCAGCCGCGATCGCGGTGTCCCGCAGTGCGATCACGAGATCCGTGGGCGCGACAACGTGCCCGTCGTCAGCTGGCTGTTGCTGCGCGGCCGGTGCCGCGACTGTGGCGACCCGATCAGCTCCGCGGTACCCGCTCGTCGAGCTTGTCACCGGCGCGTTGTTCGCGTTGCTGGCATGGCATTTCGGCGTGCACTGCGGTACTTGCTGGCCTATCTCTATCTCGCTGCGATCTCGGTCGCCCTCGCGCTCATCGACATTGACGTGCACCGGCTGCCTGACGTGCTGACGCTGCCGTCGTATCCGGTCGCCGCGGTGCTGCTCACGGCGGCGCGCTGGCCGCACACGAGCCATTCGACCTTGCGCGGGCAGCAATCGGTGGCGCGGCACTGTTCGCGCTGTACGCGGTCTTGTGGTTCGTCTACCCGCGGGGCATGGGTCTCGGCGACGTCAAGCTGGCCGGCGTCCTGGGCATGTACCTGGGCTATCTGGGCTGGGGCACGCTCGCCGTCGGTGCGTTCTTCGGCTTCGCGCTCGGCGGCGTTCTTGGCGTGACGTTGATGGCGATCGGCCGGGCCACCCGCAAGAGCAAAATTCCGTTCGGGCCGTTCATGCTCGCCGGGGCGATGGCTGCCGTGTTCTTCGGCAGCTCGCTCGCGCACGCGTACCTTTCGTTCTCGCGAGGCTGAGCCCGCCAACCAGCCTCAGCGACGCCCGAGGCCAACCAGCGCAATACGGCGGTCTATTTCCTCAAGGCAAGCCGTGATCGTTCCGATGCCGTCTTCTGACAAGGGACCGAAGATACCGGGTCCAACTGCGGTCGACGACCGCCGTTTTGAGGGGAAGGCATCGTGGCTGGAAGAAGGGCCGTGGGTCTCGATATCGGGACGTCTGCGGTACGCGCCGCCGAGCTTTCGGCAGGTCGCGGCGGGTACACCCTCGAGCGCTTCGGACAGGTTGCGCTGCCGGTCGGTGCTGTCATCGATGGCGAGGTACTCGACCGCGAGGCAGTGACCGCCGCACTCAAGGTCCTCTGGTCGCAGACCAAGTTCTCGACGAAGCGGGTCGTGCTCGGCGTCGCGAACCAGAAGGTCGTCGTGCGGCAGGTCGATCTGCCGTGGATGGAGGCGAAGGAACTGCGCAACGCGCTTGCGTTCCAGGTCCAGGACTTCATCCCGATCCCGGTCGACCAGGCCATCATGGACTTCCACCCGCTCGAAGAGTTCACCAACGACGCGGGCAACCGGATGCTGCGCGTGCTGCTGGTCGCGGCCGGCCGCGAAATGGTCGGCTCGTGCCTCGACGCCGTGCAGCACGCCGGCCTGACTCCGGTCATGGTCGACCTCACGTCGTTCGCGCTCATTCGCTCGTCGACGCACGCTGATGCGCTGGGGATCGACACGCAGGCCGAGGCTCTCATCGACATCGGTGCACGCGTCACGAACATCGCGGTGCACCAAGGCGGCCAGCCGAAGTTCGTCCGCGTGCTGCTCATGGGCGGCGCCGACATCACCGAGGCCGTCGCCGAGCGGATGGGCGTGCCGCTCGAGCAGGCCGAGGCGCTCAAGCAGCAGCTCGGCATTCCGGCGACCGCTGCGGAGCGCGACGAGAACCCCGCAGGCCGCGTCATCGACGCCACCGCCGCCTCGTTCGTCGAGGAGATCCGCGGGTCGCTCGACTACTACCTCGCGTCGCCGTCGGCTGTGCCGAATCCGCCGCATCGTCGTTTCCGGTGGCGGATCGCGCCTTGGCAACCTCATCTCCCGCCTCGCGACCGTCACTCGGTTGCCGGTCGAAGTCGCAAATCCGTTGGCGTCCGTGCACATCGGAAACACCAAGTTGTCGACCGAGCAGCTCGGTCACATCGAGCGCCTTGCGGCGGTGCCCGTCGGGCTGGCAATGGGAGTCGCCTCGTGAGCACCACCAGCACGACCTCGACCCGAGTCTTCGACCTGCCTCGGGTGAATCTGCTTCCTCCGGAGATCTTCGAGAAGCGTCAACTGCAGCGGGCCCAGGCCGGCTCTTGGCCTCGTCGTTCTCGTCGCGATCGTCGGCGTCGGCCTCGTCTACGTGAACGGCGGCAGCAGGTCACGGACGCGAAGTCCCGGCTGCAGGCCGTCGCAGGACACGCAGACACAAGCTCCAGAGCCAGCTGAACCAGCTGAACTACGTCACCGCAGCAGCAGAACCAGGAGGACGCAGGCGCAAGGCGATGCTGACCCAGGCGACTGCATCGGAGATCCCGATCTCGACGTACCTCGCCGACCTCAGTCTGCTGACACCGAAGAACGTCTGGTTCACGGCGCGTCAACATCTGCATCAGACGGTGCCTGTCGGCACGCTTGACCTGCCGGCGCAGCTGCGCCGGCGACCGTGGGCACCGTCACCTTCACCGGGCTAGCGCTGGCGCACAACGATGTCGCGACGTGGCTCGACAACGCGGCGAAGGAAGGCGGCTTCGCCAACCCGTACTTCACGACGTCGACCGAGTCGCTTGGTCCCGGGCACCGGAACGGTGGCCGGGACGGCTGCCAAAGACCTGGGTCACGTTTAGCTCGTCGGTCAACCTCACATCCGCGGCGCTGTGCGGCGCCCAACCGGGAAAGTGCTGACATGTCTCGAATCCAACAGTGGGTAGCTGGCACCGTCGTTGCCGTGCTGGTCGATCGTGGCGGCTGGCTGGTTCCTCGCCATCGCTCCGCAAAAGCACAAGGCGTCGAGCCTCGGCTCGCAGGCAGCCTCCAGGAGCAGAGCCAACGCCGGCCTACGCAACCGCGTCTACGGAGCTGACGGCGCAGATGTCCGCGGTGCCGCGCCGAGGAGGCGAGCGTCGCTGCGATCACGGCAGAAGATTCCCGACCGATCCCGAGCTGCCCGAGCTACGTGCGGGCGCTGACCACCATCGCTCGCAAGACCGGCGTCGAACTTAGTCTCCATCGCTCCTGGCACGCCGACGGCTGTCGTCGTCCGCGGCAGCTGCCGTTGCGCCGACACCCGCAGCGTCAGCGAGCGCGACCGCGACCAGCCGCTGCACCATGCCGCTGCAGCCGCGCCGTCGCCGGCAAGCCTGCAGGCGATCAGCATCGGCATCGACGTGCAAGGCGGCTACTTCCAGATCCAGCAGTTCACCGCGGCGCTGCAGAGGCTCGCCCGGTCAACGGTCGTGACCACGGTGTCGCATCGCGCCGGGCACCGCATCAAGGCGGCAGCTGCACCGAGCTCCGCCGCTGCGCCGGCGCGACTGCATGGAAGACCCTCAGGCCAGATCACAGTGTCGGTGTTCATGAACTCGAGCACGGCGTTACGCTATCCCCGCTGCACCTGCCAGCAGCCGCTCACGGCGCCGCTGCTCGGGCGCAGCGGTCGCGTCCGCAGCCACTGCTGCCGTCGCCCCCTCCGCTAGCGCGAGTAACTAGGAGACCCGGAAATGAGCGAGTCCTCACCGGCGCCGACCGGGTCGTCGCAGCGCAACCAGCGCCTCGCGCTGGTCGCGGTGGTCGGAGTGGCTGTCCTCGGCGTGATCGCCTACCTGCTGCTCTTCTCGGGCGGATCAAGTCGTCGAACAGCAGGCAGCGCGAGCCCGTCGACACCCCGGCCACAGCCTCCGCCGTGTCGTCGGCGAGCCCGACCGCCGTCCAGGCCGTGCCGGCCGCGTATCACCGGCGGCGGTGGGACGCAACCCGTTCCAGCCCGCGCTCGTGCCGCCGACTCCGGCTGCAAGCCCGACCGCCAAGGCGGCGTCGAGCAAGGCGAGCGTCGCCCCGACTCCTACAGCGACGCCGACCCCGCTCATCGTCATTCCGACGCTGACACTCGCACCGACGCCGACCGTCACCGTGACGGCCAACCCGTCGCCGACGGTCACCGTCACCGCAACACCCACGCCGACATCACTGCCGACGGCGGGTAACGCGATCACGCTGACGCTCGTCAGGGCGGACGCGACGAACACGATCGACGTCACCGTGACCAACGGCGCGACCACGACTCCGTACAACGGCATCACGCCCGGTCAGGTCTTCGGGACGTACTTCAAGCTGGTGTCGATCCTGGCCGACACGTCGGGCGCCACGCCGGTCTACGGCGCGGACTTCGAGTACGGCGACCAGTTCCTCCAGCTCGCGAAGGGCCAGTCAGCACAGCTCGGCTAGCTCCTCGCTATCAAGCCACATCGGCCCCGTCCGGATCGACCGGACGGGGCCGATGCAATTCGGCGCCGACCAGGCAAGCCCGCCCGCGTTCATGGGAGACTCACTCCATGCTGCGGTGGCTGACCGCTGGCGAGTCGCATGGTCCCGCACTCGTCGCGATTCTCGAGGGGCTGCCCGCTGGCGTGCGCACCTCCACCCACGAGGTCGCCGACGCGCTGGCCCGCCGCCGGGCCGGGTACGGCCGAGGCGCCCGGATGTCCTTTGAACGCGACGAGATCGACTTCCTCGGCGGCATCAGGCACGGCGTTTCGATGGGCGGCCCGATCGCGATCCGGGTCGGCAACAGCGAATGGCCGAAGTGGGAGAAGGTCATGAGCCCCGATCCCGTCGACGAAGACGAGCTGGCCGACCTCGCCCGCAACGCCCCGCTGACACGTCCTCGCCCTGGGCACGCCGACTTGGTCGGGATGCAGAAGTACGCGCTCGACGACGTCCGGCCGATTCTGGAAAGGGCGAGCGCGCGCGAGACCGCCGCGAGGGTGGCGCTCGGTGACATCGCCGCAAGCTTCTTGCGACAGGCGTTGGACGTCGAGGTGTTGAGCCACGTTGTCTCGATCGGTCAGGTGAGCGCCCCGGCGGGGCTCGTGCCGGCGGCGAGCGATCGCGACCGCATCGATGAAGACCCGGTTCGCTGCTTCGATCCGGCGACCAGTGCGGCGATGGTCGCCGAGATCGACAGCGCTCGCAGCGACGGCGACACCCTCGGCGGCGTGGTTGAGGTCGTGGCCTACGGGCTGCCGCCGGGCCTTGGCAGTCACGTCCACTGGGATCGCCGGCTCGATTCGCGGCTGGCTGGTGCGTTGATGGGCATCCAGGCCATCAAGGGCGTCGAGGTCGGCGACGGATTCGAGTCTGCGCGCCGGCGCGGATCATTCGCCCACGACGAAATCGAGAACGGTCCCGAGGGAGTGCGCCGGCGGACCAATCGCGCGGGTGGCACCGAAGGCGGGATGTCGACCGGCGAGGCGTTGCGGGTGCGCGCGGCGATGAAGCCCATCTCGACGGTTCCCCGAGCCTTGGACACGATCGACGTCGCGACGGGTGAGGCGGCGAAGGCGATCAATCAGCGCAGCGACGTGTGTGCCGTGCCTGCGGCAGGTGTCGTCGCCGAGGCGATGGTGGCGCTCGTTCTTGCTGACTGCGTGCTGGAGAAGTTCGGTGGTGACTCACTGAGCGAAGTGCGCCGCAATGTGCGTGGTTACCTCGACACCTTGGTCGTGCACTGACTGATGGCGCCTCTCGTTGTCCTCGTGGGTCCGCCCGGAGCAGGCAAGAGCACGGTTGGTCGACTGCTCGCGAGCCGCTTCGGTACGACGTTTCGCGACACCGATCTCGATGTCGAGAAGGTCGCGGGGCTGAAGGTTGCGGACATCTTCTTCGAACACGGCGAAGAGCATTTCCGGAAGCTGGAAAGCGTTGCTGTCGAGCAGGCGTTGGCAGAACACGACGGGGTGCTCGTTCTTGGCGGTGGGGCAATCCTCGACCCGCACACTCGCGAACTTCTGCAGGGGCACCGAGTTGTTTACATCGACGTCGACCTCGCCGACGCGACGAAGCGGGTGGGGTTCAACCGCGATCGGCCGTTGCTGCTCGGCAATCCGCGCGCGCAACTCCACGCACTGATGGAAGCCAGGCGTCCGCTCTACGAAGAGGTCGCGACCGCGACTGTCGTCAGCACCGGCAAGGCGGCCACCGCGGTCACCGCGGAAATCGCGCAGGTCATCCGATGACCGATCGTCTCATCGTTGCCGGCGACGATCCGTATGAGGTTGTCGTGGGTGCTGGCGCGCTTTCGGAGTTGGCTGCGCTCGTGCCGGCAGACGTGCGGCGCGTTGCCGTCGTGCATCAAGCGGCCGTCGCGCACGTCGTCGACGATCTCGAGACGGCATTGTCGGGACGTGCCGACGTGCTGCGTATCGAGGTGTCCCGATGGAGAGAGCGCGAAGTCGGCGGCTGTCGTCATTGCAGCCTGGGATTCCCTTGCGGCGAAAGGATTTACCCGAACCGATCTGGTGCTCGGCGTCGGCGGGGGAGCGGTGACCGACGTCGCTGGCTTCATTGCGGCGACCTGGCTTCGTGGCGTGCGCGTGATTCAGGTGCCGACCACGTTGCTGGCGATGGTCGATGCCGCGGTTGGCGGCAAGACCGGCATCAACGTTTCTGCTGGCAAGAATCTTGTCGGCTCATTCCATCCGCCGGCCAGCGTTGTCTGCGACCTGTCCCTGCTCGAATCGCTGCCCCGAGCTGACTACGTCGCCGGACTCGCCGAGGTCGTGAAAGTCGGCTTCATCGCCGACCCAGTGATCCTCGATCTGATCGAAGCTGATCCGGTAGCTGCGACAACGCCTGCCGGACCACACACGGCTGCTCTCGTCGTCCGCGCTATTGCAGTGAAGGCTGCAGTCGTCGGTGCCGATTTGCACGAGGCTGCTGCTGTCGGTCCTGGTGGTCTTGGTCGGGAGATTCTCAACTACGGCCACACGCTCGCGCACGCGATCGAGAAGCGTGAGAACTTCGGCTGGCGACACGGTGACGCGGTCTCTGTGGGTCTCGTCTACGCAGCGACGCTGAGCCGGCGGGCTGGCATTCTCGACGCCGACTGCGCCGCGCGACATCGCACGGTACTCGAATCGCTCGGGCTACCTACTTCGTACGACGCGGACGCGTGGCCGCAGTTGCGGGCGGCAATGAGCGTCGACAAGAAGACGCGCGGTGGCACGTTGCGTTTTGTCGTGCTTGAAGGGCTCGGGCGCGCGAGAATCCTTTCCGATCCTGATCCCGAACTGCTCGAGGCCGCCTACCTGGAGGTAGCGCAGTGACCCAGGAACTGAAGTGACCCAGAACCGCAAGGTGCTGGTCCTTAACGGACCCAACCTGTCGCGCCTTGGCACTCGCGAACCCGAAATCTACGGCGCGTTCACCTACGACGACCTGGTGTCGACGTGCACACAGGCCGGCGATGATCTCGGCCTCGACGTCGAGGTACGCCAGACCGACCACGAGGCGACGTTGATCGGCTGGTTGCACGAGGCGGCCGATGCCAAGATCGCTGTGGTCTTGAATCCGGCTGCCTTCACCCATTACTCCTACGCCTTGCGCGATGCGATCGCGATGCGCACAGCGCCGCTGATCGAGGTGCACATCACCAATCCGGCCGCTCGCGAGGAGTTCCGGCACACCTCGGTGGTGGCTGCCGTGGCGACCGGCACGATCGCCGGTTTCGGGCTGGGCTCCTATCGCCTGGCATTGCGGGCGCTGACTGAGGCGTAGACTCGACCGTTCCCAGACGACCAAGCCCTTAGGCGATTAAGCAAGGAGTCCACGTCCGTGGCGACCACGAACGACCTCAAGAACGGCATGACGCTCTCGCTCGACAACCAGCTGTGGAATGTCGTCGAGTTCCAGCATGTCAAGCCCGGCAAGGGGCCGGCCTTCGTTCGCACCAAGCTGAAGCACGTCCTGACCGGCAAGGTTGTCGACAAGACGTTCAACGCAGGGTTGAAGATCGATGTGGCCACGGTCGACAAACGCACGATGCAGTACCTCTACAAAGAGGGCACCGACTTCATCTTCATGGACACCGACACCTACGACCAGCACCCCGTGCCCACGGAGACGGTCGGTGACGCTGCGAACTTCATGCTCGAAAACACCGAAGCGACCATCGCGTTGCACGACGGCATCGCGTTGTACGTCGAGTTGCCCGCATCGGCCGAACTGCTGATCTCCTACACCGAGCCGGGCATGCAGGGCGACCGCTCGACCGGTGGCACCAAGCCCGCGACCCTCGAGACCGGCGCCCAGATCCAAGTTCCGCTGTTCATCACCACCGGTGAGAAGGTCAAGGTCGACACCCGCACGGGCGACTACCTCGGCCGGATCAACAGCTGACGAAGCTGTTCATGCAACAACTCAATCAGGGCGGACGTCGATGAGCGCGCGTACGAAGGCACGCAAACGAGCGCTCGACGTGCTGTTCGAATGCGACCTGCGCAGCTCCGACGCACTCGAAACGCTGGCCCGTCACATCTCGACGGCCACTCCGCCGGTGCCGGCGTACACCGTCACGTTGGTTCGAAGGCGTCGTCGCTCACCGCCCTCGCATCGACGAGCTGATCGAGACCTACGCAGTGGGCTGGACGCTTGATCGGATGCCCGTGGTCGACCGCAATCTGCTGCGGATCGGCGCGTTCGAGTTGCTCTGGGCCGAAGAGGTGCCCGACGGCGTCGTGCTCAGCGAGGCCGTCAACCTGGCCCGCGACCTGTCGACCGACGACTCGCCGACGTTCGTCAACGGCGTGCTCGCGAAGCTGCTCGACGAGAAGCCCGCGCTAACGGTCTGAGCGACTGCCGCTAGCCTGATTCCCGTGAACGCTATCGATGAGCTGAGGGCGGAGCTGCCCGAATCTCGCGTGATCACCGATGGTGATGCCGTCGAGGCGTATCGCCGCGACGAGGCGAGGCTGGTCGAACCCGGGCGGCCGCTGGGCGTTGTCCTTGCCCGCGATGTTGGCCGATGTCCAGGCGACGATGCGCTGGGCGACCAGGCACGTCGTCCCGGTTGTGGCCAGGGGAGCAGGCAGCGGGCTGTCGGGTGGCGCGACCGCGATCGACGGGTGCGTCGTGCTTTCGCTGGCGAAGATGAATCGCATCGTCGAGGTCAATGCGGGTGACCAACTCGCCGTCGTCGAGCCCGGTGTCATCAACGTCGAGCTGCAAACTGCGGCGGCCGAGCACGGCCTGATGTTCGCTCCCGATCCGGCCAGCTTCGAGATCTCGACCATCGGCGGCAACATCGCGACGAACGCTGGCGGCCTGCGCTGCGTCAAGTACGGCGTCACGCGCGACTCGGTGCTTGGCCTCGAGGTTGTGCTCGCCGACGGCCGGGTCATGAAGACCGGTCGACGCACGGTCAAGGGCGTTGCGGGCTACGACCTCACCGCATTATTCGTCGGTTCCGAGGGCACGCTCGGCATCGTGACCCAGGCCACGGTCAAGCTGCGCCCGCGGCCCAGCAGCGACCCGGTGACCGTCGTCGGTGTGTTCGCCACCCTCGCCTCGGCGGGCGAGGCCGTCGACGACGTCATGGCCGCCGGGTCTGCAGCCGAGCCTGCTCGAACTGATGGACAACGCGACGATCCGGGCCGTCGACGACTGGAAGCACGTGGGTCTCGACCGCACCGCGGCCGCGATGCTGATCGCGCAGGTCGACGTCGAACATCCGCGCGAGCCGGCGCTCGCCATCGAGAAAGCGTTCGCGGCGGCTGGCGCTACCTACACCGCCGTGTCGACCGACGCGACCGAGGCGGCCGAGCTGCTCGGCGTCCGGCGAATGACGCACTGGGCGATTGAACGGCTCGGGATGATTCTCACCGAGGACGTCGGCGTGCCGCGGTCGAAGCTGGCACAGATGCTCGCCCGCATCGAAGAGATCGGCGCGGCAGTACGACGTGGTCATCGCGACCGTCGGGCACGCCGGTGACGGGAATCTGCATCCGAGTCTCGTGGTCGACTCCGATCGCGCGATGCCGGCGGCCGAGGCGATCTACACAGCCGCGCTTGAGCTCGGCGGCACGATCACCGGCGAGCACGGCATCGGCGTGTTGAAGCGCGACTGGTTGCCGGCGGAGATCGGCGAGGTCGGCATGGATGTGCAGCGGGCAGTGAAGGCAACGTTCGACCCGCTCGGCATTCTCAACCCCGGCAAGGCCATCTAGCTTCGCAGCGCTGGGTGTAGCGGAGGGCCCGCTCCAGGTGCGCTGCGGGCTGCGAAGGGTTACAGCGTGTCGATGGCCCGGCGTGCCTCGGCGTTCAAGACGCCCCACGAGATCAGCTCTTCGGTCAGCAGGCTGGGTGACTCGTCGTAGATGACCGCGAGTGAGCGCAGGTCGTCCTGGCGAATCGACAGCACCCGACCGTTGTAGTCGCCGCGCTGGCTCTGGATCGTCGCCGCGTAGCGAGCCAGCGGACGGGCCTTCTCGGGCGGGACGTCGGCCAGCTGCTCGAGGTCGATCACCAAGCGCGGCGGCGGCTCGCTCGCGCCACTCGGGGCGGCGTCAGGCAGCAACTCGCCGACCGGGACGCCATAGAACTCGGCGAGCTCGGCCAGCCGCTGGACGGTCACGGCGCGATCGCCGCGCTCGTAGGAGCCCACAACGACCGCCTTCCAGCGGCCTCGCGACTTCTCCTCGACGCCGTGCAAGGACAGCCCCTGCTGGGTGCGGATGGCGCGCAGTCGGGCGCCAAGCGCCTTCGCGTAGTCGTTCAAGGTGACCTCATTAGTTAGCGCGATCGGGTGGGCACGGGTAGGCACGGGTAGAAAATGGCCGGACCAAGCTCACGCCTGGTCACTCCCGGGCGCCGGTTTCACCAGTGGCTACTTCGGGGGATGCCCCTCAATAGGGACATAGTGACCCAGAATTCCCGAAGTCAAAGCCGCGCTCGTTACTCATTGTGACGGTAGGCCTATCGTCACTCTGCGTCAAGCAGGTCTGCTAGGTTGGCCGTGCCGAACCAGGCTTACGAACTGCTCGACATCCTTTAAGGCCCGTCCAGTGAGGCGGGGAAGGAGGTCCCGGCGATGACGGCTGCCCATCAGCACCAGCGCCAGAACGACCAGCTCGGTGATCAGCACGGACGGTCCGCGATGCCTCGCGAGGTGCTCGAAGCACCCGATATGAGCCGCGCGCTGACGCGTATCGCCCACGAAATCCTCGAACGCACCCGTGGCGGCGCCGACGTCCTTCTCCTCGGCATTCCGACCCGCGGCGTCGGGCTTGCCCGTCGGCTGGCGCGAGCGCATGAGCGCCGTCGAGAACCGGCCGGTCCCGGTGGGCTCCCTCGACATCACCATGTACCGCGACGACCTGCGGATGCGGCCACCTCGCCCACTTGCCCGGACCGAGGTGCCCGGTGACGGCGTCGACGGGATGCTCGTCGTGCTCGTCGACGATGTCTTGTTCTCCGGCCGCACGGTGCGAGCCGCACTCGACGCGCTCGGAGAGCTCGGCCGCCCGAGGGCAGTACAACTTGCTGTGCTCATCGACCGGGGTCATCGAGAGTTGCCGATCAAGGCTGACTATGTCGGCAAGAACCTGCCGACTTCGGTGCGCGAGCAGGTGACGGTGCTCATCGAAGAACTCGACGGGCGGGACGCCGTGTTGCTGGGGCCGGCTTCGTCTGCGGGCTCTGCTTCGGTCTCAACTGAGGGCAGTGATGCACGATGACTCGGCACCTACTCTCGGCCGGCGATCTGAGTCGCGACGACGCGCTGCTGATTCTCGACACCGCAACCGAGCTCGCCCGGCTATCGGACCGGCCGATCAAGAAGTTGCCGACCCTTCGCGGCCGCACGATCGTCAACCTGTTCTTCGAAGACTCCACCCGTACACGCAGCTCGTTCGAAGCTGCCGCGAAGCGGCTGTCCGCCGACGTGATCAACTTCTCGGCGAAGGGGTCGAGTGTGTCCAAGGGCGAGAGCCTGAAGGACACCGCGTTGACCCTTGAGGCGATGGGCGCCGACGGGGTGGTGATCCGCCACGAAGCCAGCGGCGCTCCGCACCGCTTGAGCGCCTGGATCAAGGGCAGCGTCGTGAATGCCGGCGATGGCACCCACGAGCACCCCACGCAGGCTCTTCTCGATGCGTTCACGATGCGGCGCCACCTCGGCAATCTTGAGGGCCGCCGGGTCGCGATCGTCGGCGACGTTCTGCACAGCAGGGTGGCTCGCTCCAACGTCTTGCTGCTGCACACACTCGGTGCCGACGTCACCGTTGTCGCACCGCCGACGTTGTTCCCAGTCGGTATCGATGGGTGGTCGTGCTCGTACTCCTACGATCTCGATGCGGTGCTCCCCAAGACCGACGTCGTCATGATGTTGCGCGTTCAGCGCGAGCGTATGAACGCGTCGTATTTTCCGAATGCGCGCGAGTACAGCCGTCGCTATGGTCTCGATGCGGCGCGCATGGCGGTGCTGCCCGACCACGCGATCGTGATGCATCCCGGCCCGATGAACCGAGGCATGGAAATCGCGGCCGAGGTCGCCGACTCCGAGCGCTCGGTGATCGTCGAGCAGGTGACGAACGGCGTGAGCGTGCGGATGGCGGTTCTGTACCTCTTGCTCGGCGGCAGCGAATCGGCGATCGGCCTTGAGCCGCTCGTGAGCTGAACCGACGGAGACTGCCAGGAGGGGTCGCGTGAGTAGCTGGCTGCTCAAGGGAGTCCGGCTGCCCGAGCGCGCCGAGCCTGTCGACGTGCTGCTCGACGACGGGTTGGTCGCGGCGATCG
This sequence comes from uncultured Actinomycetes bacterium, assembly GCA_963799955.1. Lineage (GTDB taxonomy): Bacteria > Actinomycetota > Actinomycetes > Acidothermales > Acidothermaceae > PALSA-607. The sequence goes on from CAWCZJ010000002.1 coordinate 319,072, forward strand.
AGCCTGGCCTGTCGCACCGCGGCGCCACCGTGCTCGAGTCTGATGGGCTTATGGCGTTGCCTGGCCTCGTCGACCTGCACACGCACCTTCGTGAGCCCGGTCGCGAGGACGCCGAGACAGTCGAGACGGGCACGCTGGCGGCCGCACTTGGCGGCTACACGGCTGTCCATGCCATGGCCAACACCGACCCGGTCGCGGATTCGGCTGGTGTCGTCGAACAGGTCTGGCTCGCTGGCCGTGACGCGGGTCACTGCGACGTGCATCCGGTAGGTGCGGTGAGCGTCGGCCTGCACGGCGAGCAGCTAGCCGAGCTCGGCGCGATGGCGGATTCGCACGCCCGAGTGCGGGTGTTCTCCGACGACGGCAAGTGTGTCTCCGACGCGCTGCTCATGCGGCGCGCCCTCGAGTACGTCAAGGCGTTCGACGGGGTGATCGCGCAGCACGCGCAAGAGCCGCGCTTGACTGAAGATGCCCAGATGAACGAGAGCGAGCTGTCCGGAGTGCTCGGCCTTCGAGGCTGGCCGGCGGTTGCCGAAGAGGCGATCATCGCGCGCGACATCTTGCTGACCGAGCACGTCGGTTCGCGGTTGCACATCTGCCACATCTCGACCGCCGGATCCGTCGAGCTCGTGCGCTGGGCAAAGGCGCGCGGGGTCAACGTCACCGCCGAAGTGACGCCGCATCATCTGCTGCTCACCGACGAACTCGCCGCGACCTATGACCCGCTCTACAAGGTCAATCCGCCGCTGCGCAGCCGTGACGATGTCGAGGCCGTCCGGCAGGGACTGGCCGACGGCACGATCGACGCGGTCGCCACCGACCATGCACCGCACGCCGCTCGAGGACAAGGAAACCGAGTGGCAGGCCGCCGCGCCGGGCATGCTCGGGCTCGAGACAGCGCTGTCGGTGGTGGCACTCGCGATGGTCGAAACCGGTCTCCTCGACTGGGCCGGCGTGTGCGACCGGATGTCGACCCGGCCCGCGCGTATCGGCCGGCTCGCTGGCCAAGGACAGCCGATCGCCGTCGGCGCGCCCGCGAACGTAGTGTTGATCGACCCCGCCGCGCGACGTTTCATCGATCCGCGCGCACTCGCGTCGAAGTCCCGCAATACCCCCTACGCCGGTCGGGAGCTGCCAGTGCGCGTCGTCCATACCTTCCTGCGCGCAACTCCTACCGTTCTCGACGGGAAGCCGGCATGACGACGCGAGCATCCGCCGTCGCCGGCACTCCTCACGCGTCCCGCCGTGCTTGTCCTTGAAGACGGCCGGGCGTTTCATGGCGACTCCTACGGCGCCGACGGCGAGACGTTCGGCGAAGCCGTGTTCGCGACCGGCATGACGGGCTACCAGGAGACGCTGACCGACCCGAGTTACCACAAGCAGGTCGTGGTGATGACGGCGCCGCACATCGGCAACACCGGGGTCAACGACGAGGACGGTGAGTCGTCGCGCATCTGGGTCAGCGGCTACGTCGTCCGCGATCCTGCTCGGGTGCCGTCGAACTGGCGCTCGCGCCGCACGCTCGATGACGAGCTGAGCGCGCAGGGCGTCGTCGGCATCAGCGGCATCGACACTCGCGCGCTGACCCGCCACCTGCGTGAACGCGGCGCGATGCGGGTCGGCATCTCATCGACCGCGACGGACGCCGAGGCGCTACTTGATCGGGTGCGGGCAACTGACCGGATGGAAGGCGCCGACTTAGCGGGCCAGGTGTCAACGCCAGCCACTTACGTGGTGCCGGCAATCGGCGAGCGGCGCTTTACCGTGGCAGCTCTCGACCTCGGCATCAAGGCGATGACTCCGCATCGCATGGCGCAGCGCGGCATGGAAGTGCACGTCCTGCCCGCAACATCGAGCATCGACGACGTCATGGCAGTCAATCCCGATGGAGTCTTCTTCTCCAACGGTCCGGGCGATCCGGCCGCATCGGTGGGTCCGGTGCAGTTGATCGCGGACGTTCTTGCTCGCCGGCTGCCGTTCTTCGGGATCTGCTTCGGCAATCAACTGCTCGGCCGCGCTCTCGGGTTCGGCACGTACAAGCTGGGTTACGGCCATCGGGGCATCAACCTGCCGGTCATCGACCGCGCTACCGGCAAGGTCGAGGTGACAGCGCACAATCACGGCTTTGCCGTCGACGCGCCGTTGACGGGTGAGACGGTGACGCCGTTCGGTCGCGCGCGCGTCAGCCACGTGTGCCTGAACGACGAGGTGGTCGAAGGGCTGGAGTGTCTTGATACGCCCGCCTTTTCGGTGCAGTACCACCCTGAGGCAGCGGCGGGTCCACATGATGCCGCGTATCTGTTTGATCGTTTCGGCGACCTGATGAGCGCAGGTCGCTGATGCCGAAACGGGAAGACCTGAAGTCAGTACTGGTCATCGGCTCCGGGCCGATCGTGATCGGCCAAGCCTGCGAGTTCGACTACTCCGGCACGCAAGCCTGCCGAGTGCTGCGCGCCGAGGGGCTGCGGGTGTCGCTGGTCAACTCCAACCCGGCGACCATCATGACCGATCCCGAGTTCGCCGACGCAACCTACGTCGAACCGATCACGCCCGAGTTCGTCGAGATGATCATCGCCAAGGAACGGCCTGACGCGTTGCTCGCGACGCTCGGCGGCCAGACCGCGTTGAACACCGCGGTCGCTCTGCACGAGGCCGGTGTCCTGGAGAAGTACAACGTCGAACTCATCGGGGCGAACATCGAGGCGATTCAAGCGGGGGAGAACCGGCAGCGGTTCAAGGAGATTGTCGCGTCCGTCGGCGCAGAGTCGGCCCGCTCGGTGATTTGCCACAGCGTCGCTGATTGCCTCGAGGCGATCGACGAACTTCGCTACCCCGTCGTCGTCCGGCCCTCATTCACGATGGGTGGCGCCGGATCAGGTATCGCCTACGACGAGAGTGACCTGCGGCGCATTGCCGGCTCCGGCCTCCAGGCGAGCCCGACCACCGAGATCTTGCTCGAGGAATCCATCCTCGGCTGGAAAGAGTACGAGCTCGAGTTGATGCGCGACCGCAACGACAACGTGGTCGTCGTGTGCTCGATCGAGAACGTCGACCCGATGGGCGTGCACACCGGCGACTCGATCACTGTGGCGCCGGCATTGACCTTGACCGATCGCGAATACCAGCACTTGCGCGACATCGCGATCGCGGTGCTGCGCGCAGTCGGGGTCGACACCGGCGGCTGCAACATCCAGTTCGCCGTGCAGCCTGAGACCGGCCGGGTCATCGTCGTCGAGATGAACCCGCGGGTGTCGAGGTCGTCGGCATTGGCGAGCAAGGCGACCGGGTTCCCGATCGCCAAGATCGCCGCAAAGCTGGCGCTCGGCTACACGCTCGACGAGATCCCCAACGACATCACCCGCAAGACGCCGGCCAGCTTCGAGCCGAGCATCGACTACGTGGTCGTGAAGGTGCCGCGGTTCGCGTTCGAAAAGTTCCCTGGCGCCGACGACACGTTGACCACCACGATGAAGAGCGTCGGCGAAGCGATGTCGATCGGCCGCAACTTCACCGAGGCTTTGCAGAAGGCGCTGCGATCACTCGAACAGACCGGTTCGTCATTTCGGTGGGACGGTGAGATCGGCGATCGCGACGAACTGATCGAGCAGTCCCGGCGTCCGACCGACGGTCGGATCGTGACGGTTCAACAGGCGATCCGCGCCGGTGCATCCGTTGACGAACTGCACGAAGCGACCGGCATCGACCGCTGGTTCCTCGATCAGATCCTGTTGCTCGATGAGGTCGCACAAGCAGTCGCGCAAGCGGAGTCACTCGAGCTCCCGACGCTTCAGCTGGCCAAGCGGCATGGCTTCTCTGACGCCCAGATCGCCCGCATCAGAGGGCTGTCCGAGGCGACCGTGCGTGGCATCCGTCATGACCTCAACCTGCGGCCCGTCTACAAGACCGTCGACACCTGCGCAGCCGAGTTTGCAGCCAGCACGCCCTACCACTACTCAAGTTATGACGATGAGACCGAGGTCGTGCCGCGCACCAAGCCTGCGGTTCTGATCCTCGGATCGGGGCCGAACCGCATCGGCCAGGGTGTCGAGTTCGACTACTCGTGCGTGCATGCAAGCTTCGCTTTGCGGGCGGCCGGGTTCGAGACCGTGATGATCAACTGCAATCCCGAGACTGTGTCGACCGACTACGACACCAGCGATCGGCTGTACTTCGAGCCGCTCACGCTCGAGGACGTCCTTGAGGTCGTGCACGCCGAGTCGCAGGCCGGGCCGATCGTCGGCGTCATCGTTCAGCTCGGCGGCCAGACACCGCTGCGACTTGCCCAAGCACTGAAGGACGCCGGGGTGCCGATCGTCGGCACGAGCCCCGAGGCGATTCACCTCGCTGAGGATCGCGGTGCGTTCGGTCAGGTGCTGGCGCGGGCCAACCTGCCGGCTCCTCGCCACGGCACGGCTACCTCGTTCGCCGAGGCGAAGGCGATCGCCGACGAGATCGGCTACCCGGTGCTGGTTCGACCGAGTTACGTTCTCGGTGGCCGCGGCATGGAGATCGTCTACGGCGAGGAGATGCTGGAGTCCTACATTGGCCGGGCGACTGAAGCGAGCCCCGAGCACCCGGTTCTCGTCGACCGCTTTCTCGACGACGCCGTCGAGATCGATGTCGATGCATTGTTCGACGGCACCGAGCTGTATCTCGCTGGCGTCATGGAACACATCGAAGAAGCGGGCATCCATTCAGGCGACTCTGCGTGCGTGCTGCCGCCCATCACGTTGGGGAGCGCCGAGATCCGCCGCATCCGCGATTCGACGGTGGCGATCGCCGAGGGCGTCGGCGTGCTTGGTCTGCTCAATGTTCAGTACGCACTCACGTCGAACGTGCTCTACGTGCTCGAGGCCAACCCGCGGGCGAGTCGTACGGTGCCGTTTGTTTCAAAGGCGACCGCGGTGCAGGTTGCTAAGGCGGCTGCTCGAATCATGACCGGCACCACGATCGCGCAGCTGCGCGCCGAAGGCATGTTGCCGCCTCGTGGCGACGGCGCCGACCTGCCGCCCGATGCTTCAATCTCGGTGAAAGAGGCGGTATTGCCGTTTGGTCGCTTCCGCGGAGTCGACACGGTGCTTGGCCCGGAGATGAAGTCGACAGGTGAGGTCATGGGCATCGACAGCGGGTTCGGCATCGCCTTCGCGAAGTCGCAAGCCGCCGCCTATGGTTCGCTGCCGACGAAGGGCAAGGCTTTCGTCTCGGTGGCCAACCGCGACAAGCGCGCGATCATCTTCCCGGTGAAGCGACTCGCCGACCTGGGCTTTGAGATCCTGGCGACGCAGGGCACCGCCGAGGTCTTGCGCCGCAATGGCGTGATCTCGACCGTCGTCCGCAAACACAGTGATGGCGTCGGTCCCGACGGCGAGCCGACGATCGTGCAGCAGATCCTCGCGGGCGACGTCGACATGATCGTCAACACTCCATGGGGCGTCGGTCCGAGAGTCGACGGCTACGAGATTCGCACCGCGGCCGTGCTGCGCGGCGTCCCTTGTATGACCACGGTGCAGGGGCTGGCCGCCTGCGTGCAGGGGATCGAGGCGTTAATGCACGGCGACATATCGGTGCGCTCGCTCCAGGAGCACGCTGCCGTTCTTGAGGCCGACCGCGCCAACGGCGGGGGAGCGTGACAAGGTGACTCCCGGTCGCCCGACGACAGGTTGCCCGACGACAGGTTGCACGACTGGTTGCGCAGCAGGCGAGGAGACGGCGACATGCCGGTGCAAGTAAACGGCGAGGTGCTCTCGCTCCGCAGGATCGGCGCTTACCACGCCATGACCGTCGTGGCGCCAGGCGTAGCGGAGATCGCCAAACCTGGCCAGTTCGTGACGGTCGCCGTCGGTGGTCCCGACACCGCCATGTTGATGCGCCGAGCGTTCTCTATCCACCAGATCCACGAGCGCGGTGTCTACGGCGGGACCGTCGAATTCGTCTTTTCGGTTGAGGGTCGTGGCACGGCGTGGCTGGCAAGTCGCCAAGCGCATGAGCGCATCGACATCGTCGGCCCTCTCGGCCGCCCGTTCTCACTCCCCCGCGAGCCGGCCACCTGCGTGCTCGTCGGTGGCGGGTATGGCACCGCCCCGCTCTTCCCGCTTGCCGACGCGCTGCGTGCTCGGGGGTGTCGCGTCGATTTCGTCATGGGTGCGGCAAGGGAGGACCGACTGTTCGGCGCGCTTGACGCGAAGCGGATCTCCGCGACCTTGACCGTCACGACGGACGACGGGTCAGTGGGCCACCACGGCCGAGTGTCCGACGTCCTGCCTGATGTTCTTGCGTCAAGCAAGGCCGATGTTGTCTACGCCTGCGGCCCCATGGGCATGCTGCGTGCCGTCAGTGAGGTCGCTGCCGCACTCGGGATGCCGTGCCAGATCGCCGTCGAGGAGTTGATGGCGTGCGGCGTCGGCGTGTGCATGACCTGCGTATTGCCGGTGATCGGCGACGACGGCATCACTCGCATGGTTCGCTCGTGCGTCGACGGTCCGGTGTTCCACGGTGACCGAGTGCGCTTCGATGACGTCGGAACGATTCCAAGTGACGTGCACGGTGCGTCAGTGCCAGCCGGCAGCAAAAGCGCCGTCGCGCACGTCAACTCCTCGCAAGGCCAAGGCCGAGGTCACCCGATGAGCCTGACGGTTCGCGCCGCTTCACCGGTGACCAAAGTCGCGAGCACCGTCGACATGGCAACGACACTCGGCCGGTTCGAGCTGCCGAACCCGGTGCTGACGGCGTCCGGTTGCGCTGCCGCAGGGCAGGAACTCGCGCAGTTCTTTGATGTCGCCGAGCTCGGCGGCATCGTGACGAAATCCATCATGATGAACGTGCGGTCCGGTCGCGCGACGCCACGGATGGCCGAGACGCCGAGCGGGATGTTGAACTCGATCGGGCTGCAAGGCCCCGGGATCGAGATCTTCATCGAGCGCGACCTTCCGTGGTTGGTTGAGCAGGGCGCCCGCGCGGTCGTGTCGATCGCCGGCAGCACCGTCGATGAGTACGCGAAGCTGGCGATGCGGCTGCGTGAAGCAAGTGGCATTTCGATGATCGAGGTCAACATCTCGTGTCCGAACGTCGAGGATCGCGGCCAGGTGTTTGCCTGCGATGCCCGACCGGCCGCCGAGGTGATGCAGGCGGTGCGACGTGCGACCCGCTCGGAGATCCCGGTGTTCGCCAAGCTCTCGCCCGACGTCACCGACATCGTCTCGATTGCGCGCGCGTGTGTGACGTGCTGGAGCTGACGGCTTGTCGATGACGAACACGTTGCTCGGCATGGTCATCGACACCGACACCTTGCGACCGGTGCTGGCCGGAGTCACCGGTGGGCTGTCGGGTCCGGCGATTCGCCCGGTCGCCCTTCGCTGCGTCTGGCAGGTACACGCCGCGATGCCCGAGGTGCCGATCCTCGGCATGGGTGGTATCCGCACCGGTCTCGATGCGCTGCAGTTCATTCTGGCCGGCGCGCGGGCGGTGTCGGTCGGCACCGAGATCTTCCACGATCCGACCGCGCCGGTGCGGATTCTGGCCGAACTCGAAGAGGCCTTGGCGGAGCGCGGCATCAAACGGTTGGTCGACGCCGTAGGCCTGGCGCACGGCGAACGCGAGATCGTGTCGTGACAGGAACGGCGCCGATCGCGGTCGCGCTCGATGCGCGCGACCTCGAGACAGCTAGCGCGTGGGCACGTGCCGTCGAACCGCACGTCAGCACATTGAAGATCGGCCTCGAATTGTTCTGCCGGTATGGCCCCGAGGCCATCGCAAGCGTGCGCGGTGGCAGCCGCATCGATCTGTTCCTCGACCTGAAGTTGAACGACATCCCTAACACAGTCGCGGGTGCAGTTCGTTCAGTAGCACGTGTTCGACCGGCCTACCTCACCGTGCACGCACTCGGCGGCCGCGCGATGATCCAGGCCGCCAAGGAAGAGTTGCCCGACGGCGTCATCACCGCAGTCACGATTTTGACTAGCCTCGACGATGCCGATCTCGCCGAGTTCGGTATCACCGGCGGTGCGCAAGATGCGGTGCGCAGGCTCGCGCTCATGTCGGTCTCCGCCGGTGCTGGCGCCATCGTTTGCTCGGCGCGCGAGGTCGCTGCGGTGCGCGCGGAGGTCGGGCCGGACATCAAGCTGATTACGCCGGGAGTTCGCTCTGCTGGCGCCGACGCACAGGATCAGGCGCGCGTCGCCACGCCGGAGCAAGCGCTCGCGGACGGCGCCGATTTGTTGGTGATCGGCCGCCAAATCACCGGCGCTGCTGACCCAGGTGCGGCTGCCGCCTCGCTCGCCGCGGCGTTGCGTCGACAGCTTCGAACGTAGGGCCGCGTTGCCCGACACCGCTCGTTGTCGCTAGGTTGCGAACTCGTCGAAGCATTAACATCCGCGTCGACTCCATTCGGTCCACTCCGGCCTCGCGCCGCCGCCCGTTCGAGGTGACCTTCGTGGCACTCCCGATCCTGACGCCCGAGCAGCGCGCCGATGCACTCGCGAAAGCTGCGATCGCGCGGCAGCGGCGCGCCGAAATCAAGGCACGCCTGAAGCATTCCGGAGAATCTCTGGGCGCGGTCCTCGACCTAGGTGAACGCGACGACGTGGTCGGCAAGATGCGGGTGACCGCGTTGCTCGAATCGCTGCCCGGTGTCGGGAAGGTGCGGGCTGCGCAAATCATGGAGCGACTCGGGATCGCATCGACCAGGCGGGTGCGGGGGCTGGGCACCAAGCAACGCGCCGCGCTTGTCGCGGAGTTCGGTGGCGGACGTTCCTGAGCCGGCTCGCCTGACGGTGCTGTCCGGTCCTTCTGGTGTCGGCAAGGGCACGGTCGTAGCAGCACTTGCCCGTCGCGTCCCCGAGTTGTGGGTCTCGGTATCGGTCACGACGCGGTTTCCCCGACCCGGTGAGATCGACGGCGTGAACTACCGCTTCGTCGACGACGCGCGGTTTGACGCGATGATCGCCGATGGCGAGTTTCTCGAATTCGCGACCTACGGCAAGTACCGATACGGGACGCCGCGCAAGCCGGTTGAGGAGAAGCTGGCCGCTGGTGTCCCCGCTCTCTTAGAGATCGACCTCCAGGGAGCACGGCAAGTGCGGGCCGTGATGCCTGACGTCTTCTGCGTGTTCTTGACCCCACCGTCGTGGGAGGAGCTCGTGCGCCGCCTCACCGGTCGGGGCACCGAGTCACCGGAAATTGCGGCCGCCCGGCTCGAGCGGGCTCGGCTCGAGCTGGCTGCCGAGCTCGAGTTCGACGCCGTGGTGGTCAACGAGTCCGTCCAGCAGGCGTGTGACGAACTGGTAAAGTTGCTCCATCTGCGCCCGTAGGCGCGCCTCCGCTGTTCACTTGAACTGCATGTTCACTCGAACTGCATCCGAACGAAGGGCATCGCGTGTCAGGCATTGTCGCCAGTCCCGAAGGCATCACCAATCCGCCTATCGATGACTTGCTCGAGATCGCCGACTCCAAGTACGCCCTGGTCATCTACTCGGCCAAGCGCGCCCGGCAGATCAACGCGTACTACTCCCAGCTCGGTGAGGGCCTGCTCGAGTACGTCGGCCCGCTCGTCGAGACGCACCCCCACGAGAAGCCGCTTTCCGTCGCGTTGCGCGAAATCAACGGCCGGCTGCTGACCGCCGAGCCGGTCGAGGCCTGACGCCGGCGGGTGCGATGACTCCCGCATCTTCGCCTCGCGAGTCCGCGCCCGACGCGGATCGGCCTCGCATCGTGCTCGGTGTGACCGGTGGGATCGCGGCCTACAAGGCCTGCGAAGTGCTGCGGCTGCTGACCGAGGCGCATTACGACGTCACTGTCGTTCCGACGCAGGCCGCACTGCGGTTCGTCGGCGAACCGACCTGGGCCGCGCTGTCCGGCAATCGCGTCCGCGTCGACCTTTTCGACGACGTGCACGAAGTCGCGCACGTCCGCCTTGGCCAACAGGCCGATTTGGTCCTCGTGGTGCCGGCTACCGCCGACATGCTTGCTCGGGCTGCTCACGGTCTGGCCGACGACCTGCTTACCAACGTGTTGCTGACGGCGCGCGGGCCCCGTGGTGTTTGCCCCCGCGATGCACACCGAGATGTGGAATCACCCGGCCACCGCCGCCAACGTGGCGACCTTGCGGTCGCGCGGAGCCATCGTGATCGAGCCTGCCGTGGGCCGGTTGACCGGCCCCGATTCAGGCGTCGGCCGGCTGCCAGAACCCGCCGAAATCGCCGAGGTAGCCCGCCGAGTGCTCAGCCGCGGTCGCGAAGGGCTGCGACCCGACCTCGTCGGACGTCGAGTGGTCGTGTCGGCCGGCGGCACCCGAGAGGCGCTTGATCCGGTGCGTTTCCTCGGCAACCGCAGTTCGGGCCGCCAGGGTTACGCCCTGGCCATGACCGCGGTGGCGCGCGGCGCCGAGGTCACGCTGGTCTCGGCCAACGTGGCGTTGCCAGACCCGGCCGGAGCCAAGGTCGTGCGAGTCGGATCTGCTGATGAGTTGCGCAGTGCGGTGCTCGAGGCGGCCGCTGGTGCCGACGCGGTGGTGATGGCTGCGGCCGTCGCCGACTTCCGGCCGGTCACCATCTCGGCGTCCAAGATCAAGAAGTCGGACGCCGACCCGCCGGCGGTTGAGCTCACCCGCAATGCCGACGTGCTGGCCGAGCTCGGGCGCCCTGACCGCATCGGCCGGGCCGCACAGATCATCGTGGGCTTCGCGGCGGAAACAGATGACGCGCTGGCGAACGGCCGGGTGAAGCTGGCGAGCAAGGGCGCTGATTTGTTGGTGGTCAACGAGGTCGGCGCGACCAAGGGATTCGACGTCGCAGAGAACGCGGCGACGATTCTGGGCGCCGACGGAACAGCAGTCGAGGTTGCGGCTGGACCCAAGGCCGGCCTCGCCGATGTCGTCTGGGATCTCGTGGCTGCTCGTCTGCCGTTGGTGTCCTAGACTCTTCCGTCATTGACGCCCAGGCGTCGTGCGAGTCAATCTGTCGACCAAGGGAGCGCCGTGTCGCGCCGCTTATTCACGTCTGAGTCTGTGACCGAGGGTCACCCGGACAAGATCGCCGACCAGATCAGCGACGGCATTCTCGATGCGCTGCTCAAGGACGACCCCAAGAGCCGGGTCGCGGTCGAGACGCTGATTACGACCGGCCAGGTGCACGTCGCCGGTGAGGTGACGACCGAAGCGTGGGCCGACATCCCCGCGATCGTCCGCGAGGTGATCCTCGGGATCGGATACGACTCGTCGAAGAAGGGCTTCGACGGGGCGTCGTGTGGCGTTTCGGTGTCGATCGGCTCTCAGTCGCCTGACATCGCCCAAGGTGTCGACGAGGGGTACGAGCGTCGCCACGGTGAAGGCGTCGACGACCTTGACCGGCAGGGTGCTGGCGACCAAGGGCTGATGTTCGGCTACGCGTGCGACGACACCCCCGAGCTGATGCCGTTGCCCATCGCGCTGGCTCACCGGTTGGCCCGGCGGTTGTCGCAAGTTCGCAAGGACGGCGTCGTGCCGTATCTGCGGCCCGACGGCAAGACCCAGGTGACGATCGAGTACGACGGCGACAAGCCGGTGCGGCTCGACACCGTCGTGGTATCCAGCCAGCACGCCGCCGACATCGACATCGACACGTTGCTCGCTCCCGACATCGCCGAGTTCGTGGTGGCGCCGGAGTTGGTCGGCCTTGGCATCGACACCGGTAGCCACCGACTGCTGGTCAACCCGACCGGCCGATTCGAGATCGGCGGCCCCATGGGCGACGCCGGGCTGACCGGTCGCAAGATCATCGTCGACACCTACGGCGGCATGGCCCGCCACGGCGGCGGTGCGTTCTCGGGCAAAGACCCCTCCAAGGTCGACCGCTCCGCCGCGTACGCCATGCGTTGGGTCGCGAAGAACGTCGTCGCGGCTGGGCTGGCCAGCCGCTGCGAGGTGCAGGTGGCCTACGCGATCGGCAAGGCGAACCCGGTCGGGCTGTTCGTGGAGACCTTTGGCACCGGCCTGGTATCCGACGAACTGATCCAAGAAGCCGTCGTGTCGGTCTTCGACCTGCGCCCCGGCGCGATCATCCGCGATCTCGACCTGCTGCGGCCGATCTACCGGCAGACCGCCGCCTACGGACACTTCGGCCGGCCCGAGCTCGACTTCACGTGGGAGTCGACCAGCCGCGCTGACGCACTGCGCACTGCTGCGGGTCGCTGAAATCTCCAGCCGAGTGTAGATTCCGGACAGGGCGGCCTACCCCGATATTGCAGCCGCCTGGAGGTTAACCAGCGGGTCCGTCGGTGTCGCGGGTCTCCGGTTGAGCGCTCGGTAAGCCGCGGTGCAACATGAACTGCACGGCCGGGTTCATGTGCGTCGGGGTGATGGTGGTGCCGGGGTGCTGCGTCGGCCAGACCCGCACGAGTTCGTCGACAAACCCCTGACCGACATCTTGAACACCGGTGAAGTCGACTTCGACCTGCGTGAACCGGTCGAGTCCCTGCAATAGCCGTTTGGCCTCGGACCGCGAAATGAATCTCACGCCGAGGCCGAAGAGGTGCACGACGGTGTTAGTGCGAGAAAAGTCGAAGTTTTCATCGGTGAAGCGTGCGAATACCGCGGCGAGCGATCGGTTGCTGGCCGGGTCGATCTCGCATGTCACGCGGGTGCCGATGGTGATTGGCGAGGTACCGATCGCCTGGTCATGTCGCAGATTGTCGACGGTCCAGGCCAGTCCAGCAGACTCAAGAGTGAACAGGTCGACGGCTTTGCTGGCGAAGAAAATGCCTTCACCCGTGTGACGGTCCGGCGCAGTCGTTGTGCGTCCCTTTGTGAGCTCCTGGATCGCTGCAAATAGGTCGGGCAGCCCGAGCCCTGAACGTAGGTGAGGGAAAACTCCGTCGCCCTGGTCGGTGATCTCAAAGCTCCACAACGCAGGTTCGACCCACCACCTGGCGACTGCCGTCGAGGCCCCGGAGTGATCGATCGCGTTGTTCAACAGTTCGGTGAACGCGTACTGCATCGTCGTAGCCACCGTCGTGTCTGGCAGCGCAAGTGCAGTACGGGCGTCTCGCCACGCGTCCGATTCGTCAGCGTCGGCGAGCTCAACCGTGCGGTGCCACGCCGGGACGATCGCAGGGTGGTGGACGGGGGCCGCTGGCAGCCGCCGCAACGACTGCACCTCACGGATGGCCGCCTGGTCGAACAACCGGTGGCCGCCGGCGGTGCGTCGAGACGCAATGACGCCCTCGTCGGCAAGTTGGCGCACTCGCGAGGGCGACAGTCCGAGCGTTCTCGCGACAGCGCCAATTCGTACCCAGCGATCAGGAACCTCCACCATGGTATAGATTATGCTACATCAGAATCTATAGTCGCTATAGATTCCTGTGGCTGGTCTGCGTCCGACGCTCGTGCGCTGTGGGTAGTGATCCGCGCCGGGTCACTGCCTTCTGGTAGGACTGCGAGCGCCATGACGACATCCACCGGGCCGTCCAAACTACGGACATCTAAGGCCCGAACCCCCGGCGCCGGTGCCCCCGGGATCAAGGTGCCCGCCAGCGTCCAGCCTGTCGCCCGGATCGCTGTCGAGCTCTCCCTGCCACACCTCGACCGACCCTTCGACTATCTGGTGCCCGAGCAACTCGGGGAGTTAGCGGTCCCCGGCAGCCGGGTCAGAGTCCGCTTCGCCGGGCAGCTCGTTGACGGCTTCGTCCTCGAACGGCTGTCGGAGACCGAGCACGTTGGGCGTCTCGCGTTCGTCGAGCGGTCGGTGTCGCCCGAGGTGGTGCTGACGCCGGAAGATCGCGCGCCTCGCCCAGGCGACCGCCAATCGTTGGGCTGGCACGCTTGCCGACGTCCTGCGGCTTGCGGTGCCACCCCGACATGCGCAGGCCGAGACCCGCGCGGTGCCGACCGCACCCGAGTTGGTCTCGCCGACCGGTGCCGTCGGCGGGTGGGCGCGTTACGGCTCAGGGCGGCAGTTTCTTACCGCGCTGCGCGACGGGCGGTCTCCTCGCGCGGTGTGGCCAGCGCTGCCTGGCCCGACCTGGCCGGCCGAGATCGCCGAGCTCGTGGCGACCACGATCGCGAGCGGGCGGGGCGCAGTGGTCGTCGTCCCCGATCGGCGTGACGTGACTCGGGTCGACGCCGCGCTGCAGGCCAGGCTCGGGCCTGACCGCCACGTCGTTCTCACCGCCGATCTCGGTCCTGCCGAGCGTTACCGGCGCTTCCTGCTGGCCAGCCGGGGTGTGGTCAGCGCGGTCGTCGGTACCCGCGCCGCCGCTTTCGCGCCGGTGCACGACCTCGGTCTCGTGGTCGTCTGGGACGACGGTGACGACCTGCACGCGGAGCCGCGGGCGCCGTACCCGCACGTCCGCGAGGTGCTGGTGCTGCGCGCCCATCTTGCGAACGCCGCCGCCGTCATCGGTGGGCACGCCGTCACCGCCGAGGCGGCCCGACTGGTCGCCACCGGCTGGGCAAAGCTGCTCGCGCCGAGCCGCGTCGAGGTGCGGGCGAGCGCACCCGTCGTGCGGCCAGGCGACGACCCGGCCGCGGCGCGGCAGCCTTCGGCCGGGGGTCGGTTGCCGACGCTCGCGTGGGAAGCAGCCCACGCTGCGCTGGACAACGGGCGCCCGGTCCTCATTCAGGTCCCGCGTCGCGGTTATCTGCCGGCGCTGTCGTGCGACAGTTGCCGGACGCCCCTTCGGTGTGCGGTCTGCGCTGGCCTGCTGGCCACGTGCCGGCGCGGGGAGCGCACCGACCTGCCGGTGGTGTGGGCGGATCGCGGCCGGCTGGGAGTGTCCCGAATGCGGCAGCCGCCGCTATCGGGCGACCGTCGTCGGCGCGCGTCGTACGGCCGAAGAACTCGGTCGAGCCTTTCCCGGCGTGGTTGTCCGCACCTCCGCGCAAGGGCAAGTACTCGACGTCGTGCCGGCTGGTCCTGCTCTGGTGATCTCGACCCCGGGCGCCGAGCCGGTGGCCGATGGCGGTTACGGCGCGGCGCTGCTGCTCGACGGCTGGGCGCTGCTGCAGCGAGCCGACCTGCGGGCCGGCGAGGAAGCAGTGCGGCGCTGGCTGAACGCGGCCGCGCTTGTTGCGCCCGCTGCCGACGGTGGACGCGTCGTGGTGCTCGGCGACAGTTCGCTGCGGGCAGTGCAGGCCTTGATGCGCTGGGATCCGGTCGGTCACGCCGAGCGCGAACTCGCCGAACGCGTGGCGCTCGGTTTCCCGCCGGCCGTGACGATCGCCGAGGTGCTCGGTGACGCTGATGCTGTCGATGAGCTGATCGCCGCGACGGCGATGCCGCCTGACGCGCAGGTACTTGGCCCGGTGCCGGTTGCGACCGATCGCGGCACGCGTCGAGGGTCTGGCCGAAGTGCGGGCGCTGATCCGGGTGCCGCGGTCGGCAGGGGCCGACCTCGCGGCCGCTTTGCACGACGCGCAGGGCGTCCGCAGCGCACGCAAGGCGCCCGTCGTCCGCGTTCGCATCGATCCGGTCGATCTTGGCTTGAACAGATATCGATTGCCGGTCGCGGTCAACCGGCAGCACGTGCGCGCGTCTCTTCTGTCATGAACGCACATGATGCGGGCGGGTTACAGCCAGAGGCGGTAGCCGAGGTCTGGTCCGTGCCAGAGCGGAGGGCTTCGGTGGTCGAGTCGTCGGCGGTCGCTTCACGCGATCGCGAGGCGGCCGTGGTAGCGCTCTTTGCGATCCACCATGCCCGTCTCGTCGGACTCGCTCGGCTACTGGTCGACGACCTGCCAACCGCCGAGGACGTCGTGCAGGAGGCATTCGCGGCCTTGTACCAACGATGGTCGCGACTGCGTGATCCGCAGGCTGCCGGTTCCTATCTGCAGTCATCGGTGCTTAACGGTGCACGCAGTTCGCTGCGACGCCGGCGGACCATGCTCAGTCTGGTGCGAGAGAAGCCGGTACCGCTTCCCTCGGCCGAACAGATCGCGGTCGGCCACGAAACACGCCGCGAAGTCATCCAGTCGCTGCACCTGCTACCGGGCCGGCAACGCGAAGTGCTGGTCCTGCGCTACTACCTCGACCTTTCTGAGGCTGAGATCGCGGCGACGCTGTCGATCAGCCGCGGCTCGGTAAAGAAGCACGCCTCACGTGCGCTAACCGCGCTGAGTGCCCGGCTGGAGGCGGCCCAATGAACACCAACGACAACGACATCACGCGCACGCTCATCGAAGCGATGCGCAAGGAGGTTCAGGACGCGATGACCATGACCAATACCCCCGAAGAGCTCCGCAAGTTCCGTGACACCATCGAACACAGTCGAAAGCGCCGCCGCGCTTACGCGGTTGTCGCTGCCGCGGCCGGTGTAGTAGCCATCGTCGGCACTGCCATCGCGGTCGCCGGGTCTGGACCGGCGCGTCACCCCCAGGTCACGGTGCCGCTCATCTCGCCCACGGCCACGCCTTCGGCGACGCCCTCGGACAGCACCCCGACGGCGTCCATTCCGCCGGTTGCGGTGGCCACTCCGACCGCTCTGGCCGCAGGAATTCCGACCGCCAGGGCAGCTGGCCCGGGGGTTCTCGGGATGTCAGCATTCGGCTCGGTGTGGGGCGTACAGGAAGAGCAGTTCGCCATACACGGCACCGGGCACCTCTATCGGATTGATCCGACAGGTCAACACATCGTGTCGACCACCGCCTACGCCGGACCCGACAAAGACGACTTACCACCCTTCCAGGCTGGTGCGGCGGTCCTGGTGCCTTCGACAATTGCAGGGAAGCCGAGCGCCTATCTCGCCTTCAACGCGGCGGGTCAGGAGATCGGGTCTATTCCGGTCGCTCGAGTCGGCACGGGCGCCGGCGACTCGACCGGTGGCTGGGTGCTCAGCGACACCGATTCGATAAGCCAGATCGACGCGTCGGGCACGAAGGTCGTCAAGACAGTGACCCTTCCCGGCACCGAAATCGGTGGCATCGCCGTTGGCGGCGGTGCGGTGTGGGTGGCCGACCAACGCCAGAATCGCTTGCTGCGCGTCGATCCAACCTCGGGGACGATCACGGGCAGCGCGGAGGTTGGTGGCGTAGTCGACGAGTTCTTGCCGATTGCCTACAGCAAGGGTGCCGTTTTCGTACCGAGTCAGGACTTCGAGATGCGCCGCATCGACGCCACCACGATGAAGATCACCGTTACGGTGTCGGCGCCTTCCGACGGCTCTTGGTTCGTCATCTCGGTCGGCCAAGACGGTGACATCTGGGCCGAGTCAGCCCAAGGCGTCCTCGACGACCTTGACCCGGTGACGCTCGCGACGAAGCGCGCGATCCAGCTTCAACCGACGCTTCGAGGTGGCGGCACCTTCGGCGTCGTCGCGACCGCCACCCGGGTGTACGAGGCCGATGGCGATGACGGCTACGTTCTCTCATTCCCGCTGAGCTGAGGCGCCGACGAGCGACCTGAGTGGCCCGATGTCACTCAGGTCGCGGTCAGGTTGGGTCAACGTGTCGCGTCGGTAGACTGGACAGCGTCCTCTCCCGTGCTGCCACACCTGGAGCTGTCTGTGGCCGTTCAGCCGATCCGCCTCTTCGGCGATCCTGTGTTGCGCACGCCGGCTGAACCGGTCACCACGTTCGACAAGGAGCTGCGCAACCTCGTGCGCGACCTGACCGACACCATGCGCGACGCGCCCGGCGTGGGTCTTGCGGCGCCGCAGATCGGTGTCGGGCTGCGGGTCTTTACCTACTACGTCGACGACGAGTTCGGGCATCTGATCAACCCGTCGCTGGACCTGTCTGAGGAGCAGCAGGACGGCGACGAGGGGTGCCTCTCGTTCCCCGGACTTGTGTATCCGTGCAAGCGCTCACTTTTTGCCGTGGCCAAGGGCTTCAACGAGTTCGGCGAACCGATCGTCGTCGAAGGCACCGACTTGCTCGCGCGCTGCGTTCAGCACGAGACCGACCACCTCGACGGGGTGCTTGTTCATCGACCGGCTTGAGGTCGAGCAACGCAAGTTCGCGATGCGGGCGGTCCGCGAGGCGGACTGGGCCGGCGACCCGGTGCGGGTCAAGGTCTCACCCCACGCGACGCGCGGCTTGGCGCTGTAGCGAGCGTGACCCGCCGTCCCGGTGGCATGGCTACCGAAGTGACGGGCTGACGCGATGCGCATCCTGTTCGCCGGAACGCCGGCCGTCGCGTTGCCGGCGCTCGAGACGTTGTTGGCCTCGCCGCACGATGTGCTCGCCGTCATTACCAGGCCGGACGCCGCGGCCGGGCGCGGTCGAGTAGCCACCAGCAGCCCGGTCGGCCAGCGTGCGCGCGAGGCGGGCGTCGAGGTACTGACGCCGAGCCAAGCCCGCTGATCCGCAGTTCCAGGAGCGGCTGCGCGCGCTCGCGCCCGACTGCGTCGCCGTCGTCGCCTACGGCGCGCTGGTCCCGCCGTCCGCTCTGGAAATTCCTCGCCTTGGCTGGGTCAACCTGCACTTCTCGCTGCTGCCGGCCTGGCGTGGGGCAGCACCGGTCCAGCACGCGATCCTGCACGGTGACGACATCACCGGCGCGACGACCTTCGTGCTCGAGGCCGGGCTCGACACCGGCCCGGTCCTTGGCGTGCTGACAGAGGAAATCCGGCCGCGCGATACAGCAGGCGAACTGCTCGGTCGGCTGTCGATCGCCGGTGCGGGGCTGCTCGCGGCGACAATGGACGAGCTCGCCGACGGAACGCTTGGGGCGGTACCGCAATCCCCGGACGGCGTGAGCCTGGCGCCGAAGATCACGCCGGCCGACGCGCACGTCGATTGGGCCGCGCCGGCGATGCACGTCGACCGGTTGATTCGCGCGTGCACGCCTGCACCAGGAGCATGGACGACGTTTCGTGGGCGGCGACTGAAGCTCGGCCCGGCGCTGCCGGCCCTCACCGGTCCTACTCCGCAGCTCGCTCCTGGCGCCGTCGTGGTCGTGCGCGACGGTCTCGAGGCGGTGCTCGTCGGGACCGCGACGACGCCGGTCATGTTGTCGACGGTGCAGCCCGAGGGCAAGGCGCCGATGGCCGCCGTCGCGTGGGCTCGCGGCGCCCGGCTGCTGCCCGACGAGCGGTTCTCGTGAAGGCCACGCCGCCGACGGCAGGCGCGGCCGCCGCGGCTGCCCCGGGTTCCCGCCGACCCGGTCCGCGTGGTCGCACTCGACGCGCTGCGCACGGTGCGCGAGCAGGACGCGTACGCCAATCTGGTGCTGCCGGGTCTGCTTGCCAGCCGTCGGCTCGAGGCGCGCGACGCGGCGTTCGCGACCGAGCTGGTCTACGGCACCTTGCGGGCGCTGGGTACCTACGACGCAATACTTGGCGAGCTGGTCGATCGCCCTCTCGATGCGCTCGATCCGCTGGTCCTCGACGTCCTTCGGCTAGGAACCCATCAGCTGCTGGCGACGCGGATCGGCGACCACGCGGCCGTCGATGAGTCAGTGAAACTGGTGCGCGACAAGGTCGGGCACGGGCCGACCGGTCTCGTCAACGCGGTCCTGCGCAAGGTGGCAGCACGCGACTTGGCCGGCTGGTGCGCGGTGATCTCGCCACGCTTCGACATCGACCCGATCGGGAACCTCTCGCTCACGCATAGCCATCCGCGTTGGATCGTCGAAGGATTCCGCGACGCACTCGGCGGGGATCTCGACGAAACGATCGCGCTGCTTGCCGCCGACAACGTCCGGCCGTGCGGTCACTCTCGTCGCCCGGCCGGGCCGGTGCGACGTCGACGAGCTGGTCGCTCTCGGTGCCCGACCAGGTCGGTGGGCACCGACGGCGGCGATTCTCGACGGAGGTGCCCCCACTGCACTTGCCGCCGTTCGCGAAGGGCGGGCCGGCGTGCAGGACGAAGGCAGCCAACTGGTGGCGCTCGCCCTCGCCGCGTGCGCCCATCGACGGCAGCGACCTGCGGTGGCTCGACATGTGCGCTGGCCCTGGCGGCAAGGCGGCACTGCTGGCCGGGCTCGCCGCCGGGCGCGGTGCGCGGCTGCTTGCCGTCGAACGCCAGCCTCATCGCGCGCGATTGGTCAGCCACGCGGTCGCCGACACCGCTGACGTCGCCGTCGCCGATGGCCTCGCACCGCCGTGGGCAGCCGCATCGTTTGATCGGGTTCTGGTCGACGTCCCGTGTTCTGGGCTTGGTGCTTTGCGGCGCCGGCCCGAGGCGCGCTGGCGGCGCACTCTCGACTGACGTTGAGGCCCTGCGGCCACAGCAGATTGCGCTGTTGCGGTCGGCTCTCGATGCGGTGCGGCCCGGTGGGCTCGTCGCTTACGTCACGTGCTCGCCTCATCTGCGCGAGACCAGGTCGGTCGTCGACGAGGCTGTCACGACTGGCCGACGCAGCAGTCGAGCGCATCGACGTCCGGCCCTACTTGCCCGGTGTCGAGCTGCTCGGCGACGGTCCTGACGTGCAGTTGTGGCCGCATCGGCACGGCACCGACGCGATGTACATCGCGCTGTTGCGGCGCGGGTCTGCATAAGGGTTCGGCGTAAGGCGCTCGCCCTAGACTCGCAGCCATGGCTGTGCAGATCGCGCCGAGCATCCTGTCTGCGGATTTCGCGCGGCTGGCCGACGAGGCGGCGGCGGTCGCCGGGGTCGCCGACTGGTTGCACGTCGACGTCATGGACAACCACTTCGTGCCGAACCTGACGCTGGGCGCGCCGGTTGTTGCCGCGCTGCACAAGGCGACCACCCTGCCGCTGGACTGCCATCTGATGATCGATGACCCTGACCGCTGGGCGGCGACCTACGCAGAGGTCGGCGCAGGCAACGTGACGTTCCACGCCGAAGCCGCCGCCGACGTCGTCCAGACGGCTCGCTCGATCAGGGCCGCCGGCGCGCGAGCCGGTCTGGCAGTGAAGCCAGGCACCGACGTCGAGAGCTACCTCGACGTGCTGGCGAGTTCGACATGTTGCTGGTGATGACGGTCGAGCCCGGGTTTGGTGGGCAGGAGTTCCTCGCGGCGATGATGCCCAAGGTCGCCCGGGCCCGAAAGTACCTGCGAGACACCGGCCTGCCGCTGTGGATCCAGGTCGACGGCGGCGTCACGGAAGCGACGATCGAGCAGTGCGCGCGGGCAGGCGCCGACGTTTTCGTGGCCGGATCCGCGGTCTACGGCGCGGACGACCCGGCCGCGGCAGTGTCCGCGCTGCGCCAGAGGGCCACCGTCTTTGCTGCAGAAGCCCAGGCATCGGGCCGATGACGCAGGTGAGAACGTGAGGCGGCTGGGAACGGTGACGCAGCTCAGAAGGGGTGGGCAGCGCAGCGGGTAGCGAGAGGCAGGGGAGTGGACGCGTCAGGTCCTGAGCGGGGCACGATCCTGGTCGTCGACGACGACGCGGACATCGTCCGCTTCGTCGAGATGAACCTGCGTCTCGAGGGCTATCGGGTGCTCACCGCTCGCGACGGGCTCGAGGCGCTCGACATGGTCGCCGCCGAAGTGCCCGACCTGGTGCTTCTCGACGTCATGCTTCCCGGCGTTGACGGGGTCGAGGTGACCCGCCGGTTGCGTGCCGACAGTCGCACGTCGACGCTGCCGGTCATCATGCTGACCGCGAAGACGATGACTGCCGACCGCGTACTTGGCCTGACCACGGGCGCCGACGACTACATCATCAAGCCGTTCGACACCCTCGAACTCGTGGCCCGGGTGAAATCCACGTTGCGGCGCAACGCCGAAGCGCGTGCGGTGTCGCCCCTGACGAGCCTGCCCGGAAACGTCAGGATCGAGGACGAGATCGCCGGTCGAGTAAGCAGCGGCAGCCCGTTCGCCGTCGCCTACCTCGACCTCGACAACTTCAAGGCATTCAACGACGCACACGGATTTCTGCGCGGCGACCAGGTGATCCTGCTGCTCGCGACCGCACTGCGGCGGGCCGTCGTCGGCGCCGAACCCCCGGCGTTCATCGGGCATGTCGGGGGAGACGACTTCGTGCTGGTGTGCCGTCCCGAGCAGGTCGAAGACCTGAGCTTCGCTGCGGTCGAGTACTTCGACCAGAAGTCGCCGTCGTTGCACGACCCCGCCGACGTCGCGCGCGGCTACCTCGAGGTCGTCGACCGAAAAGGAGTCATGCGCGACTACCCGCTCGTTTCGGTCTCCGTCGGCATCGCCACCAGCGAGCGCCGCCGATTCGACGACTACCGCGAGGTCGTCATCGTCGCCACCGAAATGAAGGGCGTCGCGAAGGGCGAGATCGGGTCGGCGATCGCGGTCGACCGTCGCGCGGTCTGACCTGACGACGACGCTGGCCGCGTCCGCGCGGGGCGCCCGGCGTGTCAAACTGGTGTCGTAGAAGCAACGTGCGCTCCGGGGTCGGTGTAATTCCGAACCGGCGGTGATAGTCCGCGACCCGACCGAGAACCTGGACAGTTCAGGTGACCGGACGGTTGACCCGGTGGAACTCCGGGACCGACGGTGAAAGTCCGGATGGGAGGCGGCGCGCGGGCGGTTCGCGCTTGCGTGCGCGGCCTCGTTCGCCGACGTCTTCACTCGCCCCAGGGGTGTCCAACGGGTGAGGAGACCAGGTGGGCGCGTGGCAGCGGGAGTAGATCTCGTGGCGGTCACAGCCATGCGCCGGGCGATCGAGCTCGCCGAACTCGGCCTCGGGTCGACCAGTCCCAACCCGATCGTCGGCTGCGTCATCGTCGGAGCCGACGGCTCGGTCGTCGGCGAGGGCTATCACGCTCGTGCGGGAGAGCCTCACGCCGAAGTCATTGCCTTGCGGGACGCCGGGGGGCGGGCGTTTGGTGCGACAGCTTTCGTCACGTTGGAGCCCTGCCGGCACACCGGCCGAACCCCGCCTTGCACGCAGGCCCTCATCGAAGCGGGGGTAGCGCGGGTCGTGTTCGCCGTTGCCGACCCCGACCCGGTGGCCGGGCACGGCGCCGACGACCTGCGCGCAGCCGGCGTCGTCGTCGAAGAAGGCCTGCTCCGCGACGAAGCGGCCCGGTCGAACGCGGCCTGGCTGCATCACGCCCATACCGGCCGACCGTTCGTCACGTGGAAGTATCGCGGCCACCCTTGACGGCCGCGTCGCCGCGGCCGACGGCACGAGTCGCTGGATCACCGGCGAAGCGGCTCGCCACGACGTCCACCTGCTGCGGGCACGCAGTGACGCGATCGTCGTCGGAACCGGCACCGTGCTGGCTGACGACCCGCGCCTCGACGTCCGGCTGCCCGACGTCTCGAACGCACCTCGGCCGCTTCGGGTAGTGGTCGGACGTCGAGAGGTGCCGCCGGCGATCGAAAGTGCTCGACGACGCGGCGCCCACCGTGCTGTTGGCGGAGCACGACCCGAAGTTGGTTCTCGCCACCCTCGGCGATCGAGGCGTCGTCAGCGTGCTGCTCGAGGGCGGCCCGACGCTGGCCGGCGCGTTCGTCGCCGCCGGCATGGTCGACCGCGTCGTTGCGTATCTGGCGCCGGCATTGCTCGGGTGCCGGGCCGGCGGCGCTGGGCGACGCGGGAATCGAAACGCTGCGATCCGCCTTGAGACTGCACATCGATGCAGTCGATCTGATCGGTGACGACATCCGGATCATCGCGACGCCAAGACCGACACCAACCCAGCCGACCTCAACCGAGGGGGAGTAGTCGTGTTCACCGGGATTGTCGAGGAACTCGGCACGATCGTGGCCGTCGGTCGACACCGCGGTCGGTAGCGAGCGTGCAGTTCGGGTGACCATCGACGGCCCGCTGGTGACCTCCGACGTTGCCGTCGGCGACTCGATTGCGGTTTCCGGTGTGTGCTTGACGGTCATCGACGCGTCGCCGGGACGCTTCACCGCAGACGTGATGCTTGAGACGCTTATCCGCTCGACACTGCGCGATGCGGGCGCCGGCACACCAGTCAACCTCGAACGCGCGGTCACCCTGCAGACCACGGTTGGGCGGCCATCTCGTGCAGGGTCACGTCGACGGCACCGGCACGGTAATGCGCCGCGAGCACACGCCCGAGTGGGACGTCGTGGAGATCTCGTTGCCCGGTGAGTTGGCGCGCTACGTCGTCGAGAAGGGCTCGATCGCCGTCGACGGTGTCTCCTTGACGATCGCCGCGATCGGTGCCGAATCGTTTTCCGTCAGCCTGATCCCGACAACGCTGCAGCGCACGACGCTAGGCGCGAAGGCGCTTGGCGCCGCTGTCAATCTCGAGGTCGACGTGATGGCGAAGTACGCCGAGCGCCTGCTGGGGTTCGCGACGGCGGGAGTTGGTTCGTGAGCGCCGATCAACTGGCTTTATACAGCGCAGTGGCATATCGGCAGCCAGGCGATCTACTACCGCGAGATCTTCGGCAACCTGTTCGGGCTCGCATCCGCGATCGGCGGCATGCGTCGCCGGGTATGGGCATGGCCCGTCGGCATCGTCGGCAACGTGATGCTCTTCACCGTGTTCCTCGGTAGCTGGACCTCGCACTCCCACCAAGCACCACTGATCGGGCAGGCCGGGCGCCAGGTGTTCTTCGTCATCACCAGCATCTACGGGTGGTACCGGTGGTCACACGCGCGCGCGTCTTCGGACGCCCCGGCGGTAACACCGCGATGGGCGACACAGCGCGAGCGCATGGTCTTGTTTTCCGTAGCGGCCGTCGCGCTTGTCGTGTGCGTCGTCGCGTTCCACTTGATCGGCGAGGGCTTTCCGGTGCCGTGGTGGTACTACCTCGCCGACTCCTGGATCTTCGTCGGCTCGATGGTGGCGACGTACGCGATGGCCCGCGGCTGGACCGACTTCTGGTTGTGCTGGATCGCGGTCGATCTCGTCGGCGTCCCTGAGTTGTTGCACTTCCACTACTACCCGTCGGCCGCGTTGTACGCGATTTACGCCGGCTTCGTGATCTGGGGATTCTTCGTATGGCGACAGCTGCAGCGAACGGCGCCGACCTCCCGCGGACTCTCACCAGTACCTCAGGAGGCGACCGGATGACGTTCGACACCATCGAGCGCGCGATCGAGGAGATCGCCGCGGGCCGCGCTGTCGTCGTGGTCGACGACGAAGACCGGGAGAACGAAGGCGACCTGATCGCCGCGGCGTCGCAAAGTGACGCCCGAACTCGTCGCTTTCATGGTGCGCCACACCAGTGGGGTGCTGTGCGTACCGATGAAGAGCGACGACCCTCGACCGTCTCGGCCTGCCGCCGATGACCGCACGCAACGAAGACGCGAAGCAGACGGCGTACACAGTTTCGGTCGACGCGCGGCGGGGAGTGACGACCGGGAATTTCCGCAGCAGATCGGGCGCACACGATTCGGGTACTGGCCGATTCGGCCACCGAGCCATACGAGCTGACGCGTCCCGGACACGTCTTTCCGCTTGCGCGCTGTCGAAGGCGGCGTGTTGCGACGGGCCGGCCACACCGAGGCGGCAGTCGACCTCGCCGTGCTCGCCGGCCTCACACCGGCTGGCGTCATCAGCGAAATCGTCAACGACGACGGTTCGATGGCGCGGCTGCCTCGGCTGTTGGAGTTTGCCGCCGAGCACGATCTTGCGATCGTGTCCATCGCCGACCTTGTCGCCTACCGGCGGCGGCACGAGACCACGGTCGAGCGCATCGCCGAGGCTCGGTTGCCTACCTTCCATGGGGAATGGCGCGCGGTCGGGTATCGCAGCCTGCTCGACGGCGCCGAGATGATCGCACTCGTCATGGGTGAGGTCGGCGGACCCGACGATGGCGAGGACGTTCTCGTCCGTGCACACTCCGAGTGCCTGACCGGCGATGTGTTCGGCTCGTTGCGCTGCGATTGCGGCCCGCAGCTCGACGCCGCGATGTCGGCGATCGCGGCAGAGGGCAGGGGCGTCGTGCTTGTACATCCGCGGTCACGAAGGGCGTGGCATCGGGCTCATGCGCAAGCTGCACGCGTACCAGCTACAGGACAGCGGGGCCGACACCATCGACGCGAACCTTGAACTCGGCCTGCCCGCTGATGCCCGCGACTACGGCACCGGCGCGCAGATACTGGTCGACCTCGGCGTGCGGTCGATGCGTCTGCTCTCAAACAACCCGGCAAAGCGCGTCGGTCTTGAAGGCTGGGGTCTGCGAGTCGTCGGCCGGGTCCCGTTGCCGACGCATCGCCAACCCGGACAACATGCGGTACCTGCTGACCAAGCGCGACCGGATGGGACACGACCTCTTGCTGACCCGGCCATCCCGAGCTGGTTCCTGACGACCAGCCGGGCGCGCTGTCATGACGCGGAACGCGGGCGCCCTGAACTCGACGCGGTCGCTGCCACGGGCTTGAGCCTGGGCATCGTGGCGTCTCGCTGGAACAGCGAGGTCGTGGAGGCCCTGCTCGGACGGGCACTTGAGGCGGCGCGCGCGTCGGGCGTGCCCAAGCCCACCGTCGTCCGGGTTGCAGGCGCATTGGAGTTGGCGGTGATTGCGCAGCAGCTTGCGGTCGACCACGACGCCGTGGTTTGTCTCGGCGCGGTCATCAAAGGCGGCACGCCGCACTTCGACTACGTCTGCGACGCGGTGACCGCCGGGCTCACTCGTATTGCGCTGGACGCCGCGACCCCGATCGGCAACGGTGTGTTGACCTGTGACAATCTTGCGCAGGCTTTGGACCGCTGCGGCTTGCCCGACAGCGCAGAGGACAAGGGATGGGAGGCGACGGTGGCCGCGCTGGATTCCGCGCTCGTGCTGCGCGATCTGCGACATCGAAAGGCAACCGTTGGTCCAGGATTTAGCGGGCCGACGGCCAACTGAGCCGCGCCGTCCCCCGATCCGAGAGGCAACCACCGTGCTGTCCCTAGTTCTGCCCAAGGGCTCACTCGAAGCCGCCACGCTCGAACTTTTCGAAGCCGCTGATCTGCGGGTTAGCCGCGGGTCGGATCGCGACTATCACGCGTCGATCGACGACCCGCGCATTGACACCGTGCGGTTCCTGCGGCCGCAGGAGATCCCGACGTACGTCGAGCAAGGTCTGTTCGACCTCGGCATCACCGGGCGCGACTGGATCACCGAGACCGACGCCGACGTCGTGTCGGTCGGCGAACTCGAGTATTCGAAGGCAACGAGCAATCCGGTGCGGATCGTCCTGGCGGTGGTGAAGGACCACGCGGCGAACCGGGGCAGCGAGCTGCCCGACGGCGTCCGGGTTTCGACGGAATTTCCGCAACTGACCAAGCGCTATTTCGAGAGCATCGGCGTGAAGGCCAAGATCGTGCCGAGCTACGGCGCGACCGAGGCGAAGGTGCCCGACATCGTCGACGCCATCGTCGATCTCACCGAGACCGGCACCAGCCTGCGCAAGCACGGTCTGAAAATCATCGACACGTTGCTGACGTCGCGCACCGAACTCATCACGAACGCGGCGGCGTACGCCGACGCCGAGAAACGGGCGGCGATGGACGACGTCATGTTGCTGTTGCGTGGGGCCGTGCGGGCACGTGGCAATGTCCTCATCAAACTCAACGTCGACGACACCCAGCTGGCCGCCGTGTTGGCCGTGTTGCCATCGATGGGTTCGCCGACAGTGACGGCGTTGGCGTCGGGTGACATGCACGCGGTCGAGTCGGTGGTGCCCAAGCGTGGAGTGAACACGTTGATCCCGACGCTGAAGGCCGCCGGTGCGCGCGACATCCTCGAGATCGCGATCTCGAAGATCGTCGAGTGATCAGTACTGAGCGGTCGTGCGTGCCTCGCGATCGGAGCGCCGCAGTCGCGGGATCACGCCCGTAAGGCCGAGGGCAAGCCCGATCGCCAGGCCGACCAGCGGAAGCGCGATTTCGCTGGCGGTCGCTGAGCTTCCAGACGTTCATGATCTGCAGGTCGATCGTCAAGAACCCGCCGAAGATCAGGCCGCTGATGGCGCCGAGCACCGGCCGCCCGCGCCGCCTCACGGCAACGCCTTTGCGATGCCGGCGAACACGATGCCGATCGCGCCGATGATGGTGCCGATGACGGCGACGATGCCGACGGGCGACGACAGGATCGACCCGGTGAAACGCAGGTCCATCGAGCCCGCGCAGGTGCCCTCGTCGCTGCTGTTGTAACCGGTCATGTGATACGTGCCGGGCGGCACTAGCTTCAACGCCGATGGGATCTTGGCGACTCCGGCCTTGGACACCTTGTTCGACGCATTCTTCGACGGCCCCCACGTCTTCGCCGTGACGCTGACCAGACCGAGATGGATGACGATGTTGCCCTGGTTGTCGTGGATTGGCGTCGGGACGCTGCCCTCCCAGTGCACGTCGCCCTCGCGCAGCATGGTGACCTTGGCGTCGTTGGCGTTCACCGACACCGTCTTTCCGGCGTCTGAGCCGGTGCCGACGATAGTCGCGGAGCCCGAACAGTTGGTGGTGTTGGTCGTGAACGTTGCGGCCGCAGGCCCGGCCATGGCCAGCAGGCTGCCTCCGCCCATGACCGCCACCGCCACGAGTCGGGCGGCCCAGTGACGGCTACCACCCCACTTCGGTGACCGGGCGCGCGGAGCGCGGAGCCGGGGAGCGAGCTTGAATCGCATAGGAACTCCGCTGCGAGGTTCCACTAAGCAGGCTGTGCCGACTGATGCGTTGACGAAACCACGGCAGGGCGCTCCGGCTGAATAGTCAATTCTGACGGCCTCGGGTTCGCCTGGTAGTCTCTGAGAGCGACCGGTGCCGCGCTCACGCGCGGTACCGCAAGTGGAGGCTCCCTCCCACCTCTCCGGCGTCCGCGTCAGAAGGTTCGGTCGGCCGCCGCAGGCTTTGGCCCGCGGTTGGTGGCGACGCGTGCACCCCGGTGCAGGCGGCGTCCGGCCTTGCCGTAGGAGCCCTGCATGCGACGTCGTGCGGGGCTTTTTGCGTGTCCGGGCAGGCCAGCCCGGTAGCGCGGATCACCGCCGACGGATCGTTCGTGTTCATCCATCCAGTTGGAGGTCCCATCAGCGTCGAGCCCCGCATCAACGACCGGATCCGTGTTCCTGAGGTTCGGCTCGTCGGTCCCAACGGCGAGCAGGTCGGCATCGTCCGCATTGAAGACGCACTTCGTCTAGCCGAAGAGGCAGATCTCGACCTCGTCGAGGTCGCCCCCATGGCAAGGCCGCCCGTGGCCAAGCTCATGGACTACGGCAAGTTCAAGTACGAGTCCGCGGTGAAAGCCCGCGAGGCCCGCAAGAACCAGGCGCAGACCGTCATCAAAGAGATGAAGCTCCGACCGAAGATCGACGTGCACGACTACGAGACCAAGAAGGGTCACGTCGTGCGCTTCCTCAAGGAAGGCGACAAGGTCAAGATCACCATCATGTTCCGTGGTCGCGAGCAATCGCGGCCGGAGATGGGCGCCCGGCTACTCCAGCGGCTCGCCGAAGACGTCGTCGATCTCGGCTTCGTCGAATCGGCACCCAAGCTCGACGGCAGAAACATGATCATGGTGTTGGGCCCGCATAAGAAGAAGGCCGACTTCAGGGCGGAACGGGCTGCAGGTCGCGCGCACGACGACCACGATCTTGCGCACGAGTTGCTGACCGAACACGCCCCAGCGGCAGCACCCGGCGCAAGCAGCCGCACCCCGGCCTGCCGCGACGGCGACGTCCGCCAGTCGGGCAGCAGCACCGGAGGTTGCTGCCCGAGGTGCCGCAGGTCGACGACGCCGCGGTAGCCGACGCGCCAGCGCCTGCGAAGACTGCCGCGAAGGCAGCCGCACCCAAGGTGCCGGCGCCTCGCGCACCAGCGAAAGCGCCCGCGAAGGCAGCCGCCCCCAAGGCGCCGCCGAAGCCAAGGGCGCCGGCCGCGAAGAAGGTCAGCCAGCCAGCGGACGGCGCGGAGACGCCCGCCTGATGCCCCGCTCCACCGCTTGCCAGCCAGACCGCAGGGTTCGACCGCACCGCCCAGCAATCGACATGAAGGAGACGACGGCGACCATGCCGAAGAACAAGACCCACAGCGGTGCCAAGAAGCGATTTTGGATCAGCGGCTCGGGCAAGGTCATGCGCCGCCGTGCGCATCGCAACCACTACCTCGAGCACAAGCCGTCGACTCTGACGCGCCGCCTCAACAACGAGGTCCTGGCATCAGCGCCCGACGCCAAGCGCGCCAAGAAGCTGCTCGGTCTGTAGTTCGCCCTAGTCGTCGTCCGATGAGCCGGCCCCACTGGGTGCCGGACTGAACAAGGAGTTTCCACGTGGCACGCGTGAAGCGGGCGATTAACGCCCAGAAGAAGCGCCGGGTTGTCCTCGAGCGGGCAAGCGGGTACCGCGGCCAGCGCTCGCGGCTCTACCGCAAGGCCAAAGAGCAGCTGCTGCACTCGGCGACCTACAGCTACCGCGACCGTCGCGCACGCAAGGGCGACTTCCGTCGGCTGTGGATCCAGCGCATCAACGCCGCCGCGCGGCTGCACGACATGACCTACAACCGGCTCATCCAGGGCCTGAAGGCGGCTGGCGTCGAGGTCGACCGCAAGAACCTCGCCGAACTCGCGGTGTCTGACGACGCGGCGTTCGCGGTGCTGGTCGAGGTCGCCCGCAAGGCCCTTCCGGTGGCTGCACCGGTCGCGGGCGCCGAGACCGCTGCCTGACCTGCGTGTCTTCGGAGGTCGTCGGGTCGCGCAGCGAGCTGACCGACGTCCGGTCACCGCGGGTCAAGGCGGCGAAGCGGCTGCTCAAGCGGTCGTTTCGCGAGCAGGATCACGCGTTCCTGGCCGAAGGGCCGCAGGCTGTCCGCGAGGCGCTGGTGCATGCGGCAGAGGTCGATGCGGCAGACAGCGGGCAGGGCGTTCGCGAGCTTTTCGTCACGGCTGACGCGCAGGGGCGCGACACCCCGAGCTGATGGAGCGGGCGGCCGCCCTCGGCGTCCCCGTTCATCTTGCTAGTGGCGCCGTGCTTGGCGAGCTGTCCGAGACGGTGACCCCGCAGGGCGTGGTGGCGGTCTGCGACGTCCTCGACGTCGCCTTGGCGCGGGCACTGGAGCTCAGTCGCGACGCCGATGTGCCGGCGCTGTTCGTCCTGCTTGCCGCCGTCCGCGACCCTGGCAATGCCGGAACGGTGCTGCGCACCGCCGATGCCGCTGGCGCGTCGGCGGTGGTGTTCAGCGACAACTCGGTCGATCCGTACAACGGCAAGTGCGTGCGAGCCTCAGCGGGGAGCGTCTTTCACCTGCCGATCGTGGTCGGCGAGCCGGTCGTTCGCTGCCATCGCCGCGTTGCGATCGTCGGGGCACCAGGTTTTCGCCGCCGACAGCAGGGCCGACGCGGTCAGCCTCGACGAGCTCGATCGCGATGGCCGGCTCGCCGAGCCCGACGACATGGGTCTTCGGGAATGAGGCATGGGGACTTCCGGCCGACGTCGTTCAAGCGGCTGACGTCGCGGTTCGCGTTCCGATCTACGGCCGCGCCGAGAGCCTGAACCTCGCGGCGGCCGCTGCCGTCTGCCTCTACGCGTCGGCTCGCGCCCGCCGACTCCGCGCGCGCGGAGTGACTGCGCGTATCGGTGGGTAGTGTCGTGATCATCCGGTCAGGAGGCAGCCCCAGTGGACCAGGTAGCGAGCACAGCGGCACCAGGTATCGAGCACGAAAAGGCCGCGTTCGACGCGCTGCCCGATGGAGTGCTCATTGCCGACGAGGCGGGCACCGTCGTGCTGGTCAACCTGGCTGGGTGCCGCGCTCTTGCGTCGAAGCATTGACGAGACAGTGGGCCGCGACTACCGGGAAGTTCTCCCACTGACCGACGCGGTGGGCCGCGATTGGTGGGCGTGTACCCGACCGTACGACGGCCTCGCGATTCGCACCGGCCAGCCCGAGCGTCGCCTGATGCTGCCGGACGAACGCGAGCTCTACGTCACAGCCCGCTACGTGCGCAGTGCGAAGCGGCAGCCGCTCGAGCAACTCGTCGTGAGCTTTCGCGGAGCGACTGAACGTGAGCGGGCCGAACGCGACCGGGCCGATCTGGTCTCCACCGTCGCTCACGAGTTGCGTTCGCCGCTGACGAGCGTGAAGGGCTTCACCGCGACGCTGCTGAACAAGTGGGATCGGTTCAACGACGAGCAGCGGCTCCTGATGCTGCAGACCGTCAACGCAGACGCCGACCGCGTCACTCGTCTCATCGCCGAACTCCTCGACGTTTCGCGCATCGACGCCGGGCGGCTCGAGTTGCACAAGCAGGTAGTCGACGTGCCGGCCGCAGTCCGGCGGTTGATCTCGGGTCGCGTCGCTTCCGGCGATCCGCCTGAGCGGTTCGAGGTGGTGGCCGCAACGTTCCTGCCCGAGATGTGGCTCGATCCGGACAAGCTCGATCAGGTGCTGGCCAACCTCGTCGACAACGCGATTCGCCATGGCGCCGGAACGGTCACCGTCTCGATCGCCGCGATCGACGATGGCATCGTGCTGACGGTGTCCGATGAGGGCGACGGTGTCGCGGCCGATATCCGCAACCTGGTGTTCCGCCGGTTCTGGCGAGCTGGCCGCCGCGGCGGCACCGGGCTCGGCCTTTACATCGTCAAGGGCCTGGTCGAAGCTCATGGCGGCCAGGTCGCTGTCGTCGACGCGCCTGCAGGCGGGGCGAGCTTCCAGATCTCGTTGCCCACGGGGACGCCTGCCTTCGCCCTCTAGACTCACGGGTGATCCCGCACACCTTGGAGAGTCGCCCCGTGTCCGCGCCGAACAGCAACTACGACCCAGTCGAGGTGAGCCCATTGCGCGCCGACGAGGTCGAGCGGTTTCGCGACGAGGCCTTGGCCGCGATTGTTGCGGCGGCCGACCTCGATCAGCTGAAAGAGCTGCGGCTGGCGCACGCAGGCGACCGCTCTCCGCTCGCGCTGGCCAACCGCGAGATCGGCGCACTACCGCCGCAAGCCAAAGCCGATGCCGGACGACGGGTGGGTCAGGCCCGTGCGGCCGTTGCGGCCGCGCTCACCGAACGTGAGGCTGTGCTGCTCGCCCAGCGCGACGCGCGGATCCTGGTCGAGGAAGCGGTCGACGTCACGCTGCCGTGGGACCGCGCGCCACGAGGTGCCCGGCACCCGATCTCGACACTGACCGACCGCATCGTCGACGTCTTCATTTCGATGGGCTGGGGCCTTGCCGAAGGCCCCGAGGTCGAGGCGGAATGGTTCAACTTCGACGCACTCAACACACCGGCCGATCATCCGGCGCGCGCACTGGCCGACACGTTCTTCATCGAGTCGGCCGACAGCGGCGTGGTTCTGCGCACCCACACGTCACCCGTGCAGGCGCGCACATTGCTGACGCGCAAGCCGCCCATCTACATCGTTGCCCCGGGCCGCACGTTTCGCACCGACGAACTCGACGCGACGCACACGCCGGTCTTCAACCAGTGCGAGGGCCTTGCTGTCGACGAGGGTCTCACGATGGCCAACCTGCGCGGCACGCTCGACGCGTTCGCCGAGGCCATGTTCGGGGTCGGAGTCGTGACCCGACTGCGGCCGCACTTCTTCCCCTTCACCGAGCCGTCGGCCGAGGTCGACCTGCGTTGTTGGGTATGCCACGGCGCTTCGGTCGGTGATCCCGAGCACCCTTGCCGCACCTGTCGTTCGGAAGGCTGGATCGAGTGGGGCGGCTGCGGCATGGTGAACCCGCGGGTGCTCATCGCCTGCGGTGTCGACCCGCAGCGCTATACGGGGTTCGCGTTTGGCATGGGCATCGAACGGACGCTGATGTCACGCCACGGCGGAGCCGACATGCACGACGTCGTCGAGGGTGACGTGCGTTTCGCCCTCGCATTCGGCCCGGAGTCCTGAGGTGCGCGTAGGGCTGTCGTGGTTGCGTGAAATCGTCACCGATCCCGGCAGCTGAAGGCGGGCACGAGGTCGCGGATCGGTTTGTGCGCGCTGGCTTCGAGGTTGACTCGATCGAGGTCGAGGGGTCGGTAGCCGGCCCGGTCGTCGTCGGTGAGGTCGTGTCGTTCGACGACGAGCCACAGACGAACGGCAAGACGATCCGGTGGTGCCAGGTTCGGGTGGCCGAGGGCGCCGAGCCGCGCGGCATCGTCTGCGGCGCCCACAACTTCGCCGCCGGTGATCGCGTCGTTGTCGCGCTGCCCGGTGCGGTGTTGCCCGGCGGGTTCGCGATCTCTGCCCGCAAGACGTACGGCCACATCAGCGACGGCATGATCTGCTCGGTTCGCGAGCTCGGCATTGGTGACGACCACACAGGCATCTTGGTGTTACCACCGGGCACCCCGCTCGGAGCTGACGCGGCCGTCGTTCTCGGGCTCGGTGACGATCGTTCTCGACGTTTCGCCGACACCTGACCGCGGCTACGCGATGTCCGTGCGCGGCCTTGCGCGCGAACTCGCGGCGTCGTACCGCATCCCGTTCGATGACCCGGCGCTTGCAGTGACGGTGGCCGCCGGCAGCGCGGACGGCGGGTGGCCGGTGCGCATCGACGACGCCAGCGGGTGCGATCGTTTCGTCGCACAGATCGTGCGCGGGATCGACCCGACGCGCAGTTCGCCAGACTGGATGCAACGCCGACTGCAGACCGCAGGCGTGCGTTCGGTGAGCCTGACCGTCGACGTCACGAACTACGTCATGCTCGAGCTCGGCCAGCCGTTGCACGCCTACGATCTCGATAAGCTGCGCGGACCGATCGTCGTTCGCCGTGCGTTGCCGGACGAGCGAGTGCGCACGCTCGACGATGTCGATCGCGCAACGCATACCGACGATCTGCTGATCGCTGACGACAGCGGAGCCATCGGTATCGCCGGCGTCATGGGCGGCGCGACCACCGAGATCGACGCCACGACGTCGCAGGTGCTGCTCGAAGGCGCCCACTTCACGGCGTCCGTCATTTCGCGAAGCGCCCGTCGGCACGGCTTGTTGAGTGAAGCATCGCGTCGCTTCGAGCGCGGCGTCGATCCTGCTGTCGCATCCGTGGCAGTCCAACGTGCTGCTGATCTCCTTGCAGAGTTCGGGGGAGGGACACCCGAAACCACGTCGACCGATGTCGGCGAGCGGCCACCGCCGACCGTGATCTCCATTTCCGCCGCGACTGCCCGCCGAGGTCGTTGGAGTCGACTACGAGCTTGACGAGGTACTCGGCAGCTTTGCTCGCAGTGGGCTGCGAGGTCGAGCAGGTGGGCAGTGAGTTGTCGGTGCCGCAGTTAATCGTGACCGTTCCGAGCTGGCGCCCCGACCTGCGCGACCCGTTCGACCTTGTGGAGGAGGTCGCGCGTCTCGTTGGCTACGACCGAATTCCGTCGATCGTGCCGGTGCCACCTCGCAGTGGTGGATTGACCGAAGCTCAGCGCGCTCGCCGCCGCATCGCCAATGCGCTCGCCGACGCGGGCTACGTCGAGGCGCCGAGTTATCCGTTCATCGGCCCGGGTGACCTCGACGCTCTTGGTCTCGGCATCGACGATCCGCGGCGGCGCACGCTGCGGTTGGCGAACCCGATCTCCGACGAACAGCCCGATTTGCGCACGACATTGCTGCCAGGCCTGCTTTCCACATTGCGTCGCAACATCTCGCGCGGCAACACTGACGTGGCGCTCTTCGAGACCGGGCTGGTGTATCGCATCGACGACCGCGAGAACGGGCTGGTTCGGCCGCCTCGGTTGCCGGTCGATCGACGTCCGACCGACGACGAACTCGCCGCGCTCGACGCCGCATTGCCTACGGCAACCGCGCCGGCTTGCAGTCGCGCTCGCCGGCGACCGCGAACGGTCGGGTTGGTGGGGCCCGGGTCGCCCGGTTGAGTGGGGTGACGCCGTCGAAGCGGCGCGTACAGTCGCGCGCGAAGTCGGCGTCGTCCTCGATGTTGCTGCCGACGAGCACGCGCCTTGGCACTCCGGCCGTTGCGCGGTCCTGCGTATCGACGGTGTCGTCGTTGGGCATGCGGGGGAGTTGCATCCGCGGGTTGTCGAGGCCTTCGGTTTGCCGCCGCGCACGGCGGCCGCCGAACTCGATCTCGATGCCGTCGTCGGTGCGGCGGCCGGCCTCGCGACAGCGCCGACGCTGTCGACGTATCCGCTTGCGACGTCCGATGTCGCGTTGGTGGTTGCGGCCGATGTGCCGGCGATCGAAGTCGAAGCTGCACTGCGTGCCGGGGCCGGGCCGCTGCTCGAGGCGCTGCGGCTATTCGACGTCTACGCGGGCAGGGGGTCACCGAGGGCAGCCGCTCGTTGGCCTACCGGCTCTCCCTGCGCGCGCCCGACCACACGTTGACCGCCGACGAAGTGAACGCTGTCCGCGACGCAGCAGTCGCCGAAGCCGGACAAAGAGTTGGCGCAGTTCTGCGGAGCTGAGCGTCGTCGCCCGGTGCCGTCCCCACAGCCACCGGATGCCGATCGCCTTGATGGACTACTGTCGTCGGCGGCACGTCGAGCACATCCTCGCGAAGCTGGCGCGGCCCGTCGCGCCGAGATTGCGGTCTGGGCCGCGAGGTTTGCCGACGACTCGCCCGCCTTGCTTTCTGGTTGATCACGTTGGCACCCGTACAGGACCCTAGGCAGGCAGCGACACATGCCTAGGCTCCATCTCGGCTGTCGCCGGGCTCCGTTCGCTGTGTATACTCATACGAGTCAGATGCATAAAAATGGCGGACGGCGAGGGGCGGGCGAGATGGGACTCAGTGCGGCTGTAGCGGGCGCCAGCGGCTATGCCGGCGGCGAACTGCTGCGACTGCTCGACGCCCACCCCGACCTGTCGGTCGAGGTGGTGGCCGCCGCGAGCAACGCGGGCGAACTCGTGACCTCGGTGCATCCTCACCTGCGGCAGTTCAGCGGACGGGTGTTCGAACCGACCGACGCGGCGAGCCTCGCCCAGGCCGATGTCGTCTTTCTTGCGCTGCCGCACGGGCAGTCGGCCGCCATTGCGGCCCAGTTGCCGGAGCACATCCTGGTCGTCGACCTCGGCGCCGACTTCCGGCTGCGCGACCCAGCGCAGTGGGTCAAGTACTACGGCGGCAGCCACGCCGGCGCCTGGACTTACGGCCTGCCCGAACTTCCCGGACGCCCGCACCCTGATCGCGCGTAGCCGGCGGATCGCCAGCCCGGGCTGCTACGCCACGGCAATCACGCTGGCGCTCGCGCCGCTGTTCGCCGCCGGCCTTGCGGAGCCGGCCGACGTCGTCGTGGTCGCCGCGAGTGGCACGACCGGCGCTGGCCGGGGCATGCGGCCGAACCTGATGGCCAGTGAAGTCATGGGGTCGCTGTCGCCGTACAAGGTCGGCGGCACGCACCAGCACACGCCCGAGATCGAACAAGCGTTATCGGACGTCGCGGGGCAGCCCGTCACGATGTCCTTCACGCCCGTTCTCGCACCCATGCCGCGGGGCATCTTGGCGACCTGCACTGCGCGGCCGACGCCGGGCGTCTCGCTAGCCGCATTGCGCGAGGCCTTTGACTCGGCCTACGCCACCGAACCCTTCGTGTATCTGTTGCCCGAGGGGGAGTGGCCGCAGACGGGTGCGACGCTCGGTTCGAACTCGGTCCACCTCCAAGTCGCGCTCGACGAACATGCGGGCCGCATCGTCGTCGTCTCCGCGCTCGACAACCTGACGAAGGGTGCGGCGGGGCAGGCGATCCAGAACGCGAACATCGCTCTTGGGTTCGACGAGACGACCGCGCTGCCGATCGCTGGGGTCACGCCGTGAGCGTGACTGCGGCAAAGGGTTTCAGGGCAGCCGGCGTGGTCGCCGGTATCAAGCCGAGCGGCCGCAGCGACGTCGCACTCGTGGTCAACGACGGACCGCTGCGCTTACGCAGCCGGTGTCTTCACCGGCAACCGCATCAAGGCAGCGCCGGTGCTGTGGTCGCAACAGGTCGTCAAGGGCGGCCAAGTCGTCGCGGTGGTGCTGAATGCCGGCAACGCAAACGCGTGCACCGGCGCACTCGGCTTCCAGCATGCTCATCGGACCGCCGAGGAAGTCGCGTGCAGTGCTCGACGACTCGGCGGCACAGGTCGCGGTCTGTTCCACCGGCCTGATCGGTGAGTACCTGCCGATCGACAAGTTGCTGGCCGGTGTCCATGACGCGCACGTCGCACTCGCTGGCGGACGGCGGCAACCGACGCGGCTAGGCCATCATGACGACCGACACTGTGGCCAAAGAGGCGACCGTGACCTCGCCCTGCAGGCTGGACCGTCGGCGGTATGGCCAAGGGCGCTGCCATGCTGGCTCCCGGGACTCGCGACCATGCTCGTCGTGCTCACGACTGACGCCGTTGCTGACGCGGCGACACTTGATCGCGCACTGCGCGCCGCAACCGCGAAGACCTTCGATCGGCTCGACTCCGACGGATGTATGTCGACGAACGACACCGTGTTGTTGCTGGCATCGGGCGCGTCAGGCGTCGAGGTCGACGGCGACGAACTCGCCGAAGCTCGTCACGCAGGTGTGCGCCACATTGGCCGACAAGTTGATCGATGACTGCGAGGGCGCGAGCAAAGTCATCGAGATCGAGGTTCTCGGCGCGGTGAGCGAGCCCGAGGCAGTCGACGTTGCTCGTGCAGTGTCGCGCAGCAACCTGCTGAAGTGCGCGATCCACGGCGAGGATCCCAACTGGGGCAGGATTCTCTCGGCTCTGGGCACCACCGCTGCGACCTTCGATGACGACGGCGTCGACGTCGCGATCAACGGGGTCTGGGTTTGTCGCTCCTCAACAATCGGCGAGGATCGCACGCTGGTCGACATGTCGGCGCGGCGCGTCGCGATCACGATCGACCTGCACGCGGGTGACGCTGCCGCGACGCTGCTCACGACCGACCTGACTGCCGAATACGTGCGCGAGAACTCGGCGTACTCCAATGAAGAAATCCGAACATGAGCATGACGACGAGCCGCGAATCTGCGCAGCAGAAGGCGTCGACCCTGCATGAGGCGCTGCCCTATCTCGCTCGCTTCCACGGCTGCACCGTGGTGGTGAAGTACGGCGGTCACGCGATGACCGATCCGGCACTCGCCGCATCATTTGCGGCCGACATCGTCTTCCTGCGCTACGCGGGCCTGCGGCCGGTCGTCGTCCATGGCGGTGGGCCGCAGATCAATGCGCAGCTCGACAAGCTCGGGATCGAACCTGCGTTCGCTGGCGGCCTTCGGGTCACTACTCCCGAAACGATGGACGTCGTGCGCATGGTGCTCGTCGGTCAGGTGCAGCGTGACGTCGTCGGGCTGCTCAATGCCCACGGCCCGTTCGGGGTCGGGCTCAGCGGCGAAGATGGGCAGCTTTTCACTGCGGTCCGCCGGCCGGCCATCGTCGACGGCGAACCCGTCGACATAGGTCTCGTCGGCGACATCGCCGCCGTCGAACCTGGCGTCGTTACGAGCCTGCTGGACGACGGTCGAATCCCTGTTGTCTCCAGTGTGGCGCGAGGCTTCGATGATGCCGGGCAACCGTGCGTCTACAACGTGAACGCCGACACCGCGGCGGCGGCGCTCGCAGTCGCGCTGGGGGCAGAGAAGCTCGTGGTGCTCACCGACGTCGAAGGCCTGTACGCCGACTGGCCGAACAGCGACGCGGTCATCAGCGCGTTGAGCGCCGACGAGCTCGAGGTTCTGTTGCCGAGCCTGTCGACCGGAATGGTGCCCAAGATGGAAGCCTGCCTGCGCGCTGTAAGAGGCGGCGTCGCGAGCGCCCACGTTCTCGACGGACGCGTACCACACGCCGTCCTGCTTGAAATCTTTACCGATGAAGGGATCGGCACGATGGTGCGGTCGTCATGAGTAACGCCGACCTGTTGGCCCGTTTCGACGCGGTCATGATGCCGACGTATGCGCCGGCGGTTCCGCTTGTGCGTGGCGAGGGTTGCACGGTCTGGGACGCCGACGGGCGTGCGTATCTCGACCTGATCGCCGGTATCGCCGTGTCGTCTTTGGGTCACGCTCACCCGGCCGTGGTCGAGGCGGTGTCGACGCAGGTCGCCACGATTTCGCACACCAGCAACCTGTTCTGCCATGAGCCGGTGATCAGCCTTGCCGAGAAGCTGGTGGCCTTGCTCGGTGGCAATGGCCGGGCGTTCTTCGCCAATAGCGGCACCGAAGCCAACGAAGCCGCTTACAAGCTCGTGCGCAAGCACGCCGGACCGAACCGTAGCTACGTCGTGGCCGCGGACAAGAGCTTCCACGGCCGGACGATGGGTTCTCTCGCGCTGACCGGCAAGCCATCCATACGTGAGCCCTTCGGGCCTTACGGCGCTGAGGTTCTCTTCGTTCCGTACGGCGATACCGAGGCGCTCGCGGCAGCCGTCACTGATCGAACAGCTGCGCTCTTCCTCGAACCGCTACTCGGAGAGGGCGGCGTCATCGCTCCGCCCGCTGGCTACTTGCGGGCAGCACGCGAGATCTGCACGGCGACCGGCGCCGTCTTCGTGCTCGACGAGATTCAGTCCGGTATCGGCCGCACCGGCGCCTGGTTCCTGCACGAGGCCGAAGGAATCCGGCCAGATGTCATCACCCTCGCGAAAGGGCTCGGTGGCGGATTGCCGATCGGGGTCTGCATTGCGATGGGTCAGTTCGGCGAGGTGTTCGCCAAGGGTGATCACGGCAGCACCTTCGGCGGCAATCCGATTGCGTGCGCAGCAGCCTTGGCGGTGATCGACACGATCGAGCGCCAGGATCTGCTCGCGCACGTGACAAAGGTCGGCACTCATTTCGCCGACGGGCTGGCGGCTGTCGAGCATCCTGCGCTCGTGGGTGTTCGTGGTCTCGGCTTGTGGCTGGCGCTCGAGTTGGCCGAACCGATTGCTCCTGCTGTCGAAAAGGCGAGCAGAGCCGAAGGTTTCCTGGTGAACGCCGTGCAGCCCGATGCGATCCGAATCGCGCCACCGCTCATCCTGACGATCGACGAGGCCGACCGGTTCGTGGCTGCGCTGCCGGCGATTCTCGACGCTGCCACGCTGGCTACCTCGAACTACCGGGCAGGCGTCATGACCAAGCCTCGCCACTTCTTGATCGACGACGACCTCGATCCCGTCGAGGTTGTGGCGATCCTTGATCAAGCTGACCGGCTGAAGAAGGACAGGCTGGCCGCGCGGCCGCTCGCAGGTCCCCGGTCGGTTGCGGTGTTGTTCGAGAAGCAGTCGACCCGGACCAGGGTCTCCTTCGAGGTCGGTATCGCCGAACTCGGCGGTCACCCGCTCATCATCGACGCCCGCACGTCGCAACTGGTGCGCGGCGAACCGATCGAGGACACCGGGCAGGTGCTGTCGAGGTACGTGTCGGCGATCGTCTTGCGCACGCTACGGACACGAGCGGATCGAGGCGCTCGCCGCGAGTTCGAGCGTCCCGGTCGTGAATGCACTGTCGGACCTTGTGCATCCCGTGCCAATGGCTGGCTGATCTGATGACGATCCGCGAGCATCGCGGCGATCCCACAGGGCAGGTGATCACTTACGTGGGCGACGGCAACAATGTCGCGCACTCGATTTTGCTCGGCGGCGCACTCGCAGGGATGCACGTACGGATCGCATCGCCGTCCGGCTATGAGCCATTGCCGGCAATCGTGCAACGAGCCACCGCGATTGCTGAACGCACCGGTGGCAGCGTGCTGGTCACGCACGATGCCGCCGAGGCTGCGACAGGTGCCGACGTCCTCTACACCGATGTCTGGGCGTCGATGGGCCAGGAGGACGAGTCCGACGCTCGCAAGCTGGTGTTCGCTGCGTATCAGATCGACGATCGACTCGTCGCGTTGGCGGCTGGCGACGTCATGGTCTTGCACTGCCTGCCGGCCCATCGCGGCGAGGAGATCGCCGCATCCGTCATCGACGGCCCGCATTCGTTCGTGTTCGACCAGGCCGAGAACCGGTTGCATGCCCAGAAGGCGTTGCTGGCCTTCCTGTTGGAGCAGGCGTGAGCGCGGCCCGGCAGCGCGCGACCGGTGCGACTGCTGCGACTGCGACGACCGAGGGGCGACGAGCCGATGCGCCGGCCACGAAGGCGGCGCGGCACGCCCGCATCATCGAACTACTCGCGTGGACGCCGGTGCATTCGCAGTCAGAACTCGTTGACCTGCTCGCCGCCGAGGGCTTGGTGGTGACTCAGGCAACGCTGTCGCGCGACCTCGACGAGATCGGCGCACTGCGGTTGCGCAGCGCCGGCGGCGGCTTCGTCTACGTCGTCCCTCGCGATGGCGACGATGCCGTCAGCCGTCCGACGTCCGATCGGGTTCAGACTGCATCCGCTGCCCACGCACGGCTGATCCGGATGGCGGGGGAGTTGCTCGTCTCGGTCCGCGCGTCCGGCAACATCGTGGTGGCGCGCACGCCACCTGGTGGCGCGCATCTGCTTGCCGGGGCGATCGACCACGCCGACCTGGCAACCATCATCGGTACCGTGGCCGGCGACGACACGGTGTTGTGCGTGTGCCGCGACCCCGATGGTGGCAATGACGTTGCCGAGCAGTTGCTGCACCTGTCCGACCGCAAGACCTAATCCCGCCCACTAGCACTGGAGAAGTTTCGTGACAGAGCGCGTCGTACTCGCCTATTCAGGAGGTCTCGACACCTCGGTGTGTATTGGCTGGATCGCGGCCGAGACCGGGGCGGAGGTCATCGCCGTCGCGGCCGACGTCGGCCAGGGCGGCGAAGACATGAACGTCGTGCGCGAGCGAGCGCTTGCTTGCGGTGCGGTCGAGGCGATCGTCGTCGACGCGAAGGACGAGTTCGCCGACGATTACTGCCTGCCTGCGATCAAAGCCAACGCGCTGTACATGGAGCGCTACCCGCTCGTGTCTGCGCTGTCGCGCCCCGTC
Source organism: uncultured Actinomycetes bacterium (assembly GCA_963799955.1). Classification (GTDB taxonomy): domain Bacteria; phylum Actinomycetota; class Actinomycetes; order Acidothermales; family Acidothermaceae; genus PALSA-607. The sequence goes on from CAWCZJ010000002.1 coordinate 361,611, forward strand.
ATCAACAAACATCTCGTCGCTGCGGCGCATCAGTTCGGCGCGACCAGGGTTGCCCACGGCAGCACCGGCAAGGGCAACGATCAGGTCAGGTTCGAAGTCGGCATCGGTGCGCTCGATCCGAATCTCACGGTGCTCGCACCCGTGCGCGACTCGGGCATGACCCGCGACAAGGCGATCGCATTCGCCGAGGAGAAGGGTCTGCCGATCGACGTCAACAAGAAGTCGCCGTACTCGATCGACTCCAACGTGTGGGGCCGCGCGATCGAGACAGGCTTCCTTGAGGACATCTGGAACGCCCCGATCGAAGACATCTACGCCTACACAGCGAATCCGGCTACGCCGCGCGAGCCTGACGAAGTCGTCATCACCTTCGAGCAGGGCAAGCCAACTGCGATCGACGGCCGGCCGGTGACTGTGCTGCAGGCGATCTCCGAACTGAACACGCGCGCCGGTGCGCAAGGCGTTGGCCGGCTCGACATGGTCGAGGACCGCTTGGTCGGCATCAAGAGCCGTGAGGTCTACGAAGCGCCCGGCGCGATCGGCGCTGATCACCGCACACCAAGAGCTCGAGAACGTCACCACCGAACGCGACCTGGCCAGATTCAAGAAGCAGGTTGAGCAGCGGTGGGGCGAGCTGGTCTACGACGGCTTGTGGTTCTCGCCGCTGAAGTACGCGCTCGACGAGTTCATCGCGTTCTCCCAGCAGCACGTCACCGGCGACATCCGGATGACGCTGCACGGTGGTCGGGCCGTCGTGACCGGCCGCCGCAGCCCTGAGTCTCTCTACGACTACAAGCTCGCCACGTACGACACGGGCGACGTGTTCGACCAGTCGCTGGCCAAGGGCTTCGTGGAGTTGTGGGGCCTCCCGAGCAAGACCGCCGCCCGCCGTGACCTCGCGGTGAAAAGCGGCTCGTCAGTCGCGGGAGCCTGATCGGATGACAGACCGACTCAGGCGCCGACCCGCCACGCAGCCGAGCCAATGCGGCTGTGGGGCGGACGGTTCGAGGGCGGTCCGGCGGCCGCACTCGCCGCGCTGTCGGTGTCCGTGCATTTCGATTGGCGCCTCGCGCCGTATGACCTGATGAGCTCGCGGGCGCATGCGCGCGTGCTGCACAGGGCCGGTTTGCTGGACGACGACGAACTGCGGCTGATGGTCGCAGCACTCGACGATCTCGATGCCGCGTGCCAGTCGGGTGCGTTCGTCCCGACGGTCGCGGACGAGGACGTGCACACCGCCCTCGAGCGCGGGCTTGATCGAACGACTCGGGCCGCTTGGTGGCAAGCTGCGCGCTGGCCGAAGCCGCAACGATCAGATCGCCACCGACCTGCGGCTGTACCTGCGCGCGCACGTCCGGCTGCTCGTGCAGCGGCTGAGCGGAGCTCGAAACCGCACTTGTTGACGTCGCCGAGCGGCACAAGGACGCGCCCGCGCCTGGCATGACACACCTGCAACACGCGCAGCCGGTGTTGTTCGCGCATCATCTGCTCGCGCACGTGCAGGCGTTCGCGCGCGACGTCGACCGGTTGCGCGACTGGGACGTGCGGACCGCGGTCTCCCCGCTGGGCGCAGGCGCACTGGCCGGTTCGTCGTTGCCACTTGACCCGGTCACGACCGCGCACGAGCTCGGCTTCACGTCGTCCGCCGCAAACTCGATGGACGCCGTGAGCGACCGGGATTTCGCTGCCGAGTTCGCGTTCTGCGCGGCGATGGTGGGGATCCATCTGTCGCGTATCGGCGAAGAGATCGTGCTGTGGACCAGTCGCGAGTTCCGTTGGGTCGAACTCGACGACAGCTTCGCGACCGGGTCATCGATCATGCCGCAGAAGAAGAATCCGGACGTCGCCGAGCTGGCGCGCGGGAAGACTGGCCGCCTCGTCGGCAATCTGACCGCGATTCTGACCATGCTGAAGGGCCTGCCGCTCGCGTACGACAGGGACCTGCAAGAAGACAAGGAGCCGGTCTTCGACTCGCTCGACACGCTGCTCGTGCTGCTGCCGGCGGTCACCGGCATGATCGCGACCATGCGCATCGACACCGATCGACTGGCGGCGGCGGCGCCCGAAGGATTCGCGCTGGCAACCGACGTCGCGGAGGATCTGGTACGCCGCGGCGTTCCGTTTCGCGAGGCTCACGAGGCGGTCGGGCGGCTGGTCGCGTGGTGCGCTCAACACAACTGCGATCTGTCCGACGTCGACGACGCGCAGCTTGCGGAGTTCTCGCCGCATCTCACGCCCGAGATTCGATCGGTGCTCTCTGTGCGGGGTGCGCTTGCTGCTCGCTCGGCGCGTGGGGGCACCGCACCCGAGCGGGTCGCCGAGCAGATGGCCGACCTGCGCTCGCTAATATCCGGTCAGTTGGCGTGGGCGACGGCGTCCGAACCTTCGCAGCCCTGAGTGTGTGGTGACGGTCGGGAGCAGCACTGCGGGCTGCGAGGTGCCGTGACAGTCCCTGAAGCGCTCGTTCTTCGACCGCCCGGCCGCCGCTGTGGCGCCTGACCTCCTCGGTTGCGTGATCGAGCACGAGACAGCAGAAGGTCTTGTCGCGGTGCGCCTCACCGAGGTCGAGGCGTACCAAGGCGACCTCGACCCCGGCTCGCACGCCTACCGAGGTCTGCACACCGCGCAACTCGATCATGTTCGGTGAGCCGGGCTTCGTGTACGTCTACTTCACCTACGGCATGCACTACTGCATGAACCTCGTCTGTGACGGCGTGGGTACAGCGGCCGCGGTGTTGCTTCGGGCAGGCGAAGTCGTCGAAGGCGTGGAGTTGGCGACCCTGCGCCGTGGCTCGCCACCCCGCGATCTCGCGCGCGGACCGGCGCGCCTCACCGTCGCGCTCGGAGTCGGGCGGGCCGAGTACGGGCTCGACGCGTGCGACCCGGCCGAGCCGCTGGAGGTGCGCCGCGGAGCTCAGCCGCAGCGCAAGTCGAGGTGCTCGCCGGCCCGCGGGTCGGATTGTCAGCGGGTGCGGAGACGCCCTGGCGCTTTTGGCTGGACGGCGAGCCGACGGTCTCTCCGTATCGCGCGTCCGTCGAGAAACGCCGTCCCGCCAAGCCGTCCGAGCGCTGACGTCGCCGATGCGCAAGGATTCGGGCGTGACGCAATCCCCCCATTTTCTTGACGACCTCGCGTGGCGTGGCCTGATCGCCGTGAGCACCGACCTCGGCGCGCTGCGTGCCGCGCTCGACGAGGGGCCGATCACGCTCTACTGCGGCTTCGATCCGACGGCTCCGAGCTTGCATCTGGGAAACCTCGTGCAGATCCTCACGCTGCGGCGCTTCCAGGACGCTGGTCACCGGCCGCTCGCACTCGTCGGCGGGGCCACCGGGCTGATCGGAGATCCGAAGGAGAACTCCGAGCGCCAACTCAACGACCCGGCGACGGTGGCGGACTGGGTTGAGAAGATCAAGCGGCAGGTCGGGCCATTTCTTGATTTCGGCGGGGGAGCATGCTGCCCAGCCCGCCGTGATGGTCAATAACCTCGATTGGACGGCGAATCTTTCCGCCATCGATTTGCTGCGCGATATCGGAAAGCATTTCCGGGTGAACAAAATGCTGGCGAAAGACGCTGTCAGCGCCCGGTTGAACTCCGACGTAGGGATCAGCTACACGGAGTTCAGCTACCAGATCCTGCAGGGGCTCGACTTCCTCGAGCTCTACCGCCGGCACGGCTGCACGCTGCAGACGGGCGGGAGTGACCAGTGGGGCAACCTGACCGCTGGTCTCGACCTCATTCACCGCGTCGAAGGCGCGTCGGCGCACGCGTTGGCGACCCCGTTGATCACGAAGGCCGACGGGACCAAGTTCGGCAAGACGGAATCGGGCACGATCTGGCTCGAAGCGGAGATGACGTCGCCGTACGCCTTCTACCAGTTCTGGATCAACAGCGACGACCGAGACGTAGTCGAGCTACCTGAAGATCTTCAGCCTGCGCCCGCGCGAGGAGATCGAAGAGTTGGAGGCTGCGGTCGCGCAGCGTCCCGCCGCACGGGAGGCCCAACGCGCGCTCGCTGAGGAGTTGACAACGCTGGTGCACGGTGCCGACGAGTGCGCTCGGGCGGTTGCGGCCAGCGCGGCATTGTTCGGTCGCGGCGAGCTGGCCGATCTCGACGAAGCCACTCTCGCCGCCGCGCTGTCGGAGACGGGAGTCGTCGCAATCCACGCTGATCCGCTGCCGGCGGTGCTCGATGTGTTGATCGCCACCGAACTCGTTGACTCCAGGTCGGCGGCTCGCCGGGCAGTCGTCGAAGGCGGTGTCTACATCAACAACACCAAGGTCACCGACCCGGACGCCGCACTGCAGACTGGTCGACCTCTTGCACGGGCGATGGGTCGTGATCCGCCGCGGGAAACGGTCGGTGGTGGGAGCGCGTGCAGACCGCTGAAACCACGCTGGTCGCCCGGATTTGACCGGCCCACTCGGGCCCTCGTAAGCTGCGCTTTGTTCCCGGGAGGAACGGACGCCGATGGCGGCCGGTCTCGGGCTTCCCCCGATCGAAAATGACGGTCATCGGCGTGATGCCGAAGGCCGCCTGAGGTCGTGTGGAGGAGAGCGTTGCGTGGTTTGACACCACCAGTGCCCTCGGCTAAGTTAGAGAGGTTGCCCCCAGAACGGCCGAAAGGCCTTACTAGGTGCGCGTCCGTTCCTTGAGAACTCAACAGCGTGCAAAAGTCAGTGCCAAAACATAACCCCGTCTACGGGCATTCTTGCCTGTAGCGGAATTCCTTTGGTAAAGACAGACAGCTAGTTTACGTCTGTTCGATCCATGATCACTCCAATATGTCGGTCACCCGCTTTTAAAGCGGCTAACCATAGAGACATCTACGGAGAGTTTGATCCTGGCTCAGGACGAACGCTGGCGGCGTGCTTAACACATGCAAGTCGAGCGGTGACCCTCCTTCGGGAGGTGATCAGCGGCGAACGGGTGAGTAACACGTGGGCAACCTGCCCCTCACACTGGGATAACCTCGGGAAACCGGGGCTAATACCGGATACGACCTCGAGCGGCATCTCTTGAGGTGGAAAGCTCCGACGGTGAGGGATGGGCCCGCGGCCTATCAGCTTGTTGGTGGGGTAATGGCCTACCAAGGCGACGACGGGTAGCCGGCCTGAGAGGGCGACCGGCCACACTGGGACTGAGACACGGCCCAGACTCCTACGGGAGGCAGCAGTGGGGAATATTGCGCAATGGGCGAAAGCCTGACGCAGCGACGCCGCGTGAGGGATGAAGGCCTTCGGGTTGTAAACCTCTTTCAGCAGGGACGAAGCGAAAGTGACGGTACCTGCAGAAGAAGCACCGGCTAACTACGTGCCAGCAGCCGCGGTAATACGTAGGGTGCAAGCGTTGTCCGGATTTATTGGGCGTAAAGAGCTCGTAGGCGGTTTGTCGCGTCGGATGTGAAAACCCAGGGCTCAACCCTGGGCCTGCATTCGATACGGGCAGACTAGAGTATGGCAGGGGAGACTGGAATTCCTGGTGTAGCGGTGAAATGCGCAGATATCAGGAGGAACACCGGTGGCGAAGGCGGGTCTCTGGGCCAAAACTGACGCTGAGGAGCGAAAGCGTGGGGAGCGAACAGGATTAGATACCCTGGTAGTCCACGCCGTAAACGTTGGGCGCTAGGTGTAGGGGACCTTCCACGTCCTCTGTGCCGCAGCTAACGCATTAAGCGCCCCGCCTGGGGAGTACGGCCGCAAGGCTAAAACTCAAAGGAATTGACGGGGGCCCGCACAAGCGGCGGAGCATGTGGCTTAATTCGATGCAACGCGAAGAACCTTACCTGGGTTTGACATGTACGGAAATCTGGCAGAGACGTCAGGTCCGCAAGGGTCGTACACAGGTGGTGCATGGTTGTCGTCAGCTCGTGTCGTGAGATGTTGGGTTAAGTCCCGCAACGAGCGCAACCCTCGTCCTATGTTGCCAGCGCGTAATGGCGGGGACTCATAGGAGACTGCCGGGGTCAACTCGGAGGAAGGTGGGGATGACGTCAAATCATCATGCCCCTTAAGTCCAGGGCTGCACACATGCTACAATGGCCGATACAAAGGGCTGCGATACCGCAAGGTGGAGCGAATCCCAAAAAGTCGGTCTCAGTTCGGATTGGGGTCTGCAACTCGACCCCATGAAGTCGGAGTCGCTAGTAATCGCAGATCAGCAACGCTGCGGTGAATACGTTCCCGGGCCTTGTACACACCGCCCGTCACGTCACGAAAGTCGGTAACACCCGAAGCCGGTGGCCCAACCCGTAAGGGAGGGAGCCGTCGAAGGTGGGATCGGCGATTGGGACGAAGTCGTAACAAGGTAGCCGTACCGGAAGGTGCGGCTGGATCACCTCCTTTCTAAGGAGCAACTGGCGAGAATCTTTCGGATTACTTGTCCAGACCCCAATGACGGCTGTTCATGCCGTCTGGGTGCTCAGGGTGGAACACTGACTATTCAATCAAAGGCCTATGAAGGCACAGCAAGTACTGCCGCTTTGCGGCGTGGAAACCCTGTGTTGACGGCAGGCCTTGGATTGCGCACGCTGTTGGGTCCTGAGGGATCGGGCGCTTTAAGCGCGTCGACTCTCTGCGGGACGACTCCCGCCGAACGGCATCCTCGTGAGGGTGTACGCGGCGAAGTTGAGTCGGATCCCCGCCCGCATCTTGAGAACTGCACAGTGGACGCGAGCATCTTTGTGGTCAAGTTATTAAGGGCGCACGGTGGATGCCTTGGCACCAGGAGCCGAAGAAGGACGTAGGAGGCTGCGATAAGCCTCGGGGAGCTGTCAACCGAGCTTTGATCCGAGGATTTCCGAATGGGGAAACCCGGCAGGAGTCATGTCCTGTCACCCATGCCTGAACAAAATAGGGCATGTGGAGGGAACGTGGGGAAGTGAAACATCTCATTACCCACAGGAAGAGAAAGCAACCGCGATTCCGTTAGTAGTGGCGAGCGAAAGCGGAACAGGCCAAACCGATCACGTGTGATAGCCGGCAGGCGTTGCGTGGTCGGGGTTGTGGGATCGTTCAGTCGGGTCTGCCGATCTGACAGGAAGTAAGAAATCGTCGATGTAGTCGAAGGCCATGCGAAAGGGCCGGCATAGAGGGTAAGACCCCCGTAGACGAAACATTGACGACTTCCGAGCGACATCCCAAGTAGCACGGAGCCCGTGAAATTCCGTGTGAATCCGGCGGGACCACCCGCTAAGCCTAAATACTCCCTGGTGACCGATAGCGGACAAGTACCGTGAGGGAAAGGTGAAAAGTACCCCGGGAGGGGAGTGAAATAGTACCTGAAACCGTGTGCCTACAAACCGTGGGAGCGTCGTCGTCGAGTTTACTCGGCGGCCGTCACCGCGTGCCTTTTGAAGAATGAGCCTGCGAGTTAGTGGTATGTGGCGAGGTTAACCCGTGAGGGGCAGCCGTAGCGAAAGCGAGTCCGAATAGGGCGTCTCAGTCGCATGCTCTAGACCCGAAGCGGAGTGATCTACCCATGGGCAGGTTGAAGCGCGGGTAAGACCGCGTGGAGGACCGAACCCACCAGGGTTGAAAACCTGGGGGATGACCTGTGGGTAGGGGTGAAAGGCCAATCAAACTCCGTGATAGCTGGTTCTCCCCGAAATGCATTTAGGTGCAGCGTCGCGTGTTTCTTACCGGAGGTAGAGCACTGGATGGTCTAAGGGGCCTAAAAGCTTACTGAAATCAGCCAAACTCCGAATGCCGGTAAGTGAGAGCGCGGCAGTGAGACTGCGGGCGATAAGGTTCGTAGTCGAGAGGGAAACAACCCAGACCACCGGCTAAGGCCCCCAAGCGTGTGCTAAGTGGGAAAGGATGTGGAGTCGCACAGACAACCAGGAGGTTGGCTTAGAAGCAGCCACCCTTGAAAGAGTGCGTAATAGCTCACTGGTCAAGTGATTCCGCGCCGACAATGTAGCGGGGCTCAAGCACACCGCCGAAGCCGTGGCATTCACGCAATAGCTCGACCCCTTGTGGGTCCAGGCGCGTGGATGGGTAGGGGAGCGTCGTGTGGCGAGTGAAGCGGCGGGGTGACCCAGTCGTGGACGCCACACGAGTGAGAATGCAGGCATGAGTAGCGAAAGACGGGTGAGAAACCCGTCCGCCGAATGATCAAGGGTTCCTGGGGCAGGCTAATCCGCCCAGGGTAAGTCGGGACCTAAGGCGAGGCCGACAGGCGTAGTCGATGGACAACGGGTTGATATTCCCGTACCCGCTTTAACACGCCCATGTCGAACTCAGCAATGCTAAGTGTTCGAAGCCTGCGGTCCTTCGGGACTGCGGGTGGATAGCACGACCCGAGCTGACAGTAGGCAAGCGATGGGATGACGCAGGAAGGTAGTCCAACCCGGGCGATGGTAGACCCGGGGTAAGGGTGTAGGGCGAAGCGTAGGCAAATCCGCGCTTCACGTGCCTGAGACCCGATGCCGAGCCGTCAAGGCGAAGTGGATGATCCTATGCTGCCGAGAAAAGTCTCTAGCGAGTGTTATGGCGGCCCGTACCCCAAACCGACTCAGGTGATCAGGTAGAGAATACCAAGGCGATCGAGCGAACTATGGTTAAGGAACTAGGCAAAATACCCCCGTAACTTCGGGATAAGGGGGGCCGCGTCGCGTGTAGGAGCTTGCCTCCGAAGCGTGGTTCGGCCGCAGAGATTAGCGAGAAGCGACTGTTTACTAAAAACATAGGTCCGTGCGAAGTTGCAAAACGATGTATACGGACTGACGCCTGCCCGGTGCTGGAACGTTAAGGGGACGGGTTAGTGCCTTCGGGTGCGAAGCTCAGAACTTAAGCGCCAGTAAACGGCGGTGGTAACTATAACCATCCTAAGGTAGCGAAATTCCTTGTCGGGTAAGTTCCGACCTGCACGAATGGCGTAACGACTTCTGGACTGTCTCAACCATAGGCTCGGCGAAATTGCACTACGAGTAAAGATGCTCGTTACGCGCGGCAGGACGGAAAGACCCCGGGACCTTTACTATAGCTTGATATTGGTGGTTGGTTCGACTTGTGTAGGATAGGTGGGAGACTTTGAAGCTTGGACGCCAGTTCAGGTGGAGTCAACGTTGAAATACCACTCTGGTCGTACTGATTGTCTAACCTCGGTCCGTAATCCGGATCAGGGACAGTGTCTGGTGGGTAGTTTAACTGGGGCGGTTGCCTCCCAAAATGTAACGGAGGCGCTCAAAGGTTCCCTCAGCCTGGTTGGTAATCAGGTGTCGAGTGCAAGTGCACAAGGGAGCTTGACTGTGAGACAGACATGTCGAGCAGGTGCGAAAGCAGGAACTAGTGATCCGGCGTTGGCTTGTGGAAGCGACGTCGCTCAACGGATAAAAGGTACCCCGGGGATAACAGGCTGATCTTGCCCAAGAGTCCATATCGACGGCATGGTTTGGCACCTCGATGTCGGCTCGTCGCATCCTGGGGCTGGAGTAGGTCCCAAGGGTTGGGCTGTTCGCCCATTAAAGCGGTACGCGAGCTGGGTTTAGAACGTCGTGAGACAGTTCGGTCCCTATCCGCCGCGCGCGCAGGAGACTTGAGAAGAGCTGTCCCTAGTACGAGAGGACCGGGACGGACGAACCTCTGGTGTGCCAGTTGTACTGCCAAGTGCACTGCTGGTTAGCTACGTTCGGCAGGGATAACCGCTGAAAGCATCTAAGCGGGAAGCTCGCTTCAAGATGAGGTCTCCCACAGGGTTAACCTGGTAAGGCCCCCTGCTAGATCACAGGGTTGATAGGCCGGAGGTGGAAGTGCGGCAACGCATGCAGCCGACCGGTACTAATAGGCCGAGGGCTTGACCACACACAAATCTTTGCCGGCAATGCCGGCAATAAGCTACGCGTCCACTGTGCAGTTCCCGGGATACGGTCGGTAATTCGACTGACATCTCAATAGAGTTACGGCGGTCATAGCGAGAGGGAAACGCCCGGTCCCATTCCGAACCCGGAAGCTAAGCCTTTCTGCGCCGATGGTACTGCGCGGGCCACCGCGTGGGAGAGTAGGACGCCGCCGGACATCTTTCCATTGAGGGTCACCCGTTCGCGGGTGGCCCTCAATGCATTTGTCGTCGCATTTGTATTCGAAATGTATTTCTCGGAAGGTGCGCATTCCCATGCCAGAGTCGCCTGATCGGCGCCCCGCTCGAGCAGCCGGCGCGAAGCAAGCGGGCGGCGCGCGGGCCGGGAAGCCCGCTGCTGCGTCGTCCCGCTCGCGCCTCGGCCAACGACCGCTCGGCCAACGCACTCGCCGCGTCGGCCAACGACCGGGAAGACGCCGGCTGGTAAGTCCTGGGCGGCGCGGCCAGCGGCCGGCAAGTCATCCGAGCGCGCGCCAGCCTCTCGCGGCGCGTCAGCTGCACCGCGGGACGGCGCTACCCGCGCCTCGGGTCCCCGCGCCTCGCGCCCCTCGCGGCGGCGCCCCTCGCACCGGCGCCGCTCGTGCAAGCGGTGCTCGGCCGGCCGGTCCACGCACCGGTGGCCCACGCACCGAGGCTCCTCGCACCGGTGGCCCACGCACGAGGCTCCGCGTACCGGTGGTCCACGCACGGACGGTCCTCGGGTCGGCACAGCGCGCGCTGGCGCACCACGCGTGGACGGTCCCCGGGTGGCGGGTCCACGAGCCACATCTCGGGCGGGCGACTTCGAACAGCCCAGAGCACGCACAGGCGCGCCGCGACGGGAAACAGCCGACCCGAGCGCGCCGCGTCGTGCCGCGCCGTACGGCCGGACACCCGATCGCGGAGCGCCGGCGCGTGGCAGCTATGACCGAGCGCACCGACTCGCAGCACCAGGCCCGCGTCGAGCACGCCGGCGGGCTCCGACGGCGAAGCCCGCGACCGAGGTCGGACCCGTCGCAGCGGTCTGCGCCTCCCGCCGCGTCCAGCGCTAGTTCGGCCCGGCCTTCGACGGCACGGCCGACGGGCGAGCGCGATCGACCGGCAGGCCCACCTGCTCGCACTCCTTCTCGGGGCCTCGAGCGCACCGCCTACCAAGAACGTTCATCTGCCCGGGGCAAGGCGGGTATCGACTCGCGACCGAGCGTCCGCGCGCCCACCGGCAGCCCGCGACCGGCAGCCGTCGACTTATCGCGGCGCCCGGCCCGATCCGCAAGCGCACCCCGTATCGGGCTCGACCGTCGGAGCAGTCGGGTCCGTCCCGCGCGCGTCGAGCGCGGCGTGCGGCGTCCGGCAACGATCGATCCGCTGATCCCTGACGACGTCATGCCGGCGGAACTACCGAGAGAGGCGCGCGCGGAACTGCGGACCGTCTCGAAGGAGACCGCTGACCTGGTCGCGCGGCACTTGGTCATGGCCGGCCGGTTGATCGACGACGACCCAAAGTCCGCCTACGCCCATGCCGAGGCCGCTCGCAGGCGGTTGCCGCGCATCGCGGTCGTGCGCGAGGCGGTCGGGCTGTGCGCCTACGCCAACGGCGACTGGGCAGAGGCACTCGCCGAGTTGCGCGCGAGCCGGCGGATCAACGGCTCGGTCGATCACCTGCCCGTGATGGCCGACTGCGAGCGAGGACTTGGGCGTCCGGAGCGGGCGCTGGCGCTAGCCGCGAGTCCCGAGGCGCGCGGACTCGATCGCGCAGGCACCGTGGAGATGCGCATCGTCGCCTCCGGGGCTCGCCGCGACCTTGGTCAGCCGGAGGCGGCCGTTGTGAGTCTGCAGGGTGCCGATCTCGATCCGAAGCGTCGTGATCCGTGGTCCGCTCGGCTTTTCTACGCGTACGCCGACGCGTTACTTGCCGCGCGTCGCCGCGACGATGCACGGGAGTGGTTCGTTGCGGCGGCGTTAGCCGACGCCGAGGGCGAGACCGACGCGCAAGAGCGGATCGACGAGCTCGACGCCCGCTGAGCTCGCCGATGTCGGCAGCCGCTGCCGACTCGCCCTGACAACCTTGTGCACAGGCAGGCTGCCGCCGCGGTCTTCCACATCTTCGCGACGACCCCGCGTCAGCGATGCTGCCTGCCGCAATGCTGCTGCCAGCTGGATAGATGGCGGCTGCCAGCCGCGCCGGCTCGCAGGGAGGAACCCGATGGCGGCGACGAAGTCAGCGACGTCTGCACCGACCAAACTCAGCCCGACCAGCGCGGCCACGACCAAGCGGGCCTCCGGCGGTCCAAGGCGCGCGGTTGTCGTCGAGGGGCACAACGAAGTCGTTCTCGGAGGTCGGGTGTCGGGGGAGCCAACCGTTCGCGTCCTGCCGAGCGGCGACGAGTTGGTGAGTTGGCGGCTCGTCGTCGGCCGTGACAACCGCGGCGTCTCGGCGAGCGGTCGACAACTGCCCACGGTCGACACGATCGATTGCGTGGCCTTCAAGGCGGGGGTCCGGCGGACGGCGGCACGATGGGCCGGCGGTGAGGTGATCGAGGTCCGCGGCGAGCTGCGGCGCCGGTTCTGGCGCGGCGCGCAAGGCGCCGCAAGTCGCTGCGAAGTCGAGGTTCTCGAGATCAAAAAGATCAGCGCAACGCCATGATCTGCACCTGCGAAAAATCACGCTTCGAATCGGAACGCGCGCATCGCCATGCCCGATCGAGGCTTGGGCAGAAACAAGGTCGACTTGCGAGGCATGGCGTCACCGGCCTCGGCAACCGCGACGATGCCCGCGAGGGGAGCGGGCTTGAGGAACAGCGCAATGCCGCCGTCCCGTTCGGCGAGCCGCAGTGCGGCGGCCGGATCATGTTCGGCCTCGACCTGCCCCGCCGCATCGGACACGCCCAGAAGCGACTCCAAGACGAAGATGCTCGCCACGCTCGCGTCCAAGGCCCACCAGGCCGGCGTCCGATCTGCTGGTTTTGCCGCCGCCAGGCGGTCTGGATCGGGATCAACGAGCAGCGCGAACGAGCGGCCATCCGCGACAAGGAATGACGGGCCTCCGCGTTTCCGCGAGGAGCGCGAGAGCATCGTCGACGCTTTCGACGCCCGGGTCGAGACGCACCACCCGGAACGCGTCTGCCGCAGCGGCAAGTGCGTGCTCGAGAGACAGGTTCGGCACGACCCGATGAATCGCGCGGATGTCTGGAGTCGCGACGCTGGCGTCGACGAGCAGGGTGAGGCCGGCGTCCCACGGACCGGCGCCGTCGCCCGCGGCGTGGAGCTCGTCGCGTAGATACCCGTACGTCGTGTACCGGTGGTGCCCGTCCGCGATCATCGCTGTGCGACCGGCGAGGTCGGCGGCGATGGCCGCCAACTCCTGGGGGTCGGTGATCGCCCAGAGCTCGTGAGTGATGCCGTCCGAGGTGACCGCCCGAGCAAGTGCGTCGCGGGTCACTGCCGACGCGCTGCTGGCTGTTGCCGCCCCGCCGCCGTCGTACAGCAGGAAGATCGGCTCAGGGTTCGCACGCATCGCGCGCATCAGCGCCAGCCGGTCCTCGACCGGCCCGGTCCGCACGTTCTCGTGCGGCAAGATGACGCCGCCGTCCAGCGGCTGCATCACAATCGCGCCGAGCAGTCCTCGTTGTAGGACGACATCCCCTCGGGTTTGCTGGTACACGTAGAGAGCTGGAGTGTCGTCGACCAGCAGCGTTTCGTCGTCCAACCATTGTTCGAAGGTCTGCGCCGCCGTGGCATATCGGTCGACGCCCGCGACGCCCGGATCACGCGGCAAGATCAGCCGCACAACGTTGTGCGGATCCGCCGCCTCGAGAGCCGACTGCTGGGCTTCGTCGATGACGTCATAGGGCGGTGCGATCACTGCAGCGAGATCTGAGACGCTCGGGTTGTAGCGCACTGCGCGAAAGGGGAGCAGTTGCAATGTCGCGGTCGGCGATGCGGGCACGGTGCTCCCTGTCGAGTGCGGCTAGCTGGTTGAGTGCGCCTAGAAGCGCCGGTCGGAGGGCGTTACGGCGACGGCGTGGCCCGGTCGGCGCGCTCATGCTAGTGGTCGTGGAGTGAGGAGGCCGCAGTGGAGGAACCAGCGCAAGACCCCGCGGAAGACCTCGTGCAGAACCCGATGCAGGGCGAGGGGCCTTACGACTGGTACACGCGCGGGCTTGCCCTGCTCGAAGCGGGCAGCGCAGCCGCTGCCGAGCAGTTGCTGGCCCGAGCCGCCGCTGCCGAGCCGGAGTCGCGCAGCGTGCTCGAAGCACTCGGCCGTGCGCAGTTCGACGCGCGCCAGTACGCGAAGGCAAAGGCGACGTTCACCCGGATCATCGAGGCGGATCCGACTGACGACTACGGTCAGTTCGCGCTAGGCCTCAGTGCGGCCCGGATCGGCGAATTGCGAACTGCTGTTGAGCATCTGGCGCTGGCTGCCGCGATGCGACCTGATCTGGCCCACTACGGTCGGGAACTGCGGATGGCCCGCGCCCGACTCGAAGGAGCCACGTGACCTATGCCGCGGGCCGCAGCCTGTTGGGAGTCAGCACCCCGCTCGCGACTACGTACGACGTGGCCCTGCTCGACCTTGACGGTGTCGTCTACGTCGGTCCTGACCCCATCCCAAGCGCCGCGCCTGCATTGGCGAAAGCGCGTGCGGCCGGGATGCGGCTCGCGTTCGTGACCAACAATGCGTCGCGCGATCCGGCTGCCGTCGCTGCGCACCTGGTGGCGTTGGGAGTGCCGGCTACGGCCGACGAGGTCGTCACGTCGTCGCAGGCGGCTGCCACCGTGCTCGCTGAACGGCTCGCTGCCGGCGCGTCCGTGCTTGTGACAGGCAGCGCGGCGCTGCGCAGCGCCGTCGAAGGCGTCGGACTTCGCGTTGTCGCGTCGTCGGAGGAGAGGCCGGACGCCGTTGTGCAGGGGTATTCGCCGGACCTGCGCTACGCAGACCTGGCCGAGGCGGCGCTCGCGGTGCGCGCGGGTGCGTTGTGGGTGGCGACGAACACCGACAGCACATTGCCGAGTGCCCGCGGGTTGTTGCCGGGCAACGGCTCGCTTGTCGCCTTGGTCGCGACGGCAACCGGTCGGCGTCCGATCGTCGCAGGCAAGCCGCAGCTCCCGATGCACGCAGAGGGTGTTCGTCGTACAGGCGCGAAGAATCCGCTCGTCGTTGGCGACCGGCTCGACACTGACATCGAGGGCGCGAACGTTGCAGACACCGACAGCCTGCTGGTGCTGACCGGCGTCACTGCCGCCGCCGATTTGGTCGACGCACCTGTCGAGCACCGCCCTACGTACCTGGCGCTCGACCTGACGGGTCTGGTCGACACGCAGCCCGACGTCGAAGCCGACGGCTCCGCCGCGCGATGCGGGGGCTGGACGGCGGCGGCTGGCGAACGCGGTCGGCCGTGCCGCAATCAGCATCGAGGGTGACGGTCGCCCGATCGATGGTCTGCGCGCGGTGTTGACGGCGGGGTGGGCCGCGCGCGACGCGGGGACGACGGAGATAGACCTATCGGATTCGCTACGGCGGCTCGGGTTTTCGTGATCGCTCGTTCCTGACGCGACTCAGATCATGGTGCGCAGTCGCAGCATGTCGGTCAGCGACGCTTGCAGCTTGACCCGACCCGACAGCCAGGCCGACCCCAGGGACAGCTCGCCACCGGCCAGCAAGACCAGGTCGTCGCTGCTGAGGATCAATCGGATCTGCGCGGGCGGGCCCTGATCGGTCGTGATCTCGTCGAGTACTCCATCGTGGAGGTGGCCGCGAAACACGACGCCGAGATCTGTGACCTCGGCGCTGACCGAGCGGTCGAGACCGTCGGCTCGGTGGTCGCCTGGGCCCGCGAGGCGGGCGGCCAGTTGGGCGATCGCCGCCTTGCATTCGTCGGGGCTGGCCACGCGGGTCCTTCCTGGCCGGGGTTCGCTGATGGAGCCGCGCCGAGGCTACCTCAGCGGTCATGCAGCGACCGGTAACGTGGTCGCGTGACTGACGACAGGTTCGACGATTACGTCGACGAGGAAAGCAGCTCCGACTTCGCGGCTCAGGATGCTGAGACCGACGCCGACACGGCTATCGAGAGCGCGATCGATGAGCCAGGGACATGGGCGCTGCCGGACGCCACGGGCGTGTCGAGCGTCGATGAGGCGATGGCGGAACTCGCGCGGCTCGACGAACTCCCGACGAGTGAGCACGTCGCGGTCTACGAGGGCCTTCATCGCCAGCTTCAGGATGCGCTTGCCGATCTCGACGGCTCCTGAGCTGCGGCGGGGCTCGACACAGTGGTCAGACGGGCGCGGTTGGACGCCGAGTTGGTGCGCCGGGGCCTGGCTCGCTCGCGCGGCCAAGCCGCTGAGCTCGTCGTCGCGGGCCGCGTGACCGTCGGGGGACAGGTGGCCACGAAAGCTGCCACCGCGATTGGGCCTGACGATCCGCTGCTTGTCATATCGGACGACGATCAGCCGGGCTATGTCTCGCGCGGCGGCGCGAAGCTGGCGGGCGCACTTGCTGCGTTCGAACCGCTCGGACTACGGGTGGCTGGCCGTCGCTGTCTCGACGCCGGCGCCTCGACCGGCGGATTCACCGATGTCTTGCTGCGTGACGGCGCCCAGGCTGTGGTCGCGGTCGACGTGGGCTACGGGCAACTGGCGTGGTCGTTGCGCATCGACGAGCGAGTCGAAGTTGTCGACCGCACAAATGTGCGTGACCTCACGGCGGGCTCGGTCGGTGCGCCGATCGAGCTGGTCGTCGCGGACTTGTCGTTCATCTCGCTGACGGTCGTCTTGCCGGCCCTCATCCGAGTCGCCGCATCGGACGCCGACCTGGTGTTGATGGTGAAGCCCCAGTTCGAGGCTGGTCGCGAGAAGGTCGGCTCAGGTGGGGTCGTCCGGGATCCGCAGGTGCGTGCGGACGCCGTCGCTAACGTCGCTCGCGCCGCGCATGAGCTCGGCCTCGGCGTCCGTGGAGTTGTCGCGAGCCCGCTGCCGGGCCCGGCTGGAAACGTGGAGTATTTCCTTTGGTTGCAAGCGGGGGCACCACTGCTGGACGACAGTGACCTCGCTCGTGCCATCGCGGAGGGACCCTCATGAGCCGAAGCGTTCTTCTGGTGTGCCACACCGGGCGCGCCGAAGCCGTGGCGGCGGCTCGCGACGTCGCACGATTCCTCGGCGAGGCCGCGATCGACGTCCGCGTCCTTGAGAGCGAGGCCGTAGACCTCGCTCTTGCGGGTGCGGCTGTCGTTCCGAACGAACCGGCTGGCGCGCGCGGTGCAGAAGCGGTGATCGTCCTCGGCGGTGACGGCACCCTGCTGCGCGCCGCAGAGGTAGCTCGCGAAGCAGAGGTTCCGCTGCTTGGCATCAACCTGGGCCACATCGGGTTTCTCGCAGAGGCGGAGCCGGCCGACCTCGCGGGCACGGTGCAGCGCATTGCCGACCGCGATTACGTGGTCGAAGAGCGGCTGACGCTCGATGTCGAGGTCACTGTCGACGGCGAGGTGGTCTGGGAAAACTGGGCCTTGAACGAGGCCTCGGTCGAGAAGTCCGACCGCGAACGCATGATGGACGTCGTCATCGAAGTCGACGGCCGGCCGTTGTCGCAGTTCGGCTGTGACGGCGTCGTCATGGCAACGGCGACAGGTTCGACGGCGTACGCGTTCTCCGCTGGCGGCCCTGTCCTGTGGCCCGAGGTCGAGGCGCTTCTGGTCGTCCCGCTTAATGCTCATGCCTTGTTCTCGCGGCCCGTTGTCGTGACCCCGAGGTCAACGCTCGCGGTCGAAGTCCTCGGCATCGAACCGGTCGGGGTCGTGTGGTGTGACGGCAGGCGCGGAACCAAGCTCGCGCCGGGAGCGAGGGTGCAGACCCGCGGCAGTCAGCGCCGGCTCAAGCTGGCCCGGCTGCACCAGCGCCCGTTCACGGACCGTCTCGTGGCCAAGTTCGGCCTTCCTGTGCGCGGATGGCGCGGCGCCGTCCTCCCGCCCGACTAGCATCCGACCGTGCTCGAAGAGCTACGAATCAGCGGACTCGGCGTCATCGACGACGCCGTGCTCGAGCTCTCGCCCGGCCTGACGGTGGTCACTGGCGAGACCGGAGCCGGCAAGACGATGGTCGTCAGCGGTCTCGGCCTGCTGTTCGGGGGTCGAGGTGACGCGGGTCTGGTGCGCGTCGGATCGGCTCGCGCGGCCATCGACGGACGACTGCGGGTGGCCTCCGGGCGAGTAGTGGAGATGGTCGAAGAGCTGGGCGGCGACCTCGACGACAACACGTTGTTGCTGAGTCGCGTCGTCGGCGCTGACGGACGTTCGCGCGCACAAGTCGGCGGCCGCTCGGTGCCGGTCGGCACCCTCGCCGAGTTGGCCGATGAACTCATCGCGGTACACGGGCAGACCGATCAGCTGCGACTACGCGCGCCGGCGCGACAGCGCGAGGCGATCGACCGGTTCGGCGGAGATGACGTTGCGCATGCGCTCGCGTCTTATCGACACGTCTATCGCGAGTACCTTGATGTCGAGACAACGTTGACAGAACTCACGACCCGCGCGCGTGATCGTGCACGCGAGGCCGACGTGCTGCGCTTCGGTCTCGCCGAGATCGAAGCCGCTGCACCGCAGCCTGCTGAGGACGTCGTGCTCGCATCCGAAGTTGGCCGGCTCACGCATGCCGACCTGCTTGCGAGGGCCGCCGCCTCCGCACATGCCGGGTTGCTCGGTGATCCGGCAGGTGACGACATTCCTGACGCGGTCGGCCTCGTTGCTGGTGCAAGAGCTGGGTTGGAGCGCGTTGCCGAGCATGATCGGGCGCTGAAACTGATGGCTGACCGGCTCGCCGAAGCGGGCTACCTGTTGTCGGACGTCGCGACCGACCTTGCTGCCTACGTCGACGACATCGAGTCCGATCCATCGCGCTTAGCAGCTGCGCAAGAACGTCAGTCCGTGCTCGCGGGCCTGGTGCGCAAGTATGCAACGGCAGGGGCAGGCGTCGATGCCGTGATCGTCTGGGCAGCCGATGCAGGATTGCGATTGGCCGAACTCGACAATGACGACAGTCGGTTAGCGGAGCTTGCGATCGAATCGGGGCGGCTACGCGAATCGATGGTGGGCTTCGCTGCTGAGCTGACCGCTGCGCGCACCAAGGCTGCTGAGCGTTTTGCGGAGGCCGTCACAGCAGAGCTACGCGACCTCGCAATGCCACACGCCGCCGTGACGGTCGACGTTCGTACGGGCACCGACTACGGCTCGCACGGTGCAGACGATGTCGAGGTGTTGTTGGCGCCGCACCCCGGCGCGCCGCCGCGACCGCTCGCGAAAGGTGCCAGCGGCGGTGAACTTTCGCGTGTCATGCTCGCGGTCGAAGTCGTCTTCGCGGGAGCTGATCCGGTGCCGACGTTCGTTTTCGACGAAGTCGACGCGGGTGTGGGCGGCAAGGCTGCGGTCGAGGTCGGACGGCGATTGGCTCGCCTCGCCCGCGTCGCGCAGGTCATCGTCGTGACACACTTGCCTCAGGTCGCCGCGTTCGCCGACTCCCACCTGCTTGTGGTGAAGTCCGACGACGGCATGGTGACCCGCAGTGGCGTGGTAGCACTCGATGAGACCGGCAGGGTTAACGAGTTGTCGCGAATGCTGGCAGGTCTTGAGGGCTCATCGTTGGCGCAGGGCCACGCCGGCGAACTGCTTGCGGCCGCGTCGGGGTTCAAGCAGGACCTGTAGGCCCTAGCACCTGCTCGGCGCGGTTAACCCGGTCACGCGGTTACTGTCTGCCACGATGGGCCGGGTGAGACTCGCGACTCTTTGGCGCACGAAGCAGCCCGTGCTGCCCGGGATCACAGCAGTGGCCAGGGTCGACCGGCGCACCCGCCAGCTCGCCAAGCGGCTGCGGCCCGGCGACATCGCGATCATCGACCACGTCGATATCGACCGGCTGGCGGCGGAGTCGCTGGTCGAGTGCGGAGTTGCCGCAGTCGTGAATGCTGCACCGAGCATCAGCGGTCGCTATCCCAATCTCGGCCCGGAAATTCTGGTCGCCAACGGCATACCGCTGCTTGACGGTGTCGGAACTGGCGTGCTCGCCGAGGTCCGTGACGGCGACATCATCCGACTCTGCGAAGGCTCTCTTTACGCGGGCGATCGGGTGATCGCGACGGGGGATCAGCAGACGATCGAGACCGTGCAGCAGGCGATGGCCGATGCACGCGCCGGCCTGGCAGTCCAGCTCGAGGCGTTTGCGGCCAACACCATGGAGTACCTGCGCCGCGACCGCGACCTGCTCCTCGACGGCGTGGGCGTCCCGGACATCGCTACCGATCTTGCGGGCAAGCAGGTGCTCGTTGTCGTGCGTGGCTACAACCACCGCGAAGACCTCGCAGCGTTGCGCCGTTACATCCGCGCCTACCGACCGGTGCTCATCGGCGTCGACGCAGGCGCCGACGTACTTCTCGACAGTGGGTACCGGCCGGCGCTGGTGGTGGGCGACCTTGACTCCCTCTCCAATGAGGCACTGCAGTGCGGCGCCGAGATCGTGGTGCGCACAGATCCCGATGGCCGGGCACCCGATCTTGATCGGATTCACAATCTCGGCTTGACCGCGATCGAATTTGCCGCGAGCGGGACGAGCGAGGACGCCGCGTTGTTGCTGGCGGACGCGAAGGGCGCGGCCCTGATTGCTACAGCAGGCACCCACGCGACCCTCGTGGAGTTTCTCGACAAGGGTCGCTCCGGGATGGCGAGCACCTTCCTGACGCGGTTGCGCGTCGGCGGCAAGCTCGTTGATGCGAAGAGTGTGAACCGGCTTTACCGCAGCCGCTTCTCGACGTCCGTCTTGGTGTGGCTTGCGTTTCTCGTTGTGCTTGCGATCGCTGTCGTGTCGGCGGGAGCGGTCGTTCGAAGTCACGACCTGAAGGCAAAGCGACCCGAAGTCAGCCAGCTTCAACAGCAGGTTCAGGCGCTCCAAACACATGGCGCGGGGCTACAGACCGAGGTCGATGCCGGCACCGCGTTCGCGCGTGGCGTCGAGCCACTCGCTGTCGCCGGTCGGCTCAGCGGTCAACCGGTGGTGGTCATCGTCGCGCCCAATGCACCGAAGAGCGCAGTGGATGCGACCGTGCAAAGCCTCGCCGATGCCGGCGCCACTCTGACGGGCGTGATCGACGTGCGGCCGAGCTTCGTCGATCCGAGTCAGGTGGCCAGTCTCGGGCAGCTCGCGACGTCATTGGGCGCGACTGCTCCGAGCCAGAACGTGCCGGCGCAAGCGTCGGCGCTGCTCGCGAACGCGCTCGTCGGGCAACCTGCAGCGACCGCGAGCTCATCGTCCGCCGGCACCCTCGATGCGGCCAGCACCGAGACCCTCGCCGGTTTGGCGCAGGGCGGATTCATCGTCGTGGCGCAGCCGCCGACGCAACACGCCCGGCTGGCGGTCATCATCGCGCCTACGCCCGCCGCCCCGCCGTCCAGCCCGACCGCGACAGCCTCGCGCAACGCCCTCGTCTCGCTCGTCGCCGCATTTCCGGGCGCGGGAGGTACTACCGTCGTCGCCGGCGCAAGCGGCTCGGCCGCCGACGGCGGGCTGCTCGCTGCGCTCCGAGCGGGTGGTACTTCTGGGACCGGCACAGCGGCCGTCAGCACGGTCGATGACGCCGACGGACCGGCCGGCAGTGTCGCGATGATCATGGCCCTGCAGGCCGAGCTCGCCCAGCCTGGCAGCGCGGCGGCGGTGGGTCATTACGGCAACGGTCCCGGCGCGCGCGCCGTGCTGCCCGCCCCGCCACCCTCGTAAGCTGTTACCCTGAGAGCCCGTGGGCAGTGCACCTGCCAGAGACCACGGGAGTCATGAATTGGCAACGCCGCAGCAGACCAGGCATGTGTTCGTCACCGGGGGCGTCGCCTCGTCGCTGGGCAAGGGCCTCACGGCATCAAGCCTCGGCAACCTGCTGAAAGCGCGCGGGTTGCGAGTGACGATGCAAAAACTCGACCCGTATCTGAACGTCGATCCCGGTACGATGAATCCTTTCCAACACGGCGAGGTATTCGTCACCGACGACGGTGCAGAGACCGACCTCGATATCGGTCACTACGAACGGTTCCTCGACACCGACCTGCACGGGTCGGCGAACGTCACCACCGGTCAGATCTACTCGACGGTTATTGCCAAAGAGCGCCGCGGTGAATATCTGGGTGACACGGTCCAGGTCATCCCGCACATCACCAACGAGATCAAATCTCGGATCCGCCAGATGAGCGGCCCTGACGTCGACATCGTCATCACCGAGGTTGGTGGCACGGTGGGCGACATCGAGTCACTGCCATTCCTCGAGGCAGCCCGGCAAGTACGGCACGAAGTCGGTCGTGACAACGTGTTCTTCCTGCACGTTTCTCTGGTGCCCTACATCGGCCCGAGTGGCGAGCTGAAGACCAAGCCCACCCAGCACTCGGTCGCTGCGCTGCGCCAGGTCGGTATCCAGCCGGACGCGGTGGTGTGCCGCGCCGACCGGCCGATCCCTCAGAACGTCAAACGCAAGATCAGCCTCATGTGCGACGTCGACGAAGAAGCAGTGATTGCAGCGGTCGACGCCCCGAGCATCTACGACATACCGAAAGTGCTGCACGCGGAGGGCCTCGATGCGTATGTCGTGCGCCGGCTCGGGCTGCCATTCCGCGATGTCGACTGGACAGCGTGGGACGACCTCTTGCGTCGCGTGCACCACCCTGCGCACGAGGTAACGATCGCCCTAGTGGGCAAATACATCGACTTGCCTGACGCCTATCTCTCGGTCACCGAAGCGCTGCGCGCAGGCGGATTTGCCAACGATGCCAGGGTGAATATCCGTTGGGTGACCTCCGACGACTGCTCGACACCAGAGGGTGCAGCGAAAGCGTTGCTCGGTGTCGACGGTGTTGTCATTCCTGGTGGCTTTGGAGTGCGGGGGATCGAAGGCAAGCTCGGCGCCATTCAGTACGCGCGGGAGAATTTGCTGCCAACGTTGGGGTTGTGTCTTGGCTTGCAATGCCTCGTCATCGAATCGGCGCGAAACGTCGCCGGCCTGCCTGGCGCGAACTCGGCCGAGTTCGACGTCGCAACGCCTCATCCGGTTATCGCGACGATGGCCGACCAGCGCGACGTCGTTGCCGGCGAGCGTGATATGGGCGGCACGATGCGGCTCGGGCTGTACCCGGCCGATCTGCTCGCAGGTTCCATCGTTCGTGAGGTGTACGGCGAGGCGCGCGTCAATGAACGCCACCGGCACCGCTATGAAGTGAACAACGACTATCGCGGGCAGCTTGAAGAAGCTGGGTTGGTCATCTCGGGCACATCGCCCGACGGTCGACTCGTCGAGTTCGTCGAGTTACCCCGCGAAGTGCATCCGTATTTCGTCGCCACGCAGGCACATCCGGAGCTTCGATCGCGGCCAGCACGACCACACCCGCTCTTTCGCGGTCTGGTCGCAGCTGCCCTTGCGCGTGCGGCCGGTGAGTCGCCGGTCGATCTGCGGGCAGAGCCCGTCGGCACCGCATGACGGACGCCGCCTCTGTCGATTCCTCTGGTGCCATCGATCCTCCAGGTGCTGTCGATGCACCTCTTGCCGACGTAGCCACTCACCGTGGTGTCGTACGTTCGGCCAAGCGTTTCGATGGCCGGGTGTGGGATATCCGCACCGACGTTGTCGACCTCGGCGACGGCGAGCAGGTCGAGCGCGATTTGGTGGTGCACCCTGGCGCCGTCGGGATCATCGCGGTTGACGATGAGCTGCAGGTGCTGCTGATCCAGCAGTACCGCCATCCCGTTTCTGCCCTGCTCTGGGAGCCGCCAGCAGGGTTGCTCGATATCGCCGGCGAAGACCCACTTGCTGCCGCGCAACGCGAGTTGTTCGAGGAGGCCGGCTACCGTGCATCACGCTGGTCGGTCTTGCTGGACGTATTCATGTCGCCCGGTGGCTCGAGTGAATCGGTTCGGCTCTTCCTCGCCCAGGATCTCACTCCCGTAGCCGAGGCTGAGCGCTTTCTTGGTGAGGCCGAAGAGCGCACGATGATCACGCGGTGGGTGTCGATCGAGCGCGCTCGTGCCGGGTTGTTTTCTGGCGACCTCCATAGCCCGCTAACTGTCATGGGGATACTCGCGGTGACCCGGGTGCTGGTCGACGGCGACGCCTCGACGCGGCCGGTCGAGTCACCATGGTTTCGTGGCGGCGCACACCTGAGTTGATCACTGCGGCGTCAGCCGAGTTGATCAGTGGCGCGTGCTGCCGTCAGCCATAGACTCCTGCTGGCGCGGCGATCCCGCGCCACCGATCGGGCGTCAACGAAGCCGCTCGCCGGTCGACCCGGAAGGCAGCGAGCCGTGAAGATCGGCGTGCCGCGCGAAGTCAAGAATCACGAGTACCGCGTTGCGATTACCCCTGCAGGCGTACACGAGCTGGTTCGAAACGGCCACGAGGTGGTCGTCGAGCAATCGGCGGGCATCGGATCTTCGATTCCCGACGACGACTTCATTGCTGCCGGCGCTGGGATTCTGGCCACTGCCGACGAAGTCTGGGGCAACGCCGACCTGATCTTGAAGGTCAAGGAGCCGATCCAGCAGGAATACCACCGGATGCGCAAGGACCAGGTGCTCTTCACCTACCTGCACCTCGCGGCGTCGCGCGAATGCACCGACGCCTTGCTCGACTCTGGCACGACCGCAATCGCGTACGAGACGGTGCAACTGCCTGACCGTTCGCTGCCGCTACTGGCGCCGATGTCGGAGGTAGCCGGGCGCATGGCGCCGCAGGTTGGTGCACGTTGCCTCGAGCGTGAGGCGGGCGGCCGCGGGATTCTCATGGGCGGCGTTTCCGGCGTGTACGCAGCAAAAGTGGTGGTGCTGGGTGCGGGTGTTGCTGGCATGAATGCGGCTGCGATCTCCCTTGGCATGCAAGCGGAGGTTCTGGTGCTCGACAACAACATCGAGCGACTTCGCCAGGCCGACCGCATCTATCAGGGCCACCTGCAGACCGTCGCCTCCAACTCCTACGAGATCGAGAAGGCCTGTATCGACGCCGATCTGGTGATCGGGGCGGTGCTTGTTGTGGGCGCCAAGGCGCCGAAGCTGATCCGCGACGAGCTGGTGGCCCGGATGAAGCCGGGCGCTGTCTTGGTCGACATCGCGATCGATCAGGGCGGTTGCTTCGAATCGTCGCGGCCGACAACCCACGACGCGCCGACCTACAAGGTCTTCGACACGCTCTTTTACTGCGTGGCGAACATGCCAGGCGCAGTTCCGCACACGTCCACGTACGCACTGACCAACGTCACGCTGCCCTACGCCTTAGCGATCGCGAATCTCGGTTGGCGCGACGCCTGCAAGGCTGACCCGGCGTTGGGTCTTGGCGTGAACGTCCACGACGGCGCTATCGTCAGCGCGCCAGTCGCGGAAGCGCACGGACTTGCGCACCGCAGCCTCGACGAGGTCCTAGCCTGAGGTCGTGACGTCTGGGCAGGAGCGCGAGGGTGATGTCGCGCGGCTGGTCCGTACCTACCTCGACCATCTCGCCGTCGAGCGGGGGCTGGCGAAGAACACGCTGAGCAGCTACCGGCGCGATCTGCGCCGTTACCTCGACTTCCTTGCGCAGCACGAACGCGATGATCTGAGCCAGGTCACGGAGGCCGACGTCGCGGCGTTCTTGGCCGCCCTTCGCCTCGGCGACTCGGAGCACCCGCCACTCAGCGCCAGCTCGGCAGGCCGGACCATCGTCGCGGTCAGGGGCTTCCACCGCTTCGCCGTTCGCGAGGGCAAGGTCGACGCCGACACAGCCGGGGCGATCCGTCCGCCCACTCCAGCCCGTCGACTGCCCAAGGCCATCGCGATCGAGGACGTCGAGCGGTTGCTGGAAGCGGCCGGCGCTGACGGAACCCCACGGGCCCATCGAGATCGTGCGTTGCTCGAGGTGTTGTACGGAACGGGTGCACGAATCTCTGAGGCCGTTGGCCTCGACATCGACGACGTCGATCTGGACGCCGGGATGGTGCGCCTGTTCGGGAAGGGCTCCAAGGACAGGATGGTCCCGCTGGGAACTTACGCTAAAGCTGCCCTTGAGCGTTATCTCATTTTGGGTCGGCCGACTCTCGCTGCGGGAGCGCCTTCTTCTCGAACAGCCCGAGATTCGCGGGCGGCGGTCTTCCTCAATGCGAGGGGCGGCCGGTTGTCGCGGCAGAGCGCCTGGACCGTGTTGCGCACCGCGGCAACCAGGGCGGGACTGACGGCGGGGATCTCGCCCCACACGCTGCGGCATTCGTTCGCCACCCATCTCCTCGACGGGGGAGCCGACGTACGGGTTGTGCAGGAGCTGCTGGGTCACGCATCCGTGACGACGACGCAGATCTACACGATGGTGACCGTCGAGCGACTGCGCGAGGTCTACGCATCGGCGCACCCACGCGCCCGCGCATGACGATTTTCTGAGGCTGTTGGTACTGCTGGGGCTGTCGGGCCGCACGGGACGGAATCGTTTGTCCAGATGCTGGCTACCCCCTAGTCTTCTCGACTCGTCGGCACGACGATGTGTCTTTGGATCGGCTCATCGTCAGAGAGGTTCAGCGATATATGGCTAAGTCGACAATCCCCGGCGACTCGGAGTCAGCCGACGCCCTTCGGGCCCGGCTCGACCCGCGGACTCCGGCTGGGTTGGCTGGCGACGACGAGACGGCTCTCGAGCTGCCTCTCGAAGGCGCACCGCGGGGCGCCAAGCCCGGGCTCGACGCAGCCGGCCGGCCGATGCCGGTCTTCCCGGATCCGCCGTTGCTCGATCACCACGGCCCGGCCTGGGTGCTCGCCATGTGCAACCAGAAGGGCGGTGTCGGGAAGACCACGAGCACCATCAACCTCGGCGCGGCACTGGCCGAGTGGGGACGCCGCGTGCTGCTCGTCGATTTTGACCCGCAGGGCGCCTTGTCGGTCGGACTTGGCGTCAACCCGCACGATCTGGACCGCACCATCTACAACGTGTTGATCGAGCGCGACGTCGCCGTTGACGATGTGTTGCTCAAGACGAACACGCCGGGGATGGACCTGCTGCCGAGCAACATCGACCTTTCCGCCGCCGAGATCCAGCTGGTGAACGAAGTGGCCCGCGAGCAGGTGCTGGCCCACGCGCTGGCGCCGGTTCTGCCTGACTACGACATCGTGCTGATCGACTGCCAGCCATCGCTCGGGCTGCTGACGCTGAACGCGTTGACCGCGGCGCATGGCGTGATCATCCCGCTCGAGTGCGAGTTCTTTGCGCTCCGAGGCGTCGCACTGTTGATGCAGACTGTGGACAAAGTGAAACAACGGTTAAACCCTCAGCTTGAGGTTGAGGGTATTTTGGCAACGATGTTCGATCCACGCACGCTCCACAGCCGCGAGGTCCTGTCGCGCGTCGTGGAGGCTTTCTCTGACAAGGTCTTCCATACGGTGATCGCCCGCACGGTGCGATTCCCCGAGACAACGGTGGTCGGTGAGCCGATTACTACGTATGCCTCCAGTTCGGTCGGCGCCCGGGCCTACCGCGAGCTTGCGAAAGAGGTGCTCGCCAGATGAACCGCCGCCCACGTCTGCCCGGAGCGGATGAACTGTTCCGCTCCACCGGCGGATCCCGCGCTCTCTCGAACGGGGCCCACTCCAATGGGGCTCAGGCGGCCCTGGCCGAGGTCGAGGAGCCTGAGTCGGACGCTGCCCCGTTTGGCGCACTTGGGCGGGCTCGGCGCCCAGCTGATGGCCGCCGGGCGGACGCCGACCTCTCGGCGATGGCGGTAGCGCCGGTCGCCGACGACTGGGACGGGGATGCCAACCCGCCACCTCGCCCGGTCCGGATCGCGCGCCGTGCTGCCGAGGCGCGGCCCACCGGCCGCGAGCGCCACGACGAGAAGATCACCGTCTACTGCTCGCCCGAGGAGTTGCTCCAAATCGAGCACGCCCGGTTGACGTTGCGAGGGTCGCACAGCCTGGCGGTCGACCGCGGCCGCATCGTGCGAGAGGCGATCGCAGTGGTGCTCGCAGACCTTGAGGCCAAGGGTGAGCAGAGCATCCTGGTCCGCCGGCTGCGCGGACGCTGATCGTCGGTGCTCTATGCCCTGCGGTACCCCTTCTCCTTCGGTGTCCTGATTGCGACCTTCGTCGTCGGAGTGACCGTTCGGGGGCTGGTCCAGCAGCTCGTGTCGGGGGAGCGCCGCCCAAAATGGGTGCGGGCCAACACGAAGCGACGCAGGTCGACGTGGCTCCGGCCGTATTTCGACGTCTACGGCGCGATCGCCGCGTTGCTCGGCGGGATTGGCTGGGGAGCGCCCGTCGACACCAGCGACCCTCGGCACCGGTCGAAGGGACGCCGGGTCGTGCAACTCCTGCTCGGACCCATCGTCCTCGCCGGTCTGGGCACCGGGCTGCTGCTCGCCTTTCGCGCGTGGACCCACCTCGACGGCCTGAATATCGGGTCGCGCGCAGGCTGAGGCCCAATACATCCGAGCGCAGACCAGCCTTTACGCCGTTTCGACCGGGCAGTCGTTCGCCGGACAGTGTGCCAGGCCATCTGCACAGCCACTTCCAGTACGGCTGCCCGTTCGGGCAGGTCGCGCTTCTGCTTGCCGGGGTGGAGTTGTTGGCGATGGGCGTGCTCGCGATCTTGCCGATTCCACCCCTGGACGGCGGCCGGTTGCTGTTCGCTCTGACCCCTCGGTCGGGTGCGTGGCAACGGGTCCGATTCCGGCTCGACGAAGAGAACTGGGGCCTGCTCATCCTGTTGTTTTGCTCGTTCCCGGTGATCTTTCGCAGGGTCCTTCTGATCTCGATCCTCGGCGCGATCGTGAACCCCTTGGTAAGACTGATCGCGTGAGCGTCGAAACGAACGAGGCAGCGCCGGTCGGGGCCGGTCCGAACGACCACCGGTTCTCATCCGAGCCCAGAACTGGGTTCGACGTGCACTTAGGCGTGTTCGACGGCCCGTTCGACCTGTTGCTCGGCCTGATCGCCAAGCACGAACTCGACATCACCGCAGTGTCGCTCTCAACGGTCACCGACGAGTTCATCGCGTTCATCAGGGCGATGGGTCCGGTGTGGGACCTTGACCGGGCGAGTGAGTTCTTGGTCATCGCAGCCACGCTGGTCGATCTGAAGGCCGCCCGATTGCTGCCGGCAGCCGAAGTAGAGGACGAGGACGACCTGGCGCTGCTCGAGGCGCGCGACCTGCTGTTCGCTCGCCTGCTGCAATACCGCGCCTACAAGGAAGTATCGGCGATTTTCGCCGCGATGTTCGCGGCCGAAAGCCGCCGTTACCCTCGGGCGGTCGGGCCAGAACCGCGGTTCGCGGCGTTGCTTCCCGAGGTGCTCCTTGGCCTTGGTCCCCAGCAGTTCGCCGAGCTCGCCGGGCGTGCGATGACCCCACGCCCGCCCGCCGTCGTCTCCGTCGCCCACCTGCACAGCCCCACAGTCAGTGTCCGGGAGCAGGTGGCGATCCTGCGCGACCGGCTGCGCCGCTCGGGCGCAGCAACGTTTCGGTCGCTCACTGCCGACTGCACCGCGACGGTGGAAGTCGTCGCGCGATTTTTGGCGCTGCTCGACCTCTTCCGAGACGGCTGTATCGCCTTTGAGCAGGTAACGGCGCTTGGGGATCTCCTCGTCCGCTGGACGCTGCAGGAAGATGGCGATGTCGCCGACACGGCCTCCAGCTTCGACGACGAGCCGGCCGCCGCGGCCGTGCCTGACGCGCTGGATCCGACGCCGTCGACCGTGGACGACTAGTCTCGCCGGGTGCCAGAGATCGACCCAGCGAGACGGAGGCAGGTGCGATGACGATCGAGTTCGAGGGCGAAGACGAGGTATCCGAGCGCGGCCACCTCGCCGGGCTGCAGCTGCGAGGTGCGCTCGAGGCCGTGCTCCTGGTCGTCGACGAGCCCGCGAATCCCACAGTTCTTGCGCAGGTGCTCGCCACGCCGGAGCCCGATCATCGTCGCGATGTTGCAGGCGCTGCAGGCTGACTACGACGACGCGGGGCAGAGGCTTCGAGCTCCGAGAAATCGCCGGCGGTTGGCGGCTGTACACGCGGGCGGAGTTCGCCCCTACGTCGAGCGGTTCGTCCTAGAGGGACAGCAGGCGCGGCTCACGCAGGCGGCGCTGGAGACGCTTGCCGTGGTCGCGTACCGGCAGCCGGTGAGCCGCACAAGAGTGAGCGCGGTCCGTGGCGTCAACGTCGATGGCGTCATCAGGACTCTGGTGAGTCGGGGTCTCGTCGAAGAGGCCGGCGCTGATCACGAGTCAGGCGCGATCCTGTACCGAACGTCTCCGTACTTCCTCGAGCGGCTCGGCCTCGGCGATTTGACAGAACTTCCAAACTTGGCTGACTTTTTGCCTGAGTCTACGACGATTGATGCGCTTGAAGACGAACTCTCAAGTGAAGGTTGAGATGACAAGCTCGAAACATCGGCCAGTCGGAGATTCGCCTGCAGAAGGTTCTCGCGGCGGCGGGGTTGGGCAGTCGACGAGCCTGCGAGGAGATGATCGCCCAAGGTCGGGTTGAGGTCGACGGCGCAGCTGGTGCTCGAGCAGGGTCGGCGGGTCGACCCCGAAAGTGCGGTCATCAAGGTCGACGGGATGCGCGTCACGACCCGCACGTCCGCGGTCTACCTGGCCCTGAACAAGCCGCGGGGGATGGTCAGCACGATGTCGGATCCGCAAGGACGGCCATGCCTGGCCGATCTGGTCGGCAATCGTGAGCAGCGGCTCTTTCACGTGGGACGGCTGGACGCCGACAGCGAGGGTCTGATCCTGCTGACCAACGACGGCGAGCTCGGGCACCGGCTGACCCACCCCTCCTTCGGCGTCCCGAAAACCTACCTGGCGGAGGTCGTGGGGGCGGTCCAGCGCGACCTGGGCAAGACATTGAAGGCCGGCGTCGAGCTCGAAGACGGCCTGGTTCAGGTCGATTCGTTCCGGGTGGTCGGCCGATCCGGCGCGCGGGTCATGGTCGAGGTCGTCCTGCACGAAGGGCGAAATCACGTCGTACGCCGGCTGCTTGCGGCGGTCGATCACCCCGTCCAGCGGCTCATCAGGACCGCAGTCGGTCCGGTCCGATTGGGCGATTTGCGGCCCGGACGGAGCCGCCCGTTGAACAGCCATGAGATCGCCGAGTTGTTCGCTGCCGTCGATCTTTAGGCCAACTTTTGACCGATGAGGTCCAGTAGTCGGCCTCGCGCCAAAGCGCGGTATCAGTAAGTCGATAAACGGCTTGAAGCATGTTCCGCTCCCACGAGCTTGCGCAGGGGAGCTGTTGGGTTAGACGCCAGCGTCGTCCATTCGATGTCCATGCAGGTCAAGGCCGTGTGAAGAGTCGACTTATTGCTAAGTCGCCCACAGCACCATCTTCTCGGCCAACCGATGGAGTCGCTGAACCTGCAGATTGCTTTATCGATTCAGGCGTTATTGCGACTGACCGACACACCGCTCTAGCGCTTTGAGGCGATGTCACTAGCTCGCTATGGTGACCTCCGGGTCGTCCAACGCATGAGGAGCAACCGTGGCGGTTCGCGCTGTTCGAGGCGCCATCCAGGTTGACGCCGATGAGCCGGAACTGATTTACCAGGGCGTCCGCGAAATGTTGGCCGCCCTCCTTACTCGCAATCAACTCGGCCAAGAGGACGTCATCAGCATCTTCTTCACGGCGACCACCGACCTGACTTCCTGCTTCCCGGCCGCCGGCGCCCGCGAGATCGGGTTCTCGGACGTCCCGCTGCTGTGCGCGAGCGAGATCGCGGTTCCGGGGGCGATGCCGCGCACGCTGCGGCTGCTGGCCCACGTCGAGACCCCGCTGCCACGCTCGGAGATCAGGCACGCGTTTCTTGGTGCGGCCGCCGCATTGCGTGACGACCTCCAGCAATGACCACGGCGGCAATGACCACGGCAGCAATGACGACGGCGCAGCAATGAGCAGCGACCGCGGCCAGCCAACTGGCGACGGCGAGCCTGGGACAGCTGGCATCCGACGGGTGCTGATCGTCGGGGCCGGTCTGATTGGGACCTCGATCGGGCTCGCCCTGCGGCAGCGGTTCGTGGACGTCGCACTCGAGGACCGTGCACCGGGACGTCTGGCGTTGGCGACCGAACTCGGCGCCGGCCGGCCGTCGACCCCTGGAGAACGTTTTGACGTCGCGGTCGTCGCCGTTCCACCGGCGGCAGTTGCGGGCGAACTTCTGCGACTGCAACGTCTCGACGTTGCCCGGACATATACAGATGTTGCCTCTGCTAAGGCTGAACCTCAGCGCAAGCTGAGCAATTGGGGTAGATATGTCGACCTATGTCGGCGGTCACCCCGTTGCGGGCCGCGAACGCTCGGGTCCGGCCGCCGCGCACGCGGATTTATTCGTCGGGCGTCCGTGGGTGGTGACGAGTACGCAGTGGCCAGCACCCAGGCGGTGACGGACGTCGATGCCCTCGCTCGCTCTTGCGGCGCGGTGCCGGTGGCGATGACAGCCGATGATCACGACGCCGCGCTCGCCACCGTTTCCCACCTTCCGCATCTCGTTGCATCGCTGCTGGCCGCTCAGCTCGTCAGTTCCGACGAGGCGACTGTCGCTCTGGGGGGCACCGGGCTGCATGACACGACGCGGGTGGCAGCGGGGGATCCCGACCTGTGGACCCAGATTCTCCTAGCGAATGCTGATCATCTGGCCGCCGCACTGTCCGGTTTCGCCAGCGATGTGATGCGTACGGTCGATGACCTCCAGCGCATCGCCAATGGCGACAGAGCCGCAGCGAGTGCGCTTACCGAGACTCTGCGCCGCGGTGCTGCTGGGCGCGCCCGGGTGCCAGTAAAAAGAGGCCAACCGGCTGCCGGGTTCGTCACCGTGCCGATCGTCGTCCGCGACGCGCCCGGCGAGTTGGCGTCGGTGCTGCGGACCCTTGGTGACGCGGGAATCAACCTTGAGGACGTGCGGGTCGAGCACGAGCCTGGCCGTGCGCGCGGGGTTGTCGAGCTCGATGTGCGTGAGGACGCGGCGTCGAAGTTGATTTCGGTCATGCAGGAAGCCGGCTGGGAGGTCTACGCCTAACTCCGGCGACGTCGGCAGCCGTCATAGGTCTGCGCAGGCGTTCGCTCGCTGGTCGGGACATCGGTCGCGGCGGCGGCTATCATGGCTGCTGCGCCTCGTCTCGAGCCGGTCTCGAGTCGCACGACCGAATCTTTGTCGCCTCGCGGTTGCGTGGGAGCGGCGCACGCGGTTACTACGGCAGCCGCGAACACTTTGGAGAACACGATGCTCGCCGATGAGGCGCCAGGCCCACTGATCTGGATCAGCCAGCGCCCCGACCTTGGTGATCGCGATCGATGGTCCATCAGGCTCCGGAAAATCAACCGTCGCCCGGCGCGTGGCCGCGTCGTTGCAGCTTCGCTACCTCGACACGGGGGCTATCTACAGGGCGTTGACGTGGGCGGTTCTTGACCGAGGCGTCGACCCCGACGACATCGACGGCGTGTTGGCGGTCGCAGGATCGGCGCAAATCCGAGTCTCTACTGACCCGCAGGCTCAGTCAGTCTCGGTCGATGGGCGTGACGTGGCAGCAGCAATCAGAGGTCCCGAGCCGTGACACGCGCCGTCAGTGCGGTCAGTGCGATCCCGCAAGTGCGTGAGCGTCTGGTTGCGCTGCAACGGGCGATCATCGGTACCGGCGGGATCGTCGTCGAAGGTCGCGACATCGGAACAGTCGTTACTCCGGATTCTCCAGTAAAGGTTTTCCTCACAGCCTCTCCGGAAACGCGGGCAGCGCGTCGTTCCGCGGACACCCAGACAGCGGCCGGTGACCGCGATATCAGCGTTGTCCAAGCCGATCTCGCCAGGCGCGACACGCTCGACTCGACTCGAGCCGCTTCGCCACTGGCGATGGCGCCCGACGCAGTACAACTCGACTCGACAGCGATGGATGAGGACGCGGTCGTGGCGCGCGTCCTCGATCTGGTTGCGCGGCGATCGCGCGAACTTGCGAGTTCTTCACACTCGACGGGGCACTCGACCGCGGAAGAGCGCGGGCGCGGACCGATGAAGCCTGACAACAGCGACGACACGCAACCGGTCAACAGCGCTTCATCCGACGGCGAGCTCATCGACGGTGAACTCTCCGACGACGAGACGTGGGATACCGAGGCGGATTGGATCGGTCTCGATGACGCGGATGACGACGAAGCCGAGGCCGAGATCTCCGATGCAGGCATCGATGACTACGTCGCTCCCGCCGTCCCGATCGTCGCCATCGTCGGTCGTCCGAACGTCGGAAAATCGACGCTGGTCAACCGAATCCTTGGCCGGCGCGAAGCGGTCGTCGAAGACGTACCCGGCGTAACGCGCGACCGGGTGATGTACGACGCGAACTGGCGCGGGCGTGCGTTCACGGTCGTCGACACCGGGGGATGGGAACCCGCTGCGCTCGGGCTTCAAGCACAGGTATCCGCACAAGCTGAGATTGGCGCATTTGCAGCGCAGGTCGTCGTCATGGTCGTTGATGCGACTGTCGGTGCGACCGATACGGATGAAGCTGTTGCAAGGGTTCTGCGCAAGGCACGCAAGCCGGTCGTACTCGTTGCTAACAAGGTCGATACAGCGCGCAACGAGTCCGACGCGTCGAGCCTTTGGTCGTTGGGTCTTGGCGAGCCGTACGCCGTCAGTGCGTTGCACGGGCGTGGCAGCGGTGAGTTGCTCGACGCAATCTTCGAAGCATTGCCAGAGCCGCCGCCCGAAGACGGCGTTCGAGGTGGCGGTCCGCGTCGCGTTGCGCTGCTGGGCCGTCCGAATGTCGGTAAGTCGAGCCTGCTGAACAAGGTGTCCGGTGAGGATCGCGCCGTCGTCGACTCGGTTGCCGGAACAACGCGCGATCCTGTCGACTCGCTCGTGACACTTGGCGGAGTTACCTGGCGTTTCATCGACACAGCAGGCATTCGGCGACGCGTGCGTGAAGCAAGCGGTGCCGAGTACTACTCAAGTTTGCGGACGGCGACAGCGTTACGTGAAGCCGAAGTTGCCGTCGTCCTGCTTGATTCGAGTGAACCCCTCGCAGAGCAAGACTTGCGCATCATCGAGATGGTGGTCGAAGCCGGTCGCGCGTTGGTTCTCGCATTCAACAAGTGGGATCTCGTCGATGAGGATCGGCACGATCTGTTGGAGAAGGAGATCGACCGCCAACTTCATCATGTGGCGTGGGCGCCGCGAGTGAACCTGTCTGCAAAGACTGGCCGCGCGATCGACAAACTCACGCCGGCAATCGAACTCGCTCTCGATGGATGGTCGCAGCGCGTCCCGACGAGCAAGCTCAATGCGTGGCTCAGTACGTTGATCGCCGCGACCCCACCGCCGGTCCGAGGTGGTCGACAGCCGAAGGTCTTGTTCGCCACGCAGGCGGGTACTCAGCCCCCGCGCTTCGTGCTGTTCTCCTCGGGCTTCCTCGAGGCGACGTATCGCCGGTTCATCGAACGACGATTGCGTGAGGATTTCGGATTTCCCGGCACGCCTGTCGAGGTGGCAGTGCGGGTGAAGGAGTCCCGCAAGGGCCGGCCACGCGGTGTGCGCAATCGTGCCGGACGCACCTCGTAACTGGGGGAGCGCTCGCGCAGTCGAGAGGGTGGGCCGGCGGGTGCGATATCGTCGGGCCTGCTCGGGATCCGAGCGCCGGGATGTGGCGCAGCTTGGTAGCGCACTTGACTGGGGGTCAAGGGGCCGCAGGTTCAAATCCTGTCATCCCGACGCATATCGTCGCATTTCAGCCGAACGTCGGCCGCCGTGTGAGTAGCGGGCGGTTCGGGCCGCCCGCTACGCCCGGCTGCGGCCGGATATCCGCGAAATGGCGGAACCGTCGTTGACCCGGTCGATCACCGCGGATTGGGCCGATCTCAGGCACCTTTGCTACGCCAAACGGCCTAACGCGACAAGCCTCTTCGCGAACATTGGCTCTGAACCATAAAGGCCTACCCCCATCTCACCCGATAGCAACGGGGACGCACGTACCGCGGGGCCGGTCGGTGCGCACGAACAGGGAGAGCTATGAAGAAGAGGTTCGCGCTGCTGACGCTGTGCGCCGCGTTCGCCGTGAGCGCCTGTGGCTCGTCTCACAAGGCGAAGCCGCCCGGCACGGACGTGAACTTCAAGCCAGAGTTCACCTCGGTGGGCTTCAGCGCGTTCTCCGACGAGTTGGCCAAGAAGACGAACGACCTGCCGGCCCTCGAGCAACTCTCTTCAGATACTGCGACCCTCGCGGCGATCGAGGACACCGCTTTTGCTGACGCCGACAACCAGGACGTGCCGAGATTCACCGCCGACTGCCTGCAACTCGAAGCCGGTGGGCGCTCGATGGAATGCGGATTTGGCGAACATCAAGAAGAACTTCCCGACGGTGCTCGCTCCCGGCGCCTTGGATCCCACGGACGCCGAAACCACGCTGGCCGAACTGATGGCCGGATGCGCCCCATTTATGGGTTCGCCCTCGCCCGCTCCGGTCGGCTAGATCGCTGCCACGCCTGCGGCCCGGGTTTGGCCGAAGGGCCTGAGGGAAGTAGTCCAGCAGCGGTAGGTGCGGATTATGTCAATCTCCACCACCTCGACCGGCGTGATTGTGAGCCGAGAACAGGCGGGCAGTGAGCCATGACTGATGCGGCCCAAAACAGCCAAGCATTGCGCGATTCCGTACGTGCGGGTTCCGAACTCCTGGAAGCTCAAGAAGCGGGAGCGTCGGCGACCGTCTTGGCTGAGCTCGTCAAGGTCCGCAGCTGCGCCGACGCCCGGGTCGACTCTTTGCGCCGCAGGGTCGGGTAGCGAGTTGCGCCGCAGGGTCGGCTAGGAGGGAGGGTGCCGCACCCCCGGGAAGCGAGGCATCCGTCCGGCGTACCGTCACCCGCCTAAGCTGATCGCGAGAAAGTACGGACGGCGGGCCGCGGAGGGACGTCGGTGAGCATCGGGTGAGCCTCGGGTGAGCAGGGCGTGACAGTCGAACAGGTGGCGTCAGATCGTGTTCTGACGGTGCCCAATGCGCTGAGCTTCCTGCGACTCCTCGGTGTCCCGCTCTTCTTGTGGCTGGCGCTTGGTCCCAAGGCTGACGGTTGGGCCATCGTGGTCCTCGGCATCAGTAGCTTCACAGACTGGCTCGACGGGAAGCTTGCGCGGCTGCTGCACCAGACCAGCAGGCTCGGCCAGCTCCTCGATCCGGCCGCAGATCGTCTCTACATCTTCGCGACGGTGCTGGCACTGTCACTGCGCCACATCATGCCGTGGTGGCTGGCCGGCGTTCTGTTCGCCCGCGACATCGTGCTCGCCGGATTCCTGCCCGTTCTGAAGAGACATGGGTATGGGCCGCTGCCAGTTCACTATCTCGGCAAGGCAGCGACGTTCAACCTGTTGTACGCGCTGCCGCTGTTGCTTCTCGGCGATGGACACGAGACCGTCAATCACGTGGCAAGGATCATCGGCTGGGCATTCGCGATCTGGGGATACTGCGCTCTACTGGTGGGCTGGCGGTCTCTACGCATTGCAGGTCAGGCAGCTCGTGCGCGCCGATCGATTCGGTGTGCCACCGTCGGTGCCGGGTGGCCTTGATCACGTCGAAGGGGCGGCGGTATGACTACCGGCGCGCACCCAAGTTCGCCTGCAGGTGCCGGCATGAAGGCCGTCGTCATGGCCGGCGGCGAAGGCACCCGACTGCGGCCGATGACCGCAAACCAGCCGAAGCCACTCCTGCCGGTCGTGAACCGCCCGATCATGGAACACGTGCTGCGGTTGCTCCGCAGGCACGGATTCACCGACACCGTCGTCACGGTGCAATTCCTCGCGTCGTTGATCCGAAACTACTTCGGGGACGGCGACGAGCTGGGCATGAATCTCCAGTACGCCACAGAGGAGAAGCCTCTCGGCACTGCGGGGAGTGTGAAGAACGCCGAGGCGGCGCTGCGCGACAGTCGGTTCGTCGTCATCTCCGGCGACGCACTCACCGACATCGACCTGACAGCAATGGCGCGATTCCACGAGGCCAACAACGCACTTGTCACCGTCGCACTCAAGCGAGTGCCGAACCCGCTCGAGTTCGGCATCGTGAACACCGCCGATGACGGCCGCATCGAGCGCTTTCTCGAGAAGCCGACGTGGGGACAGGTGTTCTCCGACACAGCGAACACCGGCATTTACATCATGGAGCCGGAGATCTTCAAGTACGTCGCCGCCGGCGAATCCGTCGACTGGTCGCAGGACGTCTTTCCGAAGTTGCTTGATCTCGGTGCGCCGGTCTTCGGCTACGTGGCAGACGCATATTGGGAAGACGTCGGCACCCTGGAAAGCCTTCTCCAGGTGCAGGCTGACGTGCTGAACCGGCAGGTCGATATCGACATCGAGGGCTTCGAGATGATGCCGGGCGTCTGGGTGTGCGAGGGCGCCGAGGTCGACCCCGACGCGATCCTGAAGGGCCCGTTGTACATCGGTGACTACGCAAAGGTCGAAGGCGGCGCCGAGCTACGCGAGTACACGGTTCTTGGTAGCAACGTCGTCGTGAAGAGCGGCGCGTTCTTGCATCGTGCCGTGGTGCACGACAACGTGTTCATCGGCCCTCAGGTGAACCTGCGTGGCTGCATCATCGGCAAGAACACCGACATCATGCGTGGCGCGCGTATCGAAGAGGGTGCCGTCGTCGGCGACGAATGTGTCGTCGAGGAGGAGGCCTATATCTCGGCCGGCGTGAAGGTCTATCCGTTCAAGACCATCGAGGCCGGCGCACTGGTCAACACCAGCGTCATCTGGGAGTCGCGAGGTCAACGCAATCTGTTCGGGCCCCGCGGCGTTTCCGGACTCGTCAACGTCGAGATCACGCCAGAACTCGCCGTCCGCTTGGCTTCTGCGTATGCAACAACGCTGAAGAAGGGCGACGTCGTCACGACGTCGCGTGACGTGTCTCGAGCAGCCCGGGCGTTGAAGCGCGCGGTCATCAGCGCTCTGACCGCCAGCGCGATCAACGTGCGTGACCTCGAAGCCGCGCCGGCGCCGGTGAGCCGCTTCGAGATCGCGCACAGTGACTCGGCCGGCGGCATCATGATCCGCACGACACCTGGCGATGCGCAAAGCGTTGACATCAGCTTTCTCGACGAACGCGGGGCGGATCTGTCTCAGGGCGCCCGGCGCAAGCTCGAGCGGGTGTTCTCACGCCAGGAGTTCCGGCGCGCGTTCCCCGGTGAGATAGCCGACCTGACCAACCCGTCGCGCACCCTCGAGGACTACTCCCAAGAGGTCATGCGATGCGTCGACACCACGGGTGTGCTCGACGCTGGCCTGAAGGTGGTCATCGATACAGCGGGTGGCACGGCTGCCCTGGTCTTGCCGACGTTGCTCGGCCGCATCGGCATCGACGTTCTGACCGTCAACAACCGGCTCGACGAATCTTCGCCGACCGAGACGGTCGCTGAGCACATGAGGGCACTGGAACGTCTCGGCGAGCTGGTCGCATCCTCGCGAGCCGCGTTCGGCGTCCGATTCGATCCTGTGGGGGAGCGGATCTCGCTCGTCGATGAGCGAGGCGTCATCGTGCACGACGATCGCGCGCTGCTGGTGTTGATGGACCTTGTCGCCGCGGAGTTGCACTCGGGCAGCATCGCGATACCGATCACGACGACCCGCATCGCCGAAGACGTCGCGCGGTTCCATCACGTGACTACACGATGGGCTCCCACGTCTCCGGATGAACTGACCAAGGCCGCTGGATTCGAAGACGCCATCTTCGCCGGCGACGGCAGAGGTGGCTATGTCATCCCTGAGTTCAATACCGCGATCGACGGGATCGCCGCTTTCGTTCGTCTTACGGGTCTGGTGGCGCGCACGAAGCTGACGCTGAGTCAGATCGACGCCCGCATTCCGCAGGCGCACGTGCTTCGGCGCTCGGTGCCGACGCCGTGGGCCGCGAAGGGCATGGTCATGCGCTCAGTCGTCGAAGCCGCGGGCGATCGCGAACTCGACACGACCGACGGTGTCCGGGTCGTCGAGGACGACGGTCGTTGGGTTCTGGTGCTGCCCGATCCGGCCGAGGCGACCACGCACCTGTGGGCAGAAGGTCCGGACGCCGACTCGGCTACCGAGTTGCTCGAGGAATGGGCCAGTGTGGTCGAGGGGGCCGGCACCTGACCAGCAGCTCACCGGGGGAGCCAGCGCGCCGACCCGATGCATCGATGTCCATCCTGGTTGATCTGATGGCCAACGCCGTCGACGCGGGCTACGCGGATGCAGCGGCCCGCCGTGGCACCCAACCGGTACCAATCGCCGTCCGATCGACTGCTGGTGCCGCGAAACAGCTGGGGCTGCGAGGTCGCACCGCAATCGGCGCAGCGGTGGCTCTTGCGCTCGCAGGTGCCTTGTTTGCGACCGCCGCGGTGGCGACCCATCGAGGAAACGCAGCGGCCACCCGTGACCGCAAGCAGCTGGTGGCGCAGGTGACGTTGCAGACGGCCGCTACCGACGCTCTAGAGCGCCAGGTTTCGACGCTCTCAACGAAGGTCAGCGACGCGCGCACCTCGGCGCTCTCGCTGACAGACCGAGGCGCCAGCCTGCTCGCGCAGATCAAGCAGCTCGAACCGGTCGACGGCGCCGTTCCTGTCGAAGGCGCCGGCGTCAGGGTCATTCTCGATGACGCGCCGGCTTCTCACGCTGCCGGCAGCGACGGCTCAGGGGTGATCGTCGACAGTGACCTGCGGGCTGCGGTCAACGGCCTGTTCATCGCGGGCGCCCAGGCGGTCAGCATCAACGGTCAGCGGCTGACGGCCCAGACCGCGATCAGAGAGGCGGGCGGGGCGATTCTGGTCGACTTCCGACCGCTCTCACCGCCGTACACGATCGACGCGATCGGCCCAGCGTCCCTCGGATCCACCTTCGGTAGCAGCGAGACAGGACAGCTGTTCGTCACCGACCACCAGCTGTACGGCCTGGGGTTCACAGTCGATGACCACCAACGCCTTACGCTTCCCTCGGCGGCCAACGTGGTCGTCCACTACGCGAAGCCGTTGGAAGCGCCGTGATTGCAGCCATCGCCCTCGCCGTCGGCGTCGTCCTCGGTGTGATCTTGCATCCGACTGTGCCGGTGGGGTTGCAGCCTTACCTGCCCATCGCGGTGGTGGCGGCGCTCGACGCGGTGTTCGGCGCGATCCGCGCGATCCTCGACGGGATCTTCGACGACAAGGTCTTCGTGGTGTCGTTCATCGCGAACGTCCTGGTCGCAGCGCTGATCGTCTTTCTCGGCGATCAACTCGGAGTCGGCAGCCAGCTCTCGACGGCCGTCGTCGTCGTCCTCGGCATTCGGATCTTCTCCAACGCCGCGGCCATCCGTCGCCATCTGTTCCGCGCATGACGGAAGAGCAGCAGCCTCGCAAGAGTGGCCTGCATCTCGCTGATCGATGCCGGGCGGCCCCGGGCCACTCGAGCTCAGGTCATCGGTGCCCTTCTGTGCGGGCTGCTCGGATTCGCGCTGGTGACGCAGGTGCACAGCGCGACTGGCCTCGGTTTCACCACAGCCCGGCAATCCGATCTTGTCGACATCCTCGACAGCCTCTCGTCGAGGTCCGACCAGTTGCGGGCGCAGATAGCGGCCGAGCAGACCTCGCTCGCCAAGCTGACGGGCGGTACGGATCAGACGCGAGGCGGCGTTGGAGGAAGCGCAGCAACGCGCGGCGACGTTGCAGATCCTCGCGGGCACGGCTGCCGCAACCGGCCCGGGCATCGACTTGCAGATCACCGACCCGCAGCACCAAGTGGCCGCCGACGACCTGCTCGAGGCGTTGGAAGAACTGCGTGATGCGGGAGCTGAGGCGATCCAGATCACCGGAAGCGCTGCCGCGGCCACCGGTGCGACAGCTGCCGCCGCCAGCGGCGCGACACCGGCGGCAGGCGGTGTCGCGAGTGCCGGAGCCACGGCGGCGCCGGGCGCCTCCGGTCATGTCGTGCGGCTTGTCGCGAGCAGCTTCTTTGTGGACGCACCAGACCGCAGCGGGATCGTCGCCGATGGTGTGTTGCTCGCGCCGCCCTACGACATCGTCGCGATCGGCGACCCGCATACGATGAGCACGGCGATGGGAATTCCAGGCGGGGTTCTCGACACGCTCACCGCCAAGGGTGCACGGGGCACGGTGATCACGCATGACGCTGTTCAGGTCACTGCGTTGCACCAGGTCGCGGCGCCTCAGTACGCTCGCCCAGCGCCAGCGGCCTCAGCGGCCGGCTGATTGCTCATCTTCTGGAGGGCCTCGTGATCCCCGACGACTTGCACTACACAGCCGAGCACGAGTGGGTGAAGGTCGTCGCCGACGGAGTTCGCGTTGGCATCACTGATCACGCGCAGGAAGCTCTGGGCGACATCGTCTTCGTGACGTTGCCCGCGCCAGGCACGCAGGTCGTGAGTGGTCAGACGCTGGGCGAGGTCGAGTCGACCAAGAGCGTTTCAGACATTTACGCGCCGATCTCCGGCGAGGTCGTGGCCCGCAACGAAGCGCTGGACGCGCGGCCCGAGCTGGTCAACGCCGACCCCTATGGTGAAGGTTGGATGATCGAGATCCGCCCCAGCGAGTCAGCGGACGTCGATGGGTTGCTCGATAGCGCCGCTTACGGGGCACTTGTGACGGCCAGTTAGCGTCAGACAAGTTGACCGACGCCCGTGGCGCGCATAGGTTGCCCTGACCGTCAACCTCTACCTGACGGTCGAGGCCGGACCGAGTAGTCGAACCTGAGCACGCCGAACCCGAGGGGGAGGGACGCACCCGATGCCGACGATCTTCTGCACGAATTGCGGGCACGAGAATCCCGATGACTCACGGTTTTGTGCGAGCTGCGGCAACGCGCTTGCACGGCCGGGACACCCGGTGAGCTCCGACCGTCAATCCGATTCGACAACGACGATCTCGATCTCCGGTCTTGAGGTACTCGAGCCGTCGCCCGACGACGAGGGGCTGGCTGACCAGGCTGCCATCGAGGGGCTGCCACCCGGCGCCGGTCTGCTCGTCGTCCGACGTGGACCAAACGCCGGCAGCAGGTTCTTGCTCGATGCCGACGTCACCACTGCGGGCCGCCATCCAGAA
The DNA here is from genome assembly GCA_963799955.1 of uncultured Actinomycetes bacterium. Lineage (GTDB taxonomy): Bacteria > Actinomycetota > Actinomycetes > Acidothermales > Acidothermaceae > PALSA-607. The sequence continues at coordinate 404,485 of CAWCZJ010000002.1, forward strand.
AGTGACATCTTCCTCGACGACGTGACGGTTTCGCGGCGCCATGCAGAGTTTCGAAAGACGACAGACGGCTTCTTCGTGCGCGACGTCGGCAGCCTGAACGGGACCTACGTCAACCGCGAGCGCATCGATGACTCCGCGTTGCAGGGCAGCGATGAGGTCCAGATCGGCAAGTTCCGACTGGTGTTCTTGACCGGGCACCGACCCGGCGATGCTGCGGCACAGTGACGGTGCCCGCCATGAGCGCTCGATCCACGTCTCGCGCGTCATTGTCGATCGGTGAGGTGCTGACCCAACTCCGGGCGGATTTCCCCGACGTCACGATCTCGAAGATCCGGTTTCTGGAGTCCGAGGGCTTGGTCGAACCCGACCGCACCTCGGCCGGCTATCGGAAGTTCTCCCACGCAGACGTGCACCGCCTGCGCTACGTGCTGACCGCGCAGCGCGATCACTACCTGCCGCTGCGGGTCATCAAGGACCATCTTGATGCACTCGACCGCGGACTCGAACCTGCCGATCACGCCAACGCGGGCCCACGCGTGCCCATGGCACTCATCGCCACTGACGGTCTCCCTGGTCCCGAAGCATTTGGCACTGATCCAGCCGAGGTGCGGTTGTCGCGCAAAGAGCTGCTGGAAGCTGCCGAGCTCGACGAGGCCGCGCTTGGCCAACTCGAGCAGTACGGCTTGGTCGCAACCCGTCCCGGCAGCAATCACTACGACGGAACGTCCTTGGTCGTGGCGCGCACAGTCGCCGAGATGGCGCGCTTCGGTATCGAGCCGCGGCACCTTCGTTCATTCAAGGCGGCCGCCGACCGCGAGGTCGGCTTGGTCGAGCAGGTCGTGACACCGCTGGTCCGCCAGCGCAACCCGGAAGCGAAGGCACGTGCCGAGGAGGTGGCCCGCGAACTCGCGGCGCTCTCAGTACGTCTCCATGCATCGTTGGTGAAGGCCGGGTTGCGGCCCGGCCTCAGCCGGTAGTTCGCGGCCTCAGCCGGTAGTTCGCGGTGTAGCGTGAGGCTCAGGCGGCAGGCGACTGGCGCAACCTCGTGAGGCAGGGCGGTCACCGTGAACGAACTGCATGTGGTGGGCGTTCGGGTCGAGCTGCCGACGAACCAGCCGATCGTGCTGCTTCGTGAAGTCGAGGGCGAGCGTTACCTCCCGATCTGGATCGGTGCCGTTGAGGCGACCGCCATTGCGTTCGCACAACAAGGTGTGGTGCCTCCGCGCCCATTGACCCACGACTTGATGCGCGACGTACTTGCCGCGCTGGGGGCGAAGCTGCGCGCCGTCCGGATCACCGAGATGCGCGACAACGTGTTTTACGCAGAACTCGTCTTCGACGACGGTCGCGAAGTCAGCGCTCGTCCGAGTGATGCGATTGCGCTTGCGCTACGCACCGGAGCGTCGATCTTCGGGTCTGAGGCGGTGCTCGAGGAAGCCGGCATCGAGATCGCCGACGAGCACGAGGCCGAGGACGAGGTCGAGAAGTTCCGCGAGTTCCTCGACACGATTTCGCCTGAGGATTTCGATACCAGTCAGGGTTGATGGCGCAACCGCCGGCGCTTTCGCGCGAAGCTCTGACCCTCGACCAAAGGTTGAGGGTTGAGGGTTGATAGCAGATGGTCGATGTCCCGCGCGTCGCGTTGACTCGGGCGAGGCGCGTCCATAGCGTGGCAGTTTCCGGCGCTGACGTTGTGTCGGTCCGGCAGTGACATAAGAGTGGCAGGAGGACGCCAGGTGGCGAGCAACGGTGAGCCCCCCACGTCAGGGTCGACGGCCCCTGAGCCCGTCCCATCCGCCCCGCTGACACCGCTGCAGCCGAGTAACTCCAGCCGGCAGGGCTCGCTGTTTACCGACGACTTCCCGGTACCCGACGACGGTGTCGGCTATCGCGGGCCGGTGGCCTGCGCAGCAGCCGGCATCACCTACCGGCAACTCGACTACTGGGCGCGCACCGGCCTCGTTGAGCCGACCGTCCGCGCGGCCGCCGGCTCTGGCTCCCAACGCCTCTACGGGTTCCGCGACATCCTGGTCCTGAAGGTCGTCAAGCGGCTGCTCGACACCGGCGTCTCGTTGCAGAACATCAGGGCCGCCGTCCAGCACTTGCGTGAGCGTGGCATCGACGACCTTGCGCAGATCACCCTCATGAGCGATGGCGCGAGCGTCTACGAGTGCACCTCCGCCGACGAAGTCATCGACCTGGTCCAGGGCGGGCAAGGCGTGTTCGGCATCGCCGTTGGTCGGGTCGTCCGCGAGGTCGAAGGATCACTTGCGGTCCTGCCCGGTGAGCGACCCGAAGGCGACGACGGGCTGGTCGCGGGCTCAGCTGCCGACGACGAACTTGCACGTCGACGGGCGCGTCGCATCGGCTAGGCCGGAATCGCGCTGACACGGGGGCGCTAGCGCGTCTCAGACATGCGGGCTCCGCTAGCGCGTCGCCCCAGCCCGGGCTGCGCTAACGTTAGAGGCGCCGACGACCCCTCGCGGGAGAGTTCTCACGCTGCCAGCGTGAGGCGCCGAAGGAGCAACCTCCCCGGAATCTCTCAGGCCCAGCGACCGTGCGGGTGAGGCGACTCTGGAAAGAACGTGCCCAGTGGCACGTCACCGAAGGTGAAAGCCGGCACTCAACGCGGCGAAGCTCTCAGGTGCCCACGACAGAGGGGGAGTCCGATCCGGCGTCCGGAGGCTCCCGTGAACTCGTCCCATGCCAGCGCTCGCACCGTCACACAGTCGCTGCGCACTCTCGAATCCAGCCGCACCTTCGCCGATCGGCACATCGGGCCGGATGCCGATCAGCAGGCGAAGATGCTCGCGGTCGTCGGCTACGGCTCCCTCGAAGAGCTTGCCGCACAGGCGATCCCCGGCTCGATCGCGGACGAACCCCATCGCGAGTCCTTGATCCCGCCCGCGGCGACTGAGGTCGAAGTCACCGAGGAACTCCGCGCGCTAGCCGCGCAGAACACTGTTCTGACACCCATGATCGGGCTGGGCTACTACGGCACGGACACGCCAGCGGTCATCCGCCGAAACGTGCTCGAGAATCCCGCCTGGTACACGGCGTACACGCCCTACCAGCCGGAAATCTCCCAGGGCCGCCTTGAGGCGCTGCTCAACTTCCAGACCGTCATCAGCGACCTCACCGCGCTCCCGGTCGCGGGCGCTTCGCTGCTCGACGAGCCGACAGCGGCGGCGGAGGCGATGGCGCTGTGCCGCCGCAACTCCGCGTCGTCCAGCAATCGGTTCTATGTCGACGCCGACGTGCTGCCCCAGACCATCGCCGTGATCCGAACGCGCGCACTGCCGATGGGGCTTGACGTCGTCGTCGCTGATCTCACAAACGGCTTGCCGGACGACGGTTGCTTTGGCGTGTTGGTCCAAGACCCAGGAACGAGCGGACGGCTGCGAGACCACGCCGCCCTCGCCGAGCAGGCGCACACGGCCGGCGCGCTGGTGGTGGCTGCGACGGATCTGCTGGCGTTGACGTTGCTGCGCCCGCCGGGTGAGTGGGGCGCGGACATTGCGGTGGGCTCGAGCCAGCGGTTCGGGGTTCCGCTCTGGTTCGGCGGCCCGCACGCGGGCTTCATTGCGGTGCGGGAAACCCTTGCACGCTCGTTGCCTGGACGACTCGTCGGCCAGTCGATCGACGCAGACGGCCGGCCCGGCTACCGGCTCGCATTGCAGACCCGCGAGCAACACATCAGGCGCGAGAAGGCGACGAGCAACATCTGTACGGCACAGGTGCTGCTTGCGGTCACCGCGGCGATGTACGCGGTCTACCACGGACCCGAGGGGCTGACCGATATCGCTGCACGGGTGCACCGCAGCGCGTTGGTACTCGCCGAGGGCTTGCGGCGTGGTGGCGTCGACTCCGCGACAGGCGCGTTCTTCGACACGGTGACGGTGAGCGTCCCGGGTCGCGCGAACGCCATCGTCGGCGCTGCACGGGAGCGCGGGATCAACATTCGATTGGTCGACGCTGACACGGGTCAGCATTGCCTGCGACGAGACGACACAGCGGCAGCACTTGGCCGCAGTGTGGGCAGCGTTCGGAGTCGACCTCACTGTCGATGACATCGACTCGATCGACGACGCAGTGCACGACGAACTTCCCAGCGCTGTGCAGCGGACCTCAGATTTCCTTCGCCACCAGGTGTTTCACCAGCATCGCTCGGAGACGTCGATGCTGCGGTACCTGCGCAGCTTGTCTGACAAGGACGTTGCTCTCGACCGATCGATGATTCCGCTCGGCTCGTGCACGATGAAGTTGAACGCGACGACCGAGATGGAACCGATCAGCTGGTCTGAGTTCGCGCAGATCCATCCGTTCGCGCCGATCGAGCAAGCGAAGGGCTACCTCGCGCTGATCCGGCAACTCGAATCGTGGCTCGCCGACGTCACCGGATACGACGCGGTGTCACTACAGCCCAATGCCGGCTCGCAAGGCGAGTTCGCCGGCCTCTTGGCAATCCGGGCCTTCCACGATGCCGCGGGCAACACCGAGCGCGACGTCTGCCTGATCCCGGCATCGGCGCACGGAACCAACGCCGCAAGTGCAGCGATGGCAGGCATGCGAGTGGTCGTCGTTGCATGCGACGACGCGGGCAACGTCGACATGGACGACCTGCACCTCAAGATCGAGACGCACGCAGCGAAGCTCGCGGCGATCATGATCACCTACCCGTCGACCCACGGCGTCTTCGAATCGACCGTGCGCGAGGTATGTGCCGAGGTCCACGACGCGGGCGGTCAGGTCTACGTCGACGGCGCGAATCTCAACGCCCTTGTCGGCCTCGCACGACCAGGTCGATTCGGTGCTGACGTGTCGCACCTGAACCTGCACAAGACCTTCTGCATCCCGCACGGCGGCGGCGGCCCCGGCGTGGGTCCGGTCGCGGTCCGGGCTCATCTTGCGCCGTACCTACCGAACCACCCGTTGCTGCCTGAGGCTGGGCCGGCGACGGGCCCTGGTCCGATCAGCGGTGCTCCGTTCGGTTCGGCGGGCGTGCTGCCGATTCCGTGGGCGTACATCAGGCTCATGGGGCTGCCGGGCCTGACGAAGGCAACGCAGGTCGCGATCCTGTCGGCGAACTACCTAGCGCGCCGGCTCGCGCCGTCGTATCCGATTCTCTACACCGGCCACGGCGGTCTGGTTGCTCACGAGTGCATCATCGATCTGCGGCCCATCACGAAGGACAGCGGTGTCACGGTCGACGATGTCGCGAAGCGACTCATCGATTACGGCTTTCATGCACCGACGATGTCGTTTCCGGTAGCGGGCACTCTCATGATTGAACCGACTGAGTCGGAAGGTCTCGACGAACTCGATCGCTTTGTCGACGCCATGGTGTCGATTCGGGCGGAGATCGCAAAGGTCGCGTCGGGGGAGTGGGACCGCATCGACAATCCGTTGCACCACGCACCGCATACCGCCGCATCGATGACAGGACCATGGGAGCACGCCTACTCGCGCGCGGTCGCCGCGTACCCGGTTCCGGCGCTGCTGCAAGGGAAATACTGGTCGCCGGTTGCGCGCATCGACGGTGCGTACGGCGATCGCAACCTGGTGTGTAGCTGTCCGGCGCCGTCTGCGTACGAGTCCTAACGCCGCAGTCGGCCGGCTCGAGTACAACAGGTGCGTGCGGACGTCGGTTAGGTTCTGCCTTCACGCTGCTGCGCGTCGCGGAGCAGGTCTCGTCCGAACAACGACTGTTCGTCGTCGGTCGGCCGAGGCATCCAATCCGCGTATTGCACGGTGAAACCCGCGGCTCGCGCCGCATCGACGACCGAAGGATCGTCGTCGACCAGCATCTCGACGGTCGACTCCCGTCGAAGGCGGCGTAGCTCGTGCAGCTTGACGACCGCACTTGGACGCCGATCGCCAGCTGGTCGCATCACGAGGCGACCCGCTGGGAACTGGTGCTCGTCGAGCCAGGATTGCGTCGCCGCGCGAAGACGGTCGGGTCTGCCAGTGAGATAGACGATCTCGTGCGTCGCCGCCGCGCGTTTCGCGAATTCGGCGCCGACTTCGAGCACCTGGTCGTCCTTGGCCGCAGCGAAGAACGCCTCCCAGTTCTTGGGTCGCTTCGCGAGAAAGTGCAATCGGTGCCGAACGTCGGCAAGGACGCCATCGATGTCGAAGACGACGAGCGGGGATGCCACGATGCGCAATCTAGCGTCTACTACATCAGCGAGAGTTGATCTCCGACGGGCGCAACCGGTTCGGCGACGGCGCGGCGGGTGTGCCGGATCCGCCTTGCTTCCACGGGCTCGTGAGAGCCGATGCCGGCGGCGCGAGCGAGTTCACGAACCTGGGCGCACACGTCGTCCTGATAGCTCTTTGCCGCGTAGGACGACGTCCGGTAGAGCGTGCGGTATCGAGGAACGAGAGCGGGGTGGGTCGCTTCGAGCCAGCCCATGAACCACTCACGGGCGCCGGGTCGCAGGTGCAACACGATCGGAGTCACCGAATGCGCGCCAGCGGCGGCGATCGCTGTCACCGTGCGCGCGAGTTGATCGGGGGAGTCGGAGAGACCGGGCAGGATCGGCGCCATGAGGACGTCGCACCTGATCCCGGCCGAGTTCAACGTGCGGCAGACACCCAGGCGCGCCGTCGGGCTCGGTGTTCCCGGTTCGACCTCGCGCCACAGCACCGGGTCGATGAAGCCCACCGAGACGGCCGTGGAAACGTCTGTCACCTGCGCTGCGCGCTCGAGCAGCGGCAGATCGCGCAGGATCAACGACCCCTTCGTGAGGATCGAGAACGGGTTCGATGCCTCTGTCAGAGCCGTGAGGATTCCCGGCATCAGCCGGTAGCGACCCTCGGCCCGCTGGTAGCAGTCGACGTTGGTGCCCATCGCGACGTGGTGGCCCCCCCACGACGGCTTCGCGAGCTCGCTCCGCACCAGGCTCGGCGCATTGACCTTGACCACGACTTTGGTGTCGAAATCAAGGCCGGCGCCAAGATCGAGATACGTGTGAGTGTTGCGCGCGAAGCAATAGCGGCAGGCATGGGAGCAGCCGCGGTAGGGATTGATCGTCCAGCCAAACGGCAGCCGCGACGCGCTCGGCACCTTGTTGAGGATCGACTTCGCGTGCACTTCGAAGAAGGTCATGCCGGCGAACTGAGGCGAGTCGAAGGTTCGGATGACGGCAGGTCGGGCGAACAGCGTCCCTGCGCTCGAATCCAGCCGTTGCGATTCCCAGCGCACCGTTGCCTCCCACTGCCCGATCTCCCGGCCTAGACGGCCATTAGAACATATGTTCGAACACTATCGGGCATCGCGGGGCTAACTGAACCGTGCGGCGGTTCAATAACGAACGATTCACAGGCCCGGCTGGTTCCTCGAAGGCCTGGTTCCTCGAAGGCTTTGGGAGTGTGAGCGAGTTGACTGTTGGCTCACTCACCCGGGATCGCGTTCGTAGCATCCGCATACCGGAGGCGTTGCCGTCCGGTGATCTGCCGTCGGAGACGCGCTCACGCGCGCCATATGTGAGACTCGGCGCTGTGGCAATCTCAGAGCGAGGCGCGACGTACGAGACGTACGACGACGCCAGCCTGGGCAAGCTCGTAGCGAGTCACGACGCGGCTGCGCTCGAGGAGCTTTACGACCGGCACGGGGGAGCGTGTTACGGCTTGGCCCGTCGGGTGGTCACCGACGAGCAACTCGCGCAGGACGTCGTCCAGGAGGTCTTTCTGGCTATCTGGCGGGGTGCCGCGACGTACGACGGATCGAGAGGGACCTTGAGTACCTGGCTGTATGCCCTCACCCACCACAAGTCGGTCGATGCTGTGCGGCGAGCTCAACGCCACAGCGGACGCCGGGCGTCAGAGGATGCGTTGATCACCGAGCCCGATCCGTCGCCCAGTGTCGATGACCAGGCGTTAGCTTCGGTACGACGCGACCAGGTTCGCGCAGCCCTGGCGGACCTGCCCGAGCCTCAACGACGGGCGTTGATGCTGGCCTACTTCGGGGGCTATTCACAGTCGGAGATCGCCGCGATGACGGGCATTCCGCTTGGAACAGTGAAGACGCGCACGCTTGCGGCCCTGCGCCGCCTGCGGTCAGTTCTCGACGAAGCTCACGTGCACAATCCGCTCCCGGATGGGGAGGGGCCGTGACATCCATGCCCGATGAACACGAGGAGTGGGCAGAACTCGCGGTCGGCCATGCTCTGTCGTCCCTAGACGAGACGGACGAGGCCATGTATCTCGAGCACGCCGCGTCGTGTGAGACCTGCCGCGAACTCGAACACGAGTTCAGCGAAACGCTCGCCGATCTCGCGCTGGCGGCACCTTCTGTTGCCCCGCCACCGTCGTTGAAGGCGTCCATCATGGCCGCGATCGGTGAGGACGACGCGCGCGCCGCTGCGGTGATCCCCATCGACAGGCACCGAGGTTCCGTTGGGTCGCGAGCGCGGAAGATGCCGTTGTGGATCGGGGGAGTTGCTGCCGCCGTCGTGGCGATCGCGTTGGTGGCGGTTTTTGTCGTGGCGCCGGGGCACAAGCAAGCCTCCATCGCGGCGAGGTGCGCGGCTGTCAACTGCCCGACCATCACCTTGACCGGCGGCGGCCAGTCCGTCGGAGCCGTGATGGTGCTCGACAACACCGCATATATCGATCCGAGCGGCCTGCCTGCGACCCCGAAGGGCGATGTCTACGTTCTGTGGGCGCTGTCGACGGGCAAGACTCCGGTGGGCATCGCCGCGCTGCACACGGAGCCGACCTCCGGTCCGGTGCGGGCCGGCCGGTTCACGACGCCGATCGGCAACGTCAGCGGCTTCGCCGTGACCGAGGAACAGGGTGACGCCGTTCCGGTCGCCCCGTCAGAACACCTGCTGGCGCAAGGCTCGCGCGCCTAAAGGACGTTCGCGGCGATTAGTGCGCCGACGGCGATCAACACCACGCCGGCCACCCAGTCGGCGCGACCTTGCATCCGCGCGCCGAGAGTGCGGCCGAGTTCGAGACCGGCAAGGCTCAGACCGATGCTCACGCCCGCGAATACGAGTAAAGAAGCCAGGAGCGGCGTTTTGGTGACGCCGAGCCCGAACCCGATCACGAGATTGTCGATCGACAGCGCGAGGCCAGACAACACCAGTGCCCCCAAACCTTGCGCCGCTGTTTGCGCCACATCGTGGGTGTCTGCCTCGTCGACACTTCGCCGCGCCTCGACCAGTGACCACAGCCCGGCTGCGGCGAGCAAGCCACCGCCGATGTACCGCGTTGCCTGCCCGATACCGTGCGCAGAGCCGTGTCCGATGAGAAGGCCAATCAGCGGCATCGCCGCCTCGAAGAAGCCGAAGATCACCGCGACTCGCAATCGAGTGCGCGCGTCGACGCCGGCGATACCGATCCCGATCGCTGCGGCGAAGTTATCGAGGCCGACGGCAAATGCGCTCAGCACCAGCGCGAGCACAATCACGACGTGAGCCTACCGACGCCACGGTGGCATCTAGGTGCGCGTGAGCGGCCGGACCGGTCTCGGGCACAATCGTCTTGAGCGGCATCTTTCAGCGGCACGGCCGGCGGCTGTCGATTTCGGGCCTCGCCAATCGTCGTCCTGATGTCAAGCAGTCGCAGTGCTACCGAGCGCGGAGGAGAATACCCATGGCGCAATACCTGATCCTGATCTACGAGAGCGAAGAGGGATACGCGAACGCATCTCCCGACGACCTCGGCGCCACGATGAAGGCGCACACGCGGTTCGCGGAGCAGATCCCGGCGCTGGGCGGCACCATGCTCGGCGGCAACGCCCTGCAGCCGACGACAACCGCGACGTCGATCCGTGACGACATCGTGACCGATGGTCCGTTCGTGGAGACGAAGGAAGCACTCGGCGGTTACTACCTGATCGAGGCCGCCGACCTCGACCAGGCACTCGCCATCTCGAAGCTGTGCCCGGCTCCGTTCGGCGGCGTTGAAGTCCGTCCGATCTGGGATCTCTCCGGCGGGTGAGCACTTCCTCCGACGAGGTACATCGAGCAATCGCCGACGCGCACCGTCGCGAGTGGGCCTTCGTGCTCGCAGCGACGGCGCGCGTTGCCGGCGACATCGACCTTGCCGAAGAGTGTGTGCAGGACGCGTACGTATCTGCGCTGGATGCCTGGACCCGCGACGGCATACCCAGCAATCCTGCTGCGTGGCTCACGACCGCAGCTCGCCATCGCGCCGTCGACATCCACCGCCGGCATCAAACCCTGCGCGGGAAGTTGCCGCTGCTCGTCGAACCCGACGTAGCCCCGGCCGACGAACAGGACGCAGAGCTGATTGCCGACGACCGGCTGCGGTTGGTCTTCACTTGCTGCCACCCGGCGCTGGGCCGCGAGGCGCAGGTGGCGTTGACCTTGCGGCTGGTGTGTGGACTGACGACAGCTGAGATCGCGCAGGTCTTTCTGGTGCCGGAGCCCACGATGGCCGCCCGCGTCACGCGGGCGAAGAAGAAGATCGCGTTGGCGCACATCCCTTATCGGGTACCGGATTCGGCTGAGCTGCCGGACCGTCTCGATGCGGTGCTGACCGTCGTCCATCTGCTGTACACGACCGGGCATACAGCGCCTGCGGGGGAGCAGCTGGTCCGAGCCGATCTGGTGGATCGGTCGCTAGGCCTGGCGCGCATGCTGCTCGCGCTGATGCCCGACGAACGCGAGGTGCGTGGCCTGCTCGCGTTGATCCTGTTAACCGATGCGCGCCGATCGACCCGCATCGATGCTGCGGGCCGGATGCTGTTGCTCGAGGAGCAAGATCGCACGCAGTGGGACCGCGCACAGATCGCCGAAGGACTCGCGCTCGTCGTCAACGCGCTGCGCGGCGGGGGAGCCGGCCGGTTTGGCGTGCAGGCAGCAATCGCGGCAGTGCATGCGGAGGCTCCCAGTTATGCGGAGACGGACTGGCCACAGGTGCTCGAGCTCTACGACGAGCTTCTAGCGCGCTGGCCGTCTCCGGTCGTCGCTCTGAACCGCTGCGTCGCCGTGCTGATGGTCGAGGGTGCGCAGGCCGCGCTCGACGAGGTCGACGCGCTCGATGCGTCCGGACGACTCGCCGGGTATCGGTATTTGCCGGCGACTCGCGCCGACCTGTTGCGTCGCCTCGATCGGTTCAGCGAAGCTGCGCAGGCCTACCGGTCAGCCATTGCGCTCGCGGACAACGACCTCGAGCGCGCGTTCTTAACCGGTCGATTGGACGAGGTGTTGGGAGCTCGGCAGTTCTAAACGTTTGGCCTAGAAGCTGAACGCGATCAGACGACTTGTGGCTGGAAGGACTGGTGAACGCGCCGGCCAAGTAGAGCGTGTGCGTGCTCTGATCGACGTAGATCGCCTGCACGCCGTTGTTGCCACCGTCGGCGTTCAACTGGTTGCCCGTAATCCCCGGATCCCACGTAGTGAGCTGTCCGTTCGACAGCTCCAGCTGGGTGGCGAAGTACGGGAACGGCGTTGTCGTGTTGGCTACGTTGCGGTGGTAGCCCGCGATCACGGTCGAGCCGACGAGGCCGATGCCCTGGCAGTCACCTATCGTCGACGTCTTCCACACCCGGGCCCCCGTGCTCGCGTTCATCAAGATCGCCTCGTTCGACGCCTCGCCCGCAGGTGCGTGACCGCCACTGCCGACGAGGATCTGTCCGGAGTTGGGGCCGACCGACAGCGAGATGATCTCTTCACCGTCGTATTGGCCGTACTGCCCGACACCGGTGTCGGCCCGAAGGTGGGCGTTGAACGCCGATACCAAAGAGCCGGAACTCGGGTTGATCTCGACGAGTCCGTGCTGGGTGGTGCCGTTGTACTTCTCGAAGAGGCCGCCGGCATACAACGTTCCGTTGGTGGCGAGCAGGGAGTGCACGTCACCGCTGCTGGTCGACTTCGACCAGATCGTGGAGCCGGTCGACGACGACACTGCTCGCACGGCGCTGAAGCTACCGCCCATGTAGACCGTGCTACCCGCGGCGGCGAGCGCACGAACCGTTCCACTCGGCTTCGGATTCCACGACGTCACCGCAAATGTTGACGACAACGCGGCCGCGTGAGAGCGGCTCTGGCCACCGAACGAGCTGAAGTCGCCGCCCACGTAAGTGACGCCGTTCAGGCTGGTGATGGATCGAACGTAGGAATTGGCGTTGCCGGCGTAGAGCACCACGCCGGTCGACTCCGACACGATCGCGAAATTCTTCGCACTGTGCGAGACACCATCAGGGGTGATGACCGCACTGAAGTTGCCACCAAAGGCCAGCTCACCGATCGCCGCTCCTGAGACCTTCGTGATCGCCAGGATGTCGCCGTTGGTCCGGTCGAAGCTCAGGGGGCCACTGATCGGGGTGGTTGGGGAGACCGGCGACGTGTTGGGGCGGACAGCCTGAGCCGCGCGGGTGCCAGTAATCGCAACCGTCGCGCAGTCGGCCGACGCCGGCAAGTCGTTCATGGCCTTCGACGCGTCGATGACGTTGCAGGTCGTCGCTTTGACCGGCGTGGCCGTAGCGACGCCCGGCGCGGACATCAGCAATCCACCGACGCTGATAGAGATCGCAACCGCAGAAACAGTCTTGCGCATGGTGTCCCCCCCGGACGAGATTCCCTGACTCGGTCCACATCGGGACCATTGAGTCCGTATCTTCGGGCATACTTCCCGAAAAGTTCGGCGCAGGCAATAACTAACGCGGGGGAGAACAGAACGCGTGCCGAGATTGCACGAGTTTACATAATGTCACTTATCGGCACATGCTCTAAGGCAGACGGCGGGGTGCGGGAACGCCGTTGCACCTTTACGACAAGTAGCCCAGTGCTGCGGTGCGGCAGGCCGCCCAGGCGCGCATCCGCGGATCTATCGGCGCGAAATGGTCGACGCCCTTGAGTCGTTGCTCGTCGACGGTGTCACCGGCGGCGATCGCCGCGGTGGCGTAACGATCGCTCTGGTCGATCGGTACCACCTTGTCCTTGATCCCATGGATCAAAGTCGACGGGACGCCGATTGGTACCAGTTCGTACGGCGACGCCACCGCGTATCGCTCGGGCACCTGGTCTGGCGTGCCACCCAAGAACCGGACAACGGCACCGCCGCCCAGCCCGCCGGCGGCGCCCTGAACGAGATCGAGAACGCCGGCCTGAGCCACGACGCCCCGCACGCGAACCGCTGGCTGACCGCCGAGCGCATCGGTTGCCAGCTTGTGTCGCGCCGCCAGCCACATCGCGAGCTGCCCCCCGGCCGAATGTCCGACGGTGACGACGCGCTCGAGGTCGAGACGGCCTTCAGCAGCCGGATTGGCGATGTCAGCGAGCGCGTCGACGGCACGCGCGACGTCGAGCAATGTGGAGGGCCAGCCACCGCCATTGCCCACCCTGCGGTACTCGATGTTCCACGCGGCCACTCCGTGCTTCGCAAGGTCGGTCGCCAGGCCGGTACCGAGCGACCTGCCGTAGCCGGATTTCCAGTACCCACCGTGAATCACCACGACGATGGGCCACGAAGGGTCAGCGTCGCTGTTCGTTGGCAGGTGCAGATCTGCGACCTGACTCGGATCGCTCCCGTACGCGAGCATGAGCGGCGCAGCCGGCCGCGAGCGGAGTCGCACGATGGCGACTCAGCCGCGCTGACTGCGTGTGCGGAACCGCGCGAGTGCAGCGCGCCCGGCTGCGACGGGCGGCGACGCTTTCAAACGATCCAGCAGCCGTTGCGCGGCCGGATACTCGGTGGCCAAGACCGCGAGGCCGACCGCCATGAGCAGCAGGCCCGGCCCGGGCAAGACAAGCAGGACGATCCCGACGGCGATCAGAACCAAGCCAATCAGGGTGACCACCGGCCTGCGTAGCCAGGTCGGCGTGTTGTTCAAACGAGCAATCATCGTGAACTACCTCCGGCAACCATCGGTCGCCGAAGGTCTGACCGCGATCCGCGATGGACCGCCGCTGGCCGGGTACCTGTGGAGGCACCGTGTTGACGGCCGCAGACGCGAGGGCTACTCCCCTTCGGTGCCTCGATAATACGTCACGCGCCATCATGGACGCCGAGGAGCGAATTGCGTGCAGGGTTACCGCAGTACTCACCAACGATCGGGCGAGCCACGACCCGCCCCGGATTGGCGTGCCGTCGCTGCTCGAGTTCGGGTGCAGATCGTCGAGCGGAATATTGCGCTCCTCGCGGCCGGCACGGCGTTTTGGGCAGTGCTGTCGATCTTTCCGGCCATCATCGCGATGGTCACGATCTACGGCCTGGTGGCCAGCCCCGAGCAGGTGACGAGCGAGGTCACGAAGCTCGGCGGCTCGTTGTCACCGTCGACCCGCGAGGTCGTCACTAACTGGCTGGCCGGGCTAACCAACACCAGTCATCAGCAACTCGGGGTCGGCCTGGTGGTCGGTCTCGTAGCCGTCTTGTGGGCGCTCTCGTCTGGCGTTCGAACACTGATCAAGGCGATCACCGCGGCGTACGAGCAGGAGGAGACGCGCGGCTTCTTCAAGCTGCGCGGTCTCGCACTGCTCGCGAGTATTGGGGTCATCGTCGTGGCTGTCATCGCGCTGGCCGCGATTGGTATCGCGCCTGCGATACGGCACCTGGTGCACAACACGTTGTGGCGTATCGCGTTCGACGTCGGCGAGTGGTTCGTTCTCGCAATGATCCTCACTGCGGCGGTGGCCGCGCTCTATTGGCTGGCGCCGCCGAAGACATCGGTCAACTGGCGGTGGGCCTCGGCCGGCGCGGTGTTCTCGACAGTCTTCGTCGTCTTGGCGAGCATCGGCTTCTCGCTATACGTGCGCTACTTCGCCCACTACAACAAGACGTACGGCACGCTCGGCGGCATTGTCATCTTGATGCTGTGGCTGTACTACTGCGTATTCATCGTGCTGCTCGGTGCCTTGATAGATATCGAGGTAGAGCGCGCACTGACCGGCAACGCGACTGCTGCCACCGAGGTTGCCGCCACGGCTGGCTAGCTCGTCGCGACGGTCACGCTGGTGATCTGCACCGGCAAGTTCGGCTTGCCGTCGCCATCGCCGTTGCTGTTGTCGGACCCACCCGCTGCGATCTTCTGGACGACGGCCAAGCCGCTGGTGACCGTGCCGAACGGCGTGTAGCTCGCGGCGAGTGTGGTGTCTTTGTAGACGAGGAAGAACTGGCTGCCGTTGGTACCCGGACCGGCATTCGCCATCGCCACCGCACCCGCGGGATATACAGCCCCGGTGAGGTTCTCGTCGGCAAACTGGTAGCCAGGCCCGCCTCCGCCTGACCCCGTCGGATCCCCGCATTGCAACACGAAGATGCCCGCCGTGGTAAGGCGATGACACGGGGTCGAGTCGAAGTACTTCAGATGCGCAAGGAACGTGAACGAGTTGACCGTGCACGGTGCCTTCGCGGCGTCCAGCTTGATGACGATCGCACCCTGGTTCGTGGTCAACGTCGCGACATACGTAGCGAGTTGCGACGCGCGGGTCGGTGGCGTGCCGACCGATCGCGCCGGCGTCCCGCCGGTCGGCGAATACGCGCAGCTGATCGTGCCACCGACTGTGCTCGGCGTGGTGGCGGCACGACTGCGCACACTCGCGCATGCATTAAGACTGGCCATCGTCAGAACGAGTGCAAGCGCAGGCAGCAACCGCGAAAAGCTGGGGTGGCGCACGAACGACTCCTTTGGGCTAAGCGCAGCCGCTTAGGCGTCGCGCTTCTCGAACAAGAACCACGACAGCCCAAGGACGATCGCGAGAAATGCGAGGAAGACCAGCAGGCCGTCGACCGGGCTCGGCACAGCCTCAAACCCGGCACCGGTGTTGCCGTTAGTTCCTACTGGCTGGTAACGAAATATCTGCATGCCCGACGAGAAGGGCAGCGCCTTCGCGAATCCGCGAATGGAGTGAAAGACGTGCAACCCAAGGAGCCCGCGGAGGATGTTCTCGACGAGTAGCGGCATCAAGATCACCGTAACGATCGCAGCCGGGATATTACGAAAGAGCCCGGACAGAGCGAATCCGACGAGTGCAAAGATCACCGTGTAGACGATCGATCCAATCCATACGCGAGCCATCGGCGTCGGAAGCAGGCCAAGGGTCGTCAGGCGATGGCCAAGGATCGCCACCGCCACCGCGTACTTCAGCACGAGACCGACGAGCGCGACGACAAACACGTAGACCGTGACGACGAGAACCTTCGCAGCCAGGACGGTCGACCGGCGCGGCAGCGCACTGAGCGTCGGCCGAATGGTGCCGTAGCGGTACTCGTGGCCGATCGCGAATACACCGATCATCGAAAGCAGGATCGACACGAGGAACACGGCGCCGCCTCCACCTCCGGTGATGATGTCGCCGTAATCCGTGACCTTCAGGGCGCCCTTCAGCCCCAATGCCGGAAGCCCGAGGAGACCGGCGACAAGCAACGAAAGCCCGGTAAGCCACCAAGTCGAACGCAAGGTGCGTAGGCGCATCCACTCGTAGCGCAGCGCGCTCTTCATCCAAGCCCCCCGGTCGACTCGAATTCCTGTGCGCCGGCCGTCGCTTCGAGGAAGGCTTCCTCAAGCGTTGCAGTCCTGGTCGTGAGCTCGTGCAGCAGTACATGCTCTGCAAAGGCGAGGTCGCCGACTTGCTCCTGAGTCGGTCCGGTGAGGGACAGCCGGCCGTTACCTTCGGAAACGACGGTCGCCCCACGTGCAGTGAGCAGCTCGGCCAAGCGCTCAGCCTCTGGGCTGCGCACGACGATGCTCGTGTGCGACGACCGCGCCACAAACTCCGCAATCGGGGTGTCGGCGAGAAGTCGGCCGCGGCCGATGACGATCAGGTGGTCGGCCATCAACTCCATCTCGGCCAGCAGGTGGCTCGATGCGAGGACAGTGCGGCCGTGAGCGGCGTATGCCTTGAGGAAGTCGCGCAGCCAGTTGATGCCTTGCGGGTCGAGGCCGTTTGCTGGTTCGTCGAGCATCAAGATGTCGGGCTCGCCCAGCAGCGCGGCCGCAAGGCCGAGGCGCTGGCCCATGCCCAACGAGAACGACTTCGGCTTCTTGCGGGCAACCGTCTCTAGCCCCACCAACGCGAGGACCTCGTCTACCCGGCTGTCGGGTATCTGGTTCGCGGCGGCAAGCATCCGCAGGTGGTTGCGCGCTGTGCGGGTCGGATGGAAGGCCTTCGCTTCGAGCAGCACGCCGACCCGACGCATCGGGCTCGGGATGTCGCGGTACCGCTGCCCGTCGAACCGGGTGACGCCCTCGCCGTGGTCGAGACCGAGCATCAAGCGCATGGTCGTGGACTTACCAGCGCCATTGGGGCCGAGGAACCCGGTCACGACGCCAGGCTGAACGGTGAAGCTGAGGTTGTCGACAGCCCGGCGGTCGCCGAACCGCTTGCCGAGCCCCGTGGCTTCGATCACACCGTCTCCCCTGTGCCAGCGCGGGCGGCGCCGGTCACGCGTGAGTCTAGGTGCTGGACCTTTCGGCGACCTTGCAGCCGCGCCCATCGCTGCGCCTGCGGTCTCTGGCCGGTCGTAGCCGGTATGAATGGTCGTTGTGGCACCCATGAGAGCGGCGAAGCCGGCGAGCGGACCGGAGAAGTTCACTTCCGCAGCGACCCACATCATGGTCGCCGGAGCCCTAGGCGTCGTTGGCGCGCTCATCATGGGCTTCACCGGTGGGTGGGCCTTCGCCGCACTGGTCGGCTGGGACGTCATGGCCGCGGTCTTCGTGCTGTGGGTCTGGCTGACCATCTGGCCGCGAGATCCGCGATCGACGGCGAGCCATGCGGTCCGTGAAGATCCGGGTCGGCCGGTCGTTGACCTGCTGCTCGTTGGCGCCAGCGTTGCAAGTCTCGTGGGCGTGGGGTTTGTCATCGCGGCGAGCGGCGACAGCAAGGGAATGGCGAAGGCTGCCTACGTCGCGTTCGCGGTGCTGACGGTTTTCCTTTCGTGGGGCGTCGTGCACACCGCTTACACATTGCGGTACGCCAGGCTCTTCTACGCAGGGAAGGCGGGCGGCCTTGACTTCCACCAGGTGCCCGATCACGAGCCCCAGTACGTCGACTTCGCGTACATCTCACTCACCGTGGGGATGACGTTTCAGGTCTCGGATCCCGAGGTGACATCGACAGTCATGCGGGCGACCATCTTGCGACATGCGCTGTTGGCGTACCTCTTCGGCGTCGTCATCATCGGCGTCGTCATCAACGTGCTGGCAGGGTTGACGAAGTAACGATCGCGCTTAGAAGTGTGAGCGCACACAATCGACCACACGATGCTCATCGTCGAGCAGCGGCATCATCTGCCACTTGTCATGTGTCGTGCACGGGTGGGATATCCCGAGACCGACAAGGTCACCGACCTGGATCGGGTCTGACGCCGCGACGTCGAGAAACGCGTGTTGATCGTTCACCTTGCTCACCGGCGCCTCGAATGCCACGACGTCGCCACCTCGCACGGATCGACGCCACAGCGCGACGGGCAGACCGGCATCGAACGACATGTCGCGACGACCGGCACCGATAACCGCAAGCCCAGGCTCGGGCACTGACAGCACCTGACACCACACCTCGATCGCCGGTCGCAGCAGCGGCGCCAGCGATGACGTGTCGGCGTACAGACCTTGATCGAACGTGATGTAGGAGCCACTGCGCAGCATGCTGTGAACGGGCCGCGAACACTTCGGCGCGTCTCGCAGTACCGACGTCACGACATCGACCTGCTCGCTTCCTCCGCAGGTGAGGATGAAGTACGGCGAACGCGGGTCGAGCAGTGCGTCTGCGTCGAGCTCGTGCAGCGTCTCCGCGAGCTCCTGTACGAAACTCCGGATCACCGCGAGCGTGCTCTCGTCGCGGCCGTGCCCGAACGGTCCCTCCCAGCCAGCGACGCCGACGAGCATCAGCGATGTGTGTCTTCGCACTGCGTGCGCCACCGCACGTACCTCGTGACGGGTTCGGCAGCCAGTTCGTCCACCCATAGGACCAATCTCAACCAGGACGCCGAGGGGCTGAGCGTCCGTTGAAGCAGCACCGGCGAGCGCATCGCCGAGGATGTCGACGCCCGCGACTGAGTCGACGTAGCAGAAGAACTCGAACTGTGGATCAGCCGCCCGTTCAGCGGCCAGCCACTTGATGAAATCGACGTCGACCAGTTCATTCGCCAAGAAGACCCGGCGCACGCCGTTCGCCTTGTACACGCGTGCCTGCCACGGCGTGGCCGCAGTCATCGCCCATGCACCCGCCGCGAGCTGGCGCGAGAACAGCGCGGGCATCATGGTCGTCTTACCGTGGGGCGCGAGTAGCACACCGTTGTCTTCGCACCACGCCGCGAGAACCCCGATGTTGTGGTCGATCGCCGACTCGATCAGCGTGGCAATCGGCCAGCTGAATCCGGCGTCAAACAACGACGGCCGGCGGGCGACAAACTCTGACACTCGCAACCCGGCGGGCGCAGCTGGGAAGCCCTTCCACCGCCAGTCGAGCACCTCGTCATTGAGAAATGCGGGATCGTGGAGACCTGCGGGCAGCGGCACCGTCACAGCCTAGGGCGCAGGGTCACAATCCTGCGCGTAGCTTCCGCATCCGATCGCGGTAGGCCGGCTCGGCCTGCTCGATCTGGCGTGATGCCAGGATGCGTGCATGACGCATCGTGTTCTGGTTCTCGACGACTATCAAGATGTTTCCCGCCGGTTCGCTCCGTGGCAGCAGCTGTCGGACGTACCCGGCGGACCGTATGACCTCGACGTGCGGACCGAGCACCTGACCGACGAGGCACTCGCCGCCGCGCTGAAGGACGTCGACATCGTGGTCGCCATGCGCGAACGAACGTCATTCTCACGCGAGGTTCTTGCGCAGGCGCCGGCCCTCAAGCTGCTCGTCACCACGGGGATGGCGAACGCGGCGATCGATCTCGAGGCGTGTCGCGAACGTGGCGTCGAGGTAAGAGGCACCACCGGTCTGCGGACGTCCACCGCCGAGTTGACGTGGGGCTTGATCCTCGCGCTGGCACGCCACATCTGTGCTGAGGACCGCGACGTTCGCAACGGCGGTTGGCAACGCACCGTCGGCTTCGAGCTCGCTGGTGCGCGACTCGGAGTCGTCGGGCTCGGCAAGCTCGGCAGCGAGGTGGCGAGGATCGGCCTCGCTTTCGGCATGGAGGTGATCGCATGGAGCCAGAACCTGCAGCCAGAGCAGGCCGCAGAGCTTGGTGTTCGGGCAGTCACCAAAGACGAGTTGTTCGCGACCGCTGACGTGGTCACGTTGCACCTCAAACTCAGTGATCGCACCCGCGGCATTGTCGGCGGCGGCGAACTCGCGGCGATGCGGCACACCGCGTACCTGGTCAACACCTCGCGCGGCCCGTTGGTCGACGAGGGCGCTCTCATCGAGGCATTGCGGACGGGCTCCATCGCCGGAGCCGGGCTCGACGTCTTCGACGTTGAGCCGCTACCTGCAGAGCACCCGTTACGCACGCTGCCGAACACCGTCGTGACGCCGCACGTGGGGTACGTGACCATCGGAACGTACGAGCGGTGGTGGCCGCAGGTGGTCGAGAACATCAAGAGCTGGGCTAAGGCGAAGCCGTCCGGGTGTTGTAGGGCCGTTAGGCCGTCCGGGCGCCGTAGGGGTCAGTCGCCGCCGCGCAGATCATCGAGGGCCTCGGGCAGGTAACGCAGCTGGGAGAAGCTCGCCCGGCATCCTTCGCCCGTGGGCGATTGCGCCAGGAAGCCGATGCGCACCACGTCGTCCGCCCCGAGGTCGAGGCTGAAATGGCGAATCAGGCTCCAGTGCACGCCGTCCGTCGCGGCGTGGAAAGCGAAGCTGCCGGCAGTCGACCGAGAGATTCGAAGCCAGGTGCCCAGCCCCTCGACGTCCCTGCTGTTGGCGTCGTCCGAAACCCCTCTCGTGACGACCGAGACCACCATCGGCTGCCCAGCGGGTGAGTATTCGAGGCAGAGCTTGGCCCACGAGCGTTCGTTGGCCCAGATCAGCAGCACCCCGGCATCGAAAGTCGAGGCGAACTCGACCTCGACGAGCGCGCTCAACTGAAAGCGGGCATCGGGGACGCCGATCAACCGGGGCGCGTTCAACGACGGCTCGAGGTCGTCGGGTGAGGCGAACAGATCGCTTAGCGGGCCTGCCTCGATCAGGACGCCGGACTCTCGCGAAGCGCTGCTGACGAACGGCTCCCAGTGCTCGGGCGCCAGGTCCCAAACAAGCTCAAAAGGGACACCTGGCAGCTCTACCCGGCCGACGTCCATGGGGCTCCTGTCGTTGGGTATCGCTGTCGGGTTTCGGGGTAACTGAACCGCGATCATCGCCCATCGCGAACGAACCGCGAACCATCAGGGTCAGATATGCGTCATTACGGGTAGGAGCCTCGCTGACGGGCGTCGCTGGGGAATCCCGCTCCGGACTCAAACGTTGGACGCGGTGAGGACGTAGGAGGAAGACATGGCTGAAAGAGCACTTCGCGGCAGCCGACTTGGCGCGGTGAGCTACGAGAACGATAAAGGTACCGAGCTGGCCGAACGGCAAATGATCTTGTACATCTGCCCTAACAGGCACCGGCTCGAAGTCCCACTTTCCGTCGAAGCTGAAGTACCGGCGACGTGGGAATGCAAGTTCTGTGGCGCGACCGCTACCAAGGCAAACGCGGCAGCATCGGGTGAGCCGTTGCGGGTCAAGGCCCCGCGCACGCACTGGGACATGCTGCTCGAGCGTCGGAGCATCCCTGAGCTCGAGGTCATCTTGCAGGAGCGGCTCGATTTGCTCCGGCTCGCTGGCCGGCGCAAGAGCGCCTGACAAAGAAGGCCCCGAACACGACGCCCTCCTAAGTAGGAGGGCGTCGGTGCGTGAGCTGGTCGAAGCGCCACCGGATGCCCCAGACGGTGACCCGCCACAGGGCTTCTAGAACGATCCCGCGGTTCATCTTGCTGGCGCCCAACTCGCGCTCGACGAACGAGATCGGCACCTCCACCACGCGGTAGCCTCGCTGCAGGCTACGCAGCGCGAGGTCGACCTGGAAGCAATAACCCTGCGAGCGCACGGTCGTGAGGTCGAACGACCGCAGCACCTCCGCCCGATAGACCCGGTAACCCCCCGTGGTGTCGCGCAGCGGGATGCCGATGATGAAGCGCGCGTACGCGTTCGCCCCGCGGCTGAGCACCTCACGGGATTTCGGCCAGTTGCTGACCTTGCCGCCCGCAACCCAGCGGGACCCCAGAACCACGTCGGCGTGGGTGAGCGCAGCGAGCAGGTCGGGCAGCTGTTCTGGCTGGTGGGATCCGTCGGCGTCCATCTCAACGATTGCGTCATAGCCCGCGACCAGCGCCCACTCGAACCCAGCGACGTAAGCGGCACCGAGCCCCTTCTTCGCCGGCCGGTGCAAGACGTGCAGGTGGTCGTCGCCCGCGGCGAGTTCGTCGGCGATCTTGCCGGTTCCGTCCGGGCTGTTGTCGTCGGCCACCAGAATGTGCGCTGCTGGAACGGCCTTTCGCACCCTGGCGACGATCAGCGGCAGGCTCTCGCGTTCCTGATACGTCGGGATGATGACGAGTACCCGCGCGGCGGCCGGATGATCGGCGGTGGTCACGGCGCGAGCTCCTTTCGGGGATCGCGAGCCTTGGGATAGGAGAACAGTCTTGTACGGACCACCGCCGCGACGATGGACAGCATGCCGAGTATGCCGAGCACCCATTCGGGGCCCGCGCCCAGGTGATCGGCGATCGTGAGTGAACTGCGAAGCACGACCGGCATGTCGACGATCGCCGGCGTCAACTCCGCGGTCCTTGCGACGACGTGGCCGTCGGGCGTGATGACCGCACTGATCCCGCTGGTCGCAGCGACCACCACGGCCCTGCCGTGTTCAACGGCGCGTAGCTGCGACATCGCGAGCTGCTGGCGGGTCTCAGCGGTATGCATGTAGGTCGCGTTGTTGGTCTGGACGACGATGAGCTGGCCGCCGTGCGTCACCCCGTCTCGGACCTGTTCATCGAAGGCGACTTCGAAGCACATGACGTCGGCGATGGTCGCCGGCCCCACGGTCAGCGTGCCGGGCGTATGCCCCGGCAGGAAATTCTGCGGCACCAGCGATGTCAGGCTCGTTAAGTGGTTAATCAAGCCGCGCCACGGGATGTATTCGCCGAACGGCACGAGATGCCGCTTGGTGTACCGCTCGCCCGCGCCGGTGCCCGGGCTCCAGACGATCGCGGTGTTGCTTACGTTGTTCGGCCCGTCTTGAAGCACCGCTCCCACCAGGATCGGCACCCCAAGCGCATCGGCAGCAGCCTGGATCTCCCCGCCTGCCTTTGTGTCTTGGAACGGATCGACGTCGGAGGCATTCTCGGGCCACAAAACGAGCTGCGGTTGAGCAAGTTGGCCTGACTTCACCTCAGCTGTCAGCTTCGCCGTCTCGGCGAGGTGGTTGTTCAGGACTTCCTCGGCCCGCCCCAGGAAGTGCGTGCCCGGGTGCGGCACGTTGCCCTGGACGAGCGCGACCTGAACGGTCTTCCCGTCAGTCGGGCGTGGAACTGCAAGACCAAGCAGCGGGACGCCGAGGGCAGCCACCACAGCCAGCGCGGCGCCGATCGCCGCACTCACACGCAAGCCGGCACCGGCCCTCAGCCCGGCACCGGCCCTCAGTCCGGAACCCGTGCGGAAGCCGCCGAAGCGCGGGACAGCCGGCAGCAGCGTGAGTACCGCGAGGGCAAGCAGGCCGGCCGACAATGCGACCGCGAAGGTCACTCCCGGTGCTCCGCCGAGAGCGGCGTAGCCGGTGAACGGCGTGTCACCTTGGCTGAAGGCGAGCCGGCCCCACGAGAAACCGCCGAGTGGCCAGCGATCGCGGACGAGCTCCTCGCCCACCCAAAGGCAGGCCGTCCAGACCGGCCAACCCGGCAGTCGCTGCACGACCATCGCCAAGCCACAGCCAAGGACGGCGATGTAGGCCGCCATCACGATGGCAAGCGCGACCCAGGCGAGCGGGGTCACGACGTGCAGCCAGGCCAGCAAGGGGACGAACTCGCCGAGCCCGGCTGCGAACCCGATAGCAAGCCCCGCCCGCCACGTCTGGCCCTTGACCGCGATCAGAATCGCCGCCGTTGCCGGCACCGCGATCGGCCACCAGGCCAGCGGGGCGAACGCCGCATCAAGCGCCAGCCCCCCGACAAAGGCGAGCCCGATGGCGCGCCAGCGGGACAGCGCAGCTGGAACGGGAGCAAGACCGCCGACGGCTTCATCAGGGCGATGCAGGCCAGCGTCGTCGGCAAGTAGGGGCACCCCGCCGATCCGCCTCTGCACAGCACTCCTCGCGGCCTTTTGCGGCCACTGGTCATCTGTGGCTGTTTGCGCACCGTACAACGCTGCGCGCCATCATGCGGTTCGCGGCCGCAAGCCGAGACGCAGTTGGGAGCCAACCGAGAGGAAAGAAGCCGGCGAGCGGCTGGCTGCCGGGCAAGGGCCGGGCGCCCCTCGGACCGATCGCGATCCCGCCGGCTGCGGGACAACTACCGTTGTCTACTGGGCGCCCGGACCCTCCCGGGTGTCGCACCCCCTACCGGTGCGAAGCGACTCCTTGCCCCTGCCTGACACACCTGGACCTGGCACCTGGGCGACCTGCGCAGTGCCCGCGCGGCCGCCGAACGACCCAGGGTGATCGAAGCGGGAAAGGGCTCTCCTCGCCGGAAATCTCGGTGGACGCCGGGGACGATACCCGGTCGCGGCCGGGGTCTGTCAACAGCCGTCTGACCTGCGAAGATGCGCATCGTCGCAGGTCATCGACACCCCCCAAAGGGGAGCGAACAGTCCGACAAAAGTCAGCAAAAGACGCTGCTGCGTAAGAGAAAGATGCCAGTGCGTCGCCTGTTACTGGCGGGGTCGGTTAGCCCGACTCGGCGGCGATGGCAGGCCAGGGCAAGCTAGGGTCGGCGAGGGCGCCGTTAGTCCGATCCGGCGGCCTTGGCCGCGAAATCGAGCAGTCTGCTGACCGGATCCGTGCCGGCAACAGCCTGTTCGCCGACGCCAAACTGGGCGGTCAATCGTTCGGCTTCAGCCAGCGGTAAGCGAGCCAGAGAGCGCGACACCGGACCGGCAGGGACAACCGAAACCGCCGCGCTCTCTGTGCTGGCGGCCAGCGGCGGCCGCTGGATGTGCGCCTTGACCGTCGCCTTGCGCGGGGCAGCCACAACCGGTCGGGGGGTGACCTTGGTGACCTTGGTGACCTTCGGCGTGACGGGCACGACGGGGGCGCCCGATCCGCTCGATCGGCGGAACACCTCCGAGACCCACAGGGTGCCGTGGGAGTCGATCACATAGCCGATGCCGACTTGGTTGAACGCGGCGCGCAGGATGTTGGCACGGTGTTCAGGCGATGCCATGAACGCGGCTTGGATAACGGCTGCGGACGGGCCGTCCCCGACGTTCTCCCCGACCATGGCCCAGCAGCACAGCCCAGCGCCCAGGTTCGGGGTGTGGAACAGAGCGTCGGCGGCTGCCATGCGTTGCGCCTGATGTGTCGCTGCTGCGGTGAGATCGGCGCTGACGCTCAGACCAGAAAGACCCACGGCCGCGCGTGCCTGGTTGGTCGCCGCCACGAACGCGGAGGCGGGATTTGAGGTAGCTGCTGCCTGGCCTGTGACGAGCATCACGCCGGCTGTCATGGCTCCCACGACGGCGAGCGTCCGGTTCGCGACGCGAGCAGCACGCCGACGCACAAATCCGGGGCGGCCAGTGGTAGCCGGGGCAGTCAAGAGCACGAGCCAGTGACCTCCGAGGCAGGGGCGCGAGAACTGGGCACTACTGAGAACTGGGCACTACTGATAACTGGGCACTACCAAGCTCGGCACTACCGAGCTGGAACTTCAGAAACAATGGCAACCCGAGTCACCCTGCCGGAAACTGGCCCCCAGCGCCACCCAAACCATCCAATTGGCCAACCCCTCGCGGCAACCGACCAATTTCAATAGTTCGATCTGGTTATTCCTTGCGGAGCTGGCGACTGATAACGAGACGCTGGACCTGATTGGTGCCTTCCACGATCTGGAGCGCCTTAGCCTCCCGCAGGTAGCGCTCGACCGGGTAGTCCTCGACGTAGCCGTATCCCCCGAGCACCTGCACGGCATCCGTCGTGACCCGCATGGCCATGTCGGTGCAGAAAAGCTTGGCCATCGCCGCTTGACGAGTGAAATTCATCCCGGCCGAGGCGCGCCGCGCGGCGGCGAGGTACATCGCCCGAGCCGCCTCGATGCCGGTGGCCATATCCGCCAGCAGGAAGCCCACGCCCTCGAAGTCGGCGATCGAATGGCCGAACTGGCGACGCTGACCCGCGTAGTCGAGGGCGACATCGAGTGCGGCCTGAGCCAAGCCGACGGCGCAGGCGGCGATGCCCAGGCGGCCGGTGTCCAACGCAGCGAGCGCGATCGTGAACCCGTGCCCTTCAGCGCCGATGAGCCGATCCGCGTCGACGTCGACGTCCGAGAGGTGCAGCTGGCCGGTGGGCGAACCTTGCAGCCCCATCTTGTGTTCGGGCGGCCCTGCCCGCAGCCCAGGGCTCTCCCCCGCGACGAGAAAGCAACTGATGCCACGCGAGCGCTCATCGGACGTGCGAGCCATCACGGTGTAGAAGTCGGCCTGGCCGGCGTGCGTGATCCACGCTTTGGTGCCGTCGAGCTGGAAGCGATCACCCACCCGGGTCGCCCGCGTGCGCAGCGCACCGGCGTCCGACCCTGAATCTGGTTCTGACAAGCAGTACGCGCCCAGCAGCGCACCACCGAGCATGTCGGGCAGCCAGCGAGCGCGTTGCGCGTCGGTTCCGAAGCGGGCGAGAGGGAAGCACGAGAGTGTGTGGACGCTGATCCCCAGGCCGACTGTCAGCCAGGCTCTGCTGAGCTCCTCGATGACCTGCAGATAGACCTCGTAGGGCTGGGCGGCGCCGCCGTATTCCTCGGGATAAGGCAAGCCCAGGAGGCCGCTCGCACCGAGTGTGACGAACGCATCGCGGGGAAAGCTGCCGTCACGTTCAGCTGTTGCGGCGCGCGGCGCGAGGCTGTCACGGGCGATGTCGTCTACCAGGTCGAGCAGCTCTGCGGCCTCAGGCGTAGGTAGTACCCGCTCAACCTTCATTGGCCGATCCTGTCATGCGCGTTCGGCGCCGTCGTGCGAAGCTCTTGGCGTGCCGCCGTCGCCTGCAAAGCCATCGGGAGGTTTGCTCCTCCTCGACACGCCGTCGCTTTATTTTCGCGCGTTCTACGGGGTGCCGGAGTCGGTCACTGCGCCCGACGGAACTCCGGTCAATGCCATCAGGGGCCTTCTCGACTTCGTCGGTTTTCTCGTCGAGCGCTACCAGCCGGCACGGTTGGTGGCCTGCATGGACGCAGACTGGCGGCCGGCGTTCCGCGTTGCTTTGCTGCCCTCGTACAAGGCGCATCGAGTTGCACCGGCGGGCGGCGAAACTGTTCCCGATGCGCTGACCCCGCAAGTCGTCGTCATCGAGGAACTCCTTGATGCGATCGGCTTGTGCCGTCTTGGCGTGGCCGGTTTCGAGGCCGACGACGTGATCGCGACGTTGGCGGTGCGGGCGCGCGGACCCGTCGACATCGTCACGGGCGACCGCGATCTGTTCCAACTCGTCGATGACGCCAAGCCAGTGCGGATTGTCTACACGGCACGTGGCGTCGGCAAAGCCGAACTCGTCGACGAAGCGACTGTGACGCAGAAGTACGGCATTCCTGGGCGCGCGTATGCCGACTTTGCGGTGCTGCGCGGCGATCCAAGCGATGGCCTGCCCGGTGTTGCAGGAATCGGTGACAAGACCGCGGCGGCGCTGGTGTCGAGGTTCGGTTCGATGGCCTCGATTGTCGAAGCCCTTGAGTCAGACAGCGACGTAGGCTTTCCGGCCGGCACGCGCACGAAGCTGCGGGCAGCAACTGCCTACCTCGAGTCAGCGCGTGTCGTGGTCGCGACCCGCACAGACGTGCCGATCGGTGAACTCGACGACGATCTGCCCACGAAGATCCGCGACGAACAGGCGTTGCTCGACCTCATTCAGCGCTACGGCCTTGGGTCGCCGGCCGCGCGGCTGTTAACGGCACTGAACATC
This sequence comes from uncultured Actinomycetes bacterium, assembly GCA_963799955.1. Taxonomy (GTDB): domain Bacteria; phylum Actinomycetota; class Actinomycetes; order Acidothermales; family Acidothermaceae; genus PALSA-607. Next base: position 432,487 of record CAWCZJ010000002.1, read on the forward strand.
AGTCCAGTCGGCAAGGCCTGACCTACCCGACGGGCTCACCTACCCGACGGAGGAGTAGGCCACCACTCCCCTGCGCAACGCCGTCATCGCACGCTCGGCCACTGGGCGGACGTCGTCGTCAGCGGCCAGTGCAATCTGGCCAAGCAGATCGAGCAGTTGCCGAATCCAGCGCACGAAGTCGCCGGCCGACATCGAGTTGTCAGTCAGCACCGAATCAAGGCTGGCACCGGAGGCCCAGCGAAATGCGGCCCATGCGAATCCGGGAGCCGGCTCGCGCAGGAAGTCCAGCCGCCGGTCGCGCTCGGCGCGCGCGAGTTGCCCCCACAACTTCATCGTCGCGTCGATCACGTCAGGCACCTTGCCGCGCGGCAAACGTGGCGGTGCTGTCGTGGGTTCGCGTACCTCGAAGACGAGTGCCGAGACGGAGGCGGCCAACTCAGCGGGCGTGAGATCACGCCACACGCCGCCTCGCAAGCACTCAGCTGCCAACAGGTCGAGCTCGCCGTAGAGGCGAGCCAGTCGGCGTCCGGCAGGTGTGACCTTTTCGCCCTCGAGGTAGCCGAGATGATCGAGGAGATCGCAGACGCGGTCGAAGACACGCGCAATGGAGTTGGTGCGGTTCTCAACTCGGCGGCGCAATCCGTCGGTGTCACGACGCAGCCGCCAGTAGCGCTCTGCCCATCGCGCATGTTGCTCGCGCTCGGCGCAGCCGTGACACGGGTGGGCGCGCAGTTGCGCACGAAGCTCGCTGATTTGCTCCGCGACCTCGTCGGTAACGCCATTGCGCGAGTGCCTCGGGCCGTCGTCGTGCGCTTTATCGAACCCGTGATTGCGCATTGTGATGACGAGGTCGCGACGATCCTGTGGGTTGCGCCCGCTGAATGTCTTGGGTATCCGAACCCGGCCGATGGGTTCAACAGGGTTCGGGAAATCCAGCACTGACAGGCGTTTGACTTGTCGCTCCTCGGTGAGGACGACCGGTCGCGCATCTTCGGTTCCCGTCTGCAGACCCGGGTCGAGCACGATCGCGAGACCTGCGCGCCGGCCGACCGGAATGCGCACAACGTCGCCGGGTTTCAACTTCTCCAATGCCGCAGCCGCCGCCGCGCGTCGCAGCGCAGCACCTGATTTTGCAGACTCCGCCTCGACGTCGGACAGCTTGCGGCGCAAAGCTGCGTACTCCTCGAAATCGCCGAGATGACAGCTCATCGCTTCGCGATACCCGTCGAGCGCTTCGTCATTTTTCTGAATTTGCCGCGCCAATCCAACGACCGCGCGGTCGGCTTGGAATTGCGCGAACGACGACTCCAACAGCACGCGAGCTTTCTCTCGGCCAACCTGTCCGACCAGATTGACCGCCATGTTGTACGACGGTCGGAAGCTCGAACGCAGCGGATAAGTACGGGTCGACGCGAGCCCGGCGACTGTCCCGGGGTCGAGCCCCTGCGTCCAGAGCACGACGGCGTGACCCTCGACGTCGATGCCACGCCGACCGGCGCGACCGGTCAGCTGGGTGTACTCGCCCGGTGTCACGTCGACGTGTGCTTCGCCGTTCCACTTCACGAGCTTCTCGAGCACCACCGTGCGGGCCGGCATGTTGATGCCGAGGGCAAGGGTCTCGGTCGCGAAGACCGCCTTCACCAGGCCCCGGGTGAACAACTCCTCGACGACTTCCTTGAACGTCGGGCAGCATGCCGGCGTGGTGTGCGGCGATGCCGCGCTGAAGTGCCTCGAGCCACTCGTGGTAGCCGAGGATGTGCAGGTCTTCCTCGGGTATCGACGTCGTGCGCTCTTCGACGATCGCGCGCACCTCGGCCGCCTCTGCGGGCGTGTTGAGTCGCACGCCCGCGCGCAGGCATTGAACAACAGCGCCCTCACAGCCGGCTCGACTGAAGATGAAGGTGATCGCCGGCAGCAGCCCGTCGGCGTCCAATCGCTCGATGACGTCGACCCGGCTCGGCGTGTCACGACGCCGCGGCCGGCGATCACCGCGGTTGCCTGAACGGCTGCGATCAACGGCGCGAACTCGGCGCTCCTCGTTGCCGGTCACCCGAGCCAGTTCGGGATTGACCTTCAGCTCGTGGCCGTCGGCGATGAACATGTCGTACATGCGCGGGCCGACCATCATGTGCTGCCACAGCGGAACGGGTCGGTGCTCCTCGACGATCACCGTCGTCTCGCCGCGGACCGTGACCAGCCAGTCGGCGAACTCCTCGGCGTTGCTGACCGTGGCGGACAGCGATACGAGGCGCACCGATTCGGGGAGGTGGATGATCACCTCTTCCCACACCCCGCCGCGGATCCGGTCGGCGAGGTAGTGCACCTCGTCCATCACGACGTAGCCCAGGCCGGTCAGCGTCGGCGACGACGCGTAGAGCATGTTGCGCAACACCTCGGTCGTCATGACCACGACCGGTGCCTCGCCATTGATGGTGTTGTCGCCGGTCAGCAGGCCGACCTTCGCCGGGCCGTAGCGACGCACCAGGTCGGCGTACTTCTGGTTCGACAGCGCCTTGATCGGGCGTCGTGTAGAAGCACTTGCGGCCTTCGGCCAGTGCGAGGTGAACGGCGAACTCGCCGACGAGGGTCTTACCCGACCCGGTCGGCGCCGCGACCAGCACGCCGTGGCCGTCCTCGAGCGCGCGGCAGGCCCGAGCTGGAAGTCGTCGAGCGGGAAGTCGTACAGCGCCTGGAAGCTCTCGCCGGCTGAGGTGGCGCGCTGCCGGGCGGCGGCGTACTTCTCCGCTGGACTCAATCGGCGGACACGACATCCACGCTACGCGGTCGCGGCGACTGCCGGTCGCACCCCCGTCCGGTGATCGCGGACGGCTCGGAGGCGAGCCGAGAGGTCGCAGTGGCGACGGTCTCGGTGCGTCGGGCACAGGTCGGTGAACGAGTCGGGGCAGGTCGTGCGATTGCTGCTCCGCTTCTTGGCCTTGCGCTTGTCGTGAACGCGGGCGATCTGGGTCGCGAGCTCGAGCAGCACGATAGCGGCACACCGAGCGCAAGCATCGTGAACGGGTCACCGGATGGCGTCGCGACGGCCGAGAAACGAAGCATAGGAAGATCGAGACCCGTCGACTCTTCTTCAGCCGGGCGTAGCTGAGCACTCCGACCATGTTGAGCATGACGATCAGCAAGGGACGTCGAACGAGGCGCCGAAGATCAGCAGCATCGCCATCGCGTACGACAGGTAGTGGTCGATCGAGATCAGGCTGACCGTGTTGCTCGGCGCGAAGTTCAACAGCAACTGCAGACCCTTGGACATCACCAGGTAGGCCAACGTGGCGCCAGCGGGGAAGAGCGGAACCGCCGCGCCGACAAAGAGCCAGCGAGTAGCGGCGCTCCTTGCGCTGCAGGCCCGGGCGTAACGAACGCCCACAACTGGTAGAGCCAGACCGGCGAGGCAAGCACGATGCCGGCGATCAGGGCTACCTTGAAGTGCCACAGGATCGGGTCGAACACGCTGCTGAATACGAGTGGCCCGGCGCCGCAGCCCTTGACCTTCGCAGCGACGTCAAGGCTTTGGTGCTGATGAACCTGGCAGTACGGGCGCTGCAGGAACTTCCAGATTCGGTTGAAGAAGACGAACGACAGCGCGCTGCCGAGCGAAGATGGCGAGCGCGCACCTTCAGCAGCCGCCCGCGCAGTTCACGAAGGTGATCGCCGAGCGACATCCGCCCTTCGGGCGGGCGAGCCGGGCGGGACATGAGAGGGCAACCCGGCGCGGGCGGCGATTACTGCGCGTCGTGGTGTTCGGGAACCGGCTGCTCGACAGGCGCGGCCACCGGCGACTGCTGCAACCGGCGCTGCGTAGACAGGCGCCTGCTGCACGGGCGCTGCGTAGACCGGGGGCTGCTGCTGCGCCGGTGGGGCGTAGACGGGAGCCGGCGCCGGCAGCTGCTGAAGCGGTGCAACGGGAGCGGCGGGCTGCACGTCTGGTCGTCGGTCAACAGGCCCTTGGTCTCGGCCTTGAAGATGCGCAACGATCGACCGAGGCCGCGCGCGGCGTCAGGCATCCGCTTCGCGCCGAAAATCAAGGAACCCGACGATGACAAGGGCGATCCAGATCTCGGGGTTATCCATCAGAACTTTCTCCATACGCCTCGGGGTCGAGCTCATGCTAACGGCCGACCAGGGGTTCGCTGTGCTTCCGCCGCCAGTTCATCAAATCGCGACCGAACAAAAGTAGCCGCAGATCTCAGCCAGCCCAGACCGGTCGCCGACCGAGTCCCGAGATCGGCCGTGAGCTCGCTCGCGCGGGCCAGATCGCGGCCGAGCGCTCTTGCTGGCCCGCCACAGGCGAAGCGCCAGCAGGGCGAGCACGCCGAGCGCGAGCAGGACAAGCCCGAGGAACATCAGCATCCAGCCGAACAAGCTCATGCCCGGAATCAAACCACGCCGCCCGCGGCCGGTCGCGGCAGTACGGCGCCGAATTGGTGACGGTTCTTCACCTGGGAGGTGAAGAACCGTCAGCGATGCTTGGTCGGGGGGACGTCGAGCGAGTTCAGGCGCGGAAGGCGTGGTCCGCGAGTGCGGCCAGGTAGTCAGTGCGCTCGACGGCGAGGGCGAAGTCGAGCAACTCGTCGTAACTGATCGACGAGCCGTCGTGCTCCTCGAGGGCCTCGGCCGGGATGTTCCAGTTCGTGGCGCGGACACCGCCGGAGATCAGCAGCGAGATGATGTGGTCATCGGCCGGCTTGCGGATCTCCTCGATGCAGCGCGGGCAGCGGAAGGCGTAGTACGACAGCGGAGCTTGGCTACAGACCATCAAGGTCAGGTCGTCTGCCGTGAGCTCGACCTCGCCACACGTGGGGCAAGTCGCCTTGATCGTGGTCATGCCATGTCCTTCCGCCCGAGCCGCCCATTCGTGGCGACAGCAAACCTTTCGACATTGGCTGAAGAACTCTTGACGCCACGCGCGGCCCCTTTCGGGTAGCCCGAATGGCCCATTCGTGGAACTGCGACCGCCATTCGGCAGCGGCGGTTGCGCTAGGCGCCTAGGGCGCCACGACAATCGGCTACCCGATTCGCACCGTGAGTTGACCAAAGAGGCGCAATCGGAGCACGGCCGCACCGCGTCGAACCTGCTCTGCGAACGTCCCGAATCGGACAGTCCGTCGAATGTCCAGCGCCATAACGCTGCTCGCGGGCAACATGCTTGCTCGCGGACGATACAGCAGCGGCTAGCTCGCGGCTGAGTCGAGCAGGCCGGCGTCGGCGTAGGCCGCGAGGGCGGCCGATGCGTCGGCATGCACGGCAGCGGCGAGCTCGGGAGGTTCGACGACTCGACCGCCGCCGCCGAGTCGCAGTGCGAGCCGGCGAACCCAACGGGTGTCAGGGGTGCGCAGGCCGATCCTGGCGCCGCCGTCGGCGCGCGGCTCGACGAACTCGCACGGGTAGTACTCGGCCACCCAGCGACCCGCCGGGCCGACGTCGAGCACGACCTGCACGTCGTCTGGGCCGGGCTGGAACAGGCCGGCCTCGAGGTCTCGCGGCTGGGCGTCGGCAGGTGGACTCGCCGGCACGTCGAGCACGGTGGCCGCTGTGATGCGATCAAGCCGGAAAAGGCGGACGGCGTCGGCTAGCCGGCACCAGCCCTCGAGGTAGCTGCGGCCTTCGACCACGCTGACCCGCATCGGATCGACGTCGCGCTCGGTCGTCTCGTCGCGAGCCGGCACGTAGTAGCTCAGATGCAGCCGACGCTTCTCCGCGAGCCCGCGGTGCACCACGGCAAGGATCTCTGCGCCGCTACCGACCGGCTCGACCTCGACCGCGATGGCCGCACTCGTCGTGGCGGCCTCCCCCGCGGCGTCCTCGAGTTTGGCCAGTGCCGAGTCGACTGCGTCGCGGTCGCGCAAGCCGGGCAGGTCGGCGAGCATCCGCAATCCGACGATCAACGGCAGGGCCTCGTCGCGCGACAGTCGCAGCGGGCGGCTCATCGGGTCGGCGTTGCTGACGGTGATGCGACCGGACGCCGTGATGTCGACCTCGATGAGATCGCCCGGGAAGTACCCGGGCAGGCCGCACATGTACACGAGCTCGAGGTCGCGCGCGAGCTGCTCTTCACGTGACCCCGAACGTGCGGGCGACGTCGGCCATCCTCGCCCCGGGACGGGTCAGCAGGTACGGCACCAGGGAGAGCAGGCGTGGCAGCTGCTCGGTCGATCCGGTCATCGGGCCCTCCCCTCTCACGTCAGCACCCGTCACTGCAACACGTCATGTAGCCGGGCCAGCACGGCCGCACGTGCCTCGGCGGGCTCGACGACCACGACATCGGCGCCGTAGCTGACGGCTTCGTCGGCGAGCCGCTCGACGTCCGGAACCAAGATCTCGACGAGATCCCAGCCGTCATCGAGCGTACGCACCGACGACGCTCGGCGTCGTAGCCCGAACGCGGCACCGCTGCGCACCCGCAAGCGTGGCGGTGATCCGATCGGTGGTGATGTTCATGTCGACGACGATCGCCCGGATGTCGGTGCCCTCGGGGACGACGACGCTGCCGGCCTTTCCGACTGGTTCGACCGGCCCCACGATCCGGCTGAGCCGAAACACCCGGGTGTCGGCCCGATCGGTGTCGTAGGCCGCGAGGTACCACCGCCCGTGCCACGACACGAGCCCCCACGGTTCGACGTGACGGGTCGCACCCGGCGTCCGGTAGTCGAACTTGACCGGACGCCGATCGGTGGCGGCGCGGCGCAACGGCTCGAACGCCGGCTCGCTGGTCGCCACCCTCGTCTCGATCGCCACCGGTACGGCGTCATCGATGTCGACGCCCGCGGCGCGCAGTTTCAGGACCGCCTCGAAGGCCTGGCCGCCGAGGCTCGCGTGCTGCCACGTGCGGGCGGCGACGCCGAGAACGGCCAGCTCAGCGGGCTCGAACGCGATGTCCGGCAGGCTGTAGTCGTCGCGGCGGATCCGGTAGCCGGGCTCGTCGTCGAACGGGCTGTCGCTGCCGGTTTCCAGCGGGATGCCCGAGGTCGCGCAGGTCTTCCTTGTCGCGTTCGAACTTGCGCTTGAACGCCTCGTCACCGAGGTCCTCGTAGCCCGCAACCGTCCGCCGAATCTGGTCGGCCGACAGGTAACGCCGGGTCGCCAGCAGGCAGATCACGAGGTTGAGCAGGCGCTCGGTCTTGCGGGCAGACATGGGCGCGACGTTAACGCATGTCGAGCCGCCGCACCGGGTCCGGCGCGCGCCTCGACGTCGAGGTGGACGGCTACTTAACGTCGACGAGGTCGACCACGAAGATCAGCGTCTCCCCCGGCGCGATCGCTCCGCCAGCGCCACGGTCGCCGTACGCCAGGTGGGCCGGGATGACCAGCCGGCGTCGCCCGCCGACCCGCATGCCGACAATCCCCTGGTCCCAGCCCTTGATCACTCGACCGCCCCCGAGCGGGAAGGCCAGCGGGTCGCCCCGGTTCCACGAGCTGTCGAACTCCTCACCGGTCGAGAACGCAACACCGACGTAGTGGGCAGTGACCGTGTGGCCGGCTGCTGCCTCGGTACCGTCGCCGACGATCTCGTCGACGATGACCAGTTCGGTAGGCGGTTGGCCCTCCGGAAAGTCGATCTCTGGCTTCTCACGTTCGGCCACGGGGATCCTTTCGTTCAATGCGGAAACGCGGCTGATCAGGCGGGGAAAGCGCCGAGGATATCGACCACGAAGACGAGGGTGTCGGTGCCGCTGATGCCGGCGGCGGATTGTCCTGCTGAACCGTATCCGTCGGCTGGGGGGACGACGAGGAGCACCCGGCTGCCGACCTTCACGCCGACCAGCGCTTTGTCCCACCCGGGGATGACTTCGCCGACCCCAATGCTGAATCCGGCGGGCTGGTTGCGCGACCACGATGAGTCGAACTCCTTGCCGGTCGCCCAGATCTCGCCGATGTACTGGACGACGAGTTCGTCGCCGCTCGCGGTGGCCGCGCCGCTGCCCTGGATCAACGTGGTCGCCGAGAGCGCCGTCGGCGCTGCCGTCTTGGGGATCGCGATGACCGGCTTGCTGGTCAACCCGCCAGACACCGTCGGCAGCGTCCCGCCGCCGGAAGCGACCGCGGTGCCGGTCGGGCCCGGCGTTGCCGGCGTAGGCCGCCTTGACGTCGAAGACGAGGATCGCAGTGTCGGTTTTCGTCACGCCGGTGGGCAGGTTGGACGCCACGTTGCCGAACCCGGCTGCTGGGGGCAGCACGACGAGCACCCGACTGCCGACCGGCACGCCAACCAGGGCTCGGTCGAGACCGGTGAGCTGGATGGTCGCCGCTGCCGACTGGCAGCGTGTCGGGAGGCTCGGCGTCACCGAACGTGTCTTGGAACGTCGCCGGGCTGCGCCAGGTGCGGCCGAAGTCGTCGACAACAGCGAGGTCGCCGACCTTCAGCACGGCGCCCGTGCCTCTGGCTCACGACGCTGACTTCGGTGATGGTCGGCGGCTTGGTGGTGAGCAGCTTGACTGTCGGAGTGGCACCGAACGCACCTGACACGCTGGCATTGGCGGTCGCATTCGATGCGATCGCAACCGGGCCGGACGGCGATGCGCTGCTCTTCGACTTGGAGCTACAACCAGCCACCAGCACAGCGCCGGCCGCGAGCGCAGCCGCGGCGACGGTCATCGGTCGACGGGACATCAAGCGAATCACGGTGGAGCTCCAAGGGAGGTCGCGGGAGTAACTCGTGCACGCTAGCGAGCGGATCTGAGAGCGCCCTGAACGCCCGCAGCCATCACATGCTGGCGATCAACTTCTCCACCCGGTCGTCAACAGATCGGAACGGATCCTTGCATAGGACGGTTCGCTGAGCCTGATCGTTCAGCTTGAGGTGCACCCAGTCGACGGTGAAGTCGCGGCGCTTCTCCTGCGCGCGCTTGATGAACTCCCCGCGCAAGCGAGCCCGGGTGGTCTGCGGCGGCACCGACTTCGCTTCGAAAATGTCGAGGTCGCGCGCTACCCGGTCGACACTGCCCCGCCGCTCGAGCAGGTAGTACAGGCCGCGGTTGCGGTTGATGTCGTGGTAGGCGAGGTCGATCTGCGCGATCCGCGGCGACGACAGCGGGAGGTTGTGCTTCGCGCGGTAGCGCTCGATCAACTGGTACTTGATGACCCAGTCGATCTCGCGCTCGACGAGCGAGAGATCGCCGGTCGAGACCGCGGTGATCGTGCGCTCCCACAAGTCGAGCACCCGCGTAGCGATCGGGTCGGCGCCGCGGCGCGCAACGAAGTCGCGGGCCTTGCCGAGGTACTCCTCCTGGATCTCCAGCGCGCTGGCTTCGCGGCCGTTCGCCAGCCGCACCTTGCGGCGTCCGGTCGCGTCGTGACTGACCTCGCGGATCGCGCGGATCGGGTTCTCCAGCGTGAGGTCGCGAAGCACGATGCCGGCCTCGATCATCCGCAGCACGAGATCGGTCGATCCGGTCTTCAGCAGTGTCGTGGTCTCTGACATGTTCGAGTCGCCGACGATCACATGCAGGCGACGGAACCGCTCGGCGTCCGCATGAGGCTCGTCACGCGTGTTGATGATCGGGCGGCTGCGCGTCGTCGCACTCGAGACGCCCTCCCAGATGTGCTCGGCGCGCTGGCTGACGCAGTAGACCGCGCCGCGCGGAGTGGCCAGGATTTTGCCCGCGCCGCAGATGATCTGGCGGGTGACCAGGAACGGAATCAGGACGTCGGCGAGCCGGCCGAACTCGCCCTGCCGGCCGACGAGGTAGTTCTCGTGACATCCGTAGGAGTTGCCGGCCGAGTCGGTGTTGTTCTTGAACAGGTAGATGTCGCCGGCGATGCCCTCTTCGCGCAGTCGCCGTTCAGCGTCGACGAGCAGGCCTTCGAGAGTGCGCTCGCCGGCCTTGTCGTGGATCACCAGGTCGACGACGTTGTCGCACTCAGGCGTCGCGTATTCGGGGTGGCTGCCGACGTCGAGGTAGAGCCGCGCGCCGTTGCGGAGGAAGACGTTGCTGGAGCGGCCCCACGACACCACCCGCCGGAACAGGTAGCGGGCGACCTCGTCGGGAGACAGTCGCCGCTGGCCGTGGAACGTGCAAGTAACGCCGTACTCGTTCTCTAGGCCGAAAATCCGCCGGTCCATGCCGGGCAGCCTAGGTGACACTTCGCCAGAAGCGAGGGGAGGCGCGCTGGATGCAGCGGGTGGCGCGCTACTTACCAGCGGGAGGCGCGTGCCATGGGTCCGATTGCAAGACCAGGGATCTGCCAGCCGCGGGCGACGAGCGCCTCTTCGTAGGCCTGTGCGGCGACCCGCTTCTCGTTTACCAGCCGGTCGACGACCTCGGGAGGTGATGCGTTCTCCCGTGCCAGGTCCAGCCGTGCCACGGCAGCGAGGTACGCCCGCATCAAGCCGTGCAGCCGTGCATCGTTCGTCCAGGACGCCATGTCACCCTCCTTCGCAGACCCGGGTGGCGGCTGCGGATTTCCCGCAGTTCCACCAGTCACGCGTCGTTTCCCAGTCACAGAGAGTGATCGGCCAATTGGACCAGTGAACTTGAGCCCAATCGGCGGAAAGATTCGCCGCGGCTGGCTCAGCGTCATCGCGCCGTCGGCTCAGTGCTCAGTACGCGGGTGGCTTAGTGCGGTTGCGCCGGTCGCGCAGCGTAACCGCGCAGCTGGCTCAGTCGGGGTCGAACGTCGTCTCAGGACTCGACGTCGGGGTCCACATCGGCGTCGGTGAGCTCGGCTTGGTGGGCGCGAGCTGGCCGCCAGAAGCGCCTCGAGTTCAGGGCCGACGTAGCGGCGAAATGCCCGCCGGGCGCGCGACCTGACCAGCGCCGCCACCTCGAGTTGCCCGGCCGTCAGTGTGCGCATCTCGCCGTCAGGCGCCTGGGTCAGCACGTCGACGGCCAGCCGCAAGGCGGCGGTCAGCGAGGAGTCGGCGACGAAGCGCTCCTTCAGCAGGCCGCTGATGTGCTCGGCCTGACCGCCCATCGCGACGAACGCGTGCTCTTCGGTGACCGAACCGTCGTAGGTCAGCCGGTAGATCGTGTCGTCGTCCTCTGACTCGCCGACTTCGGCCACCACGATCTCGATCTCGTAGGGCTTCTCCCCCGCGCCGCTGAAGATGGCACCGAGGGTCTGGGCGTAGGCGTTCGCGATCGTCCGGGCGGTGACGTCACTGCGGTCGTAGGTGTAGCCGGTGAGGTCGGCGAGCCGGACGCCGGCCACCCGCAGGTTCTCGAACTCGTTGTAGCGCCCGACCGCGGCAAAGGCGATCCGGTCGTAGACCTCACTGATCTTGTGCAGCGCCTTCGAGGGGTTCTCGGCAACGAACAAGATGCCGTCGGCGTACTGGAGCACCACGTTGCTGCGGCCGCGCGCGATGCCTTTGCGGGCATAGTCGGCCCGGTCCTTCATCAGTTGCTCGGGCGAGACGTAGAACGGCGCGCTCATGTGCTGCTCCTGGTCTGCGTCTGGGCTGTCAGGTGGTCGCGTCAGCTCAGCGGTGCGGCTGGGCCGCCGGGCCGGATCATGCGGGCGTCGACCACGCGGCCGACCATGTCGTGCAGGACGTCGTCGGCGACTCGCTGGAAGCCCTCGATCGAGCACGAGACGACCACCGGGTAGATCTGACGGGTGAGGTCAGGACCGCCGGTCGCTGAGTCGTCGTCGGCCGCGTCGTACAAGCGCCTCGACACAGGCGCGGACGGCGTCTTGCTGGCTGAAGTCTTCGCGGAAGAACTTCTTCAGGGCTCCGCGCGCAAACATCGAGCCGGAGCCGACGGCGTGGAACGAATGCTCCTCGTAACGGCCGCCGGTGACGTCGAAGGAGAAGATGCGACCGGCCTTCTGCGGGTCACTGACGAGCAGGTCGTAGCCAGCGAACATCGGCACAACGGCAAGGCCCTGCATCGCCATCGGCAGGTTGCCGCGAATCATCATCGAGAGCCGATTTGCCTTGCCCTCAAGGGAAAGTGTCGCGCCTTGGAGTTTCTCGTAGTGCTCGAGTTCGACCTGAAACAGCCGGACGAGCTCGATGGCGAGACCCGCCGTACCGGCGATGCCGACGCATGAATGCTCGTCGGCCTGGAACACCTTCTCGATGTCGCGCTGCGCGATGACGTTGCCCATCGTGGCGCGGCGGTCGCCGGCCATCACGACGCCGCCGGTGTAGGTCACCGCGACGATCGTCGTGCCGTGCGGCGCATCGACCGTGCCTGGGCCGAGGGTGCGCTTGCCGGGCATCATGTCGGGCGCGTGCATGCCGAGAAAGTCGGCGAACGAGCCGACTCCGGTCTGGTGAAACGCGGTCGGCAGCCGACCTGAACCGTCGGTCGTCACTGGCCACCCTTTTGGATGTAGGACCGAACGAACTCCTCGGCATTCTCCTCGAGCACCTCGTCGATCTCATCGAGGATCGAGTCGACGTCCTCGTTGAGCTTCTCCTGGCGGTCCTTGAGGTCGCTGCTCGCGGTCTCTTCGGTCGCTACCTCGTCGGCCTCAGTCGAGCGGCGGTTGGACCGCTGCTGACCTCCGGTGTCCTTCTCGGCCATCTGCCCCTCCGGGTTTCTCAGCTGCCGGACGCATGACGCGTAACCGGCGGCGCTGTGCCGACATTACCTTCGACCGGACGGCGGCGGCGCGCCAGCCGTTCGCGACTGACCGGCGAGTCGGTGCTACGGGGCTGTGGCGGTAGGTGATGGTGGGCGTTAGGTAGGTGCTAATGCGAATCGGTGAGGGCGGCGACGAGCTCGGTGGCAGTCGCGCACCGGTCGATCAAGTCGCCGACATGCGCCTTCGTGCCCCGCAAGGGCTCGAGTGTCGGAATGCGCTGGAGTGAATCCCGCCCGGGTAGGTCGAAGATGACGGAGTCCCACGACGCGGCGGCGACCTCGGTGCCGAACTTGGCGAGGCAGCGGCCCCGGAAGTAGGCGCGGGTGTCCTCGGGCGGTTCGGTCATCGCCCGCTCGACCGCGTCTTCGGTGTGCAGGGTCTGCATGCTCCCCCGCGCGACGAGCCGGTTGTAGAGGCCGCGATCGGCCCGCACGTCGTGGTACTGCAGGTCGACGAGCTGCAGCTTGTGGGCTTCCCAGTTCAGGTTCTCGCGATCGCGGTAACCCTCGAGAAGCGACAGCTTGGCAACCCAGTCGAGCTCGGTCGATAGCTGCATCGGGTCGTCGGACAACCGCGACAGCACCGACTCCCACCGCTCGAGGACGTCGCGCGTGACGTCGTCGGCGTCGGCGCCGAACCTGTCCTCGACGTACTTGCGGGCCTGCTCGAGGTATTCCATCTGCACCTGGATGCCGGTCATCTTGCGGCCGTCGCGCAGGGTGACGCGGTGGCTCAGCGTCGAGTCGTGCGAGACCGCGCGCAGGGCGGCGACCGGGCCCTCGATCGAGAAGTCGTCGGTCAGGAAGCCGTCCTCGATCATGGCGAGGACGAGCGCGGTCGATGCCCATCTTGAGATAGGTCGCGATCTCGCTCATGTTCGCGTCGCCGATGATCACGTGCAGCCGGCGGTACTTCTCCGGGTCGGAGTGCGGCTCGTCGCGGGTGTTGATGATCGGCCGCTTCAGCGTCGTCTCGAGACCGACCTCGACTTCGAAGAAGTCGGCGCGCTGGCTGATCTGGAACCCGTGGCCACGACCGTCGGCGCCGATGCCGACCCGACCGGCGCCGCAGAAGACCTGCCTGGTCACGAAGAACGGCGTCAGGTGGCGCACGATCTCGGTGAACGGGGTGCTGCGCTTGGTCAGGTAGTTCTCGTGGCAGCCGTAACTGGCGCCCTTGTTGTCGGTGTTGTTCTTGTAGAGCTGGATCGGCCAGCTGCCCGGCACGGTCGCCGCCCGCCGAGCCGCCTCCGCCATCACCCGCTCGCCGGCCTTGTCCCACAGCACCGCGTCGAGCGGGTTGGTGATCTCGGGTGAGGAGTACTCGGGGTGGGCGTGGTCGACGTAGAGACGCGCGCCGTTGGTGAGGATGACGTTGGCCAGCCCAAGATCCTCGTCGGTCAACTGCGACGGGTCGGCGACTTCACGATTGAGGTCGAATCCGCGCGCGTCGCGCAGCGGGTTCTCCTCCTCGAAGTCCCACTTGGGCCGGCGGCCGTTCGAACTCGCGGTCGCGAGCCACCTCGCGAGGCAGGAACCCCGGCACGTAGGCGTTGACGATCTGCGAGGACGCCGCCATCGCGTTCGCGGTCGGGTGGCCGGGCACCGAGATACCGAACTCGGTCTCGATTCCCATAACCCGCCGCACGGTCACCGGATCAGCCTACGTGCCTAACCTGCGCGATGGCTTCGAGAGGCGAATCGGGTTGTCAGAGGTACTGGCCCGTGTTCGCGATCGTGTCGATCGACCGGCCGGCCTCGGTGCCCTGCTTCCCGGAGATCAACGTGCGGATGTAGACGATCCGCTCGCCCTTCTTGCCGGAGATGCGCGCCCAGTCGTCGGGGTTCGTCGTGTTCGGGAGGTCCTCGTTCTCCTTGAACTCATCGACGCACGCCGACATCAGGTGCTGCATGCGCAGGCCCTTGTTGCCGCTCTCGATGAAGTCTTTGATCGCCATCTTCTTCGCGCGGTCGACGATGTTTTGGATCATCGCGCCGGAGTTGAAATCCTTGAAGTAGAGGATCTCCTTGTCGCCGTTGGCGTAGGTGACTTCGAGGAATCGGTTCTCTTCGGTCTCGTCGTACATCCGCTCGACGGTGCGCTGGATCATGGCCTGCACGGTCGCCTCGCGCGATCCGCCGTTCTCTGCCAGATCTTCTGCATGCAAGCGGCAGATTCGCCTTGATGTACTTGCTGAAGATGTCGCGCGCCGCCTCGGCGTCCGGCCTCTCGATCTTGATCTTTACGTCGAGCCGACCAGGCCGCAGGATCGCGGGGTCGATCATGTCTTCGCGGTTCGAGGCGCCGATCACGATGACGTTCTCGAGCCCTTCGACACCGTCGATCTCACTCAGCAACTGCGGCACGATCGTCAGTTCGACGTCGGAGCTCACACCCGAGCCACGGGTGCGGAAGATGGAATCCATCTCGTCGAAAAAGACGATGACCGGGTTGCCGTCGCTGGCCTTTTCGCGAGCACGCTGGAACACCAGGCGAATCTTGCGCTCGGTCTCACCGACGTACTTGTTCAGCAGCTCAGGGCCCTTGATGTTGAGGAAGAAGCTCTTGCCCTCGGGCTTGCCGGTGACCTCGGCGACCTTCTTCGCCAGCGAGTTCGCCACGGCCTTCGCGATCAAGGTCTTCCCGCAGCCGGGAGGGCCGTAGAGGAGCACGCCCTTCGGCGGCCGCAGTTCGTGCTCGCGGAACAGATCGGCATGCAGGTAGGGCAATTCGATGGCGTCGCGGATCATCTCGATCTGCGCGGACAAGCCGCCGATCGCCGAGTAGTCGATGTCGGGGACTTCCTCGAGGACGAGTTCTTCGACCTCGGCCTTAGGGATCCGCTCGTAGACGTAGCCCGAGCGCGTCTCGAGCAGCAGCGAGTCACCGACCCGCAACGGGGTGTCGAGCAACGAGTCGGCCAGCATGACCACGCGCTCTTCGTCGCTGTGACCGATGACGAGAGCGCGTTCGCCGTCCTCGAGAACTTCCTTGAACATGACGACTTCGCCTTGGCGTTCGAACGCCAGGGCGCGGACGACGTTCAGGGCCTCGTTGAGCATGACTTCCTGGCCCTTGCGCAGTTCCTCGCCTTCGACGGCGGGGCTCACGGTGACGCGCAACTTGCGACCGCCGGTGAAGACATCGACCGTGCCGTCGTCGTGGCGAGCCAAGAAACACGCCGTAGCCCGACGGCGGTTGAGCAAGCCGGTCGACCTCTTCGCGCAGCGCGATGATCTGCTCGCGGGCTTCCTTCAACGTGGTGACGAGGCGCTCGTTTTGCCCGGTGACGCCGGCCAGACTTGCTTGCGCGTCGGCCAACCGCTCCTCGAGCAAATGGACGCTTCGCGGCGATTCGGTCAGCTTGCGCCGCAACATCGAGATCTCCTCTTCGAGGAGTCCGAGCTGCGCTTGCAGCTGCCGGGCATCGGCGCGATCGTCGGCGCGCGAGCCACTGGTCTGGCCATCGTGAGAGTCTTCACGACCAGCCACGAGCCTCACCTCCCTGCAGGACTGCACTTCGACCCTACCGTTGTCGCGGTTCACTCATCTTGCGTGAACCCCGGCGAAACGGTCGAACTTTTCCACCTGCTCGGACGCACTTGTTATCGTCGGGAGTGGCCCGGACCTAATAGCTGAGGCCATCGAATGAAGGGTGCCTTCTCACGTGACCGCACAGCCGACCACTAGTGGGCCGTCCGTCGGACACCCGCCGAGTCTGGATCGACCAGGACCTCTGCACGGGCGACGGCATCTGCGTCCAGGAGGCCCGCAACGTCTTCGAGCTGGACGTCGATGGGCTGGCCTACGTGAAGAACGCGGACGACGAGTTGCTGACGGCGCCCGGCGCCCAATCCGACGTCCCGGCCGACACGTTCGCTGCGGTCGTCGAGTCTGCCCGCAAGTGCCCCGGCGCCTGCATCCACGTCGTCCGGGTCAGCTGACGGCGTCGAAGTCGC
>CAWCZJ010000003.1:0-346272 GCA_963799955.1 uncultured Actinomycetes bacterium
GGTCCGCCGTCGCCGGACCGGCGTCAGGTCAGCCAGAAGTGCTCGAAGTCCCAGCCGGATAGCGACTCGCCCACCTCGTCGTGGCTGTATCCGAGATCTTGTCGGTGTAGGCGTCGAGCGTGTCCATGAACGTGGGAATGATGTAGGCACCCTGCGTCGAAGTCGATCTGCTGCATCTCGTTCATGATCTCTTTGCGAGTCGACGCGTTATTCGTCGCATTGGCCTGCTTGTAGAGATTGTTGTAATGAGCGCTATTTTCGTGCGTTTCATTGAAGGGCACCGGTCGGCAGGAACGACTGGGCCACCTGATTGAGATACGGGGCGTAGCTGTAGTAGTCCTGGCTGAACGTCCAGTTCAGGTATCTGTCGCCGAAGAACGTGCCGGGGTCGACATTCTTGATCTTGACCGTGATGCCGGCCGCCGCCGCCTGTTCCGCCAGGACCGTCGCCATCGCCACCATGCCGGTCGCGATAGCCGACGTGGTGAGCGTCACCGTCATGCCCTCCTTGCCCGCCCGCTTGAGCAGGGACTTGGCCTGCGGGATGTCTTGCTGCCGGTGCAGCGAGCTGTTGAAGTCAGGGTCGTACGGGGCGAAGACGTCGTTGGCCACGACGCCGAAACCATCGAGGGCCGAGTCGATCAGCTGCTGCCGCCCGACCAGGAGCCGGAAGGCCTGGCGGACGTCGTTGTCGTTGAAGGGCGCCTGGTCGACCCGCATGGTGAACGGCTTGAACTGGCCGGTGTGCGAGGCGACGGCCTTCACCCCGGCGGTATTCGCCAGCGACGCCATCTGCGGCGGGTCGAGCTGGCCGGCGGCCTGGATGACGTTGGTGGTCAGGGCGTCCTGGACCGCGGTGTTGTCGCTGAAGTCGGTGATCGTCAGGGTGTCGGCGTAGGGGAGGCCGGTCTTCCAGTAGTTCTTGTTGCGGATGAAGACGCTGCGCTGCCCGGGGGTGAAGCTCTGGTAGGCGAACGGCCCAGTCCCGTCGAAGGTCTTCCCGTTGAACCGGCCGGCACCATGTACGGGTCGTACCAGCCGCCCGCCCGGCTGGTCGACGAAGCTGCCGAAGGGAGACGTCATCGGCACCGTGACGGTGAGCTTGTCGACCGCCTTCACGCCCTTGACGTCGATCGGGCCGAAGAACAGCGTCCCGCTGTAGCTGTTCGAGATGATCCGGTTGATGGTGTAGACCACATCGGCGGAGGTGAGGGTCTTCCCGCTATGGAACGTGACGCCCGGGCGGAGCTTGATGGTCCATTGCGTCAGCGCCGAGTTCGGCGTGATGGACTCGGCCAGGACGTACTCGACCTTGGCGCTCTTGTTGAGCTTGACCAGGGGCTGGTAAAGCGCCTCGAAACGACCGGTGTCGAGATAAGTCAGGCCCTGGTGCGGGTCGAGCGTGTCCGAGCTCGAACCGCCCGCCAGGCCCACCTTGATGTTGCCTCCGCGCCTGGGCTTAGCGGCGGCGGCGGGACTGGCGCTCGTGCTCTTGGAATCGCTCGTGCAGGCGGCGAGCAGGCCGCTTGAAGTGGCGACGACACCGGTTACTGCGATCCCCGAAGAAAGTCGCGCCGACCGGGCATCTCCCTCAGCGCAGGTGTCGAGCGGCCCATCCGAACGGCTCACAGAAACTACCTCCCCGTATAAGGTCCGGATCAAGATCGACTTATTGTCTCAGTACGCTGGCCGGGGTTCACTGCACGTCAGGCACTCCCGGCCGCCGACGAGGGGACCGACCGTTACAGCAGGGTATGAACCCGGCCAAGCATGACCTGGAGCCTAGGGGTCAGCCCGCCGGCTCGCAGACCGACGAGATGGCAGACGGGGAGCAGGTGATCAGTGCGGTTCGTCCGGCTATGGCGACCGCAGGGTTGTGCTTCGCCGTGGTGCTAGCGGCGTGCGGTTACGGGATCTACCTGATTGTGAAAGCGGGCTGAATGCCGATGGCCCTGTCCACGTTGCTTGAATCGGTGGTCGCCTGGGTGCGCAAGGGATATCCCGATGGCGTGCCGAGGCAGGACTACATTCCACTCCTCGCGCTTCTTAGAGCGCCGCATGACGGCCGACGAGCTGGCCGAGGTGGCGTGGCAGATCGCCGGCAGCGGTGAGGACGACCGGGCGTCGATCGCGAGCGCGATCGAAGGCCTCGCGCACGAAGAGCCGTCGGCCGCCGACATCGAGCGTGTTCGCGAACACATCGCCTTGGGCGGCTGGGACCCCGTCAGTGATGTTGTCCCGACACCCTGATCGAGTCGAGAGTCTCGAGGGTGCACGGATCGGGCTCGGGGCAGGCCTCGCATTCCATCTCGATCGTGGCGTGCCCGATCGAGAATCGCTCGCAACGACAGCCTTGATGCGCTCGCCGGTGGCTTGGGCCTCTTCCAGGGTCGGGTGCCCCGACACCGCCACGTGCGCAGACATGGCGTGGATCTCACTCGACAGGCTCCACACGTGCAGGTCGTGGACGTCGGCAACGGTCGGCAACGCGCGCACCGCGGCCAGCACCTCTTCGGGGTTGATCGCCCGCGGGGTCGATTCGAGCAGGACGTCGGCACTGCGGTGCAGCAGCCGGATCGCTTGCGCGGCGATCGCAACGCACACCACCAGCGACACCGCCGGATCGAGCCAGACGGTTCCGTGTGTCAGCACGATCGCGAGCCCCGCCGCGGCCACGGCAAGCGACACCGCAGCATCACTCAGGAGATGGATCGTCGCCGCCGACATGTTCAGGTCGCGCGACTGCGCCGGTGCGGCGCTCGTGCACGAGCGCCGCGCCGATCCCGTTGAACAGGGCCGCCGCGACGGCGACGACCAGCCACGGCGCCGCCGTTGACCCGCGCGGGGTGCCAGAACCTGATGACCGCGTCGACCGCGACGAAAGCCGTGACCGCGAGGAGCAAGCCGCCGTTGGCCAGCGCCGCCAAGATCGTGGCGCGATGATGGCCGTAGGAGCGCGCTTTGGTGGGTCTGCGCAACGAGTAGCGCAGCGCAATGACGGCGATCGCCAGCGCCGCGACGTCGGCCAGGTTGTGCCCTGCGTCGGCGAGCAGTCCGAGCGAGTGCGCGAGCACGCCCCAGATGACCTGCGCCACCACGACGCCACATTGAGGGCGATCGCGATCATCAGCCGGCGCTGGCGGCGGCGGTTGCGCTGCTGATCGAGGCTCACGTACTCAACGGTACGGCGCGCGGTGCGCTCGCGCCGCACAACGCCGAGCGTGACGCGGTCAGCTGCCCATCGCGTGGACGCCGCCGTCGACGTGCACGATCTCGCCGGTCGTCTTGGGGAACCAGTCGGACAGCAGCGCGACGACCGCGCGCGCGGCCGGCTCGGCATCGGTGACATCCCACGCCATCGGGGCCCTGGCCTCCCAGATCGCGGCGAGCTCGTCGAAGCCCGGGGATGCCCTTCGCCGCCATCGTCCGGATCGGGCCGGCCGACACCAGGTTGACCCGGACGTTCTGCTTGCCGAGGTCGCGGGCCAGGTAGCGCGGCGCACGATTCGAGGGCAGCCTTCGCGACGCCCATCCAGTCGTAGAGCGGCCAGGCCACGCTCGCGTCGAAGTCGAGCCCGACCACCGAGCCGCCGCCGGGCATCAGCGGCAGCGCGGCCGTCGTCAGCGCCTTCAACGAATACGCCGACACGTGCAGTGCTGTCGAGACGTCGTCCCAACCGGTGTTGAGGAAGTTGCCACCGAGAGCGTCGCCTCAGGCGCGAACGCGATCGCGTGCACGACGCCGTCGAGACCGTCGAGGTGTTCACCGACCCGT
Source organism: uncultured Actinomycetes bacterium (assembly GCA_963799955.1). Classification (GTDB taxonomy): domain Bacteria; phylum Actinomycetota; class Actinomycetes; order Acidothermales; family Acidothermaceae; genus PALSA-607. The sequence continues at coordinate 3,776 of CAWCZJ010000003.1, forward strand.
TCGGGCAACGCGGCCAGATCGTCGGGGTTCGTCACGTCGAGGTCGATGACCGGCGGCAGCTGCGGCAGCCGGCCGGCGATGCGTTCGGTGAGCCGGCGCACCCGCCCGTAGGACGACAGCACGACCTGGGCGCCTTCGTCTTGCGCAAGCCGCGCGACGTCGAAAGCGATCGACGCCTCGGTCAGCACGCCGGTGATGAGCAGCCGCTTGCCCGTCAATAAGCGCCATTCAGTGCCCCATTCCCAATCCGCCGTCGACCGGAATGACGGCACCCGTGATGTACGCAGCCTCGTCGCTGGCCAGGAAGCGGATCACGCCCGGCGATCTCGTCGGGGACTCGCGTAGCGCTTCAGCGGGATCTGGTCGAGCAGCTCCGCGCGGCGTCCGTCGGTAAGGACGGCGGTGAGCTCGGTCTCGACGAAGCCGGGGGCGACGACGTTGGCGGTGATGCCGCGCGAACCGAACTCGCGCGCGATCGAGCGAGCGAAGCCGACCATGCCCGACTTGGTCGCCGCGTAGTTGGCCTGCCCGGCTGACCCGGAAAGGCCGACCACCGAGGAGACGAAGATCATCCGGCCGCCGTGCGCGCGCAGCATGCCGCGCGCCGCCCGCTTGGCGACCCGGTAGGCGCCGGTGAGGTTGGTGTCGATGACCGAGTCCCAGTCGTCGTCGGTCATCCGTAGCAGCAGGGTGTCGCGGGTGATGCCGGCGTTGGCGACCAGGACCTCGACGGGCCCTGCTCCGCCTCGACGCGTCGCGAATGCCGCCTCGACATCGTCGGCGTTCGTCACGTCGCAGCGGACGCCGAAAAGACCGTCGGGGGCTGCGCTCGACCGGTAGGTGACCGCGACGCGGTCGCCCTGCGCCGCGAGCGCGCGCGCCGCGGCGAGCCCGATGCCACGGCTACCGCCGGTGACGAGCACAGAGCGCGGCACGCAGGTCCTTCCCCAACCCCGGTTCGGCCGGGCGCCGACGCCACGATGGAGCGCCCGCCGAGGCTACCGGTAATGCGCGACGAGAGCGCCGCCGCGGCGCGCCATCAAGGGTAAATCGGCCGCTTTCGGCGTCGTCCGCGGCGCCTCGGGCGAGCGCCGAGCCGCCGCTACGCCGGGTGGAGCTAACGCAAGTCGGCGCAAAGGTGGGCGCGCTGATCGTCGCGCGGCGCAGGAATGTCGCTCCGTCCGGACCTGCGACGGCAAGTCCCCGATCAATAAGTATCGCCCGATCTATATAGCATGTCGTCCAGCAACCGCGTGGAGAACCACGATGAGCACCATGACCGCCGATGCACTTCGGCACCGTGACCGCGAACGTCCTCGCCGACGGAATCGTCGTCCGGCTGACCGGCTCGCTCGACGTCGCGTCCCTGCCCGACCTGCGGGCCACGCTGCTCAGCACCCGCCCGGAGGGTTGCGACGACGTGCTGGTCGACGCCGGTCAGGTCACCGAAATCCACGAGCGCGCACTCGCCGTTCTCGTCGCCGCAGCCGAATGGGCGCGCCAGACGGGTGGTCGCCTGCGCTTCGCCGCGATGTCCGCCGCCCTGGTCGACACCGCCGACTACTTCGACGTCACCGACTTGCTGCCTCGTCTGCCCGGTCCGGGGGGACGGGCAGGCGGGGCGGCGCACCAGCCTAGGCCACGCTGACAGCACCGCCGCGTACCCCACCGCACATCCGCACCCCCGCATCCCCCGACCGCCGTCCACGCCGGCAGCTCCCCCGGCAGGACCGCGGTACTTCGCGTGCGCCCGTCGACCGCCGTCTCGCCGGGTCCCTCGCCGGCCAGGCGGCGGTCGTATGGGCTGAGGCCGGACCCCTCACGGGTGCCGTCGATGAGCCGCGCACGAGCCGGAGGTAGCCGGCGCGATGCCCGACCGCGAGATCGACCAGTCCTTCCTCGACCTGCCGCTGCGCAGGCCCTCGCCGATGCCGCGTTGTCGCGCGCCCGCGAACTCGGGGTCTCGCACGCCGACCTGCGGGTCGAACGGCACTGCGATCGCAGACATCTGCGGCTGCGCGACGGGAGCCTCGAGGGCCGGCTCGACGATGAGGACACCGGGTTCGCCGTCCGCGTCGTCCATGAGGGCACCTGGGGCTTCGCGGCCGGCGTCGACCTGACTCCCGAGGCAGCGGTGCGCGTCGACCGAGCAGGCCGTCGCGATCGCCAAGGCGAGCTCGACCGGTGAACCGCGAGCCGGTCGAACTGGCCGACGAACCGAGCTACGCCGACGCGCGGTGGGTCTCGTCCTACGACATCAACCCGTTCGACGTCCCCGACAGCCGAGAAGGTCGCGCTGCTCGCCGACCGGTCCGCCCGGTTGCTCGCCGCCGACGGCATCGACCACGTCGACGCCTGCGGTCGCGCAAGTGCTCGAGAACAAGTTCTACGCCGACCTGGCGGGCACGACGACGACGTCAGCAGCGAGTCCGGTTGATGCCGACGCTGACCGCGGTCTGCGTCGACGCCGAGTCGGGGCGGTTCGAGACGATGGAAAGCCTTGCGCCGCCCGTCGGTCGCGGCTGGGAGTTCCTCACCGGGACCGGCTGGGACTGGGACAGCCGAGATCGCCGAGATCCCCGAGCTGCTTGCCGAAAAGATGAAGGCGCCATCGGTCGAGGCCGGCACCTACGACCTCGTGATCGATCCGTCGAACCTGTGGCTGACGATCCACGAGTCGATCGGACACGCGACCGAACTCGACCGCGCACTTGGCTACGAAGCGGCCTACGCGGGCACCAGTTTCGCGACCTTCGACAAGCTCGGGTTCGCTTGTCTACGGCTCGCCGCATATGCATGTCACGGGTGACCGGACTGCCGAGTACGGACTGTCGACGATCGGCTACGACGACGACGGGGTGGCCGGTCAGCAATGGGATCTGATCCGCGACGGCATCTTGGTCGGGCTATCAGCTCGACCGGCGGATGGCGAAGCTCAAGGGCCTCGGCCGCTCGAACGGTTGCGCGTTCGCTGATGCGCCCGATCGCGTACCGGTGCAGCGGATGGCGAACGTCTCGCTGCAGCCCGCGGCGAACGGACCGTCGACCGAAGAACTCATCGCCGGCGTCGAACGCGGCATCTACGTCGTCGGCGACAAGAGCTGGTCGATCGACATGCAGCGCTACAACTTCCAGTTCACCGGCCAGCGGTTCTACGAGATTCGCTCGGGCCGCCTGCAGCGGCCAGCTGCGCGACATCGCCTACCAGGCCACCACGACCGACTTCTGGGGTTCGATGGACGCCGTCGGCGGGCCGCAGACGTACGTGCTTGGCGGGGCGTTCAACTGCGGCAAGGCCCAGCCGGGACAAGTCGCGCCGGTCAGCCACGGCTGCCCGTCAGCGGTGTTTCGCGGCGTCAAGATCCTGAACACCGTCCAGGAAGGTGGCCGCTAGATGAGCGACCAGTCGCCGCAGGAGACCGTCGAGCGCGCGCTTGAGATCGCCGCCGGGATCGCCGGTGTCGATGGCTGCGTGGTGCTCGCCGACGAGTCGAGCAGCGCCAACGTGCGCTGGGCGAATAACACCCTCACGACCAACGGCGTGACACGTGGCCGTCGGTTGACCGTGATCGCCTCAGTCAAGGGCGCGGACGGCGTGGCAGCGGGCGTCGTGTCGCGAAGCTCGGTGCGTACGGCCGATCTCGACGATCTCGTGCGAGCCGCGGTGGCGGCCGCGGGCGAGAACACGCCGGCCGAGGACGCCGGCGCGCTGGTGGAACCCAGCCGACCGGTCGACCCGGCCTGGCAAGACGAGCCGCAGGAGACCTCCGCGGCCGTCTTCGACGGGGTTCGTCGGCGATCTCGGAGCGGCGCTGGCCAAGGCCGCAGCACAGGACAGGTTGCTGTTCGGGTTCGCTGAGCACGTCGTGAACTCCAGCTTCATGGGGAGTTCGACCGGCCTGCGGCTGCGCCACGACCAACCCACCGGCAAGCTCGAAATGAACGCCAAGTCGAGCGACCTTGCACGCTCGGCCTGGTCAGGAGCGGCCACCCGCGACTTCACCGACATCGACATCGGGCGCGACGCCGACGCGCTCGCGCAGCGCCTCGAGTGGGCGACTCGACGCGTCGACCTGCCGGCGGCGCGCTACGAAACCATTGTGCCGCCCGGCGCGCTCGCCGACTTGTTGATCTACATGTACTGGTCGTCTGGTGCGCGCGACGCCCATGACGGTCGCACCGTGTTCTCCAAGCCCGGCGGCGCCACCCGTGTCGGCGAGTCGTTGAGCGGCCTGCCCGTGACGTTGCGCAGCGACCCGGCTGCGCCTGGCCTTGCGTGCATTCCATTCGTCGTGGCTCACGCATCGAGTGCAGAGAGTTCGGTTTTCGACAACGGCCTCGACCTGTCGCCGACGTCGTGGATCGACAAGGGCCGCTTGAACTCCCTGATCCAAACCCGCCACACCGCGGCACTGACCGGCCTGCCCGTGACGCCGGCGATCGACAACCTGATATTCGAACAGGCCGGCGCCACCGCAAGTCTCGACGACATGATTCGCAGCACCGAGCGCGGGTTGCTGCTGACGTGCTTGTGGTACATCAGGTCGGTCGATCCGCAGACGCTGTTGCTCACCGGCCTGACTCGCGACGGCGTGTATCTCGTCGAGGGCGGCGAGGTCGTCGGTGCAGTCAACAACTTCCGATTCAACGAGAGCCCGGTCGACCTGCTCAGTCGCATCACCGAGGTCGGTTCGACGCAGGTGTGCCTGTGCCGTGAGTGGAACGACTACTTCAGCCGCACGGCGATGCCGGCGGTCGCGTTCCGGACTTCAACATGAGCACGGTGAGTAAGGCTTCGTAACATCGCTGCTACACGTCCTCGAGGCGGAAGCCGACCTTCATGGTGACCTGGAAATGCTCGACATCGCCGTCGACGATGTGACCGCGGATATCGGTCACCTCGAACCAATCGAGATGCCGGATTGTCTGCGATGCCCGGTGGACGCCGTTGCGGACGGCGTGTTGAACGCTTTCGCCCGACGTCCCGACGATTTCGGTGACTCGGTAGGTGCGGTCGCTCATGGAAACCTCCTGCTGGTCGCACGTGCGTAGTCGTCAGCTGCGCCCCCATCATCGCGGCGTACGGTAGAGGGGTGGCAATACGGGTGCGGGACCGCGGGCAAGACGACGATGCGCCGGTCTACCTGGTCACTGCGGCCCAGCCCGGTCACTCCCAGGAAATGTCTGGCCGGCTCCGGCGTTATCTCATATCGATGACGATCCGGGTGGTGTTCTTGGTCCTCGCAATCTTCTTGTTCACCGGCTGGCTACGCGTAGTCGGCATTGCGGCCGCGGTTGTCCTGCCATGGATTGCGGTCGTGATGGCGAACGCTGGCCCGGTGGGCGACGGCGCACAACCTGAGTTCGTCTCGACTGACCGGATCGGGATCGACGGCCCGCCGACTACCCAAATTGAAGGCCACTACACCAAGGAACAGACGCCGTGACAGCGGATCTCTACCCAACGCCGGTATTGCCGCAAAGCCCGCCACCTGACGGCTGGGCTGAGGAGATTCGGTCGCTCGCCGCTTCGCGCAACGCGGTGATCCTCGCGCACAACTACATGCTGCCCGACATCCAAGATGTCGCTGACCACGTAGGTGACTCGTTGGCGCTGTCGCGAATCGCTGCGGCCAGCGACGCCGACACCATCGTGTTCTGCGGTGTGCACTTCATGGCGGAGACCGCGAAGATCCTCGCGCCGAGCAAGACCGTATTGATTCCAGATCTCGACGCCGGTTGCTCGTTGGCGGCCAGCATTGACGTCGCCGACGTTCTTGCGTGGAAGGCGGATCACCCCGACGGCGTCGTCGTTGCCTACGTCAACACGTCGGCCGCCATCAAGGCCGAGGTCGATGTGTGCTGCACATCGTCGAACGCCGCCGACGTTGTGCGGTCGATCCCCGAAGGCAAGGAGATTTTCTTTCTACCCGACCAATTCCTTGGCGCGCACGTGCGTCGGGTGACCGGTCGTGACATGGATGTGTGGGCGGGCGAATGCCACGTACACGCCGAGATCTCGCCGTCCGATCTGCGCGCGACGCTCGACGCGAACCCCGACGCCGACCTGCTGGTGCATCCCGAATGCGGGTGCACCACGACGGCGCTCTACCTCACGAGCACCGGCGACCTGCCGGCCGATCGCACCCGCATCTTGTCGACCGGCGGCATGGTCGAATATGCCAAGTCGACGAAGGCGGCGCGGGTGCTGGTCGCCACCGAGACCGGCATCTTGCACCAGCTGCACAAGCTCAACTCGACCACCGATTTCATGCCGGTCTCGCCGCGCGCAGTCTGCCCCTACATGAAGATGATCACGCCGGCCAAGCTGCTGCGATCGTTGCGCGAGAACGTGTTCGAGGTAGACGTCGACCCTGACGTCGCCGCACGCGCCAGGCACTCCGTCGAGCGCATGATCGAGATCGGTTCGCCCTCGCGCGGCGGCGAGTAACTGCGAAGCGGGCGGGTCGGCGGCTAGTTGTCGGCGCTATCGCCGGGAGTGGTACCCAAGACCGTCGGGTCCTGCTTCAGGCAGGTATACAGCTGCTGCAGCTGCAGGTTGGTGGCGTGATCCGTCCGGTACCGCACGTTGTTCAGCAACGTCGCCTTGTACTTGCTCGTCGTATCCAGCGGCTCGGGCACGACGTTGGTGATGTGCTGACACAGAGCCCAGACTCGCGCATGATCGGCTTGGGTCGCGTCGGTCGCGAACACGACCACGACCTCCTGCTTCGACAGACCCGCAGTCTGCCGGCAGCCCGCCAGCGTGCACAGCAAACCGATAGCTGCGGCACCCTCGGCGAGCACCCGCCGACGTCCCGCAGCATGTCGCATCGAGCAAGGCTATCGACGTCCTCGGTAGTCTGCTGATCGTGCCCCGGCTCACCGCGGACAACCTCGAGGCCCGCCGTCGCACGATCATCGACGGCGCCCGCCGCACTTTTGCGCGCGACGGCTACGAAGGCGCGACGGTGCGACGACTCGAAGCCGAGATCGGGCTCTCCAGGGGTGCCATCTTCCATCACTTCGGCGACAAGGAATCGCTGTTCTTTGCGGTGGCGGAGGATGACGCCGCCGAGATGGCAGAAGTCGTCGCCGAGCACGGCCTGGTCCAACTCATGCGTGACTTGCGCTACCGCGACGCGGGCTGGCTCGGGGTGCAGCTGGAGTTGTCACGCCGGCTGCGTACCGACGCCGACTTTCGCGGCCGCTGGGCGGCGCGGTCCGACACGATCAGCCGGGCCGCGCGCGAGCGCCTGCAACGCGGCGTCGATCGCGGCACTCTGCGCACCGATGTGCCGGTCGACACCATCGCGGCGTTCTTGGAGCTCGTTCTCGACGGACTCGTCCTGCATCGGGCGATGGGAGTGCCGGACGACGACCTCGACGCGGTGCTTGAGCTGGTCGAAGGCGCAGTCCGACGACGCCCTGAGCAACGGACCTAGGGCCTAGCGAACGCTCACGCAGATGGCTCTGGGGTGACCTCGGCCAAATCATCGAGGTCGCCGAGTTCAGTCGTGGCCTGTCGTTCGAACTGGGTGCGGTAGAGCTCGGCGTAAAGGCCGCCCGCGGCGAACAACTCGTCGTGGTGGCCGCGTTCGACGACTCGACCGTCGTCGATAACCAGAATCTGGTCGGCATCGCGGATCGTCGACAGCCGGTGAGCAATGACCAGCGACGTGCGGCCCGCCAGCGCGATCTTCAGCGCCCGCTGCACTGCTGCTTCGGATTCGGAGTCGAGGTGTGCGGTTGCCTCGTCAAGCACCACGATCGCCGGCGCCTTGAGCAACAGGCGAGCGATCGCGAGCCGCTGCTTCTCGCCACCCGACAATCGGTAGCCTCGCTCGCCGACGAGGGTGTCGAGACCGTCGTTCAGCGAGGCAACGAGATCCCAGATCTGCGCCGCCTTGCACGCTTCGATGAGCTCATCCTCGGTGGCGTTCTCCTTGGCATACACGAGGTTGGCTCGAATCGTGTCGTGGAACATGTGACTGTCTTGGGTCACCACCCCCACGGTGTCGCGCAGCGACGACTGGGTCACCTGTCGTACGTCGAGACCGCCGATCAGCACCGCTCCCCCGGTGACGTCGTAGAGGCGTGACACCAGCGCGGAAATCGTCGTCTTGCCCGCGCCGGACGGACCGACGAGTGCGACGAGCTGGCCAGCGTCAGCCTTGAACGACACGTCATGCAGCACTTGCGGATTTGACGTCGTGTCGAGAGTGGCGACCGATTCGAGGGAGGCTAACGACACGTCGGACGCCGCCGGGTAGCCGAACTGCACGTGGTCGAACTCGATGGTGTTTGCACCGGCCGGCAGATCGACCGCGTCGGGCGCGTCAGCGATCATCGGCGGCAGGTCGAGTACCTCGAACACCCGCTCAAATGACACGAGCGCCGTCATGATCGAGACATTCACGTTCGACAGCGCGGTGAGCGGGCCGTACAGCCTGGTCAGATAGGCGCCGAGCGCGACGACGGTACCGACGTCGAGTTCGCGGTTCGCGGCGAGCCAGCCACCCCATCCGTAGACGAGTGCGACGCCGAGCGAGGCAACCAACATGAGTGACGCGAAGAACACGCCGCCGTACATCGACTGAGTGACGCCGATGTCGCGGACCCGACCGGCCTTTGCGCGAAACGAGGCGTCCTCTTCACGCGGGCGGCCGAAGAGCTTGACGAGCATCGCGCCGGCCACATTGAACCGCTCTGTCATCGTGTTGTTCATCGCGGCGTTCAAGTTGTAGCTCTCACGGGTGATGGTCTGCAGCTTGCGACCGAACCAGCGAGCCGGCAGCACGAACAACGGCAACAACGCGAGTGAAGCGAGGGTGATCTGCCACGACAACACGAACATCACCGACAGCGTGAACGTCACCGTCAACAGGTTGGTCACCACGCTCGAGAGCGTGCTCGTGAACGCCTGCTGCGCACCGAGGACGTCGTTGTTCAACCGGCTCATCAGCGCCCCGGTCTGGGTGCGAGTGAAGAACGCGATCGGCATCTGCTGAATGTGGCTGAAGATCCTGGCCCGCATATCGAAGATCAGGCCTTCGCCGATTCGCGACGTCTGGTACCGCTCGACGAGACCCAACCCGGCGTCGAGGATGGCGATCAGCCCGATCAGCACCGCCAGGCCGATCACCAGATGCGGGTGCGAGCCAACGCCCTTGTTGCCGATGCCCTTGTTCAGGATCTCGCGAATCAGCAACGGGGTCATCGCGCCGAGAGCTGCATCGACCGCCAGCAGCACCAGCAACAGCGCGACCAACCGCTTGTAAGGAGCAGCGAACTTGATGATCCGCTTAACTGTGCCCGGCGCCAGTTTCCGCTTGGTCACCGAGGAGTCTTGGGTGAAGCTGCGCATCGCATGCCACGTGGCCATGCCTTGGCCCATGCTCACTGCGACATCACCCGCTCATCGTCTCCCGTCGGTCGCCGGCACGTCGATTTCGTCACCACTGCCATTCACCACTGGCCATTCTCCCACTGCGCCCAACACGCTGTGGTCGCTGCGCCTTCCCGCGGTCGCCGGTCGTCAGGCCTCGTTCGCCGCGAGCGCAATCCCGAAGGCAAGATCACCGGCACGGCGATGTCGATCGGCGGCCGACTCTTTCAGCACCGCCTTGGCGACCGTCGCGACCTCCCGTGGCGTTCGAAGCACGGTCGCGGCCATCTCCGCCACCGTCGCGTCCAGCATCTCCGGGCCCACTGACAGATTCGCCAGACCGGTGGCGACCGCTTGCTGGCCCGAGATCGCGGCGCCGGTAACGACGAACTCCAGGGCCCGCGAATAGCCCATCAATCTGCACCGATCCGCACGAGACTGCTCGACCGAACGGGACGGCGACAGCTGGGCGTCGTCCGCGACAATCCGCAAGTCGCAGGCGAGAGCCGCGTCGACCCACGCACCGGCCACTCGTCCGCTCACCGATGCGATCGAGATCACGTCGGGACTGCGCAGCCATTCGATCGCCGCCGCAGGTGGCTCCTCCGAGGAGTCGTCGCCGACCGCGCTCTTGACGTGGTCGGCCTTCGGCGCGCAGCGCCACGACCCGAGTAGCGCCGGTCAGACTCCGCCCAGCAGCAATCAGCGCGTCCCAAAGGTCAGCGCGACCCGCTGCGCGGCAACCACACCGTGACGACCTGATCAATGGGCACGCTAGCGACCCTAAACCGCGTGGTCACAGCGTTGCGGCCGCAGGCAGCCAGCGTTGCCTGCCGGACCGTCTGAGCCATCCTCAGCAGGCGCTGATCAGGCTTTCTTCGGCCTACCTCGGGTGGCTCCGCCACGCCCGCGCAAGGTCGCGCCCGACTCGGTCAGGATGCGGTGGACGAAGCCGTAGGACCGTCCTGTCGCGTCGGCCAGCGAGCGGATGCTCGCACCCCCGTCATATTTCTTTCTGAGGTCGCCTGCCAGCCGGTCGCGGTCGCCGCCGGTAACCCGGCTGCCCTTCTTGAGAGTGTCGGCCACGGTTTCTCCCTCTCTAGCTCGGATTGTGTGCATGGGAGCCCTGTCTAGCCATGATCACCCATGAATCGCCCATCGGCCACCCGAGGAGCCGACGAGATGCGAAGGTGATCACCCGATCAGGCGAGCGCGACCAGATCAGAGAGCTCTTCGCTCCAGATGTCCTCGACGCCGTCGGGCAGCAGCAGCACGCGTTCGGGCGACAGCGCCTCGACGGCGCCCTCATCGTGGGTGACGAGCACGATCGCGCCACGGTAGCCACGCAGCGCACCGAGAACCTCTTCGCGGCTCGCCGGGTCGAGGTTGTTGGTCGGCTCGTCAAGCAACAACACGTTGGCACTCGACACCACAAGTCGAGCCAACGCAAGTCGCGTCTTTTCGCCACCCGACAATGTGCGGGTCGGTTGTTCAACGGTGTCGCCGGAGAACAGGAAGCTGCCAAGAACCCGTCGCAACTCGACGTCCGCGAGATCTGGCGATGAGGAACGCATCGTCTCGAGCACTGTCGCTTCGGGATCGAGCGTCTCGTGCTCCTGCGCGTAGTAGCCAAGCTTCAGGCCGTGACCCGCAAGTACTTCACCGGTGTCAGCAGGCTCGACGCCAGCGAGTGTTCGCAGCAGCGTCGTCTTGCCGGCGCCGTTGAGACCGAGGATGACAACCCGGCTGCCCCTATCGATGGCAAGGTCGACATCGGTGAAAACCTCGAGCGACCCGTACGACTTCGACAAGCCGGTTGCCGACAACGGCACCTTGCCGCACGGTGCCGGCTCGGGGAAACGCAGCTTTGCCACCCGGTCGTGTTTGCGAACTTCTTCCAAGCCGGCAAGCAATTTATGGGCTCGCTTCTCCATGTTCTGCGCAGCGGTGGCCTTCGTCGCCTTGTACCGCATGCGATCGGCCTGTGCCTGCAACGTCGTTGCTTTGCGTTCCGCGTTTGCGCGCTCGCGTTTGCGGCGCCGCTCGTCGGCTTCGCGTTGCTCGAGGTAGATCTTCCAGCCGACGTTGTAGATATCGAGTACTGCGCGCGTCGCGTCGAGATGCAGCACCCGGTTCACTGTCGTCTCGAGCAACGTGACGTCGTGGCTGATGAGAACCAGACCGCCCTTATGCGACGCAGGAATTCTCTGAGCCAGGCGATCGAATCGGCGTCGAGGTGGTTGGTCGGCTCGTCGAGGAGCAACGTCTCTGCGCCGGAGAACAAGATGCGCGCGAGTTCGACCCGACGCCGTTGGCCACCTGACAAAGTGCCGAGCGTTTGGCTGAGCACGCGGTCAGGCAGCCCGAGGCTCGCCGCTATCGACGCTGCCTCCGACTCGGCAGCGTAGCCACCTAGAACGTGGAAATGGTCTTCGATCCGGCTGTACTTGCGTACGGCGGCGTCACGCACCCCGTCGTCGGAACTGCCCATGCTGGTTTCGGCAGCGCGCATGTCGCGAACCACGACGTCGAGACCGCGCGCGGACAAGATACGGTCGCGGGCCAAGACATCGAGATCACCTGTGCGCGGATCCTGCGGGAGGTAGCCGATCTCGCCCGTGTTCGTCACGGAACCCGTCGGCAGGCAGCAGTTCGCCGGCAAGCACCTTCGTCAACGTGGTCTTGCCGGCGCCGTTGCGCCCGACAAGACCGATACGGTCGCCCGGCGCGACGCGAAACGTCACGGCGTCGAGCAACACCCGAGAGCCGACGCTGATCTCAACGTCGGTGGCGGTGATCACGAAAAAATACCCTTCGATAACGTGCAGTGGCCGACCACGAAAGCAACGATCAGACGTTGAATCCGATGGCGCGCAACTGCTCCCGGCCGTCGTCGGTGATCTTCTCCGGGCCCCACGGTGGCATCCAGACCCAGTTGATTTTGAAGTCCGTCACCAACCCGTCGAGGGCACTGCGCGTCTGGTCTTCGATCACGTCGGTAAGTGGGCAGGCCGCTGAGGTCAGTGTCATGTCGATCGTCGCAACACCCTGATCGTCAAGCGCAAGGTCGTAGATGAGCCCGAGGTCAACCACGTTGATGCCCAGCTCGGGGTCGACCACGTCGTAGAGAGCTTCCTTGACGTCATCAACAGTCGCGGTCATGAGGTGCTGCCTTCCCGGTTCGAGGCCGCCGCCGGGGACATCCCGGCAGCGGGTTCGAGCGTGTTCTCGCGTGCTTGTGCGGTCGCGTCCTTCCAGGCCATCCAGGAGAGCAGCGCGCACTTCACCCGGGCGGGGTATTTCGATACGCCGGTGAACGCAACAGCGTCTTCGAGGATCTCTTCATCGGGTGTGACCAAGCCCTTGCTCTGCATCAACGCGACAAACTCACGATGCGCGACAAGCCCTGTTTCGATGTCACGGCCGATGACGAGATCGGTCAGCACCGAGGCGCTGGCCTGGCTGATCGAACAGCCGGCGCTTTCATACGACACATCGGCAACCGTGTCGCCGTCGAGCTTGACTCGCAACGTGATTTCGTCGCCGCAGGTCGGATTGACGTGGTGCACCTCGACGTCGTACGGCTCCCGCAGGCCCTTGTGGTGGGGCGTGCGGTAGTGGTCGAGGATGATCTCCTGGTACATCGATTCGAGTTGCATCAGCCGAAGAACCTCTTCGCCTTCTCCAGCCCGACGACCAACGCATCGATCTCGGACGGCGTGGTGTACAGGTAGAACGACGCGCGCGTCGACGCGCTGACGCCGAATCGCTGGTGGATCGGCCGGCCACAGTGATGCCCGGCGCGAACCGCGATGCCGTGACCGTCGAGAATCTGCGCGACGTCGTGCGGATGAACATCGCCGAGCGTGAACGAGATAGCCCCGCCTCGGTCGACTGGGTGGTCGGCCCGAGAACCCGCAGCCCGGAGACCGTGCTCAATGCCTCGAGCGCGTACGTCGTGATCTGCTTCTCGTGGGCCGCTACAGCGTCCATGCCGAGGCCGCTGAGGTAGTCGACAGCCGCGCCGAGCTCCGACTGCTTGGGCGATGGGCGGCGTGCCCGCTTCGTACTTGTGTGGCAGCCCCGCGTAGGTCGAGCCCTGCATCGTGACGGTTTCGATCATCTCGCCGCCGCCCAGGAACGGCGGCAGCTCATCGAGAAGTTCGCGGCGGCCCCACAACACGCCGATGCCGGTCGGGCCACACATCTTGTGTCCGGTAAACGCGGCGAAGTCGATACCCAGTGCGGCGACGTCTACCGGAAGCTGCGGCACGGACTGCGAAGCATCGAGCACGACGACCGCGCCGACTGCGTGCGCCCGAGCGACGATGGCGGCGACCGGATTCAGCGTGCCAAGCACGTTCGACACGTGCACGAACGCGACCACCTTCGTGCGCTCGTTGATGAGCTCGTCGATGTCGGAGACATCAAGCCGGCCCTCGTCGGTCACGCCGAACCAGCGCAACGTCGCGCCGGTGCGCTCGCACAGGATCTGCCACGGCACGATGTTGGAGTGGTGCTCCATCTCGGTGACCACGACTTCGTCACCTGGCTTCAAACCGTGACTCCCCCAGGCGAACACGTTCGCCACCAGGTTCAAACCCTCGGTGGAGTTCTTGGTGAAGATGACGGTGTCAGCGTCAGGGGCGCCGATGAACGACGCGACCTTCAGCCGAGCGCCTTCGTAGGCCGCCGTTGCCTCTTCACCCAATGCGTGCGTCGCACGATGGATGTTGGAGTTGTGCTGCTCGTAGAACTCGGCCAGCGTGTCTAGCACCTGGCGCGGCTTCTGCGAGGTGTTCGCACTGTCGAGATAGATCAGTGGCTGGTTGTCGTGCACTCGCCGCTCGAGGATCGGGAAGTCCTTGCGCAGCAATTCGACGTCGTAGGCGTCGTCATCTCGCAGGCAGCCTCCTCACGCGGTCTTCGCGTAGCGCTCGTAACCCTCGGCCTCGAGCCGGTCGGCGAGTTCACGGCCGCCCTCTTCGACGATGCGGCCGTCGACGAAGACATGCACGAAGTCGGGCTCGATGTAGCGCAGGATTCGGGTGTAGTGCGTGATGAGCAGGACGCCGCGGTCGGGCTGCGCCCTGAACCGGTTCACGCCCTCGGAGACGACGCGCAGGGCGTCGACGTCGAGACCGGAGTCAGTCTCGTCGAGTACCGCGAACTTGGGGTTGAGCAACTCGAGCTGAAGGATCTCGTGCCGCTTCTTCTCGCCACCGGAGAAGCCCTCGTTCACGTTGCGCTCGGAGAAGGCTGGGTCGATCTGCAACTGCGCCATCGCACCCTTGACCTCGCCAACCCACGTGCGGACCTTCGGCGCCTCGCCACGAATGGCGGTCGCCGCGGTGCGCAGGAAGTTCGACACCGATACACCTGCGACTTCGACGGGGTACTGCATCGCGAGGAAAAGGCCGGCGCGAGCACGCTCGTCGACCTTCATCGCGAGCACGTCTTGGCCGTCGAGGGTGACCGAGCCCTTGGTGATGGTGTACTTCGGGTGACCGGCGATCGAGTACGCCAGGGTGGATTTGCCGGAGCCGTTCGGGCCCATGATGGCGTGCGTCTCGCCTGCGTTCACCGTGAGGTCGACACCGCGCAGGATCTCGCGGGGCTCCTCAGCCAGTGCGCCGGCCTCGCCGGTAGTGCCGGCGTTGACGACGACATGCAGGTCGCGGATAACAAGCGCGCTCATCGCACGGACTCCTGATTATCGAGAGAAGTGGAGGAAATCTCGGAAGGGGCAGTACTGAGGTAAACGTCGTCGCCATCGAACTTGATGTCGTACACCGGAACCGATCGCGTTGCGGGTGGGCCGAGGGGTTTGCCACTACGCACGTCGAAGCGCGAGCCGTGCAGCCAGCACTCGACGGTCGTGCCGTCGATGTCTCCATCGGACAACGCGACTTCGGCGTGCGAACACACGTCGGAGATTGCCGAGTAGCTGCCGCCGTCGGTGCAGATGATCGCGACCGGCTCGCCCTCAAGCTCCACGCGCAACACCCCACGCGGCGCGGGCAGTTGGGCGCGTTCACCGACCTTGACGTAGCGGGTGGTCACGACATGCTGCTATCGAGTTCGCGGTCGACTGTTGCCAGCAACCGCTCGACCAGCTCGGGAACCTGGATTCGCTCGATCACGTCGGCGAAGAATCCGCGAACGATCAAACGACGTGCTTGGTCGGCCGGAATGCCTCGCGCCTGCAGGTAGAAGAGCTGCTCGTCGTCGAATCGGCCGGTCGCACTTGCGTGGCCTGCGCCGACAACCTCACCGGTCAAGATCTCGAGGTTCGGCACCGAGTCGGCCCGCGCGCCGTCGGTCAGAAGCAGGTTGCGGTTGACCTCGTAGGTGTCGGTCCCGATACCGGTTGCGCGAATGATCACGTCGCCGGTCCAGACCGAACGCGCGCCGGCGCCCTGCAATGCTCCGCGGTAGTTGACCCGGCTCTTGCAATGCGGCATCGCATGGTCGACCAGCAGGCGGTTGTCGATGTGCTGACCCGCATCGGCGAAGAAGAGGCCCAGCATCTCGGCGTCCCCTCCTGGTCCGGCGAACTTGACGAGCGGCGTGACGCGCACGGCGCTGCCACCGAAGCTGATGTTGATGTGCCGCACCTTCGCATCGCGGCCGACTAGGACGGTATGCGCCGACGCGTGGACAGCGTCGTCGTCCCAGTCTTGGATGCTGACCAGAGTGACCGATGCGCCGTCGCCGACGTTGACCTCGACGTTGGCGGCGTACTGCGCGGTGCCGACGTGGTCGAGCACAACCGTGCCCGTCGCGTGTGGCGCGATGTCGACGATGACGTGACCGTACGCGACGCCGCCGGTGCCTTTCAGTCCGACAACGATCGGATCGACCGCGTCACCGGCAACTGTGACGACCAGCGCGTCTGTCGCCTTCGATAACGCGATGGCGGACAACCGATCGAACGGGGTGTGCACCGCACCGACCCGCGAATCCTGATCGGCACCACCTGTACAGGGGCGTCGGCGCCCCATGAGTAGGCGAGCGGCCCATCGGCCTCAGGCCCTGCGAACAGCGCACGAAGACGAGGCAGCGCAGCAAAACGCCAGATCTCCTGACGGCTGTTCGGCTCGGCAAAAGCCTCCGGGTCGCGCGAGAACGTGCGCTCGAGATGGCGGCCGCCTTCGCCGCCGCGGCCATGCGTGTGACCCTCGGGTGCGGCGGGCGCGTCGGTGATCTCCAACTTGGCGCGCTGGAGTTCGCCGAGCTCGAGATCCTCGGTCGTGGTGAGCTCAGTCATGGGTCAGCCCACAGACCCTTCCATCTGCAACTCGATGAGCCGGTTCAGTTCGAGGGCGTACTCCATCGGGAGTTCGCGCGCGATCGGCTCGACGAAGCCGCGCACGATCATCGCCATCGCTTCGTCCTCGGTCATGCCGCGACTCATCAGGTAGAAGAGCTGGTCTTCGCTGACCTTCGAGACCGTGGCCTCGTGACCCATCGACACGTCGTCCTCGCGCACGTCGACGTAGGGGTAGGTGTCGGAGCGGCTGATCGCATCGATCAGCAGCGCGTCGCACTTCACGGTCGACTTCGAGCCGTACGCGCCGTCCATGATCTGGACGAGGCCGCGGTAGCTGGTGCGACCGCCGCCACGGGCAACCGACTTCGAGATGATCGTCGATGACGTGTGCGGTGCGGCGTGCACCATCTTCGAGCCGGCGTCCTGGTGCTGACCCTCGCCCGCGAATGCGACCGACAATGTCTCGCCCTTGGCGTACTCGCCCACGAGCCAGACCGCCGGGTACTTCATCGTCACCTTCGAGCCGATGTTCCCGTCGATCCACTCCATCGTCGCGCCAGCCTGAGCAACGGCGCGCTTGGTCACCAGGTTGTAGACGTTGTTCGACCAGTTCTGAATCGTCGTGTACCGGCAGCGCGCGTTCTTCTTCACGATGATCTCGACGACGGCGCTGTGCAGCGAGTCACTCGAGTACACCGGCGCGGTGCAGCCCTCGACGTAGTGAATGTAGGAGCCCTCGTCGACGACGATCAGCGTGCGCTCGAACTGGCCCATGTTCTCGGTGTTGATGCGGAAGTAGGCCTGCAACGGAATGTCGACGTGGATGCCCGGCGGCACATAGATGAACGAGCCACCCGACCACACGGCGGTGTTCAGCGCCGAGAACTTGTTGTCGCCAGCCGGAATCACCGAACCGAAGTATTCGCGGAATAGGTCCTCGTGCTCGCGCAAGCCCGTGTCGGTGTCGAGGAACAGCACACCCTGGGCCTCAAGGTCTTCGCGAATCTTGTGGTAAACGACTTCGCTTTCGTACTGCGCGGCCACACCAGAGATCAGGCGCTGCTTCTCGGCCTCGGGGATGCCGAGCTTGTCGTAGGTGTTGCGGATATCGGCGGGTAGGTCGTCCCAGCTGTCGGCCTGCTTCTCCGTCGAGCGCACGAAGTACTTGATGTTGTCGAAGTCGATCCCGGAGAGGTCGGCGCCCCACAACGGCATCGGCTTCTTCTCGAAGATCCGCAGACCCTTGAGCCGCTGCTCGAGCATCCATGCGGGCTCGCTCTTCTTCGCGGAGATGTCGCGAACGACGTCCTCGTTCAAGCCACGCCTCGCCGCCGCCCCTGCCACGTCGGAGTCGGACCAGCCGAACTTGTACCGGCCGAGCTGGTCGAGCTCTGGGTGCTCGATGGTCGTCATGCGGTGACCTCTCCGGACTGTTGAACTGGGTGGACGGTTGAACTGGCTACAGGCGGCAACGGGATGTGGGTCGTACATATGCCGTCGCCGTGGGCGATGGTGGCGAGCCGCTGGACGTGCGTGCCGAGGAGCCGGACGAACATCTCGGTCTCGGCCTCGCACAGCTGTGGGAAATCTGCCGCGACATGAGCAATCGGGCAGTGGTGCTGGCAGACCTGGACGCCCGGGCCGGCCTGTTGAGCGGACGCGGCGTAGCCGTCGGCCGTGAGGGCCTTCGCCAGTTCGGCTGGACGGCGATCAGCTGGCACCTCGGCCAACGCCGCCGCGTAGCGAACTTCGAGACCGTGCAGGCGCTGCCGCGCGAACGCGCTCACTGCACCGTCGCCGCCGGCACCTCGCAGGTAAGTGAGGGCCTCGACCGCGATGTCGTCGTAGGCGTGGGGGAACAACGAGTGGCCGTCGTCGGTCAGGGCAAAGAGCTTGGCCGGGCGGCCACGGCCTCGTAGCTGACCGCGAACCTTGCGCTCAGGGACCTCGCAGACCCTCCCCGCCGCGATCAGCGCGTCGAGGTGGCGGCGGACCGCCGCCGACGTGAGGCCGAAACTGGCGCTCAAAGCACCTGCGCTCTGGGGACCGCGATCGTGCAGGGCCCGGGCAACCCGGTCACGAGTGCGGGCGTCATCCGGGCCGGTGGCGGCGCCGCCGGCGGCCACAGCGGCCGGACGCGCCACGCGCGCCATCGGAGCGTCAGAGACCGTCGCGGATTTCACAACACCATTGTTACCTATTTACCCCGGCCGTGCACACACCCCCTCCCTCGTGGGTCCGCGGCCTACCATCGTGCGCGATGACCGCATCGACCACTCGACCCACCGCCCCGCCCGCTCCGCGGCGGTCGATTGCGGTTGCCGTCGCCGCGCGGCCTACCGCCGCGACGGTCAGGCGGCTGGCTCTGACGTCGTTGATCGCGAACATCGGCATCGTCTCGACCGGCGGCTTGGTCCGCCTGACCAACTCGGGCCTTGGCTGCCCTTCGTGGCCGGACTGCTCCAGCGGCGACCTGGTTCCGGTCAGGGCGCTGTCGTCTCATAAGGCCATCGAGTTCGGCAACCGGGCGCTGACGACAGTGCTCGTGATCGCCGTCGCGGCCGTCTTCCTGGCGGTATGGCGCTCGGCACCGCGACGCGCAGGGCTGCTCGGGTGGGCGTGGGTCACGCTGCTGGGCGTGCCCGCCCAGATCCTCGTCGGCGGGGTGTTGATCTTCACCCACCTGAACCCGCTGGCCGTGGCCGGCCACTTCATGTTGTCGATGGTGCTCATCGCGGCAGCGACCGTGCTCTGGTGGCGTGCCCGCGAGCCGATGACCGCCACCCACCCGCCGTGCCGCCGATTGTGTCGCGACTGGGTTGGGCGGCATGGGCCCTTACCTATGCCGTCTTCGTCGTGGGCACCCTGGTCACTGGCAGCGGGCCCGCATGCGGGTGACGCGACGGCGAAGCGGCTGCACCTGCGTCCACAAGCGATCAGCCAGCTGCATGCCGACCTCGTCATGCTGCTCGTCGGCGTGGCTGCGGCGCTCGCTGTGTGCGTCACGGCAGTTGGCGCCGCTGCTGTCGCACGGCGAACGACGAGGGTGCTGATCGGTGTGCTTGTTGCGCAGGCAACCATTGGATTCGCCCAGTATTTCAGCGGGCTGCCGGTGCCGCTGGTCGAGTTGCACGTGACCGGCGCCGCGGTGCTTGCAGCCGCGGCGACCGCCGTCGTCCTCTCGCTTCGGGGTAGCTCGAGCAGCGGGGCTCCGCCGAAAGCCCAGAGCCTGCAGAAAGCATCCTAAAACGGCATAAAGATGCCCTTGGTGCGTGTACCCGCAGGGTCACGCCTATGTAACAGATCCATTCCGAACGCAAAGATCACCGCTGTTGCCCTTACGTTCACGGGTCCTCGGTGCATATGTTGTGCGGCACAACAACTGGGCAGTCCTGTAGGGCACCACGTCCTGCGCCCAGGAGCAAAAAGGGGATCGTGCATGAACAAGACTGCGATCAGGCTCATTGCCGTCGCGGCGGTAGCCGGGCTGGGAATTGCCGGCTGTAGCAGCAGCAAGAAGACGGCTTCGCCTACGTCCAGCGCACCTGCAGCCGCCGCATCGACCCCAGCGGCCGCGGCTTCCACGCCCGCCGCAGCTGCGTCGACCCCAGCGGCCGCGGCTTCCACGCCCGCGTCCGCGCCGCCCGCTGCTGTCTCGAGTCCCGCCACCGCCAGTGGGACCGTCGGCGTGATCCTGCCCGACACCCAGTCGTCGACCCGGTGGGAGACCGCTGACCGCCCGGCTCTCGTCAAGGCGTTCACTGCCGCCGGTATCAAGGCCGACATCCAGAACGCACTTGGTAGCAACACCAAGTTCCAGAGCATCGCGCAGGGCATGATCCAAGAAGGCGTCAAGGTCCTGATCATCACGTCGATCGACCCCGCGACGTCCATCCAGGTTGAGACCGAAGCGAAGTCCGCGAACATCCCGGTCATTGACTACGACCGTCTCGTTCTCGGCGGCAGCGCGGCGTACTACGCGTCCTACGACGGCGTCCAGGTCGGCGTCGAGCAGGGCACCTGCCTCGTCAACGCGATGGCGAAGATCGGCAAGCCGACCGGTCGCATCATCATGATCGACGGCTCGCCGACCGACAACAACGCGACGCTGTTCGGTCAGGGCGCGCACTCGGTCATCGACAAGAGCACCCTCAAGAAGGTTTCCGAGCAGGCCATCCCGAACTGGGACAACACCCAGGCCGGCAAGACCTTCCAGCAGTTGCTCACGGCCGCTGGCAACAAGATCGACGGCGCGTACGTGATGAACGACGGCATGGCCCAAACCGTTGAGACCGTCCTCAAGGCCGCCGGCTTGTCCGGCATCCCGGTGACCGGTCAGGACGCAACGTCGGCTGGCTTGCAGGCCATCCTCGCGGGCAAGCAGACCTGCACCATCTACAAGGACGCCACTGCCGAGGCCACCGCGGCCGCGACGCTGGCTGTTGCCCTGATCCAGGGCAAGACCCCGGACGGTCTGGTCACGTCGAGCGACCCGAAGGGCAACCGCAGTGTTCCTTCGATCCTGCTCAAGCCTGAGCTGATCGACATCTCCAACGTTGGCGACCCGATCAAGTCCGGCGCGGTTCCGTACGCGTCAGTCTGCACCGCCGCCTTCGTCGCACTCTGCACCAAGGCTGGGATCGCGGCTTCCTAAGCCCTCATCCCGGAGAACGTCCGGTGGCGTGGTCGGTCAACCCGGCCACGCCACCGGTTCCTTTGTTGGGAACTGTCTGCGACTGTCCGCGAACCCTGCCTGTCACCAGATCTACGACAGATGTGGCTGCATGCTCGCCTAAGCGCATGCGGCGGTCTATCTTGGCGACGTCCAGCCGTTCGGCCTTAATCAGAGGGGCTCATGGTGGCCGATTCGCCCATCCTCGCGTTGCGAGGGATAAACAAAAGCTTTGGCGCAATCCAGGTGCTGCATGACGTCGACTTCAACGTCTTCCCAGGCGAAGTCATGGCACTGGTCGGCGACAACGGAGCAGGCAAGTCGACACTCGTCAAATGTGTCGGTGGGATCTATCCCATTGACTCGGGCGAGTTCCTCTTCAATGACTCGCCGATCTCGATCCACGGGCCGCGTGACGCGGCCGCGTATGGCATCGAGATCGTGTACCAAGACCTCGCATTGTGCGACAACCTCGACATCGTGCAGAACATGTTTCTCGGTCGCGAGTTGCGACGTCCGGTTTTCAACACCCTCGATGAAGCGGCGATGGAACGACGCAGTCGCGACACTCTCGCGGGCTTGTCGGTGCGCACGGTCAAGTCAGTGCGGCAACTCGTCTCCAGTCTCTCCGGTGGCCAGCGGCAGTCGGTCGCGATCGCCAAAGCCGTCCTGTGGAACAACAAGGTCGTGCTGCTCGACGAGCCCACGGCAGCACTCGGTGTCGCGCAGACCCGCCAGGTGCTCGATCTCGTTCGGCGACTGGCCGATGCCGGCCTCGGCGTGGTGCTGATCTCGCACAACATGAACGACGTGATGGAGGTCGCTGACCGCATCACCGCACTATTCCTGGGTCGCGTCGCCGCGGAGGTCAAGCGGGTAGATGTGACCTACACACAAGTCGTTGAGCTCATCACCGCCGGTCGTTCCGGGACCATCGGGCTCCAGCCCGCAACTGCCGCAGAAAGCGCGTGAGGCCGCAATGAGCGAACCAAGCACTGCGGCCCCGGGAAGCGAAGCAGGCCCGAGCGCAGCCGACCTGCCGATCACGACAGTGATCACCACACCAATCTCCGACGACGCGGTCGCGGAAGCATTCAGCGGCGACCTCGGCTCTGTCACCCTCATGGATTCGGCGCGTGCCTACATCGGGGAAGCTCCGTGGCGGCGACCCCGGCGCGCTGCCAGCATTGCTCGGCCTCGTTGTCTTGCTCATCGCGTTCTCCAGCCTGAGCAACCAATTCTTGACCGTCGGCAACCTGGCGAACTTCACCGGGCAGGCCGGTTACACGATTTTGATCGCGATGGGCCTTGTGTTCGTGTTGCTGCTCGGCGAGATCGACCTCTCCGCCGGTACGGCCGCGGGCGTCTGCGCCATGATGATGGGGCTTGCCTACGCCCACAACGGAAACATCGAGGGTTACCTCAAGGGTGGCAGCTACGGCGCGATCGTCATCGTCATGGCGATCGGGCTGCTGATAGCGGTGCTCAACCGACTATGGCTTGCGGTGCCGATGATCGTGTTGGGCTTCGCCGTCATCTTGACGCATGTCGGCGGGCACGTCTGGATCGCCATGTTCCTGGCGCTCTCAGTGGGCACCACCATCGGTTGCATCACCGGTTTCTTGGTGGCCCGCGTTGGCATCCCGTCGTTCATCGTGACGCTGGCGTTCTTCCTCGCCTGGCAGGGCGTGATCATCTCGTTCGCGGGTCGGCCGGCGCTATCAGTATTGGCAACGGCCCCATCAATGAGCTCGTGCACAGCAACGCCAGCCCGACGCTGGGCTGGGTCTTTCTCGTCCTGTTCGTCGGTGGCTACGCGGCATTCACGTTGTTCCGGTCGGTTCGGCGCAGAGCGCAGAAGCTGTCCGCCGAACCGCTCGCCTTGGTCGCTTGTCCGCATCGCCGGTCTGGTGGTCGTCGGGGTATTCGCGGTCTACTTCCTGAACCGCAACCGTCAGTTCAACAAGGGGGCTAAGCCCATCCTCGGCATGCCGTGGGTGGTGCCGCTCATCCTCTTGCTGCTCGTCGTCTTGACGGTGCTGCTCACAAAGACGCGATTCGGTCGGTATCTGTTCGCCGTCGGCGGCAACGCTGAGGCTGCGCGCAGGGCCGGTATCGACGTCCGCCGCATGCGGATCTCCGCATTCGCGATCTCGACCACGCTGGCCGGCGTTGGCGGCATCGCCTTGGCCTCCTTCGACGGCGGGGTGCCGCTCGACATCGGTGGTGGCAACACGCTGCTCTACGCAGTTGGCGCGGCCGTCGTCGGCGGCGTGTCTCTCTTCGGAGGCCGCGGCCGGATTCGCGATGCGGTCATCGGCGGCACGGTGATTGCGATGATCCCCAACGGACTCGGGCTCAAGCCGAACTTGAACGCGGCCTACCAATACATCGTGACCGGCGCGTTCTTGTTGCTCGCGGCCGCGGCAGACGCCTACGGTCGACGACGCTCGGCGAAATGACACTCCGACGCCCCGATCAACGGCCGAGATAGCGGACCGCTGCACCTCATGCCGACCCCATCCGGAGCGACGCAGGACGAGATCAGACGCCGCAATGTCAGTACGCTTTTGCGGCACGTCCACGTCGAAGGTCAGCTGTCACGCGCACAGCTGACCGCCCGGATGGGATTGAACCGCAGCACGATCAAGGCGCTTGTCGAAGACCTGTCCTACGCCGGCCTGGTCGCGGAGACCATCCCGGAGACAGGCCTTCGCGCCGGGCGTCCTTCACACCTTGTCGGGCCGCGGTCCGACACCGCCTACGTGCTCGCCGCGAACATGGGTGTCGACACAGTGACGGTCGCGGCGATCGGACTGGGCGGCGTCATCAACGCCCGCGGTGAATACCGGCTGCCGGGGCCGGGTGTCGATCACGACACCGTCATCGAACGGCTTGCTGTCGAGTTGCGAAATCTGCAGAAGGCGGTCACTCCAGGGTGCTGGCTTGCAGGTGTTGGGATTGGCGTACCGGGAGCCGTGCGCCGCGCGGACGGCTTCGTCGAGTTCGCCCCGAACCTCGGCTGGCGCGGCGTCCCGTTCGGTGAGCTCCTGTCGGCGCGCCTTGGGCTTCCGGTGCAGACGCACGTCGGGAACGACGGCGACCTCGGCGGACTCGCCGAGCACGTTCGCG
The DNA here is from genome assembly GCA_963799955.1 of uncultured Actinomycetes bacterium. Taxonomy (GTDB): domain Bacteria; phylum Actinomycetota; class Actinomycetes; order Acidothermales; family Acidothermaceae; genus PALSA-607. The sequence goes on from CAWCZJ010000003.1 coordinate 28,241, forward strand.
GCGCCGGCCGCGGCATCGGCGACCTGATCTATCTCGCGGGCGAGGTCGGTATCGGCGGCGGCATCGTGATCGACGGCCGGATCCTCACCGGAGCTCATGGCTACGGTGGCGAGCTTGGCCACATGATGGTCAACCCAGACGGGCCGGCCCTGCCGCTGCGGTAGCCGCGGGTGCTTTGAAACCGAGGCAGGCGAGGACGCCGTGCTCGTCGCGTGCGGGCGTACCGCAGGTGGCGGCCGCGCCGCACTCGTCGAGGTGTTCGCGGCGGCCAGCCACGGTGAGAAGCGGGCACTGGAGGGCCTGCAGAGCATCGCGGTGTGGGTGGCGCGTGGCCTCACCAGCCTGGTGAACATCCTGAATCCGGACGTCGTGATCCTCGGCGGACCGTTGTCGTCGCTGTTCTTTCTCACCGGTGACCGGATCAAATCCGAGATGGATTCGATGTCGACGTTTGCCGGCCGCGCCGGGGTCCGGCTGCTCCAGCCCGGCCTCGGCGAAGACTCCAGCCTCCTCGGAGCAGCCGAGCTGGCCTTCGAACCGTTGCTCGACGACCCGGTCGAGGCATGGTCGCGGCGAGCCAGCTGACCGATCTGCGCGCATTGGCTCTCACGGAACGCACCACGCCTGTCGATAGGCCGGTATGGCGGAAGTCGCGCACGGACGTCCAGCAGCAGGTCGCCGACCTCCTGCTGATCGCCAAGGGGTCGCTCGGGCTCAGCGTCTCGTTTCTGAGCCGCCTGGACGGCACGACCCAATATCTCGAGGTTGTCGAGTCGTCCGTGCCGTTCCTCTTCCAGGAGGGCAACAAGCAAGTACAGGCGACGTCGCTGTGTCAGGCCATCCTCGACAAGAAGCTGCCCGCCGTGATCCCTGACCTCAAGGCCTTTCCGGCAGCGATGAAGCTGCCGGCAGCTCGACTCCCCCACATCCGCAGCTACGTCTCCGTCCCGGTGCGGCTCAGCGATGGCACGTTGTACGGCACGTTCTGCGCGGCCGGGCTGACCTCCGACAAGGGACTCACCAAGCGCGACCAGTCGCTGATGGAAGTGCTCGCGCATGCTGCTGCGGTCATCATCGAGCCGGACGTCCGTGATCGCGCGCGCCATGCCGAGATTTCCGAACGGCTGGCGCCAATCCTGGCGGCAGGAGGTCCTGCGGTTGTGCTGCAACCCATCGTTGACCTCGCGACCGGGCAGCGGGTGGGTGCCGAAGCGCTGAGCCGGTTCCCGATCGAGTGGGACAGGGCCCCTGATGTGTGCTTCGCGGAAGCGCACAGCATCGGTGCGGGTGATCGCCTTGAGCTGTTGGCGTTGCGCCGAGCGGCGGACTATCTGGATGAGGTCAGTGGCTACGTCGCCATGAATGTCTCCCCCGGCACCTTGATGACCAGCGAATGCGCGCAGTTGCTTGCCGAGTTCAGGCTCGATCGCATTGTGCTCGAGCTGTCCGAGCACGACCAAGTCGTCGACTACGCCGCGCTGATGGGTGTCCTCGACCCGCTGCGCGCGGCCGGCATGCGCCTGGCCATCGACGACGTCGGCGCCGGTTTCTCGTCACTGCGCCACATCATCCTGACGGCGCCGGACGTGATCAAACTCGATCGCAGCATCGTCGACGGCATCAGCTCCGACGCGGTGCTGCGGTCGCTGGTTCGCTCACTCGTCGACTTCGCCGAAGGCTGCGAGGCACGCGTGGTCGCCGAGGGAGTCGAGAGCGCTGCGGATGGGGAGGTGCTGCTGACGCTCGGCGTCGACTATGGCCAGGGGTGGTACTACGGACGCCCAGGACCCGCAGCTGATCTTGTCAAAGCCGTAGCGGCGCCTGCCATTGCGCTTCGGCCGCGAACTGTCGGTGCCTCCGGGCAAGATAGGACTCATGACGATTTCACTGCACGGTCTTCGCACCGTGATCTATCCAGCACCTGACCTCACCACGGCCACTACGTGGTGGAGCGAGCTGCTCGGCGTCCGGCCGTATTTTGAAGAGCCGTTCTATGTGGGGTTCGAGCAAGCCGGCTACGAGCTCGGCCTGCTCCCGACGGCAGACCCGGCCGATGGCGCACTGACCTATTGGGGCGTCGACGACGTTGCCGCGTCAATGGCCGAAGCGATCGCGCACGGCGCGGTCGAGCACGGCCCAGCCACTGATGTCGGGGACGGGATCGTGACGGGCAGCGTCCGTACCCCAGCTGGCGCGATCCTCGGGCTCATTTACAACCCGCACTTCCACGCGGCCTGATGAGCCGCCTACTTGAGAAGTGCCTACTTGAGAAGTGCCTACTTGACGAACTGCCTACTTGACGAACTGGCCGACCGCGATCGCCGCGAACAGCAGCGTCAAGTAGCTGATCGACAGGTGGAAGAGCCGCATCGGTTTGGGATCCTCTCCGGCCTTCGCTCGGGCCGAAAGCCGATGCGCCTCGACCAGGAACCAGGCACCCAGGACCACGGCCGACACGAGGTAGAGCAACCCGGCGTGGCCGACCGGCACGAGCACGAAGGACACGGCAACCATCAGGTAGGAGTAGCCGACGATCTTGCGCGTGACGGTTGTCGCGTCGGCAACGACCGGAAGCATTGGTACGCCGGCCGCTGCGTAGTCGTCACGGAATTTCATCGCCAGAGCCCAGAAATGTGGCGGCGTCCAGGCGAAGATCACCCCGAACAGCACGACCGCCGGCCACCCGACTCCGCCGGTGACTGCTGACCACCCGATCAAGACCGGGAAGCACCCCGCCGCGCCACCGATCACGATGTTCGACGGCGTCCGGCGCTTCAAACCGAGTGTGTAGACGAAGACATAGAAGAGGATCGCTGCGTCCGCCAGGAGCGCAGACGGCCAGTTCACCGTAAAGCCAAGAACCAGGGTCGCAACGACGCCAAGCGCAATGCCGAACCGCAGTGCTTCGACGGGCCGCACCAGAGCACGAGCAAGGGGACGGCGAGAGGTGCGGCGCATCACCTTGTCGATGTCGCGATCGACGAAACAGTTGATCGTGTTGGCACTGCCGGCGGCGAGGGTGCCGCCTACCAGAGTGGCGACGACCAGCCACCACGACGGCATGCCGCGCCGAGCCAGAATCATCGCGGGCACGGTGGTCACGAGGAGCAACTCGATAATGCGCGGCTTGGTCAAAGCGACATATGCCCTGACCAGCTGGCGAGCCGGCCGGCGGCCGGCTGGGGCCTCCGGCAGGGTCGGCGTCAGTACGGTCACGAGACCACCCCTACCGCCGCCGACTGCACGAAGTTCATCCTACTGAGACCAACCCGCACGCTTGGTCCTGGGCGGTACAGGGCAGACCGATGCAGGTCTACCCGCCGACGCAAGCATCGGTAGGGTGACAGTCAAATCCCGTCAAGAGGAGCAGTGACGACGCCCATGGCGAATCACCAGGCGGGCGGCGGTTCCGGCGCCGTCGAATGGTCGGACATCGATGCGAAAACCGTCGATGTCATTAGGGCGCTGGCAATGGACGCCGTCGAAGCTGCTGGCTCAGGACATCCCGGCACGGCAATGAGCCTTGCGCCCGCGGCATACCTGCTGTTCCAGCGATTGTTGCGCCACGATCCGACGGAGCCAGGCTGGGTGGGACGCGATCGCTTCGTACTGTCGTGCGGGCACTCGAGCCTGACGCTCTACATCCAGCTCTATCTCTCCGGCTACGGCTTGACACTCGAAGACATCCGGTTGCTGCGCACGTGGGGCAGTCTCACCCCGGGACACCCCGAGCACGGTCACACCCTCGGCGTCGAGACGACGACCGGACCGCTCGGCCAAGGCGTCGGCAACGCCGTTGGTATGGCGATGGCAGCGCGACGCGAGCGTGGCCTGTTCGACCCCGACGCGGCGCCCGGTGAGAGCCCGTTTGACCACCACATCTATTGCTTCGCCTCCGACGGCGACCTCGAAGAGGGCGTCAGCGGCGAAGCGTCGAGCATCGCCGGCACCCAGCGCCTCGGAAACCTGACGCTGCTGTGGGACGACAACCACATCTCGATTGAAGACGACACCAACATCGCCTTCACCGAAGACACCGTTGCCCGCTACGCCGCCTACGGCTGGCACGTCCAGCTCGTGAAATGGCTCGACGATGACGGCTCATATGTCGAGAACGTCGGGGCGTTGTACAAGGCGTTCCTGGCTGCCGAGCAGGTCACCGACCGGCCGTCGTTCATCGCGCTGCGAACCATCATCGGTTGGCCATCACCGAACAAGCAAAACACCGGCAAGGCCCACGGTTCCGCACTTGGTGCCGAGGAAGTCGCCCTCACCAAGACGGTGATGGGCATGGATCCGACGAAGAAGTTCGATGTCCCGGCCGACGTGCTGGACCACGCGCGCGGCGTAATAGCGCGCGGGCAGGCGCTGCGAACAAAGTGGCAGGAAAGCTACGACGCGTGGGCCGCCGCGAACCCAGACTCGCTTGGTCTCCTCGAGCGGATGTCACGCCGCCGGTTGCCCGATGGCTGGGAAGCTGCGCTGCCCGTGTTTGAGCCGAGCGACAAGGGGATCGCGACCCGTGCGGCGTCAGGCAAGGTTCTCACTGCCATCGCACCGATTCTGCCGGAACTCTGGGGCGGATCTGCCGACCTTGCCGAGAGCAACAACACCACCCCCGAGGGCCAGCCGTCGTTCTTGCCGGAGGACCGCCAGTCAAAGGCGTTTCCGGGTGGGCCCTACGGGCGGGTATTGCACTTCGGCATCCGCGAACACGCGATGGGCTCCATCCTCAACGGCATCGCATTGCACGGCGGCACCCGCCCCTACGGCGGCACATTCCTCACATTCAGCGACTACATGCGTGGCGCGGTTCGCCTCGCCGCCATCATGAAATTGCCGGTCACCTACGTGTGGACGCACGACTCCATCGGCCTCGGCGAAGACGGCCCGACGCACCAACCGATTGAGCAGATCGCGGCGCTGCGGGCGATTCCTGGTCTCGACGTCGTTCGCCCGGCCGATGCAAACGAGACGACAGTCGCGTGGCGCACGATCCTGGAGAACATCGATCGTCCGGCCGGCCTGGTATTGAGCCGGCAGAACCTGCCCATCGTCGATCGAACGGTCTACGCGTCAGCAGAGGGAGTCGCCAAGGGCGCTTACATCCTCGCTGAAGCAAGTTCCGGTAAGCCCGAGGCGATTCTCATCGCGACTGGCAGCGAGGTGTCGGTCGCGGTGGCGGCACGCGAGTTGCTCGAGGCGCAAGGCATGCCAACCAGAGTCGTATCGATGCCATGCCAGGAATGGTTCTTGGACCAAGACTTGGCCTACCAACAGCTCGTACTGCCGCCCGACGTCAAAGTACGTGCGTCCATCGAAGCAGCAGTCACGATGGGATGGCGCGACTTTGTCGGCGACCACGGCGAGATGCTCGGCTTGAACCATTACGGCGCGAGCGCGCCGGGAGCCATCCTGTTCGAGCAGTTCGGCTTGACGCCCGACCGGCTGGTGGCGGCGGTGCACTCGAGCCTGTCGAAGGTCGGCGGCACAAAGGGCAGCACCACCGGTAACTAGCGGCAGTACTCGATTAACAGTGCTCGATTAGCGACTGCAAGCAGGGAGCAAACCATGGCATCCGAGACCGATCCGCTCGGCCAACTCAGTGCGGCCGGCGTAGCCGTCTGGCTCGACGACCTCAGTCGTGAGCGGTTGCGTACCGGCAACCTCGGCGACCTGATCCGCGATCGCCATGTCGTCGGCATCACGACCAATCCGACGATCTTTCAAAAGGCAATCAGTGGAGCCGACGCCTACCAGACGCAGTTGCAAGATCTCGCACTACGAGGCGTTGACGTCGGCGAAGCATTGCGGCTGATCACCACCTTTGACGTGCGATGGGGCTGCGACGTGCTGCGGCCTACGTACGACGCCAGCAACACAGTCGATGGGCGAGTGTCGATCGAGGTCGATCCTCGCATCTCTGACAGCGCGGAGAAGACCACGGCCGAAGCACGATCGCTGTGGTGGATGGTTGACCGCCCGAACCTCTTCATCAAGATTCCAGCGACCCTTGAGAGCTTGCCGGCCATCAGCCAGGCGCTGGCCGAAGGCATCAGCATCAACGTCACCCTGATCTTCTCCCTCGAGCGATACGCGAAGGTGATCGACGCATTCTTCGACGGTCTCGAGCGAGCGCGTGCTGCCGGCCATGAGCTAGCGGCAATCGGGTCCGTCGCGTCGTTCTTCGTGTCCAGAGTCGACACCGAGATCGACAAGCGTCTCGACAAGATCGGCACGCCTGAGGCCATCGCACTCAAGGGGAAAGCAGCCGTCGCGAACGCACGGCTCGCGTACAAGTTGTACGAGGAGCGGTTCGCTTCAGAGCGTTGGGCTTCGCTCGCCGCGTCGGGCGCGAAGGTGCAGCGCCCACTCTGGGCGTCGACCGGCGTCAAGGATCCCGCTTACCAAGACACGATGTATGTCGATCGACCTCATCGCCGACCACACCGTCAACACCATGCCGGAGCCGACCCTGCAAGCGGTGTACGACCACGGTGTCATCGAGAGCGACTCGATCAGAGGGCATTACGTCGATGCACAGAGCGTGCTCGACAATCTTGCCGCTGTCGGCGTTGACTACGACGACGTCGTGCGCACTCTCGAGAGCGAGGGCATCGAAAAGTTCGAAGTTTCGTGGACAGAACTCATCTCCGCCGTTCAGAAGAAACTCGATGAGAAGGCAGGAAGTTGAGCGGCATGAAGGAACCCTCCCTCGCGACCGAGGCCGGCGGGGTCACCGTCACGATCGACGGCACCGACCTAGTCATGGCAGCCCGCAACGCGACGACGACATTGGTCGACGCCGGCGTCCCTAAGAGCCTCATAACAAGGACCCGAACCTGTGGGGTACTGACGCCGCAGACGCTCGCAGCGACCCGACTTGGCTGGCTCGATCTGCCGAGCAGTTCGCGGCAATACATCCCTGAACTGCGTGACCTGCACGCCGAACTGCTGGCCGACGGCATCGACCACGTCGTGCTTGCGGGCATGGGCGGCTCGTCGCTGGCGCCCGAAGTGATCGCGGCCACCGCCGGCGTCCGACTTACTGTTCTCGACACCACCGACGCCGGACAGGTATCCGCGGCCATCGCGGACCGTCTCGAGAACACCGTGCTGGTTGTATCGAGCAAGAGCGGCGGCACGCTCGAGACCGACAGTCACCGCCGCGTGTACGAACAGGCGTTTCGCGACGCCGGCATCGATCCCGTGCAGCGAATCGTGATCGTCACCGACCCGGGCTCGCCGCTGGAGCAGGCATCGCGAGCGGCCGGCTACCGAGTCTTTCTCGCCGACCCGAATGTCGGCGGTCGCTACAGCGCGTTGTCGGCCTTCGGTCTGGTGCCGACCGCACTCGCCGGAGTCGATGTTGCGGGTCTGCTTGACGACGCCGCTGGCTTGCTGCCTGCCCTCGGGAGCGACGACGACAATCCCGGTCTCACGCTTGGTGCGGTCCTCGGGGAGGCCGGCCGCGCGGGTCGCGACAAGGTCGTCATCGCCGACTTCGGATCACGGCATCCGGGCTTCGGCGATTGGGCAGAACAACTGATCGCCGAGTCGACGGGCAAGCAGGGCACCGGTCTGCTTCCTGTTGTCGTCGAGTCGGTGGAGGCGCCTGGCTTCGGCGAGGGTCCTGACCGTCATTTGGTGACACTTGGCCAACATCTGCACATCGACGGCACGACGGTCTCGGGATCACTGGGTGCGCAGTTCATGGTGTGGGAGTACGCGACTGCGGTGGCCGGGCGGGTGCTCGGCATCGACCCATTCGACCAGCCGAACGTGCAGGAGTCGAAGGACAACACCGGCAAGATCCTCGATGAAGCCGGTGACGGGCCGCTGCCTGAAGGCAGGGCGATCTTCACCGACGGCGCCGTCGAAGTACACACCGACGATCCGATCCTGCTCGGCGGTGCCCAAGACCTCACCGGCGCGTTGTCGGCATTGCTGCGCGCGGTGCCCGACCGTGGCTACGTCGCCGTCATGGCCTATCTCGATCGACACGCCGATTCAGCTGCCGCCCTGCTGCGCCGGTCCCTCGCACGGCACACCGAACGACCGGTGACATTCGGTTGGGCGCCGCGATTCCTGCACTCCACTGGTCAGTACCACAAGGGTGGTCCGCAAACCGGCGCATTCCTCCAGATCACCGGCGTCGTCGAGCACGACCTTGCGATTCCGGGCCGACCGTTCGGGTTCGCGCGATTGCAGATGGCGCAGGCGTTGGGTGACTTGCGTGCACTACAGCAACGCGGGCGACCGGCGATTCGCCTGCACCTGCTCGATCGCACCGTCGGCCTTCAGGAACTGCTCAACGCCGCAGGTTTGGCTCGATGAGCCCGGTCGGTCGCGAGGCCGTGAACCCGCTTCGCGATCCGCGCGACCGGCGGCTGCCGAGAGTAGCCGGGCCATGCGGAATCGTGCTGTTCGGCGTCACCGGCGACCTGGCCCGCAAGAAGCTGATGCCGGCGATCTACGACCTCGCAAACCGAGGGCTGTTGCCACCCGGGCTTCGCACTCGTCGGATTCGCCCGGCGTAACTGGGCCGACGAAGACTTCGCGCAGGTCGTGCACGACGCCGTGAAGCAATACGCGCGCACGCCGTTTCGCGAGGAAGTGTGGACCCAACTCTCTGAGGGTTTTCGTTTCGTGCCGGGAGACTTCGACGACAACGATGCGTTCGACGCACTCGCGCAGACCATCAATGACCTTGACCGAGTGCGGGGCACTGGCGGCAACCACGCGTTCTACCTGTCGATACCGCCGGGCCTCTTCCCCGTGGTCATCGGGCAGTTGAAGCGGTCCGGACTCTCGGCAAAGAACGGCGACCAATGGCGCCGTGTCGTTGTCGAGAAGCCGTTCGGTCACGACCTGCAGAGCGCGCGACAACTCAGTGACACCCTCAGCGACGTCTTCCCGCCCGACTCGGTCTTTCGCATCGACCACTACCTCGGCAAAGAGACAGTGCAAAACATCCTTGCGCTGCGCTTTGCCAACACCATGTTCGAGCCCATCTGGAATCGCTCGTACGTCGACCATGTGCAGATCACGATGGCCGAAGACATCGGCATCGGCGGACGTGCGGGTTACTACGACGGCATCGGTGCCGCGCGCGACGTGATCCAGAACCACCTGTTGCAGTTGCTCGCGCTTATCGCGATGGAAGAGCCCGTCAGCTTCGAAGCGCAGTCGCTGCGGTTGGAGAAGACGAAGGTGCTGTCGGCGGTTCGGATCCCCGACGACCTCGCGACGTACACCGCACGCGGTCAATACGCGGGCGGTTGGCAGGGCGGCCAGAAGGTGCTCGGCTACCTCGACGAGGACGGCATCCCCAAGTCGTCGAAGACCGAGACGTTCGCGGCCATCAAGCTCGAGGTCGACACTCGCAGATGGGCCGGCGTGCCGTTCTACCTGCGGGCCGGTAAGCGGCTCGGACGACGGGTGACGGAGGTCGCGCTGGAGTTTCAGCGCGCCCCACACTTGCCATTCGCCGCAACCGCAACCGAGGAGCTCGGACAGAACGCACTCGTGATTCGCATCCAGCCAGACGAGGGCGTCACGATGCGATTCGGCTCGAAGGTGCCCGGCACCGCGATGGAAGTGCGCGACGTCAACATGGATTTCGCGTACGGCGAGTCGTTCACCGAATCGAGTCCCGAAGCCTACGAGCGGTTGATTCTCGACGTCCTGCTCGGTGATCCGCCGCTCTTTCCGCGGCACGAAGAAGTCGAACTCTCGTGGGAAATTCTCGACCCCATCGAGGATTTCTGGGCGAAGCTGGGCCAACCTGAGCAGTATCGATCAGGCGGCTGGGGCCCGGATTCGTCGAACGCGATGCTCGCGCGCGACGGACGGGTTTGGAGGCGGCCATGAACCGCGATCTCCACGACACCAACTCGTCGGCGATTCTCACTGCACTGAGTGAGACGCGGCGCGGATCCGGCAGCGTTGCGCTCGGCATGGTGCTGACCCTCGTCATCGACGCGACCGAGAGCGAGCACTACGACGCACTCAAGGCGGCAAATGCGGCCGCACGCGAGCACCCGTGCCGGATCGTGTGCGTCATTCGCCGGCCAGGCAAATCGGCGCCGCGGCTCGACGCAGAAATCCGCGTCGGCGGCGACAACATGCTCGGCGAGGTCCTCATCCTGCGGCTCTACGGGCTGTTGCGCGAGCAGGCCGACTCAATCGTCCTTCCCATGCTGCTGCCAGATGCGCCCGTGTTGGTGTGGTGGCCCGGTGATGGTCCCGCAGTTCCGTCACTCGACCCGCTCGGTTTGCTCGCCCAACGGCGCGTTACCGACGCCGCGTCGTCGACGAAGCCGACCGAATCCCTGCGAGAGCGCGCACTCGATCACTCACCCGGCGACACCGACTTTGCGTGGACGCGGATCACTCCGTGGCGCACGCTGCTCGCCGCGGCCCTTGACCAGCCTTTCGATGAGATCACCGGTGGCGAGGTCGACGCCGCACGCAACAACGCAAGCGCCGAACTGCTGGCGGCCTGGCTCGAAGACCGTCTCGATATCGAGGTCACTCGCAGAACCACCAGGGGCCCCGGCATCACCGGTGTTCGGTTATTGACCAAGCGCGGTGAGATCACCATCACGCGCCCGGACGGGCGGCTCGCGAGCTTGGTGCGCACCGGCCAGCCCGACCGGGCGGTGCCCTTGCCGAGGCGCGCGACCGACGAACTGCTCGCCGAAGAGCTGCGCCGGCTTGACCCAGACGATGTCTACAACGAGACGATCAAACGCCTGTTCGGCGCGAGCCCTGAAGCCGGACGCCGGACCGGTGCGGCAGATGCGCAGGCGCAACAACTGACGCGGCGACCGGCGCCGGCTCGCAAGTCCGCTGCGCAACGCGCGTCGGATCGAGCCGATACTCCGTCGCGCGGCAAGAAGGTCGGCGCCACCAAGAAGGCCCCTGCTGGCGGGCGTGTCGCCAAGAAGACCTTGCCCCGCGCGAAGACAACCACGGAGAAAGCCGCGCTTGCGAAGAAAAGCGCCCCGGTGCGAAAGGCGGCGGCCAGGAAAGTGACGCCGGCCAAGAAGGGCCCGCGGCCAAGAAAGCGCCTGCGGCCAAGAAAGTGGCGCGAAGCAGAGCATGAGTCGCAGGTGAGCATCGCCGAGGTCGTCGTGCATCGCGATGCGACGCTGCTGGCGCGTGCAGTTGCGGCTCGGCTGGTGACCAGGATCGTCGACGCGCAGTCGGCCCAAGGCCACGCCCACATGGTGCTGACTGGCGGCGGCGTCGGCACCGCTGTGTTGGCTGAGCTGGCGGCGTCTCCTGCGCGGGACGCGATCGATTGGGCGCACGTGCACGTGTGGTGGGGCGACGAGCGCTTCGTGCCAGCAGGGCACCCCGACCGCAATGACGTCGGGGCGCGAGCAGCGTTGCTCGACGTGGTCCGGATCCCCGCCGCACACGTGCACGCAATGCCGAGCAGCGACGGTGCTGACGGCGACGACCCGGAGGCGGCGGCCGCGCGTTACGCCGCCGAACTCGCGGCGGCAACGCATCCCGAGGATCACGGTGCGGTGCCGGCCTTCGACGTTCTCATGCTCGGCGTTGGTGAAGACGGGCACATTGCGTCGCTGTTCCCCGGCATGCCGGCGCTGTTCGATGAGCGGGCAGTGGTCGGCGTCCGCGGTGCCCCGAAGCCACCACCCACCCGGCTGTCGCTGACGTTCTCCTCGATCGCGTCCGCACACGAGGTCTGGCTGATCACCGCAGGTGCCGGCAAGGCCGCTGCGGTCAACCTGGCGGTCAGCGGTGCGGGGCCGGTGGAAATCCCCGCCGCCGGCGCGCACGGACGCCAGCGCACGCTGTGGCTGCTCGATGAGGCCGCCGCGAGCCGGCTGCCGCGCAGCATGTCGCGGATCGCATCGCCCTGAGCCGATAGCCGACGGGCCCGTCACAGGGCCGCCGAGCCGACGACATCGCGAGCGAGCTAACGCGCTAGATGCGCGGGTAGACCTTCGACGTGCGCAGTCGCTCGAGCGCCTCGGCAAGGATCGCCTCGCCGTCGGCGTCGTTGCGACGCTCGCGGACATAGGCGAGGTGGGTCTTATAAGGCTCAGTGCGCGGAGCTGTCGGCGGCACGTCGCGGTCTGGGCCAGCCGGCAGGCCACAACGCGGGCAATCCCACGACTCAGGGATCACGGCGTCGGAAGCAAACGAGGGACGCGTCTCGTGCCCGTTGGCGCACCAGAACGAGATGCGCCGACGTGGAGCGGATTCGCCCCGCTCGGCCTCGCCCATGGGTCCGGCGCCTACTCGGCTCCCGCGTATCGCGTTGCCACCAGCCACAACGATCTCCTTGATATTCGACGACTAGCAAATGTCTTCGGCAAACAGCTGGTTGCCAACAAGCAAAGATTGTCTCCTGCGCACGATTCTACGGCCATCGCCGGGCTGCTACCCCCGGACCGGCAAGGTTTAGCCGTTATCCCTTGAACAACAACAGGAGGCCGACGATCGAGGCGAACCAGATGAACGCCGTGATCAGCGTGAATCGGTCAAGGTTGCGCTCAACGACCGATGAGCCAGCGAAGCTTGACGTGAAGCCGCCGCCGAACATGTCGGACAGGCCGCCACCCTTGCCGCGGTGCAGCAGGATCAGGACGACGAGCAACAAGCTCGTCACCGAGATGATGATCTCCAGTGCGCCGATCACGTGCGACTCCTGCCTACCCGCCCGAGAACTCCCCGAAAGCTTACCCCGCCCTACAGAACATCAACGACTTCGGCGTAGTGACAGGCGACCGGGTGACCCTGCCCGCGGTCAGTCAGTGCGGGCAAATCCTCGATGCAACGTTGCTGCTGGTCCTTGCGCAACTCATTGGCGAACTTGGGGCAGCGGGTGCGGAACCGGCAACCGCTCGGCGGGTCGACCGGGCTCGGAACGTCGCCAGTGATGATTACCCGCTGCCGCGCCCGCTCCTTGCGCGGGTCGGGAATCGGAATCGCCGAGATGAGCGCCTGGGTGTAGGGATGCGCGGGCGAGCTGAACAGGTCGTTGGTCTTCGCGATCTCGACGATCCGCCCGAGGTACATGACCGCGATGCGATCGGAAATGTGGCGCACCACAGAAAGGTCGTGCGCGACGAACAAGTAGGCGAGACCGAGTCGCTCCTGGATCTCTTCGAGCAGGTTCACCACGCCGGCCTGGATCGACACGTCAAGCGCCGACACCGGCTCGTCGAGCACCAGCAATCGAGGCTCGAGTGCGAGCGCTCGCGCGATGCCGATGCGCTGCCGCTGGCCGCCCGAGAACTCATGCGGGTAACGGTTGCCGTGCTCGGCGCTGAACCCGACGGTCTGCAGCAGCTCGACGACCCGCTTGCGGCCGCCCGCGCCGTACAGGCCATGGATTTTCAGCGGTTCGGCGACGATCTCGTGCACCGACATTCGCGGATCCAGCGACGCGTACGGGTCTTGGAACACGATCTGCATTTCGCGACGCAGGCGACGCATCTCGCGGGTGGACGCCTTGGTCAGGTCGACCGAGTTGAAGAACACACTGCCGGACGTCGCGGGCTGCAGGTTCAGCACGGCTCGGCTCGTCGTGGTCTTGCCGCAGCCCGACTCGCCGACCAAGCCCGAGGGTCTCGCCCGGGTAGATATCGAACGAGACGTCGCAAACCGCGTGCACGTAGCCGATGACTGCGGCGGATCAGACCGCGACTGCGCACCGGGAAGTGCTTGACCAGGTTGCGCACCGAAAGCACCGGCGCGGCGCCAGGTGCCGGAGCTGGCGTGCTCTGGACGTCAGCGACAGTCATGACGGATCTCCCGGCGCCAACGGAACAGCGGCAGCAATCGTCGGCGGGAAGCTCGTCATCTTTGGTGGTCGTCTTGAACAAGTCGCCGGGCTCCATGCCTTCAAGGTCGGTCACTGAAGTGACACGCGGCGACGTGGTCGGGTGAGGTCGTCGGCGCCAGCTCCGGCTCTACCGTCCGGCAGATGTCCTCGGCCATCGGGCACCGTGGCGCGAACGGGCAACCCGGCGGCATGTTGATCAGGGACGGCGGCACGCCGGTGATCGGCGTCAAGCGCGCCTGCGCCGCCGGTCAAGGCGCGGCAAGCTGCCCAGAAGCCCAAGCGTGTACGGCATCCGCGGCGTGTAGAAGATTTCCTCGACGGTGCCGACTTCGACGGCACGCCCGGCGTACATGACGAGCACCCGGTCTGCTTGACCCGCGACGATACCGAGGTCGTGCGTGATGAGGATCATGGCCGCGCCGGTCTCTTCGCGCGCGGTCTTCAAGGTCTCGAGCACCTGAGCTTGCACGGTGACGTCGAGAGCGGTTGTCGGCTCGTCGGCGATGATGACCTCGGGGCCGTTCGCCATCGCAATCGCGATGACCGCGCGTTGCCGCATTCCGCCGGAGAACTCATGCGGGTAGCTGTTGGCGCGTTCCTCTGCGTTCGGAATGCCGACGATTTTCAGCAACTCCACTGCCCGAGCATGCGCGGCTTCCTTGCTGACCTTCTGGTGCGCGGTGACTGCCTCGGCGATCTGCCAACCGACGGTGTAAACCGGGTTCAGGCTGGTCATCGGATCCTGGAAGATCATCGCGAGTTGCTGGCCGCGGTAGTGCGCAAGCTCGCGTTCGGACAGGCCGAGCAACTCGTCGTTGCCGAGCCGGACCGAGCCGGTGATGTGCGCGGTCCTGGGCAACAAGCCCATGACCGCGAGCGAAGTCACCGACTTTCCGGAACCCGACTCGCCGACGATCCCGAGCACCTCACCGCGATGCAGGTCATAGCTGACGCCGCGAACCGCCTGAACCGTGCCGTCCTCGGTGTTGAAGTTGACGGAAACGTCATCTACCGCAAGCACCGTGTCGGGTGAAGCCGCTCGTCGCAACGGCGGTTGCGCCGCCAGTGGTGTAGTGGCTCACGTACGGCCCTTCGATGCCGTCGGGTCGAGTGCGTCGCGCAGTCCGTCGCCGATGAAGTTGGCGGTCAGTGCGATCAGGATGATGAAAAGCCCGGGGAAGTAGAACAGCCACGGCCTGCGTCTCGACAGCAGTCTGCGCGCTGTTCACCAGCAGACCCGAGCGAGGTGTCGGGTGCGGCGACGCCGAAGCCGACGAACGACAGCGCGGTCTCGGCCAGGATCGACGTTGCCACCAGGATCGTGAAGATGACGATGACGACGCTGATGACGTTCGGCACGACGTGTCGAAACACCACCCGGGTGCGCGTAGCGCCGAGGGCATGCGCGGCCTCGATGTATTCCTTCTCGCGGATCGCCAGTGCGTTGCCGCGCACGACGCGACCGACGTAGGGCCACGTCAAGCGCTGCGAGGACCATGGAGATCCAGAACCAGCCGTTCGCCTTCGGTCCGATGTTGTGCGTGAGCACGGCGGCAATGGCGATGATCGGGAACGTCAGGAACAGGTCGACGATGCGCATCATGATCGAGTCGACGACACCGCCGGCGTAGCCCGAGATCGCTCCGTAGATGGTGCCCACGATGGTCGAACTAATCGAGACGAACGTCGCGATTTCCAGCGAGCGCTGGGTGCCGCGCAACACCACGGAGAACGTGTCGAAGCCCGTCGAGTCGGTACCGAACGGATGCTTCAAGCTCGGCTTGAAACTGAGGTCGTTGCTGTAGACGTTGTACTTGTAGTGCCACAGCGCGCCGCCGACGAACGCCAGCAGCACGACCATGGTCAGAACAACAAGGCTGACCATCGCCATCTTGTGCTTGCGGAAGCGGCGTGCCGCCATCCGCCACAGACTGCGCGCCTCGATCGAGCCAACCGGCTCTCGAGGATCGATCGTGTCGGGTGAGATCGCAGGTGCTGCGCCGTCACCCTGCCTCGACGTCTCGGGATCGACGAGGTGCGTGCCAATGTCTCGTGATGATCTACTCATAGCGGATCCTCGGATCGAGCACGCCGTACAGGATGTCGGCAATCAGGTTGAACGACAATGATGGCGGCTCCGGACACGAGTAGCCACGCGAGCACGACATAGGGATCGTTCAAGGTTGAGCCCGTCGGCGAATAGGAAGTCACCCATGCCCCGCCATTGGTAGATGTACTCGGTGATAATCGCTCCGCCGAGAATCGCGCCGATATCGAGCGCGGTGACCGTCACAAACGGGATCAATGCTGTGCGCAACGCGTGCCGGATAAGGACACGGGTCGGCGAAATACCCTTCGCCCTTGCAAGTCGTATGTAGTCACTGCTGAGCGCCTCGATCATCGACGCCCTGTTGAACCGGCTCCACGAAGCGTACGAAATCAAGCGCAAGCGTAATCGTCGGCAGGATCAGATGGTTGAAGTCGTCGAAGAGATGCGCGCCAAAACCGGGCTGAGATCGTCGGCGAGTTCTCGCCAATCGTCTTGAACTTTGTACCGAAGTGCTCGTTCGACCAGATCGCGCCCTCCTTCAGCAGGATCGCGAACCAGAACGTCGGCATCGCTAAGAACAGGAAGCCGGTGAAGGTGAACGAGTAGTCGGTCTTGCTGTATTGCTTCGTCGCGCTGATGACGCCGACGACGATCGCGATCAGAGCGGCGACCACCATCGCGAAGAAGACCAGCCGCAACGTCACGAGCGCCCGATGGCCGATTTCTGTTCCGATGTCGAGGGTGCCCCCACCAGAGACCGACGGGCCCGAAGTATCCGTGGACCACGCCGGTGATCCAGTGCCAGTAGCGCTCAAGCAGCGGTTGGTCGAGGCGCAACCGGTGCTCGGCAAGCTTGATTGTCGCTCGGGCGGCCGTCGGCTGTTTCGTCTTCAGATTCGACGAGCGGGTCGCCAGACAGGCTCACGAGCAGGAAGACGATGAACGTGGAGACGATCAGAATCGGGTATCGAGATCAGATACCCGCCGAATGGCGAATGCAAGCATATGGGCCTCGCTCCGGAGACGCCTGGGGCCGGTGGCCCATAAGTGACGGTACTCCCCGGCGTCCAACTTGCTCTATGGCTCACCGGAGCTATCACCGGTGAGCTCATGAGCTGGTCAAACCGCCGGGTCGAGCCGGTGTGGCCCGCCACCAGGGCGGGCCACACCGATCATCGACGCAAGCGCAGTTACTGGGCCTTGATCTGACCCCAGTCCTGCGTGTTGTACGGCGGTCCAACCGACGTCGCGTTGTCGCGGATGTTGCCCCACTTCGCGTTGTAAGCCAGGATCACCGGCTTTTGGTACAACGGGAGGGTGTAGGCGTCAGCCGAGAGCTGCTTGTCGGCGGTGTTGAGGTCGGCCAGTTCCTGTGCCGGATCCGTGGTCGTCAGTGCGTCACCGAGCGCCTTGTCGACGGCCGCGTTGACGTAGTGACCGTAGTTTCCGCCCCAGTTCCCAGCCGCGCCCTGTGCGGTGTCGGACTGGTACAGCGCCGCGTTGCTGGAGCCGAACGGCGTTGCCACCCACGCGAACACGATGATGTCGTACTTGTGGTTCGCGTCCTTCTGAGTGAGCGTGTCACCGAGGCTGTCAGTCGGCGAAACGTTGACCGTGACGCCCAAGCTGCTTCGCCGCAGCGGCGAACAGCTGGCATTCGGTCTGCCGCACGGCGTTGCCCTACGGTGTAGCGCATGCTGCAGGGCCGGGACTGCCTTGCCCGACGGATCCGTCAACGTGCTGCCGACCTTGTAGCCCGCGTCCGTCAGGATCTTCTTCGCAGCGCGACGTTGCCGCTGCCGTATCCAAATGACGTCACGTTGTCCTGGTAACCCTTTTGCCCGGCACGAACATCCGGTTGCCGAGCGGCGTGATGCCGGGGTCGGTCTGGCCGGCGGTACGGGCGATCATGCCCTTGACGTCGACCGCGGTGAACAGCGCCTTGCGCAGCGCGACGTTCTGCAACGCCGGGGTCTGCAGGTTGAGGTCGATGTGCTCGAACACCAGACCGAGGTCGAGCTGGTAGACGATGTTGCTCATCCCGTTGAGCTGGCTGATGAGGTCAACCTCGGGCTGCGGGTACATCGCGTCGATCTCGCCGTTCTGCAACGCCGGGGGTTCCTGCGTCGCGTCGGTGATCATCCGGAACACGAGCTTGTCGAGGTAGGGGCCGTTCGCTCCGTACCACTTCGGGTTCGGGCGTGAGCGTGACGCTCTGGTCCTTCTGGAAGTCCGAGATCACGAACGGACCACCGGAAACCGTGGGCAGCGTGCGGCGAAACCAGTGTCCCAGCTCTTCTCCAGGTTGACCGGGTCAAGACCCTGCGGGCTGGCTGCGTGGTACGGGCATGAGGGTGCTGAACAGCGACTTCCAGTCGGAGAACGGCGTCTTGAAGACGACCGTGACGGTCTGCGCCGTTGTCCGAGCCGGTGATGGACTGCGATCTGCGAGTAGCCCGTCGTCGAGGCGATGTCGCACTTCGGGCAGTCGGTGCCGTCCTGCGCCTTCCACAGGTAGATGAAGTCGTCGGCGTTGATCGGCTTGCCGTCAGACCACACTGCCTTCGGGTTGATCTTGTACACGATCGTCTGCGGTGACGAACTCGTCACGGTCGCGCTCGTCAGCAGGTCGGTGTTCAGCACCGGCGACAGGTCGGGTAGCACGTTGAATGCCGCTCGGATAGATCGAGTTCTCAACCTCGGCGGTCTCGAACGTGTCGCCCGCGGACGTGAGCATGTTCCAGTTGTCGATCGTCTTCTCGAGCGCGTAAGTCAGCGTGCCGCCCTTGGTCACGGTCGCCGTGTTGATCGTGTTCGGGTTGCCCGTGAGGCGGTTGCCCGTCTTCGTCTGGTCGGCCGCGACTCGGCGGACGTCGCGGCGCTGCTGGCCGCCGCCGGTGCGCTGGCGCTGCCGCTGGGCGCGGGAGCGGAGCTCGTCGTAGCCCCTGCAGCGGGGCTTGACGCTCGTCGCGGCGCTGTTCTTCTTGCTGCTGCTGCACGCAGCGAGCGCAAGCGCGACGATCGCGGCTCCTGCCGCTATCTGAATACCTCTACGTCTGACGAGCATGTCTCTCCTTCTGGCGGCCGCCTTGTGAGTGGTCCGCGAGTAGTAACTCCCGTACGCCGGGCTTTTGGTAGGCGAACGCCCCCCGCAGCGGTCGCGGTGACTGTAGCCACCGGATGCCTAGTCGGGCATTCTTTGGGCTGAACCTAACGCAAATCGTGACACAAGAGTTACGCAGAGGATCTCGGTCGACGAGTTGTCACCAAAGTGACGCTAGACCGTGTTGTTAAATCGGACAATACGGACGAACTCGTCTGGATCGAGGCTTGCACCTCCCACCAAAGCGCCGTCGATGTCACGCTGAGCCATGATCCCCCCTGCATTAATTCCCTTGACCGAGCCCCCATAGAGAACTCGGACCGCGGCCGCAACAGACGGCTCGTACAGCTCCCCTAGCCGACGGCGGATCGCGCCGCATACTTCCTGAGCGTCGTCCGGCGTCGCAACCTCACCGGTACCGATGGCCCACACGGGCTCGTAGGCGATCACGATCTGCGCCGCCTGCTCAGCACTAACATCGGCCAAACCGCCGTCCAGCTGAACTAGCGTGTGTGGCACCTGCTGACCCTCCCTGCGCACCTCGAGCGCCTCGCCGACGCACAGGATCGGCGTCATGCCGGCCGCGATGGTGGCCCGGACCTTCGCATTGACCAGCGCGTCGTCCTCGTCGTGGTACTGGCGACGCTCGGAGTGCCCGACGACGACGAAGGTGCAGCCGAGCTTGGCGAGCATCGCGGCTGAGATCTCACCGGTATATGCCCCTGCGCTGTGCGCCGACACATCTTGCGCGCCGTACAGCAGTCGCAGCCGGTCGCCGTCGACCAAGGTCTGCACGCTGCGGATGTCGGTGAAGGGCGGCAGGACAGCGACGTCGACCGCGTCATAGTCCGGATCGGACAACGAGAACGCCAGCTTCTGCACGAGGCCGATCGCCTCGAGGTGGTTCAGGTTCATCTTCCAGTTGCCAGCCATCAACGGCTTGCGAGTCGGCTTTGCCGGCCACCGTCAGTGCTCCAAGACCTGGAGGCCGGGAAGCGTCTTGCCCTCGAGGTACTCGAGGCTGGCGCCGCCACCGGTCGACACGTGGCCGAAGTCGCTCTCCGCGAACCCGAGCTTGCGCACCGCCGCTGCCGAATCGCCGCCGCCCACCACCGTCAGGCCGTCGACGGCGGTGAGCGCCGTGGCTAGCGCCTTCGTGCCGCCTGCAAAGGCGTCGAATTCGAAGACGCCCATCGGGCCGTTCCAAAAGACCGTGCGCGCATCGGCGAGTTTCGACGCGAACAGGGCGCGCGTTTCCGGACCGATATCGAGGCCCTCCCGGTCGGCAGGGATCTGCGATGCCGGGACGACGATGTGTGGCGCGTCAGCGGCAAACTGCGTCGCCGCGACGATGTCGACGGGCAGAACCAAGTCGACCCCACGCTTCTCCGCGTCGGTCATCAATCCGCTCACCACATCGAGCTGATCCTTCTCGAGCAGCGAGTTGCCCACCTCATACCCCTGCGCGGCCAGGAACGTGTAGGCCATGCCGCCGCCGATCAACAGCCGGTCGACCTTGTCGAGCAGATTCGAGATCACGCCGAGCTTGTCGGAGACCTTCGCGCCGCCGAGAACCACCACGTAGGGCCGCACGAGTTCGTCGGTCAGCCGTCGCAGCACCGCAACCTCGGCCAGCACCAAACCCCCGGCCGCGTGCGGCAGCCGCTGCGGCAGGTCGTACACGCTCGCGTGCTTGCGGTGCACCGCTCCGAACCCATCACCGACATAGCACCCGCCCTCGCCCGCCAACGCGGCGAGTTGGTCGGCGAAAACGCCGCGCTCGGCGTCGTCCTTGCTGGTCTCCGCAGCCTCGAAGCGCAGGTTCTCGAGCATCACAACCCCGCCAAGCGGGGTCTCTTCGACGACCGCCTGCGCCGATACCCCAGCGATGCCGTCGCTCGCGTCGTCGGGGAAGCCAACCGGCCGACCGAGCAGCTCCGACAACCGGACCGCCGCCGGTCGAAGGGAGAGCGCCGGGTTGACGCCACCTTTGGGCCGGCCCAGGTGCGCCATCACGACGACCCGCGCGCCTCTGTCGGTCAGCTCGCGGATCGTCGGAACACTGGCCTGGATGCGCTTGTCGTCGGTGATCACCGGCGGTCCATCGCCGCTGGAGTCGAGTGGCACGTTGAGGTCGGCCCGCACCAGCACGGTCCGGCCGGCGACCTCAAGGTCGTCGACAGTGCGCATACGCTCCTCGCCTAGCCGAGTTGCGACGCGACGAGCGCCGTCAGATCGGCCAGCCGGCTGGAGTAACCCCACTCGTTGTCGTACCAGCCGAGGACCTTGACCGTCTTGCCGCTGACCATGGTCAGCAGCGAGTCGAAGGTGCACGAGGCCGGCGTCCCGACGATGTCGGAGGAGACGATCTCGTCCTCGGTGTAGACGAGGTAGCCCTTCAGCGGTCCTTCGGCCGCGGCCTTGTACGCGGCGTTGACTTCTTCGCGAGTCACTTCGCGCTCGAGCTCGACAACAAGGTCGGTGATCGACCCGTCGGGCACCGGTACCCGCAGTGCGAACCCGTCGAGCTTGCCCTTCAACACCGGCAGCACCAGCGAAACGGCCTTCGCCGCACCGGTCGTGGTCGGGATGATGTTCTGCGCGGCTGCGCGCGCCCGGCGGAGGTCCTTGTGCGGGAAGTCGAGGATGACCTGGTCGTTGGTGTAGGCGTGCACCGTCGTCATGAAGCCCTTGACGATGCCGAAACTGTCTTGGAGCACCTTGGCCAGCGGCGCGACGCAGTTCGTCGTGCACGACGCGTTGCTGATGATGTGGTGCTTGGCGTTGTCGTAGTCGCCGTCGTTCACGCCGAGCACGAACGTGCCGTCTTCGCCCTTGGCCGGCGCCGAGATGATGACCTTCTTCGCGCCGGCGGTGATGTGCGCCCTCGCCTTGTCGGCGTCAGTGAAGTGGCCGGTCGACTCGATGACGATGTCGACGCCCAGCTCGCCCCACGGGAGCAATGCAGGGTCGCGCTGCGACAGCACCTTGATCTCTTTGCCGTCGACGGTGATCGAGCCCTCGCCGAAGCTGACCTCGCCGGCGAACGTGCCGAGCACGGTGTCGTATTTCAGCAGGTGAGCCAGCGTCTTGGTGTCCGTGAGGTCGTTGACCGCGACGATCTCGATGTTGCTGCCGGGGGAAGCCGCGACAGCGCGGTAGAAGTTGCGCCCGATCCGGCCGAAACCGTTGACGCCGACACGAATGCTCACGACTTGTGCTCCTCGTTCGAGAGAAAAACGCCAGGACGACCCTAACCGATCAGCGACCCGCAGACCCCATCGGATTCGCTGGGAACGGTTGCGGCTGAACCTGTTGCCGCAGGTGAAGGGTGGTCAGGGCACCAGCATGTCGGGCGTGAGACCGGCCTCCGTGCCTGGCTGACCAAGATCACTGGCCCGCTTGTCGGCCATCGCGAGCAGCCGCCGGATGCGGCCAGCCACGGCGTCCTTGGTCATCGGCGGATCGGCCAGCGCGCCGAGCTCCTCGAGTGACGCCTGGGCGTGCTCGATTCGCAGGTGACCAGCAGCGACGAGATGCTCCGGCGCTTCGTCGCCGAGCAGCTCGAGGGCGCGCTTGACGCGGGCGCCTGCTGCCACCGCGGCGCGCGCCGACCGCCGCAGGTTCGCGTCGTCGAAGTTGGCCAGCCGGTTCGCCGCTGCCCGCACCTCGCGGCGGACCCGCCGCTCTTCCCAGGCGAGCACGCTGTCGTGGGCACCGAGCCTGGTGAGCAGCGCCCCGATCGCGTCGCCGTCGCGGATCACGACTCGGTCGACCCCTCGAACCTCTCGGGCCTTGGCCTGGACGCCGAGGCGCCGGGCCGCACCGACCAGCGCCAGCGCCG
The DNA here is from genome assembly GCA_963799955.1 of uncultured Actinomycetes bacterium. Classification (GTDB taxonomy): domain Bacteria; phylum Actinomycetota; class Actinomycetes; order Acidothermales; family Acidothermaceae; genus PALSA-607. The sequence continues at coordinate 51,066 of CAWCZJ010000003.1, forward strand.
CCTCAGGGCCGGGGCAGGTCACCTCAAGAGCAGACGACCGGCCGGGCTCGGTCAGCGACCCGTGGGCAAGGAACGCCCCTCGCCACGCAGCCTCGGCGTCGCACACGCCACCGGACACGACCTGCGGCGGCAGCCCGCGGATGGGTCGGCCCCGCCCGTCGAGCAGGCCGGTCTGCTTGGCCAGCAAATCGCCGTCCTTCACTACCCGCACGACGTAGCGACTGCCCTTGCGCAGGCCGCCAGGTGCGACGACCGCGATGTCGGAGCCGTGGCCGTAAAGCTCCGCGATGTCCTTGCGCAACCGCCGCGCCGACGAGCCGGTGTCGAGTTCGGCCTCGACCACGACTCGGCCGCCGACCAGGTGCAGGCCACCAGCGAAGCGCAAGAGTGCAGACGTTTCGGCCTTTCGGCAGCACGACTTCGTGACGGTCAGTCGCGACAGCTCGTCCTTTACCGCCGACGTCATTGCCATCGTCTTACCGTCCGTTTCCCCTATTGACCGTTGAAGATCCCCGCGTACGCAGCCGCTAGCAATTCGGGGTCATGGCGCGGGCTCCCGTCGCTCATCGCGACCGGTGCCAGCACCAACCGACCCCCCATGTCAGCGGCCACTGCTCGCAACGTATCTGCCTTGGCAACAACCCTCTCGTCAGCGAGCACCACATCGACCGACAGCTCGGGTGCGTGGGCTGCCAAAACGTCGAGGTGAGCCTCGGGCGAGAAGTCCGCCGTCTCCCCCGGTTGGGGTGCCAGGTTCAGCGCAACGATCTTGCGCGCCGGGGTCTCGATCAGCGCCTTCGCGATCTCGGGGACGAGCAAGTGCGGAAGCACGCTGGAGAACCACGAACCCGGCCCGAGCACCACCCAGTCGGCGTCGAGGATCGCGTCGATGGCCTCAGGACAGGCCGGCGGATCAGCCGGCACGAGAGTGACCGACACCACGCGGCCGGTTGCGGTCGCCACCTTGACCTGTCCGCGCACGGTGCGCATGGCCGTCGGGTCGCCCGGATCGAACCCGGTGACCTCGGCCTCGATGTCGAGCGGCACGACCGACATCGGCAGCACCCGGCCGTGGGCGCGCAGCAGCCGGCCCACCAGTTCGAGGGCGGCGACCTGATCACCGAGCAACTCGCTGATCGCCACGATCAACAAGTTGCCCAGCGCGTGGTCGTTCAGCTCGCCCGCGCTGTCGAACCTGTACTGCACGACTTCGGCCCAGATGCGACCCCACGGGTCATCGCCACACAGCGCCGCGAGCGCCTTGCGCAGATCACCCGGCGGCAGGACACCGAATTCGCGGCGCAGCCGACCACTGGAACCGCCGTCGTCGGAGACCGTCACGACGGCCGTGAGGTTGTCGGTAACCCTGCGCAGCGCCGAGAGCGATGCCGCTAACCCGTGGCCGCCCCCGAGTGCGACAACTCGTGGCCCCCGAGCGGCTGGCCCGGAGGGCAGCAGGCCGCCCACATCGCCAAGCCGCATCCCTGACGGCAGCCCGGGCGCCCGGCGTTCTGGCGCCGGCACCTGGCGCGGTGCGCTCTGGCGCGCCCGCCGATGTCATTCCCGGCCTAGATCCCGGTGCGTCACCTGAACCTCGATCGGGTCGCGCGGCGGCACGCCGGCCCGCGTTGCATGTCCACGAGTGGAGTAGGTCGGATGCAGCGCCTCGAGCCGCGCGGCGAGCTGTTCGGCGATGGCGACGCTGCGGTGCTTGCCGCCGGTGCAGCCGACCGCGAGAGTCATGAAACGCTTGCCCTCACGCTGGTAGCCCTCGACGAGAATCGCCAGAATTTCCGTGTAACGATCGAGAAATTCCTGTGCGCCCGGCCGGCTCAGCACGTAGTCGCGGACTTGCTCGTCGCGCCCCGTCAATGGCCGCAGCTCCGGAACCCAGTGCGGGTTCGGCAGGAACCGGCAGTCAACAACGAGGTCGGCGTCGACCGGCAGATCCGTACTTGTAGCCGAACGACACGACCGTCGCGCGCATCGTCGGCTCGTTCGCGTCCGCGAATGCGGACACGATCTTCGCGCGCAACTCATGCACGTTGAGGCGCGTCGTGTCGAGGACGAGGCCGGCCTCTCCGCGCACATCGCGCAGCAATTCGCGTTCGCGCGCGATGCCGTCGACCAGGCGGCCGTCGCCTTGCAAGGGATGGGGACGGCGGACGTTCTCGAATCGCCGAACCAGCTCGTCATCGGAGGCTTCGAGGAAGAGCACCTGCGGCTCGGCGCCCCGACGATCGAGCGACGACAGTGCGCTTTGCAGGTCGGAGGTGAAACCCCGACTGCGGACGTCGACCACCGCCGCGATCTTGGTGATCGCGCCGCCGCTGCGGGTGCCGAGCTCGACCATGGTGTCGAGCAAGCCCGGCGGCAGGTTGTCGACCACGAACCAGCCGAGATCCTCGAGGCACTTCGCGGCGGTGCTACGACCGGCACCCGAGAGTCCGGTCAGCACGACCAACTGCAGCGGTTCCTGCTCCGGCGCCGGTAGCCGTCACGCTCACGTGTCCTTCTCCTTGCCGGCCAGCATTGCGTCCCGGCACCACACTGCCGTCCCGGCCAATGCCGCGTGCACCAGTTCCGCCGTCCCTCGTCCGATCCCCGTCGACCTCGGCGAGCTCATCGACCGTCGCCGCGCGCACTCGCTTCACCGATCCGAAGTGTCGCAGCAATGCGGCGCGCCGGGTGGAGCCGAGCCCAGGTATTCCTTCAAGAGCACTGCGGGTCATGGACGCCGACCGCTTCGCTCGGTGATAGCTGATCGCGAATCGGTGCGCCTCGTCGCGAACCCGCTGGAGCAGGTAGAGGCCCTCGCTACTGCGCGGCAGGATCACCGGGTCGGGATCACCAGGGCGCCACACCTCTTCGAGTCGCTTGGCGAGACCGACCAGTGCGATGTCGTCGATGCCGAGCTCGTCGAGTGCCCGCTGGGCTGCGGTCACCTGCGGTGGGCCGCCGTCGACGACCACCAGATTCGGCGTGTACGCAAACTTGCGGGGCCGCCCGGTGTCGGGATCGATCATCGTGCGCACGCTGCCGTGCGGATCGGACTCGTCAGGCTCCGGCAGTTCGTCCATCTGAAGGTCGCTGGCCGCGCGCTCATCGAGGTAGCGACGGAACCGGCGGGTGATGACTTCGTGAATTGCGGCGACGTCGTTCGCGGTCGCCCGATCGACCGGCTCAGAGTCTGCGTACGGGATCGGCGTGCGGGTCGGGGTCAGCCGGCAACGCACCGCTGCCCACCGAATTGATCGCGAACCGCCGGTACTCGCTCTTGCGGGCAAGCCCGTCTTCGAAGACGACCATCGACGCGACGACGTCGGTGCCTTGCAGGTTGGAGATGTCGTAGCACTCGATCCGCAACGGGGCCTCGTCGAGCTGGAGCGCGTCTTGAATCTCCTGCAGCGCGCGGCCGCGCGCGGTCAGGTCGCCGGCTCGCCGGGTCTTGTGCAGCATCAACGATTGCGCCGCGTTGCGCGCGACCGTCTCCATCAGCGCGCGCTTGTCGCCGCGCTGCGGCACCCGGAAGTCGACGCGCGATCCGCGCCGCACGCTCAACCATTCGGTGACGGTCTCGAGGTCGGCCGGCAGTTCGGGCACCAGCACTTCGCGAGGTACTTCTGCTGCGGCGCCGACCAGTTCGTCGACCTCGCCGTACAGCTGGGTGACGAAATGCTCGACCAGCTCGGCGGTCGTGACGTCCTCGACCTTCTCGACGACCCACCCACGTTGCCCGCGCACCCGGCCGCCGCGGACAAAGAAGACCTGCACTGCTGCCTCGAGTTGGTCCTCGGCCATGGCGATGACGTCAGCGTCGGTCGCATCGGCAAGCACGACGGTCTGCTTCTCCATCGCCCGCCGCAACGCCGCGATGTCGTCGCGCAGCCGGGCGGCGCGCTCGTACTCCTGCTCGGCCGCGGCCTGCTTCATCTCGCGTTCGAGCCGCTTGATGTAGGCGTCGGGGTGGCCGGCCATGAAGTCGCAGAAGTCGTCGACGATCTTGCGGTGCTCGTCGATCGAGACCCAGCCGACGCACGGCGCCGCGCACTTGCCGATGTGCCCAAGCAGGCAAGGCCGGCCGGTCTGCTCGGCTCGCCGGTAGACGCCGTTCGAGCAGGTGCGCATCGGGAAAACGCGCAGCAGCAGGTCGAGGGTTTCGCGGATGGCCCAGGCATGCGAGTACGGGCCGAAATACCGGACGCCCTTGCGCTTCGCACCGCGCATCACCATCGAACGCGGGACGTCGTCGGACACCGTCACGGCGAGGTACGGGTAGCTCTTGTCGTCGCGGTACTTCACGTTGAACCGCGGGTCGAACTCCTTGATCCAGTTGTATTCGAGCTGGAGAGCCTCGACCTCGGTCGCGACGACGGTCCAGTCGACGCGACTTGCACTGCACACCATCGCTCTGGGTGCGCGGGTGCAGCGAGCCGACGTCGGCGAAGTAGGAGTTGAGCCGAGACCGCAGGTTCTTCGCCTTGCCGACGTAGACGACCCGATCCTGGCTATCGCGGAACCGATAGACGCCTGGCGATTCGGGGATCGAGCCCGTCGCGGGCCGATAACTCGCGGGGTCTACCACGGCGTCCAGCCTACCGACGGCAACGACGAAACGCTGCGTGCTGCGACCTGCAGGCGAACAGCGCCTACGCCCGTGCTGCAGCCAGCTTCCGGGGACGTCGAGCGGCCGGCGGCGTGGTCGCCGGCTGGGCGGCCAACAGGTGCCGCAGGAACACCCCGGTGTGGCTGTCTTCGTTGCCGGCGATCTGCTCGGGCGTTCCTTCGGCGACCACGAGACCGCCGCCCGACCCACCCTCGGGACCCATGTCGATGACCCAGTCGGCGGTCTTCACGACGTCGAGGTTGTGTTCGATCACCACGACGGTGTTGCCCTTGTCGACAAGGGATTGCAGGACGCCGAGCAGCTTGCGGACGTCTTCGAAATGCAGCCCCGTCGTGGGTTCGTCGAGAACGTAGACCGTGCGGCCGGTCGAGCGCTTCTGCAGTTCGGACGCAAGCTTGACCCGCTGCGCCTCACCGCCCGACAGCGTCGGCGCCGGCTGGCCGAGCCGCACGTAGCCCAGGCCGACCTCGACCAACGTCACCAGGTGCCGCGCGATCGCCGGGATGGCGGCGAAGAACTCGGCGGCTTCCTCGATCGGCATGTCGAGCACGTCGGCGATCGTCTTGCCCTTGAAATGCACGTCGAGCGTCTCGCGGTTGTAGCGCGCGCCGTGACACACCTCGCACGGGACGTAGACGTCCGGCAGGAAGTTCATCTCGATCTTGATGGTGCCGTCGCCGGCGCACGCCTCGCAGCGGCCGCCCTTCACGTTGAAGGAGAACCGGCCCTGCAGGTAACCGCGAATCTTCGCTTCGGTCGTCTCGGCAAACAGCTTGCGGATGTTGTCGAACACGCCGGTGTAGGTGGCCGGGTTCGATCGTGGGGTGCGGCCGATCGGACTCTGGTCGACGTGGATTGCCTTGTCGACCTGGTCGAGCCCGGTGATCCGCAGGTGCCGACCCGGAACTGTCTTCGCGCCGTAGAGCTCGCGCGCAAGCGCCGCGTAAAGGATGTCGTTGACCAAGGTCGACTTGCCGGAACCCGAGACACCGGTGACCGCGACGAGACAGCCCAGCGGGAAGCTGACGTCGACGTCGCGCAGGTTGTGTTCGCGCGCACCCTTCACGACCAGCGCCCGCTTCGGATCGCGTGCCCGACGCTTCGTCGGCACGTCGATCTTGCGCCGCCCTGACAGGTACGCGCCGGTCAAAGAATCCTTGCTGGCAAGGAGATCCTTGACCGAACCCGACACCACAACTTGGCCGCCGTGCTCGCCCGCACCCGGACCGATGTCGACGACCCAGTCGGCGGTGCGAATGGTGTCTTCGTCGTGCTCGACAACGATGAGGGTGTTGCCGAGATCGCGCAGCCGGATCAACGTTTCGATCAGCCGGTGATTGTCGCGTTGATGCAGCCCGATGCTCGGTTCGTCGAGCACATACAGGACGCCGACCAGCCCCGAGCCGATCTGAGTGGCCAGCCTGATGCGCTGAGCTTCACCACCGGCGAGCGTGCCGGCAGCGCGATCGAGCGACAAGTAATGCAGGCCGACATCGAGCAGGAATCCCAAGCGGGAGTTGACTTCCTTGAGCAACCGCTCGGCAATCTGCTTCTCGCGCGGCGTGAGCTCGAGCCCACGAAGGAACGTTGCGCATTCGCCGATGGGCAACCCCGCGACGTCCGCAATGGATTTGTCTTCAAGGGTTACCGCGAGCGAGACCGGCTTCAGTCGCTTGCCGTGACATTCGGGGCACGGCACCTCGCGCATGTAGCCCTCGAACTTCTCCCGGCTGTATTCGCTCTCGACCTCGCTGTGCCGTCGCTCGATGAACGGGATGACGCCTTCGTAGGTCGTGTAGTACGAGCGCTCGCGGTTGTAGCGGTTCTTGTAGCGGACATGTACCTGCTCGTCGTAGCCGTACAGCACCGCCCTGCGCACCTTCAGCGGGCAAGTTGTTCCACGGCGTCGACGTGCTGAAGCCCATCGTGTCGGCCAGCGAATCGAGCAGTCGTGCGAAGTAGTCGGAGCCGTGGCCACCGGACCAGGGTGCGATCACGCCCTTGGCGATCGACAGGCTGCCGTCGGCGATGATCAGGTCGGGGTCGACCTCGAGTTTGGTGCCGAGACCGGTGCATTCGGTGCACGCACCGAACGGCGAGTTGAACGAGAACGAGCGCGGCTCGAGCTCTTCGAACGACAGGTCGTCGTAGGTGCACGCGAGGTGCTCGGAGAACACCCGCTCGCGATGCGGATCGTCTTCGGGCAGGTCGACGAACTCCAAGGTGAGCAGGCCGCCGGCGAGCTTGAGCGCGGTCTCGACCGAGTCGGTCAACCGGCGCTTCGCGGACTCCTTCACCGCGAGCCGGTCGACGACCACCTCGATCGTGTGCTTCTCCTGCTTCTTCAACTTCGGCGGCTCGGTCAGCGGATACACCACGCCGTCGACGCGCACCCGCGCGAAACCCTTGGTCTGCAGGTCGGCGAACAGGTCGGCGTACTCGCCCTTGCGACCGCGGATCAGCGGCGCGAGCACCTGGAACCGGGTGCCCTCGTCGAGTTCGAGGATGCGGTCGACGATCTGTTGCGGGGTCTGCCGCGAGATCGGCCGACCGCAGACCGGGCAGTGCGGGTGCCCGATGCGCGCGTACAGCAGGCGCAGGTAGTCGTAGACCTCGGTGATGGTGCCGACCGTCGATCGCGGGTTGCGGTTGGTCGACTTCTGGTCGATCGAGACGGCCGGCGAGAGACCCTCGATGAAATCGACGTCGGGCTTGTCCATCTGGCCGAGGAACTGCCGGGCGTAGGCCGACAGCGACTCGACGTAGCGCCGCTGGCCCTCGGCGAAGATCGTGTCGAAGGCCAGGCTCGACTTCCCCGAGCCCGAAAGCCCGGTGAAGACGATCAGGGCGTCGCGCGGCAGATCGAGCGAGACGTCCTTGAGGTTGTGCTCGCGCGCGCCGCGGATCACCAGACGATCGACCATGGCGCGGCTGCCCCATCCCCTCAGATCGGTGGTCTCGAGCTGGTTGCTCGAGCCCGCTCGCCCGGATGCACCCCGGGCTCGTCCATCGTAGGTGCGGGCTCGGACAGAAAGTCCGGCGCACAAAATGGGAGCGGTTGACGCCGGCTCGCAGGTAGCGTCCGGCGGGTGAGCCAACACTGGGACCCCGCGCCCGATTCCGCCGAGATTGAGGCGGCGACGTCCCGGTTGCTCGCGACCGCCAAGACCCTGTCGGACGCCGATGTGCGGGCGCCGTCGGGCCTGCCGGGGTGGTCCCGGGGCCACGTGCTGAGCCACATCGCCCGCAACGCCGACAGCCTGGTCAACCGCCTGACCACGGCGGCGACCGGCGTCGACATCCCGCAGTATCCGAGCCCAGAGGCCCGCGACGCCGGCATCGAGGCCGGGGCGGCGCCGCCCGATCGCTGAGCAGCTACGCGATCTTGAGGAGTCGCACCAGCGGTTTTGCCGACGCGGTCGCCGCCGTGCCGCCGGCGAACTGGGCGAACGACATGCGATGGCTGAGCGGCGAGACCGCGGCCAGCGTCGAAGATCCTCGACGCGCGGCTTCGCGAGGTGGCGATCCATCACATCGACCTCGACGCCGGCTACACGGCGTCCGACTGGCCTTCGCAGTTTGCGCTTGCGGATCTTGGTCGCGGTCCTGCCCCCGTTCGAGGTCCGCGGGATCGAGCCGGTCACCCTGCTGCCGACCGACGTCGACATACGGATCGACCTGTCCGGCGGCTCGGCCGTCGAGGTCCAGGGCCCCGCCTGGGCGCTGGCCACCTGGGTGCTCGGCCGCGACGACGGCTCGACGCTGTCGGTCACCGGCGGCGCAGCTGCCGACCCCGCCCGCCTGGACCTGATCTCGTCCGACGGCGCCCGACCGGCACGCACGTCTTGGCCGATCGGCCACAATGATCGACATGGCATCTGACGAATACACCGGCGATGTGAAGGTCGGCGGCCCGGCGGCGGTCCGCGAACTGCCCGGGCTGCGGATCACCAAGATCGCGGTCGGGCCTTACGACAACAACGCCTACCTGCTTCGCTGCACGGCCACCGGCGACACGATGCTGATCGACGCGGCCGCCGAACCCGACCGTCTGTTGGCGGCGCGCGCCGACGGGTTGCTGGTCAGCGTCGTGACGACGCATCAGCATCCGGATCACTGGCAAGGCCTCGAGGCAGTCGTCGGCGTGACCGGCCCTGCGGTCATTGCGCATCCGCTCGACGCTGCTGGGCTGCCGATCCCGATGACAGAAACGGTCGTGGACGGCGATGTGCTGGCGATTGGCGACGCGCAAGTGAAGGTCGTTCACTTGAAAGGTCACACCCCAGGAAGCATCGCTCTCGTGTACGACTGGGATTCAGCTGCGCCGCACATCTTCACCGGCGACTCACTATTTCCTGGCGGGCCTGGAAATACGCGCAAGAACGCGGCCGACTTCACGTCCTTGATGGACGACCTCGAGGCGAAAGTGTTCGGCGTCTTCCCCGACGCGACGTGGGTGTATCCCGGTCACGGCGGCGACACCACGCTCGGCGTCGAACGCCCGCACCTAGCCGAGTGGCGCGAACGCGGCTGGTGAGCTACCGCCGAGTGTGGCGAACTCAGGGCGGCGGAACTGGATCCTCGCCCTCGATCTCTTGCGCAACCGTCACCGCCCGAAACCGTGCGAGCCAGAACACGGTCACGACCGTCCACGCAATTGCGAACGCAAGGGCGACGTGGCTTCGGGACGCCACGTACAGAACCCACCACAGCAGAGCGAACCCGACACCGGCCCACCGCAGACTGCCGAGCCGAGCCGTTGACCGACGACGGACGCTCATGCGCTCAAGTTACGCCGCGGGACGTCACGCACGAGTGCTGTGCTCTACTCCTCCGGCAGTTGCCAACGACTGGCTAGCCGCGCAGTAGCGCGACGAGCAAATCCTTGGCGCCGACGAAGTAGATGACGGCGACGCAGGTGAACAGGATCGCCAGGGCCAGGTGCAAGGGCCTCGGCTGAACGATCTCGGCTATCCAGTAGAACGCCGCGACAACCGCCCAGATCACGCCACCGAGCCGGTACCACTGGGGCGTTCGCCGTTCTGGCATCACGGTCCGCAGTCCGGGCATCGCCATAGATTACAGCGACGCGGAGAGGCATCGCCAACGCGATGAGCCGATTGCGTCGGGCCGTAGTAGTTTCGGCGGATAGGAGGTAGCGATGGTGCTTCGTATGGCTGGTCATCGCTGCTGTCGTGCTCGGGGTCGGCCTGCTGCTGTGGTCGATGGATCGCCGCGCTCGCCGCAAGGGCCACGTCATCCGGGGTGCGTCGGACATTGCCGCCGCTGAGTTCAGCCAGACGAACGGAACATGCGCCGTCCCGGCGTCCGTCCTACGCCGTGCGTACGAAGAGCAAGTACCCGAAGCTGTAGGCGCCCACTAGAGCGGTTCGAGCAACGCCTCGTTCCAGGCCTGGATCTGCCACTTCGCGACGAGACCGTTCAGTACGAACGGATCCGTCGCCGCAAACTCCTCGGCGGCTTCACGCGTCGTGAACACGGCGAGCGCGCCCTCGCGGTTCGCGTACGGGCCGATCAACAAGAGGGTGCCCTGCTCCTGGAACACGGCCCACCGAGCGCGGTGCGCGGGAAAGTGGGCGCGCAGCTCGTCCATGTCGAGGTCGGGCGGGGACTCGTAGATGAGGACGTACTTCACGGCGGCCCTAGGCGTCTGGGTGCATCGCGCGCCAGCGCTCACCCTGCGACTTGATGACCGGAGCTTGGAGGGCTTTGTTCAGTTGCTGCGTTCGACCAGGCCCGACCGAGTTCGACCGCCTTCTTGGCGGCCTTGCGAGGCGTCGGGTGGCTGCTGGCCTTCGTCGCGGCGGCAGCAAGAGCCGCCACCAACAGATACTTCACCGCGCGACCCTTGATACTTCTGCGACCGCGATCGGCACTCATGCGACGCTCCTAACGAAGACCGTTGAGCAACCTGTGGGCACCTGGACGAGCCGACGATATCGACGGAGCGGCCGATTTCAACAGGATTTGTTGCCGCAGCCACTGTCAGTGACAGCTGCCGATCAGCGGACGCCGGCGGCCTCCATGCCGCGCAGTTCCTTCTTGAGCTCGTGGATCTCGTCGCGCAGCCGGGCTGCCAGCTCGAAGTGCAGCTCGGTCGCCGCGGTGTGCATCTGCTCGGTGAGCTGGGTGATCAGCTCGCCCAGCTCCTCGCGCGGCATCCCGGCGAGCTCGCGCGCATGCGCTCCGGCACCTCGAGACGAGAGCCCCGGCACCGGCGCCTTGCCTCGGCTCATCTGCCGGCCGCCGCCGCCGATGAGGGCCTGCGTGTCGACGTCCTCGCGAACGATCGAGTCGAGGATGTCGGCGATCTTCTTGCGCAACGGCTGCGGGTCGATGCCCCGTTCGAGGTTGTAAGCGACCTGCTTGGCGCGGCGGCGGTTGGTCTCGTCGATCGCGTGCGCCATCGACGGGGTGACGGTGTCGGCGTACATGTGCACCTGGCCCGACACGTTGCGCGCCGCTCGACCGATCGTCTGGATCAGCGATGTGCCCGAGCGCAGGAACCCTTCTTTGTCGGCGTCGAGGATCGAGACCAGCGACACCTCAGGCAGGTCGAGACCTTCGCGCAGAAGGTTGATGCCGACGAGCACGTCGAACTCACCAAGTCGAAGCTCTCGCAGCAACTCGACGCGACGCAAGGTGTCGACCTCGCTGTGCAGGTAGCGCACCCGGATACCGAGCTCGAGCAAGTAGTCAGTGAGGTCTTCGGACATCTTCTTCGTCAACGTCGTGACGAGTACCCGCTCGTTGCGTTCGGCGCGCAGCCGGATCTCGTGCACGAGGTCGTCGATCTGGCCCTTGCTCGGCTTCACCACGATCTCGGGGTCGATGAGACCGGTGGGCCGGATCACCTGCTCGACGACATCGCCCTGAACCCGGCCCAACTCATAAGGCCCTGGGGTCGCCGAGAGGTAGACCGTCTGACCGATGCGGTCGACAAACTCCTCCCAGCGAAGGGGCCGGTTGTCCATCGCGCTCGGAAGTCGGAAGCCGTGCTCGACGAGGTTGCGCTTGCGCGACATGTCGCCCTCGTACATGCCGCCGATCTGCGGCACCGTGACGTGTGACTCGTCGATGACCAGCAGGAAGTCTTCGGGGAAGTAGTCGAGCAACGTGTTCGGCGCGGTGCCGGCAGCGCGGCCGTCGATGTGGCGGCTGTAGTTCTCGATACCTGAGCAACTGCCGACTTGTCGCATCATCTCGAGGTCGTACGTCGTGCGCATGCGCAGCCGTTGCGACTCAAGCAACTTGCCTTGCTTTTCTAGCTCGGCGAGGCGCTGTTCAAGCTCGGCCTCGATGCCGGCGATCGCGCGCTCCATCCGCTCCGGACCAGCGACGTAGTGCGACGCCGGAAACACGTACAGCTCTTTGTCTTCGGTGACGAGCTCACCGGTCAACGGATGCAGCGTCGACAGCCGCTCGATCGTGTCGCCGAACATCTCGATGCGCACCGCGAGCTCTTCGTACTGAGGAATGATCTCGATCGTGTCGCCACGCACGCGGAACGTACCGCGAGTGAATGCGACGTCGTTGCGCGTGTACTGAATCTCGACCAGCTTGCGAAGCAGCTTGTCGCGCTCGATCTCTTGGCCGACCTTGAGCCTGACCATGCGGTCGACGTACTCCTGCGGCGTGCCGAGGCCGTAGATGCACGAAACGCTCGCCACCACCACGACATCGCGCCGCGTCAGCAGGCTGTTCGTGGCCGAGTGCCGCAACCGCTCGACCTCGTCGTTGATCGACGAGTCTTTCTCGATGTAGGTATCGGTCTGCGGGATGTAGGCCTCGGGCTGGTAGTAGTCGTAGTAGCTCACGAAGTACTCGACCGCGTTGTTCGGGAGCATCTCGCGCAGCTCGTTCGCCAGCTGGGCGGCCAGGGTCTTGTTCGGAGCCATCACCAGCGTCGGCCGCTGCAGCCGCTCGACCAGCCAGGCCGTGGTCGCCGATTTGCCAGTGCCGGTGGCGCCGAGCAGCACGGCGTCGCGGTCGCCGCGCTTGATCCGCGCCTCGAGATCGGCGATCGCGGTCGGCTGGTCGCCGGACGGAGTGAAGTCGCTGACAACCTGCAGCGGTGCCACGCTGCGCACAAGATCGGTGACGGGTCTCACGCAGACCAACGTACGTGGTCGGTCCGGACAGTTTCCTCCGCGCCGGATCTCGCCCGGCTAGCTGCCCGTCGCAGCCCTGGGTGCACCTGAACCGGCCGGGCTAACGACACTGCGGGCTGCGAAGCACCGGCATGATCCAACTTCGCATCCCGGCTGGTTGCCGAAAGCGCCCAAAACGCCCCGGCCAACGACCACACGGGATGCGAAGTTACCCGGAGCTAGGGGCGGCCGAGACAGATGTGACTGGCGACAACATGTGGTGCCATAGTGGCCAAAGATTCTCGCAGAATTCGCTTCCCAGTAAGGGGATTCTCCCCTAACGTTTCGTCTCGCAAGAAGTGATCCGCCGCTCCCGGGCAACTGGGAAAGTGTCGCAGCTGACTTCGGTCGGCGGTGACGGGCGGGGAGCCACTTGCAATGTGACCCCCTGGGCTTCGGCTCGGGGGGTCACGTAATTCCGGCCCTATTGCTCACCACGACGCGCGAGCAGCGCCGCCCAGAGCCGCGCGACCTCGACCCGCAAATCGGCCAGCGTCCCGTCGTTGTACGATGACCCACCAGGCGATCGCGGCACGCTCCTCATCGGAGGCCTGCGCCGCGATCCGGGCGCGTGCATCGGCGTCCGACATCCCGCGAGACGCACGCACACGCTCGAGCCGCAGCGGCAGCGGCGCCTGCACGGCCACCACGACGTCGTACTCCGCCGCCAAGCCCGTCTCGGCCAGCAACGGGACCGCGTTCACGACGATCGCGTCAGGCGCCGCCGCCGCGATCCGGCGCCGCGTCTCGGCTCGGATCAGCGGGTGGATGATGGCTTCGAGACGGGCGCGCTCACCGGCGTCCGCGAACACGATGGCCGCAAGACGCCCCCGATCGAGCCCGCCGTCGTTCGCGACCACACCGGCACCGAACGCTGCCACCACAGCGTCGAACCCGGCCGTCCCTGGCAGCACCACATCGCGGGCGACCTGATCGGCGTCGATACCGACCGCGCCCAGGGCAACCAGTTCGTCGAGGACCGCGCTCTTGCCCGCACCGAGCCCGCCGGTCAGGCCGACCGTCAGCGCCGGCACTGCCTGCTCACGCAGACCCGCCGGCCGAAGGCGACGCCGAGGCGACAGGAGCCGTGCCGAACTTCAGCATCGCTGCTGCAATCGCCTCCAGCGCGGCCGGCGCCTTGTCGGCCGTCACCAAGGTCGGCGAGAGCTCGACGACGATGGTCCGCGCGAGGTCGCTCATGACCAGCTCGCTGAACGTCGGACCGATCAGGACGACGGCCGCCTTCCCGCTGACGCTCACGTTCGAGACATCCGCGCTCGCCGCGTCGGCCTCGATGGTCGTCTGCACCCGCCCGGCGGCCGTCGACGCGTCGACGTAGGTGATGTACGACACCTGCACGAGCGGCACCGGGGTCGGGCTAGCGTGGCTCGCGGTGCAGATGGCTTCGCGGTAGCCGTCGGCTTCGCGGTAGCCGTGGGCTTCGGGGTAGCCGTCGGCTTCGCGCCGGACGCCGAAGGTGTGACGGTGGGTGCCGCGGTTGGAGCACCTGGCGCCGTGCCGTACGTGCAGGTCACTCGGCCGGTGCGGCCCGACTGCGGCACCGGCGCGGCTTTCAGATAGTTGACCTGCCCGAGGATCCCGAAGCCGAGAATGCGCTCGAGGGTGGCCAGTGGCAGCAGCTGCGAGCAGCCGGCCGGCAGAACCGGGCCGGACGGCGAGGCGCTGACCAAGGCGGACGCGCTCGCCGCGAGCAACGGTCGGCGTGGGCGCGAGCGTGGGTGCGGCAGGGTTGCTGCTGCTCTGGCTGACCACGGGCGTCGGAATGATGGGTTTCGCCTTGGTCGTGCAGGCCGTAGCGCCGATCGCTACCGCGATGCCAATGACCGCGGCCACCGCGCGCCAGCTCCGCACTCCCATGGCGGCACGCTAATCCTTGCGAGGCTCCAAAAAGGGCGGACCCCGCCGAAGCGGGGCCCGCCGATTTCGAATGAACTCGACCGAAAACAGCCGAGGTCGGCTGTCAGTCAACTGGCGATCAGCTCTCGCCGCTCGTCAGCTTGCGTCGCAATTCTTCGAGCTGCGCATCGGAGGCGAGGCTGCCCGCGGGTGCGTCAGGATCGACGTCCGCGGTCGTGGCGTCTGCCGCCGCGTCGGGGGTCGACGAGCTGGACGATGTCGACGAGGTTGAACTGCTCGAGCTCGACGACGTCGCGCCCTCCTCGGTGCCGGCGGCCGCTTCGGCTTTCTGCGCTTCGACAATCTGGCTCTGGTGAGCCTCGAAGCGCGCCCGCGCCTCGGCGTACTGGCGCTCCCACTCGGCCTGCTTCTCTTCGTGCCCCGGCAACCATTCGTTGGTCTCGGAGTCGAAGCCCTCGGGATAGATGTAGTTGCCCTCGGCGTCGTAGTTCGCCGCCATGCCGTAGAGCGTCGGGTCGAAGTGGCTGTCGGTGACAGCACTGTCGCCGCTGCTCTCGTTGGCCTGCTTCAGCGACAAGCTGATGCGCCGGCGCTCGAGGTCGATGTCGATGACCTTGACGAAGATCTCGTCGCCGACCTGCACGACCTGCTCGGGAATCTCGACGTGCCGCTCGGCGAGCTCGGAGATGTGCACCAGGCCTTCGATGCCCTCTTCGACGCGCACGAACGCACCGAAGGGAACCAGCTTGGTGACCTTGCCGGGCACGACCTGGCCGATCGCGTGCGTACGCGCGAACGCCTGCCACGGGTCTTCCTGAGTCGACTTCAGCGACAGCGAGACGCGCTCGCGGTCCATGTCGACGTCGAGCACCTCGACGGTGACCTCGTTGCCGACCTCGACGACCTCGCTCGGGTGGTCGATGTGCTTCCACGACAGCTCGGACACGTGGACCAGACCGTCGACGCCACCGAGGTCGACGAACGCACCGAAGTTGACGATCGAGCTGACGACGCCGTTGCGGATCTGGCCCTTCTTCAAGGTCGTCAGGAAAGTCTGGCGAACCTCGGACTGGGTCTGCTCGAGCCACGCACGACGCGAGAGCACGACGTTGTTGCGGTTCTTGTCGAGCTCGATGATCTTCGCCTCGAGCTCGCGGCCGACGTAGGGCTGCAGGTCGCGCACCCGGCGCATCTCGACGAGGGACGCCGGCAAGAAGCCGCGCAGGCCGATGTCGAGGATCAGGCCGCCCTTGACGACCTCGATGACGGTGCCGGTGACGATGTCGTCGTTTTCCTTGATCTGCTCGATCGTGCCCCAGGCGCGCTCGTACTGTGCGCGCTTCTTGGACAGGATCAGCCGACCCTCCTTGTCCTCCTTCTGGAGAACGAGGGCCTCGATGTGGTCGCCCACTTTGACGATGTCGTTGGGGTCGACGTCGTGCTTGATCGACAGCTCGCGGGAGGGAATGACGCCCTCGGTCTTGTAGCCGATGTCGAGCAACACTTCGTCGCGGTCGACCTTCACGATCGTGCCGTCGACGATGTCGCCGTCGTTGAAGTACTTGATCGTCTCGTCGATCGCGGCGAGGAAATCCTCAGCCGATCCGATGTCATTCACCGCCACCTGGGGAGAGGTGTGAGGGGCGGCGCCGAGGACGGTCTCGGGTCGTACGTAGGTGCTGCTGGTCATAAGGGGGTGGACTCCGGTCGCGGACAACAGGTTGGGTGTCGCGCACAGGCCCGTCGTTTCAGCCGCAAACGGCGGCCACATTGCGTCTGTTAAGCGCGGGAGGGGTTACCGAAGTCGACCGAAGCGATCGCGAACCTGCTCCATACCGAGGTACACGCAGGCCCACACGCACCTTCCACTTTACGTGGCACGCTGTGAACCGGTCAATCCGGGCCACTCGCGCCCACAGCCGACGCGATGATCATGGAGAAAGGGGTGGCTTTGAGTACGGACAGCGCCCCATTTCCCCATGATCATCGCGAGGTTCAAGCAGCTGAGGTCGGACGGCGAGTGGCGGGCGCCGACGAGACGGTGCAGGCCAATCGACGCTGGTGGGACGCCGCCGCCGACGACTACCAGTCCGAGCACGGGGAGTTCCTCGGCGGGCCCGACGCGGCGCGCTTCATCTGGGGTCCTGAAGGGCTCGACGAAGCCGACGCCCAGCTACTCGGCCCGGTCGCCGACTTGGCCGGACGCCGGGTGCTCGAGGTCGGCTGCGGAGCCGCGCAGTGCGCGCGATGGTTGGCCAGCCCAGGGCGCGTTGCGCCCTGGCCGTTGACCTGTCCATGCGCCAGCTGACCCACGCGGCCCCGCACCCCGGCGTCCGGCTCATTCAGGCTGACGCGTGCAGCGCTCCCCCTCGCGGATTCCAGCGTCGACCTCGCGTGCAGCGCTTACGGCGCACTGCCGTTCGTGGCCAACTCTGCAGGACGTGCTGCGCGAGGTGTTCCGGGTGTTGCGGCCGGGCGGCCGGTTCGTCTTCTCGGTGACCCACCCGATCCGCTGGGCGCTCCCTGACGACCCGGGGCCCGGCGGTCTCACGGTCAGCTCGTCGTACTTCGACCGCACGCCATACGTCGAAGCGGACGTCGACGGGCGGGCGACGTACGTCGAGCACCACAGAACACTCGGCGACCGGGTTCGCGAGATCGTCGGCGCCGGTTTCGAACTCACCGATCTTGTCGAACCGGAGTGGCCTGACTCCAACCCGCAGACGTGGGGTGGCTGGTCACCGCTGCGCGGGCGGCTCATTCCCGGCACTGCGATCTTCGTGCTGTGACAAACCCGGCGGCTAGCCAAGGAGCTGGCTGCCGCCGGGTCGGCACGACACGGTGTGGATCAGCTGGACGGCGACCGCCAGCGCAGACAGTTCGGCCAGCGCCGACGCTTCGGCTGCGGACGCCGACGCCTGAGCCGACGCAGTCGTCGCCTGCTCCGGTGTCGATGCCGCAGGTGTTCTTCATGTAGGCGTCGACGTTCTGCTCCGCCTTCTGCACGGCTGGGGCCTCAAGCGGCGCCTCGACGCTCGGGTCGATCTTGCTGAAGTCGTAGTTGTCCTTCGCGAGCGCGGCGTAGAACTGGTCGAGGCGCGCCGAACAAGCGTCACCAGGTCGGCCTTGATGGCGCTCGGCGCGGACTTGAGCACGCTGCTCTCGATGCTCTTGAACTCCTGCACGTCTTGCCTTGATCGAGAGTCAGCGCCCGTTCCGCTGGCGGCGTCCTTGGCGACGCTGGCATTGCTTCTGCGGCGACCTGCTGGCAGAACTTGCCGCCACCTGTGGCGACCACCTTCGACGGCGACGGTCGCGCGGCGGTCGGCGAAGCAGCTGCGGGCCCAGCGGCACTCGTCGCGGCCGCGGCCGCCGGTGCCGACGTCGATCCCGCTGTCGATGTCGATGTCGATGCGCCGTCTTCTTCGATGAGCAGCCCGCAAGAAGGCCGACCATCGCGAGCGCAGCAAGTCCGGCGGTGCCAAAGCGTTGGAACGATGTGGTCCTGCTCACGAGCGTCTCCCCAGCTAGATGGATCAAGTGCCTGCGACCGGTCGGCGGACGACCACTCGGGAAGAGACGTTGGCCCGCCGCTTGATACATCCAGACTCCGAAGAACCCCGGGATGTGGACGGCAAGAAGATACCGGCGGCGCTAGCGGTGGACCAACCTGGATGATCGCCGCAGCGAGCAGCGCAACGAAACCGTTATGAGAAGTGCGCCTCAGTGCCCCGCGGCGTCCCAGTTCAGGCCCACCCCGACGGAGACATCGAGGGGCGCCTTCAGCGGGTAGGCGCCGGCCATTTCACGCCGGACCAGCTCCTCGACGTCCGCCCGTTCGCCGTTTGCAATCTCGAACACCAGCTCGTCATGAACCTGCAACAGCATCCGCGACTTCAACTGGGCGGCGCGAAGCGCGCGGTCGACGTTGAGCATCGCGACCTTGATGATGTCGGCGGCACTGCCCTGGATCGGGCGCGTTCAGCGCCATGCGCTCGGCCATCTCGCGTCGCTGCCTGTTGTCGCTGTTGAGGTCAGGCAGGTAGCGCCGACGGCCGAGAATCGTCTCGGTGTAGCCGTCTTGGCGAGCCCGCTCGACGACGCGGCTCAGGTAGTCGCGCACGCCGCCGAACCGCTCGAAGTACTCGTCCATCAGGCCGCGCGCCTCGTCGGCGCCGATGCCCAGCTGCTGCGACAGCCCGTACGCCGACAGCCCGTAGGCGAGGCCGTAGTTCATGGCCTTCACCCGGTTGCGCAGCACGCCGTCGACCTGTTCGAGCGGGACGCCGAAGACACTGGCCGCCGTCGTGGCGTGGAAGTCGAAGCCCGAGCTGAACGCCTCGACCAGCGCGTCGTCGCCCGACAGGTCGGCCATGATGCGCATCTCGATCTGGCTGTAGTCGGCCGTCATCAGCGACTCGAACCCGGCACCAACGACGAACGCTTGCCGAATACGTCGGCCCTCGGCCGTGCGGATCGGGATGTTCTGCAGGTTCGGGTCGGTCGACGACAGCCGACCGGTCGCCGCGACCAGCTGGTTGAACGTGGTGTGCACCCTGCCGTGGTCGTCGATCATCGGGATCAGCGAATCGACCACGGTCTTCAACCGCGACACGTCGCGGTGGTGCAGCAGGTGCTCGAGCAGCGGGTGCTCGGTTTGCAGCCAACAGACTCTGCAGCGCGTCGGCGTCGGTCGTGTATCCGGTCTTGATGCGCTTGGTCTTCGGCAGGCCGAGTTCGTCGAACAGGATCTGCTGCAGTTGCTTGGGCGAGCCGAGATTGAACTCGCGGCCGACCACGGCGAACGCGGCCTGCTCGGCAACCTTGACCGAAGCGCCGAGCTCGCTCGACAGGTCGGCGAGCACGTCGAGGTCGGTGGCGATGCCGACCTGCTCAAGACCCGCCAGCACGCCGATCAAGGGCAGCTCGACGTCGGTGAGCAAGCTGGCGGCGCCGCGCTCGCCGAGGTCGCCGTCGAGGGCCGTCGCGAGGTCGAGCACGGCCTGAGCGCGCACGATCTGGTTGACCGCGTTGCCGTCTTCGTCGAGGCCGTCGAGCGAGAGCTGCGCCTTCGCCGCCGCGCCGCGTCGTCGGCGCGCAGCTCGCGATGCAGGTAGCGCAGCGCGAGATCGCCGAGATCGAACGACCGCTGACCGGGCAAGCGCGAGGTAGGCGGCGAGTGCGGTGTCGCTGCTGAGGCCGGCGAGCGGCCAGCCGTGAGCCGCCAGCGCAAGGATCGGACCCTTGGCGTCGTGCAACGCCTTCGGTTGATCGGGATCGGCGAACCACGCGGCCAGCGCGCGCTCGTCGGCTTCGGTCAGCTGGGTCGGATCGACGTAGGCGCCGGTGCCGTCGGGAGCGGCCAGCGCCAGGCCGGTGACGACGCCAGTGCCTCGTCCCCAGCTGCCGGCCACGGAGACGCCGAGCCGCACACCCGGCGCGCTGTGCTCGGCGAGCCAGGCCGGCACCTCGTCGGGGCCAAGCTGGCCGCCCTCGACAGTGAATCCAGCGTCGGCTTCGGGTTCGGGTGCCGACAACGTCGCGTAGAGCCGCTCGCGCAGCACCCGGAACTGCAGCGAGTCGAAGACTCGGTGCACCGCTTCGCGATCCCATTGGCCAAGATGCAGATCATGCGGGCCGATCGGTAGCGGCACGTCGCGGATCAGCTCGGTCAACTGCCGGTTGCGCAGCACCGACGAGAGGTGGTCGCGCAACAGGCCGCCTGCCTTGCCGGGGACTTCATCGACCCGATCGACGAGCGCGGTCAGCGAGCCGAAGTCGCGCACCCACTTGGCGGCGGTCTTCTCGCCGACACCCGGAATGTTCGGCAGGTTGTCGCTCGGGTCGCCACGCAGCGCGGCGAAGTCGGCGTACTGCCCGGGCGTCAAGCCGTAGCGCTCCTCGACGGCCGCGGGAGTCATGCGCGCCATGTCGGAGACGCCCTTGCGCGGGATACAGCACGGTGACGTGTTCGGTCACGAGCTGGAAGACGTCGCGGTCCCCCGAACAGATCAGCACGTCGAGACCGTCGGCCTCGGCCTGCGTCGCCAGCGTCGCGATCACGTCGTCAGCCTCAAAGCCCTCGGCCGTGATGACGGGAATTGCCAACGCCTCAAGGACTTCTTGGATCAGGCTGATCTGGCCCTTGAACGCGTCAGGCGTTGACGTTCGGTTCGCCTTGTACTCAGGGAAAGTGTCGGTACGAAAGCTCTGCCGCGAGATGTCGAAGGCAACGCCGACGTGGCTCGGCTTCTCGTCGCGCAAGACGTTGATCAACATCGACGTGAACCCGTAGACCGCGTTCGTCGGCTGCCCGGTCGTCGTCGAGAAATTCTCAACAGGCAAAGCGAAGAAGGCGCGGTAGGCGACGGAGTGCCCGTCTATCAGCAGCAGCCGCGGTCGGTCACCGGGCTTCATCGCGACGGGAGCGGAAGCGGCAGGCGAGGCGAGAGCGTTGGGCACCCTGTGATCCTAGGCACCGCCAGAGACAGGCGGACCAGCCGAGCGCAGGCAATCGCGCCGACGTCCCGGTCGGCGCGACGAGGTCAGGCGTCGTTCGGCTGCTCGGCCACCGCCGACGCGATCGCCATGCGGCGCAGCGCAGCCCGCATCCCGGCGCGCTGGCCAAGCGGCCGCCGGCCGGTCGGGTGGTCGTGCGCAGCGGGACCGTGGTCGAGGGTCGCGATCCGCCGCCGCAGGGCCGACGCCGGAGCGACCCGGCGTACCGACAGCGGCGCAAGACCGAGCTGGGCGTAGAACCGGTTCGCCTCACGAGACATCGGCGAGACGCTGACGGTGACCTGCTCCGCGCCGATGTCCTCGGCGTAGCACGCCGCCGCACCCATGAGTGCGCGGCCGACGCCGCGACGGCGAAAGCCCTCGGCCACCACCGTGTACTCGACCTGGACGCACGCCGCTTCATTGAGCGCACCGAGCGGAACCGTCGTGAGCATCGCCATGCCGACGGGGTCATCACCAAGGAAGGCCAGCAGGATGCGACCGCTCGGACGGCTCAGCAGCCGATGGACGCGCTCTTCGATCGTGCGGTCATCGGGGACGGTCGCGTGCCGACCGTTCAAGGCACCGCATCGCTTGAGCTCGTCCCACAGCACCACGAGGTCGGCGACGTCGGACGCGCCGGCGGCTCGCACCGTGATGTGGGATCGGCTCATCCTGTGCTCCTCAGTGCGACCTCGTGGGTCGCCTCGAGTTCACTCCCCCGGGTTGCAAGAACTGTGCCTCAAAGCGTGGCCGAACCGTGATCAAACTGTTCCTCAAACGGCATCGGCGACGGCAAACTCGAAGGCCACCTGCTGTTTACCCGGAGATCGGGAGCGTAGCGAGGAATCGCAGGGATGTGCAGCCCTTCGGAGAAGAAAGATCAACCACCGAGCCGAGAACGGCGTGTCTGCGCTTTTCACCGCAGTCACGACAAGTAGCCCAAGCTACCGTTCGTTCGCCGCTCAGCGCTTTCAGCTACTTTGATTATGAGATGTCTCAATCAAAAATCACACTGTGAGAGCGGAGAACTACGCTTCGTGTTCATCAGCTGAATCGGCGCGCCAAAAAATTCTCATCAGCACCACCGATACCAGGTCCCGTGCACCGACCCGATCGATCGCCCGTGCTGCCGGTTTCGAGCGGCGAATCGCAAGGATGTTTTGCCGTGACCATCAAGACCTCGGTACGGTGTGTCCCGACGAGCCCGGGTGCCTAGTAGAGAACGTCCAAGACCGGGGAAGGCTTGGACGGCGCCAACAGTGCCCGGGCTCGCTCTGCGTCTCGCGTCTCGCGTCTCGCAGAGCAGTCGCTACAACCCCACCGGCGGGATCGACGTCCGGATCGAAGCAATGATCGACAGCCCCAGCAACACACCGCCGACGATGCCTGCCGGCGACAACCTGTCGCCCAGCAGCGCGATCGCCAGCAGCGTGCCCGTGAGCGGTTCGAGCAGCGCGATCACCGTCGCATTCGCTGCGGTCACCGAGCGCAGCCCGCGGAAGAACAGCCCATAAGCGATCGCGGTCGGCACTACTGCCAGGAAGACGAGCAGGCCGACCGTGTCGAGCGACGGTGTGAACCCCAGCCCGGTGGTCGGGGCCGTCACGACCGCCAGCATCGATCCCGCCGAGCAGGAAGCCGTAGCCGGTCACGGTGCGCTGATCGACCGCGACCAGCGGCCGGCGTCCGAGCAGGGTGAACGCGGCGAAGGTCGCACCCGACAGCGCCGCGAGCCCTGCCCCGGCCAGCAGCCGTCCCGGATCCGATCGGTTCGCCGGTAAGCCGACGAGCAAGGCCAGGCCGGTAAGCGCGACCAGCACGACGATCCCGGCCTGCCGCGGCGGCCAGCGGCGCTGCGCGCACGCCTCGTACACCAGCACCCACACGGGCGACGACCCGATGGCGACCAGCGTGGCGAGACTGACCGACGACAGGGCGACAGCGCTGAAGAAGGCGCCCTGATAGATCGCCGCCAGCCCCGCCACACTCGCGATCCGTTGCCATGCAGCGCGGGCGACCGGTGGGCGGCCGCCGGTGAACAGCAGGACGATCACCAACAACAAGCCGCCGAGACCTAATCGGTAGGCACCGACAGCGATTCCGGACAGGTGTGCGCGGTCGGTGAGGGCGCGCCCGGTGACTCCGCCGGTCCCCCAAAGGACGCCCGCGCCGACGAGTGCGGCGATGCCCGTGGCAGACCGGCGACTGTGAATTGAGGAGTGCTGGATTGACTAGACATCGGTGAGCTCCTGCGACTGGATGGGAAAGGGTCGCGAGAGCAGGATTCGGCGCGTCAGGACATCACGTCGGGGCCATGGATGGCCACGACGTCAGTACGCGTCCCGAAGGTGCAGGACGCGGGGCGCCAGACCCTGCTAGGAGCGGGTCGGCGGAGTGATGATCACGCGTCGATGCACGGTCGGAGGGTAGCAGTCACCGCGAGCCGGACGGCGGTGGGTGTCAGCTGGCGATTTCTTCCCCGAGGTAGGCGGCGCGGACGCGGTCGTCGGCGAGCAGTTCGCCGCCGGTGCCGGACAGCACGATCTCGCCGGTCTCCAAGACATATCCGCGGTGCGCGAGCGAGAGCGCCTGAGCCGCGTTCTGTTCGACCAGCAAGACCGTGACGCCTTCGCGGTTGACCTGGTGGATGATGTCGAAGATTTGGGCCACGACCAGAGGCGCGAGCCCCATCGACGGTTCGTCGAGCAGGAGCAGCCTGGGCTTGCCCATGAGGCCTCGGCCGATCGCAAGCATCTGCTGCTCACCACCGGAGAGCGTGCCCGCCTGCTGCTTGTAGCGCTCGCGCAGCCGCGGGAAAAGCTCGAGGACGTGGTCGAGGTCTTTTTGGTCGACGGTCTTGAAACGGAACGCACCCATTTCCAGGTTCTCGGCGACCGTCATCCGCGGAAACACGTGCCGACCCTCGGGGACATGGCAGATGCCGAGACGGATGAGCTCGTGGGCGGGGATTCCGTCGATGCGTTGGCCGTCGTAGATGATCCCGCCGAGCGACGGCCGAAGCATTCCGGAGACCGTCTTTTGCGTCGTGGTCTTGCCGGCGCCGTTGGCACCGAGCAGGGCGACGATCTCGCCTTCGGCAACCTCGAAGGAGACTCCCTTGAGCGCGCGAATGTTGCCGTAGCGCACCTCGATGTCGTCAACGACAAGCAGCGTCATTGGGGATCACCTTCCGGTTCGTCAGCTGCAACCTCGATCAGCTGCACCTCAGGTTGGTGCGCAGCCTGTTCCTGTGGCTTGCTCCGTCGACGTTCCAAGATAGGCGGCGACGACCGCTGGGTTGCGTTGGATCTGCTCGGGCGAACCCTCAGCGATCTTCTGGCCGAAGTTGAGCACCACGATCCGGTCGGCCACCGACATGACCAGCTTCATGTCGTGCTCGATCAGCAGCACGCCGATGCCGTCCTCGACGTTGATGCTCTTGATCAAGCCGGCCAGCTCACGCTTCTCAGCGGGGTTGGTGCCGGCCGCCGGCTCGTCGAGCAAGATCACACCAGGACTCGTGCCGAGGGCGCGGGCGATCTCCAGGCGACGCTGCTCGCCATACGCAAGCGACGACGCCAAGTCGTTCGCACGTCGCTCGAGACCAACGCGTCGCAGCAGGGCGTAAGCGGCGGCGGTGCTCTCGCGCTCTTCCCGCCGCTGCCACGGCAGGCCGAGCATGGCCGCCACCGGACCGGACTTCTGCCGGGTCTCGACGCCGACCTTGACGTTCTCCAATGCAGTCAACGCCGGGAAGAGCCGGATGTTCTGGAAGGTCCTTGCGACGCCGAGGTGGTTGACCTTGTGGGTGGGCATGCCGAGCACGCTGACGGGCGGATCGCCGACGCGACCAGACAGCATGATCGAGCCCTCTTGCGGGGTGTAGACGCCCGTCAGTGAGTTGAACAGCGACGTCTTGCCCGCGCCGTTGGGTCCGATGATCGCGAGAATCTCGCCCCGATGCATCTGCAGCGACACGGCGTTCAGACTCGTGACTCCACCAAAGCGCAATGTCACGTTGTCGACGTCGAAGACGACGTCATTGGCAGGTGCTGCGCCGGCAGCGGGCGACTGCTCGACGGCCGTCATGTCACAGCCCCTCAGACGCTGGTACGGCGAAGGTTTCGGCGCTCGACGGGACGTCGAGACCGTGCAACTCGGCCGCCCGACGCCTTGCCGGGATCAGCCCAGCCGGCCGGAAAATCATCATGAGCATGACGACGGCGCCGATCCACATGAGTTTGTCTGCGGGCGGTACCTGGTACTTCAGGAACTGCGGCAACCACGTCAGCATCGCGGCCCCAGCCATCGCGCCAGACAGCGACCCCATGCCGCCGAACACGACGTAGGCCACGATGAGGATCGAGTTGTTCAACACGAAGTTATCGGGGGTGAACACGCCGATCTGACTTGCAAAAAAGGCACCTGCGACACCCGACGTCGACGCACCGATCGCGAACGCGGCGAGCTTCACCTTCGTCGTGTTGATGCCGGTCGCCTGCGCAGCAACCTCATCCTCCCTGACCGCCGCCCACGCACGGCCGAGCCGCGATTGCTCGAGCCGTCGGAACGCGAGGACGATGACGACGAGGAACACAAGCAGCAAGTACCAGTACTGGAGTTGGTTGAGGCCCCAGTGAATGTGTAGCGGCCCAATATGAATCGATGGCTGCGGCACTGACTTTGTATGCCGCTGCGTGTCGTTCGTCAGGCCCTCGCTGCCATTCGTGATGCCCTGAGAGTTCACCGCGCTGAGATGGATGATCTCGCCAAAACCGAGGGTGACGATCGCCAGATAGTCACCGCGCAAACGCAACGTCGGTGCGCCGAGCGCAAGGCCAGCCAACAAACACACGATCACTGCTAATGGGATCGTGAGCAGCGGAGTGACGATCATCCAATGCGGCGGCTTGATGGGCAGGGATCCAACAAAGTAGGCGGTGGTGTACGAGCCGATTGCGTAGAACGCGATGAAGCCAAGGTCGAGCAGGCCCGCCCAACCGACTACCACGTTGAGCCCAACCGCTAAGCAGCATCGAGATGCCGATCTGCGAGACCACGACCTCCTGCCAGAACGAGGTGGCCGTCGGTGGATAGAACAACGCGGCGGCAACGGCAATGAGCAGCGCGGTGCGCGCGGCCCCTGGCGCACTGAGATAACCGAGTGTTTTCTGCGAGCCCTTGCTCGTCCCAACAACATCGGAGCTGGTGTAGCCGACGCTGCGCCGGCCGTGTGCGCCGGACGCACCCGAGGTCGACGGCCGCAGCGCAGTGGCGGCGATAAAGCCGGCCGCACCTAGGAGGAAGAATCCACCGCACGCCATCCAGCCGCCTGCGCCGAGGTTCTGCCAAGGACCGGTGGCTGCATCGAGCTTGTGCTGCGCGCCGATCTTGCTCATCTCGTACATGGTGAGCAGCGTGAACAACGTTGCTGACCAGACCTACAGCAGCGGCTACCCAACTCAGCGACCGACTGCGGATCCAGACAGCCGCACCGCGAGAGGACCACCGTGATCGCGAGGAGCAGCCAGCCCAGCCAGCCCAAGTAGTCGTACTCGAGCGAACTTCAGGCCACTCCCAGCGAACAGGCTGTGCGTCGCGGAAAGCGTCGTGTTCTTGTCCCCGGGCGAAAACCACCGTGCCTCAAGGAATGCGAGGAGCGTGAGTACTGCGCCGAGCACAACTAGCGGAAGCCCGGGGCGGAAAGCGAACATTCGGCCGACTAACGCCTTGCTCTCGACTTGCTGAGCCGCAGTGGTTGCCGAAATCAGCATCGCGCCCGCGATGACGAGGTAGCCGAGGATCGCGGCCGCGTAGCCGAGGGAGTGATCGATCTGGTGGCTACCGGCGTTCACGACCGCCTGGTGCGCGAGATAGCTGATCACCGCCGCGACCAAGGCAGCAACGGCGACGATGGCCGCGAGTCGCCGCAGGCCCAAGATGATCGATGCCGCTCCGGCGACGACGATCGCCAGCAGTTCGGTCCATGCCAGCCAGCCGAAGAATGCCTTTGCTAGTGCCGATATATGTCGACGCGTGCCTCACGACGGTGGCGGTCGAGCTGAACTTGCCATCACCCGCGGGGTCGTACCAGTGCATCAACGTGATCGCTGCGACCACTGCGAGCGCACCCGATACCAACGGCCAAAAACCCGGCCTGGTCAGGTACGGCACGATCGTCGGCCAGTAAGTGATGGCGAGGAAAAGCAGCACGCCGATGCCGAGGAACACGACGATGCGCGGCTCAAGAACAGACTTGCGGAACGCGTAGCCGTAGTCGGTCTGCGAGCCCTCCTGCGGCCCGACCATCATGGCCAGCACCACTCCGCCGGCGAGACATGCAAGCAGCCGCTTCAACAGAATCGACCGTCGCGAAGGCGCATGAATCTGCGCCCGCGGTGGCAGCGTCGTCGGTGCGCTGACGTCGGTCATGCCGCCCGCCCCACGCGCTCGCCGAGAATGCCTGTCGGACGAAACATCAGTACGCCGACGAGAACGACGAACGCGACGACGTCTGTCCAGCTTGCGTCGAACCCAGGAATGAGAAGCACGAGGTTTTCGACGACTCCGAGCAGCAAGCCGCCGAGCATGGCACCGCGGATGTTGCCGATACCGCCGAGCACAGCGGCAGCGAACGCCTTCACACCAGGCGCGAAGCCCATGTTGTAGGCGAAGCTGAAGTTGAGACCGAACAAGAAGCCGGCCGCGCCGCCGAGCAGACCGCCAATGATGAACGTGCGCGAGATGGTCTTGTCGATGTCGATCCCCATGAGCGCCGCAGTGGGGGCGTCCTCGGAGACCGCGCGAATACTGCGGCCCAGCTTGGTGACGTTCACCAGCCGGTCAAGGAACACCATCATCGCCAGCGCAGACAACACGATGACGGCTTGCAGGGCCTTCACCTTCGCGCCGTCGATCTGGAAGAGCGTCGTGTTGTGATCGAAGAAGATGGGGAACTGGTTCGTGGTCTGGCTATTGAAGAGTTTGCTCGCCAGCGTCGACAGAAAGAACGATGCGCCGATCGCCCCGATCAGGAAGGCGAGTTTCGGCGCGCCTCTTCGTCTCAGCGGCCGGTAGGCCACTCTCTCGAGAGTCCAGGCGATGCAGGCGGCAGTGATCGCGCCGGTAATCATGCCCACCGCGATGACGATGGGGACTTCCCAGGTCGCCGTTCCTGAGCCGTTACCCACGATCAGGTGCACAACGATGTAGCTGCCGAAGGCCCCGGACATGAACACCTCGCTGTGCGCGAAGTTGATCAGCTGGAGGATCCCGTAGACCAGCGTGTAGCCCAGCGCGATGAGGGCGTACATCGATCCTCGGGTCAGCCCGAGGATCAAGTAGTCGAAGAACTGGGTCATGCCTGGATGTCCCTCCGGGAGAGCATCACGTCGGCGACAGTGTGTAGCAGAGTGCGACAGGTGTTGCGAGAGGCGCCCCGGTATCCGAGTGAATCGGATACCGGGGCGCCGTCGGCTAACCGCCTGTGCGGATCGCGCCTACTACTGCTTGGTGATGTCTCCGAGAAGGACGATGGTGCCGCTCTTCTGCTCGTACAGGTCGACCGTCGCCTGGGCAACCTCGCCGGTCGGCGTGAACTTCACCGTCGTGGTGATACCGGTGTAGTCCAGCGCGTTGACTGCGGTCTCGACCGCTGCCCGGGTGACTCCGCCAGCCTTCTGTGCGGCCGAGATCGCCGAGATCATCGCGTTCGTCGCGTCGTAGGCCTCAGGCGAGTAGGTCGACGGCGGGGTGTTGAACTTCGCCGTGTACGCCTTGTTGAACGCCGCGGCGGCCGGAGCCGTCGTCGCGTCGAGGCAGCCACATGCGAAGTAGTACCCGTCACCGGCTGCGCCGGCAGTCGACGCTGAACACGCTCGACTTGCCACCGTTGCCGGAGATCTCGAAGCCCTTGTACGACGCCGCCTGCAACGCCTTGGCCAGCAAGCCAGCCTGTGCGTCGTAACCTCCGTAGTACATGGCCGCGTCACCGGATGCCGCGACCTTCGTCGCGATCGCGCTGTAGTCAGTGGTCGGGGCGATCGACTGGGTGTCGACCTTGACGCCCTTGGCCTTCAGCTCTGCCGCGACGACCTGGGCCACGCCAGCGCCGTAGGTCGACGTGTCGTCGACGACGAAAGCCGTCTTGAACTTGCCCGCGAGGTAGTCGGCGGTCGCCTTGCCCTCGATGCCGTCGGTCGGCACGATGCGGTGGAACGTCGTGAAGCCCTGGCTGGTCAGCGTCGCGTTGGTCGCCGACGGGCTGATCAAGGCGATGCCTGCCTGCGCGTACTTGGCACCAACAGCTGCGGTCGCGACCCGAGAATGCCGGGCCGATGACGCCGACGACTGCCGGGTCCTGCTCAAGGGCAGCCTCGGCCGGAGGCGCGCCCGCGGCGGTGCCGAGGTCGTCTTCCTGCAGTGCCGCGAGCTGGAAGCAGAGGTTCTTCGCTGCGTTGGCCTGCGTCGACGGCAAGGTTGACCGCGTTGATCATGTTGATACCGAGCTGCTTGTTGTCACCCGTGAGCGGGCCTTGGTAGCCGATCTTGTACGTGGTGCCGGTGCCGTTGCACGAGCCGCCGCCCGCGGAGGCAGATGCCGCCGCCGTGGGGGTCGAGCTGCCAAGGGCGCCGGTGGTCTTCTTGCTGCTCGAGCAGCCGGACAGCACCATCGCGCCGATGGCGCTAGCTGCCAGCACTGTCGTGAGGACTTTTTTCTGCACCGAGGTGCCTCCAACGAATAGACCGAATAGGCGCGCGGACGTCTGCCGTGCGTGCTGATGACTGCGTGGGACAGTAGCGGGAGCGGGCACCTGTTGATAAATCCTGCTGCCTATAAGTTGCGGTCGTAACCAAATCTTATTCAGACCGTGACCGTAATATCACGCTTTAGCCCCGTTATGACGGTATCGCCGGAGGCGGAGCCTCGCCGCCGTCCGACGCAATCACCGCGTCGGCAATTGTCCGCATCGAGACGCGCTGGTCCATCGCGGACTGCTGAATCCACCGGAAGGCGTCGGGCTCGCTCAGCTGCCTGGTCGCCTGCAGGATGCCCTTCGCCCGGTCGAGAACTTTGCGGGTCGCCAACTGCTCGGTCAGGTTGGAGACCTCCGCTCCCAGCGCCGCCGCCTCGGCGTAGCGGCTCATCGCCATCTCGATGGCCGGCATCAGGTCGGTGGAGCTGAACGGCTTGACCAGGTAGGCCATCGCGCCGGCGTCGCGGGCCCGTTCGACCAGGTCGCGCTGGGAGAACGCCGTAAGGATCACGACCGGCGCGATTCCCGCTGCGGCGATCCGTTGTGCTGCAGTGATGCCATCGAGCACCGGCATCTTGACGTCGAGAATCACCAGGTCAGGCCGCAGTTCTCGCGCCAGCGCGACGGCCTGCTCGCCGTCAGCCTGCCTCACCAACGACCTCGTAGCCCAGCTCGTCGAGAGTCTCCTTGAGGTCGAGCCGGATCAGCGCTTCGTCCTCGGCGATCACCACCCTCGACCGAGGGGGCGGTGCGGCGGCAGCGGTCGGCGTCCGCGCAACCATGTCAACGCGGGACGTTTCAACGCGGGACGGCGATTGGCGGGCCTTCTGCAATGTCGGCGGGCGTCGGCACGTGCTTGCCCCCCGCGTCGTCCTCCCGCACGCGGCCAGCCTACCCGGACCGATAGATTGGCCCGCGCACTGCAAGCCTTGCCGGGAAGCCGGCGGCAGCCCCGGTAGCCCAACGGCAGAGGCAATGGTCTCAAACACCATCCAGTGTCGGTTCGAATCCGACCCGGGGTACCGAGCGCAGCGAGCCGAGGCGGATGAGAATCCGCACCGTGAGCGCTGTCGGTTCGAATCCGACCCGGGGTACCGAGCGCAGCGAGCGGGGCGGATGCAGAATCGCGCCGCAAGCGCTGTCGCGTTCGAGAGCCGACTTGCGGGTACCGAGCGCAGCGACCCGACCGCGCTTAGCTGTACGCGGGGGCGTCCGTTTCTACCGTGTCGCCGATTCGGTGGACGCGCAGGGTGTTCGTCGAGCCGGGGACGCCGGGTGGGCTGCCCGCGACGATCACGACCAGCTCGCCGAGTTGGCAGCGCTCGAGCTCGAGCAGGGCGCGGTCGACCTGGCGCACCATCTGGTCGGTGTGTGAGACCGGAGGTACCAGGAAGGTCTCGACTCCCCAGGTGAGCGCAAGCTGGTTTCGGGTGGAGCCGATCGGGCTGAACGCGAGCAACGGGATCGCCGATCGGTACCGAGACAGTCGACGCGCGCTGTCGCCGGTTTCGGTGAACGCGACGAGGTAACGCGCCCCAAGATCGGCACCGACCTCGGCGGCCGCGTGCGCGATGGCGCCGCCCTTCGTCCGCGCCTTCCCGGTGACCACGGGGATCGTGTCGAGGGCGCCCTTCTCGACGGTCGTGATGATGCGCGCCATCGTCTGCACCGCGAGCGAGGGGTGTGCGCCGACGCTCGTCTCCCCCGACAGCATCAGGGCGTCGGCCCCGTCGAGCACGGCGTTCGCGACGTCGGAAACCTCAGCTCTCGTCGGCCGCGACGCCCCGATCATCGTCTCGAGCATCTGCGTCGCCACGATGACCGGCTTCGCGTTCTGCCGCGCGAGCGCGATCGCGCGCTTCTGCACGAGCGGGACCTCCTCAAGAGGCATCTCGACCCCGAGGTCGCCGCGGGCAATCATGAAGCCGTCGAACGCTTCCATGATCTCCTCGAGCCGGTCGACCGCCTGAGGCTTCTCGATCTTGGCGATGACAGGGACCCGACGGCCCTCTTCGTCCATGATTTTGGCGACGTCGGCGAAATCTTCGGCCGACCGCACGAACGACAACGCGATCATGTCGGCGCCGATGCGCAGACCCCAACGCAGGTCGTCGACGTCCTTCTCGCTCATGGCTGGCACCGACAACGCCGCGCCGGGAACGTTGATGCCCTTGTGGTCGGAGATCGTGCCGCCTTCGATCACCGTCGTGACGACGCGCGGGCCATCAACCGCGACGACCTCCAGGCACACGCGACCGTCATCGATCAGGATCCGCAGGCCGGGGTGGACGTCGCCAGGCAGGCCGGCGTACGTCGTCGACGCAAGCACCTTGCTGCCGGGAACGTCCTCGGTGGTGATCGTGAACTCGGCGCCGGCAACCAACGTCACCGGCCCGCTAGCCAGGCGACCAAGCCGGATCTTCGGGCCCTGCAGGTCGACCATGATGCCGACCGCGCGGCCGCTGTCGTCGGAAGCTGCACGGACAAGTCCGTAGACCTGCTCGTGATCGGCGTGCGTGCCATGGCTGAGGTTCAGCCGTGCGACGTCCATGCCCGCATCGACGAGACGCTCGAATCGCCTCAGGCGAGTAGGTCGCCGGCCCCAAAGTGCAGACGATCTTTGCCCGGCGACTCATGAAGCCAGCCTAGGGCGGCAGCTGACCGGGAACGCTCTCGGCACGCGGGCAATCAGGTGAGCGGCCGAGCGGTCGACTTGATGGGCACCGGAAGCCGGTCGAGCCCGGTGAGGAAATGGTCAACCGACGATGCCGCCGCACGGCCCTCAGCGATCGCCCACACGATCAGCGACTGGCCGCGGCCGGCGTCGCCGGCGACGAACACGCCAGGCACATTGGTCGCGTAGGACGAGTTGCGGGCCAGGTTGCCGCGGCTGTCGAGGTCGATCCGGAACTGTTCGGCCAGCGCGCGTTCGGGGCCGGTGAATCCCATCGCGAGCAGCACCAGCTCTGCCGGAATCTCGATCTCCGTGCCAGCGATCGCTTCGACCCGTCCTTCGGTCATCACGACCTCGACGACCCGCAGGGCGCGCACGTTGCCGGCGTCGTCGGAGAGGAACTCCTCGGTGTTCACCGCGAACTTTCTTTCGCCACCCTCGTCGTGAGCAGACGACGTGCGCAGCATGAGGGGCCACGTCGGCCACGGTGTGATCGCAGCACGACTACCAGGAGGCTCGGGCAGGATCTCGAGCTGCGTAACTGACGCAGCTCCCTGCCGGTGCGCGGTGCCGAGGCAGTCGGCGCCGGTGTCGCCGCCGCCGATGATGATGACGTGCTTGCCCGCCGCGGTGATCGTCGGTTCGACGAGGTCGCCCTGCTGCACGCGATTCGCGATCGGCAGGTACTCCATCGCCTGGTGGATACCGCCGACGTGTCGCCCGGTGATGGGCAGATCCCGCGCCACTGTCGAACCAATCGCGAGCACGATGGCGTCGTAGCGAGATTTCAGTTCACGTGCGGTGAGATGGACGCCGATCTCCACCCCCGGCCTGAACCGGGTGCCTTCGGCCGACATCTGCGCAAGCCTGCGGTCGAGAACGGCCTTCTCCATCTTGAATTCCGGGATGCCGTAGCGCAGCAGGCCGCCGATACGGTCGGCGCGTTCGTACACCGCGACCGTGTGGCCGGCGCGCGTCAACTGCTGCGCAGCGGCCAGGCCGGCCGGACCTGATCCAACAACGGCGACGGTGTTTCCGGTCTGCCGGCCAGGGACTTGCGGCGTCACCCAGCCGTCGTCCCATGCACGGTCGGCAATCTCATGCTCGACCTGCTTGATCGCAACCGAGCCACCCGTCTGCGACGGATCGATCGCGAGCACGCACGCGGCTTCGCACGGCGCCGGGCACAGTCGCCCGGTGACTTCAGGAAAGTTGTTGGTTGCGTGCAGCCGCTCGGCTGCTTCACGCCAGTCGTGCCGCCACACCAGGTCGTTCCACTCGGGAATCAGATTCCCCAGAGGGCAGCCGTTATGGCAGAACGGAATGCCGCAGTCCATGCATCGACCAGCCTGCTTTTCCAGGCTGGCGTGCGGAAACGGGTAGTAGACCTCGTTCCAATCCATGATGCGGACGTCGACGGGCCGGGTCTGTGCAGTCTCGCGGGCCGTCGTCAGGAAGCCCTTCGGGTCAGCCATGCGACGCCGCCATGATCTGCTCGTTGACATCGAGGCCCTCGTGCTCGGCCTTCGCGCGCGCCGCGAGCACCCGCTTGTAGTCGCGCGGCATGATCTTCGAGAATCGATCGATCGCCTTCGACCAGTCAGCAAGCATCTCCGCAGCCAACCGCGAGCCTGTCTCGTCGGCGTGCCTGCGCACGAGGTCAAGCACGACGTCGCCGTCTGCAGCGTCGAGGGCTTCGATCTCGACCATCTCAGTGTTGACCCGTGCCGCGTCGAGATCGAACGCGTACGCGATACCACCGGACATGCCGGCCGCAAAGTTGCGCCCCGTCGTCCCGAGAACCACGACGAGACCACCCGTCATGTATTCGCAGCCGTGGTCACCGACGCCCTCGACAACCGCGCTCGCTCCGGAGTTACGGACGCCGAAGCGCTCACCCACCACTCCACGAACAAACGCCTCACCGGAGGTCGCGCCATACAGCAGGACGTTGCCGGCGATGACGTTGCTTTCCGCCGGGAACGAGGCGTCGTCGGCGGGGCGAAGGATGATGCGCCCGCCCGACAATCCCTTACCCACATAGTCGTTTGCATCACCGACGAGCCGTAGCGTGACACCGCGCGGCAAGAAGGCACCAAAGGATTGGCCCGCCGAACCGGTGAAGGTGATGTCGATCGTGTTGTCGGGAAGACCCTCACCCCGATAGCGCTTCGTCACCTCATGACCGAGCATCGTGCCGACCGTGCGGTTGACGTTGCGGATCGGAATCTCGAACTTCACCGCGGTGCCGTCGTTCAACGCGCCCTCTGAAAGTGCGATCAGCGTATTGTCGAGCGCCTTCTCCAAGCCGTGATCCTGGGCGATGAGGTTGCGGCGCGGTTCGCTGCGGTCGTTCGGGACGTGCAGGATCGGTGCGAGATCGAGACCGCTTGTCTTCCAGTGCGAGATCGCGTCAGCCGTGTCGAGGAACTCGACCTCGCCGATCGCCTCCGAAATGCTGCGGAAGCCCAACTCGGCAAGGTACTCACGCACCTCTTCGGCGATGAACTCGAAGAAGTTCACCACGAACTCAGGCTTGCCGCTGAACCGCTTGCGCAACTCGGGGTTCTGCGTAGCCACCCCGACCGGACACGTGTCGAGATGGCACACGCGCATCATGACGCAGCCAGACACGACAAGCGGCGCGGTCGCAAAGCCAAACTCTTCAGCACCGAGCAGCATCGCGATGACGACATCGCGACCGGTCTTCAACTGACCATCGGTCTGGACGACGATTCGCTCGCGTAAGCCGTTGGCGATCAGCGTCTGCTGGGTCTCGGCAAGACCGAGCTCCCATGGACCGCCTGCATGCTTGAGCGAGGTGAGCGGAGCCGCACCCGTGCCGCCGTCGTGACCCGAGATCAGGACGACGTCGGCGTGCGCTTTTGCGACGCCGGCGGCGACCGTGCCGACACCGACCTCGGCAACGAGCTTGACGTGCACGCGCGCTTGCGGGTTGGCGTTCTTCAGGTCGTGGATGAGCTGCTTGAGGTCTTCGATCGAATAGATGTCGTGGTGCGGCGGCGGCGAGATGAGCCCGACCCCGGGCGTGGAGTGGCGCGTTTTTGCGATCCACGGGTAGACCTTGTGCCCAGCAAGCTGCCCACCCTCGCCTGGCTTCGCCCCCTGCGCCATCTTGATCTGCAGGTCGTCGGCGCGCGCTGAGGTACTCACTCGTCACACCGAACCGGCCACTCGCTACTTGCTTGACGGCTGATCGCCGGTTGTCGTAGAGCCGATCGGAATCCTCGCCGCCCTCGCCGGTGTTCGACCGCGCGCCGAGCGAGTTCATCGCGATGGCGAGGTTCTCGTGCGCCTCGCTGCTGATCGACCCGTAACTCATCGCACCTGTCGAGAACCGCTTCACGATTTCGGAGACCGGCTCGACCTCGTCGAGTGGCACCGCCGGTCGCAACCCACTGCGCAGCTTGAACAGGCCACGTAACGTCATGAGCTCGCGCGACTGGTCGTCAACGAGCTTGCTGTAGTCCTTGAAGAGCTCGTAGCGGCCGGTCCGCGTCGAATGTTGCAGCCGGAAGACGGTCTCCGGGTTGAACAGGTGCGGCTCGCCCTCGCGCCGCCATTGATAGTCGCCACCGATCTGCAACCGCCGGTGTGACTGCTGCACGCCACCCATCGGGTAAGCATGCGTGTGCCGCGACTCGACCTCGTGCGCGATCACGTCAAGCCCGACGCCGCCGAGCTTCGACGACGTTCCGGTGAAGTAACGGTCAACGACATCGTGTGAAAGGCCGAGAGCTTCGAACACCTGGGCACCGGTGTACGAGGCGACCGTCGAGATACCCATCTTCGACATCACCTTCAGCACGCCCTTGCCGAGTGCCTTCACCAAGTTGTGCACCGCGGTATCACCGTCGACGCCGGTGATCGCTCCGGTGCGGGTCATGTCCTCGACGGTCTCCATCGCCAGGTACGGGTTGACGGCCGCAGCGCCGTAGCCGATGAGCAGCGCCACATGATGCACCTCGCGCACATCACCGGCCTCGACGATCAGGCCCACCTTCGTGCGCGTCTTCTCGCGAATCAGGTGATGATGCACGGCAGCAGTCAGCAGCAGCGACGGGATCGGTGCGAGCTCGCGATCTGAGTCGCGGTCGGACAACACGATGATGCGAGCGCCGCTGTCGATAGCAGCCGAAATCTCGGCAGCGATTTCGCTGAGCCGGTGCTCGAGCGCGTCTCCCCCGCCATCGACGTCATACAGACCGCGCACGACGAACGGCGCGAGTCCGGGCAGGTCCCCGTCGTCGTTGACATGCAGGATCTTGGCGAGCTCGTCGTTGTCGATGACCGGGAACGGCACGACGATCTGCCGACACGAGATCGGGCCAGGCTCGAGCAGGTTCTGTTCGGGCCCGATCGCACCGGCGAGCGAGGTAACGAGCTCTTCGCGGATAGCGTCGAGCGGCGGGTTGGTGACCTGCGCGAACAGCTGGCTGAAGTAGTCGAACAGCAACCGCGGCCGTACCGACAGCGCTGCGAGTGGGACGTCGTTGCCCATCGAGCCGATCGGCTCGGCAGCCGCGCTTGCCATGGGGGCAAGCAGGATTCGCAACTCTTCCTCGGTATAGCCGAACGTCTGCTGGCGCCGCAGCACCGACTCGTGCGAGTAGCTGATGTGCTCGCGCTCGGGCAACTTCGGCAGCTTCAGCAACCCGGCATGCAACCAGTCGTCGTAGGGATGCTCGGCCGCGAGCTGAGACTTGATCTCGGCGTCGTCGACGATGCGCCCGGCCGCCGTGTCGACGAGAAACATCCGGCCGGGCTGCAGGCGGCCCTTACGCACGATCGACGCCGGATCGATGTCGAGCACACCGACTTCACTTGCCAGCACGACAAGACCGGTGTCGGTCACCCAGTAACGGGCGGGTCGAAGGCCGTTGCGGTCGAGCACCGCGCCGATCAGGGTGCCGTCGGTGAATGTCACACAGGCTGGGCCGTCCCACGGCTCCATCACACTCGCATGGAATTCATAGAACGCCCGCCGCGCGGCGTCCATCTCGGTGTTCTTCTCCCACGCCTCGGGGATCATCATCAAGACGGCGTGCGGGAGCGACCGGCCGCCCAGATGGAGAAGTTCGAGCACCTCATCGAAACTCATCGAGTCGCTGCCACCGGTCGTGCAGATCGGGAACAGTTGCTCGAGGTCGCCGGGAATCAGGTCGCTCGCGAGCAGGCTTTCGCGCGCCCGCATCCAGTTGCGGTTGCCCTTGATCGTGTTGATCTCGCCGTTGTGCGCGATGTAGCGGTACGGGATGCGCGAGCGGCCAACTCGGGAACGTGTTGGTCGAGAACCGGGAGTGCACGAGCGCGAGTGACGACGCGAAGCGTGGGTCAGACAGGTCGGGAAAGAACGGCTCCAGCTGCGGCGCCGTGAGCATGCCCTTGTAGACGAGCGTCCGTGCCGACAACGACGCGAAATACACCTCGATCTCGCGCTCGATCCTCTTGCGCGCGCGAAAGACCATGCGCTCAAGAGTCATGCCGGTCAGTGTCGGGTCATTGGCTGCGACAAACACCTGCCTGAAGCGCGGCATCATGGCCCGCGCGCTCGGACCAGGGATGTCGGCAACGACGGGAACTTCGCGCCAGCCGAGCAACCGCAGGTCTTCGTCGGCGACGATGCGCTCTACGCCGGCGACAGCGGTCGCAGCCTCAAAGTTGTCGATAGGCAGGAACGCGATACCGACGGCGTAAGCGCCCGATGCCGGCAGTGGAAAATCCACGACGCCACGGAAGAAAGCATCTGGGATCTGAGTGAGCAAGCCGGCGCCGTCGCCGGTATCAATCTCGCGGCCGGTAGCGCCACGGTGTTCGAGATTGCGGAGTGCTGTGAGGGCGTTCGCAACGACGTCGTGGCTGCGGCCGCCAGCAAGATCAGCGACGAACGCGACGCCGCACGCGTCGTGTTCGAATGCCGGGTCGTACAGCCCACCAGTCGTTGGACTCGACATGGCTCTCCCGTCGCCTGCTGTTCCTGTGCAGACCCGGCGCTGAGCGCCGCTGCCGTGCACGTTCCACAGGGACGACGTTGGCCCTGACCCATGCTCGCATCACTCGTGCGAAATCTCACGCGCAATACGGCGACAGATTAGCGCATGAGCGGGTTAGCTCCGTCTGTGCGGCGACTCAGGTGATGTGGGTGCCGATGGCGGCGCCGACGGCGAACGTGACACCAGCCGCAACGGCCCCGAGCACCAGCTGGCGCAAACCGCCGTACCACCACGGGCGCCCGGTGATCCGAGCGACGATGCCTCCAGCCAGCAACAACGCCAGCCCAGCGACGATCGCGGCTGGCCAGAGCGCAGTTGCCCCGAACACAAACGGCAGCAGCGGGAGCGCCGCCCCGATCGAAAACGACACAAAAGACGACCCGGCGGCCAGGTAAGGCGACGGCAAGCCGCCGACCGACACGCCGAGTTCTTCTCGCGAATGGATTTCGAGCGCCTGGTCCGGGTCACGGGACAGCTGCTTCGATACCTCGAGCGCCAGTGCTCGGTCGACGCCGCGGGAGATGTAGAGCTCGGCGAGTTCGGCCTGCTCGGCGGCGGCGTTGTGTCGCAACTCGTATCGCTCGACCTCGATCTCGGCTCGCGCCAGGTCACCTTGCGAAGCCACCGAGACGTACTCACCAACGGCCATCGAGAATGCGCCTGCCACCAGGCCGCCGAGGCCGCTCAGGATCATCAAGTGCGCGAGACGCCTGGGCGCCGGAGAAGCCAGAGATCAATGAGAAGTTGGAAATCAGGCCGTCCATCGCGCCGAAGACCGCTGGCCGCAGCCAGCCGCCAGTGACATCGCGGTGGTCGTGATGGACCTCCGGACGCGGCTGGGCAGCAACGTCATGGTGTCCGGTGGTCACGATTCACCCCCGTGATTTGGCGGCGGCTCCGCCCCGACGACTACCTCATCTACATTCTCCGCCGCGGGCTCGGCTTCGTCGACGGGCTCGGCTTCGTCGTCCGGCTTGGCTTCAGCCACCTCAGCGTCCGCCACCGGCTCGGCTTCGTCCTCTGCAGGTTCGACTTCGTCCTGCGGCTCGACGACCCCCGCCACCTCGGCGTCCGCCTCCGGCTCTGTCGCCTTCACCGGGTGAAACAGGAGCTCGACGGGCATCGCGGGATCGAGTGCGTCGATCGGTTCGGTGGCGACGGCCGGTTCAGCGTCGTCAGGTGGCTCGACGACATCAGGCGGATCGGTGGAAACGACTCGTAGCCGGGACGTCGGGAACGGGCGCCTCAACGGTTGTTTCCGCAGGTGAATCAACGGCGGAATCTGATGACGAGGCTCGGCAGGGTCGCCACCGCGGACAAGGACGACTTCGCGGCCCGGGTGCAAGCGCGCAGACACCAGGTAACCGATGACGCCAGCAAGGACGATGGCGATGCTCGTCCAGTCGTTGAGTCGCAAACCGTAGAAGTGGTGTGCCGGGTCGATCCGCAGCGCCTCGATCCAGCTGCGGCCAAGGCCGTAGATGACGAGGTAGAGCGCGAACACCCGACCGTGGCCGAGCTTGTACTTGCGGTCGAGCAGGATCAGCGCGATGGCGGTGCCGATATCCCAGATCGACTCGTACAGGAACGTCGGCTGAAAATAGCCATACACGTTCGTGAAAACACCCGACTGACACTCGGCCTGCACAGCGGCTGTCTGGAACGAACTCGTGATCACGCCGCACTGATGCGCGGCGTCGATGCGCACCGACCACGGCAGCGACGTCGGTCGACCGTAGAGCTCTTGGTTGAACCAGTTTCCCCAGCGGCCAATGCCCTGAGCCAGCACGAGCCCAGGGGCGACGGCATCGGCGATCGGCGGCATCAGCACTCCGCGCCGACGGCAGGCGATGAAAACCCCGAGCCCGCCAAATGCGACTGCCCCTGGGATGCCGAGGCCGCCCTTCCAGACCTCGAGCGAGCGAATCGGGCTGCCACCCTTGCCGAAGTAGTCCGACCAGTC
Organism: uncultured Actinomycetes bacterium; assembly: GCA_963799955.1. Lineage (GTDB taxonomy): Bacteria > Actinomycetota > Actinomycetes > Acidothermales > Acidothermaceae > PALSA-607. The sequence goes on from CAWCZJ010000003.1 coordinate 91,650, forward strand.
CGTGGCGACGTGGTAGATCCGGCCACCGACGAGGCCGAACGGCACCGCCCAGGTCGAGACTTCGTTGATGACGCCGAGTGCGCCGCCGCGAGCGCGATAGCGGCGGTCGGCCAGTATCGCGGCCGCGAAGATTCCGATGATGATGCACAGCGCGTAGCCGCGAATCGGGACCGGACCAAGGTGCCAGACGCCGTCGCTCGGGCTCGGGATGTAGTCGTGCACCGACTGAAGGGCTGGCAGCGCAGTCGTCGTCATCACTGGCACGACGCTATCGGCGGCGCACGCCGGCAGCCAGTTCGGCCGCCAGGGTCCGCACCGCGACGGCCTCGTCAGCCGGGCCGCGCGCTTCGAGAACGCGGCGCACGAACGCCGAACCGACGATCACCGCGTCGGCGTAACCGGCGACCTCGGCCGCCTGGTCGGCGTTGCTGACGCCGAGCCCGACGCCGACCGGCAAGGACGTCGTGGCGCGGATCCGGTCGACCAGGGCTGGCGCCAGTGAGCTGGTCTGAGCGCGGGTGCCGGTGACGCCCATCACCGAGGCAGCGTAGATGAAGCCGCGGCAGTACCTGGCCGTCATCGCAAGCCGCCGGTCGGTGCTGCTCGGCGCCACCACGAAGATGCGATCGAGCCGTGGGCGTCGCTTGCCTCGACCCACGGCTCCGCCTCGTCGGGTAGCAGGTCGGGGGTGATCAAGCCCGCAACCACCGGCCGCGGCGAGGTCAGCGGCGAATCGCTCGACGCCATACCGTTCGACCGGATTCCAGTACGTCATCACCACGGTCGGCACGCCAGTGGCGGCGACCGCCTGCACAGTGCTCAGCACGCGGGCAGTCGTCGATCCGGCCCGCAACGCAACGTCATGCGAGCGCGCGATCGTCGGACCTTCGAGCACCGGATCGCTGTAGGGAAGCCCGACCTCGATCGCGTCGACGCCGCCCTCGACCAACGCCTGCAGTACGGCGATCCCCCTGTCTGGCGTGGGAAAACAGGCAGGCAGGTAGCCAATCAGGGCGGCACGGCCTTCCGCCTTGCAACGGGCCAGGGTCTCGTTCAGCTTGCTCGGCGCGAACGTCGCGGGCATCGCCGTCATCGAACCCCCGTCGGCGAGGACTCAAGGTTGAACCAGGCCGCCGCGGTGTCGACGTCCTTGTCGCCGCGCCCGGACAGACTCACCAGCACCACGGCGTCCGGTCCGAGCTGGCGCCCCAGGTGCAGCGTGCCAGCCAATGCGTGCGCGCTTTCGATGGCCGGAATGATGCCTTCGGTTCTGGCGAGCAGCAAGAACGCGTCCATCGCCTCGGAGTCGGTGATCGGCAGGTAGGTGACCCGACCCGTCTCCGCAAGCCACGCGTGCTCGGGCCCGACTCCGGGGTAGTCGAGGCCGGCGGAGATCGAGTGCGATGCAAGCGTCTGCCCGTCGGAATCCTGCAACACGTAGGTCCGCGCACCGTGCAGAACTCCGCGGGTGCCCGCGCTCAACGTCGCCGCATGCCGGCCGGTCGCGACCCCGTCGCCGCCCGCCTCGAATCCGTAGAGGCGAACCGAGTTATCCGGCAGAAACGCGGTGAAGATGCCGATCGCGTTCGAGCCGCCGCCGACGCACGCGGTGACAGCGTCGGGCAGTCGGCCGGTCAGAGCCAAGACCTGCGCGCGGGCTTCCTCGCCGACCACTTTCTGAAAGTCACGGACCAGCGCGGGGAACGGGTGCGGGCCGGCCACGGTGCCGAACAGGTAGTGCGTCTCCTCGACCGTCGTGACCCAGTCGCGGAAGGCCTCGTTGATGGCGTCCTTCAACGTCTTGGTCCCGGCCGTCACCGGAATGACCTCCGCGCCGAGCATCTTCATGCGTGCAACGTTGAGGGCCTGGCGGCGGGTGTCTTCTTCGCCCATGTAGATCGTGCACTCGAGGCCGAACAGGGCGGCGGCTGTCGCCGTGGCAACACCGTGCTGGCCGGCTCCGGTCTCGGCGATCAACCGCTTCTTGCCCATGCGCACGGTGAGCAGTGCCTGACCCAGCACGTTGTTGATCTTGTGAGATCCGGTGTGGGTGAGGTCTTCGCGCTTCAGCAGGATGCGGGCTCCGCCGGCGTGCTCGGACAAGCGGGTGGCATCGGTGATCGGCGTCGCGCGCCCGGCGTAGGTCGTGAGCAACCGCGAGAGTTCGGCCGTGAACGCCGGGTCGGCCATCGCCTCGGTGTAGGCCACGCCCAACTCGTCGAGTGCGGCGACGAGTGCTTCGGGGACGAATCGGCCGCCGAAAGGACCGAAATGGCCATCGGCGTCAGGAAGCTTGGGCGCGATCACCGATCAAGCTTATGGGGCGCAAACCTCGCGACGATTACTGCCCGTGCCGCAAGGCCGGGTGCGCCCCAGCCGTGACCAGGTCGGCGACCGCTTGGCGCGGGTCCTTGTCGGTGACCAATCCCTCGCCGACGAGCACCGCGTCGGCACCCGCCGACGCGTAAGCAAACAGGTCATGCGGCCCGCGGATACCCGACTCTGCGATCTTCACGATGCCCGGCGGGATCCGCGGAGCCAGCCGCGCGAACAACGTGCGGTCGATCTCGAGGGTGCGCAGATCGCGGGCGTTCACGCCGATGATCCGGGCGCCTGCATCAACGGCGCGATCGACCTCGACCTCGTCGTGCACTTCGACCAGCGGAGTCAGGCCAAGTGACTGGGCTCGCTCGACCAACGACACCAATGCGCTCTGGTCGAGTGCCGCAACGATGAGCAGCACCATGTCGGCGCCGTACGCGAGGGCTTCCCACAATTGATACGAATGGTAGATGAAGTCTTTACGCAGCAAGGGAATGTCGACGGCCTTGCGCACGGCCTCGAGGTCGGCGAGCGACCCGTGGAACTTGCGCGGTTCGGTCAAAACGCTGATGACTGCGGCGCCGCCGGCTTCGTACGCACACGCGAGCGCGGCGGGATCGGTGATCGGCGCGAGGTCGCCGCGGGAGGGACTCGACCGCTTCACTTCGGCGATGACAGTGACGGCGTCGCGCTTGAGTGCCGACACTCCGTCGGCGGGAGCGGTGCGCTTCGCAGCCTTCAGCTTGAGTTCATCGAGTGGCACCGCGCGCTGGCGCTGCTCCATATCGGCGCGGACGCCGACCAGGATCTCGTCGAGCACGCTCACGTAGCGATCCCCTCGTGCGCCTGTTAGCCAGCTTGTCGAGCACTCTCCAGAACTGCCTCAGGGTAGCGGCCGAGGAAATCGCGCCTGTCGCTAGCCCCCTGGGCGGTAACCGCTCAGCCTCTGGGCTGCAGCGGCAGGGTGATCGTGAAGCAGGCGCCGCCTTCGGGCGATCTGCCGGCCGCCGCGCGACCGCCGAGCCGTGCGGTGAGGCCGGCCACCAAGCGCGAGTCCGACCCCGGTTCCGACCCGCCGCACGCCGCGATACCGGTCGTACAGCGCGGAGCGGTCGAACGCGACCCGGCAGTCGTCCTCGGTCAGGCCGGGGCCGCCGTCGCGCACCTGCAAGATCGCCTCGACGGCGCTCGCGCCCACGAAGAACACGATGGGACGCCCCGCTGGGGTCACCCGCAGCGCGTTCTCGGCGAGACCGTCGATGATCTGCCGCACCCGCGTCGGATCGGTGTCGACCACGACCGGCCAATCCGGGGCCTCGAGGCTGAACTCGACGCCCTCCTTCAGGCAGCGATCCGACCAGACGGTCGCCGCCTGCCTGACGAGCGCGACCAGGTCGAGCCTGGTGACGTCGATCCGGAAGTCTTCGGCGCCGAGTCTCGCGAGATCGAGGAGGTCGGAGACCAGTCGCTCGAGGCGGCTGGACTCCGCCAGTAGCACGTGGCCGGTCGCCTCGACCGCGGCGGGTGGCACCACGCCGTCCGCCAATGCTTCGGCATAACCCTTCACGGCCGTCAGTGGCGTTCGGAGTTCGTGCGAGATCGACAGCAGGAACTCACGCTGCCGACCCTCGCTCGTCGCGAGCGCGCCGCTCAGGGCATTCAACGCATCGGCGACGGCGGCGACTTCGGCCGGACCTTCGGGCACGAGGCGGACGTCGCGTGCACCGGTCGACAATCGTCTGGCGGCTCCGGCGGCGTGCTGCAAGGGCAACGCCAACCGTCGTGCAAGTAGCACTCCGGTAAGGGCGGCGACGACGAGACCGGCGATGAGTGCGATCAGCAGTCGCAGCCCGACCTGGCTACCCGCCGATCGCGCGTCGGCGACCTTCTGCACCAGAACCACGCCACCACCGGAGGCAGCTCCGGTGGTGATCGCGCGCCCCTCGAGGTAGTAGCGGGCGCCGCTCAGATGCCGAACCTCCGAAAAACTCTTGCCCGCCTTGAGTTCGGCCACTTCAGCCGGCGTGAGAATGCCGCTCGTCGCGACGGCCCCGCCCGGGCCGGTCACGAGACCGTCGGGCTGCACCACGAGCAGCTGCACCTGCTGGGTACGCAACAACGCGATGATCTGCGCCCGCACAGCGACCCGGCCGGCTCGAGAGACGTCCGCGGCGTCGACGGACAGGCTCGCGTACTGCGACAGCACCTTGCGGCCGGTGTCGTCTGCTGCCCTGCTGATCACCCGAGCCAGCACGACACCGGCGATGAGGACGGCGATCGCCGCGGCCAACGTGGTGACGAGCGCAATGCGGGTCGCCAGGCCAGTACGGCGTTTAGACATCGGCACGTCTAGACATCAGCGCTGTATCCCACCCCGCGCACGGTTCGGATCGGGCTGGCGTCGCCGAGCTTCGCGCGCAGCTGCGCGACGTGGACGTCGACGGTGCGGGTGCCGGCGGCCGCGGCATAGCCCCAGACCTCCGACAGGAGATGCTCACGGGGAAAGACGCGGCCGGGCCGACGGCAGAGGAACTCCAGCAACTCAAACTCCGTCGCCGTGAGATCGACCGGTTGCCCGTCTGCACTCACACGCCGGCGGGCCGGATCGACTGTCACCCGGCCGACGACGTAGACCCGCTCCTGCGAACCGGCGTCCGTGCTGCTTCGGCGAAGCACCGCTTTGACGCGCGCTACGAGCTCGCGCGGGCTGAATGGCTTGGTCAGGTAGTCGTCGGCACCCAACTCGAGACCCAGGATCCGGTCGATCTCGTCGTCGCGAGCCGTGACGAACAGGATGGGCGTCCAGTTACCGTCTGCGCGCAGGATGCGGCAGACCTCCGTGCCGTCGATCGTGGGGATGCCGACATCGAGCACGATCGCGACCGGATGCAGATTGCGCGCCGCCGCCAGGCCGGCCCGGCCGTCGGACTCGACGTGCACTCCGAAGCCTTCGCGGGTCAGGTACATGCGCTCGAGATCGGCGATGGCCCGCTCGTCCTCGATGACCAGGACAAGGCCCTTCGCGGAACCGTCGCCCGCGGGCGCGGTGAGTTCCGTCATGGTGAGCCTCCTGATTGGGCTGCTAGATCAGCATCGCCGTCCCTATCGTCGGCAACGGCTGCGCAACGCCGTGTTCGAGAATTGTTCGAGCCATGTACGGCGCCCCTTGAGGACCCTCGCTGACCTCTCGCCTACGCGGTTGGGTCGTCGCCTTCGTCGAGACGATCCCAGAGCGAGGTCTCAGTCGCCGGACCTCGTTTGGCCGAACCGGCCGACTCGTAGCGCCGACCCATGGCCGGCCAGCTGCCGCTCGCCACTGCCGCGAACACGCCAGTCGCGACCGCGAGCACTCCGGCGACCAGCGCGATCCACGGCCACGCGGTCGCCCGCCCGTCGGTGTAGGTGCTCGCTTGGGAACATCAAGCTGGTCGGTAGTGAACGCGATGGTCAGCACCGCCAGGTAACCGATGCCAAGGCCCGCAAGCGCGATGAGCACGCCCGCAATGCGGCGACCAAGACCGCGGGTCGCGGGGAGCACCACGACGCCAGCCAGAACGACGAGTGCGAGCGTCGCCGCGGCGCCTGCTGTTGCGTGACCGGTTGCGGCTCGAGCGCAGATCGGCGAGCCCGGTGCGCGGCACGCGGTAATGCAGCCATACCCGGCCGACGGCGAATAGCGCGACCGCACCACTGAGCACGCACCCGGTCACGGCGATGCCGAGGCCGCGACGTCCGGGCTGCGTCGTGGCCGACGCAGGGACGGACTCGGTCGTCGAACTCACGGCGCGCGCAGTGCCTGCGCGATGGCGACGGCCGACAGCACGGTGTTCGCCTTGTGCCGGCACTCGGCGTCCTCGGTCGCCGGGTCGGAGTCGGCGACCAGCCCGGCGCCGGCCTGCACGTAGACCGTGCCGTCACGCACCACTGCGGTGCGAATGGCGATCGCGGTGTCGAGGTCGCCAGCGAAGTCGACGTAGCCCACCACCCCGCCGTACAGGCCCCTGCGCGTCGGCTCGAGCTCTTCGATGATTTCCATTGCGCGGACCTTCGGTGCACCCGAAAGCGTGCCGGCAGGGAAGGTCGCGGCAAGCACGTCGAGCGCATCGTGGGCCGGATCGACCTGCCCGATGACCGTCGAGACGATGTGCATGATGTGGCTGTAACGCTCGACAGTCATGAAGTCGACGACCTCGACCGTGCCGGGCGTGCTGATGCGACCGAGGTCGTTGCGGGCCAGGTCGACGAGCATGACGTGCTCGGCCCGCTCCTTGGGATCCGCGAGCATCTCGGCGGCAAGTGCGTTGTCATCCTCGGGTGTCGCACCGCGCGGCCGGCTGCCCGCAATCGGATGCATCGTTGCCCGACCGTCCATCACCGTCACGTGCGCTTCGGGGCTCGAGCCCACGACGTCGAAGCCGTCGAACCGCAACAGATACAGGTACGGACTCGGGTTGCGGGCCCGCAGCACCCGGTAGATGTCGAGGGCGCTGACCGTGGTCGTGGTCTCGAACCGCTGGCTCGGCACGACCTGGAAGATGTCACCGGCCCTGATGTATTCGCGCGCCCGCTCCACCCATGCCATGTACTGCTCGCTCGACGTGCGGCGCAACGGCGGCGGCGTGACCGCGTCACTCATGATCGCAATCGTCGACGGCGCCGGGCTTTGCAGCGCGACCGTCATCTCGTCGAGGCGCTTCTCAGCGTTCTCGGCCGAATCGCCGGGCAACACGTTGGCGATGAGCAGCACGCTGCCGTCGTGGTGGTCGAGCACCGCAAGGTCGGTCACCAGGAACATCACGAGTTCGGGCAGGTGCAGATCGTCGATCGTGTCATCGGGCAACTTCTCGAGGCGGCGCACCGCGTCGTAAGTCACGAAGCCGACCATTCCGCCGACGAGCGGAGGCAGCGACGGCTCGCGAGGGCCACGCAGCGCAGCGACGGTACCGGCGAGAACTTCAAGCGGAGAGCCATCAGTCGGGACGCCGGGGGGCGGGTCGCCGATCCAATGCGCGCGTCCGTCCCGCTCGGTGAGTGTCGCCGCGGCCCGTACGCCGATGAACGAGTAACGCGACCACGAGCGACCGTTCTCCGCGGACTCCAGCAAGAACGTGCCGGGCCGGTCCTGGGCAAGCTTGCGGTAAAGGCCGACCGCAGTCTCGCCGTCAGCGAGGAGTTTGCGGGTGACCCGACTGACCGGCCCGGCGGCCACGGTCATGAGCACGGCCACCCCGACGACGGCGGGAAGCACGCCGGCATCGAAACAGGTGCGGTCGCCGGTGTGGCAGGCCGCACCGATCTGGTCGACCTTCACCAGCACCGTGTCTCCGTCACAGTCGAGGGCTACCGACTTCACCCACTGCTGGTGGCCCGATGTCTCGCCCTTGACCCAGTACTCCTTACGGCTTCGACTCCAGTAGGTGCACCGACCGGTCGTCAAGGTGCGGCGCAACGCCTCGTCGTCCATCCACCCCAGCATCAGCACCTCGCCGGTGTCGTACTGCTGGGCGACCGCGGGGAACAAGCCGTGGTCGTCGCGCTTGAGACGCGCGGCGATCTGCTGGGTCCAGAGTCACGGAAGTCGACAGATGGGCCTGCACATCGACGTTCGGCGCAGCTGGATCTTGGGAATCTGAACTGGTGTGCACGGGTGGCATGGAGCCATTGTGCCGGGGTGAGGTGCCCGGCGTCGCACGAGATACAGCCGTTCGGCGGAGTAGGTGAGGCCGAATGGATCATGCGCTAAGGGGTGACGCGAGATGACACTGAGGATGCAGTCCACTCTTGAGGCGCGACTGCGCCTGAGAAGCCTGATCGAATCCGAGAGGAACGGCGTGAACCCCGCGATTCCCGTATCCCCGGTACGGACGACTCGCAAGGAGATCCGCCGCCGCGTCCGCCGCCAGGTGATGCTCCGCCGGCTCTCGCGTGAACTCGCCAGCGGCAACGACCTCGACACCGTCCTGCGCCGCCCGCACGCCTCTTAGCGAATCCAGCCCTGCGCCTTCATCCAGCGCTGCGCCTGCGACGGAATGACCGGAGCCTGAATGGCGCGGTCGTACGAGCGCTTTGACCACGCGCGGAACTCGCGGACCAAGAACCGGACGAACACCATCTCCCGAGAGTAGCGGCGCCGCCCGCGCAGCTCGCCAAATCGGCGGGTGCCTTAGCGGACTGGTTGACCGGACGCGCGCAGTGCGGCTTTGACGTCGCCGATGCGCAGCGCGCCGAAGTGGAACACGCTCGCCGCCAGCACCGCGTCAGCGCCGGCCTCGACCGCAGGGGCGAAGTCGGACGCCTTCCCGGCACCCCCGCTGGCGATGATCGGAACCGAGGCGACCGCACGAACCGCCGCGATCAACTCGAGGTCGAACCCAGCCAGCGTCCCGTCGGCGTCCATCGAGTTCAGCAAGATCTCCCCCGCACCCAACTCGGTCGCCTCGGCCGCCCACGCGACGACGTCGATCCCGGTGCCCTGCCGACCGCCGTGAGTGGTGACCTCGAAGCCGGACGGCGTCGGAGCACGTCGCGCGTCGATCGAAAGCACCACGCACTGGGCCCCGAAGCGGTCGGCGGCTTCTGCCAGCAGCGCGGGCCGCATGACGGCTGCGGTGTTGACTCCGACCTTGTCGGCACCGGCACGCAGCAGGCGGTTGAAGTCGTCGACCTCGCGGACTCCCCCGCCGACGGTCAGCGGGATGAAGACCTGCTCGGCGGTGCGGCGAACCACGTCGTAGGTGGTTTCGCGGTCGCCGCTGCTGGCGGTGATGTCGAGGAACACCAGTTCGTCGGCGCCCTCGGCGTCGTAGACCCGCGCCATCTCGACCGGGTCACCCGCATCGCGCAAGTCGACGAAGTTCACGCCCTTCACGACTCGACCTGCGTCGACGTCGAGGCAAGGAATGACGCGGACGGCGAGCAAGGCGTCGGTTGTCGTCACGACTGCGGGCCGCGATACGCGGTCGCTTCGATCTCCACCAGGATCGACGGATCGATCAGCGCCGAGACCTCGACCATCGTGGTGACCGGGCGGATGTCGGCAAACACCTCGCCGTGAGCTCGACCGACCTCTTCCCACTGGCTGATGTCGGTGACGAAGATCCGCGTGCGGATCACGTCGGCAAAGGTGACACCGGCTTCCGCAAGAGCCGCGCCGATGATCTCGAGCGCGCCCTTCGCCTGGGCGTACGGCGTATCGCCGGCGTGTGGTGCGGTGGTGCCGGCGACCTCGACGTACTGCCCGGCCACGACCGCGCGGCTGTAGCCGACGATCGGTTCGTACTTCGACCCGGACGAGATTCTCTGAATCACTGCGATACCTCCGCCAGGGCCTGCTCAAGGGTGAATTCGCCTGCGTACAAGGCTTTTCCAACGATTGCACCCTCGACTCCGAGAGGTACCAACTCGGCGAGCGCCCGCAAGTCAGCCAACGACGACACGCCCCCGCTCGCAACAACGGGCCGGTCGGTAGCTGCACACACCGACCTCAGCAGATCAAGGTTGGGCCCGGTCAGCGTGCCGTCGCGACGCACGTCGGTCACGACGTAACGGGCGCACCCGTCGTCGTCCAGCCGGGAAAGAACCTCGAAGAGCTCGCCACCGTCCTGCGTCCAGCCACGAGCCGAAAGCGTCGTACCGCGGACGTCGAGGCCGACCGCAATCCGGTCGCCGTACTGCGCGATGGCCGCACGCACCCACGAGGGGTTCTCCAGTGCAGCCGTGCCGACATTGACCCGTCGGCACCCGGTCGCGAGCGCCGCGGCCAAGCGTCTCGTCGTCGCGGATACCGCCCGACAGCTCGACAGCAACATCGAGCTGGCCGACGACCGACGCCAGCAACTCGCGGTTCGAGCCACGACCGAACGCCGCGTCGAGGTCGACGAGGTGAATCCACTGCGCGCCCGCTTGCTGCCATGCAAGTGCGGCGGCCAGAGGCTCGCCGTAGTGCGTTTCCGATCCGGCTTCGCCTTGCACGAGCCGCACGGCCTGGCCGCCCGCGACATCGACCGCCGGCAACAGTTCCAAGGACGTCACGACAGCGTCTCCAGCCAATTCGACAGCAGTTGGGCACCCGCGTCGCCGGACTTCTCCGGGTGGAACTGGGTGCCCGACACCAGGCCGTCTTCGACGGCGGCCACGAACTGCTCGCCGTGTTCGGCGGTGGTCACCAGGCCCGGCGCGGACCGCGGCGCGTAGGAGTGCACGAAGTAGAACCGTTGGTCGGCGACTCCCGCGAACAGTGCCGAGCCGGGCGGCGGCGCCACCACGTTCCAGCCCATGTGCGGGAGCACCGGCGCTTCGAGCTTCGTGACGCCGGCGGGCCAGCGACCGATGCCTTCGGTGCGTTCGCCGTGCTCCTCGCCGTAGGCAAACAGCACCTGGAACCCGACACAGATGCCAAGCACCGGAGCGCCCGCGGCGAGTCGCTTGCGCACGATCTGTGCGCCGTCGATCGCATCGAGACCGCGCATGCACGCAGCAAAAGCACCGACTCCGGGAACCACCAGACCGTCGGCGGCCAGTGCCGCCGCAGCGTCAGAGGTCACCTCGACCTGCGCACCAAGGCGGCGCAGTGCGCGCTCGGCGGAGCGCAGATTCCCCGACCCGTAGTCGAGGACGACGAGCGTGCGTGCCATCGCCTAGAGCACGCCCTTGGTGCTCGGGATGCCGGCAACCCCGTCGAGGCGGACAGCGTCGCGCAGCGCACGAGCCACCGCTTTGAACTGCGCCTCATTCACGTGGTGTGCGTTGCGGCCTTCCAAAACCCTGACGTGCAAGCAAATTCTCGCCTCAGCGACGAACGACTCCCACACGTGTTTGGTGAGTGTGGTCTCGTAGCTGCCGATGAGCTCGACGATCTCGGGCTCGGTGTGCACAAGGTAGGGCCGCCCCGACAGGTCGACCGCCACCTGGCAGAGGGTCTCGTCAAGCGGCACCAAGGCATCGCCGAACCGGCGGATGCCGGCCTTGTCGCCGAGCGCTTCGCGCAGCGCCTGACCCAACGCGAGTGCGGTGTCTTCGACCGTGTGGTGGGCGTCGACCTCGATGTCGCCCGCGGTTGCGATGTGCAGGTCGAAGCCCGCGTGCTTGCCGAGTTGCGCAAGCATGTGGTCGTAGAACGGCACCCCGGTCGACGACGTCGATGGTGCCTGTTCCATCGAGCTCGAGCTCGACAAGGACGTCGGATTCCTTGGTGGTGCGCTTCACTCGCGCGCTTCGGCTCACGCCTCAACCTTCCCGTAGGGCCGGATCCGCTCGCCGACCGCGGTCGCGGCCACCTCGAGCAATGCCTGCTGTGAACGCGGCCATCTCGGCCGGCGAACCGATGCTCACCCGAAGCCACGGCGCAGGGCCGGACTCGCGAATGAGCACACCGCGGTCGAGCAGACCCTGCCAGACGGCGTGCCGGTCGGCGAACTCGCCGAACAACACGAAGTTGGCATCGGAGTCGGCGACCGAAAACCCCTTCGCCCGCAGCCAGTCGACGGTTGCGTCGCGCTCCGCGCGCAGTGTGTCGACCTGCGCGAGCAACTCGTCGGCGTGCGCCAGCGCTGCACTCGCGACTGCTTGCGTCACCGTCGAGAGGTGATACGGCAGCCGCACGATACGCACCGCGTCGACGATCGGCTCGCTGGCGACCAAGTACCCGACTCGCGCTCCCGCGTAGGCAAACGCCTTGCTCATCGTGCGAGTCACCACCAGGTTCGGGTACTCATCGAGCAGTTCCAATGCGGTCGGCGTACCCGGACGCCGGAACTCGGCGTACGCCTCGTCAACGACAACAAGCCCGCCATGTTCGGCTGCAGCGTCGATGAACCGCGCGGGCAGTGTCGAGCGGCAGCGCGGTGCCGGTCGGATTGTTCGGCGAGGTCAGCAACGTGATGACCGGCTGGCGGGCACGAACCGCCGCCGTCGCGACCTGGGCGTCGAGACTGAAGTCGGGCGCGCGATCGACGGTCTGGTAGTGCGTGAACGTGTCTCTGCAGTACTGCGGATACATCGAGTAGGTCGGCGCGAACCCAAGCACGCTTCGACCTGGGCCACCGAAAGCCAGCATCAGCTGGTGCATGACCTCGTTCGAACCGTTCGCCGCCCACACGCGGGCCGGGTCGACGTCCACCTTCTCGTTGGCTTTGAGGTACGCCGCGAGATCGGCGCGCAGTTGCCACGCCTCGCGATCGGGATAGCGATTCAAACCACCCGCTGCAGCACTCGACCGCCGTAGCGATGTCGGCGATCAACGCGGCGGACGGCGGGTAGGGGTTCTCATTCACATTCAGTCGCACCGGGACGTCGATTTGCGGCGCTCCGTACGGAAGTTCGCCACGTAAGTCGTCGCGCACCGGAACCGAATCGAGCCCGGTCATTGCGAGCCTGCCTGCGGAACTCTGATCCTGACCGCGGCAACGTGCGCAGCCAGATCCTCGGCGCCACCGAGCGCGTCGATGAGCGGCGCAACGTCGGCGAGCGCATCGCGGTCGTAGTCGATGACGTGGATCACGCGCTGAAACGCCTGCACCGAAAGGCCACCGGTGAAACGCGCCGTGCCACCGGTCGGCAGGACGTGATTCGACCCCGCGAGGTAGTCGCCAAGACTCACCGGAGACCACGTGCCGACGAAGATGGCACCGGCGTTGCGCACTTGGTTCGCAACCTTGCGCGCGTCGCGCGTGACGACCTCGAGGTGCTCGGCCGCCCATGCATCGACCACCTGCAAGCCCGCAAGGATGTTGTCGACGAGGACGTACGCCGACTGACCCGCAAGCGCGGCACGCACCCGCTCGACATGGCGAGTCGCCGGCACCTGCAGGTCAAGCTCGCGCGTCGACCTGGTCGAGCAGGTCGGCAGAGTCGGTGACCAGCAGGCAACTCGCGAGTTCGTCGTGTTCGGCTTGCGCGATGAGGTCAGCCGCAAGGTAAGCCAGGGTTCGCCGAGTCGTCGGCGAGGATGCCGATCTCGGTGGGTCCGGCCTCGGAGTCGATGCCGACGACGCCTTTGACCAGCCGCTTGGCCGCTGCGACGTACACGTTGCCAGGGCCGGTCACGACATCGACGGGCTCGATCGCTTCGCCGTTCTCGTAGGTGCTGCCGTAGGCGAACAGTGCGATCGCTTGCGCGCCGCCTACTGCGTAGACCTCGTCAATGCCAAGCAGCGCACATGCAGCGAGCACGGCTGGGTGCGGCAATCCGCCGAAGGCCTTCTGCGGTGGCGACGCCACCGCGAGCGATTCGACGCCGGCCACCAACGCGGGCACGACATTCATCACCACGCTGCTCGGATAAGCCACCAGGCCGCCGGGCACGTAGAGGCCGACGCGGCGCACCGGTACCCACCGCTCGCTGACCCGGCCACCCGGCGCGACCTCGATCTCGACGTCGGCATGCAGTTGGGCCTCGTGTACCAAACGCGCCCGCCTTGCGGCTTCGACGAGTGCGGCCCGCACGGTGTCGTCAAGATCGGCAAGCGCTGAGGCCAGCACGTCGCGCGGAACCCGCAACGTCTCGAGGTCGACGCCATCGAATCGCTTGGTGATCTCGCGAACCGCGACTGCACCGCGGGCTCGGACGTCGTCGCAGATCGGCGCGACCGAGGCGAGCGCCGACTCGACCTGGACCGGTGCCCGCGGCAGCAGGCCACGGATCTCGATCGTGCCGGGCGTTCGACCACGAAGGTCGATCCGACGCAACATCCGTGACTCCGCAGCCTCGGGACGTCAGGCGACGTCGTTTGTTCGGGGAGGTGCCAGCCTATCGGCGAGGCGCCAGCGAATAACGCGCGCCGAGCCAGCGCCGCTACGCGCTCCTGCGCCGGCGTCCGGGCCCTTGGAAGGGCGCGGTCCGCGCCGATGGCGCAGCCACTGCGACGGCTCGACGAGTGGCTGGCCGGCCGGCTCGTCGTGGTCTGCGTCTCGCGACGCGGGACGACACGGACGACGACGGGCTCACCCGACGCCGCCAACTCGCGTACCGCCTGGTGGCCGGGATGCACGTCCTGCGCGACCGGCGTGACGCCGGCGCCCTTGTGCAATGCGGCAACATCGCGAACCTCGCCGGGCTGCACGAGTGACAACGCGGTACCACTGGCACCCGCGCGGGCGGTCCGGCCCGACCGGTGCAGGTAGTCCTTGGAGTCGTTCGGCGGATCGAAGTGCACGACGAGGTCGACGTCATCGACGTGGATGCCGCGCGCAGCGACATCGGTCGCGACGAGCACCCTCGGCTGGCCGGCCGCAAATCCGTCGAGCGCTCGCTGGCGAGCGTTCTGCTTCAGGTTTCCGTGGATCGCCGCAGCATGCACGCCGCCGCGGGCCAACTGCATCGCCAGCCGGTCGGCGCCGTGCTTGGTCCGCACGAAGATCAACGTGCGAGCGGGGCGCGCGGCGAGCTCGGTGATGACCGCGACCTTGTCCTCGGAGCGAAGCGTGAACACCCGGTGCTCCATCGCGTCGATGTGCGACGACGACGTCGCGACCGCGTGCAACGCAGGGTCCTTGAGGTAGGCGCGCACGAGCTTGTCGACGCCTCGGTCGAGCGTTGCCGAGAACAGCATCCGCTGCCCGTCGGGCGCGGTCTGGTCGAGGATGGTCGTGACCGCGGGCAGGAAGCCGAGGTCAGCCATGTGGTCGGCTTCGTCGATCACCGAAACCTCGACACCAGACAGCACCAGGCAGCGCCGCTCGAGCAGGTCGATCAATCGGCCGGGCGTCGCGACGACAAGGTCGACGCCCCGGTTCAGCGCGTCGATCTGCTTGCCATAGGGCGCACCGCCGAAGACGCAACACAGCTTCAGGCCGAGCGCCTCACCGAGGGGACGCAGTGCGTCGGCGACCTGCATCGCGAGTTCGCGAGTAGGAACGAGCACGAGGGCGCGCGGCGCCTTCGACATGCGCATCGACCCAGAGGTCGCGAGGCGAGCCAGCATCGGCAGGCCGAAGGCCATGGTCTTGCCGCCGCCGGTCTGTGCGCGGCCGAGAACGTCTCGACCGGCCAAGGCGTCGGGGATCGCGTGCGACTGGATCGCGAACGGCTTTTCGATGCCGCGCTTGCTCAGCGCCATCACGAGGGCCTTCGGCAGGCCGAGTTCGGCAAAGGTGCGGTCGGTGGCCGGCTCTGCCATCGCGAGGTCGAGCAACCGCTCGAGCTCGGAGACGGCCGAGGCCTTCGGGGCGCGCGACTGGGTCGACTTGCTGGCGCCACGGTTGGGACGGCGGGCAGGCGCGCCAGTGCGCGACAGGCGCGCCAGATGCAGCTGCGCGCGAGGCTGCACCGCTACGACTGGGCGCGGACGCCCGGGAGGACCCACCCGAGGAGCGGGTGGGCGTGGACGAGTAGTAAGGGGCAGACATAAAAGGTGACGCTCCGTCGGTGTTGCGGAGGCATCGTCATCATCGTCAGGTTCGACGTGGAGCGCCTGTTGCAACATGCGCGCGCCAAAGGATCAGGATTTCGAATCCTGGGAGGGACGTAGCCTCGCGGGCGGCTCGCCCGCGGGAGGGACGGCTGTTTGGCCGCCATCCCGACCATCGTAGCAGTGCGGCTCGCACTGGGCCGCCTGCGCCCGGCGCGCCGAGTGATCTTGCCGCCAGGACTATCTAGACTTTTACCCGTGAATGGCAGGGGGACCCCGGCGCTCCTGATGCTCGCCAATGCGGGTGTGGCGTACACGGTTCACCCCTACGAGCACAATCCAGCGAGCCGATCCTTCGGCGAAGAAGCGGCGGCCGCCCTCGCGGTGCCGGCTGACCGGGTCTTCAAGACTCTCCTCGTCGACGTTGACGGCCAGCTGGTCGTCGCCGTCGTTCCGGTCTCCGGGTCATTGGATCTGAAGGCGCTCGCGGAGGCCGTTGGCGGCAAGCGCGCCGCCATGGCTGACGTTGCGGTGGCCGAACGGGCGACCGGATATGTCGCGGGCGGCATCAGTCCTCTGGGCCAGCGCCGGCGCCTGGCCACCGTGATCGACTCGTCCGCCCTCGACCACCCGACGGTCTATGTCTCGGCCGGGCGCCGCGGCCTCGACATCGAGCTCGCTGCCCGGGATCTGGTCACCATGACGAAGGCGACCACTGCCGTCATCGCGAGGGACTGACGGCTAACTCGTGCTCGGTGTTCGTCGGCCAGGTGCTGGATGCGGATTCGGCAGGCGCCGGCTCCGTCGGCTCGATCTCGACCGGCCGATCGGGGGTGAACAAGGCGACCACGAACACCACGAGCAAGGCCGCGATCGGCCAGCCGACCAGGAACCGCCGGGTCGTCAACTCGATGAAGTAGTGATGCTGTCCGACGCTGGCCCGGGCCAACCAGTAATCCTGGGGTCCGCCGCTGAGCGCCCGGCCGATGAACGCGGCGAGCAAGCGAGGCGAGCGTGCCACCGACGGCCATGGCGATGCTGACGGCGACGCCCCGACGGCGGGCGAGGATCGTCGCGACAAGGCCGCACAGCAGACCGGCGCCGATCCCGATGAACAGAAACGTCACGTCGGCTGACGCGAACACCTTGTTTGCCGAATCGAACTGGATGCTCTTGCCACCGGTGGCCGACACGACCCCGCGTGGCCGGGGCGCGATCCACAACCACAAGAACCCGGCCAGCACGCCGACGATGACGACGGCGACAGTGCCGAGTAGTGCGGTCCAGACGTCGGCGAGCCCGATCGGAAATCGACCGCCCGCAGGGGCGTCTGCGCCGGGAGGAACGCTCGCGGCATAGGGAGACGAGCCGTAAGGCATCGGCCGTGGCTGCGAATACGCGAGCGTCGGCTCCGGCTGGCTCGCCCGACCCCGGCGTCGCGTCGTCACTCACCTCCTCACCGTAACTGGGGTGGGGTCAGCGCGATCTGACGGCCCGCCGAAATGCCCAAGTCGAAGCTGCGAGCGCAAGTACGCACACGCCGACGCAGATCCCGAGATCGCCACCAATCGTCGTCCAACTTGGTGAGTGTTTGAACGATTCGGCAAAGGCGTCGACTGCATACGTCGACGGGACGACGGCTCGGACCGCTTGAATGACGCCGGGCAACCGATGTGCCGGCACGATCCCGAGGAACATCACCAGCGACATGCCGAGTTGTCCGGCGATCGTGGCGATCTCGGGGCGCGACGCGATCAGCCCGAGCAGCGCGCCGAGACCCGCAAGCGAGATGCCGGCGGCCACCACCACCGGGCCGATCACCCACATGTGTGACAGCGGCAGCCGGTAGAACGCCGCTCCCCCGACGGCGACCAGGATCGAGCCGGGCACAGTGAAGCTGGCCCACGCGGCTGCGGTCGCGGTGACGACTGCCGCCGGATTGATGGGCAGCGCGCCGAAATAGTCCAGCGCGCCCGAGGCCTTCAGCGCTCCGAATCGTTGCGCGAGCAGGTTCAGCGCGACGAACGACACGACGGTGACCGAAGAACCTGCCACGACCGATTGCTGGGTGACGTGACTGCTCGTGTCGACGAGCCCTTTCAACAAGACGACGAGGCCTACCGACTGCAACGTGGCGGCCAGAAAGATCGGGATCGCGGCGGTCTTCGCTCGCGACAGCTGACCCTTGAAGATGGCCGCGAACGTCGCGGCGAACGTTGGCCGCTTCGCCGGCTCGGGGTTCTCCATCACGCGCGTTCCAGGTCGCGCGCCGCGCCGCCCAGCGTGAGGTAGACGTCTTCGAGCGACGGTGTCGACAGCGTGAAGTCGTCGAGTGCAGCAAACAGCGGGCCGTTCGTCAGCTCGGCAAGAGCCGCGCGTGCCTCATCAGCAGGCAACCGCACACTCCACCGCCGGCCGTGTTCGACGGCCCGCGTTCGAAGCGAGGCGGCCAGCGGGTCGTCGTCCGGCGGATCGTGCCGCCACACGAGTTCGAGCCGCACCTCGCGATCGACCAGGGCCTTCAGCCGACCCGGTGTATCGCTGGCGATGACCCGGCCGCAGTCGAAAATCGCGACTCGATCGAGGACCGTCTCGGCCTCGAGCACGTTGTGGGTCACCAGCACGACGGTGGTCGCCTGCTCGAAGCGACGGCGTTCGATCGCGCTCCACACTGCGCGCCGAGCGGTCGGATCGAGGCCGGTCGTCGGCTCGTCGAGCACCAGCACCGGCCGGTCGCCGACGAGCGCCGCGCCAACGCCGGCCAGCCTGCGCTGACCTCCAGAGAGCTTGGCAATCGGCCGGTGCGCGAAGCCGCCGAGCCCGAGCTCGTCGATGACAGCATCGCGCGCCGCGATCGAGTCGTGACGCGAGAGCCCGCGCAATCGGGCGGTCGTTTCAAGCGCGTCGCGTGGGCTCTGATCGGCAAGTGCGGCGTCGTCCTGCGGAAGGTACGCAACGAAATCGGGGACGACGCGGGGCTGGGCGACAACGTCGCGGCCGAAGAGTTCGATGCGCCCGGCGTCTGGATTCAGCAGCCCGATCAGCTGCCGTACAAGGCTCGTTTTGCCCGCGCCGTTGGGGCCGAGCAGCCCGAAGACCTCGCCTCGACGGACCTTCGAGGTCGACGTCGTCGGTCGCGGTGACGTCGCCCGACTTTGTCCGGTAGACCTTCGAAAGACCGCTGACGACGTAGGCAATGCCCGGCTCGGCACCCTCGCGCTTGCTGGCCGTCATGTCGCGAGCAGCCTAACCGGCGGGCAAGGCGCAGTTCGCGGTGACTGCACCTACCGGCGCGACTTGTCGCCAAACCGGAGCCACAGCAGCAACACGATGATCGAACCGATGACCGACCCGACGATGCCGGACGGCTGAATGAAGCCGCCGGCCGCGTGATGATGGAACAGCAGGTAGCCCAGGAAGCCGCCCGACGAACGACCCGATGACCCCGAGCAGGATCGTGCCGCGGATGGTCAGATTCTGCTTGCCGGGCACGGCCAGTCGGGCGAGAGCTCCCGCGACTAGCCCGATGATGATCAGGCTGACGATCAAGCCGAGCATGGGTCTCTCATCCCTGGATGTCGAGCGGCTTAGAAGTCGAGGCGCCTAGAAGCCGCGCCGTCGCCGGCGCAGGAAGCGGGCGATCGCGAGGGTCAGTGAGGCGAAGATCGAACGACGGCCAACGGTTGACATGTGACCATCATGCCATCTCCGCGACGGCCGCTTACACGAGGCAGGACGGGCCGAGCAGCGCCTTGAGGTCGCCCATCAACGCGGGCGTTGCATCAACGCGCAGGTTCTCGTCGAGCCGCAGCACCGTCGTCCGCGCACCGTTGCGCAGCTGAAGCTGGACCTCGGTGACGCCCGGATGGGTGGCCAACACCTCGCGCAGGCGCTCGACGACCGGTGGCGTGCAGCGCGCGGCGGGCAGCTGTAAGACGACCGGGCCGCGCTGAGCGGCCTCGCCGATGTCCGGCAGGAACAGCTCGATCGCCTGCAGGTTCAACCCGTCGTCGCGGTGGGTCAAACGGCCCTTCACGCAGATGACCGCGTCTTCGGAAAGCGACATCGCGTACTGCTGGTAGGTCTGCGGGAAGAACAGCACCTCGATCGAGCCTTCGAGATCCTCGACGGTCGCGATCGCCCACGGGTTGCCTTGCTTGGTCATCTTGCGCTGCAAGCCGGAGACGATGCCACCGATCGTGATGATGCCGCCATCGGGATGTTCGTCGGCGGTCAACGAGCTGATCGAGCAGTCAACCAGCCGCGACAGAACGTGCTCGATGCCGAACAGCGGATGGTCGGAGACATAAAGCCCGAGCATGTCGCGCTCGGCGGCGAGCAACGCGGTCTTGTCCCACTCCGTCGACGGGATCACGATCTCGAACGCGAGCCCAAGCCCGGACGGACCCTCCGCCTCGTCGGCCGAGCCGAAAAGGTCGAACTGGCCGACCGCCTCAGCCCGTTTGGTGCCCATCGCCGCGTCGATGATCTTCGGCGTGCACAGCAACCAAGCCGCGCCGCGTGTGGCCGAGCGAGTCGAACGAACCGGCCTTGATGAGTGACTCGACGACCTTCTTGTTGCACACAACCGGCTCGACCTTGGCAAGGAAGTCGGCGAAGTCCTTGTAACGGCCCTTGGTGCGACGCGTCTCGATGATCGACCCGACCACGTTCTCGCCGACGTTGCGGATCGCCGACAGCCCGAACCTGATGTCGGTGCCGCGTGGCGTGAAGTTGGAGTCGGACTCGTTGACGTCGGGCGGCAAGCACCTTGATGCCCATCCGCCTGCATTCGTGCAGGTACAGCGCCGACTTGTCTTTGTCGTCCTTGACGCTGGTCAGCAACGCAGCCATGTACTCGGCCGGATAGTTCGCCTTGAGGTACGCGGTCCAGTACGAGACAACGCCGTACCCCGCGCTGTGTGCCTTGTTGAATCCGTAGTCGGAGAACGGCACGAGGGTGTCCCACAGCGACTTGATGGCACCGGGGCTGTAGCCGCGCTCGCGCATGCCTGCACTGAAGAAGTCGTACTCCTTGTCGAGGATCTCCTTCTTCTTCTTGCCCATGGCCTTGCGCAGCAAGTCGGCTTGGCCGAGTGAGTAGCCGGCCACCTTCTGCGCGATCGCCAGCACCTGCTCCTGGTACACGAGCAGACCGTGCGTTTCGCCGAGGATCTCGTCGAGCGGTTCGGCGAGTTCTGGGATGGATCGCCACGACGGGCTTGCGGCCGTTCTTGCGGTCGGCGTAGTCGTTGTGCGCGTTGGCGCCCATGGGGCCCGGCCGGTAGAGCGAGCCGACGGCGGAGATGTCAGCGAAGGACGTCGGGCGCATCGATCGCAACAGCGCGCGCATGCCGCCGCCTTCGAGCTGGAAGATCCCGAGGGTGTCGCCGCGGCCGAGCAGGTCGTAGGTGTTCTGGTCGGCGTCAAGATCGAGCGTCTCGAGCACGACTTCTTCACCGCGGTTGTTCTTGATGCCGGCAAGGCAGTCGTCGAGGATCGGTGAGGTTGCGCAGGCCGAGGAAGTCCATCTTCAGCAGCCCGAGCGCCTCGCACGCGCCCATGTCGAACTGGGTGATGATCGCGCCGTCCTGGTCGCGCCGATGGATCGGAATCACATCGAGCAACGGCTCGCGCGACAAGATGACGCCGGCCGCGTGCACGCCCCACTGCCGTTTGAGGCCTTCGAGGTCGCGCGCGGTGTCGACGACCTTCTTCACATCGGGGTTGGCCTCGTACAGCGCGCGGAACTCGCCCGCCTCGCTGTAGCGCGGATGGTCGGGATCGAAGATGCCCGCGAGCGGGACGTCTTTGCCCATCACCGGCGGCGGCATGACCTTGGTGATCTGGTCGGACGTCGCAGAACGGGAAGCCGAGCACCCGCGCGGAGTCCTTCACCGCCTGCTTGGCCTTGATCGTGCCGTAGGTGATGATCTGCGCGACCCGCTCTTCGCCGTACTTCTCGGTGGCGTAGCGGATCATGTCGCCGCGACGACGCTCGTCGAAGTCCATGTCGATGTCGGGCATCGAGATGCGTTCGGGGTTGAGGAACCGCTCGAACAGCAACTTGTGATGGATCGGATCGAGCTGGGTGATGCCGAGCGCGTACGACACCATCGAACCGACTGCGCTGCCTCGCCCGGGCCCGACCCGGATGCCGCTGCTCTGCGCGTAGCGCACGAGGTCTGCGACGACGAGGAAGTAGCCAGGAAAACCCATCTGGCCGATGACACCGAGTTCGTAGTCGGCTTGCTGCCGGTGCGCATCGGGAACGCCGAGAGGGAAGCGCTTGTGCAGCCCGAGCTCGACTTCCTTTGACCAGCCAGGACTCTTCGCTTTCACCCGCCGGCACGGGGAAGTTCGGCATGAGGTTCGCGCCCTCATTGAACTCGATGTGAATCCGCTCGGCGATCGCGAGCGTGTTGTCGCACGCCTCGGGAAACTCGCGCCACAGCTCGCGCATTTCTTGCGGAGTCTTGAGGTAGAGCTGGCCCTCGCCCATCGTGAGACGGTTCGGATCGGCCATCGTCTTGCCGGTCTGCACGCACAGCAAGACTTCGTGCGCTTCCCAGTCTTTTGCGTAGGTGTAGTGCAGGTCGTTGGTCGCAACGAACGGCAGCTGCAGCTCGCGGGCCAGTCGCATCAGATCGTCGCGATGGCGGCGTTCGATATCGATGCCGTGATCCATCAGCTCGCAGTAGAAGTTCTCGCGGCCCGAAGATGTCGCGGTAGTCGGAGGCCGCCTTCTTCGCCAACTCGTACTGGCCTTGCTGGAGCAGTCGGTTCACCTCACCGCTCGGGCAGCCGGTGGTGGCGATGACACCCTTCGCGTAGGTCTGCAGCAGCTCGCGATCCATGCGCGGCTTGTAGTAGTAGCCCTCGAGGCTCGCCAGGCTGCTCAACTTGAACAGGTTGTGCATGCCCGCGGTGTTTTCGGCGAGCAACGTCATGTGCGTGTACATCTCGCCGGCGTTGCCGTCGGTGGACGCACCGGTCAGCGCCGCACGCTTGCGTTCGAATCGGCTGCCGGGCGCGAGGTAGCCCTCCATGCCGATGATCGGCTTGACGCCGGCGGCCTTGGCCTGCTTGTAGAAGTCGTAGGCGCCGAAGACGTTGCCGTGGTCGGTCATCGCGAGCGCCGGCATGCCCATCGCGACGGTCTCTTTGAAGAGGTCGGTCAGCCGGGCGGCGCCGTCGAGCATCGAGTACTCGGTGTGCACATGCAGATGGACGAAGGAGTCGCCGCTCGGCTGCCACAGCTGCGCGACCTCCCGTCGTCCGCGCCCAGCTGTCTGGACGCCGTGGTTGCACGTGCCGTGGTGCTCGGGACGTCGACCGGGGGAAGGCGGCCTTGCCGTTGCCACTGCTCGTTCTGACTGCATCGAGCCCTGACCGGGACCCGACCGCATGACTCTAGCTGGGTCCGTGACAGTCCCTTGAGAGGACACGGCGGCCAACAGACCTGTCGCGCTCGGAATCAACCGGCGATGAAGCTCAGCCGCACCGTGCGTCGCGGATTGTCGACATTGCTGTCGACGAGGACGACGCTCTGCCAGGTGCCGAGCGCCAGCCGCGCCATCGATCACCGGAAGCACGATCGACGGCGAGACGAAGGCAGGCAGGACGTGATCACGGCCGTGCCCGGGCGAGCCGTGCGAATGCGCATATCGGACGTCGATGGGCCAGAGTCGATCGATCGTGGCGGCGAGATCGCGCTCGCTGCCAGAGCCGGTCTCGATCAACGCGACGCCAGCGGTGGCGTGCGGCACGAAGACGTTGACCAGCCCGTCGCCAAGACCGCTGCAAAAGTCGGCGACCGCGTCGGTCAGATCGGTCACCAGCTCCGATCCGCTCGTGACCTGCAGTTCACGAGTGTGCACGGCGTTCGCCTTCGACACCGGCCCGCACGATCTGCCAGAGCGTGCTTCGAGGTCGGCCGGGTAGGCGCTGGTGAACTCGATCCAGCGACCGTCGCCCGGGTGCGCGAACGCCGAGCCGCACCGCGTGCAGCCATTGCCGTGTCAGGCCGAGCTTGGCCGCGAGCGTCGGGTCGGCGCCGTACGCGAGATCGCCAACACAGGGATGCCGAAGCGCCGCCATGTGCACCCGGATTTGATGCGTGCGCCCGGTCTCGAGCTTGACCTCGAGCAGGCTCGCCATCGCATGCGCCTCGAGCGTCTCGTAGTGCGTGATGCTCGGCTTGCCGTCGGCGACCACCGCGAACTTGTAGTCGTTGACCGGATGCCGATCGATCGGCGCGTCGATGGTGCCCCGGGCCGGATCGGGATGACCTTGAACGAGCGCGTGATACGTCTTGTCGACCGTGCGATCGCGGAAGGCCTGCTTCAGCATCGGTGTAGGCGTGCTCGCTCTTCGCGACCACCATCAGCCCGCTGGTACCGACGTCGAGGCGATGCACGACGCCCTGGCGTTCTTCGGCGCCGGAGGTCGAGACCCGGTAGCCGGCCGCGACAAGCGCGCCGACGACCGTTGGCCCGTCCCAGCCGGGGCTCGGATGCGCCGCAACGCCGACCGGCTTGTCGACCACCACGATGTCGGCGTCGTCGTGGACGATCAGCAGGTTCGCGACCGGTGTCGAGACGATCGCCGGCCCGGCGGCGGCCACCGCGGGCAGCTCGACTTGCAGCCACGAGCCCGCGGTCGACCCGATCGGACTTGATCGGCGCCGCGCCGTCGAACTGCACCCGCCCCTGCCCGATGAGCTCCGACAGCGCGGGTGCGCGAGAAGCCGAACAGCCGGGCCAGCGCCGCGTCGAGCCGCTCGCCTTCGAGGCCCTCGGGCACCGCCAACGACGCGGGCCGGACGCCGCGGCGCTCGAACGTCGCGCTACTCACGACGCGGGCTCGTCCGTGTCGGTCGGCGGCATGGTCGTCGGGCGTCGGCGTGCCGCTGCGAGCGGGCCACCGAGCCGTCGAGCTGGCGCCCGGTCAAGGCGAGCAGCACAGCGAGCGACGCCGCCGATGCTGATCGCCGAGTCGGCAAGGTTGAAGACCGCAAAATGCGGGAGCTGAATCCAGTCGACGACGTAGCCGCGCAGCACACCGGGCGAGCGAAGCAGCCGGTCGATCAGGTTGCCGGTCGCGCCGCCCGAGCAGCAGCCCGAGCACGACGGCCCACGGCCGGCTGAACAGCCGCCGCGCGGTCCGCAGGATCACGACGATCACCGCGATGGCGACGATGCCGAACAGGTAGGTCGCGCCGGTGCCGATGCTGAACGCCGCACCCGCGTTGCGGGTGTAGTCCAACGTCAGCAAGCCGTCCGAGCAGCCGCACGGGCGGTCGATCCGACAACTTGGCGACCACGATGATCTTGGAGACGATGTCGGCCGCGAGGACGAAGACAGCCACCGCAAACAGGACGCCGAGGTGCCGTCGCCGACCC
The DNA here is from genome assembly GCA_963799955.1 of uncultured Actinomycetes bacterium. Classification (GTDB taxonomy): domain Bacteria; phylum Actinomycetota; class Actinomycetes; order Acidothermales; family Acidothermaceae; genus PALSA-607. The sequence goes on from CAWCZJ010000003.1 coordinate 116,722, forward strand.
GCTGGAGCGGTCGAATCCGGCTCGGTGCTGGCTCCTGGCCCGCTTAGCGACGTTCCTCGCGTTGTTTGCATGACACACACAGCGTCGCACGAGGGTTGGCCTGAAGTCGAAGCTTGCCGATCGGATTGCCGCAGTTCTCACAGCGGCCGTAGGTGCCGGCGTCGATCCGGGCGAGCGCGTGCTCGGTCTGAACCAGCAGGTCACGCGCGTTGTTGGCCAGCGACATCTCGTGCTCGCGCTCGAACGTCTTGGTGCCGGCGTCGGCTTGATCGTCGCCCGCGCCGTCGCCGCCGTCGCGCAGCCGATCGGCAAGCTCGGTCTCGGCGATCTCGATCTCGCCACGCAGGCGCTCGGCCTCGGCCTCGAGCTCGATGCGGATCGCCGTGAGTTCCTTCTTGGTCCACGGCTCGTCGGGGATCGCCGGCGGCGGGGGCGGCAGCTTCGGCTTCACCGGCTGAGGGGCGACGCGGGCAACCGGTGGCGCGGCGGCACGGACGCTGTTGCCAGGTCGGACGCCGGGGCGGCTGGGGCCACCGAGCCAGGCGCGGCCGCCGAGCCGGCGCGGCCGCCGGCGACGGCCGCTGCGACCGGTGCGGGCGCAGCGCTGGGCGGCGTTGCCGGAGCTGGCGCGGCCTTCGTCGCGCTGCGCGGTGCTGTCTTGACCGGCGCGCGTCTTGACCGGGCTGTCTTGACCGGGTGCCTTCGCAGCCGGCGCGGCGGTCTTCGCGGCGCGGCCTTGGCCGGCGCCGCAGCCTTCGCTGGCGGCGACCTTCGCGGGCGCGGCCTTCTTGGCCGGCGCAGCCGTCTTCGCCGGCGCAGCCTTCTTGGCGGAGCCGCCGTCTTCGCAGGCGCGGCCTTCTTCACCGGCGCGGCCTTCTTGACCGGCGCAGCCTTCTTGACCGGCGCGGCCTTCTTGGTCGCGACGGCCTTCTTGGCCGGCGCAGCCTTCTTGACCGGCGCAGCCTTCTTGACCGGCGCAGCCTTCTTCGCGGGCGCAGCCTTCTTGGCCGGCGCGGCCTTCTTGACCGGCGCGGCCTTCTTGACCGGCGCGGCCTTCTTCGCGGGACAGCCTTCTTGGCCGGTGCCGCCTTCTTCGCGGGTGCGGCCTTCTTCGCGGGCGCTGCCTTCTTCACGGGTACTGCCTTCTTCGCGGGTACTGCCTTCTTCGCGGGCGCTGCCTTCTTCGCGGCGCGGCCTTCTTCGCTGGCGCGGCCTTCTTCGCGGGCGCCGGCCTTCTTGGCCGGCGCGGCCTTCTTCGCCGGCGCGGCCTTCTTGGCTGGCGCGACCTTCTTGGCTGGCGCGACCTTCTTCGCCGGCGCACGACCTTCTTGGCCGGCGCGACCTTCTTGGCCGGTGCAACGCGCTTCGCTGGCGCGACCTTCCGCACGGCGACGGCCTTCTTGGCGGCGGCGCCAGCGCCTGGCGGCCTTGCGCGCTGGAGCGGCCTTGCGGGCCGGCGTCCTGGTCGCGGCCTTGGAACTCGACCGCGGGGCGGCCGACCGCGCGCGCTGTGCTGCCATCTCAGAGGCCTTTCGATTGCTCGCGATCATGATCGCCGACGGTCAGGCGAAGGATAAGGGCGGTTGCTGCCAGCGGCAACGTGGCGCGCCGCCCGTTTCGTACCGGTCCTGCTAGATCTGGTGGGTACCGTCTCGCGCATCCCAGCCGCCCAGTGGCGGTGGCACCCGCTGTCCACCCGCTGTGACGCGCCGTCCACGATGTCGCACCAGGTTCCCCAGGGCTGCCCTAGGGTTTTGCGGGTGACACCAGACGCCGTAGCACGAGTCCCTAGACCAGCGCACTGCACCGGCCGGACACGGGCGAGTCGATCACGACCGCGGTATTCGATCTCGGCGCGGTCCTGATCGACTGGGATCCACGGTACGTGTTCCGCTCGATGTTTGCCGACGAGGCGGCGATGGAGCACTTCCTGGCCACGGTCGTGCACGCCGGAGTGGAACGCCGAGCAGGATCGCGGCCGAACCCTGGCCGAAGCCACGGCGATCTTGGTCGCCGAGCACCCGGAGCACGCCGACCTGATCGAGGCGTACTACGGCCGGTGGGACGAGATGGTCGGCGAGCCCATCGCGGGCACCGTCGCGATCGTGCAGCAACTGAAGGCGGCCGGCGTCCGGCTGGTCGCGTTGTCGAACTGGTCGGCAGAGACCTTCCCGCGGGTCCGGCACCGGCTTGGTTTCCTCGACGACTTCGAGGGCGTGCTGGTGTCGGGCACCGTCGGGCTGATCAAGCCCGACCCGGCGATCTACCTGCTGCTCATCGAGAGGCACGCCGTCGACGTCCGGCATTCGATGTTCGTCGACGACTCGACACGCAACGTCGAAGCCGCGGCGGCGCTCGGGTTCGACGCGATTCATTTCCAATCCCGGAGCAGCTCGCGCGAAGAACTGAGGCGGCGCGGGTTGATCGCTCCCGTAGACTCGGAGGCCGCGGAAGGCGTCGAAGGGGACGAGTAGTCGCGCACGCAGGCATGAGCGATCCGGGGACGGTGTGAGCCCGGGGCCGAGCACGCGACGAAGATCACCCCTGAGCTGCTGGCAGAACGGTGCGGCCATTGGTCGCGCCCATAGAGCCGGCGTCGCGGAACAAGAGCGGGGCCGAAGATCTGCTCGGTCCAAGGAGGGTGGTACCGCGGGAGCGCGGCCGGGGCGACCGGCACGGTCTCGTCCCTTCGCCGAAGACTGCACCGACCGGGTGCGCCGACGACGGAGGCTTGATGTTCACCCCGATGCCCAACCAGGTCGACCTGCCGGCGCTCGAGCACGAGGTGCTGCGGCGGTGGCGGGAGTCGAAGGTCTTCGAGCGCTCGCTGGCCGCGACGCAGGGCCGCCCGCAGTGGACGTTCTACGAAGGCCCGCCGACCGCCAACGGCATGCCCGGCACCCACCACGTCGAGGCGCGGGTCTTCAAGGATCTGTTCCCGCGGTTCAAGACCATGAAGGGCTACCACGTCCCGCGCAAAGCGGGCTGGGACTGCCACGGCCTGCCGGTCGAACTCGCAGGTCGAGAGAGAGCTCGGGTTCAACGGCAAGAAGGACATCGAGGCCTACGGCATCGCCGAGTTCAACGCCAGATGCCGGGCGTCGGTCGAGCGCCACGTCGACGAGTTCGAAAAGCTCACCGAGCGCATGGGCTACTGGGTCGACATGTCCAAGGCCTACCGCACGATGGACGCGAGCTACATCGAGAGCGTCTGGTGGTCGCTGAAGGCCGTCTTCGACAAGGGCCTGCTCGTGTCAGGACTACCGGGTCGCGCCCTACTGCCCGCGCTGCGGCACCGCCCTTTCCGATCACGAGGTCGCCCAGGGCTATCTCAACGTCACCGACCCGAGCGTCTACGTGCGCTTCCCCGTGACCTCCGGTCCGTTCGCCGGGCAGGCCGACCTGCTGGTCTGGACGACGACGCCCTGGACGCTGGTCAGCAACACCGCGGTCGCGGTTCATCCCGACGTCGAGTACGACATCGTCAGCCTGTCGGCCGACCGATGACGCGCCCGCCGAACGATTGGTGATCGCGAAGCCGTTGGTGAGCAAGGTGGTCGGCGATCGACCACACGAGATCCTGCGCAGCTTCAGCGGCCGCGAACTCGAGCACTGGTCGTACCAGCGACCCTTCGAACTCGTCGACTTCGATGGCGAGCGAGCGCACTACGTCGTCCTGGCTGACTACGTCACCACCGAAGACGGCACCGGGCTCGTGCACCAAGCACCGGCATTCGGAGCCGACGACTTGGCCGTCAGCCGGGCCTACAACCTGCCCGTCGTCAATCCCGTACGAGCCGACGGCACATTCGACGAATCGTTGCCGTTGGTCGGCGGCATGTTCTTCAAGGCTGCCGACAAGCCACTCGTCGCCGACCTGCGTGATCGAGGTCTGCTGTTCCGCCTCACGCCTTACGAGCACAGCTATCCGCACTGCTGGCGTTGCGACACTGCGTTGCTCTACTACGCGTTGCCGAGCTGGTACATCCGCACGACGGCCATCAAGGACGACCTGCTAAGGGAAAACGAGAGGACGGCGTGGTATCCCGACACGATCAAGCACGGCCGGTACGGCGATTGGCTGCGCAACAACATCGACTGGGCGTTGTCGCGAAACCGCTACTGGGGAACACCGTTGCCGCTGTGGCGCTGCGAGAACGGACATCTCACGTGCGTCGCATCACGCGCCGAACTCGGTCGAGCTCGTTGGCCGCGACCTGTCGGAACTCGAGCCGCATCGGCCCTACGTCGACGAGATCACCTTTGCCTGTGACGAGTGCGGCGAGCTCAAGACGCGGGTACCTGAGGTCATCGACGGGTGGTACGACTCGGGTGCGATGCCGTTCGCGCAGTTCGGCTATCCGCATCTGGACGGCGAGGAGTTCGCGAAGTCATATCCGGCCGACTTCATCGCCGAGGCGATCGACCAAACACGCGGCTGGTTCTACACATTGATGGCGGTCGGCACGCTCGTCTTCGATCAGTCCAGCTACCGAACGGTGTTGTGTCTTGGTCACATCCTCGCCGAGGACGGCCGCAAGATGAGCAAGCATCTCGGCAACATCCTCGAGCCGATCGCGCTGATGGACAAGCACAGCGCCGACGCGTTGCGTTGGTACATGCTTGCCGGTGGTTCGCCATGGGCGGCACGCCGCATCGGCGACGAGGTTCTCGAAGATGTCGTGCGCAAGGTGTTGTTGACCTACTGGAACACCACAGCGTTCTTCGTGCTGTACGCCAATGCAAGTGCGTGGATGCCAGGCACCGCACCTGTGCCGGATGTCTCGCGAGCGACCCCTGCTTGATAGGTGGGCGATCTCCGAACTGCATGCCACGGTGCTCGAAGTCGACGCAGCTCTGGAGGACTTCGATTCCGCTCGAGCCGGCCGCCGCATCGCGCGGTTCATCGACGACTTGTCGAACTGGTACGTCAGGCGATCACGTCGCCGCTTCTGGGATGGCGACGTCGTCCGCGCTGTCGACCTTGCACGAATGCCTCGAGGTGCTCACCCGGTTGATGGCGCCGTTCACTCCGTTCATCACCGAAGAGATCCACCAGCGCTTGGTCGCCGACGTGTGGAGCGACATGCCGGACTCCGTTCACCTGCGCGACTGGCCGCAGGTCGACGGCGCGCTCGTCGACGCTGAGCTCGATCGAGCAGATGACGCTCGTCCGCAGGCTCGTCGAACTCGGGCGCTCGGCCCGGGCCGAATCCAAGGTGCGCACCCGACAGCCACTCGGGCGTGCCCTCGTGCACGCTCCTGGCTGGAACGCGTTGCCGGGCGAGCTCAAGAGCCAAGTCATCGACGAGCTGAACGTGCGGGCGGTGGTGGCCGACGACGGCAGCGGCGACCTGCTAGTGGTCGACACCGTGGTCAAAGCCGAACTTCCGAGCCCTCGGCAAGCGCTTCGGCAATCGGACCCAGGTCGTGGCGGCCGCAGTGGCGGCGGCCGACGCGACGGCGACTGGCTGCCGCACTCGCGCGAGACCGGTTCGGCGTAGCGATCGTGGTCGACGGCGAGCAGGTCGTGCTTTCGGCCGACGAGTTGGTGGTGACCGAGACGCCGACGCCTGGGCTGGGCGGTGGCCAGCGATGCGGGGTTTGTCCGTCGCTCTCGATCTCGAACTCACCGAGGAGCTCCGGCGAGCCGGCATGGCCCGGGAGGCCATCCGGTTCGCTCAGGAGACCCGCAAGACGAGTGGTCTGGAGATCAGCGACCGCATCGAGTTCTGGTGGGAGGCGGCAGACGATCGGCTGGTCGCGGCGCTCCGCGAACACCAGGTGGCGATCGCGGCCGAGATCCTCGCGGTCACCCTGACCGAGGGTCGACCGAGCGCTGACATCACACCGCACACCGATGCCGAACTCGGCCTGACCATCTGGATGCGGGTCGCGGGGGGCTGAGCCGGATCGGCAAACGGGTGATATCGCTTCGTTGACGGCCTGCGCTACGCGGGCGAACGCGCAAACACCCGAACAGCCCAGTTAAGGTCCCGGGGTCATTGAGCCGATCCACACATCACCGCGGCATAGAAGTCGGGCCTAAGTGGTCGACAGAGTCCGTCGACCAATCGGGCGCCGCGACGGTTCGACCGTGAGATGGAGGGCGAGATGGCGGCGGCACCATACTTCGGTCAACCGATGACCGCCGTGGCATTGCGACCCGGTGCAGTGGCGGTACCCGCTCTCGCGAGCCAGGTGCGACCCGCCCTCGTGCTCCCCGAACGTGAGACCCGCGAGCTGATCGCGCAGGCCCGCACCTACGACGTCGGGCAGGGCGGTAACTTCGCCGCCGGCCCGGCTGGCATCCAGATCTGGAGTGGCGCCTTCGACGGGCCCGGCGGCAGCCGCGGCCACGCCCTGCACCTCGGCTCGGTCGACTGGAGCTACAACACCCCGGTCAAGCACTACGCGACGATCTACCGCGCCATGGTGACTGCCGAGGGTGTCGCTGCCGGCGAGACCACGGCATCGATCCTGGCCCGCGTGCTGGCGCTGACCGGTCTGTCGCTGGACGGCACCCGCCTCACGCTGGCCACCCCGCCCGCCCGCGACCCGTTCCGGCGCGCAACTGTCTGACCTCGTCGGTCACGACGTGGTGCGATCACGACGTGGCGCGGTCGGCAGTAGCAGCGTCAGGAGTAGCCGGACGGTCGCCGTCGCCAGCGAATCGAGCTGAGGATCACGGCAAGCAGCGCCGCGCCGGCCAACCCGATAGCGATGTCGTAGAACAGGATTCGGCTGGTCAGGACGCCGACACCTACCAGGACTGCCGCAACAAAAACGGCAGCCCCGCTGAGCTTGATGACTAACACGCGTCGATCACCAGCGAGCCGTGATCACCAACGCCTGCCGGCCTCGACGGCCAGCGGAGCGGCATCACCCATTGGACGGCGGGACCTCGGGACCTTCGTCGACCTCGAATCCGCCGCCGGTCGCCTGCCGCGGCGGCCCGCTAGGGCCGCCGACTGGGCGGACCGCCGGGACCACCAGTCTGGGCGACGAGCCAGGCGATACCGACGACCCGCCGACGGGCGGCGGCGGCGGTGGCTGCATGGGCGAGAACGGGCTCGGTGGGCGCGGCGGCTGCGCCAGCCCAGGAACCGAACCACTCCCCGAAACAGTCGACGGCTGCGACTGCTGGGGTGCAGTGAACGCCGGCGGCACGGTGACCGTCACCGGCGGCGACGCGGGCACGGTCGCGCTTGACGGACTGCCCGGCGCGCCCGCACCCACGGGAACCGGCACTGGCCGGGGTGCGGTCGGCTGGATGCCGTCGGCCCGGCCGTCGAGGTCACGCAACTGCCCCTCGAGGTAGGACTTGAGGCGAGCGCGGTACTCGCGCTCGAACGACCGCAGCTCTTCGATCTTGCGCTCGAGCCGCTCGCGCTCACTGTCGAGATTGCCCACGACGTTGCGGTGCCGCTCCTGGGTTTCCCGCTCGAGCTGATCGGCGTGTAGCTGGGCTTCGCCGAGCACCTTGGCGGCCTCGCGCTTGGCGTCGGCCACGGTGTCCTCGGCGGTCTTCTGGGCCATCGCCAGCATCCGCAGAGCAGCCTCCTGACTGCCATCGCTGCCGGCGGCAGCTGCGACAGGAGCGAGCGGGGCGGGCGGCGCGGCTGCGGGCGGCGGAGGCGGCGGAGCCATTGCCTGGGGCGGCGGCGGGAGGGGCGCCGCAGCGGGCGGCGGCACGCTGAAGCCGCTCGGCGCCGGGGCAGCGCCCTGCGCGGCCGCGGGGCTGCTGGCGGGCAGCCTGCTCTGCCACCTGGAGGCGCGCCCGCAGGTCGGTGTTCTCCCGCACAAGCCGGGTGAGCTCGGCTTCTACCTCGTCGAGGAAGTCGTCGACTTCCTTCTCGTCGTAGCCGCCCTTGAAGCGGGTAGGCGTGAACTGCTTGTTCTTCACGTCCTCAGCGGTCAGCGGCATCGGGTCACCTCGGGGAATCGTTGGGTACGCGCCGGACAAACTCATAGGGAACCCACTACGGATAACAGAATGTAGGCGGTGCCGATGACGGCGATCCAGGCCACAGTCCAGTCTGCACTGAACGCGCCGACGCGCAGTGGGGGCAGTAAGCGGTGCACGAAATTTCAGTGGTGGATCGGTAAGCGAATAACACGTCTCCAACGCGATCAGGACGACGCCACGCGGGCGCCATTCTCGTGCGAAAAGCTGTACGTAGTCAAAAACCAGCCGGATGAACATGACGACAATAAACGCCACGATAACGTCGGCCAGGACCCGCCACACAGTGCCCACGTCGTGCCGGCCGCCTAGCTCTGATTGAAGAATCCGCCTTCGGCGATCCGCTGCTTGTCCTCCGCCGTCACCTCAACATCTTGTGGCGACAACAAGAAGACCTTCGCGGTCACACGTTCGATACTGCCACGCAGACCAAAGATCAGCCCAGCCGCGAAGTCGACGAGCCTCTTCGCGTCGGCGTCATCCATCTCAGTGAGATTCATGATCACCGGCGTGCCCTCGCGGAAATGCTCACCAATCGCGCGTGCCTCGTTATACGTCCGCGGGTGCAATGTCGTTACACGGATCGGGCCCGCAGCCGCGTCGGCCCAGCCCATCGGAGCAACAGCCATCGCGGTGGCTCCCCCGCCGGAGCGGCCGCCGGCATATGCCGGAGCGCGCTCACGCAGGTCGGGCGCTGCACTGCGGCGTCCGTACTCGACCTCGGCCGCAGTCGCGCGGTCGACCTGCACGCCGGCACGCCGACCTGCCGGGACCGGCGCTGGGGCTTCGTACTCGTCGTATTCGTCGTAGTTCTCGGCGTCGTCCTCGACGAGGCCGAGGTAGACCATCGCCTTGCGCATGACGGCCATCCGTGTCTCCCTCTGGTCCCCTCAGACGTCGGTTTCGTCCGGACCTTACCGGACAGGATGCCGTCGAGCGCCCAGCAACGCCGAGCCGACACGCAGGTGAGTCGCACCGTTCGCGACAGCTTGCTCGAGGTCGCCGCTCATCCCAGCCGAAATTATCCGTCGCCGACGGGTGGCGCTGACGGACATCATCGGCGATTTCTGCAAGTTGCCGGAACGCCACTCCGGGGTCGGCGCCGAGTGGTGCCACTGCCATCACCCCAGCAAGTTCGAGACGTGGGTCGGCGGCGATCGCGTCGGCGATCGTGCCGACCTCTTCTTGCCGCGCGCCGGCTCGACCCGGGTGGCTCGTGTCATCGAGGTCTACCTGCACGAGACACCTGACCGCCGAATCTTGCGCGGCGCGGGCTGAGCGCGTCGACCAGGCGCAGCCGATCCACAGAATGAATGAGGCTTGCGTACCGGACGACGGAGGCGCACTTGTTTGTCTGCAGCGCGCCGACGAAATGCCATCGCAGAACGCTCCCGCCCGCGTCCCCGGCATTGGAGTAAAGGGTGGCCACGTCGGCAAACTTGGGGGCAGCTTCTTGGTCGCGGTTCTCGCCCACGTCAGTGACGCCAAGTTCTGCAAGCAGCACAACGTCTGAGGCCGGAAATGTCTTCGTGACCGCGATTAGTGCAACGTCGTCGAGGGGGCGACCGGCAGCGAGGCACGCTGCAGCGATCCGCTGTTGAACGTGCTGAAGATTTGCCGCGAGCTCGTGGCGCCGCGCATCGTGCTGGCCGTTCGATGTCACCGCGCCTGTCGACGTCACGTCGCCCGCCAGATCAAGGCGCCCATCCGACCGGTGACCTCGTCACGGCGGTAGGAGAACGTGGTCGGATCTTCGCGGGTGCACCCTGCGACGAGTCGCACGACTTGCACGCCAGCGCGCTGCAACTGGTCGATGACACCGGCGCGCACATCGAGCCCAGAACCGCCGCTACGTGCCCTCGAGAACGCCGCGGGTACAACGGCCACCACGGCCGCGGCCATGTCGGCAGGCACCTCATAACAACTGCCACACACGGTGGGGCCGACGGCCGCGCGGATCTGTTGTGCGCCGTTCTCCCGCATCGCACGGACCATTGCGTCGACCGCGCCGGCCAACAGGCCTGGTCGGCCACAGTGCAAGCTGCCCACCAATCCGGCGGCGGGATCCGCGAGCACGACGAGGGCGCAGTCGGCCGACAAAGCGCCGAGGGCGACATCGGTCGCCGCCGTCACCAGCCCGTCGGCCTCGTACCCGGTCTCAGGCTCACCGTCGACCGTCTGAACCCCGTCGATGACCCCAACCCCGCCGACGATCTGAATCAGAGCCCCGTGCTGCGCATGCAGCCAGGCCGCGCGAGGGACGCCAAGTCGCTCGAGAACATCGCGTCGATTGCGTCGAACGACGGCAGGATCATCCCCAACGTTAAAGCTCAGGTTGAGGCTGTCGTAGGGCGCAGCACTAAACCCGCCGAGCCTCGTGGTGAAGGCAAACCGCACATCACCGCCGAGACTCCCGAGCCAGAGCACCTACTTCAAGAAGTCGGGGACGTCGAGTTCTTCTTCGACCTCGTCCTCGAACACGATGGTGCGGCGGGGGGCGGCGGGATCGCGACGCGGACACCTCGCCGGCCTCAGGCAACGACACCCGCGCTGGCTCGCGCGGCTCGATCCGGCTGGCAGCCGGCGGCGCGGTCGTGACGTTGATCGCGTCGTCGATCGCGTCTGTCGGACGGGGCGTCTCGACGACCCGACGAGTGGGCTGGCGGGCCGGCCGCGGCGAGCCACCATCGAATCCGGCGGCGATGACCGTCACGCGAACCTCGTCGCCCAGTGCATCGTCGATGACCGCGCCGAAGATGATGTTGGCGTCGGGGTGGGCGGCCTCGGCGACAAGTTGCGCAGCCTCGTTGATCTCGAACAGACCAAGGTCGGAGCCGCCGGCGACCGACAGCAAGACGCCGTGCGCGCCCTCGATCGATGCCTCGAGCAACGGGCTCGAGATCGCCATCTCTGCAGCTGCCACGGCGCGGTCTTCGCCGCGCGCCGAACCGATACCCATCAACGCCGAACCCGCACCGGACATCACCGACTTCACATCGGCGAAGTCGAGGTTGATCAGGCCCGGAGTGGTGATCAGGTCGGTGATGCCGGAGACGCCTTGAAGCAGCACCTGGTCGGCCGACTTGAAGGCGTCGAGCACGCTGATCTTGCGGTCACTGATCGACAGCAAGCGGTCGTTCGGAATGACGATGAGTGTGTCGACCTCGTCGCGAAGTTCTTCGATGCCGACATCGGCTTGCTCGCCGCGACGACGCCCTTCGAATCCGAACGGGCGCGTGACAACGCCGATGGTCAGTGCGCCGAGTGCACGCGAAAGTCGTGCAACCACAGGTGCGCCGCCGGTGCCGGTGCCGCCGCCTTCACCCGCGGTCACGAACACCATGTCGGCGCCCTTGAGCACCTCTTCGATCTCCTCGGTGTGATCCTCGGCGGCCTGCCGGCCGACCTCAGGATCAGCGCCGGCACCCAAGCCGCGGGTGAGCTCGCGACCGATATCGAGCTTCACATCGGCGTCGCTCATCAGCAGTGCCTGCGCGTCGGTGTTGATGGCGATGAACTCGACACCCTTGAGGCCGACCTCGATCATCCGGTTGACGGCGTTGACGCCGCCCCCGCCGATGCCGACGACCTTGATGACCGCGAGGTAATTCTGCGGTGCTGCCACGGACTTTCGCCTTGCCTTCCCTCGTCGGTCAATCGTCAGTCACGCAGGACTTCGAACCGGTGCGTGAGTACAGCTGCGCAAGCGGTGATGCGGGGAAGCCACCACCGACGGCGAGATCGCAGACCGGATACCCGCGACCCTCATCCTCAAGTAGACCGTTATAGTTATGTCAACCTGAGAACGTCACGAAGATTAGAGCCACGAACCGCAAAGGGTCAACGCGGGTTCGGCGTGTCGCCGACGAGCTCGCGAGCTGACGTACTGCGAGCTCGCGCAGCTAGGCAGTCGACGCTGCAGTTACGGCAAGCGTGCTGGCGTCTGCGCACGTTGTCGCAACGCCTCGAGTACTTCCGGCCCGAGCATCGCAACGTCTCCCCCGGCGCCCATCGTCAACACCAGATCGCCAGGTCGAGCACGCATCGCAAGTTGTGCCGGTACTGCAGACCATGACGGTTCGAAGACGACGTGTTCGGGCGGCAACGTGACAGCCGCCGCGAGTGCGGTCCCGGTGCCGCCGGGCAGCATCGTCTCGCCGGGCGCGTAGACCTCCATCACCACAACCTCGTCGGCTAACCCAAGAGCCTGGCCGAACTCGGCGCAGAAATCTGCAGTGCGGTAGTAGTGGTGGGCCTGAAATGCGACCACCAATCGGCCACCGCCGACGACTTCGCGCGCCGCCAGCAGGATCGCGGCGATCTCGGTCGGGTGGTGCGCGTAGTCGTCGTAAACCCGCACTCCGTTGACCACGCCTTTGGGCTCGAACCGACGCCGCGCACCGGTGAACACAGTTAGGCCCGCAGCGAACTCGGCGAACGGGAGATCCAGACCAAGGCCAACGGTCGTCGCCGCAGCCGCGTTGAGTGCGTTGTGCCGGCCTGGCACTCGCAACGTGACCTCACCCAATCGACGTCCGCCCGCGATGATTTGGAACGACGAACCGGTGCCCGCCAACTCGAGCTTGGCGATTCGCACGTCGGCATCGGACGCTTCGCCATAGGTGCGGACGTCGATCCCTGACGCGCCGTGCAAAAGCGTGCGAGTTGCATCGCGCCAGGGTCGTCGGCACAGACCGCGAGGAAGCCGTCCGGCGCAATCCGTTCGGCGAAACGCTCGAACGCCTGATGGATCTCCGCGAGACCGGCGTAGTGGTTGAGGTGGTCGGCCTCGATGTTGGTGACGATCGCGGCGAACGGCGACAGCAGAAGAAAGCTCTCGTCGCTCTCGTCCGCCTCGGCAACGAACAGCCCACCGACGCCGTCGTGTGCATTGGAGCCTGGCTCGTTCAGGTCGGCACCGATGGCGAACGACGGATCCTCGCCACAGTGCTGCAGTGCACGCGCGAGCATCGAGGTCGTCGTGGTCTTCCCGTGCGTACCGGCCACCGCGATCCCGCGGCGACCGGCCATCACCGACGCCAGCGCCGCAGCGCGGGGCAGTATCCGCAAGCCGCGAGTGCGCGCTTCGATGAGCTCGGGATTGGATTCCTGAATCGCGGTCGACACGACGACCGTGTCGGCAGCGCCGAGGTTCGCCGCATCGTGGCCGACGAAGACCTTGGCTCCGAGCACTCGCAGTGCGGCAAGTACCCGAGCCTCTTTGGCGTCACTGCCGGTCACCGTCGCGCCGCGGGTGAGCATGATGCGGGCGATGCCAGACATGCCGCCGCCGCCGATCCCGATGAAATGCACGACACCGAGCTCACCGACCGGCAGCGTCGGCGACCCGGGAATTGCCGTCATTTGCCGCGGCCGCCGCGCGGCCGACCCGCTCGTCTGCGCATCGCTGCCCGACGCTTCGAGAATCATGTCGACCATTTTCTCGTCTGCATCGCGGCGGCCCAAATCGGCGGCCCGAGCCGACATGGTCTGCAGCCGACGCGGGTTCGTCAGCAACGGGATGAGCTGGTCGCGGATCCAGGCTGGGCGCAGTTCGGCGTCGGACACAAGAAGTCCGCCGCCCGAATCGACGATGGGCTGGGCGTTGAAGCGCTGCTCGCCGTTGCCGTGCGGCAGCGGCACGTAGACCCCGGGCAAGCCGACCGCAGTGAGCTCGGCGCAGGTCATGGCGCCGGCGCGGCACAGCATGAGATCGGCGGCGGCGTAAGCCAGCTCCATATGGTCGACGTAGGCCACCAGCACATAGGGCGGCTGGCCGGAAATCGGCTCCGGCTTGGCGGCGTCGACGTCGCCTAGCTGGGTCGGACCCGCGATGTGCAGCACCTGGATACCTGCCGCCAGCAAGTCTGCGACAGCACCGACGACGGCTCGATTCAGCGATCGCGCTCCTTGGGAGCCCCCTGACACCAGCAAGGTCGGAGCATCGTCGAGAAGGCCGAGTTCGGCGCGCGCGCGACCGCGAAGTTCCGCGCGGTCAAGCGTGCTGATCGCTCGTCGAAGCGGGACGCCGATCACCTGCGCGTGCGGCAGCTTCGGGTCAGGCGTGCTCGCTGCGACGTACGGAGTGAAGCGGGCGCCCCAACGGTTTGCCAGGCCCGGCTTCGCGTTGGCCTCATGCACCACGAACGGCAACTTCGCGCTCCTCGCGGCGAGATAGGCGGGCAACGCCACGTAGCCACCGAAGCCGACGACAACGTCGGCGCCGACGTTGTCGAAAATCGCGGTGGTTTCCCGCACGGCAGTTCGCATGCGGGTCGGGACCGTCAAGAAAGACGGTGTAAGCGACCGCGGTAACGGCACCGGCGGTATCAGTGCGAGGTCATACCCACGTGCCGGCACCAACCGGGTCTCAAGTCCGCGCGCGGTGCCGAGCATCGTGATACCGACATCAGGGTCGCGGCGTCGCAACGCATCGGCGACGGCAAGGGCGGGCTCAACATGGCCGGCGGTACCCCCGCCGGCGAGCACCACGTGCACCCGAGGTCACCGACCGCCACGGGACAGATGCAGCACTACCGCGGTCTTGTGCAGACCTCGCCGAAGCACATTGGGACCTCGCGCAGCGATAGCGGCCGCGGCACTCGGCTCTCGACGAGCAAGCGACATCAACATGCCCAACGCGAACATCGTTGGTATCAGCGACGAGCCGCCAGCCGATATCAGTGGTAACGGAATACCGGTGATGGGGAGCAATCCGATCACCGCACCGACATTGACGAGAGCCTGCACGAGCAGCCACGCGACGATTGCGGATGCCGCCAACCGGGAGAACATGTCTCGGCTGCGCTGCGCTACCCGGATGCCCGAATAAGCCAGCACCGCAAACAAAATCAGGACGGCGATCGTGCCGACGAGTCCGAGTTCTTCGCCGATGATGGCGAAGATGAAGTCGGTGTGCGCCTCGGGTAGGTACCCCCACTTTTGGCGGCTGCTGCCCAGGCCGACACCCCACCAGCCACCGGCGCCGAGGCCGTAGATGCCCTGACACGATTGCCACCCGGTGTTGAGGCAGTCCTTGAACGGGTGGCTGAAACTCAAAAGCCGCTGCAGCCGGTACGGCTCGCTGATTGCCAGGTAGGAGACACCACCCACGACGGCGAGCATGGTGACGACGAACAGTCGCAGTGGCGCACCGACAACCCAGAGCAGCGACAACACGATGGTGAGGACCACCAGCATGGTGCCGAGGTCGTGCTCCTTTTCGATCAGCGCGAGCACGAAGAGGGAGACCGGCAACAGCGGCACCAGAATCCGCCGGTAGCTGTCGAGCGTGCCCAGTTTGTGCTTGCGCGCGAGCAGGTCGGCGCCCCACAAGACCAAGCCCAGCTTGGCGAATTCCGACGGCTGAATCGTGAACGGACCACCGAGCGCGACCCACCGCGTCGCGCCGTTTGCCGACACGCCGAAGCCCGGGATGAGCACCGCGACCAGCAATCCGCACGACGCGAACAGCGCGGGATAGGCAAGGAACCGGAACACCTTCAACGGCAGCCGGCTGGCCACGAGCAACAAGGGGATGCCGATCGACAGCCACAGCAGTTGCTTCTCGACCACGGCGAACGACACCTGGTCGGATTCAACGTAGGACGACGACCACACCATGACGACGCCGAACCCGACGAGCAGTGCCGTGCTTGCCAGCAGCAAGTAGTACGACGCCAGCGGTCGCCAGAGCACCGGTGGGTTCTCGATCTTCGACCACAGCGCAGTCACCGTGCCCTCAGCGGTGGTGCTCGATTCTGGCGCGGCCGGCCTCGCACTGGTGGTCGGCGGCCTCGTGGTCGTGGTCACCTTGTCCGCTCCTGGAGTGCGCGCTCCTGGAGCCTGCGGACCGCAGCTGCGAAGACGTCGCCGCGGTGGCCGTAGTCGCGGAACATGTCCATCGACGCAGCAGCCGGTGCGAGCAACACGGTGTCGCCGGCGGTCGCCAATTCCCGTGCCTGCGCGACGACGCGATCCATGACGACTTCCACCTGGTTAGTCTCGGGCGTCGCGACCTCGACCACGCGGACATCTGGTGCGTGTCGCGCGAGTGCATCGGCAATTTCCGCTCGACATGCACCGATGAGCACGACGGCCCGCAGGCGAGGTGCGGCAATTCGAACGACATCGTCGAACGCGATACCCTTGCCGAGCCCGCCCGCGATCCAGACGATGGAGTCGAACGACGTCAGCGATGCCGCAGCCGCGTGCGGGCTGGTGGCCTTCGAGTCGTCGACGAAACTGAACGCCGTCGATCTCTGCGACTTGGGCAATCCGATGTGGCGCCGGGGTGAACGTCCGAAGGCCCGCGGCGACGGCACTCGGCGCGACGCCGTATGCCCTCGCGAGTGCCGCGGCGGCGAGCGCATTCGCAACGTTGTGCGGGCCGGGAACGATGACGTCGGCGAGCGTGGCGACCTCGACGGCTTCGTTGTCGGCATCGTCAACGAACGCCCGGTCGACCAACAGGTCTTCAACGACGCCGAGCTGGTGCGGCCGCGGACTGTTCAAGGTAAAGGCAACGCGGCGCCCAGGCGCGCGAGCAAGCAGCCGGGTGCTGACCGGATCGTCTGCGTTTCCGACAGCGCAGGTCTCCGCGTGTGCGAATGCGAGGCCCTTGGCTGCCACGTAGTCCTCGAACGAGTCGCCCCACCAATCGAGGTGGTCGGGCGCGACGTTGAGAATCGCAGCGGCTACCGGTGCGACCGACCGCGACCAATGCAACTGAAAGCTGCCGAGTTCGACAGCCAGCGCGTCATAGGGACCGTTGATGACCTCGACAAGTGCGGTGCCGATGTTGCCTGCGGTCGCCGTGCGATGCCCGGCCGCCCGCAGGATCGACGCAAGCATCAACGTGGCTGTCGTCTTTCCGTCGGTGCCCGTGACGACAAGCCAGGCAGGCGCGCCAGGCTTGCGCAACCGCCAGGCCAGCTCGGGCTCCCCCCATACCGGGACACCCTGCGCGCCGGCCGCCACGAATAACGCTGACTCCCGACGCCAGCCGGGCGAGGTCACGACGAGTTGAGTTGCCGGAGGCAGCGTGTCGCCGTCACCGAGCCGCACGTCGACGCCAAGCCCTCGTAACTCCACGGCCGCGTTGCTGTTCTCTATCGCTGCCACCGGCATCGACGGCAGTTACCTCGGCACCCAACGCGCGCAACACCCGCGCACACGCAACACCCGAAACCCCGACGCCTGCGACGCAAACCGTCAACTCGTGCCAAGGCGAATCATGGGCCGCGGCGGGCAACCATGACGGGATCACGACTGCCATGTGATCCACTCGGCGTAGAAGATGCCGAGGCCCAGCGCAACGGCGAGACCCGCGATGATCCAGAACCGGATGACGATCGTCACCTCGGCCCACCCCTTGAGCTCGAAATGATGCTGTAGGGGTGCCATCTTGAACACGCGGCGATGCGTCATCTTGAAGTAGCCGATCTGGATGAGGCTCGACATCGTGATGACGACGAAGAGACCTCCAAGCACGGCCAGCAACAACTCGGTGTGCGTCATGATGGCCATGCCGGCCAGCGCGCCACCAAGTGCGAGCGAGCCCGTGTCGCCCATGAAGATGCGCGCAGGGGCGGCGTTCCACCACAGAAAGCCTGCGCATGCACCCGCAAAGCCGGCCGCCAGGATCGCGAGGTCGAAGGGGTCACGCACCGGATAGCAGCCCGCCGAGGCTTTGCTGATGCAGTCGTTACGGCCTTGCCAGAACGTCATGATCACGAACGCTGCGAAGATCATGGTCGACGCCCCGGTAGCAAGACCGTCGAGTCCGTCGGTGAGGTTCACCCCGTTCGACGTCGACGAGACCATCACGAGCGCCCATATGACGAACCCGACGGCACCGAGCGCGACTGTGGTGTCGCGCACGAACGAGATGTGGGTCGAGGCGGGATGAATACCGGTGCTGTCGGGGAACTGCAGCACGAGAACACCGAAGATGACCGCGACAAGTGTCTGCCCGAGCAGTTTCGTGCGCGCCCGAAGACCGAGGTTGCGCTGCATCCGAACCTTGATGAAGTCGTCGAGAAACCCCACGAGTCCAAGGCCGGTTGCAAGCCCGAGCACCAGCAAGCCAGACGCAGTCGGGCCGCTCGCACTGAGCATGTTGCCACCCGCATAGCCGAGAATCGCGGCGATCAGGATGACGGTGCCACCCATGGTCGGGGTGCCGCGCTTCGTGTGATGTGTCGTCGGTCCGTCGTCGCGGATCAACTGCCCATAACCGCGTTGGCGCAAGAACCTGATCGCGAACGGCGTGCCGAACAGCGACACGATCAGCGAGATCGTGCCCGCGGCCAGGATCCCCTTCACTTGTTCGCTCCGGCTTGACTGTCAGAGCCGGCGAGCAAGGCTTCAGCAACACGCTGCAAGTCGGCGGAACGCGATGCTTTGACCAGGACGACGTCGCCGTCACTGAGGTCTTTTTCGAGAACGGACACCGCGTCGGCAACTCCGTCGACCACAGTGACCCGCTCGGGCTCGAGGCCGGCATCAATCGCACCGTCGGCGATGCCCTTGTGCCGCGGCACCGACAACGACAAGTTGATGGACGCCGATCAGTGCCGCCGCAGCGCCGACCTCGCGATGTGCTGTCGCTGCGGTCGAACCGAGTTCGGCCATCACCCCGAGGACAGCGTGCGTACGACGTGGCCGTCGCGCACGATCTCCACCCGTGCCCATGGCGCCCAGCGCCGCCAACGCGGCCTTCATGGATTCTGGGTTCGCGTTGTAGGCGTCGTTGATGACGACGACGCCGTCGGCGCGCTCCGACACCTGCATGCGCCATCGGCTGACTGTTTTGACTCGCCCCAACCCGGCCGCGATTGCGTCGAGGTCGAGGCCAAGTTCAAGTGCCACGGCCGCTGCGGCGAGTGCGTTGGAGACGTAGTGCGCGCCATGCAACGACAGCGACACGTCGACCTCGCCACGAGCCGTGAGCATCCGAAAGGTCGGGCGAGCCAAGCTCATCGAGGACCACATCGACCGCTCGAACATCCGCGTGCGTGCCGAGCCCGAACGTCACGACGCGCGCGCCGGTTCGCGACGCCATCGCGACCACGGCTTCGTCATCGGCGTTGAGCACCGCGAGACCGTCGTCCGGAAGAGCTTCGACGAGCTCGCCCTTGGCCTGCGCTACAGCGGTCGACTGCCGAACTCGCCAAGATGCGCGTGGCCGACGTTGAGCACGACGCCGATCTGCGGCCGCGCGATCCCGCACAGGTATGCAATGTGGTCGAGTCCGCGTGCGCTGTATTCAAGGACGAGGTACCGCGTGTCTGCGTCGGCCCGCAGCACGGTGAGCGGCAGCCCGACCTCGGTGTTGAACGAGCCCTCGGGCGCGACCGTCGGCCCGAGTGTCGTCAGGAGTTGGCCGACGATGTCCTTCGTGCTCGTCTTACCGCTCGACCCGGTGATTCCGACGACCACAGGGTTTTCCAGCCGGTGCAGGTAGCCGCGGGCAAGGTCACCAAGAGCGCGCACCGTGTCGCCGACGATAACCGCGGGCACCGCGACCGGCCGGCTCGCCAGGACGACCGGAGCACCGTCGGCGATCGCCTGAGCGACGAAGTCGTGCCCGTCGACGCGCGCCCCCGACACCGCGACGAAGAGAGACCCACGACTGACGCGACGCGAGTCGACGACCACCGGCCCGCTGACGCGCGCGGTCGGATCAGCAAGCTCCGACACCACGCCGTGACTCAGTTGTGCGATCTCACTGACCGTCAGCGTCATCATGAAGCGCCGGCGCCGTTGGTCAACGCGGCGAGCTCAGCACGCAAGACAGTGCGGTCGTCGAACGGGTGCACCACGCCGCCGACCTCCTGCCCTTGTTCATGACCCTTGCCGGCGACGACGACCACATCACCGGCGTCTGAGCCCGACTGACAGCGACCTGGATCGCCGTCTTCCTGTCGAGTTCGACGATCACCTCGCCGCGCTGCTCCGGCGCGACTCCCATCGCACCATCGAGCATCGCCGCAAGGATCTGCTCCGGTTCTTCGCTGCGCGGATTGTCGCTGGTGAGCACCGCGACATCGGCGAGGCGCGCGGCGGCCGCACCCATCAGTGGCCGCTTCGCGCGGTCACGGTCACCGCCGCAGCCAAGGACGACGATGAGCCGGCCGGTCGTGGTCGGGCGCAATGTGGTCAGTAGCGTCACGACGGCGTCGGGCGTGTGCGCGTAGTCGACGAGAGCCGTAAACGGCTGCGACACCGAGACGGCCTCCATCCGGCCAGGCACGACACCACGTCCGCGATGCCGCTGGCGGCGGCTTGGGGATCGATTCCAGCGACGACGAGTGTGACAAACGCGAGCAGCGCGTTGGCGACGTTGAACGACCCCGGGAGCCGGATCGAGACTGAGGTAACGACGTCAGGACCATGCACGACAAAGTCGGTGCCGGTCCTGACCTGGTGACACGTCGCTCAGCCACCACTGTGCGTCACGAGTCGTTGCTGACACCGTGGTCAGCGGGATCTGCGCAACGCCAAGCAATCGTCGTCCGTGCTCGTCGTCGACGTTGACGACGCCCACCTTCGCGAACTGCGGGGTGAACAGTCGCGCCTTCGCGTTGAAGTAGTCGTCGAGATCCGCGTGGAAATCCAGATGATCCTGAGACAGGTTGCTGAAAGCGACGACTTCGAACGCGGTGCCGTCGACCCGATGCAACGCGAGCGCGTGACTGGAGACCTCCATCGACACCGACGTGGCACCGCGCTCCGACCATCACAGCCAGCAGGGCCTGCAGGTCAGGAGCCTCGGGCGTCGTGCGCGCGCTAGGGGCAACCCACTCACCGATCCTGGTCTCGATCGTCCCGACCAGGCCGGTCTTCTCTCCTGCAGCACGCAACCCTGCGTCGAGCAGGTAGGACGTGGTGGTCTTGCCGTTCGTGCCAGTCACGCCGAGAACCCGCAGCTGCTTCGAAGGTTCGCCGTAGATCCACGACGCGACACCGCCGAGCTGGGCACGCGGATCGCCGACCACCAGGACCGGGGCGTCGAAGTTCCCGGCAGCATCGAGGATTGACCGCCCTGCGTCATCAGTCAGGACACCGACGGCCCCCGCCGCAACGGCCCGATCGGCAAATCGCGCGCCGTGGGTGCGAGTGCCGGGCAGTGCCGCGTATAGGTCGCCGGGCAAGACCGCTTCCGAGTCGTGGGTGACTCCGGTGACCAGTGCAGCATGAGGGCCGACAGCAGCGTGAGAGCCGGCAACGACGGCCGCGCCCACGCGATCAGCGAGGTCGACCAGCCGCCGCGCCGGTGTCGCCACCGGTCGTAAACGGGTTGAACGCTGCTCTTGGCCGGGCACGGCGCTCCACCCTACCCGTCAGGGAAGGCTGAGCTTGACGACCGGCGGAGTGGTCCCCGTCGGCGGAATCTTTTCCGACTCGAGCGCGAACGACATGACGTCCTTGAAGACCGGTGCAGCGATCGAGCCGCCGTAGTGGCCATTGGTCGGATTGTCGAGCACGACGAGGACGACGAGTTGCGGGTTGTCCGCCGGTGCGAAGCCGACGAAGGACGCCGTGTAGCCGCGGTAGCACCCGCACGTCGGGTCGACTCGCTGCGCAGTTCCAGTCTTTCCGGCGACCCGGTAGCCAGGGATGCGAGCCTCGGGGGCGGTGCCCTGGTCGGTGGTAACAGCTTCGAGCATGCTCTCGACCTGAGTGGCGGTCGACGCACTCACGACGCGGGTCTGCGTCGGTGCATTCGCCGGCTTGACAGAACCGTCGGGTTGCAGGAATCCCTTGACCAGACTCGGCTCGACCCGCACGCCGCCGTTCGCGATCGTCGAGTAAACCGTGGCGACCTGCAGCGCATTCACCGCGAGACCTTGACCGTACGGAACGGTGTACTGCTGCGTCGCTGACCAGTTGCGCAACGGGTCAAGGATGCCCGGGCTCTCGCCGGGGAAGTTGAGACCTGACGGCTGGCCGAGTCCGAATGCCTGCAGGTAGGCATACAGCCGATCAACGCCGACCTTCTCCGACGTGAGGATCGTGCCGATGTTGCTCGACTCTGCGAGAACACCAGCAAGGGTCAAGTGCAGCAAGCCGTGCGACTCTGCGTCATGAAAGACCTTGCCCGCGCGCACAAGCGTCGGCGGAACATCGATCGGCGACATCGGCGTAAGGACGCCGGAGTCAATCGCTGCCGACATCGTGATGACCTTGTTGGTGCTACCCGGCTCGAAAACATCAGACAGAGCTGAGTTTCCGCGGTCTTCAGCAGGCGCGGCGCCGGGATCGGCGGGATCGAACGTCGGCGTCGTCGCCATCGCGAGAATCTGCCCGGTGCGCGGTTGCATCACGATGACGGATCCGCCGTCAGCGCCCGTCGCTTTTACCGAGGCGGCAATCGCCTGTTGCGCCTTCCACTGAATGTCACGGTCGATCGTGAGTTGAATGCCTTGACCGGGTACAGCGGGCTGACCGCCATTGACGCCGTCCGGTATGACTTGGCCGTCGTGACCAACCTGCACAGTGAGTTGCCCCGCCTTGCCAGCCAACAAGTTCTGGTACTGGTACTCGAGGCCGCCAAGTCCCTTGCCGTCGGAACCGACGAAACCGACGACGTTCGCTGCCACATTGCCGGCCGGATACACCCGCTTGTTCGTGTTCTCCGTCGTCACACCTGGCAGGTCGAGAGCAAGCACCTGCTTGGCAACTTGCGGCGTGACGGCATGCGCCAGGTAGACGAACTGACTCTTGCCGGTGAGGTCGCCTACCAACGTGAGCTGGCTGACGCCAATGATCGGCGAGAGTTTCCCGGCAATCGCCCACGGACTCGTCGTTTTCGAGTTGGTCGCGACCAGCGGGTCACCGATGATGTCGCTCGCGTTCACCGTGTCGGCGAGCGTCGCGCCGTTGCGATCGACGATCGAGCCGCGTTGTGCCGGCAGCGTCACCTTGTGCAAGTACTGCGCATTCGCGTCTGCGGCATAGACGGTCGAGTCGACGCCCTGCAGCTGCAACAGGCGACCGACGAACACGATCATGACGAACGCGATCACCAGCAGCCCGCCGTGCAATCGGCGGGCCGGAAAGCCGAGCCGGCCAATGGTGCGGCGCGGAGGTCGTGGCGGACGGCGCGTGGGTGGGCGTCGGCCGCCCGGCTGCCGCGGCGTGCGCGGCTGCTGGCGTGGCTGACCGGCTGTGCGGATCGGCCCGCCTGTCGCAGCTGCCGGACCTCGCTCGGCGAGCGCTCGCTGCGCAATCCGCCCGGTAGCGGGCGGGCAGCGGGCCGAGGCGCACTAGCTGCGAGGTGCGGCAGTGCGAGGCGCGGCGGTGCGAGCGCGGCGGCGCGGTGCGGCGGTGCGAGGTGCGCGGTGTGCGAGGAGCAGCGCCTCGCGGCGCGGCAGGTCGAGGCGCACCGGGGCGCTGTTGCGTGCTTCCGGGAGGTCCGATCCGGTTCACGGCGTCGCCTTCGTCGTGGGCTTAGCCGTGGGCTTCGCGGTTGGGCCGGCAGTTGGCGAAGGCTTCGTTGCTGCTTGGCGGTCGGGCTTCGTGCTCGGCTTCGCGGTGGGACTCGTGCTCGGCTTGGCACTGGGCTTGTGCTCGGCTTGCCCGAGGGCGACGGACTCGCCTTCGCCGATGGCGATGCGTCCGGCGACGTCGATGCCTTGGCCGACGTTGACGCGTTCGGCGAGCCAGAGGGCGACGGCGAGACCGATGCGGACGGCGACACTGACGGCGACACTGACGGGCTCGGGCTGACCGAAGCAGACGCCTGCGGCGTCGGGGACGGCTTGGGAGCAGGTGGCGGTGGCGGACGCAAAGCCTTCGTCGCGGCGCCCAGCACCGCGCCGTCCGACGTCCGCTTGAAGACCGGGTTCGGCGCCGCGACCATGCCGAGTGCGACCGCCCGCGCGGCCAACGCCTGCGGCGCGCCCTGGTCGGCAACGGACTGACTGAGTGCCTGCACCTGATCGGCGTTGGTCGATTGCTGGCGCTGGAGCTGGTCGACCGTGAATGAGCCCTGCGCGAGCTTCGTGTTGATCATCAGCACCCCGACCAGGCCGGCCGCGAGCAGCGCCGAGACCAGCAACACGAACGGGGCACGCGGGCGTGCGTTTCGCGGCCGCACGACGCGCAGCGCCGGCGGCTGGCTGGCGGGCGCACTTTTCGCCGGCCGGAGGTGCGTGACCGGCGCCGTCGTCGCGGGCGCGATAAGAACGCCATCGATGGCGACTTCGTCAGCCGCTCGACCTCGACGAATGGGAGCGCGCTCACGCGGCCTGCCTGATGCGCTCGATCTGCGCGCAGCCGCACAGACGCGGCACGCGGATTCGCCGCGATTTCAGCAGGGCTCGCCTGATCGGCTCCGCGGGTGAGGAGCCGCAATCTCGGCGCGTGGTCAGGTAGTTCAACAGGCAGTTCGGACGGCGATGTGCTGGCGGCGCCAGCAGCAAACACCTGCTTCACCAGACGGTCTTCGAGCGACTGGTACGACAGCACCACCACCCGGCCGCCGACACGGACAGCAGCGACAGCGGCGGGAATTGCCCGTTCGAGCGCCGCAAGCTCGGCGTTGACCTCGATGCGCAAGGCCTGGAACGTGCGCTTCGCCGGGTGGCCGCCGGTACGCCTGGTCGCGGCCGGGATCGAGTCACGTACCAACTCCGCCAACCGCGAGCCGGACACGAGCGGCTGGCGACTGCGCTCTTGAACGATCGCGTTGGCGATGCGCGACGCGAAACGCTCCTCGCCATAGACCCGCAGCACGTGGGCGATCTCCGCGGCCGAGTAGGAATTGACGACATCCGCGGCGGTCTTGCCGGTGGTGCGGTCCATCCGCATATCGAGCGGCGCGTCATGTGCGTAGGAGAACCCGCGCTCGGTCTCGTCGAGTTGAAGCGAGGAGACGCCAAGATCGAACAGGATCCCGTCGACCGTGGCGAGTCCGAGCTCGGCGAGCACCACGGGCAGTTGGTCGTAGACCGCGTGGACGAGCGTGATCCGCGTTTCGAAGGGAGCCAGCCGCGCCGTCGCCAGGGCGAGTGCGTCGGTGTCGCGGTCGATCCCGATCAACCGTGCCTGCGGGTGCGCGATCAGGAGTGCCTCCGCGTGGCCGCCCATGCCGAGCGTCGCATCGACCACAACCGCGCCCGGAGCAGCCAACGCCGGTGCGAGCAGTTCGAGCACCCGACCGAGCAGAACCGGCACGTGCCGGTAGCCTCGCTGACGTCGTCCATCTCGCTGTTCTCGACCCTTCGATGTGGCTGTTCGCGCCGCCTTTTGGATGGGGATGGGGCGGAGACGGCGGTGTGTGGGGTGGTGGTGCGAAGTGGAGCGCCTCGTGCGTCGGGGTTCCCAGCCGCTCACCGGAGGTTCCCGTTCGCCTGGCGCCGGGGAAGGTGTGCCAGGAGAGCGAGCGGCCGGAGGCCTCGCTGCACGAAGTGCTCAATGTCGAGCGCGGGGGGCGTCGTGGTGGGTTAGAGGACGCCGGGCAGCACCTCCTCGCCGAGTTCGGAGAAGACCGGCTCCTGCGCAGCGAGGTAGGTCTCCCAGGCCGCGGCGTCCCAGATCTCGACCCGGGTGTTTGCGCCGATGACCGCGCACTCACGACTCAGGCCCGCGTATTCGCGCAGCGCAGGCGGGATCGTGATGCGGCCTTGCTTGTCGGGGATGTCGTCGGACGCGCTGGCGAAGAACACCCGGGAGTAGTCGCGCACGCCTTTGTGCGTCACCGGGGATGTCCGAAGCGCCTCGGTCAGCCGGCCGAACTCGACGGCGGGAAAAACATAAAGGCAGCGCTCCTGGCCCTTGGTGATCACCAGACCGGCCGCGAGCTCGTCGCGGAACTTCGCCGGCAGGAAGAGCCGGCCCTTCTCATCGAGTCGAGGGGCGTGGGTTCCGAGAAACACCCGCCACCTCCGCTCGCCCCACGCTGGCCGCCCGCCGACCCGTACCCTTGCTCTCCATTTCGCGCCACCATACTCCACACTCCCCCACTTTCAAGCAACCTGGAGGCATGGATCGGTGTCAATCACTCCCCTGGGAGCGCAATCGCGCACTCGCCTCGTGCGCTTCGGGTGCCGACACGAGCGAACCGATCTGTCGTGCCGTGCGTTCGTGTACCGAGATCACTCGTTTGCACGCTCTTGACCTGAGAGACTCAGTGCGAGCTTGCGAGCGAGTTGGAACGCCGACCACGAGCAGGCTCTTTCAGACCCCGAGCAAGATCGGGCGCGAGACGACAGGCATGCTCGATTGCCAGACCACGAGCAAGGAGGACGGGTGGCCGCGTTCCCGGGGACAGAGGGGGGCGACCTTAAAGAGGTCGCAGAAACCGGTCGGCGTATCTGCGCTGCCGTCGAGCAGGTGATCGAAGGCAAGCCGGACGTCGTGCAGCTGGCCGTCACCGTGCTGTTCGCCGAAGGTCATCTCCTCATCGAGGACGTGCCCGGCGTCGGCAAGACGATGCTGGCCAAGGCGTTAGCCAAGGCCATCGACTGTTCGGTGAAGCGGATCCAGTTCACCCCCGACTTGCTCCCGAGCGACATCACGGGTGTGTCGGTCTTCAGCCAGGACACTCGCGAATTCGAGTTCAAGCCCGGGCCGGTTTTCGCCAACATCGTCGTTGGCGACGAGATCAACCGCGCATCGCCAAAGACGCAGTCGGCGCTGCTGGAGAGCATGGAAGAACGGCAGGCGACCGTCGACGGTACGACCTACCGACTTGCGGCCCCGTTCATGGTGGTGGCCACCCAGAACCCGATCGAGATGGAGGGCACCTACCCGCTGCCCGAGGCCCAGCGCGACCGATTCACCGCGCGCTTGTCGATGGGCTACCCGTCAGCCACCGCCGAACTGGAGATGCTCGATTCGCACGGCAGCCACGATCCGCTCGATGACCTGCGCCCCGTCGCCGACGCCGTCGAAGTCGCGAATGCGATCGAGCTCATCCGCACCGTCTACGTCGCGCCCGACGTTCGCCGCTACACCGTCGACCTCGTCGCCGCGACCCGCGCATCGCTCGAACTACGACTCGGTGCGTCGCCGCGCGCAACACTGCAGCTGCTGCGGGCGGCACGCGCCGCGGCCGCACTCGACGATCGCGACTACGTGCTTCCTGACGACGTTCGGCATGCTCACGCAGCCCGTCTTGACGCACCGGCTCCTCATCACCGCCGAAGCACAGATCTCGCGCCGCACCGCGTCAGACATCTTGTCCGACATCGTGGCAAGAGTTGCGGTTCCGTCGTCCGCCCAGCGTTCCCGAGCAACACCGCACTAATGCGGGCGGCGCTTTCCGGACTCACCACCCGCGGCAGGAGTTTCCTCGCGGCCGGTATCGCGGCGTGTCTGTGCGGCCTTGTCCTTCGCGAGATGGACCTGTTGCGCGTCGGCATCTTCTTGTGTGCGTTACCGATCGCGACGGCAATCGTCGTGGCGCGCACGCGCTACCGGCTCTCTTGCGTTCGCCGCATCGAGCCACAGCGCGTGCCTGTCGGTGAAACGGCCCAAGTTGTGTTGCGCGTCGAGAACTTGTCGCGCGTGGCGACCGGCATCTTGCTTCTTGAGGATCGGTTGCCTTACAGCCTCGGTGGCCGTCCACGCTTTGTGGTGAACCGGATCGAATCACTCGGTGTGCGCGAGGTTTCCTATCCGGTGCGCAGTGATGTGCGCGGTCGCTTCGTGGTTGGCCCGCTGTCGTTGCGGTTCGCCGACCTCTTCGGACTCGTCGAGTTGACCCGATCGTTCACGACGACCGATGCGCTTGTCGTGACACCGACCGTCGTGCCGCTGCCGGCGATCCGACTGGGCGGCGACTGGGCAGGCGGCGGCGACAGCAGGGCACGTTCAATCTCGACGATGGGCGAGGACGACGTCACCACCCGCGAGTACCGCCACGGCGACGACTTGCGCCGAGTGCATTGGCGATCGACCGCCCGATACGGCGAACTCATGGTGCGGCGTGAAGAACAGCCATGGCAGAACCGCGGCGTGTTGCTGCTCGACAGCCGGGTGACGGCCCATCGTGGCGAAGGCCCAGGCTCGTCGTTCGAATGGGCAGTCAGCGCGATCGCGTCGATCGGTTCGCATCTGGCTCGCGACGGATTCGGGCTGCGGTTCACCACCGAATCTGGCAGCGAGGTCTCGGGCTACTCGGCCGATGCGATGGCCGGCACGCCGTTCGAGGCGGTCTTGCTCGACACCCTCGCGCTGGTCTCGATGTCGGGCGCGCATTCGCTGACCGCCGGACTGGCCGGCATTCGACGCGGCGGCGGCGGCGGACTTGTCATCGCTGCACTCGGCAGTCTGACGGACGCCGACCTTGACGCGCTGGCCCGATTCAGGCATCACGCGTCGGCGTGCGTAGCGATCATGCTCGACACGACCAGCTGGGCCCAGGCCACCGGTGCCAGGCCAGCCGGCCGTACGCCAGCGCGACCACGCGCAGTCATGCGCACTCCTCGCCGGCGCCGGCTGGCGCGTCGTGTCCGTCAACGCGCGCACCGACATGCGCACGATGTGGGGCAGCGCCGCGAGTAACTCACAGGTACTTGGCGAGCCGATGAATCCACGACTTCGCGTCACCGTGTTCGCCGCGTTGGCGACGATACTTGGGTCACTCAGCCTGCTGCCCGTCTTCGCCACGATGGGCTGGGTGCCGCGCGTCGTCTTGATGGTGGTGGCGATCGCCGCGACGTCGGCAGCGTCTGCAACGCATCCGCGTCGTGACCGCCGTGATCCCGCTTGGCCATGATTGCCGTCTGGGCCTTCCTGGTCACCGCGCTGTACGCGCACTCGGTTGCCCCGCTCGGGTTCATCCCGGGCCCGGCAGCGTTGCGGCTGCTGCACACCACGATGTCGTCGGGCTTCACCGACACGGTCCAACTCTCTTCGCCCGTCGACGTCACTCGCGGGCTGAGTCTGCTGACAACTGCCGGCATCGGACTCGTCGCCATCGTCGTCGAGACGCTGGCGAGCGGATTTCGGCGGCCCGCCGTCGCCGGACTCCCCCTGTTGGCGATATTCACCGTGTCTGCCGCGACTCTCTCGTCTGGTGTCGGATGGCGTCCGTTCGTCTTCGCCGCCGCGGGATACCTCGCACTGCTGCTCGCCGAAGGACGCGATCGCGTCGGCCGCTGGGGACGACCCGTTCGAGCCATTCGCGGCTCGGTGGTGCGGGGGCAGGCGGCGACGAGCCAGTTGACCCAGGTCGGACGACGAGTTGGCTTCGCCGCGATCACCATCGCCGTCGTACTGCCGGTGATCATCCCCGGGCTGCACTCCGGCTGGTTCGGGACCCACCGCACCAACGGCGTCGGCGGTTTCTCGGCCGACAAGAATGGTGGATCGGCGACGATCAGCCCCATCGTGAGCATCCGGCAGGAACTCAACGAGCCGACGCCGACGTCGTTGTTTACCTACACCACGACGGGGACGCCGACCTACTTGCGGCTGCTGACGCTCGACAACTTCGACGGCACCGTGTGGAGCGTGTCATCGGTCACGTCGCCCGACGACACGAAGATCTCCAACGGCATCCCGCCACCCGCGGGGGTCACGCTGCACCCGACCGGCACCGCGACCACAAATGTCTCGATCACTGGCCTTCGACAGGCATACCTGCCGGCGCCCTCGACCGTGACCGCGGTGACAGCGCACGGTGACTGGCGTTACAACCCAGTGAATCCCGCGATCTACGGAATCAACACCGCGACGCCGCACCAGAACTACAGCGTCACAAGCGCGATCTACCAGCCGACCGCCGCCGATGCTCAACTCGCTGCCAGCCGTCGACGCAGACGCCAGCCTCGCGCCCGACCTCGAAATGCCGACGAACTTGCCTACGCAGGTTCGCACGGTCGCCGACCAGATCATCGCGGCGGCACACGCGGTGACTCCGTACCAGAAGGCACTCGCATTGCAGGCGTGGTTCCAAGCCGGCACATATGACATCACCATCAAGACGGGCACCGACGAGAACGCGCTTGATCACGTTCCTCAACGATCGCCGCGGATATTGCGAGCAGTTCGCCGCCACGATGGCATTGATGGCCCGCCTTGAGGGCATCCCTGCCAGGGTCGACGTCGGCTTCACGCCTGGCGCGCCGGTCGGC
Source organism: uncultured Actinomycetes bacterium (assembly GCA_963799955.1). Classification (GTDB taxonomy): domain Bacteria; phylum Actinomycetota; class Actinomycetes; order Acidothermales; family Acidothermaceae; genus PALSA-607. The sequence continues at coordinate 146,779 of CAWCZJ010000003.1, forward strand.
AACACAAAGATCCTACGTCGTCACGACCGCCGACGCCCATGCGTGGCCCGAGTTGTACTTCCCGGACGCCGGGTGGCTGCGGTTCGAGCCCACCCCTCGGTCGGACGGCCAGACGACCACCCCGGGCTACGCGCCGCTGACGCAGGGGCAGCAGGCCGCCGGCGTCGGTGTCGCCAGGAGCGACGGGGTAGGCGGCGCGCCGCTCGACATCCCGGGACTTCGCGAAGCCCTCGGTCGGGCGATCCACAAGAACGGCAATTCGATCCCGGTATTCAGCCACCTGCCGGTTGGGTTGGCTCTCCTCTTGGTCATCGTCGTCGTCGGCATCGTCATCGCCCCCGGTCGCGCGCTGGATCACCCGACGGCGTCGATGGACATCCGCCGACACGGAAGCTGCACGCGCACACGCGGCCTGGGCGGAGCTCGGCGACGACATGCGCGACCTTGGGCTCGAATGGCGCGGTCAAACCGATACGCCGCGAAGAGCCGCGGCGACTTTGGTGGCAACTCGAAGACTGGCGATGGACGTCGCGGCCGAGCAGGCACTCTCGCGGCTGACTCGAGCCGAAGAACTGGCTCGATACGCCGCGCGCCCGGACGAGTTGCGATGGGTCGATCAGGATCCGCGCGCCGACGAGAGCACGGTTCGCAAGGCGCTGTTCGGCTCGGTGTCACGTGGCCGCCGCCTGCGCGCGCGGATGGCTCCGTCGTCGTCGAGCCGGATCGCGGTGTCAGCGACGGCCTGGGTCTCCGACTCTTGGCGTGGGTTCACCCTTGGCGTTCAGCGTTGGGTCAGCGGACGGCTGCCTGGCCGAGGGCGCGACGACCTGCAGGACTAGCGTGTCGTACTACTTGCAGGACTAGCGGTCGTCGTCCTGGCCGGGAGCCCCGCCGCCAAGACCGTCGCGACGGCGGTCCCAGCGCTCCTCGAAACGCTTGACGATGCTGCGCTTGGGCGCGGGCGGCGTGCTGAGCTTCTTGCCGCGCCCGCGACGGGCAGTCCGCAGATCGGTGGCTCGCCCACACGCCCGGGTTCGCTGACCTCAGTCGCCTCGCGACCCTGACGCCATGTCGATGCGCCGTACAGGAAGGCCAGCAGCATCAAGACAAATCCCGCAACGCTCAGCTCGAGCTGCTCCACCGCAATACCAACAGGGAGTAGGACCACCCCGATGATCGCCCCAAGCGCCGCGCGCAAGTAACGGCGGCGGTGCAACGTACGCGGATCGATGCCGCGCACAGTGGCGGCGAACTTCGGGTCGTCGGCGTAGAGGGCTCGCTCGATCTGCTCGAGCACTCGCTGCTCGTGCTCAGAGAGCGGCACGTTGCCCTCCCAACGACATCCCCACCATGCCCCCGACCAACCCTGCGTCCGACTCGTACCCGACCCTGGCTGCCCACTGCTGCTAACAGTGTGCAACATGATCCGAGCTGAACCGGCTTGCCGAGCGACGACCGGGCCGGTCGTCGCGCTTTCAGGATACGAGCCTGCCGTGAGCGGCGAAAGCCGGTTGGGCAAGCGATGACAAAGAGACTGCATGAGCCGGGTCCGTTTGGGGCCTAGCACGGCATTACCCAGGTCGGGCACGACACCAAACCAGGGCATCAAACTCGGGGCACCGAAGGACCTCCCAGTGTCAGTATCGGGCGGCCCGACCCGCAGCTGGAGAACCGTTAGCTACGTCGTCCGACCACATGCAATTGCGTCGCGATGCCCCGGAAGGCCGGCAGCTCAGATGCCTCGAATTCCAAGGCGATCAGTGCCTCGACGGCGGCGGGGTCAGCGTCGAGTGATCCACCCGGCACCAGGTCGGCGAAGACTCGCGAGCCGTGGGTAGCGATCACCGCGAACCCCGCGGTGGCAAGAAGCGCCTCAAGGTCGGCTAACGCGAACCGGCGAGGCGCCGGGTCAGTAGCCGAATACCGCCCGAGCGGATCGCGCAGGGCGTGCAGCGCCTCATCGAAACGCCCGGCGGCTGCGCGGTGCAGGACTGCCGCGATTCGGTTCGCCGCGACGACACTGACGACGCCGCCGGGCCGCAAGACCCCAGCCACCGCGGCGAGTGCAGCGGCCGGGTCGTCGACGATCTCGAGCACGCTGTGCAGGACAACGAGGTCAAACGAGGTAGGCGCAACGACGTCGAGCAGGCTTGCCACATCACCCTGGATGCTGCGGACCCGATCCGTCACCCCGGCATCGGCGGCGCGCCGAACGAGCGCGGCGAGCGAGTCGGGGTTGGCGTCGACGACCGTGACTCGGTGGCCGAGTTCGGCCAAGGGGACGGCGAAACCGCCGGTGCCACCGCCCGCATCGAGGACGTCGAGCTGTTCGCGGCCGGTTGTGTCGATGAGGTCAACGAGCAGCGTTCGAACGCTGCGCCACACGACAGCCGTCCGCACAGAGCCGCGGGTACGCAGTCGGTCGGCAGCCATGGGCCGCACCTTACCGGCCTGCTAGCTGGCCCGAGCCGCGCGAGCTGCCCGACCGGCTCGATCGGCTCGATCGGCTGTGCTGGTTAGCTCGCTCGAGCCGCCTCTACTGGTAGCGCGGGCTGATGGGTGACGCCGATCGTGGTTTCAGCCAGTGCAAGGAAGGTCGCGCTATCGCGCAGCAGGTCGTCGGCCTCACGGGCACTCACCGATCCGTCAAGGCCAGCCTCGGCTGCCGCGCGCTTCGTCGCACCCGCGGCGAAAAACGCGGCCCACTCGGCAAGCTCGGGCGCGACCTGCGTCAACAAGACCCAGGCGTTGCGGGAGCGACGGACCCGTCGAACTCCGGGAACCTCGGGCCGGGCACGTGCGGCAAGTACCGCGGCCGCACATCGAAGTGCAGCAAGGTGCGCGCTGGCGTAGCGCTGCGCGGGTCGTGAGCTGGTGGCAGCCTCATCGAGTCCGTGGCGGGCAGCGGCGAGCAGGCCCAGCGCGGCGGGCAGCGGCTTGTTCTGCAGCGGCTTGTTCTGCAGCGGCTTACTCTGCAACGTCGTCGTCACCATGACGTCACCCTCCTCATCTCGGCAGTCCGCCACCGGCGCCCGGGCCGACGGCGGGTCGAGGACCGTGGCCCGGGCAATGGCAGCGCCCCCAGCGAGCTTCGCGGGACCCCACCCGCCTCGCCCGACTGACTTGTTCGAACATATGTTCGAACAAGTCCACAGTAAGCGGCGCCCGGAGGATTCGTCAAGCCCATTCAGCGAAAGTCGCGTGACGTCCTGCGGACCGCCAGCGGCAGCCGCTCGAAACGCTCGGCAACCACATTGACGACGCCCTGCTCACGCTCGAGACGACCTCGCACCAAAAGTGCAGCGGCGGTGCGCGCCACCCGTCGGTAGTGGATCCAGACGCCGCGCGAACAAATCACGTTCACCATGCCGGTCTCGTCTTCGAGGTTGAGAAAGGTGGTTCCACCCGCGGTGGCCGGCCGCTGCCAGTGGGTCACGACTCCCCCGACCAGGACACGTCGGCCGGCCTCTGCAGTACGCAACGCGCTGGCCGTGAGAACGCCAAGTTCATCGAGCCGATCGCGCACGTGACGGGTCGGATAGCCGTCAGTCGTGATCGCGGTCGCCCACAGGTCGGCCACCGTCACCTCGACGTCGCTCATCACGGGGAGCGTGGGAGCATGCGTTCCGAGCACCGCGCCGGCCAGCCGATCAGGCGACCCTTCCGCTGCCGCACCAGCGGCCCACAACGCCACCCGCCGACTCATCCCGAAACAGTCGAAGGCTCCAGCCGTCGCCAGCGCCTCGACCTGAGCAGCCGAAAGTCCGACCCGGTGCACCAAGTCGGTCATGTCCGCGTAGGGACGGCCGGCCGCGATGCGCTCGCCAAGAGGATCGGTGATCCCGCGCACGGACGTCAGGCCGAGCCGAACGGCGAGCACCCTCGGTGTTTCGGCGCTGAGGGTCCCTGTATCAACTGGCTCGAGAGTGGTCTGGGCTGCGCTCGCATTGATGTCGGGACGCCGCACCTCGACGCCGTGTCGACGCGCATCAGCGACCAACGACTGAGGCGAATAGAAACCCATCGGCTGCGCATTGAGCAGTGCGGCACAAAAGGCCGCTGGGTAGTGCAACTTCAACCACGAACTGGCGTACACGAGATAGGCGAAGCTGATCGAGTGACTCTCGGGGAAACCGAAGTGCGCGAATGCGGTGAGCTTCTCGTAGATCTCGTCGGCGACCGCGCCGGTAATGCCACGCTCGGCCATCCCGCTGTAGAGCTTGCCGCGCAGTCGTTCCATGCGAGCCGTCGATCGCTTCGAACTCATCGCCTGTCGCAACTCATCTGACTGCGCTGCTGTGAAGCCGGCGACATCGATCGCCATCTGCATCACTTGCTCCTGAAAGAGCGGAACACCGTAGGTGCGTTCGAGCGAGTTCTTCAACAACGGGTGGGCATAGGTGGCCTTTTCGAGCCCGTTGCGCCGGCGGATGAAGGGATGCACGGAGCCGCCCTGAATGGGTCCGGGCCTGATGATGGCGACTTCGGTGACCAGGTCGTAGAACTTGCGCGGCTTCAAGCGGGGCAAGGTGGCCATCTGCGCACGGCTCTCGACCTGGAACACACCGACCGAGTCGGCGGCGCACAACATGTCGTAGACCTTGGGATCTTCGGTGGGAATCGTGTCGAGTTGCAGGTCGAGGTCGTAGTGCTCGCGCAGCAGATCGAACGCCCCGTGCAACGCGGACAACATGCCAAGACCCAACAAGTCGAACTTCACCAGCCCGGTGCGCGCACAATCATCTTTGTCCCACTGCAAGACCGTGCGATTCTCCATGCGGCCCCACTCGACAGGACACACCTCGGTGACCGGCCGGTCGCAGATGACCATGCCACCGGAATGAATGCCGAGATGCCTCGGGAAGCGCAGGATCTGCTCAGCGAGTTCGATGACATCACCGGGGATGTCGTAGTCGGTACCTGCACCGGTGCCACTCGCATCGGAGGTGACAGATCCCCAGCTGTCGATCTGTTTCGACCACGCATCTTGTTGCCCGGTGGAGTACCCGAGCGCCTTTGCCATGTCACGCACGGCCGACTTCGGCCGGTAGCTGATCACGTTGGCCACCTGCGCGGTATTCGTCCGCCCATAGCGCGTATAGACGTGCTGGATGACTTCTTCGCGGCGTCCGCTCTCGATGTCGAGATCGATGTCGGGCGGGCCGTCTCGCTCGGGTGAGAGGAACCGTTCGAACAGCAGATGGAAGGCCACTGGATCGGCCTTGGCGATACCGATCGTGTAACACACAGCGGAGTTCGCAGCCGACCCTCGGCCTTGGCACAAGATGTCGTTGGCGCGGCAGAACTCCACGATCTCCCAGACGATCAGGAAGTAGCCAGGGAAGTTGAGTTGCTCGATCACCTCGAGTTCGTGTTCAAGCTGCCGGTACGCACCGGGCTGACGTTCAGCATCAGGCGGACCGTACTTCTTCAGCGCACCCTGCATGGCAAGCGCGCGGAGGTAACTCATCTCGGTATGCCCAGCAGGTACAGGAAAATCCGGTAAACGTGGGGCAACGAGCCGCAGGTCGAACGCGCAGGCGCGACCGATCTCGGCGGCGAGGTCGACAGCACCGGGATAACGCGCGAACCGCGCCGCCATCTCAAAGCCTGAGCGCAGGTGCGCAGTACCGGCAGCAGGCAGCCAACCGTCCATGTCGTCAAGACCACGACGACCGCGGACGGCGGCCAGTGCCGCAGCGAGTCGACCTCCGCTAGGAGTCGCGTAATGCGCGTTAGTGGTGGCAACCACGCCCAGCTGTCGACGTCCGGCTAGATCGAAGAGCGCCTCGTTGCGAGTGGAATCGAGCGGGTTGCCGTGATCAGTCAGTTCGACGAATACATTGTCGCGACCGAACAATTCGGCGAGCCGGTCGAGCTCGGCTGCCGCCGCAGGAAACCCTTCTGCAGCAAGAGTTTTCGGGACACTACCTTTGCGGCAGCCGGTGAGAATGACCCAATGACCGTCGTGCGACTCCGCCAGTTCTTCGAGGTTGTAGAGCGGCCGGCCTTTCTCCTTGCCGGCGAGTTGCGCGGCGCTGATAGCCATCGAGAGACGGCGGTACCCCTCTGGGTCGCGCGCGAGGACGAGCAGATGGTCACCTTCAGGATCGGCAATGCCGTTTTGCGGTGTGCGTAGACCGAGACTGAGTTCGGCACCGAACACCGTGCGGACGCCAAGTTCACCGGCCGCCTCGGCGAAACGTACGACACCGTAGAACCCATCGTGGTCGGTGATCGCGAGGGTTTCGATCCCGAGTCGCGCTGCCTCTTCGGCGAGTTCTTCGGGTTCGCTGGCGCCGTCAAGAAAGCTGAAGTTGGAATGGCAATGCAGCTCGGCGTACGGCACCGCTGGCTGCGCATCTGTTCGGGGTGGCGACTGAGCAGGCTGGTAACGCTCACGTTTGCGCGACCAGGCGGGACTGTCGCCGCCATCACCGTCGACCGGCTTGTACCCAGGATTGGCTGCCGGCTTAGGTCGCCCCGACAGCTGGCGTTCGAGTTCACGCCACGGGATATCGGGATTATTGAAGCCCACGACGACTCCTAGTCATGCCGCGCCGGCGGCGCGCGCTAGTCATAGAGGGCCTCGACAAACCAGCGGCCGTTCTCGCACACCATCAGCAGACCGGTGCCATCGATGGTCGCGATCTGGAAACGTGCACGACGGCGTGCAGTCAGGCGATCCCACCAGCGGACGTCGAGGGGCCAGGGTCCGGCCCAACCGGCGATCGCCACCGGTGGTTGCTGCCCGATACGCAACCAACCCGGGGCTGCGGAAACAACGCACCGACCAGTCACCACCACGGGGTTGCCACCCATGTCGGTGACCGTGGCCGGTTGTGCTGACTTGAGCACCGTGGCAGGCGATGGTGCAGGCAACCGGCCCGGCCACGGCCACGCATCGGCGGGAAGTACGTCGCGAGGCTCACCCCACGACACCAGCCTGATCTGTTCGGCCACATCACGGCCGGCGCCGACAACCGCAGTGACCACTGCGTCTGGCCCGAGCATGCCTTGAACACGAGCGAGCGCACGGTCGATCTGCTCGAGGTCGCCACCTGGACCGCTCGCGCGACCCGCATCGGCGCCCCGCCCCGCTTCAGCGCCCCACAGAGAAAGCTGCCGGCCGTCGTCATGGATGACTTCGTCGGGCACCAACCGCAAGAACACCAACCCGCTCGACGGCTGCCCGTCATCGGACCGGATGGTGCCCGACAACCAGCCGTCGAGTTGCCAGCGGGTGCGATCGGCAATGGCATTCGCGGTGAAGCCGGTGGTCGACGTGCTGCCGTGCCGCCAACTGCGCGACAGTTGTTCACCGTTTTCGGTGCACGCTTCGATGCTGATGCGGATGCAAGCAAGACCTCGCGCCGCAAGTCGCTCATGCAACTGTTCGGCCAGCGTCTTAGCAATGAAGGTGGCGGTGTCGACACGGTCGATCGGAGGGTCGAGCGTCATCTCGACATCAAGATCGGGCGGTGCGACGCGAGCTGACGGTGGCCGTATCTCGATACCGCGAGCGAGATCGTGCACGTAGGCACCGTCAGGTCCGAACCTGGCAAGCACATCGCTACGAGGTAAGCCGGCGAAATCACCGAGCGTATGGATGCCGAGTCTGATCAGCAGATCGGCGAGTTCAGGCCGGTCGAGAACCCGGATCGGCAGTGGTGCAAGAAAAGCCGCCGCTTCACCGGCAGGCACGATGGACGCCGCATAGGCAGCTTGGGTAGCAGCGAAGATGCCATCAGCAATACCGAGTTGGACGTCGTATCTGGTCGCGTCGGCGACCGCCCGCGCAATGGTGGCGAGCAATGGCAATTCTCCTTGGTAGTAACGGGCCGCACCCCGCGCGGCCACTACCAGCAACCCAGGCCGGATGATCTCGATGCCCGGGACGATCGCTTCGACCGCAGTTGCCACCGACTCGAAAAGCCGGGCATCACGAGCTGGGTCATGGTGGTAGACGGTGAGCTCAGGACACTTCGACTGCGCATCGCGACGTCGCTGACCGCGACGCACTCCGTCGAGACGGGCAGCCGCCGAGCAAGCGACGACGCGATTCGCGTGCATGACGGCACCCGGCAACTCGGCGCTGCCGCCAGCAGCGATCACCGGCCAGTCAGGACACCAAACAGCAAGAGCGCGAACCGCTGTCATAAGGCCTGCGGCAACTGTTCTGAAGCCTGCTGTCTGAGGCCTCTTCTGAAGCCTTCGGCAACCAGACCGTGGCACGCCGCGGCCGGACCGCCGCCCCACGACCAAGCGACTGCACCTCAAGTTCGTGGGCCTGCAGATACCCGTGGCCTGACCCGAGGCCGTGCCAGCGCTGCTCGATGACCGAGAGCCCAATCGGGCGCCTTCCCACTTGGCGGTTGTCAACAGCACCGCCGAACGTTCGCGGGCCCTGGCACTTAGCCGGCGCATATCTGCTTCGCGGGCGCGCGGCGGCGGGTGAATGACCACGATGTCGAACGCCTCAAGCAGGCTGGCGACAACTGATGGCCACTGCTCCCCTGGCTCGGCTACCCGGACGAACCTTTCAAGATCGACTCCGGCCTCCGCCGCTGCGGCACTGCCGAGCAGCGGCGATCCGACCTCTGCACACCAGCCCTTGGTGCTGGGAGACCTCCGCCAGCAACGCCAGCACCAGGGACGACGAGCCGCTCACGGTGATGGTCGAGCCGCGCCGCACTCCCCCTTCGGGGAAAAGCTCGGCTAACGCCTGCGGCACTGGCAAAAGCTCTTTGCTGCCGGCCCCACGAAGCTGCTCGAGGAGGTCTGGTGACAGGCCCTCGAGTGACGATGCGGCGGAGCGGAGCATCCCTTGAGTATCGAACATATGTTCGAACGCCGTCAATGCGGGGCCGCCCGCAGGATCTCTAGGATCGGCGGGTGGTGATCAACGAAACGGCCAGCGACGTCGTCCTGCGTGTCGTGTCGTGGGACCACCCCCACGCCGAGGAGCTGCGCGCCGCCCAGCGCGCCGACATCGTCGCCCGCTACGGCGGGGATTTCGAACCTGGGCATCGTCCGACGGCCGCCGACATCGCGGTGTTTGTGGTCGCCTATGACGGCGAAATGCCCATCGGGTGCGGGGCCTTTCGCGACCTCGGTCGGACGAGCTGCCGACCGTCGAGGTCAAGAGGATGTACGTGCGACCGGAGTATCGCGGGCGAAAGATCGGCCAACTGATCCTGCGCGACCTCGAGACCCGCGCCCGTGAGCGAGGGGCAACGCGAGTGCGACTCGAGACCGGCACGCTGCAGCCCGAAGCAGTGCGGCTCTATGAAGGCGCCGGCTACCGGCAGATCCCGAACTTCGGCGACTACATCGATGCGCCAGCCAGCCTCTGTTACGAACGCATCCTGGAGGCAACGCGAATGAGTGACCTGCACCCCAACGTCGTGCGCGTTCAAGACGCGCTACTTGCAGCGGGCGCGAAGGGCAGCGTGCGGATGCTCGACGAGTCGGCCCGCACAGCAGCCGAAGCAGCCGCCGCGTTGGGCGTCGAGGTAGGGCAGATCACCAACAGCCTGGTCTTTGTAGCGGACGGCGAACCGTTGCTCGTCCTGACCAGCGGCCGTCATCGGGTCGACACCGCGAAGGTGGCCGAGCTCGTGGGCGTCGACCAAAGTCAGCCGCGCCGACGCGGACTTCGTCCGCGAGCACGCCGGCGTGGCGATCGGCGGCGTCTCCCCCATCGGCCATCCGCGTCCGCTACGCACCCTCGTGGATGTTGCGTTAAACGACTACGACGTGGTGTGGGCCGCCGCCGGACACACGCACGCCGTGTTTCCGACCACCTTCGACGAACTGCTCGCCCTCACCGGCGGCACGCCCGCCGACGTCGGCGAGTAAGGCAGAATGGGCTTATGGCTACCGCAGACCCCAACCAATCGCCGTCCGCTGACGAAACAGCACCATCGGAAACGAAAGCGTCGGCTGACGACGAATTGCGCCTTCGCTATCGCGAAGCTCTCGAACGCAAGCGCGCCGGCGGATCAGCAGCTGCGACCGGTCACGGGGCCGACCGGCCGAACGCCCCGACGAGCAACGACAAGGTCAAGCGCACCTTCCGGCGTCGCGCCGGCGGCTGACCGTCGCGGCTCAGTTCAAGGCCCAGGTCACTGCGACGTCGACGGTGACGTCCTGCGAGCCGGCCTGGATCGGAACGGACGCACCAGCCGGTGCTGCTGCGGCCGTCGCGTAGTTGAACGTCTGCGGCTGGGAGTCAGTCGACTCCGAGATGCTCGTCACGGCACCCAACGTGCGCCCGGATGCGTCGGCGTACGTCTTCGCCTTGGCCAGTGCGTCGGCGAATGCTGCCTGCCGCGCTTGCACGATCAGCGCGTTGTCCTGGTCGATATCGAGACTCGCCTGACCGATTTGCAGCGCGTCACCGCCGACCCGCGCCGCGTCGGAAATGATCGAACCGGCGTTACTCAGGTTGCGCAGTACGACCGACAGGTTCTCGCTCACCTGGTAGCCGGTGATCCGCGGGCTGTTGTTGTTATAGGTGTAAGTCGGCTGCACCGAGAGCCCCGACGTTTGGAGATCGGCCGCTGCAACGCCGTCCGACTTCAGTATTTGCTGGACGGCGGCCATGGCCGTGTTCGCGTCCTGCATCGCCGCTGTGACGGTCGGCCTCGTGACGTTGATGGAGGAGTCGAGCCGCAGCAGGTTCGGCGTCCCGGTCACTTGTCCTGTACCACTCACGCTGATGCCGCCGCCCGATGGCCCACCAGACGATGCGGCACTCGCTGGTGCTGCAACGACCTCCGCAGGAGGCACGTGTTGACGTTGCAGCCGACGCCTTACTGCCGTGTCCCCACGCGTAGGCGGCCACGACGATCAGGGCGGCGGCGATTCCTACCGAAACCGAGCGCACAGCGGGGTTCAGCGACATGACGACCTCCGGGCACGGATGGAAGCGGGGTGAAACGTGCCGGTTGGACGCCGTGAGTTGCTGGCCGGTTCCGCCGAGCGGATGGGCGAGCTACAGGTCGGGCAGCCCGAGGTTCTGGTAGATCTCGCGGGTCGCCGTCGACTTGTTGAGCGTGATGAAGTGCAGGCCGGGCACTCCCTCGGTCAGCAATCGCTGGCACATCTCGCTCGCGACCTCGAGACCAATCGCCTTCACCGCCGCAGGATCGTCAGCGACCGCGAGCAACCGCTCGCGCAAGCGCCGGCGGGAAGTCATCGCCGGACAGGAGCGAGAACTTTTCGATCTGACCGATCGACGTCAGCGGCATGATGCCGGGAACGATCGGCACGTCGCAGCCGGCCGCCGCAATCCGGTCACGCAGAACGAGATAATCGTCGACGGAGAAGAACATCTGCGTAATCGCGAAGTCGGCACCCGCCCTGCATTTGCGCACGAAGTTTGCGATGTCGTCCTCGACGGTTGGCGACCGCGGGTGCTTGCGGGTGAACGCGGCGACACCGACGCAGAACTGCCCCGAATTCTTGACGAGCGCGACGAGTTGTTCTGCGTACTCAAAGCCCTCCGGATGCGCGATCCATTCGGCCTGCGGGTTGCCTGGCGGATCGCCGCGCAATACCAAGACATTGCGCACCCCGGCGTCCGCATATTGACCGACGATGCGGCGCAATTCAGCGACCGAGTGATTCACCGCGGTGAGATGGCCGACCGGCGTGAGGGTGGTCTCGGTGGCGATTCGCTCGGTCATGCGCACCGTGGTGTCGCGCGTCGAGCCACCTGCCCCATACGTCATCGAGACGAAGGTGGGCCGCAGCTGTTCGAGCTCGCGGATCGTCTGGAACAACGACCGCTCGCCTTGCTCGGTCTTCGGGGGGAAGAACTCGAAGGAGAACGAATGGCCGCCCTGCGCGAGAAGCTCTTTGATCGTGCGGGTGCGCTCACTCAACACGGACGGGCGACCCAGCGACATGCGTTCAGGGTACTGGCTGGGCGGCCCGTAAACGCGCGGCGAACTCTGCCGCCGCTGCGCCGGGGTCGGCCGCCTCAGTGATGGCGCGGACCACGACCACTCGACGCGCACCCGCAGCAAGGACCTGGTCGAGATTGCCCAGATCGATTCCGCCGATGGCGAACCACGGCCTGGTCGTGTTCAAACCGCTGGCGTACCTGACCAGCGCGAGGCCCGGAGCGGGCCGGCCGGGCTTCGTCGGAGTCGGCCAGCACGGCCCGACGCAGAAGTAGTCGACGCCCTCTTCGACGGCGGCCGCCGCGGCCTCGCCCTCGCTGTGGGACGACCGCCCGATCAGCACCTCTTCGGCGACGATCGCGCGGGCGACTGACACCGGCAGGTCGTCCTGCCCGAGGTGGAGAACGGGTGCGCCTGATGCCCACGCGACGTCGGCACGATCGTTCACCGCCAGCAACGCGCCGTGTCGCTTGCACGCATCGGCGAACACCTCAAGCGCCGCCAGTTCTTGCTTGGCCTCGATGCCCTTCTGCCGCAACTGCACGATGTCGACGCCGCGACTGAGCACGAGGTCGAGGAACTCGGCCAGGTCACCCTCACGCTCGCGCGCGTCGACACACAGATAGAGACGTGCGTCAGAAAGCGAGCGCCTGGGCACGCCGCTTCACCTCCGTGCCGCGGTTCTCTGCGAGCGCTTGCACGGGCGAGCCTGGCAATCCGTCATCGGTGAACAACCAGCGCAGCGCCTCGTCGTCGTTGAAGCCGGAGTCAGCCAGCAGGCTCAACGTGCCGGGCAGGCCTTTGAGGATCGCGCCGTCACCGACGAAGATCGCGGGCACCCACAAGACGCCATCTCGCCGGACGCCGAGCAGTTTCCGCTCTCGTAACAGTTGGCGAACTTTCGTGACATCAACGTGCAATCGTTCCGCAACATCGGGCACGGTGAGCCACTCGGTGATGAGATCTTCGATGCCAGGCACCCCGATAGCGTGCCACGCGCCGATTGCCGCGCGTCGCCCTGGGGTGCTCCGGGAGATTGCCCGGCAGCTGTGGCGTAGCTGTGGGGCGGCCGCAAATGAGTCGAAACGGCGGGGCGACGACCCGTACCATCGGACGGCACTGTCTGAGCCTCCGCCTAGACTGGGCGCTCGACATCACCACAACGACATCACCACAACTGAGGCGCGTGAGCCCTGCCCCCTGCGTTGCAGGCTGGGCGGTATCGCGGTGACGGGAGAATTCGACCATGAAGACGCTTGCCAATTTTGCGGTCAAACACCGGTTGTGGGTCATTGGCGGCTGGCTTCTGTTCATCTTCGTCGCGCAGGGCATCTCGGGCGCGCTTGGCGGTCCGAACTACAAAGACACCTTCAGCCTGCCGCACACCGAAACGGCCTCCGTCACCAAGGTTCTGAAGACCGCGGATCTCGCGAATCAGAGCGGTGCGACCGGCACGGTTGTGTTGAAGGCGAAGACCGGAACGCTGGCGTCTGCGCCCGCAGCGCTCGCACCCGCGTTGGTCAAGTTGTGTTCAGCGGGTCACGACGTCGCCGGCATAACAACGCCGTGGCAGACGATCGACTGCACGAAGAATGCCGCCGTCACAGCTGGGGATCCCAAGCTGCTCAACACTGCCAACGGGTCGACTACCGGCTTGGTCGACATCACCTGGATCAACAACCACTACGACCTGAAGCTGTTCACTGGCGTCTACAACGACCTCAAGACCTTGCGGTCATCGACCCTGCAGGTCGAGTTCACCGGAAACGCGTTCCAAGGAGTGGGCCAAGCGCAGGGCGTGCCGCCGTTCTTGTTCGGTTTCCTCGCCGCGCTGGTCATCTTGGTCTTCGTCTTCCGCACGGTCGGCGCGACCGTACTGCCATTGGCCAGCGCAATCGGCGCGCTCGGCGCCGGACTCGGGCTGATCGGCATCCTCACGCACGCGATGAACGTCTCGAACATCACTCCTGAGCTCACGGAGTTGATGGTGCTGGGCGTCGGCGTCGACTATGCGCTCTTCATCGTCACCCGGCACCGGCGAAATCTGCGGCGCGGCATCGCGCCTGCACGAATCCATCATCACGTCGATGGACACCTCGGGCCGCGCAGTGCTCTTCGCTGCCACCACGGTCTGCATCGCGCTGCTCGGACTGCTCGCACTTGGTGTGAGCTTCTTCAACGGCATGGCGATCGGTGCTGCGGTTGCTGTCAGCCTGACAGCGGCTGCATCACTCACGTTGCTGCCTGCATTGTTGTCGCTGTTCGGCCTGAAGGTGCTGCCCCGCAAGCAACGCCGCGCCGTGCGAGCGGGTGAGTTCATCGAGCCACACGCCACCGGCTTCTGGGCGCGCTGGTCGGTGATCGTTGTCGCGTCGCAAGACCCTTCTCAGCCTCGGTGCGGCCGCCGTCATCGTCATTCTCGCTGCGCCGTTCTTCTCCATGCGTCTCGGCGCGGGCGACCAGGGCAACGACCCGAAGGGGTCGACGACCCGCAGCGGCTACGACCTGATCGCCACCGGTTTCGGCGTTGGCTACAACTCAACGCTTGAGGCTGTCGTCGACGGGCCTGGCGCCACCGATCCCGCGTACTTGCAGAAGGTGTCCACCGCCCTGCAGGGCACGAAGGGCGTCGACCCGACGAGCGTGCACGCGATCCCGCTGAACCGCACTGTCGCGTTTGTGTCCTTCAAGTCGACGACGTCTCCGCAGGACGCGAAAACCTACGCGCTGGTGAAGAACCTGCGCGCCCATACGCCTGCCGCCGGTCTATGACGGCACGGCAAACCACGTCTACGTGTACGGCGACACGGCGATTCAGGTCGACTTCGCGAAGGTGCTCGCGGCGAAACTGCCGATCTTCATCGCCGCCGTCGTGGGCTTGTCGTTCTTGTTGTTGTTGGTCGCGTTCCGCAGTCTGGTGATCCCGTTGACGGCCGCGGTCAATGAACCTGCTCGCCGCCGGTGCGTCGTTCGGTGTCGTCGTGGCGATCTTCCAGTTCGGCTGGGGCGCTGATGCCCTAGGCCTTGGCAAGGGCGGCCCGATCGATGCGTGGGCACCGGTGATGTTCTTCGCGATCCTGTTCGGATTGTCGATGGACTATCAGGTCTTCCTGGTCAGCCGCATGTACGAGGAATGGCTGCACACCCACGACAACAAGCGCGCCGTCATCGTCGGCCAGGCCGAGACCGGCAGCATCATCACCGCTGCGGCACTGATCATGATTGCCGTCTTCGGCGGCTTCGTGCTCGGCGACGAGCGAGCGATCAAGATCTTCGGTATCGGTCTAGCAACGGCCGTCTTCCTCGACGCGTTCTTGCTGCGCACGATCCTGGTGCCTTCGTTGATGCATGTGCTCGGCGATCGCAACTGGTACCTGCCGAAGTGGCTCGACCGGATCACCCCGAAGGTGTCGTTCGAGCCGCCTGAGGAGCCCATCGCCGAGCAAGACAGCGTGCTGGTCGGCAACAGCTAGCGTCCTTCGCCGGTTACACTGGCAGGCACACGGGAGCCCGGTCGGACCGGGCTGAGAGGGCGGCTGTTGGCCGCCGACCGTCGAACCTGCTCCGGGTAATGCCGGCGAAGGGAGTCAACGTGATGGCCGAGCCACGACGGTGCCGTCATCGTTGTCGGCGGCGGGGTCATCGGCTTGGCGATCGCGTGGCGCGCCGCACTGCGCGGGCTCGCGGTGACCGTCCTCGACCCAACGCCCGGCATGGGCGCTTCGCATCACGGTGCGGGCATGCTCGCGCCGGTCACCGAGGTGCATTACGGCGAAGAGGATCTCCTTCGCGCTGAACCTCGCGTCGGCCCTGCGCTACCCGAGCTTCGTCGAAGAACTCGAAGAATCGAGCGGGACGACGGTGGGTTACCGCGCCACCGGCACGCTCGCGGTCGCGTTCGACGCCGACGACAAAGCCGCGCTCGACGACCTGCACGGCTACCAGGCCGCGCTCGGTCTTAGCTCGCAACCGATCGACGGCCCGCGAATGCCGAGAGCTCGAGCCTTACCTCTCGACCGCCGTTCGCGGCGGCCTGCTGGTCGAGGGTGACCACCAGGTCGATCCCCGTCGCCTCGTCGCCGCACTGCTGGTTGCGTGCGCGCGCGCGGGTGTCGACGTCCGACGCGTGGCGGCTCGCGAGCTTCGCGTCGAGGGCGATCGCGTTGTCGGCGTCGACGACCTGAACGCGGCATCGGTCGTGCTCGCCGCCGGCTGCTGGTCGGCCGATTTGCGCGGGCTCCCGCCGCACGCGCTCGCCGCCGGTGCGGCCCGTGAAGGGGCAGATCCTGCGCCTGCGCGATGACGTCGAGCATCCGATGCTTCGACACAACGTGCGGGCACTCGTGCGCGGGCGGCCGATCTACCTCGTGCCGCGTGCCGACGGCGAGATCGTGCTCGGCGCCACCAGCGAGGACAAGGGATTCGACACCCGACTCACCGTCGAGGGCACTGGCGACCTGCTTGCCGACGCCCGCGAACTACTGCCGCGAGTGAGCGAGATCGAGCTTGTCGAGGCATCCGTGGGCCTGCGTCCGGGATCCCCCGACAACGCCCCGATGATCGGCGCCGGCGCGCTGCCCGGGCTCGTGGTCGCGACCGGCCACTACCGCAACGGCATCTTGCTCGCGCCGATCACGGCCGACGCGGTTGCCGACCTGCTGACGGCCGGGAGCCTGCCCGGCGGGATTTGATCGATTCGACCCCTGCCGATTCGCGCGAGCCCGTTTCAGCCAAGTCACGGTGCCCGCATGACCATCGTGGTGAACGGCCAGCACCATGACCTGCCTGACCACGCGACGCTGACCGACGTCGTCGCCCGGCTCACGACGGCTGCCCGCGGCGTCGCCGTCGCGTTGAACGGCAGCGTCGTGCCTCGCGGCGAATGGCAGTCCACCGCCTTGGCCGAGGCCGATCAGGTCGAGATTCTGACTGCTGTGCAAGGAGGTTGAGCCGTGGACGATCCATTCGTGCTGGCCGGTGAAACGTTCACCTCGCGCCTCATCATGGGCACCGGCGGCGTTCCGAGCCTCGACGTCCTCGACGCTGCGCTCGAGGCGTCCGGAACCGAGATCACCACAGTCGCGATGCGCCGCGTCGACCCGGCCGCGCACGGTTCGATCCTCGACGTGCTCAGTCGGCGCGGGGTGCGGGTGCTGCCGAACACGGCCGGCTGCTACACCGCAGCCGACGCCGTACTGACCGCACAACTGGGCCGCGAAGCGCTCGGCACGAACTGGGTGAAGCTCGAGGTGATCGCCGACGAGCACACCTTGCTGCCCGACCCGATCGAGCTGCTCGAACGCGGCAGAAACCCTTGTGTCCGAAGGGTTTCTGGTGCTGCCCTACACGAACGACGATCCGGTACTCGCCCGCCGCCTCGAACAAGTCGGCTGCGTCGCCGTGATGCCGCTCGGCTCCCCGATCGGCTCCGGGCTCGGCATCCGCAACCCGCACAACATCGAGCTCATCGTCGAGCGCGCCGGCGTGCCCGTCGTCCTCGATGCCGGCATCGGCACCGCGAGCGATGCGGCGTTGGCCATGGAGTTGGGCTGCGATGCCG
Source organism: uncultured Actinomycetes bacterium (assembly GCA_963799955.1). Taxonomy (GTDB): domain Bacteria; phylum Actinomycetota; class Actinomycetes; order Acidothermales; family Acidothermaceae; genus PALSA-607. The sequence continues at coordinate 164,251 of CAWCZJ010000003.1, forward strand.
TGTTGCTCGCGTCCGCCGTCACCCGTGCTCAGCGCCCGGCGCTGATGGCCGACGCGATGCGCAAGGCCGTCGAGGCTGGCCGGCTCGCGCGGCTCGCCGGGCGGATCCCCGTTCGCCGTTACGCGAAAGCGTCGTCGCCACCGGTCGCCTGATCCACGGCACGAGCGCCAGACGCAGCTGGCCGGACGCCGAGCAGTGCCGCTAGCTCGTCGACGTCCGCCGCGAGGGCTTCGGCGTCCGCAAGCTCCTCGCGCGAGCCGTAGCCCCACAGCGCGCCGATGCATGGCGATGCCGTTCTCGTGCGCGCCAACGACGTCGTGCGACTCGATCACCGACGAGGACCACGTCGCCGCGGTCGGCGTGCAGCGAGCTGAGGGCCTGGGCGACGACGTCACCCTTCTCGGTGCCGTCACCGTCGATCGCCGGCCCGAACACCGCCTCGAAGTACTCGGCCAGCGCGAAGTGCTCGATGATCGGCACCGCGTACGGCAACGGCTTCGACGTGGCGACAGCCAATCGGCGTCCGGTATCGACAAGCTCGCGCAGCAAGCCGGGGATGCCCGGGTACACGGAGTTCTCGAACATGCCGTACTCGACGAAGTAGCCACGGTAGACGGCCATCGCCTCCAGGGTGGTGACCTCGTCGAGGCCCGCGATGTCGCGGAACGAGTCGAGCAGCGGCGGCCCGATGAAGCGCAAGCAGCGCTGTCTCGATCGAGCGGCGGCAGGCCCAGCGCTTTGAGGGCGGCGGCCACGGAGCGGGTGATGCCCGGACCCGATGCGGTCAGCGTGCCGTCAAGATCGAAGAGCACGACGCCGGGCTGCACGACGTCCATCCTGTCGTACCGGGCGCCCGGGATGGAGGGCGCGTCCGCGTCGCGCCTGCCCGGTCGGGCCGACCGCCGCACGTATGCTCGACGCCGTGGATACGACGATGTCGGATGCCTTGGTGGGCCGCGTCCTTGACGGCCGGTACCGGGTCGAGGCGCGCATCGCCCGCGGCGGCATGGCGACCGTCTACCGCGCGCTGGACACCCGCCTGGACCGCGTCGTCGCGCTCAAGGTCATGCACCAGCTGTTCGCGGAGAACGACCAGTTCGTCGCTCGGTTCAACCGCGAGGCCAAGTCGGCTGCCCGCCTCTCACACCCCAACGTGGTCGCGGTCTACGACCAGGGCGAGGACGACGGCTACGTGTTCCTTGCGATGGAGTACGTGCACGGGCCGGACGCTGCGCGACCTCTTGCGGGAGCGCACCCGGCTCACTCCAGCCGAAGCGCTGTCGGTGCTCGAGCCGGTGCTCGCCGCGCTCTCGGCGGCGCACGCCGCGGGCCTGGTGCACCGCGATGTGAAGCCCGAGAACGTCTTGCTCGCGGACGACGGCCGGGTAAAGGTCGCCGACTTCGGGCTGGCCCGCGCCGCCGCCAACCTCGAAGCGACAAGCGCCACGTCGCTGATCGGCACCGTCGCCTACCTCGTCGCCCGAGCAAGTCATTCGGGGCATCGCCGACGAACGAAGCGACGTCTACTCGGCCGGCGTCATGCTGTTCGAGATGCTGACCGGGCGCCCGCCCTATGACGGCGAGACCGCGGTGTCGGTGGCGTTGAAGCATGCGCACGAGGATGTGCCGCCGCCGTCCAGCCTGGTGTCAGGCATACCCACCTCCGTCGACCTGCTCGTCGCCAGAGCGACCGCACGCGACCCCGACCGTCGCCCGCACGACGCCGGCGCGTTTCTGGCCGAGGTCGTGCGCGTTCGTGGCGGCTTGGTGATGTCTGACGCGGACGACGGGAACCTGACGACCCTGCTCAACCGCACGCTCGTCGTCGAACTGCCAGACACCAGGACCGTCGGGCCGAATCCGCCCTGGCAATCGGGGCACGCCGCACGCCGCAGCAGCGTATTCCGGACAGTCCGGGTTTGCCGGACAGCCTGCATTTGCCGGGCAGCCGGGCCAGTCGGGCAGCCGCCACGGATCGCGGAGCCGCCAGAGCCGCCCGAGGACGAGTACCGCCGGCCGCACCCGCACCGCAAGGGCTGGATCGCGTTCTTCATCATCTTGCTGCTCGCTGCAGCGGCTGCGGCAGCAGGCTGGTGGTTCGCTGCGGGCCGGTGGACCCACACGCCGAACCTGACGAAGCTGTCGTCGTCTGCTGCCATGGAAAAGGCCAAGTCGGCCCACGTCACAGTGCAGGTTGGCGCAGCCCGAATTTTCTTCGACGGTCCCTAAGGACGCCGTCGTCGAGCAGACGCCGACGGCTGAACAGAAGGTGCTGCGGGGCGACACGGTCACGATCCGCTTGTCGCAGGGACCGCAGCTATTCCAGGTACCGCTCTTTGACCCCGCCGGCGGCACGTCACTGGTCGACTACAAGTCAGAGCTCATCGCTGCGCATCTGAACATCGCCGATCCCCCGACGACTCAATACAGCCCGACCGTGATTGCCGGAAACGTGATCTCGGTCGATCCGGCGGTCGGCCAGAACGAGAAGGCCGGCACCACGGTGACCGTCACCGTCAGCCTTGGTCCGGAGCCGATCCCCATCGTCGACTACACAGGTCAACCTGCTGACCAGGCCACCTCCGCGTTGTCACTCGCGGGGTTCAACGTGACATCGACGCAGGACTACAGCACCACAGTGAAAGCCGGGCTCGTCATCTCTCAAACGCCGACCGGCGGTTCTGGAAAGCTCGGCGACCCCGTCACGCTCGACGTCTCTAAAGGCCCACAGCTGTTCAAGGTTCCTAACGTGACGAGCAAACTGACCGACGACCCGAAGAACTGGATCAGCATTGAGCAAGCGACGAGGACGCTGACCGATGCGGGCTTCAAGGTCAAGGTCGGCTCGAGCGGCCGATTCGGCGTCGTCACCAGCCAGAGTCCCAAGGGCCGATCCATGCAGCCGCTCGGCACCGTCATCACCATCTACGCGCAATAGGTTCGCTGACGTCGACACGGTGCTGCGCACTCTGACATCCTTGACGGATGCCTCCTCGCAAACCATCGCCGGTCGGGGTTCACGTCCCGGTCGCGGGTGGGCTCTCCAGCGGTGGTCTTGCGTATGCGCGCGATGTCGGCGCCGAGGCGATCCAGGTCTTTCTGTCCAACCCGCGCGGTTGGGCGCGATCTGCCGGCGATGCTCGACAGGACGACGAGTTCCGCACGTCATGTGCATCGGCGAAGATCCCGACGTTCGTGCATGCCGCGTACCTCGTCAACCTCGGCTCCCCCACGCCGGCGACGTTGGAGAACTCCGTCTTGTCATTGCGTCACGCGTTGATGCGCGCAGGCGCGATCGGAGCGCGCGGCGTCGTCGTCCACGCAGGTTCCTCGGTGACCGTCGCGGGCAAGGACGACGCCATGGCGCAGGTACGCGAAAATGTGCTGCCGCTGCTGGATGAAATCCCTGATTCCGGCCCTGACGTTTTGATCGAAGCGACGGCAGGTGCAGGCCAATCACTCGCGTCGACGGTCGACGATCTGGGCTGGTATCTCGAGTCGCTCGACAACCATCCGAAGCTCGGTATCTGCCTTGACACGTGCCACGCATTCGCCGCAGGCCATGACCTTGCCGAGCCAGGCGGCGTCCGATCGACGTTGAATGCATTGGTACGAGCAGTCGGCAGAGGCAGGCTGAAGTTGCTTCACGCCAACGACTCCAAGGACGCGTGCGGATCGAATCGCGACAACCACGAGCGCATCGGCAAGGGGCGCATCGGGGTCGAACCGTTTGCCGAACTTTTCCGGCATCCGGCGACTCGCGGTGTTCCGCTGGTACTCGAGACGCCCGGCAAGGCGCCGAACATCGCGAAGATCTCGCGCTCATGAGGACCTTGCGCGATCGGTGACGTCGGGCACCTCACCTGCGCGGTGCTCGCGCGCTTGGCTTGCTTCTCGCGGGCCTGTCAAGGATCTTGGATCAGGTGACGCAACCGCCGTACCAGCCAGCCGAATCAGCCGCCGTACCCGCCCGGGTATCCGCAGGTCCCTCCGTACGGCAACCCGCAAGCGCCGCCTACGGGTACCCGCAGGCGCCGCCCCCGGGCTACCCGCCTGCGTATGGTCCGGCATACGGATGGCCGCCCGGGTATTCGCCTCGCGCGAACCCCCCGCAGCCTGGGGCTCCGCGCAATCGCCGCCTGTTCTGGAGCTGGATCGGATTCATCGGTGCCGCAGTTCTGGCTTTTGCCCTAGCCATATCCGTTCGCCGTCCAATGGACGCTGGCCGCAGGCAGGATCGGCCAACCGGCCAACACCTGGGCGACATTCGGGACGGTCACGTCAGTCCAAGGCTCGGACGTCGTGGTCCACGTGTACTCAGGAACGCCAGTGGTGCGGCGAACCGAAACCCGTGTCTTCAACCGGACAAGCAGCAGTTCCGACACGACGTACGTTGACCCGAGTTTCGACTCGACCATCACGGGCGCTCCCACCACGTCGGTCGGCAGCGAGATCTCGTTTACCTATACGACAGCGGACCGCACACACGGCACTGTATCTCGCCGTCGCGCCGTCACGCATCAACAAAGTCGGCAAGGTGCCTGGGGAGGTGGGACCGCTATTCATCGTCGGCATCGTCTTGGGCCTCGTCGGCTTGATCCTGTTCATCAGGTGGGTGGTACAGCTACGTCGAAACCGAGGACCTGCCCCACCCATGTACTCGGCACCACCGGCGTACTGGCCACCCAACCCGCAGCAGCACTAGCCCATCGACGGACCTGGATCACGGCCGCGATTTGTGGCTCACTCGCCAGTAGCCGAACAAGAGAATGACGAGCGCAATTGCTGCCGCCGAGGAGTGGGGCATAGCGGGCGGCCATCCCGGCAACCGTCGCAATCCCCGCGACCACGAGCCCAACTCCGAGAGCGGGCGCGACCCACGGACGGACCGGACCAAAGGCGTCGCGCTTCTCAGGCATGCCGCCACGCTATCGGCCGTGCGCGTCAGCCGCCGAACGCCGCCGTGAGCTGACCCACGATGCTGGTACCGAGCACGGCCGTGCCGCCATAGACATAGACGTTGGTGAGCACGCTGTGATCGGCATTCAGATAGGTGCTGGTACTCGTCGGCACGGTCGCCTGGCTCGACAGCAGCAACGGCCCGCCCATCAATGCGAACTGCGCACCACCGGCCAAAGCATCGGGGAATCCGGCGCCCGTCGCGACACCGACGACGGCGGACGACGGGAAGAACTTCGTCGCCACGGCTGCCGCGGTTGCGTAGCGATCAGTACCGACGATTGCCGTCGCAGGACGGCACCGCAGCCGCGGCCGGCCCACCGATGGCATACATCGTGTGCGCACCTGCGAGGTAAGCCGCGGTTTCCGTGGGCACCGACGAACCGTTGGTGAGCAGGATCGCGCCGTGAACATGCGCCGCTGCGGGACCAGCGGCCAGTGCGTCCGGGAAGTTCGTGCCGGTTGCGATCAGTACCGTTGTCGGACTGCCCAGGGCCTTAGCTACTGCAACGGCCGTTGCGTATCTGTCGGCACCGGAGTATCGCGTGACGGTGTAGCCGAGACTGGTCAGTTGAGTTGCGACGGTCGCAGGAACCGCTGACGTACCGCCGAGAACGTAAACCGTCCCGCCCGCTGGCAGTACACGCTTGAGTTCGGTTGCGGTCGCCGCTGGCAGCGTCGAGCCTTCGGTCAGCAACAGCGGCGCGTTCTTTGCGGCCGCAAGCGGACCACCGACCAATGCGTCAGGGTAGGCGTCGCCGCGTGCGAGAACAACCGCCCCCGCGTTGCCTGCCGGGAACGAGTCCTGCGAGACAGCGACTGCTGTTGCCACCCGGTCCGCGCCCTGACACTCGGCCGACGCTCGCAGCCTCGACGTCCCACGTACTTGCATGCGAGCTGCGGATCACGATGGTCGTCACGCCGCCACTAGTGGTAGCCGAGGCAACGCACGGGTCGGGCGTGGCGCCGGCGCCGGTGCATGCACCAACCGCCACACCATCGCGGAACACCGTGAGGTCGGCCGGACCAGAACCGGCAGGCAGCAGCTTGTCGAAAACCTGGAACGTCAACGTCAACGGGTCCGCGGCGGTCGCGGGCGGCGCCGTGATCGTGGCACCGACACCGAGCACGGTGTAGTGCGCGACCGCAGTGTCGGGTGGCGTCTTGTCGATGGTGACCGTGCCACCGGTCGGGCTCGTGACACCCACCACGAGCGGGTTCGATGAACCAGGCGTAGTTCCTGCAGGATCAGAAGACACCGACCCGCCTGCCGAAACGATCGCGGTCACCGGTGTGCTGCTACCGCCGCCACCGCCGCCACCACCACCGCTCGTGGATGAGGCAACCAGAGTGACGACCTGCGCCGAGCTACGTGAATAGGTAGCGTTGCCGACATACGTTGCGGTGACTGTTTCCGTAGCGTTGCCCCACGCGCCGAACAACGCTGCGTCGCCGTTTGAATCGACCGCAGCCGGGGCTGATGGCACATCATTCTCGTCGAGGAAGACGACGTTCCCGGAGGTCACTAGCTGGCCAGTCATCGTCGTCACGTGTGCGGTGAGCGTCGCGTTGCCGAATTCGACGACCGGGTTAGGCGACATGGTGACCGAGACCTGGGTCGTTGTATAGGTCGGCTCCGTGCCGCCGATTTGATCGGTCAACGTGAGAACGTTTCCGGCGGTGACCTGCACACTCGCCGCCGACCCGACCGCAACGCCACCTGGGTAGTAACCAACGACAGTGCACGACGAAGTGCAGTGCTCGTACGCTACGTGATAGGTGCCAGGCTGGACGCCATACATTCGCTGCGCGCCAAACGCACCCAAGCCATCGGAGAAGGGGATCGCGTTGTAGCCCATGTCGTCGCCGGCGCCGACGCGCTCGAGCGCAACTGTGACGTCATTTGCAGCGGTTGGTCCCGGGTAGGTGACAACAACGTCGACTTCGCCGCCTTGGAGAAGGACCGCCGTCCCCAGCGGCGAATCCGCTCCTGCGGACACCGGTACCGTCGTCATCTGCGCTGCATATTGCACGTTCGGGTAGTAGGCGGATCGAAGGTTGTCAACGTCGGCGCAGTCGTTAAACAGCACGGTGTAGGCGCCCACCGGAACCCCGAGGATCTGGTAGGAACCGTCCGGTGCCGTATATCCGTAGTAAACCGTCGACCCGGGTGATGTGTATGCCTCAGCACATTCCTGGCCGACCGGGGTTGATCCTGGGGCAAGGATCTTGCCTGAGATGGTGCCGCCAAGTGGCAGCGTGACGTTCAGAATCGATGCCGCGCCGCTCGTTACCTGCACTGTCGTCTTGTAGGCGACGTAGTCCCAGGTCGGTGCGCCGGCACACCCAGGGTCGGCCATGAAGGTGATTTGGCCCGCCGCCAGCCCAGACAGGGTGTAGGAACCATCGGACGCGGACGTCGCCACCGCAACGAGTCCGCCGCCAGTCGTGTACGCGTCGACGCAGGCGCCGACGATTGGAGCCGCGGCGTTACCGGTCACGGTCCCGCTGATCGACGCAGTTGGTTGGACGTTGGGGCTAGCCGCGTCAGCGCTAGCGCTGAGAGGCGCAACGATGGCGAGAGTGGCAGTGGCGACAACGATTCCAGGACGAACAAATTTCATGAATCTCCCCCGTATCGGCGTACGTGGGTTGATTATTGTGCGGCACGCCGTGACGTTCAGCAGGAAGCACAAAGTGCAACCGATCGGCCGAGGCCCAAAGCGCCCTAATCAGCTGAATGCGGTCAGGTCAGCCGCCGAATACCGCGGTGAGTTCGGCAACAATGGTCGCGCTGAGCACCGACGTGCCGCCGTAGACGTAGATCTTCGTGAGGGCGCTGTGATCAGCGGTGAGGTAGCTGCTGGTAGGTGCCGGCACGCTCGCGGCGCTCGAGAGCAGCAACGGTCCGCCCATCAACGCCAACTGTGCGCCGCCCGCCAAGGCATCGGGAAAACCAGTGCCGGTTGCGACGCCGACAACGGCGGACGACGGGAAGAACTTCGTCGCGACGGCCGCAGCTGTCGCGTATCGGTCACTGCCCAGGATCGCCGTGGCGGAGGGCACTGCTGCAGCTGCCGGACCGCCGATTGCGTAGGTGATGTGAGCACCTGCGAGGTAGGTCGTCGTCTCGGCTGGCACCGACGAGCCGTCGGTCAAGAGAATCGCGCCATGAACGTGTGCAGCCGCAGGACCAGCCGCTAGCGCGTCAGGGAAGTTCGTGCCGGTTGCGAGCAACACTGTCGTCGGACTCCCCAGTGCCGTCGCAACCGCGACCGCCGTCGCATATCGGTCTGCACCCGAGTAGCGCGTGACCGTGTAGCCGAGGCTGGTGAGTTGGCTAGTAGCGCTGGTCGGGATGGCTGACGTGCCGCCGAGAACGTAAACCGTGCCGCCGGCTGGTAGGACACGCTTGACCTCGGTTGCCGTTTCTGTCGGCAGCGCCGAGCCTTCGGTGAGCAGCAATGGCGCGTTCTTCGCGGCTGCCAGCGGGCCACCGACAAGTGCGTCGGGGTAATCATCCGCGCGCGCTAGAACGACTGCACCCGCATTGCCTGCTGGGAACGAGGCCTGGGAAACAGCTACAGCTGTTGCGATTCGATCGGTCCCGGCCAATCGCGTCACGGGTGCGGCGGTGACAACCGGAGCTGCAGCACCACCGCCGCCGCTCGCACCGGTAGCGCTCGCACCGGTACCGCCAGAGCCGGTACCGCCAGAGCCGGTGCCGCCAGAGCCGGTGCCACCAGAGCCCGTGCCACCAGAGCCCGTGCCACCAGTGCACCTGGTGCACCAGAGCCCGGCCAGCAGAGCCGTGCTCGACCAGAACGGCAATACCATCACTGCCAGGCGCGGTGACTGGGATCGTCGCCGTGCCCGAGCTTGTGAGGAGTCGATGTCACCCGGTCGGACCACTCGAATGGTGTGGCTGCCTGCGGTGAGGGCCCGTCGATGAAGGTGGCCTTGCCGCTCGAGTGGGCGCAGCGGTATGGACGTAACGTCGAACCTTCGTAGAACGGACATCGGAGCCCGTCGGCGTCAGCGGGGCGCCCGCGATCGGTGACGTGGGCGAGAACGGACGCCGAGGCTCCTGCGACAGCCGATGTGGCGAGGCCGTCACCGTTGTCGTGGTCAAGGACGCTCGTGGACATGCACGATAGTGTCAGTACCCGTTCCCTTCGAGGCGCCCGTGTTGGGCGCCTACAAGGATTCGGCGTGCGACGGGTACCGTCCCACGCAGGGCCGGGTAGACTTTGTGGTCACGAGTGCCGCCGCCATCGGTAGTTGATGTCGATCTCTGCCTAGCTGGACGGCAACATCTGCCAGCTGCGACTGCTGACCGACGCCAACGGTGACTGGACGCCCGTCGGATCCGGGCCCCCAGACACTGGCTGGATATTCGGCTGCGGGATGCCACATACCTGGAAGTGCATCTGTAGGTATCCGGTGTCATGCCGCTGAGCACGTAGGTGCCATCAGCGACAACGGACACGGTCTCGGCCGACGCAGCGTCGCTGACGCCGCAGCCTCGACGCACACACCACTCGTCGGGACCCCACCTAACAGCACCCGCCCGTTGATCGAACCGCCGAGCTCAGGGTGGCGTTACCGTCATGTCTCCCAGCGACCACGTTGAAGTCACTGGAGATGTAGGCCATGTAGTTCGCATTCGGACCACTGCGGCCGCACCCAGGGTTGACGGCAATCTCATATGGGTCGCTCTGATTCGGGAGCACTCCGGCGAGCACGTACACGCCTTGCGCGTTCGTCATTGCACTGCCCGCGAATGGCTGCCCACTCGAATCAAGGCGCGATGCACGCGCCGACAACTGGGGCGGAGCCGGCACCAGTTACGGTTCCGCTGATCGTTCCGTCAGTTGGCTGGATGTGAGACCCGGACGCAGCGGCACTGGCGCTCAGAGGCGCGACGATGGCGAGCGCAAGGCTCGCGACAACAATCCCCGGACGAACAAGCTTCATGAACATCCCCCGTATCGGCGTACGTGGGCTGATTGTTTCGCCAGCTCACGCGACCTTTAGGGCGAACGCAAAAGATGCAACCGATCGGCTGAGGCTCAAAACGGCCTAATCCGCCGAATGCGGTCAGGTCAGTAGATCAGCTGCGGTCGCGGCGGCCGTCTTGGAGCATCGACGCGACCAAGAACGCGAGCTCGAGCGACTGGCCCACGTTGAGCCGCGGGTCGAGCGCGGTCTCGTACCGGCCGGACAAATCGGCGTCCACGATGTCGTCGCCGCCACCCAGACACTCGGTGACGTCCTCGCCGGTCAGCTCGACGTGCAGACCGCCGGGCACTGTGCCCAGGCCGTGGTGAACCTCGAAGAATCCGGTGACCTCCTCGACGATGTCGTCGAAGTGCCGCGTCTTGTAGCCGCTCGCCGACTCGATCGTGTTGCCGTGCATCGGGTCGCAACTCCACACGACCTCGGCGCCGGACGCCGTTACCTTCTCGACGATCGGCGGCAGCACGTCGCGCACGCGGTCTGCGCCCATGCGGGTCACGAACATCAAACGGCCGGGACGGCGGTCAGGGTCGAGCTTGTCGACAAGCGCGACGGCCGCGTCGGGTGTTGTCGTAGGACCGAGCTTGACGCCGATCGGATTGGCGATCTGGCGGGCGAACTCCACGTGGGCACCGTCGAGTGCGCGGGTTCGCTCCCCCACCCACACCAGGTGCGCCGACTGGTCGTAGTACGCCGACCGGTCGTCGTCCCATCTCGTTAGCGCGGCTTCGTAGTCGAGCAGCAGCGCCTCGTGGCTGGAGAACAACTCGACCTGGTGCGCGACGTCAGCCCGATCGAGATCGAAGCCACATGCCTGCATGAACGACAGCGCGCGATCGATGTCCATGGCGATCGACTCGTAACGCTGCCCAGCCGGACTGCGACCGACGAAGTCGGAGTTCCATGAATGCACCTTGCGCAGATCAGCGAACCCGCCGGTCGCGTGGGCGCGGATCAGGTTCAGCGTTGCGGCTGCGCGGTGGTAAGCCTCGAGCAGCCTCGCCGGATCGGGGACGCGCGCCGCCGGCGTCCGCTCGATCGAGTTCACTGCGTCACCGCGGTAGCTGTCGAGCTCGACGCCGTCGATGAACTCGGTGTTCTTTGAACGCGGCTTGGCGTACTGCCCCGCCATGCGGCCGACCTTCACGATCGGCACGCTTGCGCCGTAGGTCAGCACGACCGCCATCTGCAGCAAGATCTTGATCTTGTCGCGGACCTTGGCGACGGTGGCATCGGCGAAGGTCTCGGCGCAGTCGCCGCCCTGCAAGAGGAACGCCTTGCCTTTGGCGACGTCGGCGAGCCGCGACCGGAGGCGGTCACATTCTTCCGGGACGACGAGGGGTGGCAGCTGCTCCAACTGCTCGACGACGCCACGCAGCGCCTGTTGGTCAGGCCAGATCGGCACCTGAGCAACATGGAGGGCACGCCACGAGTCGATTTCCTGCACCTGCGGAGTCTACCGGGCTGTGGAGTCGGCCCTAGCCGCGGCGACATTTAACCGAACAGAACCTGGGCCTCGGCGTAACGCTCGGGCGGCACGGTCTTCAGCTCACCGGTCGCCTCGGCCAGCTTCGCCAGCACGATGTCGGTGCCCCGAAGGGCGACCATCTTGCCGAAGTTGCCGTCGTGGACCGCGTCGATCGCGTGCAGCCCGAAACGGGTCGCGAGCACCCGGTCGAACGCGGTCGGCGTGCCGCCGCGCTGGATGTGGCCGAGCACCGTCGTCCGCGCCTCTTTGCCGGTGCGCTTCTCGATCTCGTCGGCCAGCCGCTGACCGATGCCGCCCAGGCGCACGTGACCGAAGGCGTCGAGGTCGCCGGTCGCGACCTCCATCGTGCCCTCGGCCGGCGTCGCGCCCTCGGCGACGACCACGATCGGCGCGTAGTGGCTCTGGAACCGGTGCTCGATGTAGGCGACGACCTGCTCGATGTCGAACGGGATCTCGGGGATCAAGATGACGTTCGCGCCGCCTGCCATGCCGGCGTGCAGGGCGATCCAGCCCGCGTGGCGGCCCATGACCTCGACGATCAGCGCCCGGTGATGCGATTCGGCCGTCGTGTGCAGGCGGTCGATGGCCTCGGTCGCGATGTTGACGGCGGTGTCGAAGCCGAACGTGTAGTCGGTTGCGGACAGGTCGTTGTCGATCGTCTTCGGGACGCCGACCACCTTGAGGCCGCGAGCGTCGAGCTGCGTCGCGACGCCGAGGGTGTCTTCGCCGCCGATCGCGACCAGCGCGTCGATGCCGAGCTTCTCGAAGTTGGCGGCGATCGTCTCGAAGCCGCCGTCGATCTTCGCCGGGTTGGTGCGCGACGATCCGAGGATCGTGCCGCCACGCGGCAAGATGCCGCGAACCTGCGGGATGCCAAGCGGAACGGTGTCGGCGTTGATCGGGCCACGCCACCCGTCGCGGAACCCGACGAACTCGTAGCCGTAGTCCTCGATGCCCTTGCGAACGACGGCCCGAATGACAGCGTTAAGGCCGGGGCAGTCGCCGCCGCCGGTGAGAACTCCGACTCGCATGGCTCGATTCCTCCAACAGATCTGGGAAGCCGTCGCCCACAGCGACAGCGGCGGTCAGCCTACCGGCCTGATATTCGGGAGAACGCGCGCGTCAGGCGCGAGCGGGCGACCTGGGGCGCGTCGCCGTCCTGGTGATCAGCCTGCTTGCCCGCGCTTCAGTTCCTCTTTGGCCTTGGTCGCGTAGATGTCGACGTACTGCTGGCCAGACAGCCGCATGAGCTCGTACATGATCTCGTCGGTGATCGCGCGCAGCACCAGCCGATCCGACTCCATGCCCTTGTAGCGCGAGAAGTCGAGCGGCTTGCCGAACCGCACCTCGGGGCGGATCACCTTCGGCACCAGGTGGCCGGGCGGCTGCAGCCTGTCGGTGTTCACCATCGCGCACGGGATCACCGGCACGCCCGCCTCCAACACCATGCGCGCGACCCCGGTCCGGCCTCGGTACAGCCGGCCGTCGGGCGAGCGGGTGCCCTCGGGATAGATGCCGAGCAACTCCCCGGCCTCGAAGCACGCCAAGGCCGGTGCTCAACCCCGAGGCGCTGGCCTTGCCACCAGAGCGGTCGACCGACAATTGCCCGATGCCGCTGAAGAACCAGCGGCTCAACGTGCCTTTGATGCCGCGGCGATTGAAGTATTCGGCCTTGGCCATGAACGTGACCTTGCGGCCCGGAATCACCAGCGGGGCGAAGAACGAGTCAGAGAAAGACAGGTGGTTGCTCGCGATGATGGCGGCACCGTGCGTGGGGACGTTCTCGACGCCAACGACCTTGGGCCGAAAGATCAGCCGCAGGCTGGCCCCGAGCGTCCACTTGAGGAACCAATAGAACACTTACAACACCGGGTCCCTTCGCGTGACGAGCCACACCTGCCTCACGTGACACGTCCTTGGCGCACCATACCGCTGCCCGGCCTCCGCGCCGATAGTCCGCGAGGAGTACGGTTCCACCGCCGGATTCACCAGGCCCGTAGACGCTCTGCGCATCGGGATACTTGGGATAAGTCCGGCGTGTCAGCGCAGCCGCTCCATTTCTCATGCAGGATTGATGTATGCCAGGTCGCGACAACGGGTTCGTCGCTCGTCATTACGTTCCGCTCGCCGATCTTGATCCGCGGCTTGCCGACGCAATGCTCGAAGCGCTGCGCGCCGAAGGAATCGCGGCCTACGTGGTCCCGAGCACCGGCCAACTGGGCGGATATCTCGAGGTGCATCTCCCCGAACGACCGCGCGACCGGCTTTGGGTCGATCGCCGCCACCACGATCGCGCGACCACACTCCTGAACGTGCATGGGGACCGACCCGACCTGATCGCCGCTGCATCGACGCCGGACCAGCTGGACGACGGCGGACCAAACGACGGACGGGCGGACGGCGAGGGGTTGCCCGACGGTGAATCCGACAGCCGACGTCGACGGCGCGCCGCACGGCGGCGACTCGACCGATGACGTGTGGGCGCAGATCGTCGCCGGCTTCGACCTGCCGGCGACCGTCGGGGCTGGCCCGTGGCCGCTTGCCGAGGACCTGCCGCCAGACTCCGACGCTGCCCCGTCGGGCGACGGCTCTGACCGCCGCCGACCGTCGTCCATCGAAAGCCTCTACACCGCAACCCAGGATCCGACCGACCAGTCACCGGTGCCGCGCCGCATCGTGCGGCCGGTCGACCCAGGCGTCGATGCCGGGACGCCGAGCGCACTGCGGCGACACCCAGCGGCGAGTACGACCCGTTGTCGATCCTCGACGAACACTTCGTGCCAGACCCGCCGCCGCCGCTGCCAAGACTTCGGCGCGGTACTCGGTGGGCGCTCGCCGCGATCCTGGTCGGCATCGTGCTCATCGTCGGTCGCGCGTTCTGGGACAGCGTGCCGGACGCGGTCTTCCTCGGCGTCCTTTTCGTCGTCGGCGGATTCATCGGGCTGGTCGCGATGATGCGCGAAGACCGACCGAGTGACTCCGACCCCGACGACGGCGCCGTCGTCTAGCGTACCGGCGACGATCTACGCGGCACCGTAACTCCGGCACGTCCGGCTTCAGGGGTCGAGTTGGCGTACTCGGTAGCGGCTGTTTTGTCGTGGTCGTTGGTCGGGGTCGAGCCATGTTGGTGGGATGAACCACGGCCGTTCGTCGATCATGGTGATGGTCCAGCCGTCGCGGTGCACGCGGTCGTGGTGGTGCCCGCACAGTAGGGCGAGGTTGCACAGCGAGGTCGGTCCGCCGTCTGCCCAGTGGTCGATGTGGTGGGCGTCGCACCACATCGGTGGGCGGTCGCAGCCGGGGAACGCGCAGCCGCCGTCGCGCAGGATCAGCGCGCGGCGCAGACCCTTGGGGCACGAGGCGGGTGCTGCGGCCGATGTCGAGGGGTTGGCCGGCGGTGCCCAGGACGACGGGGATGATGTTGGCGTCACACGCGATCCGGCGTAGCGCGCCTCTGCTGATCAGGTGGCCGCCCTCCACGACTGCCCAGCGCACTGCCGACCTGGCGCTGCAGCGATTCCAGGGTGGTCGTGACGAACATGTGCGGGCGTTCGCCGCGCACCTCAGGCAGTGCGGAGGTGGCGAGCTGGCAGGGCCTGGATGAGCGCGTCGCCGTAACGCGTCTCGGCGGAGCGCGCATCAGGGGCGCCGTCGGCCCTCGGTAGCGGTGCCGCCAACGGATCGAGTACGGCCAGGGCCAGCGCGGCCGATTCCTTGTCAAGACACCCACGCAAGGTGATCGTCCCGTCGGGCTTGCGGATGATCTGCAGGAAACGGTCATCGCGATTCATCGCTTCCTGTTGTTCGAAGCCGTCGGGGTCGAACCGGTCCGCGATCTCGTTGGCCCGTCGAACAACGACCTTTGTTCCTTCATCGCGAGCGGTATCGATCAGCAGTTGTTCGATTTCGGTGTTCAACGCCGCGGGAACCCCGCCGGGCAGCCTGTCGATCGCCGAGCACACGACCGTCGCGGTGTCCTGGCCGATGTCACCGGCGCTGAATGCAGCACCGACAAGCGGCCGTCTGCCCAACGCCTGGTGCAAGCTAAGCCGCGCCCGAGCCACACCCACGGGCACGTCGACGGCGTTGTGCAGCCACACCGCAGTCGATGACGCGCCAGTCTGCTCAGCGATGCCGGACCGATCGGCTTGGGCCAACACCGCTACCTGCGCGGCAGCGACGCGTCGTGCGATGCGTTCGACCGCGACCACAAGACTGCCGACCTCGGCGGTAGACATCGACCACAACGACGCATCGCCCAACGCATCAAACCCAGCCGTGATCGCCGCAACAGCCTCAACGGCTGGATGCTGATAATCGGTCGTGACCGCGCTCATGAAAACAACGTAGCGACAGCCACCGACAAAACCAGAAGCCCAGAAACACCTGTGGAATAAAAGAAATCGAGCACTTATCGAGCTAGTTATGCACAGATGTAGTGCAGCCTCTTGACGATGAACTCGCGAAGGACTACGGCAAACACTCGGGGCCGCACGCACCGTTGAACGCACTCACGGTCAAGGTAGTTCGACGACAGCCAGCAGCGGCCGATGGTCGCTCGCCCGTTCGATGCCGGGCACGTCAGGCACACCACAACTTCGCACTTTGATAGCTGCGTCGACGAAAATGCCGTCGATCCTCTTCACCGGTTCGGTCGCGCTGTACGTGTTCTCGCCACCACTCGGCGCAAGTACGAACGCGTCGGGATAAGTGCTGGCAAGCGCGCGCCATGCAGGTCCGTCGGGCTCTTCGTTGATGTCGCCGGCAACGATGACCGGTGCGCCGCACTTCGAAGTGCGCGCAACGATCTCGTCGACGTGCTTGCGGCGTTCATCCGCTTCGAGATCGAGATGGATGCTGCCGATTGCAGAACTTGGCGCCACGGAGCTCGAGCGTTGCGAGTGCGACACCGCGTTGATGCAAGCCGCGCTTGCGTGTCAGCAGCACATCTTCGACGTCGAGCACCCGAACTTGCAACGCAGCGAGCAGCAACATCGCACCGGCCGGCCGACCACCCGTGACCACAACGAGGCCGGATTCCCTTGCCAGGGCAGCACATTTCGAACGCCACCGAAGAAAGCGCGGTGCCTCCTGGATGCACACCACATCGGGGTTGCAGGATCGAATCACCGTCGACACCGCTTGCGCATCGTCGCGCAACGACCGCACGTTGTAGCTCAGAACGCGCAACTGCGTCGGCAACGCGGGGCCCCTTACTCGGCGACGTGGAGCGGTAGACCTCTGGAGTTACTTGACCAAGTGTGGGGGCGAAGGCGGCGGCTCGGCCATGGGGTGATCGGTAGCAACTGTCGGGATCCGACCGATCCCAGTGACAGGGTCCGGGTCGGAGAATGCGGTTGCTGTGGTGGCGAGCACGGATTGCGATGCCGTCCTCGTCATGAACGACGCAGTGGACGTCGGCGCTGGCATGCAGTCGCCTGAGTCGGTCGTCCAGGTCGTTTGCCCGTCGAGTGCGTAAACACTGCCAGTGATGTCGAAGTCATTCCCGAGGGTGAAGCACCTTGGCGAACCGCAGGCACTGTGGCGGCGGAACGACCCCGGTCTGGTCGAACTGATCGAGCACGATCGCGACGCCTGGAATGGCGTCGCCTAGCGTCCAATTTGCTCGTGGTGACGGGGGTGCCGAGAGTTGCATGCAGGGGAGTAATGCTGCCGCCGCTCTCCGCCGTGAGCGTTCCGGTGCCGTAGAAGACCAGCGTGACCCCAAGTGACCGGGCGGGTCGAGCGGATTCGGGTCGGCTGGATCTGGCGCCAGGTTGGCGATGAGGTTGCCTTGGACGTCGAGGTTGGCGTTGTCGAAGACGTACAAGCCCGGAGCCGCCAGCATGGCAGTTGGTAGTTCGCGGCGATCGTGACGCCCATCGGGAAAGTCGGGCGGCGTGAAGAGTCCGGGAGTTGTCGGGCACCCGTGTCGTCGAGCGGCCCGGCCGGTGGCAGTACCGCGGGCAGTGCGACCATCGGCCGGGATCCGGCAGCATCGCCCGGATTGCTGCTGGCAACCCGGTCGGCGCGGGTTGCGGCTTCGGTTGGCCGGTGCTCTCGTCGAGAGCCGGGATCGCAGGGCCCGCACTCGGGCGGCAACGGCTGGCCCGACAGCGCTTGCGCGATCGGCGAGATGCCGATCGAACTCTGCCCGAACAGGCCGCCAAAGGTCGCCGGCACGTGCTGCGTCGGCAGCTTCACCCGAACTTGGAAAGACGTCACCCGGGGATCGGCGACGTCAACGTCGAGATGCAGGTGTCCGGTCGCTACGTCCGTATCGATCTGCGGGCCGAGCGCTGCCGGGTCTTGGCATCCCGCCCAATCCGTGGGCTGTGATTCCCATGTTCTGGTCGACATAGCTCTTCACCGCGGTGACGACCGCGGCATCCGACCCACCGTTTGCCAACACCCGGACGCCGGCGAGCGACGCCGCGTCGACCGCGTTCTGGCCCTGCAGGTGCACGTCGTCCGCGTGGCCGATGTCGACGACCAGAGCCGCGAAACCGAACAGGACGACGGAAAACAGCGCGACGATGATCGCAACCGCGCCGCTGTCATCGGTACCCCGTCTCAGCTTGCCGCGGTACACCACGGATCCCATCCGCCCGGTGGGGTGTCATCCGCGCCGCCTGCATCGACTTGCGTCGGGTCGGCGGGATGCTGCTCAATCTCGGACACCAACCTGACGCGAATCACGCCCTTGTTCGGCAACGGGACGTACCCGGTGACGCCAACCGCCACCGTCGCCTCGCAGACCACGACCGACTCGCCCTGGTACCAGCCCGTATCGGTCGACGTCGGGTTGCTCGCGTCTGTCGGCAGGATCACCTTGACGTAGGTCTTGCCCGCCAACGGGTCGGTCCTTGCCTCGACCATGCACGCGAGATAACCCGAATCCGAGCCTGCCGGAAATGCGCCCGGAGGCGCGCACGTGGTGTCGAAGTTATTCACGACGGCTTGCCTGGTCGCGCTCGCGACGCCAGACCGGGTATCGAGCGCGTTGCCGAAATAGAGGCCGTAATCGATGATCCCGAACAAGATCAGGACAAGAACCGGCAGCACCAGGGCGAACTCGACTGCCGCGGCACCGGCGTCGCGGCGTACGTCATCGCGGCGCGTGCGAAGAGACAATCGCCGCCCAACCAGTCGCCGCATAACGGTTAAGGCTAGCGACGGGAGGGCGTCAGCGGATGCGGGCGAGATCCGCGGCGCCCACAAGGCCAGCCGAGCTGCCGAGCGCGGCGGCCAGGATCTGGGCGTGCGGCCGGTAGGCGCCGCCGCTCAGCGCCGCCGCGAACGCCTCGCGGGTCGGATCCATCAGCACGGCGCCGGCGTCGGCAGGACCGCCGCCGACCACGAAGCACGCCGGGTCAAGGATCGTCGCGAGGTCGGCGAGCCCTTGCCCGACCCATCGGCCGATGATGTCGAAGCACTCCCGCGCGCCCGGGTCGCCGGCGTTTGCCGCCTGCGTCACGAGCGGTCCGGTGATGGCGTCGACCTGACCGACGACAGCTTTCATCAAGAACGGCATGCTGGACGGCGCCGAGCGGGCGATCTCGCGCGCGGCGCGTGACCAGCGCGTTGCCGCTGGCGTACTGCTCCCAGCAGCCGCGATTGCCGCAACCGCACGGGCGACCGTCGGGCACCACGCGGATGTGGCCGGGCTCGCCGGCGATGCCGAACCCGCCGCGATACAAGCCGGCCTTCGAGGATGATGCCGCCGCCGATGCCGGTGCCGAGAATGACCGCGACGACGGTGTCGCGTCCGCGGGCGGCACCGAACCTGTGCTCGGCCCACGCGTGGCAGTTCGCATCGTTCTCGACGACGATCGGCAGATCGATCAGCTTCGACACCCGCAGCTTCAGGGGCTCGTTGCGCCATACGAGGTTCGGCGCGAACATCACGTTCGCGCGGTCGAGATCGATCCAGCCGGCCGCGCCGATGCCGACCGCTTCGACCTCGTGGCGGCTGCGCAGAGAAGCGACCAGGCCAGCGATGACCTCGGCGATCGCCTCGCCGTCGGTCTTCGGCGTGCTTTGCCGCTCCTGCTCGAGGATCTGACCGTCTTCGTCGACCACGCCGGCCAGCACTTTGGTGCCGCCGACGTCGACGCCAATCGTCAGGCCCATGGCGTCATGCTTCCACGCGGACCTTCAAAGCGCGCAAGGCGGTATCGATCAAGACCTGCTCGGCCTTGCGCTTGAAAACCCCCAGAAGCGGCATGTCGATGTCGATCGACAGCGCGTAGTCGACCTCGGTACCGCCCGCCGCCGGCGTCAGCCGGTAGCTGCCATCCATGGCCTTGATCGACGTTGCGCGGACCAACTGCCAGCTCACCCCGTCGTCCGCCCATGTGTATGCCAGCGCGTAGTCGTCAACGACGACTCCGGCGTCGAGCACAAAGCGGACCACGGTCGCGCGTCCTGTCTCGTCAGAGTCGAGGACCTCGACTGCCTGAATGAACGTGATCCACTGCGGATACGACGGGAAGTCTGCGATGACCTTCATGACGGCGGCCGGGTCGGCGTTGATGACGATGCTCGACCGGCTGAGTTCAGTCACCGCGCACACCCTACTGGTCGCGGGTGCCCCGACACCGGACGAACGCGGTCAGACAAGCATGCCGATGATGTACAGCGCGGCGGTGATGATCGCGATGATCGCCGCCGCTCCGCCGGCAATGATCAGGGTCTGCGTCTTGGCGGGCAGCCCGCCAGCGCCCGATGCGATCGAGCAGGTCTGGTTCGCCGCGTGCGCCGTCCAGGAACTTCCGTCCCGCACGTCGGGCAGGCGTCCTCGTCGAACGACACGATCTCGCCGCATGTGCACGGCCAACCGACCGGCGGCGCCGCGGGGTCTTCGGCGCCCGGCGTGGCTGGCCGCAGAAGGGCCTGCGCCGCCGCCTCGAGCGGAGACAGCGCGATGGGTCGGACGGCGCCGCGCCCGCGGCGTAGCTGGGCTCACGGGTGCTGACGCGCGACCGGCTCAGGCTCTGGCTTGGGCCGCAGGTCGGCGTAGCACAAGGTGCACCATTGCGCGCCTGAGCGCAGCAGCGCGCTGCAGTGCGGGCAACGAACATCGGCCTGATCGGTCACGACGTTGTCGTCGGCAGTCCAAGCGGCGCCTTGACCCCCGTGCGGCAGATGGCCCAATCGGATACGTTCCGTCGCGGAGCCGTCGAGCGCCTCGGCGCGAGAACTCGGCTGTCTGGAGGGAACGGTTGCGCGAGTTCACCTCGCCCGCGGTGGTCACCATCGCCGACGACGCGACCTTGACCGACATCGTCGTGACGCACGCGAACACGAGGCCGGACGCCGTGATGTTCCGCCGCCGTCCCGAGGCAGCAGAACCAGGAACGGCAACAAGCACTGCCTGGACGCCGGTCAGTGCCGCCGAGTTCTTCCTGCAGGTCAAATCCCTGGCCGCCGGGTTCCTCGCGGCGGGATTTGCGCCCGGCCAGCGGGTCGGGCTGCTCTCGAGAACGCGCTACGAGTGGACCCTGACCGACTACGCGCTGTGGCATGCCGGCCTGGTGACGGTTCCGATCTATGAGACGTCGGCCCCCGACCAGATCTGCTGGATCCTCGGCGATTCGCAGGCCGTCGGTGTCGTGGTCGAGACCGAGACGCACGCGTCGACCGTGGCCGACATCCGTGACCAGATCCCCGACCTCCGCAAGGTCTGGGTGATCGAGAACCATGACCTCGACGGGCTGGCTCGCGAGGGCGACGCAGCCGACCCGGCCGTGCTGGCGGCGGCGCGTGAGTCGGTCAACGCAGCCTCACTGGCGTCGATCATCTACACGTCGGGCACCACCGGCCGTCCGAAGGGTTGCGCCCTCACCCATCGCAACCTGTTGTTCGGCGCGACCAGCGCCGTCGGAAGCCTTCCTGCGCTGTTCACGAGCGACACCAGCGCGCTGCTCTTCCTGCCCCTCGCGCACGTCTTCGCGCGCGACATCCAGGTCGCGTTGGTGCACGCGGCCGTCCCTGTCGGCCACTGCCCGAACACGCGTTCGTTGCAGGAAGACCTCGCCGCGTTCAAGCCGACGCTGCTGCTCGCCGTCCCCTTTGTGTTCGAAAAGCTTTATGCCGGTGCGCAACAGAAGGCCGTCGACGCGAACAAGGGCAAGATCTTCGCGCTTGCGTCCGCCACCGCGATCCACGCCAGCGAGGCGATGGAGCGCGGCCGGGTGCCACTGACCCTGCGGCTGAAGCGCGCCGCGCTCGACGTCCTCGTGTTTCGCAAGCTGCGCGCGGCACTCGGCGGCGACGTGCGGTGGGTGATTTCCGGCGGCGCACCACTCGGCGTCCGGCTCGGCCATTTCTTTCGTGGTGCCGGCATCCCGGTACTCGAAGGGCTGGGGGCTCACCGAGACAACCGCGGCCGCAGCCGTCAACCGCCCTGATGCGGTCAAGATCGGCACCGTCGGACCGCCGCTCGCGGGCACCACGGTGCGAGTCGCCGACGACGGCGAGTTGCTGGTGCGCGGAGAGCACGTCTTCGACCGGTACTGGGCCGATCCCGACGCCACCGCGGCCGCCCGCGACGCCGACGGCTTCCTGCACACCGGCGATCTCGGCGCCATCGACGACGACGGCTTCATCACCATCACCGGTCGCAAGAAGGAAATCCTCGTCACCGCGGGCGGCAAGAACGTCTCACCCGCCCAACTCGAGGATCGGCTGCGCAGCCACCCCTTGATTGCGCAGGCGATGGTGATCGGCGACCGGCGGCCCTATATCGCCGCGCTGATCACGATCGACGAGGAGGCGCTCGCCACCTGGAAGACGAAGGTCGGCAAGGACCCGTCGCTAAGTCTGGCCGACCTGCGCGAAGACCCCGAACTGCTGGCCGAGATCGAGGCGGCCGTCGAGGACGCCAACCGGGTGGTGTCGCGTGCAGAGTCGATCCGGCGCTTCCGGATCCTTGATCGCGACTTCACCGAAGCCGGCGGCCAGCTCACCCCCACGCTCAAGCTGCGGCGAGCCGTGGTCATGACGGAGTTCGCCGACGACATCGAAGGTTTGTATTCGGCCACCGGACCAACCGCCCGGATGGCACCCTGACATTAGGCGAGGTGGGGGCCTTCAGGGGGACGCCCTTCAGTGGGATGCAGGGACGGTCGAGCAGACAAGCGAGATCGCACGGCAGCCGGAGGTGAGCAGTGGTCGCCCACACGCCCGCCCACGTCGAAACGATCGGCCTGCGCGTCGCGTTCGGGCCGGTCGTCGCGGTCCACTCCCTCGACCTGACCGTGCAACCCGCGTCAGCCGTCGCCCTCGTCGGCCGCAACGGGGCCGGCAAATCGACGACGTTGCGGGTGCTGGCCGGCGTCCTGCCTGCGACCAGCGGCCAGGTGATGGTCGCGGGCGTCGACGTGACGCGCGACCCGGCGACAGCAAAGGCGCACGTCGGCTACTGCCCGGACGTCGGCGGGCTGATTCCCCGCGCAACGCCCTGGGAGCACCTCGCACTGGCCGCCAAGCTGCGCGGGCTCGGACCTGAATGGAAGGACCGCGCAACGCGAGCTGCTCGATCTCTTCGACCTCGTCGGCGCGGCCGACCGGATCACGGCAGGGTTCTCCCACGGCATGGGGCGCCGGCTCTCGGTCGTGCTCGCCGTCTTGCACGAGCCGTCGGTGTTGCTGCTCGACGAGCCATTCGACGGCGTCGACCCACTCGGTGTCGACGCCACGCTGCAAGTGATCTCAGAGGCCCGCGACAGCGGTTCGGCCGTGGTCGTCTCGACGCACCTGCTCGAGCTCGCGGCTGCAGCGTGCGACGAGGTTGTGGTGCTGCGCGCGGGGCAGATCGTCGCCGCCGGCCCGTCGGCCGAACTGCGCGGTGAGGCCGGCGAGCTGCGCTACCGGACGCTGCTCTCATGAGGCAGGGCTCGTGACAGGGGCGCAACTTCCTGCCCTGGTCCGGCTGCGCTGGCGGATGGTCCGGGCCGAACGCGTCCGCGTCGGGCTGCTGGTTCTGGCCGCATGCATCCCCGGCCTGTTGACGGCCGCCGTCATCGCGGGTCAGCTTGCGCCGCGCTCCCGGTCGTTCGACGTCACCGTGCTTGGACCGACCGCATTCCTCGGCTTCGCCGTGCTCTCGCTCGTCGCCCCGCTCGCGGCCGGCGGCGGCAACGAACTGTTCCCGCCCGAGCAACTGGTCGCCTACCCGATCCGACCGGCGACGCACTTCTTCGAGTCGTTGCTCGTCGCGCCGCTGAACCTGGCGTGGATGAGCCAGTTCGTCCTGCTGTTCGGCATGACGTCGTTCGTGACCGGTGCCCGACCCGGCCTCGGACTCGCCCTCGTCACGACTCTCGTCTACGTCGCCATGGTCACGGTCGCCGGCCAGATGGTGGCGTGGGCCTTGATCGGCGCCCGCCAGAGCCTGCTCGGCAGGCGCGCGGTGTGGGCCCTGCTGGCGGCCATCGTCGTCGACCACGCTCATCGTGCTGCAAGCACATCTCGGCTACCGCGTCCTCGACAACGCACCGACGAGACCGGCCGTGTCCGCCGTGCTCGCGGGTGGCGCGCACCAGATACGCCGCCTGGGCATCCGGAACCGATCGCGCTGGCGGTCATCTTGTTGGGCTGCCTTTGGTGCGGGCCGCGGATCTGCGCGTGGGCACTTCGGCGCCCCGGCGACCGTACGAGGTTCCGGGAGTCGCGCGTCGAGCGCCGCCGGCCGATGCCGCCGAGCCCGCTCGCCACTCTGGTACGCGTCGACCGCGCCAACGTCTGGCGGGCCGCACCGCTGCGCCGCGGCCTGCTCGTGCTGGCGGTGCTGCCCGGCGTCGTCGCGGCCACCGCCGCGTTGCGGTGGGATTCACTCGTACTGCTTCCCGCGCTCGTCGCTGCCGGCGCCGGACTGCTGTACGGCGTCAACATGTTCTGCCTCGACGCCGGGGGCGCGACCTGGCTGGCGACCCTCCCGCACCCGCCACGGCTCGCGGTGACCGCCAAGACGATCGTCCTCGGCGAGACCATCGGCGGCAGTTGCCTCGTCGCGGCCATCGCCGGCAGCGTGCGCGCCGCCGGTCCGATCACGGTCGCCGACGTGGTGGCGATGGCCTGCTGCCTGGCGTCGTGTACCGCGGTCGTCCTGGCCACCTGCCTGCGGCTGTCGATCCGCACCCCGCATCGAGCCGACCTTCGGGGACACCGCGACACCCCGGCACCGCCCGCGGCGATGGCGGTCTATTCGGTCCGGCTCGCGACCGTCACCACGCTCATCGGCCTGCTGTTCGCCCTGTCCGCGCACGAGCAGTCGTTGTACGCCTGCCTCGTGCTCGCATCAGGTTTGGTCTCGCTCAGCGGCCTGTCTATCGCCCAGAGCTTCCGCCGATGGGACGACCCGTCGGTGCGCGCGAGGGTCGTCGCCGCCGTGTCGAACGGCTGAACCACGGCCCGCGCAAGATGACCGAAGTCCCGCCGCCCCCGTAGGCTTGCGGAACTAAGTCAACGCGTCCTGCGTGGTCAGGCCTGCCCAGCCGCCCGCAGAGGTGCGAGTATGCGCGTCAGTCCGTACCTGCATGCGAAGGGAGTGGTGACGCCGAATGGGACGCCGCACGGTCCTGCTCGTCGCCGCCGTCCTGATCGCCGCCCTCGGGGCCGGCTTGGTCCTGATCTACGTCCACGACGTGAACCAGAAGGTCAAAGCCCGCGAGGCGCCCGAGCAGATCCTGATCGCCAAAAAGATCATTCCAGCCGGGACGACGGGGGCTGCCGCGTCTGCCGAAGGCGACCTTCAGTTCACGCAAGGTCGCCAAGCGAAGCCGTTGCCGCCGGGGCGCTCGCGACGATCGACCCGGTCGCCAACCTGGTCACGTTGGCGCCCATCTACCCCGGTGAGCAGATCCTGTTCACGAAGTTCGGCAAGCAGGGCGCCTCGAGCGCGCTGACGATCCCCACGGCCGGGACGATGGCGTTGAGCGTTGCCCTGCCAGGGCCCGCAGGGGTCAACGGCTTCGTCGCCCCTGGCTCGCAAGTGGCCGTCTTCCTGACTGCGGGCGGCTCCACGAAGCTGATCCTGCCGCGCGTCTCCGTCATCGCGGTCGGCAGCCGCACGCTGGTGCCGTCGTCGGGCCAAGCAACCGGCACGACCCAGCAATCCGACGTCGTCACCTTCGGCGTCACGGCCGCGCAAGCGCAGACGCTGATCTTCGCGCAGTCGGCGGGCAGCCTCTATCTCACGCTGCTGACCGCGAACTCCTCGGTCCCGTCGCTGCCGCCGACGAACGCCACGAACGTCACGAACGCGCGCAGTCATGAGACCGTCATGAGCGTCATCGTCGAAGCCGACCCGACCCGAGCGGAAACTTTGCGGTCCGCACTCGGGCCTGGCGTGCTTGTCCTGAAGACACTCGATGACCTTCGCCGCCACCTCGAAGCACATCCCGGCGAGGACGCCGTCGTCCTCGGCCCGTCGGTCGACCAGGACGCCGCGTTCCACCTGAGCGACAGCATGCGGATCACCCGCACGAGCCTCGGCGTCGTACTGGTGCGCCGGCGCATCGACACTCCGCTGCTTGTTGACGCGCTGCGCAACGGCATTCGCGAAGTCGTCGAGGAACGCAACCTCGCAGGGGTCAACGACGCAGTGCGGCGGGTGCGTGACGTCGCGGCAGCGATGCGTCAACGCGCCTCGCACGGCGACGGCGAAGACGGCCGCCGCGGCGTGGTCGTCACCGTCTTCTCGGCCAAGGGCGGCTGCGGAAAGACCACGCTGGCAAGCAATCTCGCCGCATCGCTCGCCGACGGCGGGCGACGTGAAGTCTGCCTCGTCGACCTCGACCTGAACTTCGGCGACGTCGCGATCGTGCTGCAACTCTTCCCGGCGCACACACTGGCCGACGCCGTACCGCTCCTCGAAACGCTCGACCTGCCTGCGGTCACGGCGTTGTTGACGCCGCACTCGCCCGGCCTGTCTGCATTGGTCGCGCCGGTCGAGCCAGGCTCTGCCGAGACAGTGCCGGCGTCGCTCATCACGACGATCCTGCAGTTGCTGCGCGAGGAATTCGCGTTCGTCGTCGTCGACACACCGCCCGCGTTCACCGACCACGTGTTGGCGGCGTTCGACCAGTCCGACGTCATCGCGCTGCTGGCGACTCTCGACATCCCGGCGCTGAAGAATCTCAAGCTCACACTCGAAACGCTCGACCTGCTCAACTATCCGCGTGAGCGGCTGCGGGTCGTGCTCAACCGGGCCGACTCCAAGGTCGGGCTTGCACTGTCGGAGGTGGAGAAAACGCTTGCGGGTGCCCATCGCGTTGCACATCCCGTCGTCGCGCGCCGTGCCGGCCTCCATCAACCGCGGCGTGCCGATCATGCTTGACGACCCGAGCCATCCCGTGAGCATGGCCATCCGGCAGTTCGGCGACGACTACGTGCTGCCGCTGGCGCGCGCGGCCGACCCGATCGCCGCGAACCTGCGAACGGACCGTCGCGGGCTGTTGCGGAGAAAGTCGAAGACGTCATGAGTCTCGCGGATCGGCTTGCCCAAGCCCGCCGGTCGCGCGACGCGAGCGCCGACTCGACGACGCAGGCGCTCGAGGCGCAGGCCTCAGCTGCGCGCCGCACCGCCGACCCGTTCATCGATCTCAAGCGCACCGTGCACGCCACGCTGCTCGACAACCTCGGCCCGCAGCTCTACGACACGCAGGTTCACCCAAGCCGACCTCGAGCAAAGGGTGCGGCACACGCTGCAAGGCGTGCTCGCCCAAGAAGAGACACCACTGTCGGTCGCCGACCGCACCCGTATCGCGCAGGAAATCGCCGACGACATCCTCGGCTACGGCCCGCTCGAGCCGTTCCTGCGCGACGCGGACGTCAGCGAAATCATGGTGAACGGCCCGAGCCAGATCTACGTCGAGCGGGCCGGTCGGCTGCACGCCGTCGCGGCGTCGTTTGTCGACGAGGCGCACCTGCGGCGCACGATCGACAAGATCGTCGCGCAGGTCGGACGTCGGGTCGACGAAACGAGCCCGATGGTCGACGCCCGGCTCGCCGACGGCAGCCGAATCAACGCCGTCGTGCCGCCGATCGCGGTCGACGGCTCATTGCTCACCATCCGCAAGTTCGCGACCGATCCGTACGAAGCCGACGACCTGATCGGCTTCGGCACGATGACGCCGGAGCTCGCCGAGTTCCTGCGCGCATGCGTGAAGGCGCGGCTCAACATCTTGGTCTCGGGTGGCACCGGCGCAGGGAAGACCACGACCCTCAACGTGCTGTCGTCGTTCATCCCGTCGGACGAACGCATCATCACCGTCGAGGATGCCGCCGAGCTGCAGTTGCACCAAGAACACGTGCTGCGACTCGAAGCGCGCCCGCCCAACATCGAAGGTCGCGGCGAGATCAGGATTCGCGACCTCGTCCGCAACGCCCTGCGCATGCGCCCCGATCGCATCGTGGTCGGCGAGGTCCGCGACGCGGCCGCACTCGACATGCTGCAGGCCATGAACACCGGCCACGACGGGTCGATCAGCACCGTGCACGCGAACTCGCCGAAGGACGTGCTCGCCCGCATCGAGACGATGGCGATGATGGCCGGCATGGAACTGCCGGTGCGCGCGATCCGCGAGCAGATGGCGAGTGCGTTCGACGTCATCGTGCACCAGGCGCGGTTCAAGGACGGCAGCCGACTCGATCACCTGCGTGACCGAGGTTGTCGGCATCGCACCCGAGGGCGACACCGTCGAACTGCATGACCTGTACCTGTTCGACCACACCCCCGGCTACGACGACATCGGGCGCCCGCTTGGATCGCTGCGGCCGACCGATGCGCTGTCGAACTTCGTCGCCAAACTCGCTGCGGCAGGTATTCGCGTCGACCCCGTCTCGATCGGAGTGGCCCAGTGCCCCGTTGACGCTCGCTCGATCCGGCGGACCACCCGTCATGAAGCGCGCCGGCGCGTGGGCGACCGGATTCATCGGTATCGCGGCGCTGGCGCTGAGTGTCGGGCCAGTCGCATTCTCGATTTCGCCGGCAATGGCGGCAACACCTGCGCCGACGCGCAAGCGCGGCGACTCCGTCGGTGCAGCCGACCGGACGGATTGAGAGCCAGTCGAGCAAACCCGGCCAGCTCGACGTCACGTTCAGCGCGATCGGCCTGCCGGCTGGCGAGTCGGTCGACCTGACGTCCGTGCGCGTCTTCCTCAACGGCACGCCGGTTGACAGCAAAGCGATGGCGGTCGGCAGCACGGCCGCGAGCGCGATCCCCGAAGCGAGCCGCACTGCCGTACTCGTCGTCGATACGAGCGGCAGCATGAAAGGCGCCGGCCTCGCCGGCGCCAAGCTGCCGCGCTGGCGTTCCTGAAGGCCGTCCCGCCCGACGCGAAGGTCGGGCTGGTGACGGTCTCGACGACTGCGTCGCTCGTCGCAGCGCCGACCATCGACCGCGCGGCACTCACCGCAGACATCAACGGCCTCGCCGCGAGCGGCGGAACCGCGCTTTACGACGCGACGCTGGTCGCCGAGAGGGCAGTCGGGACGACGGGCTCGCGCACCATCGTGTTGCTCACCGGCAGCCGCGACGACTCGAGCAAGGCGTCTCTTGCGCAGGCCGTCTCTGCCGCGCAGTTGTCGGGCGCGGTCGTCGACGCGGTTTCCCTCGGCACAGCTGCGACGCAGGTCGCACCACTGCAAGAGTTGACGGCCGCATCGGGCGGTCGGCTGTTCGCGACTCAGCAGGCCGCGGAGTTCGCACCGGCGTTTCGCAGCGCGGCGCAGGACATCTCGACCGAGATCCTGATCACCGCACAGGTTCCGGCGCAGTTTGCGGGTGCTGGGTGTCACGGTCGCGGTCACCGCAAAGGCCGGCAACACAACGGTCACCGACTCGGCGGCGTACCAGCTCTCACGCACTGACCGTTGCCGGCGGCACGGCATCGCAAGCAGCCGCAGCGGCGAGCCCGCGGCCCGAGAAGGTGACGCTGAGCCCGTTCGGCAGCCACACGTATCTGGTCATCGGCATCGCGGCAGTCTTCGTCGGCCTCCTCGCACTCTTCGTACTGCTGGCGTTCAACGCGCGACTGCTCGACACCCGCGACACGAGAATGCGCCGCCGGCTGTCGTTCTACACACTTACCGGCCGCACCACGCGAGCAGAACCGCAACCGACGGCACTCGGTGACAGCTCGGTCACGCGCTCGGCGGTGCAACTCGCCGGCCGACTCGTCGTGTCACGTGACTTCGACGCACGACTCGGCCGACGCCTCGAGGCTGCGGGCGTGCCGCTCAAGCCGGCCGAATGGATCGTCGTGCAGGCCGGATCGGCCGTCGGCCTCGGCGTGCTTTTCCTGCTGCTCGGCGGCGGATCCGCCGTCGCCGCCATTCTCGGAGTCCTGATCGGCATCGGCGGACCGATCGGCTACCTGGTCATGAGGGAGAGTCGCCGCTCGACCGCGTTCCTCGAACAACTGCCAGACACGCTGCAGCTGATCGCCGGCAGCATCTCGGTCGGTCACTCGCTGCCGCAGGCCATGGATGCCGTCGTCCGCGAGGACACGCAACCGATGTCGACCGAGTTCAATCGCGCACTGGTCGAGACCCGCCTTGGCATGCCGGTCGAGGATGCGCTCGAAGGAATCTCGACACGCATGGTCAGCCAAGACTTCGAGTGGATCGTCATGGCGATCCGGATCCATCGCGAGGTCGGCGGGAACCTTGCCGAGATCCTGACCACCGTGGCAGCGACGATCCGCGAACGCGAGCGACTGCGTCGGCAGGTACGCGGGCTGTCGGCCGAAGGCCGGCTGTCGGCCTGGATCCTCGGCGGCGCTGCCGCCGATCTTCGCCACGTACCTGATCCTGGTGCGCCCGACCTACATCAAGCCGCTCTTCACTGACCCGCTTGGTGTCACCCTGCTCGGCGTGATGATCGTCTTGATGATTGCGGGCGTCGTCTGGCTGCGCCGCGTCGTCAGAGTCGAGGTCTGAGATGACGGAGCAGCTGCTGCTCGTCGGCGGGGTGATCGCCATCTTCGCCAGCATCGTCGGCCTCGTGATGGCGCTCGGCGCGACGGCGTCCGATCGCCAGCAGGTCAACCGATCGCTGGCCGCACTCGACGCGCTCGAGCCCGCGGCGCGACGAGGTACGGCGTGAGCTCGACCGGCCGTTCGTCGAGCGGGTGCTCGGCCCCGTCTTGCGCCGCCTCAGCCGGTTCGGCGGCCAGCTCAGCCCGCGCGACGAAGCGTCGAAGCTGCGCCACCGCATCGACCTCGCCGGCAACCCGACGGGCTGGGACGTCGAACGCATCCTCGCGTTCAAGGTGATCGGCCTGGTCTGCGGAGTCGTGGTCGGACTTGCACTGCCGCTGGCATTGGGCGGCGGCCTTGCGGTCACTGCAGGCGTGACCGTCTTGCTGGGCCCGCTCGGCTACTTCGCGCCCGACCTCGTGCTCTACCAAACCGCGTACAACCGCAACGAGCGGATCCGCCGCGACCTGCCCGACTCGATGGACCTGCTGACGATCTCGGTCGAGGCCGGGCTGCCGTTCGACGCGGCACTGTCGCAGGTCGCCCGCAACACCCGAGGTCCGCTGGCCGAAGAGCTGTTCCGAGTGCTTCAGGAGATGCAGATCGGGCTTGGCGCGCATCGACGCGCTTGCGCGCTGTCGCCGAGCGGACGAACGTTGCCGAACTGCGCGGCTTCGTCACGGCGATGGTGCAGGCCGACACCTTCGGCATCCCGGTCGCGAACGTGTTGCGCGTGCAGGCCAGGGACTTGCGCGTGAAGCGCAGCCAGCGCGCCGAAGAAATGGCGCAGAAGGTGCCGGTGAAGATCCTGTTCCCGCTCGATCTTCTGCATCCTGCCGGCGCTGTTCATCGTGGTCATGGGACCCGCCGCGATCTCGGCCTACCACTCGTACTGCTTCAACCACTAAGGGCCACACGATGAAATCGGGACGACGATGGGCGCGGCTCGCTGAGCCACGCACGCTCGCATTCGCCGTCCGGCTTGGTCTGCTCGGCTTCTGTTTCGTCGTCGCCGCCCTCGATGCGCACCCGCGGCGAACCGTCGCGGGCGCGTTGGTTCTTGTCGTCGCCGCAGCGGTCGCCTACATACCGAGCAGCAACGTGGTGGTTCGGCGGCTGCTGCCGACGCTCGAGGCATGCATCGCCGCCGGCGCCGTCATCGCCCCGCCGTCTGACCGCACCGGCCTGCTGCCGTACCTGCTTGCGCCGGCCTTTGCGGCGGGGTTGATCTACGGTCTGGTGCCGGCCATCACCGCGACCGGCATGGCCGCGTTCGTGTTGCTGACTGGCCACCTGATCGCGAAGAACCCCACGGCGCTGCACACCTTTGCGGCGAACTCGAGTCAATGGGTGCTGCTCGCGCTAGCGGTCGGCCTGCTCGCCGCCTGGATTCGCCGACTGGCCGCCGCGTCGGCCGGGTCTGACCAGAACCGCTCGTATGAAGACGCCTACGAACTGCTCAGCCAGCTGCGCACGGTCAGCCGCCAACTCGTCGGAGGCCTCGACCCGGTGAGCCTGGCGCAAGGGCTCCTGCAGACGCTGCGCACGCAGCTGCCGTACGAACGTGGCGCGGTGTTCGTCCGCGCCGAGGGCGGTCGGCTGCTGCCGCTGGCGCTCGAGGGTGCGAGCTTCGTCGACTGGGACACCTCGCTTGCCGACGACACCCCGCTCGGCAAGGCGTGGCTGACGCCGGGCCCGACGCTGGCCAGCGAGCCGCTCGGCGAGAGCCCCACGGCGTCCGACCCGACTCGTTTCGGGCACACCGTGCTGCCGCTGCGGATGGGCTCACGGACCTTCGGGCTGGTCGCGCTCGAGACGGGGCAGCGCCCCCGACGTATCGCACCGGACCGGCCAGCTCCGAGCTACGCCTGGTCGAGCCGGCGATGCGGTTGGTCGACGAGACCGCGCTGCGGCTCGAGACCGCGCTGCTGTTCGGCGAGGTGCGCTCGATCGCGACCTCGGAGGAACGCCGCCGCCTGGCGCGAGAGATCCACGACGGGATCGCGCAAGAGCTGGCGTCACTGGGCTACGCCGTCGACGATCTGGTCGCCGAGGCGTCAGCAGGACAGCCAAGAGCACGCGCGAGCCGGTCACCCGCCGATGGCCGACGTGCTGCGCAAGCTGCGCGGCGAGATCACCCGCATGGTCGGCGAGCTCCGGCTGTCGATCTTCGACCTGCGCAGCGAGGTGCAGGCGCAGGTCGCTCTCGGCACCGCGCTCGTCCGACTATGTGCGCGCGGTCAGCGCCGGGACCACGTTCTCGGTGCACCTGGTCCTGGACGAGTCGCCCGACCGGCTCCCGATCGCGGCCGAAACCGAGTTGCTGCGCATCGCGCAGGAGGCCATCACCAACGCCCGCAAGCACGCTGCGGCCGAGCATCTGTGGGTGACCCTGCGCGTCGAACCGCCGACCGCCCACCTGCGGATCGAAGACGACGGCCGCGGCATGGGCACCGGGCGCCACGACAGCTTCGGCCTTGAGGTCATGCGCGAGCGCGCCGCCCGGCTCGGGGCGGATCTGACCATCGGCTCGCGCGAACCCCACGGCACCTTCGTCGACGTCCGAGTGGGCGAGTTTTCTGCCGACGAGACGGGGAACGAGGGTAGTTCGCCTGGAAACGACAGAATCGATGACCTCGACGACGTCCCGGTGCGGCCGGATTCGCGCTCGGCACGATAACGTCGGCGGCAAGCGAGAAGAAAGGAACTGCGATGGTCGCGACCGTGCTGCTTGTCGACGACCATGAGCTGATCCGCCAGGGCTTGCGTCGGGCGTTCGAGCGGGCTGAGGACTTTTCGGTCGTTGCCGAGGCCGGATCGGTGGCCGAAGCGGTGGCGTTGGCCAAGCAGCACCAGCCCGACGTCGTCGTGGTCGACGTGCGGCTGCCCGACGGCAACGGCCTCGACCTCGCCCGCGCGCTGCGCGACCAGAACGACGAGATCGGCATCGTCGTGCTCACGATGTACGCCGGCGACGAGCAGCTGTTCGGTGCCCTCGAGGCTGGCGCCTCGGCGTTCGTCGCGAAGGACGCGCCTGCCGAAGACGTCGTCTCCGCCGCCCGCCACGCCGTCGTCTCACCGAGATCGTTCTCGGCCAGCGATCTCGCCGAGGCGATGCGCCGCCGGCTCACGCCGTCCGGACCACAGTTGAGTCCGCGCGAACGCGAAGTGCTGCAACTCCTGGCCGACGGCCTCGGTGTCGCCGCGATCGCCCGCCAGCTCTACATCAGCGAGTCGACGACGAAGACGCACATCTCGAAGCTGTACGAGAAGCTCGGCGCCGCCAACCGCGCCCAAGCGCTGATGTCGGCCATGCGGCTGCGGCTCATCAAGTCGCCCGGAGCAGTAAGCCGCCGGCGTAGCTGTGAGCCGCGCACAATAGTCCGGAATGGCGCAGTCTGCTATCCCCCATCGGTACGCGGTTTTCGACCAGGCGTCCGATACCGCGTGGCAGTTGGAAGGCGCAGGCTCAAGACGCTGGGTGGGCTACGCCTGGCAGTTGACCTGTGGCAGAGCACGGGTCAGCACCGATCGCCTCGAAGGGTTCGTCCATGATCGCCTACATGGTGGCAGTGCGTCGCCACGTGAAGGACGACAAAGGCGCGTCCGCCGTCGAATACGGGCTGCTCATCGCAGCAATCGCCGCCGTCATCGTGGTCATCGTTTTTGCGCTGGGTAGCGTGGTGAAGTCCAAGTTCCAGAAGACGTGCAACGCCGTCGACCACGGCACGACCGCGGCCGACAACGCCACCTGCACGCCCTAGCGGGCTAGTGCGGGTAGCTCGCGACGTCGAGGTCGGCCGCGCACCCACCCGCCCGGTCTGGTTCGACGCCTTCGTTGTCGGCGTCATCGCGTTCGCAGTCTTCGCGGCGACCGCGCAGTACCACGACCCGCTAACAACGACGCCCACGCGACCGCGGTTGCCGCCTGGCAGCTGGCCCACCACGGCAATGCGACACTCACGGCCTTCCACGGTCAGTTGCCGTGGCTCTACCACAGTCGACGGCCGCGACGTGACGAACCGACTGCCCGGCACGATCTTTTGGGCGGCGCCGTTCTACGCGCTGATGGGTCGAGCAAGCTACCCCCCGATCTATCCCAGCGCCATCGCGGCAGCAGCGGCCTCGGCTCTCGCGGTCGCGTTCGCCTTTTCGCTGTGTTGTCGGCTGGTGAGCCGTCGAGCAGCCGCTCGTCGCGGCCGCGCTCTTGGCTTTCGCCACCGGAACCTGGACCGTCTCCGCCAACGAGCTGTGGACGCACGGCCCGGCGCAAGCGGCAGTCCTGCTCACACTGCTGTTGGCTGTTCGAAATCAATGGCTGCTCGCCGGGACTCCCTGCAGGATTCGCCATCCTGGTCAGACCACACCTCGGGGTGGTCGCCCTGATTCTCGGCGTCGCCGCGGTCAGTGCACACGAAGCACTGCAACCGCTGCTCATCGGTGTCGGTGCAGCTGCTGGCGCCGCGATCCTGCTGGCCTACAACAACGCGTTATGGGGTGGCATCTCGATCTTCGGCGGCTACAACCAGCCAGTCGTCGGCGTCCGATCACAAGGTCGCCGCGCTGATTACCGGGTTCGTCGGCGACTTCGTGTCGCCCGAGCGCGGCGTGCTGGTCATGACCCCCGCGCTTCTGCTGCTGCTGCCCGGCGCCCGCGCAGCGTGGCGAGTCGCGCCGGAGTGGGTGCGCTGGGCGACCATCGCCGGATTCGCGTATCTGCGTCCTGCAGCTGTGGGGAATCCGCTTCGGCGGCGGCGACGGCTTCTACTCTTACCGCACCACCCTCGAGACGTTGAGCCTGTGCGTGCCGCTGCTCACGCTGACGTGGCGCGAGTGGACGTCAAAGACGCGCGGTCGTCGCGCAATGTTCGCGGCTCTGGCGACGACGAGTGTTGCGCTGCACGCATTCGGAGCAGTGATCAACTGGGTCCCGGGCGGCGTGTCCGACAAGCCGTGGCGGATCTATCTCCCGGTCGATCTGGCCCACCACATCGGCGCCGCGCAGACGACCGCGTGGTTGGCTGGCACCGTGATCGCCGTCGTCACGGCAACCGTGTTGACCTGGCGCCACCAGCAGCCGAACTGGAGCCAACCCCGAGGCCCCTCACTTCCAGGTCGCCGCCGCTTAGACCGCTGTCCCCCGCCAGCATGCCTGCGAGCCGGGCTGCCGACGGCGTCCCAGGTCCAGTCGCGCTCGACCCACGCCCGCCCCGCCGCACCCATCGCGGCCGCAGTCGCCGGATCGCGCAGCAGCGACACGATCGACCCCGCGACTGCGGCAACATCACGTCCGTCGACCAGTTGCCCGGTCTCCCCGAGGATCACCGCGTCCGGCGCGCCGCCGGAGCGGCCGGCCACCACCGGCAGACCCGTCGCCGAGGCTTCGAGATAAACGATGCCCAGCCCCTCGACGTCCAGGCCTCTGCGTCTTGTCCGGCACGGCATCGCGAACACCTGGCCCGCGTCGTAGTAGGCGGGCAGGTCAGCCCACGCGACAGGTCCGCTGAAACGGACGGCGGCCCGGAGCCCTTCGCGATCGGTGATCGCCTCGAGCCGCTTGCGGTCAGGCCCGTCACCCACGATCAGCAGCGCCGCCTCAGGCACCGATCGCAGCACCGCGGGCAGCGCGCGCAGCAAGACGTCCTGGCCCTTGCGCGGCACCAACCGCGAGACGCAGACGATGACCTGACGATCGGCGAGTCCGAGGTCGTGGCGCACAACGTCGCCGCCGGCACCCGGCTTGAAGAACGACGCGTCGACCCCCGGCGCCAACCGTTCAAGCCGCCCTTGAGCGGACGCCGAGAGGGCACGCTCGAGACGGCCGCGGGTGTATTCACCGAGGTAGGTCAGGACGTCGACTCCATCGCCGATGCGGCGCAAGGTCTGTCGGGCGAGCGGCAGTTGGGCCCAGCCGGCTTCGTGGCCGTGGGTCGTCGCGACGATCCGGCCAGCGCCAGCTCGTCGAAGCGCCGGCGCGAGCAAGCCCAAGGGAGCAGCTGCTCCGAACCAGACCGCGTCGCAGCGGTGGGCCTTCAGCAACGCGGCCGCTCGCCTTGAGACGTCGCGAGTAGGAAGCATGAGGGACGACGGGTGCCTGACGACCTCGAATCCCTGCGCGGCGTCGAACGCGGCCGCGCCTTCCCAGGCCGGCGCGTACACGACGACGTCGTCGAGCCGGGCCACCAGCTCGTGGACGAAGGACTGGATCCCGCCCGCGCGCGGTGGGAAGTCGTTCGTCACGACGAGCGTGCGCGTCACGCCGTCATCGTAGGGCGGCCGATCATGAAGCAGGTCGACGGAAGGCCGTTAGGGCCGCGACGCACCCGCGTAGTCGTGGCGCGCGCTGAGGTTGGAGATCCGGATGTCGGCGCCGGTGTAGGGCGCCTCGATGAACTTGCCGCCGCCGATGTAGATGCCGACGTGGTGGATCGGGCGGCCGAAGTACACCAGATCGCCGGGTTGAAGGGCGCTCTTCGCGACGTGCTTGGTCGAGTAGTACTGCGCCGCGGCGTTGTGACTGAGCGCGACGCCAGCAGCTGCCCAGGCCCGCATGGTGAGACCGGAACAGTCGAATGTCCGCGCGCCGGACGCGCCGTAGCGGTAGGGCTTGCCGAGCTGGGCGTAGGCGTAGCGCAGCACGGCCGCGGCCTTGCTACTCGCAACTGCCGGGACGGCGGGAGCCGCCGCCTGGGCCACCGGGGCCGCGGCCTTGGCTACCGGTGCCGCGACCTTCGCGACGGGTGGCCGCCGCCTTGGCGACAGGAGCCGCGGCCTTCGGCTTTGCGGCGGGCAACGCCGTTCTCGTCTCGCTGCGGCTGACCTGGGCCGTCGCGGCGACCTGGGCAGCCGCCTGGGCGGCGGCCTGCGCCTGCGCCGCGTCGAGCGCGGCCTGCTGCTTGCCGATCAGGGCGTTGATGGTCTTCTGCTCGGCCTGCAGCGACGCCTGCAGCTTCTGCACGCTCGCGAGCTCCTGGTTCGCCGACGCCTGCGCCTGGACGAGCGCGTTGCGCGCGTTGGTGGCCTGGGCGAGCTCGCGGTCGCGGTTGTCCGCGACGCGCTGCAAGTAGTCGGCGCCACGCAGGGCGGCCTGCGGGTCTTGGGAGAGCAGCACGCTGGCGGCGCCGCCGAGTGCGCCCGACTCGTAGGCGTCGCGAGCGATGGCGTCGACCTGTACCTGGGTGGAGTCGACGGTTGTCTGCGCTGCCGTGATCGCGGCCCGGTCGGTCGCGAGCTGGACTTGGGCGGCAGACAGCGCGTCCTGCGAGGCGTCGTACTGCTCGACGACGATCTCGGCCTTGTCGGCAAGCGCCTGGACTTGGGCCTGGCCAGCTGCTGTATCGACGCTGGTGGCCTGGTCGGCCTGCGCTGCGCCCGTCGGCAACAGGGTCAGGGCGAGCGTCGCGGTGAATCCCGCAAGCAGGGAGCCCGGCGAGGACCTGAGCCTGAGCCGCCGTGCAATGCCGACGCGAGAACGATCTGAGGGGACGCCACGTGGGCGATCTCCTTCTTCCTCGGCGCCGACCAAGTTAGCTGACGGGTTCGGGCTGGAAGCGGCCCTACAAGCGTGCGAACGGTCCTTGGATCCAGTCCACCTGCTCGATTCACCCCAACGGAGATTGGGTCCCCGGCTTCGCCGATGCGGACCACGTGCGGACCGCATCGAACGAATTAGGCGCAGGCACCGCCGCCGTACAGTTCACGACTGGGAAACGGTTGCCCGCGGGCAGGTTAGCAGCCAACTCGCTCCGGGGTCGAAGCCTCGTCACCCGAACGGACTACGGCACCTCAGGATGCTGCGGACCTCGTCCGTCCCACCTGTCCCACTGGCCTCTCCTGACCCTCTTGTGTCACCAAGTTCGCGGCCGTTTCGGACGTCAGCGCGGCGACCAGCCGAAGCGGTGGCACCAGGCCCTGATCGGCGAGGACGCTGATCGCCGCCTGCTCGGCATCGTCGAGCTCGACACCCGCTGGTGAGGTACCGAGTAACACCGTGACCACACAATCGCCGCAGGCAAGCCCGCGGACAGCGCAGCTGTCGCAGTCGATCAGCACGAGGACTCCTCCACCTTCGTCTCGAACGGCTCGGGGTTAGCCGCCCGGCAATCACCACGACACTAAGAAGCGCCAGTGACACTTTTCACAGCCGGCGACAATCTGCTTGCCGACTTTCGCCCGAGCGGGCCTGACGCCGCGTGGCGCCGCTGAACTGTCGGCGGGCCGCCCTACCGTCCGGGGTGTGAGCGCGATCGCGGTCCAGGGCACCTTCGACGAACTCGGCGTCCCGCTGCGCGATGTCACCTTCGTCGTCGTCGACCTCGAGACCACCGGCGGCGCGCCTGCGACTTGTGGCATCACCGAGATCGGCGCGGTCAAGGTGCGCGGCGGCGAGGTGCTCGGTGAGCTGCAGACCCTGGTCAACCCGGGCGAGCCCATCCCCTCGTTCATCGCCGTCCTCACCGGCATCACCAACGGCATGGTCGCCACCGCGCCCCAGATCGACGCCGTCCTGCCCGCGTTTCTTGGAGTTCGCGCGCGACTGCGTGCTCGTCGCGCACAACGCCCCGTTCGATCTCGGATTCCTCAAGGCCGCCTGCATCGGGCTCGGCGTCAACTGGCCCGGCTTCGATTCGATCGACACCGCGCGGCTCGCGCGGCGGGTGCTGACCAGCGACGAGGCCCCGAACTGCAAGCTGGCGACGCTGGCCCGCGTGTTGCATGCGAGTGTGCAGCCAACGCACCGTGCGCTCGACGACGCTCGCGCCACCGTCGACGTCCTGCATGTGTTGTTCGAACGCCTCGGCGGGCTTGGCGTGCACTCGCTCGACGAGTTGCGCACATTCACCGGGCAAGTCACTGCGCAGCAACGCAGCAAGCGTCATCTCGCTGAGGTGATGCCGCACTCCCCCGGCGTCTACCTGTTTCGAGACGAGCGAGGGCGGGTTCTCTACGTCGGCAAGGCAAAAGACCTGCGCACCAGGGTGCGCACCTACTTCACGTCGTCGGAGATGCGGCAGCGCATCATCGAGATGGTGGCGATCGCCCACGACGTCACTCCGATCGTTTGCAGTACCGACCTCGAGGCGCAAGTACGCGAACTGCGGCTGATCGCGCAGCACAAGCCGCCGTACAACCGCCGCTCGAAATTTCCCGAGCGCTCGGTGTGGGTGAAGCTCACCGTCGAGCCGTTCCCGCGGCTGTCGATCGTGCGTGGAGTGAAGGCCGACAAGGGCAGCTACCTCGGTCCGTTCTCGTCGACCCGCTCGGCGGAGCTCGCCGTTGCGGCGGTCCACGAAGCCGTTCCGATCCGGCAGTGCCGCGCGCGGCTGCATCCGCGGCGTCCGATATCGGCGTGTGTCCTTGCCGAAATGGGCAGATGCGGAGCGCCGTGCGACGGCAGCGAGAGCATCGACGAATACGCCGCGCACGTCGACTGCTGTGCGAGACGCGATCGAGAGCGATGCGCGCGGCGTCGTGAAGACGTTGCTGCGCCGCATCGAAACGCTGGCCGCGATGTTGCGTTACGAAGATGCGGCCGCTCAACGTGATCGGCTCGCCGCGTTCATCCGGGCGGCTGCCCGCGGGCAACGGCTCGTCGGCGCTCGCCGGCTGTGCCCAGCTGGTGGCCGCCAGACCGACGCCCGAGCACGGCTACGAGGTGGTCGTCGTGCGGCACGGCCGGCTCGCCGCGACCGGCACCATCCCTCCTGGGGCGGCGCCGCGACCCTACGTCGACGCGCTG
The DNA here is from genome assembly GCA_963799955.1 of uncultured Actinomycetes bacterium. Taxonomy (GTDB): domain Bacteria; phylum Actinomycetota; class Actinomycetes; order Acidothermales; family Acidothermaceae; genus PALSA-607. The sequence goes on from CAWCZJ010000003.1 coordinate 204,445, forward strand.
ATCGCGACCGCCGAGACCGTCGTGCTCGACGACACGGCGCAGGCGCTACCGCGGCGGCCAGCGCCGAGGAGATCGAGTGCGTGCTGCGATGGCTCGATTCGCCGGGCGTCAGGCTGGTCGAGGTCGACGGTTCGTGGTCGTGTCCGGCTCACGGCGCGGGCGGGCAGCGAGTGCTGCTCGACCTCGCGATCGAGCGTCGAGTCTGATCCCGACCCGTTCGCTGACCGCCGCGGCCTGCGGCCGGTGCACCGCCCGGCTCGCGCGAGCTAGTGCGTTAGCGCAGCGTGATCACCGCCATCGTGCTCGTGAAGACCGCGGTCGACCGGGTGCCCGACGTCGCACAGGCCATCGCCGAGTTGCCGGCCGTCACTGAGGTCTACTCGGTCACCGGCGAGTTCGATCTGGTGGCGATGGTCAGGGTGCGCCAGCACGAAGAGCTCGCCGAGGTCATCCCCGGAGGCCTGAACAAGGTCGACGGCGTGCTCTCGACCGAAACGCACGTGGCCTTTCGCACCTATTCGCGCCACGACCTCGAGTCAGCGTTCTCGCTCGGCCTCAGCTAAGCCTAGCAGCCCGAGCCGCCCTTAGCCAGCCGCGCGGGCGGCCAGGCTCGCCGCGATCCAGACATCGAGCTTGCGGGCGCCTGAGCCGTCGTCTAACGCCGCCTCGCACCTGGCCATGGCGGCCTCGAGCTGCTCGACCAGCCGGGCCGCGTCGGGACCTCCGAACGCGACCAACCCGGCGGCCGCGTTGAGCACGACCGCGTCGCGCACCGCGCCCTTCTCCCCCGCCAGCAGCCGACGCACGACGTCGGCATTGTGCGCAGCGTCGGCGCCGCGCAAGTCGTCGGGATGCGCGGGCTTCAACCCGAGCGCGACCGGATCGAGCACGGTGGCCGTCACCGCGCCGTCGTTGACCACCCACACCTGAGACGTCGTGGTGGTGGTCAGTTCGTCGAGCCCGTCGTCGCCGCGAAAGATCAGCGCTCGGTTGCCGCGCTTGGCCAGCACCCCGGCCATCGACGGCGGCCATCCTCGAATCGGCGACGCCGACAGCGTTCGCCGTCGGACGTGCCGGATTGGTCAGCGGGCCGAGGAAGTTGAAGACGGTCGGGACGCCGAGTTCGCGACGCGGGACGGCGGTGTGCCGAAACGCAGGATGAAAGACCGGCGCGAAACAAAACCCAATGCCAGCCTCGGCGACACAGGACGCGACGCCTTCGCCGGGCAGGTCGATGGCAACGCCGAGTTCTTCGAGGACGTCGGCCGAGCCACACGACGACGACGCCGCGCGGTTGCCGTGCTTGGCGACCGGCACGCCAGCCGCTGCCGCCACGATCGCCGCCATCGTCGAGATGTTCACGGTGTGACTGCGGTCGCCGCCGGTGCCGACGATGTCGAGAGCTGCGCCGACGTCTGGAACGGGTGCGGCGAACTCGACCATCGTGGCGGCGAGACCGCTGACTTCGTCGGCAGTTTCGCCCTTGGCCCGCAACGCGATCGCAAAGCCGGCGACCTGTGACGGCGTGGCCTCACCGCTCATGATCTGCGCCATAGCCCAGGCGGTCTGCGCGCTGGTGAGGTCGGCGCGCTGGAGGAGCGAGGTGAGCAGCAGCCGGGCCAGGTCGGCTCGCCCGCGTTCGGCCGGGAGGTGTCCGCCCGATGCCGAGGTCGTCATCGAAGACGGCGTCAGCGAACCGGCGCGTGAGCGAGCCGCTGCCGCATCAACTCGGCCACCGCGGGAGCCAGCGTGATGCCGTTGATCGGGTGCGGCACCGCGGCGTCAGCACGCGACCACGAGGCCAGCCACGCGTCGTCCCGGCGTCCGGTGATGACCAGAATCGGCGGGCAGTTGTAGATCTCGTCCTTGAGTTGCCGGCAGATCCCCATGCCGCCGCTCGGCACGGCTTCGCCGTCGAGTATCAGGACGTCGATGCCGCCTGCGTCGACAGCCTTGATCACCGCGCGATGGGTCGCGCACTCGACGTAGTCGATGCTCGGGCAGATCGGCCACCGGCCGAGCGCCAACCGCCAACATCACGCGCTCGCGGGTCGTGACGTCGTCGCTGTAGACCAGCACGGTCATGACGGCTGGTGGCGACTCGACACTGCTCATCGCGGTGGCGCTCCTCAAGCGAGGGCTCCGGCGGGCGGGAGGCGAACCGTACAGTGCCGCGATGCTATCGCCGCGACGGCATATCGCGATGCTCGTGACCCCCGACTCGCCCGGGTTAGGGGGTCGCGGTGTGAACGCGGAGGGGGGTCGCAATAATGGCCCTCGTGGCCACTGCGACGACCCTCGGCAAGAACCCGGCGCATGGTTCACTGACGCGGCCGAGCTTGGTCAGCGTGGGCACGATCGTGTGGCTGTCCTCAGAGCTGATGTTCTTCGCCGCACTCTTCGCCATCTACTTCACGATCCGCTCGGTGAGCACGCAGTGGCCGCCGAAGGGCGACGTCCTCGACACCAAATTCGACGGCGCGATCACGATCGTGCTGGTGCTCTCGAGCGTCACCTGCCAGGCCGGCGTGTTCGCCGCTGAAGAGCGCCGGTTGCACCGCTCCGGACCGATCTTCAAGTTCTGGCTGTGGGGTCTGCGCGAGTGGTTCATCCTGACGTTCTTCATGGGTGCAGTGTTCGTCGGCGGCCAGATCTTCGAGTACACGAACTACGTGAAGGATCACTTCGCGGGCCACGGTGGCATGACGATCTCGTCGTCCGCTTATGGCTCGATTTTCTTTCTAGCAACGGGTTTTCACGCCATGCACGTGACCGGTGGTCTCGTCGCGTTCGTGTTCTTGCTCGCTCGATTGTCGCGCGGTCGGTTCACTCCGGAGAAGGTCACCAGCACCATCGTCGTGTCGTATTACTGGCACTTCGTCGACGTCGTATGGATCGGTCTCTTCTCGATGATTTTCCTGATCAGGTGATCCGCTGATGTCGACAACACCCGAGCCCCGCGCACGTCGCCGACGTCGCCGGTTGGCCAGCTACGCCGTGATCGCGTTCGCGTTGCTCGGAGTCGGGACCGCCTACGGATTCGTCACCGAGCGACCAGGCGTCGCGGCGGCCGGCAACCCCAGCCAGGAGGTCCTGCAGGGCAAGGCGCTCTATCTCCAGGGCTGCTCGAGCTGTCACGGACTCGCGGCCGAGGGTGGCACCGACGCACCATCGCTCATCGGTGTCGGAGCAGCCGCTGTCGACTTCCAGGTCAGCACCGGCCGGATGCCTTTGCAGCAGCAAGAGGCCGAGGCTCGCCGCAAGCCGCCGCGGTACACCCCGAGCGAGACCGCCGAGATCGCTGCATTCGTGGCTGCGTTGGCCCCGGGCCCTCAGTGCCGACGCAAGGACCAATACACGCCGACGGACGCCGACATGGCGCTCGGCGGCACCCTGTTCCGCACCAACTGCTCCTCCTGCCACAACTTCACCGGCGAGGGAGGCGCGCTGGCCTACGGCAGGAGCGCGCCGTCGCTGAAGAACGGCCACGGACCTGCAGATCTACGAGGCGATGCTGACCGGTCCTGGCACGATGCCGGTCTTCGGTGACCGGCAGCTGACGACCGCTCAAAAGCAGGACATCATCGCCTACGTCCAGGGCATGAAGGCCGAACCCGACCCGGGCGGCTTCAACCTCGGTCGGTCCGGCGCCATCGCTGAGGGCCTGGTCGCCTGGCTGGCCGGGATCGGCGTTCTCGCAGGCGTGGCGATGTGGATCGGCGCACGAGCAAGGCGGGCACGATGAGCGATCAGGTCGAGTTGCACGACGAGGGCTCGGTGCGCCCGCCCATCATCGAACGCGTGGTCCGGCCGCAGGACGCCGACCCGAAGAAGGCCGACTGGGCAGAGCGCAAGATCGCGTTGATGTTCTTGCTGTCGGCGCTCGGCACGATCGGCTTCATTGCGGCCTACCTCGCGATTCCCAGCCTGTCGACGACCAAAGACGTTCGATGGTCGAACTTCTGGCTCGGAATCTCGCTCACCGTTTCGCTCGGCGGTCTCGCGGCCGGCATCATCGCGTGGGTGCGCTGGATCATGCCGGCGCACGAAGTCGTTCAGGAGCGCCACGCGCTGGCGGCGTCTGACGCGGACCTCGAAATCGCGTCGCAGATCATCGTGGTCGGCGTCGAAGAGACCGGCATCGCGCGCCGTTCGCTGATCAAGCGCTCCCTCGGGCTCGCGCTCGGCCTGTTCGCGCTGCCTGGCGTGCTGTTGCTGCGCGACCTCGGCCCGCTTCCGCGCAAGACGCTCGACACCACGCTGTGGAAGGCGAACTCGCCGCTCCTTAACGCCGAGACCGGCAACCCGGTGAAGCTCGGAGATCTCGAGATCGGCTCGTTCACGACAGTGTGTGCCGGTCAAGGTCGAGGACATGTCCGAAGAGGACTACGCGAAGACGCCGGTGCTTTTGATCCGGCTCGAGCCCGGGCATCAACAAGCCGGCTCCTGGCCGCGAGAACTGGGCCTACCAAGACCACGTCGCGTATTCGAAGATCTGCACGCACGTTGGCTGCCCGATCGGGTTGTACCAAAAGCAGAGCCACAAGTTGCTGTGCCCGTGCCACCAGTCGACCTTCGACGTGCCGAAGGCATGCAAGGTCGTGTTCGGTCCGGCCGCACGCGCGTTGCCACAGCTGCCGATCTCGGTGAACGACGCCGGCGAGTTCATCGCGACCGCGGCGTTCGACCAGCCTGTCGGCCCGAGCTTCTTCGAGCGCTCATGACGCACGATCAAGCCGGGTGGCGCCCGGAAGCGCCGCAGCGACACCCACTGGCCCGAAGCCTGCACCGAAGATCCTGAAGAAGGGGCTCGGCGAGGTCGACGAACGGTTCGGCACTCGCAGGCTTCCTCAAGCGCAACCTGAACAAGGTCTTTCCCGACCACTGGTCGTTCATGCTCGGCGAGATTGCGCTGTACTCGTTCATCATCTTGCTGCTGTCGGGCACGTTCCTGACGTTCTTCTTCCGGCCCGGCACCAACAGGTGATCTACCCGACGACCGGCAACTACGTGCCGTTGCGCGGCCTGCCGATGACCGAGGCATTCGAGAGCACGCTGCGCATCTCGTTCGACGTTCGCGGTGGCTTGCTCATCCGGCAGATCCACCACTGGGCGGCGCTGCTCTTCATGGCCGCGATCGTGGCGCACTGCTGCCGCATCTTCTTCACCGGCGCGTTCCGCAAGCCGCGCGAGACGAACTGGCTGATCGGCGTCGGGCTGCGTCTCGCTCGGTCTGCTCGAAGGATTCGCCGGCTACTCGTTGCCCGACGACCTGCTGTCGGGCACCGGCCTGCGGATTGCCTACGGCATCGTCGAGTCGATCCCGATCGTCGGCACCTACTCGGGCTCGTTCGTGTTCGGTGGGCAATTCCCTGGGCCCGACTTCATCCCACGGCTGTTCACGATCCACATCCTGCTGGTGCCGGGCATCCTGCTGTGCGCTGATCACCGCGCACATGATCATCATGTGGCACCAAAAGCACACCCAGTGGCCCGGCGAGCACCGCACGAACGACAACGTCGTCGGCGCGCCGTTCTACCCCGCGTTCATGGCGAAGACCGGCGGCTTCTTCTTCGCGACGTTTCGCTGTGACCGCAGGCTTGTCGGCGTTGGTGCAGATCAACCCGGTGTGGCTGTACGGGCCATACAACCCGGCGCAGGTCGGCGCGGGCTCGCAACCTGACTTCTACATCGGGTGGCTCGAGGGCACGCTGCGCATGATGCCCAACCTTGAGACGCACGTCGATGGCCACACGATCAGCTGGAACGTGTTGATCCCGGCTGTCGTGATTCCCGGCGTCTTGTTCACCGCCATGGCGATCTACCCGTTCCTCGAGGCGTGGGTCACCCGCGACTACGCCATTCACAACATCTGCGACCGGCCGCGTAACCGGCCGGGCCGCACCGCGCTCGGCGTCGCGGTGCTCACCGAGCTCGGCGTGTGCTTGCTCGCGGGTGGCAACGACGTCCTCGCCGAGAAGTACGACATCAGCCTCTACGCAACGACGTGGACATTCCGCGTGGCCTTCTTCGTCCTGCCACCACTCGCGTTCATGGCGACACGACGCATCTGCCTGGGTCTGCAGTATCGCGACGCCCACAGCGCGCAACACGGCTATGAGACCGGCCGCATCGTGATGCTCGCGAACGGCGAGTTCATCGAGGTCGAGTCCGCGCTGCCCGAGGATGTCGTTGCCCGGATGGGCCTTGAGTACCGGCAAGGACCGCCGCCCGCACTCGAGCCGCCGCGTCGACGAACACGGCGTGCGCTCGAAGTCGCGGCACAATCCGCTCGAGAAGGTCCGCGGCACGCATCGGTGCGTTCCTCTACGAGCCGGACGTCGAGCCGGTGACCAACGGACACGGCGATGGCCATGCAAGCAACGGCCACGCAGCCGGCGAATTGCCCGCCGGCGAGCAGACCGAACTCACGTCCGGCCAAGGTCACTCCGACTAGAGAGCAGAAACCGTGTTCGATGCCCACAGTTCAGTCGAGTTGGCGTGGTGGGTCGGAGACGAACTGGCGGCCGCCTGGTGATGTCCACAGGCAGCTGCCGTCGGGTTGGAGTTGGACGGTCCAGCCGCCGAAGGTTTTGAGTCGGTGGTGTCGGTCGGCACAGGCAGCAGCAGTTCTTGGCTGAGGTGTCCCCGCGGGGGGCGGGGATGTTGTGGTCGATGTCGCACACGGTGGCGCGGGTGTTGCAGCCGGGGAACCGGCACCGCCGGTCGCGGGCTATCACGAAGTCGGCGAGTTCGGCGGTGGCCGGTAGATCACGCTGCCGTAGTCGAGCAGGTAGCCGGTGACCGGATCGACGACCAGTCGCCGCCAGTCCGCCTGCGCGGCCCGGTCGCGGACCAGGGCGGCGGGGATCGGGCCGAAGCCGAGCAGCTCGGCAGGGTTGTCGGCCAGGCCGAGCAGGGACGGTAGGTCGGTGATGAACTGGACCTGGTGGCGGCGGCCGTGCCGCCGGGGTGCGTTCGGATCGGCCAGCGCATGGTTCGCCCACACCACCAACGCATCGGAGCGGTAGGCGTCGATGCCCTCATCGGGCAGCCCGGCCTTCTTGGCGGCGGCCTGGAACTGCATCGCGGTCGCATCCAAGCCCAGCCATACCGTTTGGGCGTCGATCGAGGACATCGTGATCTGGAATTGGCTCATCACCGTGTCGAGCAGGTCGAACTTCTCCACCCACCGGTGCGTCAGTCGCCGCCATGTGCTCGGCGAGCACCAGGTCGGGGTTCGCCGCCAGGACCGCCCGGCGTAAGGTGCGCCGGAACGCCGCCCAGCTTTGACCCTTGATCCGCGAGGCGACCCGCGCATCGACCGCGGCGATCCCGAGCTGCTCAAGGCCGGCGACGGCGGACCGCCTGGGCGACGACCCGCGCCTGCCGGTACCCCATGAACCCCGCGGCCATCATCAGCCTGGCACGTAGGCAGCGACTCGGTGATCGCCCGCGCCACATCGACGCGGGTCTGCGCCCCGCCAGAGGTCATCCCCAACGTCGCCGCGAGCAGATTCGCCCCGCCATCGATGCGTCGCGGCTGAACGGATCCCTGCTCTCAGGATCAGGTGGCGGCGGGTCGGGCCGGCCACCCGGGCGGTGATCCGGACTGCCAACTCACCCAGCCACGCCTGCTGACGTTCCACCAACTCCAACGCCACCGAAGCCGGAGAACTCATCAAGGGTGTCGATGTCTAACGACGCCAAGCGACTGATCGTGACAAGACCCGGATCGAAATCCAGCAAATCCTGCAAAGACCACACAGGCCGAGCATCGGGCAACAACGACAAAGCCAGCGCGCGAGCCTCAGCATCGACATCACCATCGAAATCAATGTCGGACGCAGCGATCAACATAGGTCGAAGCTACCCACGACCACCGACACTTTCCGCACACACGTTCGAACCCCGAAATCCGTGCACAACTCGCGGGCATGTGCATAACTGCGACGGCCGCCACTTACTGCTGGATGTGGATCCCGCGGTAGTACTCGAGCACGAAACCGAACGCCGTCAAGATGACGAACATCATGCCGAGGATTGCCAGCCACCATGCGAAGACAACGCCCAGCGCGACGACGGCGACCGACGCCGCGGTGAACAACGGCCACCAGCTGTGCGGGCTGAAGAAGCCGAATTCGCCTGCGGATTCGGAGATTTCTGCGTCACGGCGATCTTCGGGGCGCATGCCGGTGCGGCGGCCTGTCACGAAGAGGTAGAAGCCCACGAGGAACGCGAGGCCTACCGCGAGCGCAAGCGCCGTGGTGCCGGTCGGGTCGTGCGACAGCGTCCAGTAGACGATGTCGACGACCGCGAAGAAGAACGCGCAACCCGCGAAGAGCAGGCCTTCGGTCTTCATTAGGCGCTGCCTCCTTCAGGCGCCGTGCCTGCTGCCACGGGTGTGCGCGGCCGACCGGTCAGTTCGGGGTGGTGCAGGTCGAACGCCGGCCGCTCCGACCGGATGCGTGGCATCCGAACGAAGTTGTGCCGCGGCGGTGGGCACGACGTCGCCCATTCAAGCGATGCGCCCCAACCCCATGGATCATCGACGCCGACCAGCGGCGCATGCCGCCAGGTTTTCCAGACGTTGAAGAAGAACGGGAACATGGAGAGCCCGAGAATGAAGGCGCCGATCGTCGACACCGTATTCAGCGTCGTGAATCCATCGCCGCGGCAGAGTAGTCGGGGATCCGGCGCGGCATGCCGATCACGCCGAGCCAGTGCTGCACGAGGAACGTGGTGTGGAAGCCGATGAACAGCGTCCAGAAATGAACCTTGCCGAGACGCTCGTCGAGCATCTTGCCGGTCATCTTCGGCCACCAGAAGTAGAACCCGCCGAACATCGCGAACACCACCGTGCCGAACAACACGTAGTGGAAGTGCGCGACGACGAAGTAGGTATCGGTGACGTGCCAGTCGAGCGGTGGGGACGCGAGGATGATGCCGGTCAGCCCACCGAACAAGAACGTCACGAGGAAGCCGAGCGCCCAGAGCAGCGGAGTGTCAAAGCTCAGCTGGCCACGCCACAGCGTGCCGATCCAGTTGAAGAACTTCACGCCAGTCGGGACGGCGATCAGGAACGTCATGAACGAGAAGAACGGCAGTAGCACCGCACCGGTGGAGAACATGTGGTGCGCCCACACCGTCATGGACAGGCCGGAGATGGAAATCGTCGCGAACACGAGGCCCTTGTAACCGAACACCGGCTTGCGGGCGAACACCGGCAAGATCTCGGTGATGATCCCGAAGAACGGGATCGCGACGATGTAGACCTCGGGATGCCCGAAGAACCAGAACAAGTGCTGCCACAGGATCGGACCACCGTTGGCGGTGGTGAAGATCTGCGCGCCGAGCTTGCGCTCGGCCTCTAGACACAACAGCGCGGCCGCGAGTACCGGGAACGCGAGCAACACCAACATGGAAGTCAGCAGGATGTTCCAGGTGAAGATCGGCATCCGGAACATCGTCATGCCGGGCGCGCGCATCACCATGATGGTCGTGACGAAGTTGACGCCACCAAGAATCGTGCCGAGCCCGGAGACGACGAGACCCATGATCCACATGTCGCCACCGACACCGGGCGAGTGCGCCGCGTTCGTCAAGTGGCGTGTAGGCGTACCAGCCGAAGTCTGCGGCGCCACCAGGGGTCAGGAAGCCGCCGATGGTGATGAGGCCGCCGAACAGGAACAGGTAGAAGCTGAAGATGTTCAGCCGCGGGAACGCCACGTCAGGCGCACCGATCTGCAACGGCACGATGACGTTGGCGAAGCCGATGAACAGTGGCGTCGCGAAGAGCAGCAACATGATCGTGCCGTGCATCGTGAACAGCTGGTTGTACTGCTCGTTGGTCAGGAACTGAAGCCCGGGCCGGGCCAGTTCGGCGCGCATCAACAGCGCCATGACACCGGCGAGCAGGAAGAAGAGGAACGACGTCGCCAGGTAGAGCTGCCCGATCAGCTTGTGGTCGGTGGTGGTCATCCAGTTGACGAGTGACGAGCCGCGGCGCTTCTGCGGGCGGGCGATGGGCTGCGCGATGCCTGCGGCGGTCATGTGCTACTCCCCGACTTGAAGGCGGCTTCCATCTTCGCCAGGTCGGCGTTGTACTGTGGCCTGAGTGACGATCTTGACGTGGAAAAGCATCTGATCGTGGTTCAGGCCGCAGAACTCGGTGCACCGGCCCTCGTAGGTATTGCCGGCCTTGTCGGCGTCGATGTGCACCTCGAACTCGTTGGTTCGGCCGGGGATGACATCGCGCTTGAACAAGAACGCGGGGATCCAGAAGGCGTGGATCACGTCGGGCGACACCAGCTTGAAACGCACGGATTCGCCTGCCGGCAACTCAAGCGTCGCTGGCGAGCCGTGGGCGTTGTCGCCGGTGACACTTGCCACCGTCACGGCGGTCGCGTCGTCGGCACTGCTCAGGTAGTTGAACTGCCAGTCCCACTGGAATCCGACGACTTCGACAGTGACCTGCGGGTTCGGCGAGAGCTTGTCGATCGCGTTCTCATCGCGCGCCGTGAAGTAAAACAGGACGCCGACGAAGATGACCGGGACGATCGTGTACAGGATCTCGATCGGCAGGTTGAAAGCGAGCTGCGGCGCGGCGCTCTCGTCACGCTTGCGGTAAGCGATCACGCACCAGATGATCAGCCCCCACACGAGGCAGCCGACGAACAACGCAGCGATCCAACTGCCTTGCCACAACGACAGAATCCGATGGCCCTCAGCGGTGATCGGGGTTGGCATCGCGAATCGCGGAACGTCGTCCTTCGAGCAACCCGGCGACCAGGAGAGCATCGCGACCGTCATCGCCGAGCGAAGGACCAGACCGGCGGGCCTACGGCGGGATTGCCGCGACGATCCGTCGGTGCTCGGACTCACGTGTCGCCTTCCGTGACAGGCCGGACGGGCCATGGACCGATGGGGCCGGGCATGTGCACCCGCCCGTGCGGGGTCGGCAAAACCCTACTCCAGGCGGGTTGCCGAACTGCCCACAGGGCCACCCGAAATCCGGCGCGGCGAGCGCGTCGAACTACGGAGTCCAAACCGGCGTCGACCAGGTGGCCGATCTCGGCCGCAGCGTCGTCACCGAAGGTCTCTGCAAAGCGGTCGTAAAACGCGCCCGGCTTCACCTCGTACTCCTGCGGGCCGACCGTCTCCAACACGTAGGTCGCGAGCAACGAACCGATCTGCGCACAACGCTCGAGGCCAAGACCCCATGCCAGCCCGGCGAAGAATCCTGCTCGGAATCCGTCGCCAACGCCGGTCGGGTCGGCGAGCCCGCGCTCCGGTACCGCTGCCACCGTGATGGGCGGCTGCCCGACACGTTCGATGATGGCCCCGCGCGGCCCGAGCGTCGTCACCCGCACCCCCACCCGGGCGAGCACCTCGGCGTCCGACCAACCGGTCTTGGTCTCGGTCATCGACTTCTCGTACTCGTTGGTGAACAAGAAGGCGGCGCCCTCGATGAGCCGGCGGATCTCCGGGCCCGTCCATCCGCGTCAACTGCTGCGAAGGATCGGCCACGAACCGGTATCCGCGGGTGCGGCACTCATCGGTGTGCCGCAGCATCGCCTCTGGATCGTTCGGGCTGATGACAACGAGTTCGAGCCCGCCGACGCCGCTCAGCGACCGGGGCGCAGCTCGATGAACCTGGCATCGCTCATGGCGCCGGCGTAGAACGACGCGATCTGGTTCTGGTCGGTGTCGGTCGTACAGACAAACCGCGCGGTGTGGTGCAGGTCGGAGATGTGCACCGACGCGGTGTCGACGCCGTGCCGGTCGAGCCACGACCGGTAGTCGTCGAAGTCCGCGCCGACCGCGCCGACCAGGATCGGCCGCAGGCCAAACGCCGCGATGCCGAAGCAGATGTTGGCCGCGATCCCGCCGCGGCGAATCTCGAGGCGGTCGACAAGAAAGGACAACGAGACGTTGTGCAGCTGATCGGGCATCAACTGGTCGGCGAACCGCCCAGGGAAGGACATCAGGTGATCGGTCGCGATCGACCCGGTCACCGCGATCCGCATCTGCTCAGACATCAGTCACGAACTCCCGTCGTCGCACGGCACGGCATCTCGCAGCGGTCAGCATCATCGCAGGCACGGCAGCAGGCATAGCAGCGGCATGCCAAAGGCCCTGCCGATGGCAGGGCCTTTAGGTCACCAGAACTAGTGGAACGAGTCCCCGCAGGCGCACGAGCCGCCGGCGTTCGGGTTGTCGATCGTGAAGCCCTGCTTCTCGATGGTGTCGACGAAGTCGACCGACGCACCGGCGAGGTAGGGCTGGCTCATCTTGTCGACGACGACGTTCACGCCGCCGAAGTCTTGAACCTGGTCGCCGTCAACCGAGCGGTCGTCGAAGTAGAGCTGGTAGCGCAATCCGGAGCAGCCACCGGGCTGGACGGCGACTCGCAGCGCGAGGTCGGTACGACCCTCCTGCTCGAGCAGCGCCTTCACCTTGGCGGCGGCATGATCGGTAAGCACGATCCCAGTGACGGCGCTCATGGGTCGTGTCGGTCAGCGCGTGTGGTCGTTCGGCTTCAACGGTCATCGATCTGCTCCCTGGAGGTCGTCCTGAACCCATCGTCTCACGAGCCAACACCGGTTGAGGCGCCCGTCATCCCGAATCGTGGACAATCTGCAGTTCGGCCCAGTCTACGGCGACCTGAGCGGCCAGGCCGCGAAGCCCGGCCGCGCCGAGCGCGATCGCCGCCTCGAGCGAGCCGGCGTAGCCCTCGATCGAGTATGCGCCGGCGAATCCGGCGGCGGCGAGCCTGGCGGCGTCCGAGCATCACTCGCCCGGCGATCGCGATGCACGGAACCCCCGCGTCGAGGCAGCGCGCGGCCACCCGACCGGCAGCTTGCCGTGCCAGGGACTGGCCGTCGAGCGAACCCTCCCCCGTGACCACCAGGTCGGACGCCGCAACCAGGCCGGCGACGTCGAGCTCGCGCAGCACCAGGTCGGCGCCACTTTCGCGATGGCCACCGAGCGCGAACAGCGCGAACCCGAGGCCGCCCGCTGCGCCCGCGCCGGGGATCTGCGCCAGCTCAGGCCCGATCGAGGTCGGCGAACCTGGCCAGCCGCTCCTCGAGCACCGGCATCATGCTCGGGCGTCGCGCCCTTCTGCGCCGAGAAGACCGCAGTCGCGCCGAGCGGCCCGAGCAGCGGGTTGTCGACGTCGGTGGCGACCACGAGGTCGAGGGCGCGCAGCCGGTCGGCGTCGGCGCCGAGCTTTTCGATCATGCCCGCGCCCGCCGTCGTTGGTGCCCGAACCGCCGAGGCCGACGACGATGCGGTCAGCGCCGGCCGACGAGCGCCGCCTGCAGCAACGCAGCGACGCCCGCAGACGTCGTCCGGGTTGGGTCGCGTTCGACGGTTGCGAGCAAGTGCAGCCCGCACGCCTGCGCCGACTCGACGTACGCGCGTGCGGCGGCCGCCCGAGTCGACGACGAGCACGGCCCCGCGAACGGGCGGCCGAGCGGATCGTCGACCTCGACCTCGAGCAGCCGCCCGCGCAGACCTGCGTGAAGGACGTCGACGAAGCCCGGGCCGCCGTCCGACGAGCGGCAACGTCGTCACGATGTCGTCGGCTGCGGCGTCGCGCCAACCGGCGGCGATCGCGTCGGCAGCCTCGTTGCGCCGACATCGAACCGCCGAACGAGTCGGGCGCGACGAGCACCCGCCGCCGCGCAGCCGGCCCGTCGTTCACAAGCCCGGCCGTTCACAAGCCCGGCGCGCCCCAGACCGGGAACCAACGGGTGAGCTCCGGCTCGATCTTCATGTCGTTGGCGACCGTGCCCTGGACCTCGATCTCCAGCGCGTTGTCGCGACGCTGGTCGCCGCCCAACGGCGCGAACGGATAGAACGTGCCGCGCTTGTAGAGGTAGACCAGCGCCAGCCGCCGCCCGTCGGCGTGCGCGAAGGAGATCAGTGAGCACAGCAGTTGCGGCCCGAAGCCGGCATCTTGCAGACCGCTGTTGACGGCGTGCAGGTCGGTGACGAGGCCGGGCACGTCGGCGGGGTCGTGGCGCACGAGCAGCCAGGTGTAGCCGAAGCTGTCTTTGCTGAGTTCGACCTTCGGCGCGCTGCCTGCCGACGAGGAGTCGAGCAGTTGCTGCACGTCGGTCTGCGTGCGCGCGAACGCCGCGCCCTCGGCCGCTTTGAAGCACACCGATCCGAGCCCGGTGGGCGCGAAATCCAGCCCTGCTTGAAGAGTCAGTGCCGCCGACGGCAACGCGAACAGGTCGTCGAGGTCGGCCTTCACCGGCTTCGTTCGGCCGAGCACCGTGTCGAGGAAACCCATTGCCTACCTGCCCTGGCCGAGCTCGCGGGAGATCTCAGCCAGCTGCTGGAGCCGCTTCTCAAGCGGCGGGTGGGTCGAGAACAGCGACGAGAGCGAGAACCCCGGAGCAAGCGCAGGGGTGAAGAAGAACGCGTTGAAGCTCTCGGCCGAGCGCAGGTCGCGGGTAGGAATCTGACCCATCGCGCCGGTCACCTTCTGCAACGCGCTCGCCAGCGCCGACGGGCGCCCGGTCAGCAGCGCGCCCGACCGGTCGGCGGACAGTTCGCGGTATCGCGACAGCGCCCTGATCAGCAAGAAGCTGATCGCGTAGACGATGGCCGACGCCAGCAGCACGACGAGCTCGACAAGGGCCGCGCTGTCTTGGTTGTTGTTGCGCCCGCGGTTGTTTCCGCCGCCACCGAACATCGTCGCGTAGAAGGCGAACCGGGTGATCAGACCGGCGAGCACTCCGAGGAACGACGCGATCGTCATCACGACGACGTCATGGTGTGCGACGTGCGACATCTCGTGAGCGAGCACACCTTCGAGTTCTTCGTTGTCGAGCCGCCGCATGATGCCCGTGGTCGCGCACACCACTGCGCGCTTCTGGCTGCGACCGGTCGCGAAGGCATTGGGGACGTCGCTGTCGGCGATCGCGACCTTCGGCTTCGGGGTGTTCGACATCGCGCAGAGCCGGTCGATGATGGCGTGCAGTTCAGGCGCCTCTTCGGGCGTCACGATCTTGCCGTGCATGGCATACAACGCGATGCGGTCGGAGCCGAAGAACTGGAACAGGAAGAACCCACCGGCGATCACGACGATGAGAATCGGTGACAGGTGGATCGCGATGAGCACGCCGATGAACACGACGTACAGCAGCCCGAGCAGGAACATGACAAACACCATGCGGGCCGACAGACCGCGGTCTGCGGCAAAACGAGTTCGGGCCATAAGACGGACGCCGATCAGCCAGGGATGAGTCCCTCATCGCCGAGCAGCGCACGCACCTCCTCCAGGGTTGAATCAGCGCCGGGCAGGACCAACTCGGATGGGCCGAGGTGGTCGTCGGGCACCGGTTCCCCGACTTCGCGGACCAAGAGCAAGCAGCGCGGCGAGGGTGCTCGCGAAACGCGCTCTCGTCACCACTCTCGACCGCGGCAAGCAGTTCGTTGTCGAGGCCGTTCAGCGCCTCGACCGTGTGATCGGCGATCTCGAACTGGCCCTCACCGAGGATGCGCAGGATCATGACGACTCCTCCGGCTGGGCAGCTGGCTGGGCGGCCGGTGTTGCAGCGGGCGCCGCGGCTGCCGGTGCTGCGGCGGTCGTTGCGCCCTCGATGGCCGGCGTCGCCGGCGCTGCCGGCGAGTTGACCCTTCAGCGCGGCCAACTGCGACTCGACGTCGTTGGTGCTCGACATGCGGTCGAGTTCGAGCTGGATGTCGTCGGTGCTCGTGCCGGTCGGGTCGTTCAGGGCACCCGAGGCAAGCAGCTCGTCGATCGCGCCGGCCCTGGCCTGCATGCTCTGGGTCTTGTCTTCGGCGCGCTGTACCGCCAGGCCGACATCGCCCATCTCTTCGGAGATGCCCGAGAAGGCCTCGCCGATCTTCGTCTGGGCCTCGGCGGCGGTGTAAGTGGCCTTGATCGTCTCCTTCTTCGTGCGGAACGCGTCGACCTTGGCCTGGAGACGCTGCGACGCGAGCGTCAGCTTCTCCTCCTCGGCCAGCAGTTGCGCGTGCTGGGTCTGGAGGTCGCTGATCTGCTGGGTGAGCGCCGACTTGCGGGTCAGCGCTTCGCGGGCGAGGTCTTCGCGACCCGCGGCCAACGACGCGCGCGCCTGGCCGTCGTACTTGTCGGCCTGCTGCTGCAGCTGGGTCGCTTGGAGTTCGAGCCGCTTGCGGGACGTCGCGACGTCGGCAACGCCACGCCGCACCTTCTGCAGCAGCTCGAGCTGCTTGGTGTAGCTGTAGTCAAGCGTCTCGCGCGGGTCTTCAGCGCGGTCAAGGACCTTGTTGGCCTTGGCATTGAAGATGAGCGACATGCGCTTCATCACACCCATGGGTGCCGGCTCCTTCATTGGCGGTCTCGACGAGCGTCTCCACCCTATGTGTCGACGGACCGCACCGGCAGAGGGTTCCCGGCGGCATCGTAGCCTGTGCACGTGTTCGGACGCGGAACGAAAGATGCTGCCGGGGTGGCCAACCCCGGGGATCCGCTTGGCACGGCTGTTGCCGCCGCCCACCAAGGGCAAAGCGACTCCCAAGCGCCGCGAAGCCGAGGCGGCGCGCAAGGTCTCGGCCATCGGTGGCAGCGGACGAGCGGTGCGCGGCACCGGCAAAGGCGGCCGGCTGACCCCCGAGCAGGCCCGGGTGCGACGCGAGGCGATGCGCCGCGGCGACGACAGCGCGCTACCGCTGCGCGACCGCGGCCCAGCACGCCGATACGCCCGCGACTACGTCGACTCGCGGCGCAACGTGCTCGGCCTCTTCGTGCCGGTCGCGGTGCCGGTGATCCTGCTCGGGATTCGTGTTTCCGCACGTCAAGGTCGTCGTCCTCATCACCGACGTTCGCCCTGTACGCCTACATTCTCGGCTCGGTCTTCGACTCGATCCTGATGGCGCGCGGCGATCCGCCAACAGGTCGCGGTTCGCTTTCCCAACGAGCCGACCAAGGGGCATCGGTCTGTACGCGGCCATGCGTGCACTGCAGTTTCGGCGGCATGCGGATGCCCGGTGCGCGGGTCGCGCGCGGCGCGAAGATCTGACCGACAGCGTCGCTGCTGCCCGACCGGCCTCCGCACCGTCGGCCATGGCGGCATAGGGTCGAATTCATGGAATTCAGACACCTGGGCAAGAGCGGCCTCATCGTCAGCGAGATCGCGTACGGAAACTGGATCACCCACGGGTCGCAGGTTGAGGCGGACGCAGCGAAAGCGTGCGTCGCGCGCCGCACTCGACGCCGGCATCACCACATTCGACACCGCCGATGTCTACGCCGGAACTCGCGCAGAGTCGGTTCTCGGCGACGCCCTCGCCGGCATCCGTCGTGAGTCATACGAGCTGTGCACGAAGGTTTTCTTCCCGACCGGCCCAGGCCGCAACGACCGCGGGCTGTCGCGCAAACACATCATCGAGAGCTGCCACGCATCGCTGCGAGCGGCTGCAGACCGACCACATCGACCTCTACCAGGCACACCGTTTCGACGTCGAGACCCCGCTCGAAGAGACCCTGCGCGCGTTCGACGACCTGGTACGGCAGGGCAAGGTCAACTACATAGGCGTAAGTGAGTGGACGGCGGACCAGCTCGCGTCTGCGTTACGCATCGCCGACGAAATGGGCCTCGACCGGATCGTGTCGAACCAGCCCCAATACAACATGCTGTGGCGGGTCATCGAGGCCGAAGTAGTGCCGCTGTCCGAACGCGAAGGCATCGGCCAGATCGTGTTCTCGCCGCTCGCGCAAGGTGTGCTCACCGGCAAGTACAAGCCGGGCGCCGCACCGCCCGCCGGATCGCGGGCCACCGACACCAAGGGCGGCGCGAGATTCGTCTCGCGCCTGTTGGAAGACGATGTCTTGTCGCGCGTGCAGCTCCTGCAGCCGCTGGCCGCGCAGGCCGGACTCCCGATGTCACAGCTCGCCCTTGCTTGGGTGTTGCACAACCCGAACGTGTCGAGCGCGATCATCGGCGCCACCAGGCCCGAGCAGATCACCGAGAATGTCGCGGCATCAGGAGTCAAGCTCGACGCCGACCTGCTCGATCGGATCGACGAGGTCCTCGGTCCGATCATCGAGCGCGATCCCGCCAAGACCAGCGACTGGCGAAGAGGCCGTAGCGCAGGCTCAGTCTCCGGGGTCAGGTTGGCAGGGTCGAGGCTCATCGGTCCGTAGACGACCCGGTCGCCTTCGAGCAGGCTCACCCGGGCCACGCCGGCCGCGAGCAGCGGCCGCCATTCCTCGCCGAGCCACGACTCGGCGTCCGACTGCGTCGGGAAGGTTTCCGCGGGCGCGCAGGTCGGCGGGTGCGACGGGTTCACCGTCAGCACTCTCGTACCGCCACGACCAGCCGACCATCGCACTCCCCGTCATCGGTCTAACCTCGCGCCTTCGAACACTGGCGCTTCAAACAGACGGCGTCCTTCATCAAACCGCACCGCAGGCTAGCGCGTCCGCTTCCTTTGACCGGCTTTGACGAGCCTCCTTTGACTTGCGCGCGCCGCCGGCCGTGGTTTGCTCGCGCCACAACTGAAAACGCATCCGCGTTCAGGGGAAGCCGGTCTAATGCCGGCGCTGACCCGCAACCGTAGGCCGCCTGGTTCTTATCACCGGGACGGCGAGCCGGATTACCTGCCGGATGCGAATCGGCTCCATTCGTCCGTCGAGGTTCGCGGGGCGGAGCCCGGGTCGCACCGACCCGTCAACGCCCCCACGCTGCGCCGTTTGCGCTCGTGGGGTTTGTGTTGTCAGGGGCGTTTGAGGGCCGGGATCTACGCCGTGGACTCCGCGGCCCGTCCCGAGAGGAACTCGATGTCGCACGGATCCACGCATCTCACGGAGCCACTGCACGCCCGCAATCAGTCCCGCAACCACAGCCGCCGCAGGGCCGGGTCTGCCCTCCGGTCGCTCACCGCAGCTTGTTGCAGTCGGCGCCACCGCCGCGCTCGCCGCGACCGTCGCTGCTCGCCTCGACGGCGGCGGCCGCAACACCCGCGCCGGTGGCGACACCCATCGCGATCGTCGCGCCGGCAAACATCGGCCTGTTCGGTGCTCAGGACCCGACCTACGACGGCGTCTACCGGCAGAGCCTGGCGATCATCGGCGCTCGTGGCGACCGGGCACACCCCGAACGCGCCCGCCGTCGCGTGGTTGCTTGGCGCAGCAATGCGCCGACGGCGCCTTCACCGCGTACCGGGCGAACACGTCAACGGCGTGCACGCCTGCGACCGAGGACGAGAACGCGACCGCAGCAGCGATTCAGGCGCTCGTCGCGCTCGGGAAGCCGACGGCGACTGCGGTCGCGGCATTGAAGCACTTCCAGCTGCGCTGACGGTGGGTTCTACGACAACACCGCGTTTGGTCCCGCAGCTTCGGACGCCAACTCCACCGGCCTCGCGCTGAGCGCTCTGGTCGCGGCCGGCGTCGACCCGATCGAGCGTCACCTCGACGACTGGCAAGACCGGCGACACCTACCTGCGATCGGTGCAGATCGCGTGCACCGCGACGGCTGGCGCCGGCGCCTACGACTTCCAGGGCGAGGCCACGCTGCACGCCAACGACTACGCGACCGTGCAGGGATTGCTCGGCGAACTCGGCAAGGCGTTGCCGGTGAGCCCAGCGACGGCGACCGGGTCGACCCCGGCCTGCCCGGCGACGGTTGCCGACGCAGCAACGTCGGCCGCGGCAGCGACCAGCTATCTCGCCGCGCGGTTGGCCGCGACGAAGGGGGCGATCCCGTCAGCGTTCGGGAGCGGCACCGACTGGACGTCGACGGCGAACGCGGTGCTCGACCTTGAGGCAGCCGGAGCTGGAACGACCGCAATCGCACCCGCGCTGGCCGCACTGCAAGCAGGAGCCAAGGCATACGTGCAGACCGCCGGCGCGGATGCGCCCGGACCACTGGCCACCCTGCTGATGGTCGCCCACGCGAGCGGCATCGATCCCGGCGCGTTCGGCGGGGTCGACCTGACCATCAGGCTGGCGTCGACCGAGCGGGTGGCTGCTCCAGCGCCGCCTGCTGCCGCGCCGACAGCCATCGCCGGTCGCACGCCGGTCGCGACCTTGCCGGCAACCGGCACGCAGCGACCCGATTCCCCTCGGCGCACTGGGTGCGTTGCTGGTCGGGCTGGGGATCTGCCGCAGTGCTCATCAGCCGGCTCGGTAGCCGCCGACGGGTAGGCCAGCACGGGTGCTGACCAGATGACGCTGACCAGGGCGGCCGCTTTCGGGCTGGCCGCCCTGGCGGCTGTGCGCCGCCGTCGTCATTGCTCGGTCCTGGTCACGCGAGCGCCAGCCACGGCCTACCGCTACTGGGCGTATTACGTGACGGGCCCGCACAGCACGAGCTGGCAGTACTCGCAGCGCGGACCGGCAAGTGAATACCCGGTCGACGGCGAGGTTCAGGGGTGGCGATTCGCGGTGCAGGCTGACGCCGCGAGCGGGCTGCTGCCCGGAGCCGCGCCCGACTTCGCGACGCTGTGCAAGTCGACCCCTGCCAAGGCCGGCGAGATACGGGTCGGCGTGGTCATCGACTTCGGGGTCGCGACCGACGCGCCTGCCCACGAGAAGCCGCCAGCCGGCGTCGTGCCGGGCTGCGTCTACGTGCGCGACGGCGACACTGGCGCGAACGTCTTAGCGGCAGCGGCCGCCGTCAGGATCGGCACCGGCTCGGACGCCGGGCTCGTGTGCGGCATCGACGGCTATCCGAAGACGGAGTGTGCCGTAGCGGTCGCCGCGCAGCCAGCGCCACCCGCCGCGACACCATCGCCGACGCCCTCCCATCCGAGCCCCCGAGTCACGGCGAGCAGCCACGCGGCGACACCGCCGCTAACGACAGTCCCACCAGCGATAACACCCCCGCCCGGTACCGCGCGAGCGAGTTCGGCTGCCGTGATTTCCGCGGTGGCTAGCAGTCCAGCACAGTCACCCCTTGCAGCCGCCGTCGCTCATAGCCGCGCCGGCCAGCGCGTCCGCGCAGTCGCTCGCGGCGTTGCGATCGAGCACGCGACACAGCCACGGCATCGCGGCAACGACGATCGGCGGGATTGCGCTCATCGTCATCCTCGGCGCAGCAGCGATCTTGCGTACAAGAACGCGTGGGCGGTGAACCCATGAGCCTGCACGCCGGTCGACCCTCACGCAGTTTGCACCCAGGGGCGTGGTGGGCATGGTCTCTCGCCCTCGCTACGGCTGCGACGCGGACGACGAATCCGATCGTCCTGCTACTGCTTGTTTCCGTCGCCGCGTTCACCGTGTCAGCGCGCCGCTCACCGCACAGCTCTCGATCGTTTGCCCTGTTCCTTCGGCTCGGCGTCGTGGTGCTCGTCGTCCGCGTCGTCTTCGACATCGTGTTCGGCGCGCAGCCGACTGGTCGAGGTCCTCGTACGGGTGCCCACCGTTCCGTTGCCCGACTGGGCCGCGGGCCTGCATCTGGGCGGCAACATCACGGTGCAGGGTCTGCTCACTGCGGTCTACGGCGGCCTGCAGCTCGCGACGCTGTTGGTTTGTGTGGGCTCGGCGAATGCGTTGGCCAGCCCTCGTCGGCTGCTGCGGGCGATGCCGGGCGCGCTCTACGAAGCCGGCGTCGCCATCACGGTCGCTCTGTCGTTCGCACCTCAGCTGGCTGCCGCCGCCGTTCGGGTACGCCGAGCTCGGCGACTGCGCGGACGCCCGTCGTCCGGCGTCCGCTCGTGGCTTGGTATTGCAGTGCCGGTTCTTGAGGACGCACTGGAGCGTTCGATCGAACTCGCGGCCGCGATGGATTCGCGCGGGTTCGGTAGGCGCGGAGCCGTGCCGGCGGCACGTCGCCGACTCGTCTCGGCGGCCGTCGTCGTCGGCCTCGTCGCGGTTGCCGTCGCGGTCTACGAACTGCTGGACGCAACATCGCCGACGCTGGTCGGGCTGCCACTTCTCGTGCTCGGTACCGCGATCGCGTGTGGCGCCGTCTTGTTCGGCGGGCGGCAGCCAACGCGGACGAAGTACCGGCCCGACTCATGGCACGCGTCGGAGTGGATCGTGGTCGCGTCCGGTGCTCGCGGCACTCGCCGGCATGCTCGTTGCCGGCCGGCTGTATCCAGGGTCGCTGCACACGACGACGTACCCACTCGTCGTCCCGCAATTGCCGTGGCCCGCCCTGATCGGTCTGCTGTTTGCATTGGTCCCGGCGTGGGCTACGTCGCCACAAATCTCTGCTGTGCAAGGGATTTCCACGCCTCGAGCCGTTGGCACAAGACTCCCCCGAACCAGCGGGAGTCGGCCGATGATCCTCTTCGAGGCGGTCACCGTCACATACCCGGACGCCGATGGAGCCGGCGATTCGCGACGTCGAGTTGTCGATCCCCGAAGGCGAACTCGTACTGGTCATCGGCCGCACCGGCGCGGGCAAATCGACGTTGCTGAAAGCCATCAACGGGCTGGTTCCGCACTTCACCGGCGGTACCCTCGCGGGCCGTGTGACGGTCGATGGGCGCGACACGCGCAGCTATCCGCCGCGCGAACTCGCCGACGTCGTCGGCTACGTCGGTCAGGATCCGCTGGCCGGCTTCGTCACCGACAGCGTCGAAGAAGAACTCGCGTACGCGATGGAATCGCTCGGCGTCTCGCCGACAGTGATGCGGCGTCGGGTCGAGGACATCCTCGACTCGCTGGGGCTGACCGGTCTGCGCCAGCGACCGCTGCGCACGCTGTCGTCGGGTGAGCAGCAGCGAGTTGCCATCGGCTCGGTGCTCACGGCCGGCGCGCGTGTTCTCGTGCTCGACGAACCGACGTCCGCGCTCGACCCGCCAGCCGCCGAAGACGTGCTCGCCGCCTTGACTCGGCTGGTGCACGATCTCGGGGTCACGGTGGTCGCGGCCGAGCATCGGCTCGAGCGAGTCATCCAGTACGCCGACCGAGTCGTGCACGTCGACGACGACGGTCGGGTGCATGACACGACGCCCGGCGGTCGCAATGCAAAACAG
The DNA here is from genome assembly GCA_963799955.1 of uncultured Actinomycetes bacterium. Classification (GTDB taxonomy): domain Bacteria; phylum Actinomycetota; class Actinomycetes; order Acidothermales; family Acidothermaceae; genus PALSA-607. The sequence goes on from CAWCZJ010000003.1 coordinate 227,399, forward strand.
CATCGTCGCGCCGCCCGTCGTCGAACTCGGTCGGCTCGTGCAGTGGGCGCCGTTGCCGCTCTCGGTGCGCGATGCGCGCCGTGCAGCCGATGCGTTGCGCGCGCAGCTGGCCACCATGCCGCACGCCGACACGAACAGCGTCCGGCGATTGGCGAGCCCGTCGTCTCGGTGCGCAAACTGCAGGCGTCGCTACGACGACCTCATCGCGCTGCGCGGTATCGACCTGCTCGTACGGCCGGGCGAGATCGTCGCACTGATGGGCCGCAACGGCGCCGGCAAGTCGACGCTGCTCGCCCACCTGGTCGGGCTGAGCAGACCGACAGCGGGCCACGTCACTCGTCGCGGGCCGCGACCCGCTACCGCAGTAGCGGCTCGGAGCTCGTTCGCGACATCGGTCTCGTCCCGCAGGAGCCGGCTGACCTGTTCTGGGCCGACACGGTCGACGACGAGTGCGCCGGCGCGGCGGGGCCGATGCTCGCGCGCTTCTCGACCGGCTCGCTCCTGGGATCGGCGGGACGCACCCACCCGCGCGATCTGTCCGAAGGACAGCGGCTCGCACTCGCACTCGCCTTGGTGCTCGCCGGCAAGCCAGCCGTGCTCTTGCTTGACGAGCCGACCCGCGGCCTCGACTACCCAGGCAAGGCGCGCCTCGTGCAGGTGCTGCGCGAACTCGCGGCCGAAGGAACTGCGGTGATCCTCGCTACTCACGACGTCGAGCTGGCTGCGGAGGTCAGTCACCGAACCGTCGTTCTCGCAGACGGCGAGATCGTCGCCGACGGTCCGACCCGCGAGGTTGTCACCGCCTCGCCGGCGTTCGCGCCGCAGATCGCGAAGATCCTCGCGCCGCTCCCCTGGCTGACCGTCGCACAGGTACGGGCGACACTCGCGGTGACGCCGTGACGGTGAAGCCATGACGACGGCGACGGCGATGGCGACCCGCACGCCTCGACGTCCGGCCGCTGTTGGCTTGCACCTTCGCTCGACGTTCGCGTTAGCGGTCGCCAGCGGGTTCGGCGTACTCGCGTTCGGTTGGCCTTTTCTGCTTGCACAGCAAGGCGACAGAGCGTCAACACCGCTCACACCGCGACGCGCCGTGGATCTTCGCCATCGTGCTGCCGCTGCTGCTCGTGGTCGTCCTCGCCGAAGTTGCCGACGGCGGCATGGACGCGAAGGCCATCGCGTTGCTCGGCGTTCTGACGGCATGCGGCGCAGCACTGCGACCACTGGGTATCGACGCCACCGGCGTTCTCACCAGTCTTCTTCCTGCTGATCCCGGCCGGTCGCGTTCTCGGCCGCGGCTTCGGGTTCGTCCTCGGAACACTGACGCTGTTCGCGAGTGCGCTGTTGACCGGCGGCGTCGGACCATGGCTGCCGTTCCAGATGCTGGCGGCCGGTTGGGTGGGTCTGTTCGCCGGCTGCCTGCCGCCGCTGCGCGGCAAGCTGGAGATCGCGATGCTCGCGGCGTACGGCGCGGCCGCCGGCATGCTGTACGGCGCGATCACCAACCTGTGGTTCTGGCCCTTCGAAACCAGTGGCCTGTCGCCCCAGATCTCTTACGTACCAGGGGCTAGCTGGGTTACCGAGGTGCATCACTACGCGGCGTTCTACGTCGCCACTTCGGTCGGCTGGGATCTCACCAGGGCAATCGGCAATGCCGTGCTCGTCGCTGGTTGCGGGCCGCGCGGTCTTGCTCGCACTGCGGCGGGCGGCACGTCGCGCTGCCTTCGACCGCACCGGTCGCGTTCGTGCCGCCCTCGACGCGACCTGCCGGCATCTCAGCGTGCAGCGATCGGCGGCTGATGGACGTCACCTTGCTCGGCACCGGCGACGCCGCCGGCTGGCCGCATCCGTTCTGCACCTGCGCGTCGTGCGCTGCGGCCTACGCCGAAGGGCGAGATCCGCGCGCACACCAGCGCGCTTGATCGACGATGCATTGCTGCATCGATTGCGGGCAGGACGTCCGCGATCGGCGGTGCGCCTCGGCGTCCGCCTCGACCGCATTCGCTACTTACTGGTGACGCACGACCACCACGACCACGCGAGCGGAGCGCCCTGCTCCTCGGCGATGGGCCGGCGCATCGAGCCGCTTGACGGTCGTCGGCCCGCCGTCGGCACTGGCCGCCCTTTCGCCCATGGCTGCCGCCCGCGAGCCGGGGTCGAGTTCCGGCCGTAGCTGCGGGCGACGTGCTGACTCTCGGGCACTACACCGTGCGCGCGCTCGCCGCCGACCATGACAGCGACGGCGCGGTGCATCTACGACATGGCGAGTCGACCGCATCGAATGCTGTACGCGACCGACACCGGTCCGGACTTCAGCACGCCTGCGGGTGCGCGCTACGACCTGCTGTTGCTCGAAAACAGCTGGGGCGATCGGCCGATCGCCGGGTGCGACCGGCCACCACGGACTCGCGTCCTTCGCCACGACACTTGGCCCGATTGCGGCGCGAGAGGCGCGATCGACGACCGCAGCCGCAGTCGTCGCGATCCACGTCGGGCACGGCGAATCCGGCGCCGTCGGTCCTGCGGGCACGACTCGCGGCGATGGGCAGCGAGCTCTTGCCCGACGGCGCGGTGATCCGACTCGACAACGCGTTCGGCGTCGCTGCGCCCAGCAGGCAGGACATTGCCCCGGCGAACCCTGGTGCTCGGCGGTGCGCGTTCGGGAAAGTCGCTCGCCGCCGAACGGCTGTTGGCGGCGGCGCCGCAGTGGCTTACGTCGCCACCGCGACCGCCGCGACCGAGCCGCGATGGACGCCGAGTGGCGCGAGCGGATCGCGACCCACCAAGCGCGTCGACCGGCGCACTGGACGACGGTCGAGACGATCGCTCTCGCCAAACTGCTGGCAGCGGCGAGCGCCGACGATCCGCCGCCTGCTCATCGACTGCCTCACCGTGTGGCTGGCCGCGGTCATGGACAACGCCGGCATCTGGTCGGACGAAGCCGCCGCAGCTCGCAACGCCGACGCCGAGGTGGCGGAGGCGGTCGACGCGCTTGTGCTCGCATGGCGGACGACGGCGGCGCGCGTCGTCGCGGTCAGCAACGAGGTCGGGTCGGGCGTCGTACCGCCGTACCCGAGCGGACGGCGATTCCGCGACGAGCTCGGAGCCTGAACTCCCGGCTGGCGGCGGTGTCCGACGAGGTGCTGTTCGTCGAGGCCGGCATCAGCCGATCGCTGCTGCACCCACCCGCCGTCCAATCAACGTAACCAGGACGCCAACGTGACCAGCAGCACCGACACCGTCAGCTTCGACGCGGTGCCCGAGCCCGACAACGACGCTCGCGAGCAGGCGATCGCTCGCCAGGCGATGCTGACCAAACCCACTGGCGCGCTGGGCAGGCTCGAGGACGTGTCGGTGTGGCTCGCCGGCGTGCAGGGCCGCTGCCCGCCGGTGGCGCCGAAGCGCATCCGGGTGGTGATCTTCGCGGGTGACCACGGCGTCGCGGCTGCCGGCGTGTCGGCGTATCCGAGCGAAGTCACCGCGCAGATGGTCGCCAACTTCGTCGCGGGCGGCGCGGCCGTGAACGTGCTGGCGCGCGCCGTCGGTGCCGGCGTGCGGGTGGTCGACATCGGCCGTCGGCAGCGACCTGCCGGACCTCGGTGTTGCCGAGCGAGGTCACCCGGTGGAAGGTGCGGCGAAGCTCGGGCCGCCTCGACATCGAAGATGCCCTGACCCGAGACGAAACCGTGCAAGCGGTCAACGCGGGGAAGGCGATTGCCGACGAAGAGATCGACGCCGGCGCCGACCTGCTCGATCCCGGGCGACATGGGGATCGGCAACACCACGCCGGCGGCGGTTCTGATCGGCGTCCTGACCGGCCACGACGCCGATCTCGTGACCGGCCGCGGCACCGGCATCGATGACGACGGCCTCGCCCGCAAGCGTGCGGTGGTGGCAGCCGGGATCGAGCGGGCCGAGGGAGTCGACGACCCAGTTGCCCTAATGCAGGCCGTGGCGGGCGCCGATATCGCCGCTATGGCAGGTTTCCTCGCGCAGGCCGCGGTCCGCCGCACGCCCGTGCTTCTCGACGGGCTGGTCAGCGGTGCCGCCGCCCTGCTCGCCGACGCGCCTGGCACCTGGCGCCTCGGCCTGGTGGGCGGCCGGCCACCGCTCGGTGGAGCCGGCCCACGAACTCGCGCTCGACACACTCGGCCTCTCGCCGCTGGTCGATCTCGGTTTGCGCCTCGGCGAGGGCAGCGGTGCCTTGGTCGCTGTCCCGATCGTGGCTGCGGCCGCCGATATCCTCGGCGGAATGGCGACCTTCGGCGAGGCGAACGTCACCAATCGTGGCTGACTTTGCCGGCCTCCGTCTCGCCTTGACGATGTTCACCGTCGCGCCGGTGAAAACCCGCCGGATCAACCGCCGGATCGCCGGCTCGTCGATGTCATGGAGCCCGCTCATCGGCGCCGCGCTGGCCATGATCGCCGTCGGGCGTGATCATCGGCGCCAGGATCGTCTATCCCGGGCCGACGCTGTACATCCGGCACGCCAATCCGGTGTTCGAGGGCCCGCTCATCGCCTCGGCGCTCGCGATTCTCACGCTGGCGTTGCTGACCCGCGGGTTGCACCTCGACGGGCTCGCCGACACCGTCGACGGCCTGGCGTCCGGCAAGCCCGCCGAAGAAGCTCTCGCGATCATGCGCGACGGGCGCGTCGGTGCGCTGGGGGCCGCTGCGCTCATCGGCGTGCTGCGGCATCGACGTCCTTGCGTTGACGAGCAACGTGCTCGGTGCACCGCGGCACGCAGGCGTTGGTGCTCGGCGGTCGTGGTCGGCCGGGTGTCGATGCTGTGGGCGTGCACGCCCGGCATCCCGGCTGCCCGCACCGATGGCATGGGTGCGCTCGTTGCCGGGTCGGTGCCGAGGATCGTCGCGATCTTCTGGACCGTCGTGGTGTGCGCGGGCGCGGCTTTCTACGGCCCCGTCTACGCCAGCATCGAGGGCGTCAACAGCGCCATCCAGCGCGCTGGCGGCGGTGCTCGTTGCGCTCGCGGTCGCCTGGATTGTCGGCCGGCACGCGATACGCCGGTTCGGCGGCGTCACCGGCGACGTGATCGGTGCATGTGGCGAGGTCGCCACGATGACCTGCTTCCTGATCACCGCGATGGGTGCACTAACCCTCGTACTGGTGCAGCCCTGAACGCGTCGAGGATCCGCTGCGCATCGGCGTCGGGCGACGTGTCGTCGACGTCGATGACGAGGTCGGCGAGCTTCTCGTACAGCGGCTCGCGGCCGACGTACAGCTTGCGCAGCGTCGCTTCGGGATCGTCGCCGAGCCATGGCCGATAGGTGCCCTCGACCCGCTTCGCGAGCGTCTCGATGCGGGCCCGCAGGAAGACGACGAACGCGCCTTCGTGCACCTGCGCGCTCACCGCGCGGATCGAGCACGATGCCGGCCGCCGCACCGGCAATCAGCGGCGCCGGCATCGTCAGAACCTGAATAGCGCGCAGCGGATTCAGCCGCCCGCATCGCCTCGACGCCCGTCTGCTGTATGCAGGTCGCGGGTCGGCATGCCGACCATCTGCTCGACCACTTGGTCGTTGTCGATGTACGGCCACCCGGTGAGCTTCGACAGGCCGCACCGATCGTGGATTTGCCCGCGCCCATCATGCCGATGAGGACGATGCGTTCCGGCTCGGCTCATACCGCGCGGCTCCCTGTCGAATGAACGGCGGCTTCACCACCCGCATCGCGGATGGCCTGCCACGCACGTCGACCTCGACCTCGTCACCTTCGACGATGTCGGGCCGCAGCAACGCGAGCGCGATGCCGACCCGGCGGGTCGGCGAGAAGGTGCCACTTGTCACCTCACCGACGACGTCGCCGTCGCGCGATTTCACGACCATGTGCGGTCGCGGGATGCCGCGGTCGAGCGACTCAAGGCCGCGCAGGATTCGGCTGGGTCCGGCGGCCCGCTCGGCGAGTGAGGACGTCGCGTCCCCAGAACTGCGGCTTCTTCCAGCCGACCGCCCACCCGACGCGCGCCTGATTCGGGGTGATGTCGAGCGAGAGGTCCTGCCCGTGCAGCGGGTAACCCATTTCGGTGCGCAACGTGTCACGAGCACCAAGACCACAAGCGCGGACGCCGAGGGGCGCGCCAGCTGCGAACAGCTGATCCCACACCGCCCGGCATCGGCACTGGGAACCACCAGCTCGTAGCCGCGCTCGCCGGTGTAGCCGGATCGACAGACCGTGATGGCCGTGCGGACGCCCGCATTCGACGTCCACTGCCGAATCGATGAACGACATGTACGGGTGCTCCGACGGCAGCCCGATCGCATCGATCAGCTCAGCCGAGCGCGGCCCTTGTACTGCGAGGACCGCGAAGTCGCGGTGCAGGTTGCGCACCTCGACGCCGTCGGGCGCTGCGGCTGCGAGCCGACGCACGACCTCTGCGGTGTTCGCGGCGTTCGGCACGAGGAAAACATCGTCGTCGCCGCGCAGGTAGACGATGAGGTCGTCGACGACACCGCCGGAGGCATCGTCGGCGCACAGCGTGTATTGCGCGCCGCGCGCGCGGTTTGAGTAGTGCGCGTGCGCCGTGCGTGTACTCGCGGAGCTGATCCGCGACAGGTCGTTGGTCAAGGTGGCATCGATGAAGGCGGCGGCACCCGGGCCGCGCACCGACGCCTTGCCGAGGTGCGACACGTCGAAGACGCCGACGTTCTCGCGGACCGCGGTGTGCTCGGCAATGACTCCGCCGCCGGCGTACTCGAGCGGCATGGTCCAACCGCCGAACTCGCCCATCTTCGCCCCGAGCGCGAGGTGGCGGTCGTGCAGCGGCGAGCGGAGCAGGTCGCCGGCGCTGGCGGTCTGGTGGGCATCTGTCATGCGCGGACGTTACCGCTTCCGCTCCGCGCGGACACCCTCGCTCCGCGGAAATGTCTCAGGTCCTTCGTAGGTTGGGGCCTACAGTCGAAGAGTCGGCCAGACACGCCGTCCGCCGCAACTGCCGCATCTCAGGGGTACCGATGAGTCAGAACACGACCAGCACGTCTTCGCCTGCTCCCGCCGCGCACGAGTCAGCCACCCACGCCCACATCCCCTCGTGGGCGGTGCTCGCCATCGCCTGCGCGGCGCAATTCATGGTCGTCCTCGACATCTCGATCGTGAACGTGGCGCTGCCCAAAATGGGTCAGTCGCTGCACATGAACCAGAGCGAACTGCAATGGGTCGTCAACGCCTACGCGCTGACGTTCGCCGGCTTCCTGCTGCTCGGCGGCCGCGCGGGCGACCTGTTCGGCCGCAAGAAGATCTTCCTGCTCGGGCTCACGATCTTCGTCGGCGCGAGCCTGGTCGGCGGCTTCGCGCAGAACGGGACGATGCTCGAGATCGCCCGTGCGGCGCAGGGCCTCGGCGGCGCCATCCTGGCCCCGTCGACGCTGAGCCTGCTGACCACGACCTACACCGAGCAGCGGGAGCGCGCTCGGGCGCTCGGCCTCTGGAGTGCGACCGCCGGCAGCGGTGGGGCGTTCGGCGTCATGGCCGGCGGCATCCTGACCGACGAGCTGAGCTGGCGGTGGGTGCTGTTCGTGAACGTGCCGATCGGGGTCGTGCTGTTCGCCGCGGCGTGGGTTCGCCTGCGCGAGTCGCGTGGCCAGATCCGCAACGATCTGCGCGCTCGACATCCCCGGCACGATCACCGTGACGGGCGGCCTCGCCGTGCTGGTCTACGGGATCGTGAGCACCGACCAGCACCCGTGGGGCTCGGCCCGCACCCTGGTCACCCTCGCGATCGGCGTCGTGCTGCTGGCCGCGTTCGTCGTCATCGAGCGCTACACGCCGCAACCGCTGGTACCGCTGCGCATCTTCAAGATGCGCGCGCTGTCATCGGCCAACGGCATCGCGCTCGCGGTCGGCGCGGTGATGTTCTCGATGTTCTTCTTCCTGTCGCTGTACATGCAAGATGTGTTGCGCTTCAGCGCGCTGAAGACCGGCTTCGCGTTCGTGCCCGGCGCGCTCGTTCATCATCGTCGGCGCCAGACCGCCTCGCGGCTGGTCAGCAAGGTCGGCCCGCGCCGCATCATCGTGATCGGCGGCACGCTGGCGGCGATCGGCATGTGGTGGCTGTCCACGGCTGCCCGCGAACGGCAACTACTACGACCACGTCTTGCCGCCGATGATCATCGTGTGCCTTGGGCTCGGGCCTGTCCATCGTGCCGGTGACCGTCGCCGCCACGTTGGGCGTCGACCGCCGTGAGGCGGGCCTCGCGTCCGGGCTGGTTAACGACCACCCGGCAGGTCGGTGGCGCGCTCGGCCTGGCGGCGCTCGCCACGATCGCGACCGACCGCTCGCAAGCGGCTGCTTGCACGAAGCCCCGTGGCCAGCCGCACTCTGAGCTCCGGGATTCGACCGTGCGTTCTTCGTCGGCGGGTTCATCGCGCTGCGTCGGCGCGCTGCTCGCACTCACGCTGCCGAGCCGCAACTCCCACGTGGCGGCCGTCGAACAAAGCGCCCGCGACCACAGCGGGCCACCCGCAGCCCGCGGCCGCCGAGCACTGAGCGCCCCCACGACCGCGGACCTGCCCGGGGATACGATCGGCGGCCGTGACTGCCATCGCGCTCGCCGCCGAACTCCGCCGACCAGATCAAGGCGGATGCCGTCGTTGTCGGCGTCGCCGCGGGCCCGACGGGCGACCGGTGCTCGCTCCCGGGCTCCGAAGTCGATCAACGCCGCGCTGCGCCGGCGACTGGTGCGCCACGCTGGTCAGCCTCGGCGCGACCGGTGCAGGCCGGCGAATGCCACCGGCATCGCCACCCTGGGCGCGACGACGGCACCCGTGGTCGTGGTCGTCGGGCTCGGCACGCCGGCACGCCGCGGCCAGCAGTTCGCACCCGAAGTGCTGCGCCGAGCCGCCGGGGTGGCCGCTTCGCTCGCTCGCCGGTAGCAGGGAAAGTCGCGATCTCGCTCGGCGGCGGCCGGCCGATCGGCACGATCGACCGATGAATCCGCTGACGGCAGTCGCTGAAGGCGCGTTGCTCGGCGCGTACTCGTACCGGCGCTACCGCAACGCGACGCTGCACGGCTACCTCGCGCCGGTCAGGTCGGTCGTGGTGCTCGTCGCCGACCCGATACCGACGATCCGCAAAGCAAGCCGTCGCGCGAGCCAAGATCGTCTGCGACGCGGTCGTGCACGGTCCGCGACCTCGTCAACACCCCGCCGTCCGATCTGCACCCGCGCGAGTTCGCCGAATTCGCGACCGCCGAAGCGAATCGGGTCGGATCTCGAGATCGAGGTGCTCGACGAGAAAGCGCTGAAGAAGGGCGGCTACGGCGGCATCATCGGCGTCGGGCAGGGTTCGGTGAATCCGCCTCGACTCGTGCGGCTGGCGTACCGGCACCCGAAGGCGACGAAGACCATCGCCCTTGTCGGCAAAGGCATCACCTTCGACTCCGGCGGCCTTTCGCTCAAGCCGGCCGCGCCCATGGAGTGGATGAAGTCCGACATGGGCGGCGCCGCGGCGGTGCTGATGGCGATGGTCGCGATCGCGCAACTGAAGCTCCCGGTCAACGTCACCGGCTGGGCACCGATGGCCGAGAACATGCCGTCGGGCTCGGCGCAGCGGCCCTCCGACGTCATCACCATTTACGGCGGGAAGACGGTCGAGGTGCTCAACACCGACGCCGAGGGCCGGCTCGTTCTCGCCGACGCCCTCGTGCGCGCCAGCGAAGAGATGCCCGACCTCATCGTCGATGCCGCGACGCTGACCGGCGCGCAGGCTCGTCGCGCTCGGCAACCGGATGTCGGGCGTCATGGCCAACGACGACGACTTCCGGACGGCGGTCGTCGACGCCGCGACCAGGGCCGGCGAGCAGATGTGGCCGATGCCGATTCCCCCGGAGCTTCGCAAGTCGCTCGACTCCTCCGTCGCCGACATCGCGAACATGGGCGAATCGTTCGGCGGCATGTTGGTCGCGGCGAGCTTCTTGTCTGACTTCGTCGGCAAGCGCGACGGCGAGCCGATCCCCTGGGCGCACCTCGACATCGCCGGTCCGGCGTTCAACCAAGGCGACCCGTACGGATACACCCCGAAGGGCGGCACTGGCGCTGCGGTACGCACCCTCGTGCAAATCGCCGACGACGTGGCGACCGGTCGGCTCTAACGCGCGGCTCACTGCCACACCTGCGCGGTCCCGCGCTCGAGACCGGCGTGGGAGAATGATGTTGTGCGCCGCGGCGATCCCGCAGGCGCTGCACCGTCGGTGCGCAACCACTTCGCGTAAGGAGTGCTCGTGGCAGACGAGAACGGCACGTTTCGACCTGGTCATCCTCGGTGGCGGGAGTGGCGGCTACGCGGCTGCCTTCCGCGCGAGCGAGCTCGGGCTCTCGGTCGCACTGATCGAGAAGGACAAGGTCGGCGGCACCTGCCTGCATCGCGGCTGCATTCCGACGAAGGCGCTGCTGCACGCGGCCGAGATCGCCGACGGCGCGCGCGACGGTGCAGCGGTCGGCGTCAAGTCGACGTTCGACGGCATCGACGTCCCGGCCGTGCACGCCTACAAGGACGGCGTGGTCAACCGCCTCTACAAGGGTCTCCAGGGCCTGGTGAAGGCGAACAAGATCACCTACATCGAGGGCGAGGGCCGGCTGGTCTCCCCGACGGCGGTCGAGGTCGCCGGGCAGCGGTACGAGGGCCGCCACATCCTGCTGGCCACCGGCTCCGCGCCGCGGTCATTGCCCGGTCTCGACATCGACGGCAACCGGGTCATCACCAGCGAGCACGCGCTGACCGCTCGACCGGGTGCCTGCGTCAGTCGTGGTCCTCGGTGGCGGCGTGATCGGCGTCGAGTTCGCGAGCGTCTGGCGGTCGTTCGGCGCAGAGGTCACCATCGTCGAGGCGCTCCCCCACCTGCTGCCGCTGGAAGACGAGGCGAGCTCGAAGCTGCTCGAGCGCGCGTACCGCCGCCGCGGCATCAACTTCGAACTCGGCGTCCGCTTCGAAAGCGTCAAGACCACCGACGCCGGCGTCGTCGTCACGCTCGAAGGTGGCAAGACGATCGAGGCCGAGTACCTGCTGGTTGCCGTCGGCCGCGGACCCGGTCTCGGCCGGCCTTGGCTACGAGGAGAACGGCGTCGCGACCGAGCGAGGCTTCGTGCTGGTCGACGAGTACTGCCAGACCAACGTGCCCACGATCTCCGCGGTCGGCGACCTGATCCCGACGTTGCAGCTGGCCCACGTCGGCTTCGCCGAAGGCATCCTCGTCGCCGAGCGTCTTGGCGGCCTGTCGCCGGTGCCGATCGACTACGACGGCGTGCCGCGCATCACCTACTCCGAGCCCGAGGTCGCCTCGGTCGGGCTCACCGAGGTGAAGGCCAAGGAGAAGTACGGCGACAACCTCAAGACCTTCACCTACGACCTCGCCGGCAACGGCCGCAGCCAGATCCTGAAGACCGTCGGGCGCGGTCAAGGTGATCGCGGTTAACGACGGCCCGGTGGTGGGCATCCACATCGTCGGCGCTCGCGTGAGCGAGCTGATCGCCGAAGCGCAGCTCATCTACAACTGGGAGGCGCTGCCGACTGAGGTCGCCCAGCTGATCCACCCGCACCCGACCCAGACCGAAGCGATCGGCGAGGCCATGATGGCCCTGGCCGGCAAGCCGCTCCACGTGCACAACTAGGCGCCGTTCCCACGTCAACCGCTCCGTCACTCTGCCTCCAACCAGGGGCGTCTCCAGGGAGTCACAGCCCTCATGTCGTACTCCGTCACGATGCCCCGCCTCGGGGAGAGCGTTACCGAGGGCACGGTCACCCGCTGGTTGAAGAAGGAAGGCGACCAGGTCGCCGTCGACGAGCCGCTGCTCGAGGTCTCGACCGACAAGGTCGACACCGAGATCCCCTCGCCCGTCGCCGGCGTCCTGTCGCAAGATCACCGTCGCCGAGGACGAGACGGTCGAGGTCGGTTCCGAACTGGCGGTCATCGACGACGGATCCGCCGGGCGGTGCGCCAGCAAGCTGCGCCGGCCGCGGCAGCCGCGGCAGCACCGGCAGAGCGCTGCACCGGCTGCGGCCGAGGCAGAACCAGCCAGAGCCAACACCCGAAGCGGACGCCGAAGCAGGCCGCGCCGCCAGCCCGAAGCCAGCGATCAGGCGGCTGCAGGTAGAGCCAGCCGCCAGCCGCACCCGCGGCCGCGCACCTGCACCGGCGCCCGAGCTGCGGCCGCAGCCCGCTGCGGCCGCGCCCGCTCCGGCCGCTGCACCGCTGCAGCCGGCGCCCGCTCCTGCACCGGTACCCGCACCGCGGGTCGCCGAAGCTGCGAGCGACGGCGCTGGCGACGGCGACCCCTCCTACGTGACGCCGCTGGTGCGCAAGCTCGCCAACGAGCACGACGTCGACCTCAGCAGCCTCACCGGCACCGGCGTTGGCGGCCGGATCCGCAAGCAAGACGTGCTCGCCGCAGCCGAAGCGGCGCGAGCCGCCAAGACCGCCGCAGCAACGCCGAGCGCACCGGCTGCAGCCGCCGCACCGGCCGCTTCGCCGAGCCCTGCGGCCGCCGCACTGCGCGGGCGCACCGAGAAGATGTCGCGGCTGCGCGGCGTCCTCGCTTCTCGTCTTGTCGAATCACTGCAGACCGCGGCGCAACTGACGACGGTCGTCGAGGTCGACGTCACGCGAGTCGTCGCGACTGCGCGACGGCGCGAAGGCCGACTTCGAGGCGCGCGAAGGCGTGAAGCTGTCCTTCCTCCCGTTCTTCGCGCTCGCGACGGTCGAGGCGCTGAAGCAGCACCCGATCGTCAACGCGAGCATCGACACCGCAGCCGGCACGATCACCTACCACGACGCGGAGCACCTCGGGATCGCCGTCGACACTCCGCGCGGCCTGCTGGTGCCGGTCGTGCGCGACGCCGGCGACCTCAACCTCGGCGGTCTCGCGCGCAAGATTGCCGACGTCGCAAACCGCACCCGCAACAACCAGGTGAACCCCGACGAACTGTCAGGCGGCACGTTCACGCTCACGAACACCGGCAGCAGAGGCGCGCTGTTCGACACTCCGATCCTGCTGCCGCCCCAGGTCGGCATTCTCGGCACCGGCGCGGTCGTCAAGCGTCCGGTGGTCGTCGACGACGGCGACCTCGGCGAGACGATCGCGATCCGCTCGATGGTCTACCTCGCGCTGACCTATGACCACCGGCTCGTCGACGGCGCCGACGCGGCCCGGTTCCTGGGCACGATCAAGGCGCGACTCGAGGAAGGGACGCTTCGAAGCCGACCTCGGCCTCTGAGCCGGAGAGCCGCGCCATGAAGATCGTCGTCACCGGATCCTCGGGTCTGATCGGCTCTGCGCTGGTCCGGGTGCTGCGCAGCGAAGACGAAGGGCATGCGCACGAGGTGCTGCGCCTCGTCCGCCGCGAGGCTTCGGCGCCCGACGAGATCAGCTGGGATCCCGCCGCCGGTCGGGGCCCCGACGTCGAGCGGCTTCGAGGGCGTCGACGCAGCGATCAACCTCGCCGGAGCGGGCCTCGGCGACCACCGGTGGTCCGACGAGCTACAAGAAGGAAATCCTCGACAGCCGGCTGTCGTCGACACAGCTGCTCGCCGAAGCGCTGGCCGGCCTCGACCCGAAGCCCGCGGTACTGCTGTCGGGTTCCGCGATCGGTTTCTACGGCGACACCGGCGACCGCTTCGTCGATGAGGACTCTCCTGCGGCGCACCGACTTCGCCGCGACGGTGGCGCGCGAATGGGAAGAAGCCGCCGCTCGCCGCCAGCGACGCAGGCATCCGCACGGTGTACCTGCGCACCGGCATTGTGTTGAGCACCAAGGGCGGCGCGCTCGGAAAGGTGCTGCCGCTGTTCAAGGCCGGGCTCGGCGGCCGGCTCGGCTCGGGCCGTCAGTACCTCAGCTGGATTGCGCGCCCTGATCACATCGCGGCAATGCGGTTCCTGCTCGACGCAGACGACATCAGCGGGCCGGTCAATCTCACTGCACCGAACCCGGTGACCAACCGCGAGTACACGAAGGCCATCGCCGCGGCGCTCCACCGGCCTGCGCTGTTCCCGGCGCCGACGCTTGCGCTGAAGGCCGTCGCTCGGCGAGTTCGCCGACAACGTCGTCGGCGGCCAGCGGGTGTTACCGAAACGGCTGATCGATGCGGGCTTCGAGTTCGGCTACGCCGACATCGCACTCGCACTGCAGCGCGCTCGTCGAAGCGAACGCCTGACGCACGGTACAGTCGATCAGGTCGGCAGCCAAGAAACCTTGTGCGCCAAGTAGATGTAGCCAATGAACGTCGTTGCGTCCATCAGCGTGTGCGCAATGATCAGCGGCAACGTGCGCCCGGTGCGCTGGTAGACGCGGCCGAAGATCAGGCCCATCACCGCGTTGCCGAGCGCCGCCACCGAAGCCCTGGTACAGGTGATACGAACCGCGAATCAACGCGCTCGTCGCCAAGCGCCTTGTTGTCGCCCCAGCCGAACTGCCGCAGCCGGTGCAGCAGGTAACCGCTGACGATGACCTCTTCGTAGATTCCGTTCTGCGCCGCGGACAACAACAGCACCGGAATCCGCCACCAGTGCGGCCCAGCGTCGTCGGAACCACAACGACGTTCGCGCCGGCCGCGTGTGCGCCGATGTAGAGCGCGAGACCCGCACCCCCGACACACGCCGCCAGCAGCGCGCCGAGCCCGAGGTCGCGACCGAGCTTGGGACCGATCGACGCCGATCGTCCGTAGCGACTCCTTCGATCGGTGCAGCAGGTAGATGACCAATGCAACCGGCACCAGGCCGGTGGCGATGCCGAACAGCTGAAACGCGAGATCGAGCCACGGCCGGTCTGGCGTGACAGATCCGTTCAGCGTGGTGTCTGCGACGAGAGCGCGACGTGCTTCATGGTGAGGTCGTTGATCAGGTCGAGCAAGCGCGCCGACGCCGCTCGCGCCAAGGCTGATCGCGAAAACGATCCAGACCTCGGCGACGAGCATGCGACGCCAGCGCGACGCCGGGGGGCCGGTGCCTGTCGACGGCGCCAGGTCGTCAGGCATCGGGGGCAGCGTCGGCACCGCGCCGGCGGACCGCCCGAAGCCCGAAGTTCATATCGCCATGATGACAACGATTCCTGAAGTTCCGCTAAAAAGCCGCCTCCGCCCGTGCCGCTCCCTGACGCGCAGCGTTCACATCGACGAAACACCCCCGATGTGTTCGACGCCTAGTGTCGCGGCGTCGGGTTCGCAGCCGGAAACGCAAGCGTCGTACGAAGGGTGTCTTTATGAGCGGCAATAACGTTCGACTCCAAGCCATTCAAGACGTCGAGGCCTATGTGCCTCCGGCGCGTGAGCTTCCTGGCGACCGAGACACCCGGGGAAATCTTCGGCGAGAACGTCTTCAGCAAGGCCGTCATGCAACAGCGACTGCCTAAGTCGGTCTTCAAGTCGGTCATGGCGACGATCGAACACTCGGCGCCGCTCGACCCACTCGTCGCTGATGCGGTCGCCGCCGCGATGAAGGACTGGGCGATGGAGAAGGGCGCGACCCACTACGCGCACGTCTTCTACCCACTGACCGGCCTCACCGCCGAGAAGCACGACAGCTTCCTTGAGCCCGCAGGCGACGGCTCCGCGCTGGCCGAGTTCGCCGGCAAGACACTCACCCAGGGCGAGCCCGACGCATCAAGCTTCCCCAGCGGTGGCCTGCGCAACACGTTCGAGGCCCGCGGCTACACCGGGTGGGACGTCACGAGCCCGGCATACGTCCTCGAGAACCCGAACGGCAACACGCTGTGCATTCCGACGATCTTCGTGTCGATGACCGGTGACGCGCTCGACCACAAGACGCCGCTGCTGCGCTCACAGCAGTCGATGGCAAAGCATGCCGAACGCATCCTGAAACTGTTCGGTCACCCAAACCCCGACCACGTCGTGTCGTTTTGTGGCGCCGAGCAGGAGTACTTCCTCGTCGATCGACACTTCTTCCTGGCCCGCCCCGACCTGCTGAACGCCGGCCGCACGCTCTTCGGCACGAAGCCTCCGAAGGGCCAGGAGTTCGACGACCACTACTTCGGCGCGATCCCCGAGCGCGTGCTCGGCTTCATGATGGACACCGAGCGCGAGCTGTTCAAGCTCGGCATTCCCGCGAAGACCCGCCACAATGAGGTCGCGCCCGGGCAGTTCGAGATCGCGCCGATGTTCGAGCGCGCGAACGTGGCCGCCGACCACCAGCAACTCTTGATGTCGACCTACAAGCGTCTTGCGCAACGGCACGGCATGGAGTGTCTGTTCCACGAGAAGCCGTTCGAAGGCATCAACGGATCGGGCAAGCACGTCAACTTCTCTCTCGGCAACTCCACCGAGGGCAACCTTTTGCTGCCGGGAGACACGCCCCACGAGAACGCGCAGTTCTTGGTGTTCTGTGCGGCGGTCATCCGCGCCGTGCACAAATATGGAGGGTTGTTGCGCGCGTCGGTGGCGTCGGCTGCGAACGACCATCGGCTTGGTGCCAACGAAGCGCCGCCGGCGATCATTTCGATCTTCTTGGGCGACCAGTTGGCGGACGTGTTCGACCAGATCGCGAAGGGCGGCGCCACGTCGTCCAAGGAAAAGGGCACGCTGACGATCGGCGTCGACACCTTGCCGAACTTGCCGACCGACCCGGGCGACCGCAACCGCACCAGCCCGTTCGCGTTCACCGGCAACCGATTCGAGTTCCGCGCGCCGGGGTCGGGCCAGTCGGTGGCCGGCCCGATGGTGACGATCAACACGATCATGGCCGAGGCCCTCGACTACATCGCCACAGACCTGGAGAAGGCGGTCGCCGACGGTGTCGACTTCAACGTCGCCGTCCAGAAGATCCTTGAAGAAATCATCACCGTGCACGGAGCGTCGGTGTTCAACGGCGACGGATACTCCGAGCAGTGGCAAATCGAAGCGGCCGCGCGTGGACTGCCGAACTTGCGCACCACGCTCGACGCGTTGCCGCAGCTCATCACCGAAGAGTCGATGGAGTTGTTCAGCAAGTACGGCGTCTTCACCCACCGCGAGATGCACAGTCGCTACGAGATTGGGCTTGAGCAGTACACGTTGAGTGTGGGCGTCGAAGCGCGACTCACCCTAGAAATCGGGACGACGTCGGTGCTGCCCGCAGCGGTGCGTTACCAGACCGAAGTGGCTCTTAATCTCGGGGCGCTGAAGGCGGCAGGGATCTCGCCCGAAATGGCTGACCTCGAGGAGCTGTCGGGGCTCGTCACGTCGCTTCGCTCGGGTCTCGCCGACTTGAAGGCCGCACTCGCGCACGACGCCGGCTCGACGGCTCTCGAGCACGCACAACACGCGCAGTCGGCGCTCCTCCCCGCGATGGCCGCCGTGCGTACGGCTGCCGACAAGCTCGAGGGAATCGTGGCCGACGACCTATGGCCGCTGCCTACCTACCAGGAGATGCTGTTCATCCTCTGAAATTTGCGAGGATCCTCTAAGAAACTCGGCTGCCAATCGGCGTCCCGCCCGTCACCTAGAACTCGACAGGCGGGACGCCGATTGGTTGGCGTCGCCGTTAAATCGACGCTTGGTAACTCCGGAACGCCCTAGTGGCAAGCCAGGCCATCGTCGCCGCCAGCGCGGCGAGGAAGCCGAGTCGCGGCCACACGGCGCCCCACTCCGTGCCCGATGACAGCGCCTGCCTCGACGCGGCGACACGGCCCAGTCGACCGGGTTGTAACGCGCGACGTGCTGCACCCAATGCGGCGACAACCTGGTGTCCATGATTGCGGACGACAGGAACTGCAAGCGGCAACACGATGAACTGGCTGACCCCGATCAGGGCTTCCTGTTGACGAAGCAGCAACGCAAGCGCGTTGGAGAACGACGCCATGATCACCGAGATCAGCGCGGCCGCGACGATGGTAATGACGATGCCCACAACTCCACCGCGAAAGCGCGCCCCGCTGATGTAGGCGACACCGAACACTATGAGCGTCTGCACCACCGTCGTGACCGCTTGATACGCCAACGTGCCGATCATCATGGCGCCGCGGCGCACTGGCGACGCGAGCAAGCGGTCCATCACGCCGCGGTTCATGTCGTCGATGTAGACCGTGCCTGCCCACCCGCTGGAGAACAACGCCGTCATGACGATGACGCCGGGCGTGATGAACTCAAGGTAGGAACCGGATCCACTTGAGAACCCTGGAATGTGCACCACTGATCGGAAAAGCTGACCGAACAGCAGCAACCAGATGATCGGCGCGATCAACGTCATCGCGGCGAACGTCGGCTGCCGCCATAGGGTGCGTAGCGAGCGAGCGGTCAGGTACATCGAATGCTGGAAAGAGGCCCCCCGCCCACCTCGTCGCTGAACCGAAGCTGGCGTCGACGTAGCGATGTCGGCGAGTGTGCTACTCATGCCGCCACCTCGAAAGTGCGACCAACGTGGCGCAGGTACACGTCGTCCAATGAAGGACGCGCCACAGTCACGGACGACACCGCGACAGCAGCGTCTTCGAGCGCCGCCAGCACTGACGGCACGGCCCGGGCGCCACTCGACGCACGGGCTCGAAGGCTCCCACCGACCGACGTGACGTCGCTCAAGCCGACGACACGCGACAGCAGGACCAACGCAGCCGGGATCGCCTCCGCGGCCGCGAGTTCGACCTGCACCGTGTCGCCATTCAATTCGGCCTTCAGTTCTTCAGGCGTTCCCTCAACCACCACCCGTCCGTGGTCGACAATCGCGAGCCGATCTGCAAGTTGATCGGCCTCCTCCAGGTAATGGGTGGTCAGGAGGACGGCCACCTGCTCGTCGGCGGACAGCCGCTCAATCTCGGCCCACAGTTGCGTTCGTGCCTGCGGATCGAGCCCGGTAGTGGGCTCGTCGAGGAAGAGCACCTGGGGGCGATGCATGAGCCCGATGGCGACGTCGAGCTTGCGTGCCATGCCGCCCGAAAAGGTCTTCGCCAACCGATCCGCCGCCTCATCGAGGGCGAACCGCGACAACAGGTCAGCGGCACGAGCGCGCGTCGAAGAACTCGACATCCCGTGGATACGCCCGGCGAGAACCAGGTTCTCGCGGGCTGTTGCCATCGGGTCGCTCGACGCCTTCTGCGACACGAGGCCGATGATGTGTCGCACCGCGTCTGGGTCGCGAAGGACGTCGATACCGGCGACGCGAGCCTGCCCTGAGTCGGGCCGCGACAACGTCGCGAGGATCTTGACCGCGGTGGACTTTCCCGCACCATTCGGGCCAAGCAACGCGAACACGGTGCCGGCCTGCACATCGATTGACAGCCCGTCCAACGCGCGGACGCGTGGCTTGCCGCGAGCGCCCGGATAGGTCTTGATGAGGTCGACGGCAGCTAGTGCCGGCGCTGATGAATCGGACATGGAACTCCCCTGCTCATTCGGTGGGGAGTCGAGACCGCAGCGCCTATCGTGTGAGTGCGCCTCGGGACGGGCCGCCTGCGGTCTCAACTCGGGTGTATGGCCCCTGGCCGGTGTTCACGCACCGGTCAGGGGTTCAGGACTGTGTTGCTAGTTGGACTGTGTTTCTAGTTGGACTGTGTTTCAGTTGGATTGTTTCTAGTTGGACTGTGGCTGGTTGAACCAGCGCGCCGCCTCCTCCCCCAAGTGCCCGACCGGATCCTGGGCGAGCTCTTCGAAGCCGATGCCGACCGCGCGCAGTTCGTGAATGCGCCGCCACCACTCCGTGCCCTTGAACGCACCCGATCGGATGTCGCGCGCGAGGGTGGTGACGAACTCCAACTCCGCGACGAGCATCGTGCGGCGAAACACGCTCTCGATCAGGAAGAGGTCGGGAAGTTGCATGCTTGCTGCCTCGGCATGCGCGGCATCGATCCCCCGCAGGTCGATGCGCAGTCGCTCGGCGCGATCGTCCAAGAGCCGCGCAGCCTCGTTCGGTTCGAGTAGCGGCAGCAGCGACAGGCCGGCTTCCAACGAGGTGAACTCACGGACCGGCACCGAGATCAGCTCGGCCAGCCAGTCCTCGCACTCGATCGTGCCGGCGTCGGTGATCTCGTACACCGTGCGCTCGGGCCGGCGTCCCTCTCGGGTGGTTTCGCGCGCCCGGATCAGGCCGTGCTTCTCCAGCGATTCCACGACGGAGTACAGGGACCCGTAGTTGAGCTTGATGCTCAATTCCTTGCCGCGGCTGCGCAGTGTCGTCGAGATTTCATACGGGTGCATCGGACGCTCGACGAGGCAAGCCAGCACGGCAAGAGCGAGCGGGTTGGACCTCTGGCGGCGCGCCACATTGGCTCCTCTGATTCGACTACTCGAATCAGAGTATTCGTTTCGGGACAGCCGATGTCAAGTAGTTCCGCGAGCGCTCA
The DNA here is from genome assembly GCA_963799955.1 of uncultured Actinomycetes bacterium. GTDB lineage: Bacteria > Actinomycetota > Actinomycetes > Acidothermales > Acidothermaceae > PALSA-607. Next base: position 247,672 of record CAWCZJ010000003.1, read on the forward strand.
GGCTGGAGCGATCGACGCGATTCGCCAGCGCAAGACGGCCTCCGGAGCCGCCGGGTTTGCCGGGCGGCTCGATGCGTTCGGCGGTTGGGCGCTCAGCACGACCGTCCAGTTCCGGGTCCCCCGCCCTGGCATGTGAGTCGCCACGCCCGCGGCATCGATGACGTCGAAGCTGGCCAGGGTGTCCGCCACCGCAAGGGTCACCCCGACCGGCGACTGGGAGACCACCCGAACCGACGCGAGGACGAACTGCAAGCCGCGAACCCGCTGACCAGCGCCGATAAGCCGACCCAACGCCGCGCGGTCGGTCGCCAGTGCGGATGAGCCTGGCAGGTACACAGCGTCGAGTTGGGTCACGTCGGCGTCCGCGAATGCACCATCGCGGCTGCGGTCGAGGGCACCCAACACGGACAGCCAGTCAGTGGACCCGGCCACTGATGGCGCCACCGCCGCCGACGAGGTCGCCGACGGCGAGGCGGATTCGAAAGCGGACGCCGGGCTGGCAGGCGGCGCGATAGGGACGCTCGCGGTGCTCGCTGTGCTCGCGGTGCTCGCGGTGCTCGCGGTGCTCGCCGAGGCGCGGTGACCGTGATCGGCCCACCCCCAAGCAATCCCGATCGCGACCGCCGCACTCAGTAAGGCCACGACACCGCCGACAGCGATGGCGCGACGTACCAACACGTGACGACCAACGACCAACGATGCCGACCGACCTGTCCGCCCCGACCCTGTTCGCCGGACCGACACCGGCCCTGTCACGACCCTGCGACCGCGCGCTGCCCACCCCGACGAAAGCGCGATGGCGATGGCGCATCGGCCTCCGGGGACGCCTCCGCCGCCCGAACTGACCCCGGCACGACATGCGTGCTCGCGCCGCCGCACGCCTAAGCGCTGGCTGCCTCGCACGAGCCTGACTGCGACGGGTGAGCACGCGGCGAACAACGCGCGGCCGAACGCTGCCGCATCGGGCCGGACGACGGGGTCGGGATCAAGCCCTGCTTCGATCGCCGCGACCAATGCGGCGGGAGCGTCGGGTACGAGCGGCCCAAGCGAACGGGCGACCATCGGCCCGGAGTCACGGTGGGGAGGGTCACCGTACGGCGGGACGCCGGCCAGCGCGCTGAAACAGACCGCGGCCAGGCCATGAACGTCACTTGCAGGGCCGTCGGCGTTGGCCGGGTCGGCATAGCCCGGCGTCCGCCCGGTCGGGCCGCCTTCGCCGATGAGGCTCGCAACGCCGAGATCCGCAAGGAGCGGTTTGCCGGACCCGTCGAACACGATGTTTCCCGGCGTCACGTCGCCGTGGTTCAGACCCCGCGCATGGATGTCGGCCAGCGCCTGAGCGAGCGGCGCGCCGATCGTGACCACCTCGCCAGCCGACAGCTGGCCACGCACGTCAAGCACCGCCGCCAGACTGCCGCCCTGGGCATAGTCGAGCACCAGGACCAGACCATCGCCGGTCGAGACGACGGACCGCAGCGCGACGATGTGGTCGTGACGCACGGTCGCGAGGAGGGCTGCCTCACGTTCAAGTTGCTCCGTCGATATGCCACTGGCCGCGTCGCCGCGCAGCCGCTTGAGCGCGACTACCTCCCCGGTCGACGAGTCGCGCGCGCGCCAAACTTCGCCCGAGCCGCCGAACCCCACCAGCTCTTCGACGTCGTAGCCCGCAAGCGAGAACTCGTCCACGCCGCCATTGCACCCCAGAAAGCCGTCGGGCCGCCGGCGTTGTCCACAGCCCGCAGCGCTCACCAGCGCAACCGCCGACCCCGTATCCTCGAAGGTGTGATCGCGTTCAAGCACCTCGGCGTCGTCCCTTATGAGCAGGCATGGGACATGCAGCGCGACGTGCACGCGGCTCGGGTGGCCGACGAGATTCCCGACACCTGCCTGATGTTGGAGCACCCGCCCGTCTTCACCGCCGGTCGTCGCACGCAGGATTTCGAGCGGCCGGTCGACGGCACGCCGGTGATCGACGTCGATCGTGGCGGCCGGATGACGTGGCACGGTCCTGGTCAGCTCGTTGGATATCCGATCGTTCGGTTGCCGATGCCGATCGACGCGGTCGGGCATGTGCGGCGGCTCGAAGAGGCGCTGATCGCGGTATGCGCAGATTTCGGCGTCACCGCGATCCAGATCGCCGGCCGTTCAGGGGTGTGGGTGCCCGGTAACGGCGGGGCAGCGGCGCGCAAAATCGCAGCAATCGGCGTCCGCATATCTCGTTGCACGACGATGCACGGGTTCGCGTTGAACTGCGACCCGGATCTGAGCTGGTTCGGCCGGATCGTGCCGTGCGGAATCGATGACGCCGACGTCACATCGCTGTCGCGCGAGCTCGGCCGTGATGTCAGCGTCGACGAGGTACTGCCGTTCGTCGAACTGCACCTGACCAACGCACTGAGCACCGCGAGACCAGCGAAGGTGTCGGCATGAGCACGGTGTTTGCATGAGCACTGTCGCGCCCGAGGGTCGCAAGCTGCTGCGCGTCGAGGCCCGCAACGCGGCGGTGCCCATCGAGAAGAAGCCGACGTGGATCAAGACGCGCGCGAAGATGGGTCCTGAGTACACCGCGTTGAAGGAACTCGTACGCAGCGAGGGCTTGCACACCGTCTGCGAAGAGGCCGGCTGCCCGAACATCTTCGAGTGCTGGGAAGACCGCGAAGCGACGTTTCTGATCGGCGGCGCGACCTGCTCGCGCAACTGTTCGTTCTGCCAGATCGACAGCGGGCGACCCGAACCACTCGATCGCGACGAACCGCGCCGCGTCGCTGAGTCGGTGAGAACGATGGGGCTTCGCTACGCCACCGTGACTGGTGTCGCGCGCGACGATCTCGACGACGAGGGCGCATGGCTGTACGCGCAGACGGTCCGCGAGATCCACGCCACGGTGCCCGGCTGCGGCGTCGAGCTGCTCACCCCCGATTTCCACGCCAGGCCCGAACTACTGGCGCAGGTGTTCGACGCGCAGCCCGAAGTGTTCGCGCACAACCTGGAGACCGTGCCGCGCATCTTCAAGTCGATTCGCACCGGGTTCCGTTACGAACGGTCTCTCGAGGTCATCGACATGGCTCGCACCCGCGGGCTGGTCACGAAGTCCAACTTGATCTTGGGCCTGGGCGAAGAGCGTGCCGAGGTCAGCTCGACCCTTGTCGACCTGCGCGACGCGGGTTGCGACCTGATCACCATCACCCAGTACCTGCGCCCCTCGCTTCGCCACCACCCGGTCGAGCGATGGGTCGAACCGACCGAGTTCGCCGAACTCGAGACCGAGGCTCGCGAGCTCGGCTTCGCCGGTGTCATGTCCGGGCCCCTCGTGCGTTCGTCCTACCGGGCCGGCCGGCTGTACCGCGAGGCACTCGCCCAGCGCGACGCCGCCCGGGATCTCGCCCGTATCCTGAGCCGCACTATGCCGAAACCCGAAAAGAACGTCGGCGCCGCTCAAGGGCCGTGCCGCCCGCAGGGCGCGCAAAGCCGCCCGAGCAGGTCAGCCGAAACGATCAGCCCAGATTCGCGAGGCGTTCGTCATCACGCGGGGCCGCGACAAGCGGCTGATCCCCTACCTGGCGCTCGCGTTCGTCGTCACGCTGGCCGTCTTCGAGCTGGCCGGCATCCTGCTCGGCAGCACGATCTTGTTCAGCGTCTTCGGCGTCGTCAGCGCGGTGCTGGTCGCGTTCATCGTGTTCGGCCAGCGCGCGCAGCGAGCCGCCCTCGGCGACATCGAAGGCCAACCGGGCGCGGCGGCCGCGATCATCGACAGCATGCGCGGTGACTGGCGGTTGACGCCTAACGTCGCAGCAACGCGATCGATGGACGTCGTGCACCGCGTCGTCGGCAAGCCGGGCGTGATCTTGATCGGCGAGGGCTCGACCGAGCGACTTCAGCCGTTGCTCGCCGACCAGCGCAAGAGGGTGCAGCGGGTCGCCGTCCGGCACGCCGATCGAAGTCTTGATTGTCGGCGTCGAGCCAGGTCAGATCCCGTTGCGGAAGCTCCAGAAGAAGATGACCCGCCTGCCGCGCACCTTCAAGGGCCCGACGGTCGATGAGATCGAGGGCCGGATGCGGGCGCTCGGCACGCTGCCGATCCCGATTCCGAAGGGCCCGATGCCAAAGGGCGCAAGGATGCCCAAGGGCGTCAAGCTTCCGCCGCGCTAGGACTTAGAGGCGGACGACGACGCTGCCGGCCGCTTTGTCGTGCAGCCCGCGCCGGTCGCGGTCATAGACCACAGCGGGGACGACGAGCACCAGCAACACCGTGCGGACGACGACCCAGGGGAAGCTCAAGCGACGACCGTCGAGTCGCATGATCCCGATCCCGCACAGGCGCATGCCGATCGTGCAGCCGATCAAGCTCACCAAAACGATGTACTCGGCGGCGAAGACGGCGAGCACCCACGGCGAGTTGCTTCCGGGCGTGAATGGCCGGTGGCCGGTGAAGAGGCTGGTGATCACCACCGCGATCAACCAGTCAATGCACAGGGCTCCGAGTCGGGGGCCTAAACCGGCGACCGATCGGGCGCCGTGCGCGGGCAATCCGAGCCGTTCGCCGACGTATGCCGCCGGCGTCCGCGGCAGTCGTGCCGCCGCCCGGACCATCGAGCCAAGACCCACTAACCCTCGCCACGTCGGCCACGATAGCCTGCCGCCGAATGCTCATTTCCACGACGGCCGACGCACGACGTTACGCACGTGAAACATACGAGACACGCACGGGAAATCGCATTCCCCTACCCTGCGAACGTTCCTGCCCCGCCCTAGGAGGAGATTCATGTTCACCAGCGCCGACGAGGTTCTGGGGTACATCCGCGAAAACGACGTCAAGTCTGTCGACGTGCGCTTCTGCGATCTGCCCGGCATCATGCAGCACTTCACTGTGCCCGTTGAGTCCTTCGACGAGAAGACCTTCACCGACGGCCTCGGTTTTGACGGTTCTTCGATCCGCGGATTCCAGGCCATTCACGAATCGGACATGTTGCTGCTGCCCGATCCGTCCTCTGCCGTCCTCGACCCGTTCCGCACCGAGAAGACGCTGAACCTGACCTTCTTCATCCACGATCCGCTGACCGGCGAGGCGTACAGCCGCGACCCGCGCAACGTCGCGAAGAAGGCCGAGACCTACCTGGCGAGCAGTGGCATCGCCGACACGGTCTACTTCGGCCCCGAGGCCGAGTTCTACATCTTCGACAACGTCCGGTACGAGACCAACCAGCACTCGAGCTACTACTACATCGACGCCGAGGCGGGCGTCTGGAACACCGGTCGCGCCGAAGAGGGCGGCAACCGCGGCTACAAGGTCCGCAACAAGGGTGGCTACTTCCCGGTGCCGCCGGCCGACCACTACGCCGACCTGCGCGCCGAGATGAGCCGCGAACTGATCAACTCCGGCCTGACCGTCGAGCGCCAGCACCACGAAGTCGGCAGCGCCGGCCAGGCCGAGATCAACTACAAGTTCGCACCGCTGCTGAAGGCCGCCGACGATCTGCTGTCGTTCAAATACATCATCAAGAACGTCGCGTGGCGCAACGGCAAGACCGTCACCTTCATGCCGAAGCCAGTCTTCGGCGACAACGGCTCGGGCATGCACTGCCACCAGAGCTTGTGGAAGGACGGCGCACCGCTGTTCTACGACGAGCTCGGGTACGCCGGTCTCTCGGACATGGCGCGGCACTACATCGGTGGTCTGCTCAAGCACGCGCCGTCGCTGCTCGCGTTCACCAACCCGACCGTCAACAGCTACCACCGCCTGGTGCCGGGCTTCGAGGCGCCGGTCAACCTGGTCTACAGCCAGCGCAACCGGTCGGCCTGCATCCGGATCCCGATCACCGGCAGCAACCCGAAGGCCAAGCGACTCGAGTTCCGGGTGCCCGACCCGTCGTGCAACCCCTACCTCGCGTTCTCGGCGATGATGATGGCCGGCCTCGACGGCATCAAGAACAAGATCGAGCCACTCGACCCGGTCGACAAGGACCTCTACGAGCTGCCGCCCGAGGAGCACGCGAGTGTTCCGCAGGTGCCAGGCTCGCTGCCCGAGGTGCTCGCCGCACTCGAGGAGGACCAGGACTACCTGCTCGCAGGTGGCGTGTTCACCCAGGACCTCATTGACACCTGGATCGAGTACAAGCGGAAGAACGAGATCGACGCGATGCGGCTGCGCCCGCACCCGCACGAGTTCGAGCTCTACTTCGACATCTAGGCCCCGCCAGACGCCGTCCCGGAGCCGGTTTCCGGGACGGCGGCGGGTAATCGTGCGCGGTAGCGTCGCCGCCTTCTGACAAGATGGCGATCGTGGGGACGACTGAGACGACCGACGCGCTGCACGGCTCGGACGCGCCATCTCCCCGTCATCCGGGCCGGTTCCTGCCGCTCTTGCCGGCGCGCATGCGTCGCCAACTGCGGCCGAAGCTGTGGCAAGAGATCGCGTTCATCGCGCTCAGCTACATCGTCTATTCGCAGATCCGCGACGCGGTGCCGACGCACGAGCGGATCGCGTTGTTGCACGGCCGCCAGATTCTCTACACCGAAGAACACCTTGGGCTGAACTTCGAACTCAGCGTGAACCGCTGGTTCGACCACGTGGCCTGGGGCGGTTGGCACTACCTCGCCAACATCGCCGACTACTACTACGCGCTGATGCACTTCGTGATCGTGCTCAGCGTTCTCGTGTGGGTCTACGTCAAGCGGCCGATGAACTACCGGTCCGCGCGCACGGTGCTCTACGCGACGAACGGATTGGCCGCCCTCGGTTTCTGGTTCTATCCGCTCGCGCCACCACGGCTGCTGCCGGGCCACGGTTTCATCGACACCGTCGTGAAGTACCACACATGGGGTTCATGGGGATCGAACAGCGTCTCCAAGGTCTCCAACCAGTTCGCCGCCATGCCTTCGTTGCACATTGGCTGGTCGTTGTGGGCCGGGATCACGTTGTTCATGCTCAGCGGGAAATGGTGGATCCGCGCGCTCGGCCTGCTCTACCCCGTGGTCACATTCTTCGTGATCATCGGGACGGCGAACCACTACACCCTCGACGCGGTCGGCGGCGTCGTCGCACTGCTCGGCGGCTACCTGATCCAGTGGCTGCTCACTGGGCGCCACGTCTACGGCCCCGGCGCCGAAGACATCCCCGACCACATCCATCGGCACCCGAAAGCGCCCGCGCCTTGAACTTCAGCTGACGCTGCGCTACATGGTCAGCTGACGCTGCGCTACATGAGTCAGCTGACGCTGCGCTACATCGAGTCAGCTGACGCTGCGCTACATGAGTCAGCTGACGCTGCGCTGCGCGGCGTCGAGGTTGTCCCAGGCCACCTCGATGTCGTCGTACGGCCAGCTGAACCGCACCAACGACATGATCAGCAGACCGGCGACGCCAGCCCAGGCGACCCCGGCTGCGGCACCGCGCCATTCCCCGACGGCGCCCCAGATCAAGAACCCGAGCCCCTGACTGACCGCGATGGTGGCGCTCGCGATGCCGTTCGCCCGGCCGCGAAGCGCCCGCTCGGTCCCGACGTTGTAGGCCGCGATCGTGGTCACCAGGAAGCACTGCATCACCCCGGCCAGGCCCCAGATCACGCAGGCCAGCCAGATCGGCGGCACCAGCGCGGTGAGAGTGAGCACCGCAGCGCCGGTGCCGGCCAACGGCAACAGCAACTGGCCCTGCCGTCGGGCGGGCACGTACTTGATGAACAGCCACGCTCCGAGCGCGATCCCGAGCGGCTGCGCGGCGGTCAGGAAGCCGGCCGCGACTGCGCCGTGGCCGTGTTCTCGTGCGTAGGCGACCGCGAGCCCCTCGGGCGCGATGAGGAAAAGCAGCGCCGCGGCCGACAGCAGCAACATCGCGCGGCGGGTTCTGCTCTGTCAGCACCAGCCTGAAGTTGGGCACGATGTCGACGAAGAGCGACCGCAGTTTCGGCCGCCCGTCGACAACGACGGCGGGCCGTTCGCGTACGAACGCGAGCGTGACCAGGCACGACAGGGCGAACGTGCCCGAGTCGATCGCGAGCGCGCCGGAGGGCGACACCGCAGCCACGATGATGCCGCCCAACGCGAAGCCGAACACCGAGTCGATCTGTTGCAGGATCCGGCTGATCGCGACCGCGCCGACATAGCCGGGGCCGATCTCGAAGATGTCGGGCAGGATCGCCGCGCGGGCCGCCGCATACGGCGCCGAGAAGCAGCTCGAGATCAGGACCAGCGCGATCAGGACCGGGATCGGCATGTGGTGCACCTTGGTTGCCAACGCGAGCAGCCCGACCGTGACCGCGCGGCCGAGATCGCAGACCACCATGACGGCCCGCCTTGCGAGCCGGTCGACGAGCGGCGCCAGCAGGATGCTGCCGAACACCCACGGCACGTACGTGACGGCGTAGGTCGACGCAGCGAGGAACGGGCTGTTCGACCGGGTGTAGACGAGGTACGAGAGGGCGATCGCGGCGATCTGGTCGCCGCACTCGCTGGTGACCTGCGCGACGGCGATGCCACGGAACTCAGCGATTCGCCATAGCGAGCGCAGTCGGAGACTGCACGGACCCTCGACTGCGGTCCCCTAAGACATCTGTCACGCGTAGAACACCTTGTCGACGACGGCCCGGGATCGCCGGGTCACACGACGGTACACATCCAAGAAGTCACCGGATTGGGACGGAGAGTAGCCAACCATACGGGCGATCCGGACGACATCCCTGAAGTCGGTAGGTATCGAGTCGGCTGGCTTCCCGCGGGCGAGAACGAGCGCGTTGCGCACCCGCGTCGCGAGCCGCCACGCCGACGCGAGCGTCTCGGCGTCCAGCTCATCGACGAGACCACCCTCGAGCGCCGCGTCCAGCGCGAGGAGTGTCGAGGTGGTCCGCAGCCCTTCGAGCTCCCCCGCGAACCGCAGCTGGAGCAACTGGACGGTCCATTCCACGTCGGAGAGCCCACCCCGGCCCAGCTTGGTGTTCAGGGTCGGGTCGGCTCCGCGCGGCAGGCGCTCCTTCTCCACCCGCGCCTTGATCCGCCGGATTTCGCGCACGTCGGCGGGCGGCAGGCCCTCGGGTGGCCAGCGCAGCGGATTGATCGCCTCGATGAACCGGGCACCAAGGTCGGCGTCGCCAGCGACCGGTGCCGCGCGCAGCAGCGCCTGGCTCTCCCAGACCTTCGACCAGCGGGCGTAGTACGCCACGTACGAGCCCAGGCTGCGCGTCAATGGCCCCTGCCGACCTTCGGGACGTAGATCGGCATCGACGTCGACGGGTGGTTCAGGGGCCGGGACGGCGAGCAAGCGGCGTAGTTCGTTCGCGACAAGGTGGGCGACGGCAGCGGCCTGCGCCTCGTCGGCTCCTGCGAGCGGTTCGTGCACGAACAACACGTCGGCGTCGCTGCCGTACCCCTGCTCGCCGCCGCCGAGGCGACCCATCCCGATGATGGCGATCTTCATCGGCAGCGGACCGAGCTCGCCGCGGGAGGCGCGGTCGGCTCGCACCTGGCGAAGAACCGCGTCGAGCACCGCGTCGAGCGTGGCCGAGGTGACGTCCGAAAGCGCCTGCCCGACCTCGACGGTGTCGAGGAGGCCGAGCAGGTCAGCACACGCCACTCGCAGCAGCTCGCGGCGCCGCAGCCCGCGTGCCGTCGACGCCGCCTCGCCTGCGTCGTCATAGCGACGCACGGCCGACATCAGCTCCGCACGTAGCTCGGCGGCTGCGCCGCGGCCGCAACTGATGCGGGCCGTCGCCGGCGTCCGCCATCATCGCCACCGATTCAGGCGCCCGCATGAACAGGTCGGCCGCGTAACGACTGCTGGCCAGAATCAGCGCGAGATGTTGCGCCGCGGCGCCCTCGTCGCGCAGCAGGCGCAGGTACCAGTGCGTGTCGCCGAGCGAGTCTGACACCTGGCGAAACGCCAGCAACCCGCCGTCCGGATCTGGAGCATCGGCGAACCAGCCGAGCATGACGGGCAGCAACGTGCGCTGGATCGCGGCTCGACGGCTGACGCCACTCGTCAACGCCTCCAGGTGATGCAGCGCGTTCTCGGGATCGGTGTATCCCAGTGCAACGAGTCGCGCTGCCGCAGCATCGAGGGAGAGGTGCGCGTCGTCGCCTGGAAGTCGCGCGACAGCGGCAAGAAGCGGCCGGTAGAACAGTTTTTCGTGTAGGCGCCGCACTTCGCGGGCGTGCCGAGCATGCTCGGCGTGCAGTTCGCCGGCCGGGTTTTGCCGAAATCCCATGCTGCGTCCGAGCCGTCGAATATCGGCAGCGGCGAGCGGCAACATGTGAGTGCGGCGCAGTCGGTGCAGCTGCAGCCGGTTTTCCAAGATGCGCAGGAACCGATACGCCTCGGCGAGCAAAGCGGCGTCTTGGCGACCGACGTATCCGCCGGCGGCAAGGTCGGCCAGCGCGTTCAGGGTGGTGACACTACGAAGCATCTCGTCGGCGCGGCCGTGCACGAGTTGCAGCAACTGCACCGCGAACTCGACGTCGCGCAGACCGCCGGGGCCGAGCTTGATCTCGCGTTCCGCTTCCGCCGCCGGCAGGCTCGCCTCGACCCGTCGCCGCATCGCCTGGACGTCCTCGACGAAGTGCTCGCGACCTGCCGCGCTCCAGACCATCGGCCGTACCGCATCGATATAGGCCTGGCCCAACTCCATGTCACCGGCGACCGGGCGTGCCTTCAGCAGCGCCTGGAATTCCCAGGTCTTCGCCCAGCGCTGGTAGTACGCGACGTGGCTGGCCAGCGTGCGAACCAGCGGGCCCATCTTGCCCTCGGGCCGCAGTGCCGCGTCGACCTCCCAGATCGATGCGCAGATGCGGATGATCCCCGAAGCGAGGTGAGTCGCCGTCCGCATGGCTTCCACTTCATCGACGTCGGCGCCTTCGATCGCGGCGGGTTCGGCGACGAAGACCACGTCGACGTCGCTGATGTAGTTGAGCTCGCGACCCCCGCACTTGCCCATGCCGATGACCGCGAGCCGGCACGGTGCTGCATCGGCCGGCAGCTCGGCTTGGGCCACGAGTAGCGCTGCGTCAAGCGTCGCCGCGGCGAGGTCCGCAAGCTCCGCGGCAACGTCGTCGACGGTGGCGTTGACCACCAAGATCTCGGGCGGCCAGCCGCAGCAACAGCCGGCGATACGTCGATCGCAACGCCGCCTCGGCGATCGGCCCGCTCTTGCCAGCGACGGCCGCGTTCAGGGTCGAGCGAAGGCCGAGCCAGGTCGGTCGGCTGTCGTCGACGCCCGGGTCGGCAAGCTCTGTCCAGTCGACCGGGTGGGTCGCCAAGTGGTCACCAAGAGCCGCGCTCGACCCAAGTACGGCGAACAACCGGTGCCGGAAGTCGACGTCGGTCTGCAGTGCGTTGTGCAGGGCGAGGGCGTTGTGCCGATCGTCGAGGGCGACGGACGTCTGGGTGGCTTCGACGAGGTGGACGACGGATTCGAGCGCGAGGTCGGGATCCGCGCTCGCAGCAACTTCGGTCAGCAGACCAAACCCGAGTTCGGCTCTCGCGGCGAGGAGCTCGGCCCGCGCCGCGTCGGTGAAGCCCAGTCGAGCAAGCCTGGCCTGGCGACTGGCGTGCCGATCCTGGTCGCCGTTGGTCACGCCTTGACGCTAGCCCTTGACTCCCGCACTGAGCTGCGACCCCACGAAGCGGCGCTGGAACACGAAGAACACAACCGCGACCGGAACCGTGGTCAGCATGGCCGCGCCAAGGCTGAGCGGGAACTGGTTGCCGGTGCCAAGGCTCCCTTGAAAGAGCGCCAACCCCTTCGTCAGCGTGTACAGCCTCGGTGAGTCGCCCGCAACGAGAAACGCGGCGAACTCGTTCCACGAACTCTGAAACGACAAGATCGTAAGGGTCAGCACACCGGCCTTCGCGATCGGTAGCGAGACGAACCAGTACGTGCGCCAGATGCCGGCTCCGTCGATGCGGGCCGCCTCTTCAACTGCGGGCGGGATCTGCAGGAAAAATTGGCACATCAAGAAGATACCCATTGCATCCATCGCAATCGGCAAAATCATGCCTGCGTAGGTGTTGTACAAGCCGAGCTCTTTGATCACGAGGAATCGCGGGATGAGGAGCACGACGCCGGGCACCGACATCGTTGCGAGAACCAAGGCGAATACCGCGCTGCGACCCGGGAAGCGTAGCCGGGCGAGAGCGTAACCGGCCAAACTGTCGAGGAAGACACGCGTCAAGGTGATGCACGTCGAGACGATGACGCTGTTCAGCAACCACAGCGGGAAGTCGACCGAGCTGTCATTGGTGAAGCCGAAGATGCGCTTCCACGAGGCCGTCGTAAACGGATGTGGAATCAACGACAGCGAATGCGCCGTCGCATCCGGGTCGGTCTTGAACGAGGTCGCGATCTGGATGGCGAATGGGAGGAGGTAGACAAGCGCGAAAAGAATCAGCAGCACGTAGAAGATCGCGCGGCGTCGCGGCGAACCGGAGGTCCTGGCGCTCACGGCTCGGCGTCCTTGTCACGCAAGATGAAGCGCTGGGCGGTGCTGAGCACAGTGATCAGGGCGAATAGCAGGAAGGCGATCGCCGCTCCCGAGCCGAACGCCGAGTTCTCGAAGCTGGTCGTGTATGAGAGATAGGACGGCGTCGTCGTTCCCTGATTGTTGCCAGTCAGGAAGATCTGGTCGAACACCTGCCACGTGCTGATTAATCCGAGAGTGAGCACCAGCAGCAGCGTTGGCCGCAACATCGGCACGGTAACCCGCCAAAACCGCTGAACAGCGTTGGCGCCGTCGATCTCACTGGCTTCCTCAACCTCCTCGGAGATGTTCTGCAATGCAGCGAGGAACATCAACATGAAGGTGCCGGAGGTCGTCCAGATGACCAAGATGATGATGGCGCACATCGCCATCGAAGGGCCGGCGGTCCAATCCCAGATCGAGCGCGTGAAGATGACGTGTTTGGCCCAGGCGGGCGGTGAGTGGACGCCGAAGACGCCGAGCAGGTTGTGGAAGAGTCCGTTGCTATCGGCGAACCAGTTCGGCCCGTGGATGCCGACGAAGCTCAGCAATCGGTTGACGGCCCCTGAGCCCTGAAACAAGAAGATGAAGACCAGCGTGATCGCCACGCTGCTTGTCACCGACGGAAAGTAGAACGCGGTGCGGAAGAAGCTTCTGCCCTTAAGGAATTTGCCGTTGACGAGGACCGCCAACACCAACGCGAGAATCGTCTGAGCCGGCACCACGAAGAGGACGAAATAGAAGTTGTTCTCAATCGATCGAGCGAAGTTCTGTTGAGTGAGACTGCCGCCCGACAGCAGATTCTTGTAGTTGCGCAAGCCGATCCACTTGGCGCCCGACGAGAACGGGCTCGTGGTGCCGCTCCACTTCGTAAAGCTGATGTAGAGCGCTAGCACGATTGGCAACACGACGAACAAAACGAGACCGATGAGAGCTGGCGATACGAACAGCCAACCGCCGACACCCTCGTTGCCGCGAATATGTGATCTGCCCTTCCGGCGCACCGGAATGACAACCGACGGCGGTGCTGCTCCCGAAGTCACGGTCATGCCGAAGTCCCTGTCATCGAAGAAAAGGTGCAGCCACCGGCGGTGTCAGCGGCAGTCCCTGCCGCTGACACCGCAGCCTGTGGTTAGTTTCCGTTCATTGCGTCTGTGGCGTTCTTTTGCAGCGCGGCCAACATCGCCTTTGGGTCCGAACTGCCGTTGGACAAGCCGATGACCTGTGCATCGAAGGCGGTCTGCGCCGCCGCAAAGCCAGTCACCCCGACCGGGCCGAAGGCATAGCTGGCGCCGTCGATGAACGCCTTCTGGTCGGGGAACGCTGAGGCGAACGCCGCCTGGTCGCTGGTCCGCGACGGCATAACGCCGAAGGCGGTGGCGAACGTCATCTGCTGCGCGTCACTCGTCAGGAAGTTGATGAAGTCGATTGCGGCAGCTTGATTCTTGCTCTTCGCCGCAACGCCCCAGCAGTTGGTGAACGACAACGTCGCCTTGATGCCCGTAGGGCCAGCCGGCAGCGGCACGACCATGTACTTGAGGTTCGGCCAGCTAGCCTTGACCCCGCCGACGAACCAGTTTCCTTCAATGGCCATGGCAGCCTTGCCCGTGCCCATCGCCTCGCCACCCCAGCCAGTACCAACCTGCTTGGGGAACTTCAACACACCCTCTTTGGCAAGCTTCTGCACGAACTGCAGACCCTGTAGGTTCTGCGGGGTATCGATGGTGAAAGCCGTGTTGTCAGCGTTCATCATCGTGCCGCCGGCCTGGCGCATGAACGCGTCGACCCGGTCAAGAGTGTCGTTGAACACGAGCCCCGTGACGCCGCCCTTCGTGAGCTTCTTGGCGACCGTCTCGAGTTGGTCCCACGTCGTTGGGATGTCAGCATCCGTCAGACCAGCGGCCTTCCACATGTCAGTGTTGATTTCCAACGCGAGCGTCGAGAAGTCCTTCGGCGCGCACATGAGGTTGCCCTTGTACGTGAAGGACTGCACCAGCGACGGATAGAAGTCAGTGGGGTTGGCGACCTTGTCGCCGGTCTGCGCGAGGTTGTTGTTGTCAGCAAGTGTCGACAGCTGCTGCGACCCGACGTAAAACACGTCCGGTGGCGAACCGCCGGCAAGCGACTGGGTCAGCTGCTGCGAGAAGTTCTGGGCCGGGATCACCGTCACTTTGTTACCGGTCTTCTTAGACCACGCCGCCGCGGCGTCTCTGACGGCGTTCGTTTCGGCGTCGCCTGATGACCCGAACATCAGTTGCAGGGTGACCGGGTTCGCGTTCGGCGTCGCGGATCCGCCCCCGCTCGCAGGGCTTGAGGTCTACCGCCTGCCGGGGCGGAGGCACCGCCTGCCGGGGTTGAGGCGCCGCTGGCACCAGCGGTCGGCGCGCTCGGCGAACCGCTCGCGGCGCTGGGACCGGTGGACTTACTGCTGCTACACGCGGTGACAAGTAGCGCCAACACGACGGTGCCCGCGGCGAGCATCTTGATCCTTGCAATGTCCTTAGCCATTGAAGTCGCTTCCTTCTGGTTACTTCCTTCGGTTAGTTCCTTCGGGTGACGGGTGCCACCTGGTGGAAGGCACTGCTCTCACGGACGACGAGCGTCGGCGTGAGCAGAACATGGGGAAGTCGGGGTTCGTCGCCCGCCAGGACAGCGGTGAGCAGTCGCACAATCTCCGTACCAACTTGTTCGAGAGGTTGCCGCACGCTCGAGAGACCTGGCTGAAGAAGAGCGGCCACCTGGCTGTCGTCGAAGCCGACGAGGGCGATGTCGCGGCCCACTTGGAGTCCGGTCGCGGCGGCCTGGTGCAGGCAGCCGGCCGCGAGGGTGTCACTGGCGCACACGATTGCGGTCGGCGGCTGCGCAGCGTCGAGCAGTTTCGCTGTGGCACGCGCGCCCGTTTCGAGCGAGTCGACGCCGCGTATCGAAGCGCCACGAGTCGGCAGCCCGTGGCGTCGCATGGCCGTCCGCCAGCCGTCGAGTCGGTCATCTCCGACCGCGTGGTCGGCGGGTGACCCGACGAACGCGATCCGGCGGTGACCGGCATCGACGAGATGGTCGACAGCCTGCGCCGTGCCCGCTGCACCATCGACGTCTACCCAAAGGCTGTCATCTTCGACCCCCCACGACCGCCCAAACGCGACGGACGGAGCACCGCGCTCGCTGAGCCACCGCTGGCGCGGGTCGACGTAGTGCAAGCCCGACAGCACGAATGCGTCGACCGCATTGGTCCGGATGAGGTCGTCGTAGGTTTCCAGTTCGGTCGTCTCGTCGTCCGTCGTGAACAACACGAGGTGATAACCGGCACCGCGCGCAGTCGCGGCAAGAGCGTGCACGAAGCGGTCGAGGACCGGACTCGAGACCCCGTCGCGCGCAGGCTCGATGCGATAGCCGAGCATTCGGGTTGACCGGGTGCGCAGCGACCTTGCCACTCGGTTGGGCCGGTAGCCCAACTCGTCGATGGACGCCATCACCCGAGCGAGCGTGTCGGGTCGCACCCGACCGGGGGCGTTGATCGCGTTCGACACGGTCTGCCGCGAGACGAGCGCGTGTCTTGCAACTGACTCGACAGTCGCGGGCAGACCACGAGCCGCTGCGTCAGAACGAGCCCGTGCCATGTCCCTCCTGTCCATTCGTTTGATCGATCAAAAATTCAGTCCAAGTTGGTTTGTTGAACGTTCATATCGGGGGTAACGTCAGCCTTGACCTCGCCTACTGTCGCTGTCAAGAGGGCGGCGAGATGTGAGGGTGAAAGCGTTATGGTGCGAAACCAGCAGCCCTATCTGCACGACCTTGTCTCCTGCGTGCGCGCGCCGACGCTCGCGCTGTCGGAGGCCGACGGCCAGATCACGCCGGGGGGCGCGGCCGGCCTGTACTACTCCGATCGCAGGCTTGTGAGCGAGCTGCGGGTTTTGGTCGGCGGCGTCCCGCCGACTCCGGTCGCCCATGGCATGCGCGGCGCCCACGAGGCGTGGTTCGTCGGCGTGGCTCGTAACCTGGGCGATCCGATCGCCGATCCCACGGTGACCGTCGAGCGCAGTCGCGAGGTCGGAAATGACGGGCTCCGCGAAGTCGTGTCCGTCCACAACCACAGCACCACGACGGTGTCGACGACGATTGAACTTCGCTGCGGCGGCGACCTGGCCTCCATGTCGGCCGTCAAGGCAGGCAGCGTGAGCACGAGCCCGCCGGTTAACCCGACCGCAGCGGGCATGCACTGGTCGGACGCCGACACCACAGTCGCCGTCGACTGCGATCCCGCCCCGGACGAGCAGCACAGCGGCGGCAGCCTGAGGTGGGTGATCGAGGTGCCGCCCGGCGCGACCTGGAAAGTCGTCGTAGCGGTGACATGCACACAGGCCAGGCCCGCGCTGTTCGCTGCGCCAGACCAGAGCGGCCCTGCGTGGTCGGCGCTTACAGTCAGGGCAGGCGACCACCGATTGGCACGGTTGGTGCAACGCGGCCTGACCGATCTCGAAGGACTCCTCCTGGCCGATCCGCTTGCGCCGCAGGACCGCTTCGTCGGTGCGGGGAGTCCCTGGTTCCTTACCCTCTTTGGCCGCGACTCGCTGTGGACGGCGCGGTTTCTGCTACCGCTCGGCACAGAACTCGCAGCGTCCACGCTGCGGACACTGGCTCGTCGCCAAGGCACTGTCACCGACGCAGGGCGCAACGAGGAGCCCGGCAAGATCCTGCACGAAGTACGGCGTGCCGAACTCGCCTCCGACCTCGACCTCCCGCCGGTCTATTTCGGCACGGTGGACGCGACGCCACTGTGGATCTGCCTGCTCACTGACGCCTGGCGTTGGGGTCTGCCCGCGGCCGAGGTCGTCGAGCTACTGCCCCATCTGGAGCGTGCTCTCGAATGGATGCGCGACGACGCCGACTCCGACGGTGATGGCTTCCTGGAGTATCGCCCGCCGTCTGCACACGGATTGTCGAACCAGGGCTGGAAGGACTCCAACGATTCGGTGCAGTGGCTTGACGGCCACCTCGCGCAGTCACCGATCGCGCTCTGCGAGGTACAGGGCTACGCATACGAAGCGGCGGTCAAAGCCGCAGACTTGCTAGACGCGTTCGACCGCGACGGCGGTGACGAATGGCGGGCGTGGGCGGACCGCCTTCGGGTGCGGTTCCGCGAGGCGTTCTGGGTCGAGACCGGCGGCGACAGGTACCCCGCAATTGCGCTTGACCGGGACAAACGTCGCGTCGATACCGTGTCGTCGAACATCGGCCATCTGCTGAGCAGCGGCATGCTCGACGTCGAGGAATGCGGCCTGGTGGCGAAGCGGCTGGCTCAGACGGACATGAACTCAGGTACCGGCCTGCGGACGATGACCGCCACGTCGCCGCGCTACAACCCGTTGAGCTACCACGGGGGCTCCGTGTGGCCACATGACACGGCCATCACGATCCTCGGCCTCGCGGCGACGGGGCACGACGAGATCGCAGCGAGTCTGGCGCTGGGGCTCGTCGATGCGTCGGAAGCCTTCGAATTTCGGCTCCCGGAGCTGTACAGCGGGCATCCGTCGCCGATCCCGTACCCGGCCGCCTGCCGACCCCAGGCCTGGGCTGCCGCTAGCGCCGTGGCGATCATCGCGGCGTTGCTCGGGCTACAGCCTGACGTTCCTGCCGGCCGCGTCGAGATCGCTCCGCTTCGGGGTGCAACCTTCGGTGCACTGGACATCGACGGCCTGGTGATCGCCGGAAACCGGGTACGCGTCACACATGACCCGTCACGCGATTCTTCGACCTCAGTCCAAGGACTGCGGTCAAATCTTCACCTCGACACGCAGCGCCCTACCTAGCAGCGCCCTACCTAAAGGATGGGCAGGTAGCGATCCCGCTCGTAGGCGGTGACCTGGCGCTGGTAGTCGGCCCACTCCTCGCGCTTGTTGCGCAGGAAGAAGTCGAACACGTGCTCGCCGAGGACGTTCGCGACCAACTCGGACGTCTCCATCACGGCGATGGCTTCGGCCAGCGAAGCCGGCAGCGGCTTGATGCCCATGGCGCGGCGCTCGGCCTCGGTCAGCGCCCACACATCGTCCTCGGCACCCTCGGGCAGGTCGTACCCCTCCTCGATGCCTTTCAGCCCGGCACCAAGCAGCAGCGCGAACGCGAGATAGGGATTGCACGCCGGGTCTGGCGACCGGATCTCCACGCGCGTCGAGTTGCCCTTCAACGGCTTGTACATCGGCACTCGGACCAACGCCGACCGGTTGTTGTGACCCCAGCAGACGTACGACGGAGCCTCGCCGCCGGCGCCCGCCGAAAGAGAGGTGGCGCCCCACAACCGCTTGTAGCTGTTGACGAACTGGTTGGTGACGGCGGTGATTTCCGATGCGTGCGCCAAGATGCCCGCGATGAACGCACGTGCAGTCTTGGAGAGCTGGTACTGCGCGCCGGCCTCGAAGAACGCGTTGCGGTCACCCTCGAAGAGCGACAGGTGGGTGTGCATGCCCGAGCCGGGGAACTCGGTAAACGGCTTCGGCATGAACGAGGCGTAGACGTCCTGCTCGAGCGCGACCTGCTTCATGACTTGGCGAAACGTCATGATGTTGTCGGCCGTGGTCAGCGCGTCGGCGTAGCGCAGGTCGATCTCCTGCTGTCCGGGCGCGCCCTCGTGGTGGCTGAACTCGACCGAGATGCCCATCGATTCGAGCATCGTGATCGCTTGCCGACGAAAGTCGTGCCCGACGCCATGCGGGGTGTGGTCGAAGTACCCGCTCGAGTCGGCCGGCACCGGCGCTTCGCCAGGCTTTGGCGCGCGCTCGAAGAGGAAGAACTCGATCTCTGGGTGGGTGTAGAAGGTGAAGCCGAGCTCGGAGGCGCGGGCGAGCGCGCGCTTCAGCACGTAGCGCGAGTCGGCCCAACTCGGCGATCCGTCGGGCATCAAGATGTCGCAGAACATCCGGGCGGTGCCAGGCGACTCCGACCGCCAGGGCAGGATCTGGAACGTCGCAGGGTCTGGTTTGGCGAGCATGTCCGCCTCGTAGACCCGGGCGAATCCCTCGATAGCTGAGCCGTCGAATCCGATGCCTTCGGCAAAGGCGCCTTCGAGCT
Organism: uncultured Actinomycetes bacterium; assembly: GCA_963799955.1. Classification (GTDB taxonomy): domain Bacteria; phylum Actinomycetota; class Actinomycetes; order Acidothermales; family Acidothermaceae; genus PALSA-607. Next base: position 267,175 of record CAWCZJ010000003.1, read on the forward strand.
CAGCCGGTGCAACGGCAACCGACTTCAGAAACCCGAGCACATCCGTGAACCACAACCGCACGAAGCGGATGTCGCGCTCCTCAAGGGTGCGCAGCACGAACTCGGTCTGTTTATCCATGGTCTGATCCTCTCGATATCACGTTACTTCGGTATTACGCCGCGCCGAACGACGGGTGCCTGAACGCCCAACTACGCTGGTGATGTGCCGCAGCTCAGACTCGCCCTGGCGCAGGTCGACCCCATCGTCGGCGACCTCGAGGGCAACGCCGAACTCGTTGTGTCCTGGTCGAAGCACGCGGCCGCGCGCGGGGCTCACGTCGTCGCGTTTCCAGAGCTGATGCTGACCGGTTACCCGCCTGAAGACCTGGTCTTGCGTGAGTCCTTCATCAATGCATCGGCCACGCTGATCCAAAGCCTTGCGACTCGACTCGCCGCAGCTGGTCTTGGCGAACTCGGGGTCATCGTCGGCTACCTCGAACGGCCGCACCGAATCGCGAGTGTGTCGGTTTCCAGGTCCGACAACGCCGCCCACCAGCTGCCGTGCGACGCCGCCGCGTTCCTGTTTCGCGGGCAGATCGTGGCCCGCTATGCCAAGCACCACTTGCCCAACTACGGCGTGTTCGACGAACTCCGCTACTTCAGTCGCGGCGACCAACTGCCGGTCGTGCGCCACCTCGGCATCGACATCGCGATGACGGTGTGTGAAGACCTATGGCAGGACGGCGGGCCGCTGACCGCAGCCGGTCACGCAACAGCCGGACTCGTCGTCAACATCAATGCCTCGCCCTACGAACGCGGCAAGGGAGACGTGCGGCTGCGGCTCGCACAACGCCGCGCCGCCGAAGCGAACGCGACTCTTGCCTACGTCAATATGGTCGGCGGCCAGGACGAGCTGGTGTTCGACGGCGACTCGTTCGTCGTCACCCCCGAAGGTCAGCCGTTGGCGCGCGCGCCGCGGTTCGAAGAAGGTCTCGTTGTCGTCGACCTTTCGTTACCGGCGGCCACCGACGATCGCATCGGCAGTGTCGACGTCCGCGATGGCACGTTGATGCACATCAACCGGGTCGACACGCGCACGCCGGCGTTGCCACGCTACGACGCGTTGCCAGGCGGGCTCGCTCCGGCACTTGGGTCCCGAAGCCGAGGTTTACGGCGCGTTGGTCGCAGCGACACGCGACTACGTCCGCAAGAACGGGTTCAGGTCAGTCGTGCTCGGACTCTCCGGTGGCATCGATTCCGCGCTCGTCGCGACGATTGCGGTCGACGCACTCGGCGCCGACGCCGTGCACACGGTGGCGTTGCCGAGCCGCTGGTCGAGCGAGCACTCCTTGGCCGACGCCGCGGAACTCGCGCGCCGGCAGGGAACGACGCACACGGTGGTACCGATCGGCGACATCGTGACCGCGTTCGAAAAGGAGGTCGAGCTGCACGGCCTCGCGGCCGAGAATCTGCAGGCCCGGGTGCGCGGCACGATTCTCATGGGGTTGTCGAATGAGCACGGCCACCTGGTGCTGACAACCGGCAACAAGAGCGAGTTGGCGACCGGCTACTCGACGCTGTACGGCGATTCGGCCGGCGGATTCGCCCCGATCAAGGATGTACCGAAGACGCTGGTGTGGCGGCTGGCGCGGTGGCGCAACGCGCAGGTGACCACCGGCGACGAACCGCCGATCCCGCAGAACTCGATCGAGAAGCCGCCGTCGGCCGAACTGCGCCCCGACCAACTCGACAGCGACTCGCTGCCCGATTACGAGGTGCTCGATCGCGTCCTCGAGGCCTACATCGAGCACGACCTCGGCCGCGACGCGCTGGTTGCCGCCGGGCACGACCCGGCCATCGTCGATCGGGTGATCCGGCTCGTCGATGGCTCGGAGTACAAGCGCCGCCAGTACCCGCCCGGACCGAAAATCAGCGGGCGCAACTTCGGCCGCGACCGCCGCCTGCCGATCACGAACCGCTGGCGCGAACCGTCCGCCGAACCCGGCGATGGCGTGCGAGAATAGAGGTGCCCGGGTACGCCGAACGGCGACTCGAGGCCTGAAAGGTTGGGTCTAGACCCATGACTGCTGCCTCCGACTCGGTTGGGTGTCCTCGAGCTCCAGAAGCGCAAGGACGCGGGCGAGCGGTGGGCGATGCTCACCTCCTACGACCAGCTCACCGCCGGGATTTTCGAGGCGGCCGGCATCGACGTGCTGCTGGTCGGCGACTCCGCGGCGAACAACGTCCTCGGCTATCCCGACACCGTCTCCGTGACCGTCGACGAGTTGCTGCCGCTGGTCCGCGCGGTGGTCCGGGGCACGCAGACCGCTCTTGTGGTCGCCGACCTGCCGTTCGGCTCTTACCAATCGTCGCCCCAGCAGGCGCTCGAGACCGCTGTGCGGTTCATGAAGGAAGCCGGCGCGCACGCGGTCAAGTTCGAGGGCGGCGAGCGGGTCGCGGAGCACGCACGCACGGTGGTCGACGCCGGAATTCCCGTCATGGGACACATCGGCTTCACACCGCAAAGCGTGTACGGCCTCGGCGGCTATCGCGTGCAGGGTCGCGGTACCGACGCCGAGCGCATCATCGATGACGCAGCTCGCCTTGCAGGCCGCCGGCGTATTCGCCGTGGTGCTCGAGATGGTGCCCAGCGACCTCGCGAAGCGGGTAACCGCCGAGCTGTCGGTGCCGACGATCGGCATCGGCGCGGGCCCCGAGTGCGACGCGCAGGTGCTCGTCTGGACAGACATGGCCGGCATGCGATCCGCCGCTTCCGGTGCGATGCCGAAGTTCGTGAAGCCCTACGCGGACGTGCGCGGTGTGCTGCTCGATGCGGCAAAGCGATTCGCGGACGACGTGCAGTCGGGCCAATACCCCGACGCCGGCCACTCCTACAGCTGAGCTCGTCTTCCACCGCCGGTTCACCGCGCCCGCGCCGCCGCGAGTTGACCACGTTAGGCACCCGTGTAGGTGCTTAGGCAGGTGCACACGCCTGCCTGGGCTCCATCTCAGCTGCCTCAGTCCGGACGGCGCGTGGTTCGCGAAGGCTGGACGGCGCGTGGTTCGCGAAGGCCGGACGGCGCGTGGTTCGCGAAGGCCGGACGGCGCGTGGTTCGCGAAGGCCGGACGGCGCGTGGTTCGCGAAGGCCGGACGGCGCGTGGTTCGCGAAGGCTGGACGGCGACTGGGTTGGCGAAGGCTCGACGGGCGCGTGGTCGGCGACGGTCGGACTCAGACGTCGGTCAACCTGATTCCCGCGTGCGCCTTATAACGACGGTTAACCGAAATCAGGTTCGCTGTTAACGCTTCGATCTGATGTGCGTTGCGCAACCGGCCGGCGTAGATGCCGCGCGCACCCGGAATGTGTCCGGCCAATTGCGCGACGGTGTCGGTTGCTTCGCGATCCTCGCCGAGAATCATGATGTCGCAGTCGATGGCATCGATGGCGCGATCGTTCAGCAGCACGGCCGAGACGTGATGGAACGCGGCCACGACGCGACTGCCCGCAAGGATCGCGGCGGTCTGCTGTGCTGCACTCCCCTCGGCAACCGCAAGCGGGTACGCGCCCTTGTCGTCGAAGCCGATCGGATTCACGCAGTCGACCACAATCTTGCCGACGCACCAACGCCGGCAACAGATTCCAGCAACTCTGCGTGACCGTCCCACGGCACGGCAACGACGACGATGTCGGCAGCGGCTGCGACCTCGAGGTTCGCAGCACCGCGCACATCGAAGCCAATCTCACCGGCGGCAGCCTGCGCTCGCTGGGCATCTCGCGAGCCGATCATGACGTCGAGACCTGCCAGCGCCCACCGATAGGCAAGTCCGCGACCTTGGTCGCCGGTGCCACCGAGAATGCCGATCGTCCCGAGCTGCGCACTCACTCATGAACGTCATCCTCGCAGCCGCGCCGCCATACTGAGACAGCTGCCGTCGTTCGCTGGAGGTGTTGATGGACCGCGCGCGCATCGCGCTCATGCGCGACCTGCTGGCGGGCACCGGATGGGTCGAACGCACCCGATCATTCGGTCAGGCGTTGCGCCGCGCACCTCACGACCTCGGCGGACTGCTGCTGGTCGGCACTCCGACAGAGGAGCCGTGGCATTTCGCAGCACATCTCGACGACGAGGCGCGGTGGTCGGATCTGCCGGGGCTCGCGCCCGTGTTGGTGCGATGGGCTCCCCCGCCGAACGCGCCCGCGCATCTCGCCGTCGGGCTGCAGCGACTCGAACAGATCGCCCGAGGCGAGACTGTTTTCGTGGTCGCGCCCGACGCCGCACCCGAACAATTGCTTGAACGAGTGGCCGATGCGCGCCGAATCGGCGCCACGGTGTTCGCGCTGGATGCCGGCAACACTGAGCTCGAGGGACTCGCGCACGAGAGTTTGTGGGTGCCAGGGGCGCCAAATATGTCCGCGCCGGGGGCGTCGAATGAGGGAATCGTGGTTCCGGAGTTCGACGTGGTGTCTCACCTGGTGAGTGCCGCCGCTGGAGAGTCGACGGCCGCCGCGAAAAGCCGCATCGGCGCGTTCAGGCGCCGATTGGGGCGGGTTCTCGACGCCGTCAGTGACTCTGACGACGCCGACGCAGAAACCAAACGACCCCGATAACGACGACCAGGCCGAGCACCGACCAGCCGACGATGCTGATGTCGGACGCGACCCGGTGCCACGACTTGCCGGCGAGATAACCCGCAACCACGACCGCGGTTGCCCATAGCGTCCCACCGGCGAAGTTCCAGATCAGAAACGTTCGGTAATGCATCTTCGAGACGCCCGCGAAGCCCGGCACAAGCGCGCGCAACGCCGCCGTGAAGCGTCCGACGAAGACCGCACGACCGCCAAGTCGCACGATCAGTTCCTTCGTGCGGACGACGTGTTCCGGCTTGATAATGCGCTCCGGAACCTTGCTCGAGAAGCGCGTCGCCGTACTTGTAGCCGATCGCGAATCCGACACTGTCGCCAATCACCGCACCCGCGATTGCAACGACGATGACTACTGCAAGTGACACCTTGCTCTCGTATGCGAGCACGCCGCCGAGTAGACATGCGATCTCGCCGGGAAAGATAAATCCAAGGAATGTCGACGCTTCGAGTGCGGGCATCGCGAACACAACCAGCAATGCGATCCAACTTGGTAACCGCAAAATATGTTCAACGAGGCCACTCATGGGGCACATCTTCACGTATCACGCGTCACATCGACACCACTCAGCACCGAAAATGCGCTACAAAATGTCCGAGAAGAACGCGGCATGGTTCCTGGCATCACGTTGATGTCAGTGTCATCGTTGTGTTCGACGTCCCGGTCGCAGACCGGAACCATCTGCCGAGGAGGCATGAGTGCCGGCGAAGGTTGTATTGCGAAAAGGCCGGACCGGCAAGTTCACGTTCACTCTCGAAGGCCCCACCGGTCAGATTCTGGCTACTTCAGCAGACCATCCCAACCTACGAGCTGCAAAGGCGGCGATTGCATCCGTGCAAAAGAACCTGTCAGGCGCCAGCGTCGACGATCGCAGTGCATCGTCGACAGTCGCCAAGAAGACCACCACACGCAAGGCTGCGGCCCCGCGTAAGGCGGCCGCGAAGAAGACGACCGCTGCACGCAAGACGGCAGCAAAGAAGACCACGGTCCGCAAGACCGCGGCGAAGAAGACCACCGCTCGCAAGGCCGCTCCCCGCAAGGCAGCAGCCAAGAAGACGACTGTCCGGAAGACTGCGGCGAAGAAGACCACCGCAGCCAGAAAGACTGCCGCGAAGAAGACCACGGTCCGCAAGACCGCGGCGAAGAAGACCACTGCTAGGAAGACTGCGGCGAAGAAGACCACCGCTCGCAAGGCCGCTCCCCGCAAGGCAGCAGCCAAGAAGACGACCGCGCGCAAGACCACAGCTCGCAAGACTGCGGCCAAGAAGACCACTGCGCGCAAGACCACCGCTCGCAAGGCCGCTCCCCGCAAGGCAGCAGCCAAGAAGACGACCGCCCGCAAGACTGCGGCTAAGAAGACCACCGCAGCTCGCAAGACGGCCGCCCGCAAGACCACGGTCCGCAAGACCACAGCTCGCAAGACTGCGGCCAAGAAGACCACCGCGCGCAAGACAACGGCACGTAAGACCACCGCGCGCAAGGCTGCTCCCCGCAAGGCAGCAGCCAAGCGGACGACAGTCCGTAAGGCCGCTCCGCGCAAGACAGCGGTCCGCAAGACGACGGCCCGCAAGGCAGCTCCCCGCAAGCGCGTTACGGCGAGCTAGTCCTGCAGTGACCTAGCCTACCGCATCACTGCTCCGTACCACTGCTCTCGTACCACTGTTCGACGACTGGCAGACGGCACGACGTCACGACGAGGCGGCGAGCTCCCAGCAGAATCGGGAGCCGCCGCTTCGCCAATTGCAGCGCACAGTCTGGCAACACCGCGACACGTAGACTGATGGGCATGCAGCCGCTACACGCAGTGACCGAGGCCGCGTGTTGAGTCCGGGCGTTCAGACAGCACGCCGCGCCGTCCCGCACGACGATCGAGCGGCCGTACTACGTCGACGAGTCGCGCTGGCAGCAGCGCAGCGAAGTCGAGGTCAAGGACGCCGACACGATCGCCGCGATGCGTATCGCAGGCCGACTCGCGGCGCAGGCGCTCGCGGAAGTCGGCCGCCACATCGTCCCTGGCGTGACCACCGACGAGCTCGATCGGATCGGTCACGAGTTCCTGTGCGACCACGGCGCGTACCCGTCGACGCTGGGCTACCGAGGCTTCCCGAAGTCGCTGTGCACGTCGCTGAACGAGGTCATCTGTCACGGCATCCCCGACTCGACCGAGGCGGTCGAGGGCGACATCCTCAATATCGACATCACCGCATTCATCGGCGGCGTCCACGGCGATACGAACGCGACGTTCCTGGTCGGCGAGGTCGACGACGAATCGCGGCTGCTCGTCGAGCGCACTCGCGAGGCACTCGATCGGGCGATCCGCGCAGTGGCTCCGGGCCGCTCGTTCAACGTCATCGGCCGGGTTATCGAGAGCTATGCCAAGCGTTTCGGCTACGGCGTCGTCCGTGATTTCACCGGCCACGGCATCGGCACGCTGTTCCATTCCGGCCTCATCGTTCCGCACTACGACCTGCCCGAATACGACCTGCCGATGATGGTGGGCATGACGTTCACCATCGAGCCGATGCTGACCCTGGGCACGGTCGACTACGACGTGTGGCCCGACGGCTGGACCGTGGTCACCAAGGACCGCGCCCGCACCGCCCAGTTCGAACACACGGTCCTGGTCACCGAAACCGGCGCCGAGATCCTCACGCTTCCCTGAGCCGGCGCTAAGAAAGCTCAGCACGGGACCGCTCGGAAGCAATCCGGTGAGCGCTCAACCGAACGAACATTCGGCCGTGAGCGCCTTTGCCTGGACGACGATGGGTTGGGCCTCGTTGGCCGCGCTCGGCGGCATCGTCGTTGTGGTCGCCGTCACATTCCTCACGGCGCTGCGGGTCGGTCGGCACAACGTCATCGACACCGCGTGGGGCCTCGGGTTCCTGGCGGCGCTGCTCGCCGCTGACGCAGTGGCGCTCGGCTCGGCACACCACGGTGGCGCTGAGCGACGAATCCTCATCACGGTGCTCACCGCTATCTGGGCGTTGCGGCTGGCAATCCACATGGCGCTTCGCGGCCGCGGCGAGGGCGAGGACCCGCGCTACGTCGCGATGCTCGCCGACGCACCCGGCAACCGCACGCTCTACGCGCTGCGCAAGGTGTATCTCGATCCAGGCGCTCGCGATGTGGTTCGTGTCGCTGCCGCTCCAAGTCACCGCCGTCCGTGGCGGATCGGTTGGCGTACTCGGTTGGCTCGGCGTTGCCGTCTGGATCGTCGGCTTCGTCTTCGAGGCCGGCGGCGACTGGCAGCTGACAGGCGTTCAGGAACGACCCCGCCAACAAGGGCAAGGTCATGGACCGCGGCCTGTGGCGCTACACCCGGCACCCGAACTACTTCGGCGACGCAGCGCAGTGGTGGGGCTTCGCGCTGATCGCCTTCGCGCACTGGCCCGGCATCCTCACCATCGCCTCCCCGGCGCTCATGACGTGGTTCCTGGCTCGCAAGACCGGCAAGCCGTTGCTCGAGTCGCATCTCACGGCGTCACGGCCCGGCTACCGCCGAATACATCGAGGCCACGAGCGGCTTCTTCCCGCTGCCGCCGACGCGCCCGGACCAACCCGTCGGTCGCATCGTGACCGCGCGACGAGGCGTTCGGTCGCGGTCGTCGGCGCCGGAGTGTCCGGCCTGACCGCAGCATGGATTCTGCAGCGCGACGCCGAGGTCACCCTGTACGAGGCGCTGCCCAGACTCGGTGGGCACGCCCACACCCACGACGTCCCCGTTGGCGACCGCCACGTCGCCGTCGACAGCGGATTCATCGTGCACAACCAGCGGACCTACCCCAACCTGCTCCGCCTTTTCGCCGAGCTCGGGGTCGAAACCCGCGAGACCGAGATGAGCATGTCGGTGCGATGCGACGGCTGCGGCCTCGAGTACGCCGGCTCGAAGGGGCTCGGCGGCGTGTTCGCACACGCGAAATCGCTGCGCAATCCCGCGTACCTGCGAATGCTCACCGAGGTCAAGCGCTTCCACATCGCCGCGCGCCGCCTGCTGCGCCAGACGGAGGACACGCCGCGCACGCTCGAGGCGTTCCTGCGGGAGGGCAGCTACTCGCGCTACTTCATCCAGCACTTCATGGTGCCGGTGGTCTCGTGCGTGTGGTCGTGCTCGCCGGGGACCGCACTGATGTATCCGGCGCGCTATCTCTTCCAGTTCCTCGATCACCACGGCCTGCTGTCGGTCAGCGGGCTCGCCGACCTGGCGCACAGTCGTCGGCGGGTCGCGCACCTACGTCGAGCGAGCCACCAAAGAACTCACCGCCGTTCGCACTCAGACCCCGGTTCGAGCAGTCATCCGAACGCGACGACGGCGTCGAGATCCGGGACGCCGACGGGCGGGCGCACCGGCACGACCAGGTCGTCGTCGCCACGCATGCCGACGAGGCGCTGGCGATGCTCGCCGACCCCACGCCTGCGCAGCGGCGGATTCTCGGCGCCTTCACCTACTCGGTGAACCGCACCGCCCTGCACACCGACGCGTCGCTGCTGCCGAAGTCGCAGCGGGTCAGGGCGTCGTGGAACTACCGCCTCGACGCGTGCCAGACGACGGCCGACCGGGTACGCGTGAGCTACGACATGAACCGCCTCCAAGGCCTGACCGAGGAAGCGAACTACGTCGTGACACTCAACGCCGACGAGCGGATCGCTGCCGATCAGGTCATCGCCACCATGGACTACACCCATCCGATCTACACGACGGATTCACTCGCAGCACAAGCCGAACTGCCGTCGCTGTCAGATCGCGTGCTGGCGTTTGCCGGGGCGTACCACGGGTGGGGATTTCACGAAGATGGCTGTGCGTCGGGAGTGCGGGCAGCGGAGAGTCTCGGCGTCACATGGTGACTGAGGTCGTCACCCCCGCGCTCTACCACACCGAGATCGGCCACACCCGTCGTCGACCGTGGCACCACGGATTTCGCTACCGGCACCCGATGTGGCTCGATCGACCTCGCGACGATGCCGCGCGGTGCGCTGCTCGGTCGCCTGTTGCGATTCGAAGCGCGCGACCATCTGGGCGACCCGACGCACACGATTCGCGACAACGTCGTCGACTGGGTCGGCGGCCATGGCATCGACGTGTCGGGCGATCGCATCGTGATGCTCGCCAATCCCCGCATGCTCGGTTACGTGTTCAACCCGATCACTGTGTACTGGTGCCTGCGACCCGAGGCGGCACTCGATGACACGGCGGTTGGTGACCGCGTCTTTGACGACGCCGTCCGGTGCGTCGTCGCCGAGGTGCACAACACCTACGGCGGCCGGCACTGCTATCTCCTCACGCCCGATGCGGCGGGCCGAGCGAGCGTCGACAAGGCGCTCTACGTCTCGCCCTTCAACCCGGTCGACGGCAGCTACGACATGCGTTTCACGGTGCCGACAGACCTCGTGCACGTAGGCATAGTCCTGCGCCGCGAGGGGCACGTTGCCTTCAGCGCAACCCTGAACGGGCGGCGCGAGCCGGTCACCACCTCGACGACCGTGCGCACGCTGCTGCACTACCCCTTGGGAGCCTTGCGAGTGACGGCGCTGATTCGCTATCAAGGCATCAGGCTTTTCCTGCGCGGCCTGCCTGTCGTCCGGCGGCCCGCCGCGCCCGATCGCACAACTCCGGAGGACTCAAGAATCCTGATCCGCTCCAAACCCTGAACCGCTCCCAGACCCCGAGAGGCCAGGCGTGACTACGTACGAGCTCCAACCACGGCAGGCGAGCAGTGGCATCCCGGCACCGGCCGGCCCATGGACGCAGCTACCCGGCGTCCCGCATGCTCCGATCCACGCCGCGATCGCCCGGCGGATTTTCATGCGAGCCGCAACGCGGCTCGGCGTGACCGTCGAACTGCCCGACGGACGGCTGCTGGTCAAGCCCCGCGTGACCGAGGCGGGCACCGAGGCGGGCACCGGCGTGGCGCCTGTCATGCGGCTGCACCGGCCCGCTCAGTTCTTCCGCCGCCTTGGCCACGACGGCCTCATCGGCTTCGGCGAGAGCTACATGGCAGGCGATTGGGATGCGGACGACGTGGCATCGGTCCTCACGCCATTCGCCCGGCGGATGGCCGGGCTCGTACCTGGCGTTCTCCAGCGGGCTCGCCGCTGGTACGACGCCCGCCAACCGGCGTCCGAACACAATGACCTGCACGGATCGAAGTCGAACATCTCCCGGCACTACGACCTGTCGAACGAGCTGTTCGCGCTCTTTCTCGATCGGACAATGACGTACTCGAGCGCCATCTGGGACGACGCATCCGCGGGCGACGTAGCGGGCGCCGCGCAGGACAGCGAAACGCTGGCCACCGCACAGATCCGCAAGATCGATCGGTTGCTGGATCTCGCACAAGTGAAGGCCGATACTCGGCTGCTCGAGATCGGCACCGGCTGGGGTGAGCTCGCGGTCCGTGCGGCCGCTCGCGGCGCCAGGGTCACCACGGTCACGCTGTCGGGTGAGCAGCAGGCGTGGGCGATTCGGCGCGCAGAGCAGGCCGGTCTGCGGCGATCTCGTCGACGTCCAGCTGCGCGACTACCGCGAAGTCACCGGGACCTACGACGCCATCGTCAGCGTCGAGATGATCGAGGCGGTCGGCCTTGAATACTGGCCCGACTACTTCGCCACGATCGATCGCCTTCTCGCACCTGGCGGCCGGGTCGCCTTGCAGTCGATCACCATCGAGCATCAACGATTGCTTGCGACGAAGGGCACCTACACCTGGATCCACAAGTATGTGTTTCCCGGCGGCATCATCCCGTCGCTGCACGCCGTGCGGGATGTCGTCGCACACAACACGAGGCTGCGAGTGAGTTCAGCAACTGCATACGGCCACGACTACGCACGCACGCTGCATTCGTGGCTGGAGCGATTTCACGCCAATACCGCCGCAGTTCAGGCACTCGGGTTCGATGAGCGATTCACCCGGATGTGGAAGTTCTACCTCGCCTACTGCGAGGCCGGCTTCGCCAGCGGTTACCTGAACGTGCACCAACTCGTCCTCGAACGCTGACCGGCCTAGACCACCGAGTCGCCGTCCTCGATGGCTTGGGCCAGGCGGGCACCCGGCAACACGCCGAGCCCGGTCTGCAGGACGAAATCCGCGGTCAGGTCATTCCAGAGCGCAACCCGGCGCAGCATGCCGTGCCCACTTCCGCGCAGGTGCACGAACGTCGCCTCACCAGCGGAGTCGGCACCCGCCTCCTGCCGGACGGCGTCGACCAGTGCCTTCGAGTTCTTTGCCGACGTCGTGCGGTCACGAGTGCCGTGAACGACCAGCAGGCGTCGTCCGATCACTTGCTTGTATGGCTCCTGTGGCGTCACCCATGGCGCGAGGCCGACCAGGCCGACCACGCCGGGCTCATCGGCAGCCCGCAGCGCCGCGCGGCCGCCCATCGAATGACCGACGAGCACGATCGGCACTTCGCCGTGCTGCGTCGCGCAGCTGCTGCACGGCCCAGCGGACGTCGGCGACCGGAAACGCGTCCTCGCCTGCTTGGGCCCGTGCATTCCAGCCGCGGTACCGGAAGCGCAGCCGCCACACGCCGAGCCCGTCCGCGGCGCCCGCTGAGGCCAGGTGCCGTGCGATCGGCACCATGCGCAAGACCGCGAGCTGGCGCGCCGTGACACGGCGCGGCGCTGACCTCTCGGCCGCCATGCAGCACCAGGGCGACCGCGCGCACGGGCGTGGCGCCAGGCTGGCGGACAAGGACAGGCTCGAGCCCCCTCGCATGGTCTGCGTCGACTTCGTCCACCCTCGCGCTCAAGCGCCTGGTCCCTTCGTTGATAGGCCGTGCGGCCGCCTCCAGTGTCCGAAGGGTTCGGCGGCCGTGACGTTCCCGGTTCAGACCCGGCATGATGCCCAGATGGAGAACTCTGCGTCCACCCCTGTCAGTCATGCCGACCTCCGCAAGCGCATCGCGCCGTTTCGGGTCAAACCTCGCTCGGCCGTGCGGCTGGGCGACGACTCGAAGGACTTCGACCCTGGGTACCGCGATGAGTTCGTGACGAGGGCGGACGCCGGGGTGGCGCTCGCCGAGGGCGTGCGGCAGCTCGGTGAATACCAGGCCCGGCTTGCGGCGCAGAGCACGTACGCGGTGCTGGTGATCCTGCAAGCAATGGATGCCGCCGGCAAGGACGGCACGATCAAGCACGTGCTCAGCGGCGTGAACCCGCAGGGAGTCAGCGTCCATCCGTTCAAGGTGCCCTCTTTGATCGAGCTCCAACACGACTACCTGTGGCGCTACCAGTTGCAACTGCCGCCGCGCGGCTCGATCGGCATCTTCAATCGTTCGCACTACGAGGAGGTGCTGGTCGTCCGAGTCCACCCTGAGCTGCTCGGGAACGAGCACATCCCCGGAGCGAAGACCGACATCTGGAAGCGCCGCTTTCGCGAGATCAACGACTGGGAAAGGTATCTGGCCGACAACGGCGTGCGCATCGTCAAGTTGTTCTTGAACCTCTCGAAGGAAGAACAGCGCCGCCGGTTCCTCGATCGTATTGACGAGCCCGACAAGAACTGGAAGTTCGACGTTGGAGATGCGCTTGAGCGCGAGCACTGGGACGAGTACCAGCACGCCTACGAAGAGATGCTGAGCGCGACAAGCACTTCGTACGCGCCCTGGCACGTCATACCGGCCGACCACAAGTGGTTCGCGCGGCTCGCCGCGTCGTGGACCATCCTCGACGCGCTGATGGACATCGATCCGAAGTACCCGAAGGTCGATCCGCAGACCCACGCGAAAATGCTGCGAGATCAAGGAGAAACTCTTGGCCGAAGGCCGCCACCGGTAACCAACTGTCCGGCGTCGTGAGTGATCAACAACGGGCAGGGTAATCAGGTCTCATGATGTTTCGCCGCTGGGTGCGGGCGGCCGAGCGGGTCGACGACTTGGTCTCCCCCGCACCCGAACTCGGCAACGAAGTGCTGATCGACGACCACTGGCTGATCCGGATCGCCGGCCCGCTGTTCGCGGTGCTCTCGCTGCTGCTGATCCCGTGGATCGCGTTTCTGGCGACCGTGCTCCCGTCACGGCAACTGTCGCGGCACTATGACTTCGCGTGGGCCGGATTCGACGGCATGTTGCTCATCGCGCTGGCGGCAACCGCGTACTTCGCGCTGCGCCGATCGCGCAACCTCTCGGTCGCCGCGACTGCGGCTGGCACGCTGTTGATCGTCGACGCGTGGTTCGACGTGCTCACTGCGCGCCGTCGCCAACTCCCGGATTTCCATCGCCATTCGCCATCGTCATCGAGTTGCCGCTCGCGGCGTTGTGTTGGTGGCTGAGCATGCAGACGCAAGCCATCGCGGAGAAGCGCATCGCGTTGCTGTTGCCCCGAGCGAGGGGTCGCCTGCGACGAGACGCCAAGAAGGCCGGTGCGCTCGATACCGGTGAGCCGGCACGACGCGTCGGGCGTTAAAGCGCAAATGAACTGTCACCCCGAACTGTTAGCGTGACGCAGTGACGGCGACGACGACCACTGCGGCACCGATGCGCATCCGTTCGCGCGCGCTAGGCCCACTCGCTGTCGTCTTCTTGGCAATCGGGCTGTCGACCGCCCTGTCGTTCCCGTTCATGTCGCTGTTCCTCACCAGCGCCGTGCACGCGGGGCCCGTCGAGCTGACGGTGTTTCTGCTCGCCCAGCCGCTGGCCGGGGTTGTGGTGTCGACGATTCTCGGTCGGCTCTCCGACGGTCGGGTGGCGCGTCGACGGATACTCCTGCTGTGCGCGGTCAGTGGTTGCGTGGGTGCCGCGCTGTTCTCGGTGCTGCGAAGCTATTGGCCGTTGCTGGTCCTGGCGTGCACGGTGACCGCGGTCGGTGCTGCCGTGCTGCCGCAGGGCTACGCGTATGCACGCGCCACCCTCGCCGGCCAACCGACGGCGCCCATGATCACCAGCACGCTGCGGACGTTCTTCTCCCTCTCCTGGGTGGCCGGGCCGCCGCTCGCCGCGCTGCATCTTGACTGCTGGCGGCTTCAGCACCCTGTACGCCTGCTCGGCCGGCCTGTACGCAGTCATCGCCATCGTGGTGGCGCGCTGGTTCGTCGAACCGCCGCGTCACAACATCGTCAGCCCACGCCGGCAGTCACGACCTCGGCTCGTCCGCGGCCGGCGCTCGGCGGTCGCTGTGGATCACGATCGCGGCGCTGACTCATGCTTGCGAGCGCCATGTCGCTCAACGTGCAGGCGCTGCCCCTTCTGGTGCGCAACACTTGCATGCCAACGTTGGGTCCGCGGGGGTCATCTTGGGCATCTGCGCAGCTCTGGAGATCCCCGCCATGCTCGGGTTCGGTGTCCTGTCGACCCGAGTGCCGCTGCAGTTGCTGGTACGGATCGGGCCGCTGTTCGGCATCGCCTATTTCGTCCTTGCCTCGATCGCCGGACAGGTGTGGGAGCTCGGGGTAGCGCAGCTGCTCAACGCGTGCTTCATCGCGCTCATCCAAGGCTTGGGCATCAGTTACGTGCAAGAACTGCTGCCGTTGCAGCCCGGCCGCGCCTCGACGCTCTACAGCAACACGTTCCCGTGCGGCATCATCTTGTCCAGCCCGCTGCTGGGCATCGGCGCACAGTTCGGCTACCGCTACAGCTTCGCCTCGGCGATCGGACTCACGGCGGGCGGCCTCGTGCTGCTCACCGTCGGTCGCCCGCCGCGGCACCGCATTGCTGAACCCGAACACAGCATCGCTGCACCCGCGTGAGGTTTGTCCTACCGCCTGTAGGTAGAGCTAGCGCTGGTAGGTCGGCCGCAGCGCCCCGCGGCCGAGGGTGTGGAACGCGAGGTTGAAGCCGACGATCGCCGCACTCACCGAATCGCTCACGTCGAGCGTGTCGACATCAAGCGCGTGGACGGCGAACACGTACCGGTGCGGTCGGTCCCCGGGCGGCGGTGCCGCTCCGGCATAAGCCTTGGTGCCCATGTCTCCTGCCACGTGGAACGCGCCCGCGCGGAAGCTCGCCCGGGCTGCCGGCGCCGCGCGCGAGTTCGGTCACGTCGGCGGGGATGTTCACCAGCACCCAGTGCCAGAAACCGCTCTGCGTCGGCGCGTCCGGGTCGTAGCAGGTCACCGCGAACGATTTGGTCTCGGCCGGAAAGCCAGACCAGCGCAACTGCGGGCTGAGGTTCTCGCCTCCCGCACTGTCGTGCACGAACGTCAACGCCAGCTTCGCGCCGTCGGCGACATCGTCACTCTCCAGGCGAAACCAAGGCTTCGCAGGCAGGACGTCGAATGGGTCCGGTGGGGTACCGCGCTCAAGTGACATGTCTGCATTCTCCGTCCGTATCTGGTCGTCCGCAACGTGCGCGACAATAGAGCAATGTCCGGGCCAGCTGCGGCGTTGATCGCGTTTCTCGCGGTAGTGGTAATCGTCGTGGTGATTCGCTTTGAGGCCTTCTGTCTACGAGACCTGGCCAGCGCTGAGGATTACCAGCTCCTCCACCTGACCCGTCGAGGGTGGACCGTCGCCATCCTCTTCTCGATCCCGTTCGGCGGCATGGCCTACCTGTTGTTCGGCAGGGCGCGCTGACACCGCGGCTAGACGCGGCCGAGCACGGTCCAGGCTGAGGCAGCGACCTCGAATGGCCCGCTCGATGGGAACAGCTGCGCGCAGCGTGCCTTCAGCCGCTCGCGCCCGTCGGCATCGAGACGGGCGACATAGTCACCGGCCGGACCGACTCCGAGCGTGAAGGGCTCCCACCAGTCGTTGAAGTCGGCGAGGGTGAGGTGAACGGTCAGGGTCGTCGAGTCGAGATCGCGCAGGCCCGGCGGCTTCGAACAGTTGCGCCAAGTGACCCTCCCGGACGCCGGCCAGCCCCGACTCGTCGTGAGCGTCCGGATCGACATCGCGGACCGCCCGCCAAAATGGCGACAGCGGACCGCCACCCCCGGCGTGGTCCCAAACGGTCGCTCCTATCAGGCCACCACGACGGGTGACTCTCGCCATCTCGGCAAGCCCAGCCACCGGATCGCTCATAAAACTCACGACCAACGAAGCGAGCGCGCAGTCGAAACTGCCGTCTGGGTAGGGCAGTGTCTCGGCTGTCGAGTGCCGAACATCGACATCGGGAAACCGCGAACGCATGGCTGCGACAAAGGGCTCGGAGGGGTCGACCGCCGAAACAGCCCCCGCTCCCAGCAACCCCACGAGCTCGGCAGTGAGGGCTCCGGTGCCACATCCGACGTCAATTGCGGTCGCGCCCGGCTCGACGCCGGCGCGCTGCACGAAGACGGCGGCCAGGGGGTTGGCGAAACGGCCCATGAACCGGCCGTAGGCGTCTGCGCCGACGTCGAAGGTCACCCGCCAGACCTTAGGGCCGTCAGGAGTGCTGGCCAAACATTGGTCATCCGCGAAACGTCGAATTCGGCTGACCGGGCTCGTCGGGAGACGATGGACCAACCTGCCAACGAGGAGTACACGTCATGCAATTCCTGATGCTCGTATGCAACGACACCGCCCCTGTCACACCGCCGCCGGGGCCCGAGGGCGACATCGAGGAGTGGGTCGACACGATGGGCGCTCGCGGACTGCGAGTGGCCGGCGACCGGCTCGCGCCCGAAGGCCTGGCAGCCGCTGTGCGGGTGCGCGGCGGCAAGGTGCTGGTTACCGACGGCCCGTTCCTGGAGACGAAGGAGATCCTCGGCGGCTTCGACCTGCTCGAATGCCGCGACATGGCCGAAGCCATCGAGGTCGCAGCGGCGCACCCCTTCGCTACCCGCGGGGTGATGGAGCTCCGGCCGGTCTGGACTGGCTGAACTCGTGCCCGGCTGACGCGTCCCGTCAGTGCCCGCTGACGCGGCCCGTCAGTGCCCGCTGACGCGGCCCGTCAGTGCCCGCTGACGCGGCCGAGATTCCAGTAGCCCTTCGCCGAGATCTCGTGCGGCTGCAAGCCGCGCGCGCCCAGGTCGTCTCTGAGCCGTCGCACCACCCGGCTCTCGCCGAACAAGTACGCGTGCCGGTCGACGTCCGGTATCTCGATCGACGCAACCGCCCGATCGAGCAGCTCCGACTCCCCCGCCGGGGTTTCGAGCCGATGCAGCCACCGGACGTCGACCGGTGCCGCTTGCGTGATCGACTGCTCGTCATCGGCGTCGGTGACTTCGATGACGGCCACCGCCGTCGTCCCGCTTGGTAGTGCACCGATCATCTCCGCGATCGCTGGGATCGCGGACTCATCCCCGACGAATAGCTGCCATCGTGCGTCGGCGAGACGCACCTTGCCGCGCGGGCCGAACACCTCGACGTCATCGCCGTTCGCGACCGATGCCGCCCATGCCGCACCCGGGCCGTGACCGTGCATCACGACGTCGAGGTCGAGTCGGCGCGTGTCGGTGTCGAGATGGCGGATCGTGTACCGACGGCTGACTCCACCGCCGTGACCATCGCTGACGTGCACCACAACGTCTTGACCAGGCAGCGCGACAAAGTTCGCCAACGCCTCGCCGGTGACAGTGATGCGGCGCATCCGGGGACCGACGTCGACCACGTCGGCAATGGAAAGCAGATGCGTACTCGCGGTGGGCAGCTCAGTCACACGTCCGATCCTGCCAGGGCAGGTCAGCGTGCACCGACTCAGCCGAGCCCCGACAGCACCGCACTCACCGTCGCCGGCGGCACAGCAGTCGTCTGACCGACGGTGACCAGCGTCTTCACGGTGGTCGAGGCTGCGTGCAGGTAGCTGGCCTGGTCGGCGTCCAGCGTCGTCGAACCAGGCGCGACCAAGCACCATCGCCCAGCCGAAATGCGCCGCGTACGCGGCACCCGCGAGCCCGTCGGGGAAGTTGGCGCCGGTCGCGATCACCACACCGGCAGGGGCAGGCAAGACGCTCGCGGCGACCTTCGCGGCTGTCGCGTAGCGATCCGCACCGACGATCGGCGTCGCCGACGGATCGGCGGCGGCCGCGGATCCTCCGATCGCGACAATCGTCATGCCTGGGTGCGCGCTCTCCCATTGCGCAGTCTCGGCCGCGACCGCAGTGCCGTCGGTGAGAAGCACCACACCGGTGGTCACCGCCGCGGCATCGGCTGCCGACTCGGCGTCCGGGAAGTTCAACCCCGTTGCCAGGTAGATGTGGGTGACGGTGTGGGTGGCCGCGATCTGATCGGCGATGAGACTGGCCGTCGCGTAGCGATCTGCGCCACCGATGCGCACGACGCGTATAGCCGAGCCCGGTCAGGGTCGACGCTGTCGAGGCGCTAATCGCACTCGTGCCACCGAGCAGGTAGATCTTGCCGCCGGCGGCGAGCGAATGAGTGATCGCCGACCGTGCATCAGCAGACAGCACCGTCGGGTTGGTCAACAACAGCGGACCACCGAGTGCACTCGCGAGTGGCGAACCGGTCAGCCCGTCGGCGTAGACGTCGTCGCGCGCGAGCACCACGGCCTTCGCCGATCCAGCCGTCGGAAACGCGGCGTGGGCAACTGCTGCTGCGGTCGCGTCGCGGTTGGCTCCGCCGAGTCGCGACACTGCGATGTCGGTCGGGATCACCAGCAGCGTGATGCTGTTCGCCGGGTAAGTGTGTGACACGGAGCCCGCCGAGAACTGCGCATCCGTTCCCTGCACGATGGCGTTCAGATTTGCTGCGCTGTAAGTGAATACCTGGGCTGCAGACGTCGATGCGTTGTGCACGGCGAGCGTGCTCGTGAGGTCGCTGCCGGTCTTGTTGATGACCTGCACGGTCAGCGCGCCATCGGTCGAACGCTGCGCGGCATACACGGAGAGCTGACCTTGGTCTGCGCTCGACGCCGCAACGCTCTCGTCACCGAATCGCGAACCGTGGCCGTCGTAGTTGCGGTACATGCGAAACGCGAAGGCGCCAGGTTGAGACGACGTGGGCGGCGACCACAGTTGCGCGCGATCGACGCCCTGGGCGCCGAAAATCCCGAGCACGTCGGCTTCTGCGAGCGCGCCGTTGATCGACTCGAGGCCGCCCCAGTTGTATTCGCTGATCGCAATCTTCGTGCCCGGGTAGTACTGGGCGACCCATTGCTTCATCCGCGGGATCAGCTCAACCGGCCCGAGGCCGAGGTCGGCGGTCCACGACTCGTCGGTGTAGGTCGGATCCCACAGCGCGCGGGTCGACCGCAGCCGCAGGGCCTGCGTCGCGGCACTGCCGGCCGTCGACAGCGAGACTCCGGTCTCCTGCGGATAGAAGTGCTCGTCGAAGTAGTCGAGCAATCGCTGGCCGTGTGCCTTGTCGTACGCGGCGAACTGCTGCAGGTACCACGCGGCCAGCGGCAGGTTTCCGTGTGCCGTCTTGTCGGGGCCGGGTCCGCAGCCACCCGGATCGTCGGGCGCGTAGAAGTACGCGCACCAGCCCCAATCGCCAGGCCCGTCGACTGTCGCGCTCGGATCGCCAGCCTTGATTCCCTGGGCAGCCGCGAGCGACTTGGTCCACAACTCGTTGTAGCTCAGAGGCGCGGGATGCACATCGACGTGCGTGCTGCTCCACAGCGACGGCTCGTTGTCGATCTCGTAACTCTTGACGCCGCCGGTCGCTGCGGTGCCGAACTTCGACACGAGGTGGGCAACCATCGCCTGATCGAACGCGCCATTTTCGGCCACCGATGTATCGGAGGCTGCGTTTCCGGTGATCTGCGTTCCGTTGGTGTGCTTGCCGTTGCCACAGTTCGAGTCGTAGGGATCGGTCGATTGTTGGGCGCCGTAGACAGAAACCTTGAAGCCGCAGTCGAACGGGTGCGATGACGGCGAGGTCTTCGACACCCATCCCATCGCCGGCACGGTGACGACAGGGTTGTCATGGTGCGCGAGGTCGGCCGCCACGAACGAGTCGAGTGACGTCGAGTCGACGATGTTCTCGAAGTAGTAGTCACTGCCGGTGTTGTGGGTGTTGTTCGTGTAGTTGTAGCGGCTCGTGCTGTTGCCGCCCCACCGGTCAGCGGTCAGACCGAGCTCCGTCGCCAGCGCCGCGTCGCTGAAGTTCATGCCGTAGACGTCGCTGCTGATCGCGTGCCGACCCGCGGCCGCATCGACCGTGAGCGCTGGTCCGGCACTGGCCGCAGCCGCAGACGTCAGCGCACCCGCGGGGACGGCGGCCACTGCCGCGAGAACGGCGACCACCAACGTGACTCGAGAGGCTCTGCGCACCATGCCCACGAGCCTAGGACCACGACGTCCCGGATTGGGTGACTTCCGACCGATTTCCCCCCATCGGCCCAAAGCCCGGCCAGCATCGGCAACAATGCGTGCATGAGCCTGCGGCCGGTCAGTCACGCGTGAAGGTGGCGATGCTGGCGCCGATCGCCTGGCGGACGCCTCCTGTGCACTACGGACCGTGGGAACTCGTGACGAGTCTGCTCACTGAGGGCCTCGTCGCTCGAGGCGTCGACGTGACCTTGTTCGCGACGCTGGATTCGCAGACCTCTGCCCAACTGCGCGGCGTCAGCCCACACGGCTACGCCGAGGATCCGTCGATGGACGGCCGGGTCTGGGAAGCCATGCACGTTGCCAACGTTCTGAGCGAATCGAAGAACTTCGACCTCGTGCACAACCAGCTCGACTGGTTGCCGCTCGCATTCGCGGCCCACTGCGCGGCCCCGATGGTCACCACGATCCACGGGTTTTCCGGCGCCGGAATCTTGCCGGCGTACAAGCAGGCGCGCTCGCACTACGTCGCGATCTCCGACGCCGACCGCTCCCCCGAACTCGACTACATCGCGACGATCTATCACGGCGTCGACCTCGCGCAGTTGCCGCTGCACACCGCACCCAGCGACGGCCTGGTGGTGTTCGGCCGCATCCATCCCGACAAGGGCACCGCCGACGCGATCACGATCGCCAAGCGCGCCGGACGACGACTAGTGATCTGCGGCATCGTGCAGGACGAGCGCTACTTCGCCGAACAAATAGAGCCACAGGTGGACGGCGACCAGATCCGTTATCTCGGATCGATCGGTCCGCAGCAGCGCGCCGACGTGCTCGGATCGGCCGCCGTTCTTGCTTCATCCGATCGCGTTCGACGAGCCGTTCGGTCTCTCGGTGGTCGAAGCGATGGCGTGCGGTACTCCGGTCATCGCCTACCGCCGCGGCTCGATGCCCGAGGTGGTCGACGAGGGCGTGACTGGGTTCCTCGTGCACGACGTCGACAGCGCGGTCGCCGCAATCGAGAAGGCGATCGCGCTCGACCGCAGCGCTGTCAGTGCGCGCGCCGCAGCACGCTTCGGAGTCGATCGGATGGTCGACGACTACCTGCGCGTCTACGAGCAAATCCTCACGCGGCGGGTCGGGGTCATCTCGTTGAGGAGTTCATCGACCGACGCCCAGACCACACCGATGCGCGAGTCGCCGATTCCGTAGGGCAGCCAGAGCAGCCCGTCGTGAATCACGCCACCGCACGAGTAGACGACGTTCGGCACGTAGCCGTTTTGCTCGTCGAGCGTCGGCTGAAGGAACGGGCGCTCAAGCCGAGCGATGACCTTGGTCGGATCGTCGAGGTCGAGCAGCATCGCGCCGATCGAGTAGATCCGCATCGGGCCCGACGCCGTGGGTCAACACCAACCACCCCCGGTCGGTCTCGATGGGCGGTCCGCAGTTGCCGACCTGCAGAACTTCCCACGAGGCGGCCGGCGCCTGGATCACTTCGGGTGCGCTCCAGACAAACCCGTCGACCGACGTCGCGACGCTGGTGCTCTCACCGTCAGATCGGCACAGCGATCGGTAACGGCCACCGACCATGCGCGGGAACAGTGCCATGCCCTTGTTGCGCGCGGCCGGCCCGGCGAGGCGGTGCGCCTGGAACGTGCGCAGGTCTGGGCTGATAAGCAACCGCGGTGCGATCTTGCGACCGTCGAAGGCGGTGTAGGTGGCCCGATACTCGACGCCGCCGTCGTCCGCTGTGAATCGCACGAACCGTGCGTCTTCCATGCCGTTGCTTTCGTCGGGTGCCGACGGCAGCAGCACCTGCTGGCTCAGTTCGAGATCGGCCGGGAAGCCGACCGCGTACGCCGAGGCCACCAGTCGACGGAGCAACTCAACGGTCACTTGCCCACCGGGCATCGTGAGCAGGTCTTGCCGCTCTTCGGCCAATGCGCGCTCGAGGTCGATGCCGGTAAAGACTGCAGGCAGGTGAGCGAGCACGCTGCGAGCGAGTCCGTCGATGCGCCCTTCGTCGATCAGTACCGCCCGCAGGTGCGACTTCTTCCAGTACGCAGCGGCACTGCTCCCGGCAACGATGGGCAGTGCTCGAGGCTCGAACGTCCATGACGGCCCTGGGCCAACGACTGCGCTGGTGAACCCAACCGACGAGATATGACCTTCCCCGATGCCACGCAGGCTGACCGCGACTCGCGCCTGACCATCGACGAGGCCGGACTGGTCAGGGTGCAGGACCGCGCTCGGATTGCACAGCGCCGCACCTTCAACGGCGTACTCCGCGGTGAAGCTTGCCCCGAGCACCAGCAAACGGGCCTGCGACATCTCCGGCGGCGACTGCACCTGCAAGCGCATCATCGACGCATGGTCGGTGAGCACGTCGACATACTCACGATGCCGTTGCGAGAAGTCGACGAGCAAGTCAGCCGCGACGCGCTCGACTTCGTCTTCCGGCAACGCCAGCACCCGTGCGATAACCGCGCCGGTCCGCGAACGTCCTAGCGGCAATTCTTCACCAGGCAAGAACAATTTTGCGACAACACGCGCCGGGGTCAGGCGCTAGCTGCGCGTCGATCCGACGAGCAAGCGACTCAGTAACCGTCACTGCAGCAGCGCGAGCCGTTGAGCATGCTGCGCAGTCGACAGCAGGGCAAGTGTCGACTCCGCGCCCTGGTTGAGATTGCGGCCATCGCGCAACAAGCCATCGAAGCCTGCGCCGGTGTCGGGATCGAACATCAGCGTCGCGCTGTCGTTGTCGCCGTTGAACCATGACCACGCCATGCGCACGCCACGCAACCAGCCGCGGTCTTGCGTGAGCTCGTACGCGCGAGCGCAAGCGTCGGCGATCGCGGCAACCTCGATCGGCTGCTGGTCAAAGCCCGGGTGCGGATCATCGGGGCCGCGGCCGCCTACCGGCGTGACCGACAGGTGGCCGTCGAGCGTCTCGATCTCAAGCAGGAAGTCGAGCAACTGCAGGCCGCGTTCAAGCGCGGCCACGTCTGGCATCGCTGATCCAGCGAGCAGCAGGGCTTCGACGATCGAGCCGTTGCCGTAGGTCAATCGCGGTTGCGGCCACGGCCACGCGGGATCGACGCCGGACGGCCCGATCGCTTCGCACGGCATCGCCCAACAAGCGCATCGCAGACAGCTCGCCGGCCCGGTTCATAAGCAGTTCGCCCGCGCCGAGCGCGGCAAACGCCATCGCTCGCGGGTGCGGCGAACGGGCGCGAGCAGCCAACCGGAAGCCGAGCAGCGCACGCGCGCGCATCGCTTGGGTCGGCGCATGTGCGGCGGCGACACCGAGCCCCCACAGAGCACGACCCCACCAGTCTTCAACCGCAGGATCGTCGCTCCACGAACCGTCGATGCTCATCCTGTTGTGGCACGAGCCGTCGCCTCGATCGCCGACAGCGTGAAGTCGAGGTAGTGACGACCGAGGGCTCGCAACGCCGGGCTGGGGTTCGGCTCGCGACAGATCACCACGAGCGCACGGGAAACATCATCGAGGCAGTAGCCATGTTCAGGCCGCGGGTCGCCGTACTCAGCGTGCTCGAAAAGCCCGCGGCCGTCGGTCAGCCGGTGCAGGTGATCGAACACCGGCCTCGCGAGCGCCGGGGCGGTATTCACGCCGCCACGCGGGCGCTGATCAGATCGCCGGCCAAGTCGAGATAACGCTGTGCAACAGCCGCCCACACCAGTTCGGACCCAGCGGCTCCAGCCGCCTTCGTCATGCCGGCTGCGAGTTCGCGATCAGTGAGCAAGGTGCGCAACGCTGCAGCGATCGCCGCCGGGTTCTTCTGCGGCACGAGCAAGCCCGCACCGTCGGCCAACAACTCGATGGCGTGCGGGAAGCGGGTCGCGATGACCGGCTTCAGCGCGCCGACGGCCTCGATGAGAACACCCGAGGTGACCTGGTCGGTCGAGTCATACGGCAACAACACGACGTCCGCTGAATCGACCAACTCACCAAGGGACACGTTGTCACGGTAGCGGCTGTCGAAACTGACACTCTCTCCAAGCGTCGAGCGCAGCCACCTGCTGCTTCAGTCGCTCGCGATAAGCCTCGCCATCGCGCAAGAGCACCTTCGGGATGGGTCTGGCCGGCGATCACGTAACGCGGCGCCGGGTAGAGGTCGGCGAGAGCCGCCATCGCCTCGATGCCCCACTCAATGCCCTTACCGGGACCGATCAGGCCCCACGTCAACACCGTCGGCCGATCGGTGCGCACCGACAACGCGTGACTGCGGACGGCGGGTGCGCCATGCGGAATGACATTGACTTTGCGCATGTCGACGGCATAGCCAGTCGCAAGACGATTGTGTGCCGTCGCCGTCATCGTCACAACCGCGTCAGCAGCTGCGACAACGGCCTCGAGCACTGACTTCTGGTGCGGTGTCGGTGCGCTGAGAACGGTATGCAGGACGACGACAGATGGCACCGTGAGCGCGCGCAGGAGGAGCAGGATTTCGTCGCCGTCTGGTCCGCCGTACACGCCGTACTCATGTTGCACGATGGCGATGTCACCGTCGTTCAGCAACTCGGCCGCGCGATAGGCACTGTGCGCGGTCGCCGGCGACCAGCTGCCCGACGACTTCGGGGCCGGCCTGCGGTTGCGGGGTTTCGACGAGGCGAATAACGCGACCCTCGTTGCCAGCCGATGTCACGAGCTCGTTGTAGAGCGACGATGTAAAGGTGGCGAGACCACAGATGGTCGGTGAGTACGTACTGACGAATCCGAATGCGAGTTGTCATGGTCGCAGCCTTCCGGTTGCACAATGCGGCAGCTGATCGGCGATCAAGCCCCCACCCGTAACGGGCGAACAGGGCGATCATGTGCTCCGCGAAGCGAAGCGATCGTCTACAGACTACCTTGCCCAGAGCTCTCTTGCCCCAACCGAGGACGCCCGGAAACCGCTGGGAACGTTTCCACTCGACTGGATCTTCGTCGTGTCGACACGGACGACGCCCTTCCTTCGGCGACGTCGCGTTGTCCGGATGCACAACTTCGAAAGAGTTCTTACGAACTCATGACGGCGTTTTCTTACAGAGTGCTGACGCCGTGGGGTTTCGCGGTCGAGACTGCAGACGCCGCCAAAAACCGCTGCTACAAAGGCGTTTGTGACCCGCAGGCCACGAGTCGGACGGAACAACCGTCATGTCAGCGATGGGAATTCAGATGGCATCAACACTCCGCAGAGGTCGCGCACGACACCTAGGTCGGCGTATCACTGTCATGGTGACGGCCAGCTCCATCAGTGCCGCGCTCGGCGCATTCACACTTGCACCAGCAGCATCAGCAAGTGAGCCGGATCACACTGGCCCACACAGCACCGATCAGGCCGTTTTCGTCCAAACCAACGATTCTGCCGGCAATGCAGTGATCGCCTACAGTCGCGCAAACGACGGGAGCTTGCACTGGGCGGGCCAGTACGCGACCGACGGCCTGGGCGGCTCAGAAGCCGGTGCAGTCGTCGACCCACTCGCCTCGCAGGGCGCACTGACATACGACGCTCACGATCACCTGCTGTTCGTGGTCAACGCGGGCAGCGACACGTTCACGGTCTTCGCCGTCGACGGTCCGCACTTGCATCGACTGCAGGTCGTCGGCAGCGGCGGCCACCTTCCGACGTCGATCAGCGTTGTGCGCAGCCATGTATACGTGCTCGACGCAGGCAACGATGGCGCGATCAGCGGATTTTGGATCGATGGCGCGACGCACGTGCATGCGATCGGCGGCTCCACCCGCTCACTCGGTCTCGGCAACCCGGCTGACCCGAACTTCTTGGCATCTCCGTCACAGGTCGCTATCACTCCCGACGGCCGCGATGTCGTCGTTGCGACCAAGACCCACGGCGTGCTCGATGTCTTCGCGCTCAATCATTTCGGCGTTCCGTCCGCCGCCCCAGTCGTGACGACGTCCGCGGGCGGTGTGCCGTTCGGCCTCAGCTACGACGTATTCGGTCGACTGATTGTCGCCGAAGCAAGCGGCGGCGCGTCGTCGTACTTCGTGCACCCGAGCGGCGTGCTCACGACCATTTCGTCGCACGTCGCGAACGCTCAAGCCGCAACATGCTGGTCGGTCATCGCCAAGGGCTTCGTCTACACGGCCAACGCCGGATCGAACACGATCACCGGTTACGCCGAGAACTGGCACGGCCAGTTGACGCTGCTGAACACCAACGGCGTCACCGCAACGACGGACGCCGGACCGGTCGACCTTGCAGCGAGCAGCGATGGTCGATACATCTATCAGGAAGCAACCGGTGCGGGTGTCATCGACGAGTTCCGGGTCAACAACAACGGCTCGCTGACTCCGATCGGTACCGTCACCGGGTTCACGCCCGACAACGGCACTGGATTCGAAGGAATCGCCGCGTCGTAGGTCTCTCCGCACAAATCCGTGACGCTTCTTCACCTCCCAAGTGCAGAAGCGTCACGGATTTCAGCTGCTCGCGGTCGACACCACGAGTTCTGGCAACTCCACCGTGGGCCGACCGAACCGTGGCGGCTGACCCGTCGCCTCCAATACGGACATCCACAAATCGCCGTCCGGGTCGACTTGATTGCGACTCGCGGTGGCAAGCGTGATCGGCAGGTGCACGAACCGGCCATGCCAGCGGCCCACCACCATCGCGGTGCGGCCGGCCAGCGCCGCGTGCACGGCCGCCTGCGCAAGCCGAATGCAGAAGACCGCGTCGTAGGCGTTCGCGGGCACGCTACGAATCGCGTATCCGGGGTCGACGTAACGCAGGCTGAGTTCAGAATCCGCGTCAGCGAAGCACGTGACGATGCGGTCGCGCATCAGCTGGCCGATATCGGCGAGCCGGGTGTTGCCCGATGCGTCGCGAGCGCCGTCGACCGGCAACAGATGCTGGCCGGCGCCTTCTGCTACCACGACCACAGCGTGGCCCTGCCCGTGAACGCGTTGTTTGAGATGGTGCAAGAACCCGTCGCTACCGTCGAGCTCGAACGGCACTTCGGGCACGAGCACGAAGTCGACGTCGTGGTTGGCCAGCGCGGCGTAACACGCGATGAAGCCCGAGTGCCGGCCCATGAGTTTCACCAGGCCCACGCCGTGCGTGGTGGAGCTTGCCTCGATGTGCGCGGCGCGGATCGACTCAGCTGCCCGTGCGAAAGCGGTCTGAAAGCCGAAACTGTGATCGAGGTACGGGATGTCGTTGTCGATCGTCTTCGGCACGCCAACCACTGACAGCTCGTAGCCACGCGCGGCAGCGGCGTCCGCAATTTTCTGGGCGCCGCGCAAGCTTCCGTCGCCGCCGCACGACGAAGAGCACGCAGATGTCGAGCCGCATGAGTGTGGCGACCATCTCATGTGCGTCCTGATCGCCGCGAGAGGTTCCGAGGATCGTGCCCCCGCGGTTGTGAATGTCGTGAACGACGTCCGGCGTAAGAGCCATCGGCGGGTCGGCACTGACCAGCCCACGGTAGCCGTTGCGGAAGCCGACGATGTCGATGACGCCGTAGTTCTGCGAGAGCTCGAGCACGAGACCACGGATCACGTTGTTAAGGCCCGGGCATAGGCCGCCGCACGTAACGATGGCGGCGCGCGTTGTCC
The DNA here is from genome assembly GCA_963799955.1 of uncultured Actinomycetes bacterium. Classification (GTDB taxonomy): domain Bacteria; phylum Actinomycetota; class Actinomycetes; order Acidothermales; family Acidothermaceae; genus PALSA-607. The sequence continues at coordinate 295,460 of CAWCZJ010000003.1, forward strand.
CGGGTTCGAAGTACAGCCGCGCACGCGGCCCACCGGGCTCAAATGACGGCAACTGGGCCGCCGGCACGTTGCGAGCGACCGCCATTTCGATGGTGTCGTCGAGCAGCACCCGGTCGCCCTCGTGGACGTAGTGCACAGAGCTCGCCCGGTCTCGCAGCAGCTGGGTCATGGGCGAGGCCACCGTCGTCTCACCCAGGCGCCTGACCATCAGGTCGGCCGCTATGATCGCCAGCTGATCGGCCGTGCTCACCATTCCACGAGCATGCCGCGCGAACGTTTCCGGCATGTATCCGAAGCGTTAGTGCGTGACGCCCTGCGAGACCACCCATGCGGCGATTTGGGTGCGCGACGTCATCGACAGCTTGGCCAGGATGTTCGACACATGCACAGAAGCCGTCTTCGTCGAGATGAACAGTTTGCGGCCGATCTCTGAGTTGCTGAGGCCCTCGGCAACGAGCGCTGCCACTTCGAGTTCGCGCGAGGTCAGCTGACCCGACACCACCCGGGCCCCGCCGGACGCAAGGCGATGCTGCAGCGCCACGAGTTCGTCGCGACGCCAGCCTGTCCAGCGAGCAAGGAACACCTCGGCTTCAGCGGCAGCGGCCTGCGCCTCGTCGATCTTGCCCAATGCCAGCAGGCTGCGGGCCAGGCCGATGCGGACGTCGGCATCGACGATCGCCCCCGGACGGCGACGCGGCTCGGCAAGCGCGGCCCGGTACAGGTCGACTGCAGACCCATGATCACCCGATGCAGCTACGAGCGCGGCCTGCACGTGCAAACTCCAGCCGACATCAACATCGCGAATCGATCGACTCGGGCTGACCAACAGCAACTCAAGCACATGCGAGACATCATCAGGAGGGAGCCCGGCCCGTACCGCGGCCAGCAGTCCGACGCCCCAGGTCCATGACGACAGGTCACAGACCCCAGTCGGGGCGGCAACGGCACGTTGGCCGAGGTCGGCGAGTCGGCGGGCGACAGTCGCGACATCGCCGACGCGCGCCGCCGACTCCATGCTGAGGGTGTCGACCCAATGATCTTGCGCCCGGCTCGAGCCGCCGACAGCTATTGGAGCCAGCGCAAACGTCGCGCTCGCTGCTGCCATGTCATCGTCGTCGCCGAGCTCGCCCGCAAGCCAGGCGCGTTCGGCTAACAGCCATGCGCGCTTGCCGCCCGTGTCGGCCGTCGAGTCGAGCAGCGCGTCATCGAGCACGTTGCGTGCAGCGATTGCATCGCCCAGCGCGTTCGAGTGATAGGCCGCAGTGATGGCTGCCAGGCTCGACACCCAGTCGTGCCGGCCGAAACTGGAAACTAATTCGCTCATCCGCGCAATGTGCGACCACACCTGGTCCGCGGGCCATCGCACGAGCACGCCCTGCAACAGGTTGTTCAGCCCGCGCAGCGCGCTGAACACATCGCCTTCCTCGACCGCTGTATCGATGGCGGTGACGAGCAACTCGGCGCCCTCATCGAATCTGCCGGGGATGTCGAAAACTGCCGAGCCCTTATTCACCATCGCTGCGGCGCGCATGTCGTCGTCGTCGCCCATCAGCGCGAGTGCCCGGTCGGCCCAATCCACCGCCTCGGCGGATTGGCCAGCGAGCATCCGCACCTCGGCGACGTAGCTGTACACGGCTGCGAGGTCGTGGCCGTCGGGCAACCGGTCGGCGACGTTGAGCAGCCGGGCCACCAGGGCAGCGTGCTGGTCCGTATCGCCGATCTCCCAATTGAGCCGCGCAAGTGCACGTAGCGCGCGGCTCAACTCGCCTTCGCTGGCTGCGGCTTCGGCGAGCACCGCCCACTCGCTCGCGTAGTTCGCGGCCTGCACCATGAGACCGCAGGCCCATGCGGCTCGCATCGCGAGCTCGAGCAACACGGCGTCGGCGTCGACCTCTTGCAGACCAAGCTCGGCGAGACGCAATGCTTCGTAGGTCGAGCCGGTGCGCAGATGCACTGCGGCGCCACGACGCGCGGCGTCGACCACGTCGTCCCACAAGTGCGCACCGGCAGCGTGATACGCGAGCGCTCCCCAGTCGTCGCTGCCCATCTCCAGCAACGCGGCGTGCGCCTTCTCGTGCAGCCGGCGGCGTTGCCGTCCGAGCAGGCGACTCGCGACCGCCTCACGGGTGAGTGCGTGGCGGAAGCTGAAGACGTCCGGCTCGATCTCCGTGACCAGTCCACGTTCGACGAGTTCGCGCATCGTCGCGATCAGGTCGTCCTCACCGGCGCCGGACACGACCGCGAGCAGGTCGAACGGGATCCGGCGACCGAGGACCGCGGCCGAGTCGACGATTCGCCGCTGAGTCTCGGGCAGTCCGTCGAGGTGCCGCAACACAGCCTCGCTCACGCTGATCGGCAGCGGCAGCGCGCACAACGCCTCGAGCTCGACGCCCGGCGCCGAGCTAACCAGTTCTTCAAGGAAGAACGGGTTACCTGAGGTGCGCCGCGCCAGATCGGTCGCCACCCGCCACGGCACCCGGCTCTGGTAGACGGCCGCGAGCCACTCGGCCACCTGCGTTTCGGTCAGGGGCGCGAGCTCGACGTGTTCGACCAGCCGCTGCCGCGCGACTCGATCGATCATGTCCGCCAGCAACCGACCCTCTGCCACGCCAGGCCGGAAGGTGCCAACGATGAGCAGTGGCAGATCTGCCGTCGTCGCGAGCCGGCCGATGAGACGCAAGCTTTCGGCGTCCGCCCAATGCAGGTCTTCGGCGACCAGCACGCCAGGACGGCCGTCGAGGAGGTAGCGCACGAGATCGACGGCGGCACGCAAGCTCTGCTCGCCGCCGACGGTGACGTCAGTGCTGGGGTCGCTGGACAGGATCGGGGCGACTGGGCCGACCAAGACCCGCAATGCTTCCTGCGAGCTGGCGAGCTCGGGCGGGATAGCTGTCCACGACCCGACGCGCCGTTCGATCGCTTCGTGCAGCAGGTGGAAGGGCCGGCCGAGCGGGCCGGGCTCGGCATGGGCGGCGAGCACTTGGTGATCGGGCAGGGTGGCGACGAACTCGCGCACCAGCCGGCTCTTACCGACACCGGCTTCGCCGTGAAGCAGGACGACGCGTGGCTCGGTCAAGCCGTCAGCCATCGCCTGGAGACGGCGTAGCTCGCCGGCCCGACCGACCATGACCAGGCTGAGGCCGCTGCGGACCACCGTCACGTGCTCCAAGGTATCGCTCAGCTACCGCAAACCGCCGTGGCGCTTGCGAGCTGCCTGGGTTCGGCCCCAGCGCGCTCGCGGGCGACGGCGGTTGCCTTGCTGCTGTGCCCTGCGGCTGCCTTCGCTGACCGGCGCCCGGCCCGTAGTGCCTGCCGTGCTACTCGCGACGCCCGCGCCTCGCGCTGCAACCCGGACCGGCGTGCGTTCACCGATGCTGCGAAGAAGTCCTGGTTCGACATGTCCTGCTCCTCTGAAGATGCCCTTTCCGGCACATTCAGGTTCGCTTCCTAAGGTGGGCCGCCACATTGGGCAAATGCCTAGTCCTTGCACCGCGCGCGCTCTGACGGCCACCTAAGGTAGGCGCGCCGCGCTCGCGCAGCGCCGTTACAGCAATTCCAGATCTACGCCGATTGTTCAGATGTGCTTCAGCAGGATGTTGTCGGCGCTGCCGACACTAAAAGCGTGGATACGGGCCGCGGCCGATCGCATCTGATCGCCGTCGTTCTTTCCCTCCTGGTGGCGGCTGTCGCAGTCTGGCGGGTCGCACCAGGCTTTCGCAGTGCCAGCCATCAACTTTCAAACCTGCCCGCACCGTCGTGGCCGTGGGTAGCCGTCGTTGCGGCCGCAATCGGCGTCAGCTACTTCTTCGCCGCCCTGGCTTTGCAGGCGGCCGCGGGTACCCGGCTGCCCTTGCCGCGAACTGTTTTGGTGCAACTCGCGGCAGCAGCGGCCAACCGGATCACTCCCGCCGGGCTCGGCGGGGCGGCAGTGAACGCGCGCTATCTGACCCGTCGGGGCGTTACTACTGGACGTGCGGCCGCGGCGGTCGGGGTCTGCGGGCTCGCCCACATCGTCGTTGCCGCGATCGGCGTCGCGGTCTTCGGTCCCGGCGTAGCGGTCCGGGCCGCAGGGTGGTTTTTCCGTGGGTTGAGCGGGGTCGACATGCTCTGGGTGGTCGGCGCGCTTTTGGTCGCCGTCATCGCGCGGGCCGTGAACCTGCGCACCAGCCGCTCGCCGTCCAGGCTGAGCAAGAGCTGGGTCGGACGCACGGCGACCGAGGCTCGAACCGCGGCCGGCGACCTGGTTGGTCATCCGGCGCGGCTCGCCATGTTGATCGCCTGCACGGCTGCTGTGAAGGCATCGAACCTGCTCGCCCTCTACGCGGCGCTGTGGGCATTCGATGGGGACGTCGCCACCTGGCGGGTCGCTGTTGTCTACCTGGTCGGCGCAACGGCGGCCGAGATCGTGCCGACGCCGGCCGGCCTGGGCACCGTCGATGCCGCGCTGATTGCGGGCCTCGTCACCACCGGCGTGGGCGGCGGAGCGACCCTCGCCGCCGTCATCGTCTACCGGCTGCTGTCGTTCTGGGCGCCGATCGTCCCCGGCTTGATCGCGTCGGCGATGCTGCGGCGCCGCCTCGCACTTTGATCTCCCGGCTCTGATCACCGGCGATCTCCGGCTTGTTCTACAGCGGGTCGCGACACGCCTGCAGAGCGTAGGGATCGCTACTCTGAGTGCCATGGTGGTGACCCTGCAGCCGATGTCGCCCGAAGACATCGACCCCTGGCTCGAACAGAGCAAGGCCGACCACATCGCGGACCGCGTCGACACCGGCGAGGATCCCGAGACCGCCCGAAGTGTCACGAACGCGATCAGCGAACGCCTCTTTCCTGACGGCGTGCCTGCTGCGGGCCAATACGTGTTCCTGGTTACTGAGGATGCGCTGCCAGTCGGCAGCGTGTGGATCGGTGCGGGATACGAGGGCCCGGCCGACGTCTGGTTTCTGTGGTCGATCGAGATCGATGTCGCGGCCCGCGGCCACGGGCTCGGCCGCCACGCAGTCCGCCTGGCTGAGGAGTTCGCGCGCAAGAGCGGTGCGACCAAGCTTGAGTTGAACGTGTTCGGCAACAACTCCGTTGCCCGCGGCCTGTATGAGTCGCTCGGCTACCGGATCACGACGATCCAGATGTCGAAGCTGCTCTGACTGACGACGACCTACGACGCCGGGTAGCCGATCGTGATGCTGCCGTCGCCCGATTGCGCGGTGATCAGGGAGGCGGCGCCGGAGTCCTGCACCACGCTCACATGGACACTTCCGTCCCCCGTGTGGGTCGACGTCGAGTAGGGCCCGCTGCCTTGCGGGAGGACGAGACGAATGCTGCCGTCACCAGAGGTTGCCACCACTGTTGTCGGCGCCACAGTCCAATCGATGTGGATCCCACCATCGCCCGTTGATGCCTGAACATTCTTCGAGCCCACTTGCGTACCACTGATGCCACCGTCGCCCGAGTGCGCGACGACATTGCCGCTCACGTTGTCGAACTCGATGCCACCGTCACCTGTATTCAGAGACAGCGCCGCATTGCTCCCACTCACGTGAATGTCTCCGTCGCCGCTGTGCAGATCCAGTGCGGCGTTGGCCGGAACGGTGAGCACGTAGTTGACCGCGCAGCTGGTGCCAAAGACGACAACTGCGCCCGGACACGTGGCCGTCAGTTGCAGGCCACCGCCCAACGTCGCTGACGTCACGCTCGGCTTCTTCAACTGGTAGTGCTCGGTGTACGTGACCGCAATCTGCGATCCGCTGCCTACTTCGACCGTGACGCTTCCATCGGTGTGCAACGTGATCGTGCCGCCGTTCCACGGATAGCTCGCGACATGACGCTCACTCGTCTGCGCGAAGCCTCCGACGACGCCGAACGCCCCCAGGACAGCAGCGCCCACGACGAAGGGCAGTCCCACCGCCAAGGCGGCCACTCGCCCACCAGTTACGTACATGACGTGCCCTCAGCTCTCGAGATAACGAAGGACGGCGAGCACACGGCGATGGTCTGTATCGGCCGGTAGCAAGTCGAGCTTGGTGAAGATGCTGCTCACGTGCTTCTCCACCGCGCCGTCACCTACGACGAGTGCCGCGGCGATCGCACCGTTCGAGCGACCCTCGGCCATCAGGCCGAGAACCTCGCGCTCCCGCGCGGTCAGCTTGTCGAGTGGATGCGTACGCCGGCTCCGCGCGAGCAGCTGGGCGACGACCTCAGGGTCGAGGACCGTGCCGCCACCAGCGACCCGGCGCAACGCATCGATGAACTCGACCACGTCGGCGACTCTGTCCTTCAGCAAGTAGCCGACGCCGCGGGTCTCCCCCGCCAATAGTTCGGTCGCGTAACGCTCCTCGACGTACTGCGAAAACACCAGCACCGCGACGTCCGGCCATTGACGACGGATCACCAACGCGGCCCGCAGGCCCTCGTCCGTATGCGTCGGCGGCATCCGAACGTCAAGCACCGCGACGTCGGGCCGGTGATCGTCGACAGCACGCAGCGCCGACTCGCCGTCGGCAACGGCCGCGACAACGTCCATGCCCGACTCGGTGAGCAGTCGCGAGAGTCCTTCGCGCAACAGCACAGAGTCCTCGGCGATTACGACTCGCATGGCAACTCCACGGTGAGGTCGGTCGGACCGCCGACCGGACTATCGATACGAAGGGTCCCGTCGACGCCACCGACACGATCGCTCAGGCCGGCGAGCCCGCTACCCGGGTGTGCGGCCGCGCCGCCTACGCCGTCATCGTGGATCGTCAATCGCAATCGGTCGCCGACGCGCCGCGCCACGATGTCGGCACGACTCGCACCGGAATGTTTCGCGATGTTGGCGAGCGCCTCGCTGACCACGAAGTAGGCGATCGCTTCGATCGTGGGGTTGCAGCGGGGTTCGACCGCAACGTCCAGGGTCACCGGCACCGGCGAACGGCCGGCAAGTCCAGACAGCGCAGCATCAAGTCCGCGGTCAGTGAGGACGGCGGGATGCAGCCCGCGCGCCAGATCGCGCAGCTCGACAAGTGCGTGCTTGGCGTCGGCGTGCGCTTCGTCGAGCAGCACCCGCGCGGCATCGGGATCGTCGTCGTAGCGGGCCCGTGCCCGGCCGAGGTTCATCGCGAGCGACACGAGTCGCTGTTGTGCACCATCGTGCAGGTCGCGTTCGATGCGCCGACGCTCGGCTTCGGCGGCGTCGACCACACGCGCGCGGCTACCCTCGAGCGCGTCGACGCGCTTCGCAAGTTGAGCGGCGCTGACACCGAGCAGCGCCTTCGCGAGGGCTCCCTCCGCGGTCGTGAGTCCGTACGTGACTCCAGCGCCGATGACACCAATAACGACGCCGGCTGCCGCCATCAACGCCGCGGTGCGGTGGTCTCCGACCGTCAACACGCCGAGATCCGCATGACGTGACGGAACATGGCGGAGCCACTCCGGCATCGAGATCAATGCGAGTGAGGTGCTAAGCGCCGCGACGGTCGACGTGAAGGTCGCCACTGCCAGCGGGAAGTGCAGCACCGGGTACAGGATCGCGCGCCATGTCGGGCCGTCGGTCAGCGCAGCCTTGAAGCCTCGTGGCCGGCCCGGCAGCCGCGGGATGTCGATGTCGAGGAAGAGCCGAATGCGGGCGCGCTCGAAGTTTGCCAACGCGCGAGCAATCATGCCCGTGACGACCAGCAGCGGGATGCCGACCAGGAAGGCCGCGATCAGTCCGACGGACGTGCTCACGAGCGTGACTATCACCACGAACGTGAAGGTTGCGACCGGCAGGTCGGTCAGAGCCATGACCATCCGCAGCGCGAGTTGCAGGGCGGCCTTACGGACGAGGTGACGACGCCCCGACTCGGTCGGCTGCAGCGCTGATGAGTGGCTCACGTGATCCAAAGTAGCGGCGCGGACGCCGCTGACCCATCCCGTCACCTCCCGGCTTCAACCGGGGGTTGTCCCCACCCCACTACAACCGGGGGTTGTCCCCACCCCGAAGAGGGTCGCCTGCCCACCCGACAGCACACACCGCCGTCCGCCACTGTCGTTTCTTGATAGCAGCCGACCTATTACAGAGGAGAACTCACCATGAACGTCGCGGCACGCATGGGCGCCTGGAGCGCCGGCCACCGCAAGACGGCCATCATCGGATGGCTGGTCTTCGTCATGGCGGCACTGGTCATCGGCTCGTCGGGGACGAAGCAGATCACCAATGCCGAAGGATCCAACGGGCCAGTCCGCGAAGGCCGAGCAAATCCTGAGCTCGTCCGGTTTTCCGGACGCTGCTTCAGAAAACGTGCTCGTGCAAACGAGAAGCGGACAGCCGGACGACGCCGGCTTGCGCGCTGCGGTCGTGCAGGTCGTCACAGCCGTCAACTCAACGAAGCTCATCGACAACCTGCACTCGCCGCTGGACGCCGACGGACAGTCCTTCGTGTCGCACGACGGACACTCAATGCTCGTGACGTTCGACATGACGGGAGCCGCAGACACCGCAGAATCGCGAGTGCAGCCGGTCCTTGACGCGGTTGCAGCTGTGCAGAAGGCGAACCCGTCGCTTCGCATCGAAGAAGTCGGCGACGCGAGCGGCGAGAAGGCACTCAACAAGACACTTGGCAAGGACTTCAAGCGCGCCGAGATGCTGTCGATCCCCTTGACTCTGGGGATTCTGCTCGCTGTCTTCGGGTCGCTCGTCGCCGCGATTGTGCCGGTGGGGCTCGCTCTCACCGCCTTCATGGCGGCCGGCGGACTGCTCGCGCTGACCAGCCGCGCCGTGCACATCGATGGCACCGCGACCTCGGTGATGCTCCTCGTCGGTCTCGCAGTCGGCGTCGACTACACGCTCTTCTACCTCAAGCGCGAGCGCGAAGAACGAGCGCGGGGCAACAGCCCGGGACAGGCACTACGCATCGCCGCCGCCACATCGGGTCGATCGATCCTCGTCTCGGGTCTCACGGTGGTCGCTGCTGTTGGTGGGCTCTTCCTCACCGGCAACGCCACTTTCAAGGGTGTCGCGGAAGCGACAGTGCTGGTCGTCGCGATCGCGGTGCTCGGATCCGTCACCGTGCTGCCCGCGTTGATGTCATTGCTCGGCGACCGGATCGAAAAGGGTCGGGTGCCGTTCGTCCACAAGTTGCGTCGGGCGAACGGCGAGAGCCGCGCGTGGCGCGGTGTGCTTCGCGTCGTGCTGCGTCGGCCAGCGCGTTCTGCCGTCATCGCGGGTGGCACCTTGGTTCTGCTCGCACTACCGCTCATCGGGATGAAGACTGCCTTGCCCGGCAACTCCGACCTGCCGAAGAGCCTGCCGGTCGTACAGACGTTGGACCGCATGTCGACGGCCTTCCCCGGTGGGCCCTCGCCGGCCTACGTCGTCGTGCAAGCCGCCAACGTCAACGCGCCGGCCATCGAGGCCGGCCTGCGGGCGATGTCCGCACAGGCGGCAGCAAGCGGTCAGATGTCGGCCGCGTTGACGACACGCGTCAACGCGGCAGGAACGGTTGCCGAGGTCTCGATTCCGTTGAACGGCAACGGCAGCGATTCGACGTCCGTCCATGCTTTGAAGGCACTACGCAGCACCGTGATCCCAGAGAGCATCGGGAAAGTCCCCGGCGTGCACGTCTATGTCACCGGCGAGACCGCAGGTTCGGTCGACTTCGGGAAGCAGCTGACGACGCACGCGCCGTTCGTGTTCGTGTTCGTGCTCGGACTCGCGTTCCTGCTGCTCTTGAGTGCGTTCCGATCACTGACCGTCGCCCTGACTGCAATCGTGCTGAACTTGCTGTCGATCGGAGCGTCGTACGGAGTCATGGTGCTCGTGTTCCAGCATCACTGGTTCGACTCGATACTCGGCTACACGTCGACCGGCACGATCGCGACCTGGATACCGCTCTTCATGTTCGCGATCCTGTTCGGTCTCTCGATGGACTACCACGTGTTCATCCTGAGTCGAGTCGTCGAGAATCGCCGGCTAGGCATGAGTACGCGGGACGCCGTGGAGCGGGGCATCGCGTCGACCGCGGGCGTTATCACCAGTGCGGCCGTCATCATGGTCGCGGTGTTCTCGGTGTTCGGCACCCTGTCGCAGGTCTCGATGAAGCAGATCGGCGTCGGACTCGCGGTGGCTGTGCTGCTCGACGCGACGATCGTGCGCGCAGTGCTACTGCCGTCAGTGATGGCGATGCTTGGCGAGCGCAACTGGTACCTACCGGCTTGGCTCCAACGGTCGCGCCTTGGGCGGCCTATCGAGGCGGAGCACGTCGGGCACGTTGAGGTGTTACAACAGGTCTGAGTTCTCAGCGTTCGGTGGCGATTCGCACGCCGAACCCGATCAGCACCAAGCCGGTCGCACGATCCAGCCGGCGTCGTACTCGCGGCTCGCTCATCCACTTGGTGACGCGGGCCGCGAGTACGAGCAGTAACGCGAAGTACATCGCGGTCTCGACAACGAAAATCGCGCCAAAGAGCAGCGAGGTCGGTCCGACAGCGTGCCCGGCCGGAACGAAACCCGGCAGGAAGCTGACGAAGAACACGCCAACCTTCGGGTTCAGCAGGTCGGTCGCCAATCCGGCCCGGTAGCCGGTGCCGACGAGTCGCCTCGTTGCATCCGGGAACTGCACCTCGCCGGGCGTGCTCATGGCGGGATTGGTTGTCGCGGCAGGATTGCGTGCCGCGGCTCGGGTGCGCAAAGAGTTCACACCAAGCCAGATCAGGTAGACCGCGCCAACTAAGCGAAGCGCTGTGTAGCCGTCGCGGCTAGCCCGCAACAGCGCGGCCAACCCGAGCGCCGCCGCGGTGACCCAGATCGCGAGCCCTGACAGCACACCAATAACGGTGAGAGCGGCTGACCGTCGTCCGCCTCGAACCAAGTTGCGAACAACGACGAGCGTGTCAGGGCCGGGAAGCAACACGATCAGCGCGGCCGCGCACGCGAAGGTCACCAACGCCGTCAGCATGGTCGAATCATGACACGCCGAGTACAGCGACCGCGCTCAGCCCTACGGTTGGAGCGGTACCGCGTTATCGCCCACGACTTGCTGGTAGAAGTAGCCGCTGTCTTTCATCGTGCGAAGCTGAGTGTCGAAGTCGACGCGGACGATACCGAAGCGCTTGTCATAACCCCACGCCCACTCGAAGTTGTCCATCAGCGACCACACGTAGTAGCCACGCAAGTCGACACCATCAGTAATCGACCGATGGGCGGCCTCGAGATGTCGGCGGATGTAGGAGACGCGGTCGGCGTCGTGGATCCGACCGTCGTCCGACACGACATCGTCGTACGCTGCGCCGTTTTCGGTAATGACAAGCGGCACGCCGTAGTCACGGTGCAGTCGGATGAGTAACTCAGTAAGGCCGGTCTCGTCGACGGGCCAGCCCATGGCGGTGTGCTCCCCGGGCATCGGAACGAACTTCACGTCGCCGCACCCTGGCCACAACGGCGGGTCACCCTCGCCTCGTGCGACCGCCTCGGCGATTTCAGCGTCGTCTTTGCGGCCGACCAGACCCGGGTTGTAGAAGTTCACCCCAAGCACGTCGATCGGAGCCGAGATGATGTCTAGATCGCCGGCTTGCACGAACGACCAATCGGTAGCGCCTGACGTAAAGGCTTGCACGTCAGCGGGATACACGCCGCGGAAGAGTGGGTCGGTCCACATCCTTGTTTGCAGCCCGTAGACCTTGTCGGCGGCGGCCCGGTCAGCCGCAGTGTCAGTGATCGGTCGCGGCAGCCCCGGATTGAGCGTGATGGAAACGGTCGCACTTGCGGGCAACGCAGAGCGTAATCGCGGGACGGCGAGGCCGTGCGCGAGTAGCAGATGATGAGCCGCCGTAAGCGCTTCGGCGGCATCGGTGTGGCCAGGTGCGTGCTCGCCGAGGCCGTAGCCGAGGAACGCAGAACACCATGGTTCGTTTAGCGTGATCCAAGTCGGCACTCGATCGCCGAGCTCGGTCGCCACAGCTGCGGCGTAGTCGGCGAACCGGTACGCGGTGTCCCTGTTGAGCCAGCCGCCGGCGTCATCCAGTTCAGCCGGCAGATCCCAGTGATACAGCGTCAACGTCGGCGAAATGCCGGCGCCAAGAAGTTCGTCAACGAGACGCGAGTAGAAGTCGATGCCCTTGCGATTGACCGCACCGACGCCCCCCGGGATCACGCGGGGCCACGACACGGAGAATCGATACGCGGCAATCCCGAGGTCAGCCATCATCGCGACGTCGTCGCGGTAGCGGTGGTAGTGGTCGGCTGCGACATCGCCGGTCTCGCCGTTCGCCACCTTGCCTGGCGTGTGGGAGAAGACATCCCAGATCGACGGCGTACGTCCGTCTTCAGCCGCTGCACCCTCGATCTGATACGCGGCAGTCGCCGCTCCCCACACAAACGATGGCGGGAAGACCAACGGGGCCACTGCAGCTGCTCGCTCCGAAGCGTCGACAGAGCTCATTGAATGGTTCTCCTTGGGCACGGTAAATCAAGCTGGGAATTCTCAAGGTTGGAATCCTGGCCCGGCCGGTGCAGAACACCGGCCGGGCCAGGCGATTACATGTACGGGGTCTTACGAACCTCAGCTGTTGGGCGTGAGGTGCAAGATCACGTACTCGACGTTCGACGGGTTCGGCGACGGGTCGACGTACTGGTTGTCCTTGTCGACCCAACCGCTGTAGTTCGTCGTGTTGTACTCGTACCAACCGGCGGCGTACATGATCGGTGCGTCAGGGACCTGGTCCGACATGACCTTCGAGAGCGTGTTGATGGCGTTCTGCGCATCTTGCGCCGTACCGGCCTTTGCGTACGCCGCGAGCGCGGCGGTTGCGTCGGCGTTCTCGAAGTCGCCGTAGTTACCACTACGGTTGCTGCCCTTGGCGAGTGCCGGGTCGAGCCAGCTGTCGTACGTTGCGTACGGCGACGGTCCGGTGGTGCTCCAGTGGATCGCCGTGTCGAATGTGCCGGCCGCGAGGTCTGCGTACCACTTGTTCGCGTCGACACCATCGGGTGTTGCGTTGAAGCCGACTGCCTTCAACTCAGACGACATGATCTGCGACGCCTGGTAGTAGTCGGTGTACGCAGTCGGGTCTTCAATGCCGAAGGACACTTCTTTGCCGCCCTTGGCCCAAATGCCCTTGCTGTCCTTCGCGTAGCCAGCGCCCGTCATCAGTGTGGTGACGGCCGCGGCGTCCGCATCCGGCTTCAGGTCGTTGGCCTGCGCCGCCGGCAGCACGCTGGCGAAGTTTGGCAGCAGCAATCCGCTCGACGACGTTGCCGGGGCCTCGTAGCCCTGCTCAGCCTGTGTCGCGACTGTCGCCCGGCTGAAGCCGGCGCTGATCGCCTTACGCACTGCAGCGTCCTTCAACGCGTCGGGGCCCGTGGTCACGTTGAACTCAAGGCTTACGACGTTGATGGCCGGGAACCAGTACTTGTTGTGCGTCGGGTCCTTCGCCACGAAGCTCGTGGCAATCTGCGAGACGAAGTTTCCGGCGTAGTCGATCTTGCCGGCCGAGAGCTGCTGCAACGCGACGTCGTTACTTGTGTAGGCAGGAACGTCGACCTCAGGAACGGTCGGCTTGCCACCCCAGTAGTTCGGGTTGGCCTTGAGCTGCAGACCCTGGGCCGTGAAGTTCGCGAGCGTGTACGGCCCAGTACCGATCGGCTTGGGGTCAGCGAACTTCGACGGGTCGGGCGAAGCGCTGTACGCAGCCTTCTTCACCACGAACGTCTGGCCAGCGATGTTGTACAGGTTCTGGAACTGAGGTGCGGTGAACGTGACCGTCACCTTGTTGCTGCCGACAGCCTTCGCGTTGTCAATCGGCAGACCGTTGCGGTTGGTCGCCGGAGTGTCCTTCATGACCTGGAAGGTGTAAGCGACGTCGTCGGGTGTAAGCGCCGTGCCGTCACTGAACTTGACGCCATCACGAAGCGTAAAGGTGATTTGCGTGCCGTCGGCGTTCCAGGCGAAGTCGGTCGCCAGCCACGGGTAGGCCGTGTTCGCCTTCAGGTTGTTGAACATGAGCAACGGCTCGTAGAACAAACCCTCGACGTTCAGCTTGTAGCCGAACCCGTTGGAGTCGAACGCATTGAACTGGTCTTCCAACGTCGGGATCGGGTTGTTCTCCACCGTGATGGCCTTGGTGCCTTGCGTCGTGCCTATCGGCGCGCTTTGCGCCAACGTCAGACCGCCGTGAGCGGCGTCGCTCGGGGCGGCAGAACCACTCGATGCCGGTGCCGACGCTGCAGGTGCCGACGTCGCCGCTGTTGTTGGCGCCGACGACGTGGCGGCTGTGGTGGCCGTCCCACTTGTCGCGGCGCTAGGGGATTTGCTCGAACTCGAGCAGGCGACCGCACCGAGAGCAAGAACGCTCACGATAGCGACGCCCGTAAGGGATTTGCGAAGCATAGGGACCTCTCCCAACAGGTCGGCGTCTCTTGCCGACGATCGATTCGACCGGATCTTTTGCGCAGGGGGCACGACGGCCTCCGTGGTCCAGGGCAGAGCTCCCGCCTCACTCGGTGGATCCGTGATCGCGGATCCGCGAATACAGGCGAGCACAACGTGGCGCGGGCAAGTCCTCTATGGAGGAGCCCGTTTGGTCGCGAAGCAGGCTGGTGTGCCAGCCGACGACGCGCGAATCGATGTCATGTGCTTTCCCCGCTCGCCGGAGGGCCCTCGGTGAGCGAAGCTGTGTGACCCGGCTGCGATAGCTCCAGCGGCGCGGGTTCGTGCAACCAACACGCCGCGGTGTGCACGCTATTTCCTGACAGCGCATCGATGCGGAAGGCGGGCGGTTCGTCGGTTGAGCAGATCGGCATGGCGTACGGGCAGCGCGGATGAAATCTGCAGCCGGACGGCGGTTGCACCAGCGAGGGCGGCGAACCTGCGGCTCCCGGCCACACCTTCTCGTCAGCGTCCGGATCTGGTGCCGCGCTCAAGAGCAGCTTCGTATAGGGATGCGCCGGCGCGTTGGTGATGCTGTCGGCGGGCCCGACCTCGACGACCTTGCCGGCGTACATCACCATGATCGTGTCGGCGAGGTAGCGGGCAGATGCGATGTCGTGCGTGACATACAGGATCGCCAGTCGCTCTCGATCCCGTAGATCCGCGAGCAGGTTCAAGACGCCGAGGCGAATCGACACGTCGAGCATCGACACCGGCTCGTCGGCGAGCAGCACCTTGGGTTGTACGGCCAACCCTCGCGCGATGGATACCCGCTGGCGTTGCCCGCCGGAAAGCTCGTGCGGGTACTTGCCGATGAACTGTTCGGCGGGCTCGAGTGCGACCCGACGCAGCAGGTTCAGAACGGCTTCTTCGACATTGCCAGTCGTCAGGCCGTGGATGATCAGCGGCCGGCTCAAGATGTAGCGCACTGTGTGCACGGGGTTGAGGGATTCGAACGGATCCTGCAACACGAGCTGGACGGATTGCCGATACTCCGCGGGCACCCGCTTGGTGAGAGTGACCTCTTCGCCCTTGTAGTACAGCTTGCCGGAGGTGAGCTTCTGGGTGCGGGCCAGCATCCGCGACAACGTCGACTTTCCTGAGCCACTCTCACCCACGACGGCGGTGACGGTGCCTGGATAGAGAGCGACCGAGATGTTCTCCGCTGCGTGCACGATGCTTCGGCCCACGCGTCCGACACGGACCCGGTAGTGCTTGGTGACATCGACCGCTTCGAGGAGCGGCACATCGTCGCGAACGCTCATGGTCGCCGTCCGCGCATGCTTGGAAGAGCGGCTGCGGTACCCGCCGTCGGTGGCACCTGGTTCAGCTCAGGCGGAACCACATGCCTGCCGTCTTGCAGCCAGCACAAGACTTCGCGGGTTCCCGAGACATCGTGCAGCGTCAGTACCGGAGGGTCTTGTGTCTTGCAGATATCCATCGCCCACGCGCAGCGGGGATGGAACGGACACCCGCTCGGCACCTTCCGCAGGTCGGGCGGCGAGCCCTCGATGCCGGCCATCACTTTCTTCGGGCCGTGCAACGACGGGAACGACTTGGTCAGCCCATACGTGTAGGGGTGTCGGGGCGCCCGGAAAAGCGCCTTCGCCGGCGCCTTCTCGACAAGCCGGCCGGCGTACATCACGGCGATCGTGTCGGCGATCTCGATCAGCAGCGACAAGTCGTGCGTGATGAACAGCACGCTGAACCCAAGGTGCTCTCGCAGCTCCATCAAGCCTTCGAGGATCTCGCGCTGAATGACGACGTCGAGCGCGGTCGTCGGCTCGTCCATGATCAGCAGGCTGGGGTGCAGTGCTACTGCCACTGCAATCATCACCCGCTGGCGCATGCCGCCGGACAGCTCGTGCGGATAGCTGTTCAGCCGGTCGGCACTGATGCCAACCATCTCGAGGAGTTCCTTTGCGCGGGCCAGCCGCTGGGCGCGCGTCATCGTCTTCTCGTGCGTCTTCAAGACGTCGTCGATCAATCGGCCGATTCGCAGCACCGGATTGAGCGCGTGCAGAGCACTCTGAAACACGACCGCAATATCCGACCAGCGGACCGCTCGAACGACGTCACGATCATCGGTGAGCAGATCGACGAGCCGTGGTTGCGGACGACGTTCCGGGTTCATCAAGCCGATCGCCATTTTCGGCTCGGTACGAACCCTTCGGCCAGTCATAGAAGTAGACCTCGCCACCCGTGATCACGCCAGGGTCGCGCAGCAATCTGGTCACCGCGTACGCAAGGGTCGACTTGCCGCTGCCGCTCTCGCCCGCGAGGCCGACTACCTCACCGCGGCGAATCGTCAGACTCACGTCGTCGACCGCATGGACCGGCTGGTCACCCAAACCGTAGTCAACGCTCAGGCCGCGGATCTCCAACAATGCGTCGGCACCGTGATGAGTCGCTTGCTGCGAGGCCTGCGACGACGAGAGCGGCGGTCGCCCGTTTGCGAGGGTCACGGTGCCTCCCCAAGCCCAGCGCGCAGGGAGTGTCGGCCAGTTTCGACGGAGTGCTCGCGAATGACAGGGGTGAAGCCCAGTTGCGGTCGGACCTTGAAGCCCAGGTTCTTTCGAGCCTTGCGGCCACCCGTGGCAATTCGCAGCCGCGGGTTGATGAACTCGTCGATACCGAAGTTGATGAGCGCGAGACTCGTACCAAGCAGCGCGATAGCAATTCCCGGCGGGATGTACCACCACCAAAAGCCTGACTCGACCGCCGAACTCGACGTCGCGTCGAACAACATCGTGCCCCAGTTGTAGTCAACGCCCGCGCCGACAACGGTGAGAAATCCAAGGCCCACGTAGGTTCCGATCGCGTACAGCGTGGTGAAGAGGAACGATGACGCGATCACCGGCGTCAGGTTCGGCATGATCTCGGTCATGATGACCCGCCACGCGCTCTCGCCGCTTACCCGAGCCGCTTCAACGAAGTCGCGGCTGCGCATCGACAGCGCCTGAGCGCGCAGCACCCGTGCACCCCAGGCCCACCCGGTCAAAGCGATGATGACGCCGATGATCAACGGATTGCTGCTGCGGATGGGTCCGAGGAATGCACCGACGGCGATGAGCAACGGAAGCGCGGGAATCACCAGGAACACGTTGGCGATCACCGACAGGATCTCGTCGACAAGACCGCCGATGTAGCCGGCGGTGATGCCGATCACCACTGACAGCAGGGTGGCGATTGCGCCGGCCAGGAAGGAAACCAAGATGGTCGGTCGGGTTCCGGAGAGCAGTTGCGAAAATACATCACCGCCGATGTTGGTTTGCCCTAGCCAGTGGTGGGCGCCTGGAAGTTGCGTCGCGATGGTCGATCCGGCTCGGGGCGGGCCGACCAGCGGGCCGATCGCCGTCGGCTTGTACGGAGCAATAATCGGGCCGATCACGGCAAGAATCAGGAAACAGCCGAGGATGACCAAGCCCACGATCGTCTTCTTCGAGTGGCCCAGCCTGAATCGCCGCTTCGGCCGGTGTGCGGCAGCTGCCAGTGGGATCGCTCCCGCGGCGTCTCCTGGAGTTACTTCGACAATCGCCACGCCTGCTCACGCCTCCTGTCGCGTGCGTGGATCAAGCGCCACATACACGATGTCGGCGAGGAAGTTCGCAGCGAGCACGACGAGCGTGATGACCAAGAAGATGCCCTGCACCAGCGAGTAGTCGAGACTCTTCACCGCCGCAAGCAAGGTGAACCCGATGCCCGGGTACGAAAACACGATCTCGGTGAGGAGCGATCCTCCGACGACGAAGCTGAGTGCGAGCGCGAAACTCGAGACCTGCGGTAGCACCGCGTTTCGAACGGCGTACCAGATCACCCGGTGCTTCGGCAGACCAGCAGCTTCGGCCAGTAGTACGTAGTCTTCGTCGCGAACGGTCACCATCATGTTGCGCATGCCGATGATCCAGCCCGCTAGCGATGCGAGCACGATCGTCAGCGCGGGCAAGATCCCGTGGTAAGCGGCGTCCTTGATGAACTTCCAGTTCACCCCGATCGAGCTCTTGGTGAAGTCGTAGCCGCCCACCGAGGGGAAGAACTTGAAACGGACGGAGAAGAGCAGCACCAGCAGTGTTGCCATGAAGAAGTAGGGCATCGCCTGCACGAACGTCGCGATCGGCAGCAAACCTTCGAGCCACGAGCCGCGCTTCCACGCCGCCAGCGTGCCGATTGTGGTGCCCACGACGAAACTAATCACTGTCGACAAGCCGACGAGCACAACTGTCCACCACATGTGCTGGGCGATGATGTGCGTCACTGGCACGTTGCCCAGACTGAGCGAGTAACCGAGATCGCCGTGCAGCAGCATGTTCCAGAAGTGCAGATACTGCTGCAACAGGCTCTGGTGCGTGCCGCCGTACTGAAGTTCGAGTGCAGCCAGCGCCTGCGGCGGCGCACTTTTCATCCCCGCAAGCTCGGTGAGCACCGGATCGCCCGGCACCATCCGCGGAATGAAGAAGTCGAGGGTGATCGCGGCAACAGCAGCCACCAGATAGAACCCGATTCGGCGAGCAAAAAGTCGCATGTCTTAGGCCACGACCTCTGCCGTCGAGGCACGGTGGCTCTCGACCATCTCGGTGTAGCGTCGACCGCTGGTCTTGACGGTGCGTTCCTGGGTGTCGTAGTCGACCCGCACGAGCCCAAATCGCTTGTCGTAGCCGTAGGCCCATTCGAAGTTGTCGATCAACGACCATGCGAAGTAGCCCGCGATCGGGGCTCCCCTGCGCCGCGCGCCCGCACACGCGTCGACATGAGACTCCATGTAATCGGCGCGCTGAACGTCATCGACAAAACCAGCGTCGTCAGGCTTGTCGACCCATGCAGAGCCGTTCTCGGTGACGTAGATCTTTTCCGGCCCGTAGTCGTCGGCAACGCGAACGAGGATGTCCTCGAGACCTTGCGGGTAAACCTCCCATCCCATTGCCGTTTCTAGGGCGTCGGGTACGCGGACCGATGCAACTCTCGGGACGACGCCCGCGGGATTGTCTTGGGCGACCTCGCGGAAGTAGTAGTTGACGCCAAGGCAGTCGAGTGGCTGTGCGATCACATCGAGGTCGTTCCCACGAATGGGCGGTTCAACGCCGTAGACCTCGACCATGTCTTGCGGATAGCCACGGCCGTGAATCGGGTCGAGCCACCAGCGGTTCGTGTGCCCGTCTGCGCGCCTGGCAGCAGCGAGATCTTCCGGTCGATCGCTCGCCGGCGTGACCGGACTCAAGTTGTTCACAATGCCGATCGACGGCAGCAGCTTCGCGGCCGATCTCACGGCCTGCACGCCGA
This sequence comes from uncultured Actinomycetes bacterium, assembly GCA_963799955.1. Lineage (GTDB taxonomy): Bacteria > Actinomycetota > Actinomycetes > Acidothermales > Acidothermaceae > PALSA-607. The sequence goes on from CAWCZJ010000003.1 coordinate 315,115, forward strand.
GTCCGTGCGCTAGGTGCAAGTGGAAAGAGGCAGGAACCGCCGCCGCAATGTCCTTGATGCCAGGCGCCATGCGACCCTCAAGGTGGCCGATCCACGCGGAACACAGCGGCTCGTTCAGGGTCATCCAGTTAGCGACTCGATCGCCGAGCGCGCTCGCCACGACGGTGGCGTACTCCGCGAACGCGTATGCCGTGTCACGCGCCGGCCAACCGCCGTTGTCTTGAAGATCCTGCGGAAGGTCCCAGTGGTACAGGGTGACGAACGGCGTGATTCCCCTCGCGAGCAGCCCGTCGACGAGCGCGTCGTAGAAGTCGAGGCCCTTTTGATTGACCGCGCCGGTTCCGGTCGGGATGACGCGCGGCCAGGCCACCGAGAAGCGGTAGGCGTCCGCGCCTAACTGCTGCACCAGGTCGAGGTCTTCGGGCCACCGGTGATAGTGATCGCACGCCACATCGCCGGTATCTGCCGCCGTCGATCGCGCCCGGCTGCTGGCAGAACGTGTCCCAGATCGACGGACGGCGACCATCCACATCGTGCGCGCCCTCGATCTGGTACGCCGACGTGGCGACGCCCCACACGAAGTCCGCGGGAAATGGGCTGGAACCGGCCACGAAGAATGTCCTTTCAGAGCGGGAAACACTGCCTGGCAGAGGTGCACTGCGTGCTTCAAGGTGTGACTGCTTCAAGGTGTTACTGAGGAACCCCGCACAACGAGCGTCGTCGGGATGACTTCGCGAGTCTCAGGAACCGGTGCGCCTTCGAAGTACGACAGCAGCATCCGCGCTGCGGCCGTACCCATTTCCCGAAGCGGCTGCCGCACCGTCGTCAGTGCCGGTTCGGTGTGAGCGGCCAACGGAATGTCATCGAAGCCGACCACCGCGACGTCCGCTGGGATTCTCCTTCCTGAGTCGCGTAATTCCTGGATGACTCCGGCCGCGGAGAGATCGTTGTGCGCGAACACCGCGTCAAATTCGATGCCCGCCTCGAGCAGGCCTTTGATAGCGAGCCGGCCACCGTCAAAGGTGAAATCGCCATCGACCACGCGATCAGCGCCGATCGGTAGGCCGACCGCCGCGTACGTGCTGCCGAACCCCTCGAGTCGCTCTTCGGTACAACCAAAGCGCGGACCCTGAACCACTGCCGGGCGCTGACGGCCGAGAGCCAGCAGGTGCTGAGCTGCCATTTCCGCGCCCGCGCGATTTGTCGTCGCGATCGACGGAAACAACGGTTGATGACCGCGGTCGTCGATCATGACGACGGGCAAGCCCTTGGCGTGCAGGCCTTCGATGTAGTCGAGCGTTCCCTCTGGCTCGATCACTAACAAACCGTCGAAAGACTTAGCCGACACCTGCGTCGCAAACCGGCGCATTGACTCCTCACCACGATTGCACGTGAAGAGCAACAGCCCGTACGACTCAGCTTCAAGAACGTCAACGGCGCCCTGCAAAACGTCGCCCATCCACGGCCAAGTGAGGGAGGGCACAAGCACACCCACGGTGCTTGTGCGCCCCCGCGCCAGACCGACCGCACCGGAGCTCGGCACGTAACCGAGTTCCGCGATCACCGACCGGACACGAGCCGCCGTCCCCGCGTCGAGATCGTCCTTGCCGTTGAGAACACGCGACACCGTTGTCTTGCTGACCCCCGCGTGGCGGGCGACATCGGCCATCGTGATCCGCACGCGCGCTCCCGTCTTGTGCCGCCCCCGGGGTGGGATCCGTGGGAATTCGTGGGATCGGTCCCACTCCGCGGTACCGGTTCCGGTCTCGGTTCCGGATGCGGTTTCGGCCAGCATGGTCTGAGTCGGACCACAGGTCAATCACGGCCAGATAACGAAATCAGCGGCGCCCTATGCTCGGACGCGTGAGCAGCCCGGACACCCTGGAGAATGGCGGCGAGCCGCGTCCACTCCTTCGCTGGACGGCGGTCGGCCTGGCACTTGCGATCGTCGTCGCGGTCGTGTTCGTCTCTATTCACCGTGCGGCCGATCGCCGCGAACGCACGAACGTCGTTCGACCGCATGCTGACGCTGGCCGCGGGCGCCCAAGCCGCCGTCGAACGCGCGGTCTCGGAAGAACGCGACACAGCACAGTCCGCCGAGCCGCAGCTGAACTCATCGCTCACGGCATCAGCGACCCGACAGCAGCTCTACGTCACGGTCAGCGCGAGCGCGCGGCGGGCGCAGGCCGAGGTCGACACGCAAGTTCAACAGCTACAGGCAGATCCGACTGGCCGGTCTGGTCGGCTGCGCGTTGCGCGCGACGCCACGCTGGCGTACCTCTCCGACTGGTCGGATCTCTTTGCGCGCGCCGCGGGCGCGAGCGGCCAGTACGCCGGGCCGCAAGAAGATCTGAACGCGGCGCGGCTGAGTGCTCAAACTGCGCTCGAACACGCGGCCCCCGATCACGGTCGCGCCATCAAGGCCAGCACAGTGTTCGGCACCATCAGCAACTAATCTGCCGATGTCGTTGCTTGTATCCCCCGCTTCAGTAGCAAAACCAGAGATACGCCACGCACGCCGGTCAGTGCGTCGCCCAGCGTCACGAGGTACATGTCCAGACCCTTCCGCCACCGACGCGTGCCCGCTAGGGCAGGTCGCGTCCGTAAACCTGACCGATCAAGTCCACCCCGAAACTGTGGTGTGGCTCTTCAGACTCTAAGACGAACCCGCGCCTTAGATAGATTCCGCGGGCGGCGACAAGTGGATCATTGGTCCACAGGCGCATCCGTGCGTAGCCCGCTTGAGCAGCGAACGCCACGCAGGTGTCTACCAGCCGCCCTCCGAGCCCGATGCCGCGCGCGTCCGGAGACACGAGCAGAATCCGCAGCTTCGCAGTTCCCGCGTCTTCGGCAACACAGAACACACAACCGACCCGGACGCCGTCACGTTCGGCGATCCACGCGGCCTCCCGGGCACTGTCGTGTTCGCCGGCGAAGTCGGCCACGATCCGCGCCACCAGAGCCTCGAAGCTGGTGTCCCAGCCGAACTCGGTGGCGTAGATCTCGCCGTGGGCCTGGATAACCCACCCCAGGTCGCCCGGGGCAGTCAACGGTCGGATCGCAACCCGCGGTTGGTTCATAACGACACCCCAAAGCAACGGAGAGGTCACTGACACGAGTGTTTCAGTAACTCATACTAGGCACATGCCTCGAGCTCGCTCAACCCCCACGATGCGCGAAACCGAGCTCCTTGAGCTCGCCTATGCATATGTCATCCGGCACGGTCTCGCCGACATGTCATTACGCCCGCTGGCTAAGGCAATCGACTCCAGCCCTCGAGTGCTGCTCTACCTGTTCGAGAGCAAAGACGGCCTCATTCGTGCGCTGCTGGCGCGGGCCCGCACCGAACAACTCGAGTTGCTTCGCGAGGCGCCGAACTCAGGTTCCCTTGGCGAAAAGAGCCTTGAACACGTCGCCGAGCGTCTTTGGTCATGGCTCGCCGCCGACGAGCACCGAGGTCTCTTGACGCTCTGGGTGGAGGGCTACGCACATTCGCTGGTCGACCCCCACGGACCCTGGGGAAGCTTCGCGCGTGACACGGTCAACGACTGGCTGAAAGTCTTGGCCACAGCTCAACCACGCGCTGAACGAAATACCGCAAAGGGCAGAGCCTCACGCACGCTTGTACTTGCCGTGCTGCGTGGAGCACTTTTGGACCTGCTCGCCACCGGCGATGTAGCGCGAACAAGCGCCGCCGTGCGTGACCACCTCCAGCGCATCGCCGTTCCGGAACAAACTCGACGCAAGTAGTCGGTTGACCACGACCTCGAGCGCTGGTTTGCTGACGTCATCCGATCTTCGGCTGATCGGTTGGGAGTGTGCGTGTCGACCGTCGATAACCGCGCTGCGACGATTTACGACGTCGCACGCCGGGCGGGCGTGTCGAAGTCGACGGCGTCGCGCGTGCTCACTGGCCAGCAGCGGGTGTCGCCTGAAGCCGTCGAGCAGGTGAAGCGTGCGGCGGTCGAACTCGGGTACGTGCGCAATCCCGCGGCGCTGTCGATGTCGACCGGCAGCGGAACCCGCGTCGTGATCGGCGTCGTCTCCCCGCGAGCGCAGTTGGTCGTTGACGAGTACCTCTGTCGGGTCGTGGCCACTGCGGCGCGCGTGTGCGCTGCCGAGCGCATCGGCGTCGGGCTTGAGGCGTTCGCGCTGAACGGGCCCGATCCCTTTGACACATTGGCGCGTGACCCGACGGTGCATGGCGTCCTGCTCATCAACACCACCGAGTCTGTGCTCAACGCAGTCGATCACCGATTTGCCGGTCGCGTCGTGTCGATCGGCGTTGGCTCAAGCCTCGTGCCGGCCATCGACGTCGATAACTACGTCGGCGCGCGCGCAATCATGAGCCGTCTCGTCGATTCTGGTCGCCGGCGGATCGCGATGGTCACGGGTCCGCGATGGATGCCGTGCCTCGACCGCATGACGCAGGCATATGCGCAGGTGATGAGCGGCGGCGGGCCTACCGAAACGAACCGTCGTCGGTGGTTTTACCGCCGAGAGCGGCCATCGAGCGACGCATGCGATCTTGCGACGGTGGCCCGACGTCGATGCAGTCTTCGCCGTGTGTGACGCAACCGCGCTCGGCGTCATCGCTGAACTGCGAGCCCGGCACATCGACGTCCCGGGTGATATTTCGGTAGCCGGATTCGATGACACCGAGCTTGCCCACTACGCCGAGCTCACGACGGCAACGCATCCGGTCGAGGCGATTGCCGAGGCGGCGACCCGCGCGGTGCTTGCAGCGCGCGCAACGCGACCTCCCGACATGTACTTCCCGTCGCAGCTCGTTGCCAGGCGTACCGCCTAACCCACCTAGTCCGCCCGAGCCGCTCCCCGCTCCGACCGGCGACGTTGCGTGAGCTTGCGCGACTTCACCGCATTGCCGCAGTCCGCCATCACGCACCACCGCCGGCTGTTGTTGCGGCTGTGGTCGAGGAACAGCCAGCCGCAACCGCCTGCGTCGATCGGGCAGGCTCGAAGCCTGGTGAGGTCGAGCTCGGTGAGCAGGTCCATGGCCGCGAACGCCAGTCGGTCGGGGATCAGTGGCGCGGCCCGCAGTCGGGCGCCTTCGGGTGTCATCTGCAGGGCGGCGTGTGGCGCGGCTTTCGCCCAGCGCGCGGTGACCTGCGCGAAGTCCGGGGTGCGCGAATCGAGCAGGGCCGTCACCGCCGTGAACAGCGATTCCCGCACGTCGATCGAGGCTCTTAGGTCCTTTGATCCGGCGCCTGGAACCCGCTCCCACGTCACGGCGACCTGGGCTGCTTCGGCTTCGTCGAGCAAGGATGCGCGTCGCACCCATGCAAGAAGCGCCGCCGGCGAGGTCAGGTGGTCTCGGCCTCGAGTACCGAGGACGCGCGGCTCAACTGTGTTGACCAGGTCGAGCGCGACGTGACCGCCGACCAGCGGCAAGTCGTCGATGCCCTGAACTGTCATAGCCCCACAGTAACTTACCTGCTACCAGTAAAACGGCTTATGGTGGTAGCTTGTCGAACGCGCCGTCCCGCCATTCGTCGTCACGCTGACCACAGTCGGACAGGAGCCACGTGATGACCCAGGGTGAGCGACTTGAGTTTCGTACCGCGATTCCCGGCCGGTGGGCGGTGACCGCGGTGTTCTTCCTCAACGGTGTTCTGCTGTGCAGTTACCTCGTTCGGATTCCATCGCTGAAGGCGGGCCAGCACCTCGACAACGGTCAACTCGGATTGGTGGGCATGCTGTTCGGCGCCTCGGCGCTGGTCGCCATGCAGTTCGTCGGGGCCCTGGTTGCTCGGGTAGGCACGGCGCGGGTCATCAGGGTTGGTCTGGTTGCGATGCCCCTCGTGCTGTTCGTGACCGGCCTGCGCGAAGGCCTGCCGCTATTTCTCGTGGGCATCGTGGCGCTCGCAGCCGTGCACGGCACACTCGACGTCGCGATGAACTCGCAGGCCGTCGCCGTCGAACGCCTGGCAGGTCGACCAATCCTGAGCGGCTGCCATGCAGCATGGAGCGTGAGCGCGGTCGTCGCCTCGCTGATCGGCGGCGGCATGGTCGCGCTCGGGATGCAACCCGCGCCAGACTTCGCCCTGATCGGGGCGGCCGTGCTCGTCGGAGGGCTGTTGGTCGGTCGACGGCTGGTCGACGTCGAAACTGCTGCCACCAACAAGCAACGTGTCCGGTGGAGTAAGGGCTGGGACCGCACTGTCGTTCGGCTCGGCCTGACCGGCTTCGCACTCATGCTCGGCGAGGGTGCCGCCTTGGGCTGGAGCGCGATCTTCCTGCACGAAAGTCGAGGCGCTTCCCTTGCCGTCGCATCGACCGCACTGACCGCATACACCGGCGCGCAGACCATCGGCCGGCTTCGTGGTGACCGACTCAAGGTTCGGTACGGCGCGCGCACGATGTTCCGGATCGGTGCACTAGTCGCCGTCAGCGGGTTTGCGGTTGCGCTCCTGAGTCCGAGGCCGAGCGTCTCGCTGGCCGGCTTCGCCATCTTCGGCTTCGGCGCATCTTCGATGATCCCGATGACGTACAGCGCGGCTGGCCATGCCGGGGGCGACGGGCCCGGGGCCGCAGTGTTCGTCGCGAGGTTCACCACCTTCACCTACAGCGGAGTGCTACTCGGCCCGGCACTGATCGGTTCGGTCGCCCAGCTGATCGGCCTGTCATGGACACTCGCCGCCCTGCTGCCGATGCTCGTACTGCTTGCTGTCGTCAGCTTGCCTGGCGGCGGGCTAGCTACTGGCGCCGGCGAAGCAGTCGGCTGCACACCGCACGACGCGCAACTCGAGGTCGTTGCCGCCTAGATCGCCGTCATCTTTGCGTCAGCATCGATTGGTACCGTCGCGTTGATGGCTAGGCCCGCAGTTCGGCAGCTCGCCGTCGTCACGTTAACCGTGACGGCGCTCGCGGGTTGTACAGCGAGCGCTCGCCACGATGCAGCAGCAAGCAGTACCCCGACTTCGCCGCCGTCCGCATCAGGTCTGATTGCGCCCGCGACTTCAAGCGTCAGCGCGATAACGTCACCGCAGTCGCCGGTTGCTTCGCTGTCTTCGCCCATTGCTGCATCGTCTTTGCCCACGGCTGCACCGTCTTCACCCACTGCGCCATGCGGCCGGGTCACCACGCCTGCGACGTACGCGCACGTCGTCTGGATCTGGATGGAGAACAAGCCATACGGCTCGGTGATCGGCAGCACTAACGCACCGTACGAGAATGAGTTGGCGAACGAGTGCGGGCTGGCCACCGACTACCGCGCCATTACTCACCCATCGTTGCCGAACTACCTGGCCGCCACAGGCGGCTCGACATTTGGCGTCACTGACGACGCTGGTCCACGATCGCACCCGATTGCCGCGACTTCGCTGTTTCAGCAGCTGACTCAGGCGGGTTTGTCATGGCGCGCGTACGACGAATCGATGCCGACGGCATGCGATCTCAACCCGTCAGGTCGATACGCGGTCAAGCACAACCCGGCTACCTACTACACCGCAGCGCGCCAGCAATGTGCCGTTGATGACGTGCCTTTGGAGGGCCATCTCGGTCAAGACATTGCCAGCGGCAACCTGCCCGCGTTCGCATTCGTTACCCCCAACTTGTGCGACGACACCCACGACTGCAGCGTGCGAACCGGCGACGCGTGGTTGGCAACGTGGATTCCGCGCATCGTTTCCGCTCCGAACTACAGCGCGGGCAACAGCCTGATCGTGCTCACGTGGGACGAAGGCGTCGGAGCGACCAACCTGATCCCCACCATCGTCATCGGTCCGAGTGTCCCTACCGGCACCAAGGGCACCGCCGCGCTCACTCATTATTCGCTCCTGCTCACCACCGAGGAACTGCTCGGGTTGCCAGGGATCGGGGCAGCAACCACAGCGACGTCGATGACGTCAGCGTTCCACCTCTAGACGGAACCGAGCTCGAGCAGCGCTGTTCGCACTGTCGACGCAGCCGATGGTCGGCCGACCGCCATGCGCGTGCAGAGCGTGCAGGACCTTTGATGACCTCTCGGGACCTACCACCGATCCGTGCAGCGCAATGAGGGCCGGCTCAGGCGGGCCGGCCCTCATTCATTCCTCGATCAGGCGGTAGCGAGGCTGCGTTCGTTCGGATCGATGACACCGAGGCTTTCGACTGTCCTGAAGCGACCGCTTTCGGCCTGGCCGATGTACATATTCATCCGTACGTGGTGCTGTCCGGGCACCATCTCCGCCGGGCCGCCGGGCCCGTCGGCGATACGCGCGTGGTCGAGAGCTGCGATGACCGCCTCCTGCTCGAGCGAGCCCGCCTCATTCACTGCTGCCTGCCAGAGTCGCAGCCCGCGGTAGAGCCCGGTGCACGCGCTGCCGGCCGCGAACTTAGGACCGCCCGGGAACCGGTTGTTGTACTTGTCGAGCAGGTCCCGGCTGAACGGGTCGGTGGAGTCTTGGTAGTAGTCGAGACAGCTGTACAAGCCCTCGACGAGTTCGGCTGGCACCATGTCCAACACGTTCTCGTCGACATACGTGCACACCAGCTTGCCGCCTTGCTTGACGAAGCCGGAGTCGTGCAGGCCTTGCAAGAACGGACCAACACCGGGGGGCACGATGGTGTTGAACACGACCTCCGCGCCGGACGCGATGATCGCATCGATCGTCGCGCCGTACTCCATGTGGTCGAGCGGGAAGTAGTCCTCGCCAACGATCTCGCCACCGTTCGCAGTGACGACCTCGCGGACCTTCGCGTTCAATACATGCGGCCAGATGTAGTCGGCAGAGGGCAGGTAGAACTTGCGGGCGCCTGTCTTGTCGCATCAGCCACGGAATGAACGGGTCGATCTGCTGCGCGGGTACCGGACCAGTGCAGAAGATCAGCGGGTCAGATTCCTGGCCTTCGTACTGCTCCGGATACACGTAGAGCGTCTTGCCCTCGACGACTGCCGGGCCTTTGATGGCCTGCCGCGTCGAGCTGTAGATGCCACCGAAGAGAACGTCGACGCGATCCTGCTGGATGAGCTTGCGGGCCTTTGCTTCGGCGACGCCGTCAGTGGTTTCGCCGTCCTCAAGGTGCAACTCGAGCTGACGACCCAAGAGGCCACCCTCAGCGTTGATGTCGTCGATCACCATCGTCGCAACGTTGGCGTTCGCGATACCCATGACGGAGAGCGGGCCGGTCTGGTCGGCGATAACGCCGACCTTGATCGGACGCCGGGTGGGTACAGATTCGTTCATTTGGTCCACTCCTTGGTGTGGTTGCAGAGAGCGGGTCGTGTTGCCGTGAGCGGGCTGACGTCAGGCGGCGTAGCGGCCGCCGAGTTCCGCTGCTTGCGGCTTTCCGATGTGACCGGCCTCGGCCATGATTCCCGGGGTCTCGGGGTCGGAGACAAACTTCTTCCAGCCGTCCGCGTCCCAGTCGAACAGGACCCAAACCCGGTCGGTTTCGACCGGGTCGCGGAAGACCGTCGCGCCCTTGGAACCGTGCTGCTTGCGCTTGTCGGCGCCCTTCGTCGAGAAGATCTCGAGGAAACGGTCGTAGTTCTCCACTTTCGTCGTTGCCAGGATCATTGCCGTGCTCCTTTGTGCTCGGGAGTGTGTACGGTGATCCTGCGCGTCCGCTCGTCCGGCGGGCATCGGGAGGTTTCCCCATTTCTGGTCAACCGCTTCGGCTTGGCGAGTTCATCGCGACGTTTGCTCTCGCGCAGGACAACGCGTTCGGCCAACCCCTCGAGTCGCAGCTGCGCTCGTGTCTGCTGGCGTCGGCGATGTGCGAAGACGCTGGCTTCGATGCCCAACTGTCCGAAACGGTCTATTGGGTCGCGCTGTTGCGCTACATCGGTTGCACAGGACACGCGCACGAAGTCGCCACCCTATTCGGCGACGAGATAGCCATTCGCGGGCAGACGCTTCTGCACGACGCGGCGAATCCGGCCGAAGTCATGCGCGATGTGTTCGCTTACGCGACGGCAGGTCACTCGGCCGAGGATCAGGAGCACATCGTCGCGGCGATCAAAGCCGGCGCGCACGATTGGGCGGTTCACAATTTCGCGTCAGGATGCGAAGTCGGCGACATGCTGGTGCAACGACTCGACATGGGCGACGACGTGCGCGACGCACTGCGCTTCACCTTCGAACGCTGGAACGGAAACGGCTTTCCGGCCGGCGCGAGCGGCGAGGACATCCCGCTTGCCATGCGAGTCGTGCATCTCAGTCACGACATGGAGGCCATCGCCCGGCACTTCTCCCCCGAACAAGCTCTCGATGCCGTCGCGTGAACGTCGTGACCGCACCTACGACCCCGAGTTGGCCGATCTGTTCGCCACGAACGGAGCCGGTTACTTCGAGCGGCTCGGAAAGGCCGATCCGTGGGACGCAGTGCTCAGCCTCGAGCCGCGACCACGCCGGATTCTCGAGGGCGCCGATCTCGACAACGCGCTCGAGGTGGCCGCCGACTTCATCGACTTGAAGTCGCCCTATATGGCGGGTCACAGCCGCCGATGCGCGCAGCTCAGCGCAGCCGCGGCAGCCAGCCTCGGCTGCTCCGACGACGAGATCACCACGTTGCGCCGAGCGGCGTTGGTCCACGAGTTCGGCACGACGGCGATCTCGAACTCCATCTTGGACAAGTCCGGTGCGCTCACCCGCGCAGAGTTCGACCGCGTCGAACTGCATCCCATGCTGACCGAGCAGATGCTGCGTCGGACGCCGGCACTTGCTGCCCTGAATCCGGTCGCGGCCGCGCACCACGAGAGAGCGAACGGGTCGGGGTACCACAAGCGAGTGCGATCCGAGGCGCTCAGCACCTGCGGGCAGCTCCTGGCCACTACCGACATCTATGTCGGACTCACGACTGACCGCGCAGATCGGCCAGCCTTCTCAGACGACTCCGCCGCTGCTGAACTTCGCCGCATGGTCGCGAGTGGCGTGCTCGACAAGCGCACGACCAGCGCCGTTCTCGACGCGGCCGGCCACGGTGACCGGAACGGCTTCACGACTGCTCGCCCCCAAGAACGTTCATGGGCTGACACCTCGAGAAGTCGAGGTGCTGCTGCTTGGCGGCGCGCGGGCTCACGACCGGCGAGATCGCCGACCCAGCTGTTCATCTCACCCAAGACCGCCGACCACCACATCCAGCACGTGTACGGCAAGATCGGGGTGTCCAGCCGGGCGGCCGCCATGCTCTGGGCGATACAGAACTCGGTCGTCGCTTGACGCCCTAAGCGACCAGGTACGTGCCATGACCTTCAACTACGAGGTCACCGACGAATCTGAGCACCTCGCATACCCGACCGCCAACTTGGTTGCGGTAGTTGATGACCAGCGTGTCGACGCCGGCGTAGACGTCGATCACCTCGAACCGCAGGTCCGGAATGAGCTCGAGCCCTCGCTGCCAATACGCCCGCAACGCCGCCTTGCCGCGCACGATGCCGTCGCCGCCGAGAACGCGGCTCGCGACGGGCGAGGTGAACACGACGTCATCGGTGAAATGTGCGAGCAGTCCCTCGAGGTCATGCGCATTCCACTGAGCGCACCAGCGGGTCGCGAATACATGCGGGTCGGGCGTCGTCATGGTGACACTCTTTGGCATGACGTCGAACCGCCGCAATCCGATATCTCGGTTGCGTGGTCGCGGGGAGAGCTAGCCGAGGAGGCCGCGGCGGCGGGCGACCGCTACCGCCTCGGTGCGGCTCGTTGCCTCGAGCTTGGCGAGCACGTTGGAGATGTGCACGCTGACGGTCTTTGCGCTGATGAAGAGTTGCTGAGCGATGTCGCGATTGCTGCGGCCGGTCGCGACCAACGTCAAGCACTTCTTGCTCCCGCGGCGTGAGGGCCTGCGACTCTCGCTTGACTGCCGGATCGCACTGCAGCGGCGTCGTATCCGGGCAGCCCGCGAAGCTCGCGCAACAGCGGTTGGGCACCAAGGCGTTCGGCGACCTCACGTGCCGCCTCGGACTCGACCTTCGCCTCCGCGACCTTGCCCGCCGCACGCAGCACCGCGGCTAGCCGAACCCTCGATCGCGCGGTCTCGTACACGTGACCGAACGCGGCGAATGCGTCGACCGACTCCTGCCAGGCTTCGATCAAGCCGTCCTCGGGTGTGGAGTCGGCACCGCCGCCCACCCAGTGCAGACGGGCCTGCTCGGCGGCGACGCGACTGGCCCAAGCCCGGCCTTCTGGACCGTTGTGACGGAGCGACGCCGCGACCTCCAGCGCCGATCTCGCGAGCTGGTCGCCCTGGCGCACCAATCGTTCACGCTCGGTGGCCGTCGCCGTGGACGCTGCGTTTGCGAGTTGGCCGAGCAGCAAGGCCGCCAGCCGGACGCGGGCCCCGAAAGCCATGTACTGCCAGATTCGCGAGACGCTGGTAACGACCTCGGCGTGCATGGCGGTCGCGGTATCGATGTCGCCGAGGTAGCCGTACAACTCGATCGCGGCACCGCCGCTGGTGATCGCGATCAATCCGTCGCGCGACCACCAACTACGAAGCCGCGGCAACGCGTCAAGCCAGCTGGTCTCGCCGCGACCGGCGGCGATTTCGATGGCGACTGCGTCGAGCATGGTCTGGGCCTGCTCGGGCGGGTTCTGCCCAGAAGAGTCGATGATCCGTTCGGCGAGCTCCCAGTCGCCGGCGACATACGCGACGATGGCGCCGATCACGGTGGCCTCGAGGCCGTACTGCGCCCACGGCCGGCCGTTGTCGCGGGCCTTGGCGGCAGCCTGTTGGAAGAGCGCGAGTGCCTGCGGTGAGCCGACCCTGGCCATAGTCGAGGCTCGCCAGGTTGTAGAGGCCGCGAAGCTCGGCCATCTGCTCCCCGGCAGCGGCAGCCTCAGCGATGGCCTTGGTCATCGCAGCTTTCGCGGCGTCCGGATTGCCGGCGCGTTCGTCGAGACGGGCCAGCAGCAAGGTCGCGTCGGTCGCGACCTCGGCGAGGTGCAGCGACTGCGCCATTGCCAGCGCCTCGGTGGCCCACCGGATCGCTTCGTCGTCGCGCGACCGATCCGCGTTGGCACGTGCGTGGACGTTGAGGACGTGCGCCCGCATCGAGCTCGGCGGCTCGTCGGCCATGAGCTGCACGGCCTCGGTGGTCATGCCGAGCAGGTCGAGGTTGGTGTCGAGAATGATCGCGGTCGAGACGATCGCGTGGATCAACCGAACGCGGGCGAGCTTCGGTGCGTCGGCGCGGAAGCGCCGCCAGCTCGTCCTCGCGCGAGCGCGATCGCACGGTACGGATGACCAGCTGCGGCGGCGGCCATGCTGGCCCGCACGACGAGCGTGACCCGGTCGGGCGCATCCGGATCGGCGGCCACCCCGGCCGCGACATGCGGATCACCGAGAAGCTCGAGCGCGAGCTCGTAGTGATGCAGCGCATCTTCGGGACCGCCGACTGTCATCGCCTCGTCGCCCGCCTCGATGCTGGCGCGGGTGGCGGTGATGAGGTCATGCGACGCGCGAGCGTGGCGCGACAGCTCGGCGGCCGACCCTTGAACCTGATGGCTCGCGAGGGCAGCGGCGTACGCCGCATGCAACCTGCACGCGCTCGCCGGGCAGCAGGTCCTGGTAGACCGCCTCGGCTAACAACGCATGACGGAAGCCGTAGCCGTCATCACCGAGCGCGACCAAGATGTTGGCCTCGACCGCCGCCCGCACCGCGGCGTCAAGCGCCGCGTCGCCAAGTTCGGCGCCGCACGCCAGCAGTTCATGCGAGACGCGGCGACCGGCGACCGAGGCAGCGCGGACGACGAGCCGGCCGTCGTCGCCGATCTGCTCGAGACGCACCAGAAGCAGGTCGGCGAGATCCGTCGGCAGCGCACCGCCGACCGTCGGCGGCCGCGACCAGCTCCTCGATGAAGAACGGGTTGCCTTCGGCGCGGAGCAGGATGCGCAGCAGCTCGGGCTCGGGGATAGGCCGGGCTGTGCAGTGCGCGGACCAGCTGCCGCGACTCCGCGTCGGTCAGCGGCCCGAGCTGCAGGCGCGTCACCGCCGACAGCCGCGACCACTCGGCGAGGGCCGCGCGCAGCGGGTGGCTGCGGTGCAGGTCGTCGGTGCGGTAGGTCGCGAGGATCGCAGTGCGCGAGGTGAACTGTCGGGCGAACAGGAAGCGCAGCAGGTCGCGCGTCGACTGGTCGGCCCAGTGGACGTCTTCGATGATGAGCAGCAGCGGGGTGTCGGCGCTGAGTTGGGTCAGCGCGCCGTGCAGAGCGTCGTACAACGCCGTGCGCCCGGTCGGCTCCATGGCATGGTCTGACTCGGTGAGCAGGCGCTGCGCGGGGAGCAGCCGCGCGATCGCCGGGCTCGCGGCGACAAGGGACTCCGCTTCGGCTGGGCTGTCGGTCGCGAGTCGACCGAGCGCCTCGCTGAACGGAAGGTACGGCGGCGAACTGTCGCCGAAATCGAGGCAGTGCCCGACGAGCACCCGCCAGCCCTGCGACCGGGCCCGCTCGCTCAACTCGGCGACGAGCCGGCTCTTACCCGCGCCCGCGTCGCCGCCCAGCACGACGCGCCGCGCGGCCGAGCCGCGACCGAGCCGCCTGCGTCGGGCCGAGACCGACGAGGTCGCACAACGTGCGAAGCTCATCGACTCGCCCGACCAGGGGCGTGGCACGCGGGTCGAGAGGCACGCCTGCCATCATGACGGACACGACCACCAAGTTTCTCGGGTTAGTGACGGGGGCTGCGGTCAGTGGTGCGTTGCGGCGCTGATCCAGTAGTCCTCGATCCGGCGGGTCAGGGGTCCGTCCGACTCGTACCGCGACGCACCGCGAACCGGGTTGCGGTTCTTGCGACGCGCATCCCGGTACCGCTGGATCAGGCTCGGGCCGGCTGCCCGACGGCTCGGGCGACCACTGCGCTTGATCTGCCCGCGACGGTAGGCAACCTCTGCATCTGCGAAGTGTTCAAGCATGGGAATCGCTCTCCTCTGTGGCTGCTGCGCCTTGTTGGCAAGATCCACAGTGCGCGTGTGAGGTAGGGCGCCACATCCGAAGGAATCCCTATCTTGGGAGCCCGGATCGACCCGCCTCGGCTTAGGCCGGGCGAGATGTCTTAGACGGGCCCGGAGCGGGCTTAGACGGACCCGGCTCCACGATCAAACCGCGGCCTATGTCCGGCTGAAGCGTCCCTGATCTCGACCGGGAAGCCCCACGGCGAAGTGCGCGCGAACCTCAGGTCGGAGCACGCAACCACAGGAGGGCGGCGAGGATGACCGCCTGCAAGAGTTGCTCGACCCGCATCCACGTGGGATACGGGCTGAACTGCAGGACGAGCAGCCCGAGGATGCCGATGCCAGCGATCAAGACGACCCGCCGGTAGGCCCACCGTCGACCGCGAAAAAGCGCGCGCACCAGGAAGACGTAGACGACGCTAACCACGACATTGACGACTGCGCGAGTCACGATTCCAGCCGTGTAGCTGTCCTGCAGCGTCCGCCTCTGGGCGGGGTCGGTGATGTGCCGGTGGTCGAGTTGGTAGTTGACGATGCTGTGCCTGGTCAGCAGCGTCGCAACGGTCAGGATGATCGACACCGCGAGGTTCAGCACAAGCAGCACGACGACGGGTCGCAGCTCCCGCGGCGCATCGGATGCCGCAGCAAAGAATCCTGCCGGCTCGGGGGCTCCACTGGGTTCACGATGTCCAACCTTAGCATTCGGCGCGGACACTACAGAACCCGGTGTTGCATGTCCGCCCATTCGTGTCGAGCGTCATCCGTGTCGTCGTGAGCTCGATGAAACCGTGCGGCCAAGGATGCGATGTCGTCGAGCTCCCAGGCCAGCCGGTAAAGCTCGAGCATCGCCGGCAATACGTCGTGGCCTGCAACGCTCGTATACGCGCCGAAGCTGTTCAGTTCGGCACCCCACAGATGCCAAAGGTCACGCTCCGGGGGTGCAAATGGTCGCGCCCGCCCTCAGTTCTTGCGCTTGGCCGTCTTTTTCGCCGCTTTCGCCTTCGGCGCGCAGCACGCCACCGCATCCTCCGCCAACAGATTGCAGAGCTCCGGATGGCCGTCGCAGCAGTCGTTCACCAGGAAGGCAATGATTGACCGCATGCCCTCGACGTCGGACCGATAGATGATGGTGCGGCCCTCGCGCGATGAGCGTTAGGATCACGGGCATCGCCTTTTGGGTGGATTGCGCCGACTTCGGCGTTCGGCTTCGACGTTAGGAACGCATAGAGGTCGTTGGTGGTCTCGCCTTCCTTGACCTTCCGGACCGATGTCTAGTTGGTCCAGATGCCTGAGAAGCAGGCAAGCGGGCGAGTCTCGTCCAGCGCGAACTGTCAATCGGCGCCGAGCTCGGCCCGTTGAACTAACCGAGGCAATTCCTTGTCGCGGCTGACCAAATCTGCGCTGAGGTAGGGTCCCGATCGGCGCCGATCGTGACCCCAGCCCACTGAGGCTTTCTCAATTTCGTTCAGACGGATACTCCCGGGACTTCAAACGACGTGACCCCGGCGCCGATTCACACGATTGGCCCGCTCGAGGGCGTCGACGAGAGCCGGAAGACGAGATCCGTTCCCAACGCGCATGGCCACGTTACAGCCCCGCATGAAGGACTCGAGCCGTGAGGCCGACCTGTAGATTCCGATCGGCGGCGTCTGGTCGTTGCCGCCGCCGCCAGAGATGATTGTGGCGAGGGCTTCGATGGACTGCGGCGCGAGGCGGATGTGCATGGCGAGACCCTTATAGATGAACTGCCAAGGGCGCGTAATTGGCCTGGAGCTCTGGCCGAGGTTGCCGACTTCTCGAATCCGACCGCACCTCAGCCGCCCCGAAATCGCCCGAGGTTGACGCCCTGCCGGGCCGACCCGGTGGTACACAGCGGTGGTCGCAAACCTTCGCCGGTTTTTTCTGGAATACTTGTTTTACAGGTTTTTTGTGGCCTCTGCGGCGGTCGGGCGGGAATCCCTCCCTCTTCGAACCCTCAAGTGCGAAGCCTGCGATGGTCAGCGTTTCGCGCTGCGCAGGTCTCGCTGAGCAGGTCTTCTTCACCCAGTTGTTGGCGCGCCCGCTGGGATAGCTGCTGTCCCGGATGTTGGAGACCAAGCCTTCCGAGGCAGATCTTGCAGGCGTGGGCGAACCCTCGATCCAGGTTCAACCCCGAGCAGTTCCGGGCCAATTTCGGAAGTGCCTCCTTTCGAAGTGGTTGGTTATCCGACCAAGGGGAAGCTCTGCTCGCGCAGGACGTCCGAGATGACCCAGCGAACTTCCTCAGGATCGAGCTTCTGCGAGGCGATCGCGGCGCCTCGGTCCTCAAGGATCGCCTCGACGTCCTGCATCAGCTTCAGGCGTTTGAACTGATCTTCCCGCTTCAGCCCCATGGCCTCGCCGATCAACTCCATGATGTTCAAGACCTGGAAGGGCCAATCTCGTTCGTGCGAGCAAAGATCCCGATGGCAGGCATGATAGACGCCGACCAGCGTGTCGATTTTTGCATCGACGGCGGCCTCCAAAAGATCCTGATGCAGCTTCCGCTTGTAATCGGGAGACTTCTGGATTGTGACGCACATGATCCCGACCTTCGGCTGATCGAGTGGAACGACCACCACCCCCGGAATGGCCCGCAGGATTTGGTCAACGGCGTCCTCGACGCCTGGCACGCCGGAATGTTCATGCAGGCCGACCCGGCGGGGTATCGGGTTGGTCATGAGTGGCTTGAGTTGATCCACTCTGTCGGCAAGGAAGCAGATGAACGAGGCCATGCTGTCGGTATGCGCAACCCCAAGCCGATTTACTTCGTTGTGCTGCACATAGCAGGCGGGACACCAGGAGAGGATCGGGCTGTTGAACTTTTCCATCTTGCTCCTGCTGTTGGTGCCCATTCTGACGCCGGACAGCATATCCCCGGCGGTCCAGTGGACTACGCCACAGCAATAGCTCGGGCCACCCGCGACGGCATAGGTAATGCCGAGCGCATCCATCACGTCCATGCAGAGTAACGCGATGTGTGGCGTCTTGAGTAGATTGCAGCCGGTGTAGAAGACGACGTCGGGACGTGGTGCATCGGCATCCTCCCACACCGTCGGTTGGATACGCTCCTGTAAGCTCGGCGGCAGAAGCAGCTTCAACAAGATCCGGATCGTACGCGCCATTCCGTTGAGATCCGGAGACCGCATTGCGCTTAGCCGATTGTCCCTCCTGCCCGCGCTGGCTCGATCGCGCGAGCGTCAACATCAGCCGGGGATTTAGGACTCCGGATAAGCTTCGATACAATGTCCGCTACCGGAGCAGGCGTCCGCCCATCGCGCTCCTTCCGCGTCCTCGCCGCCTCGTAGCATCGTCAGGACACCCCGAACCACGTCAGGTGACGAGACGCCGCCATGCTCTGAAGGCATCGGGCAGACCTCGCGGCACCGGCCGCAGAGAGTGCACGCGCTCAGAAGATGATCGATCTCTTGGCTGATCGCCTCAGTCGTCCAACTGCTTGCCTGGAGTGTGTTGTCGATCTTCATGTCACGAGTTCCACGTCCGGCCTCCAGACAAGGATCTGAACTGGGGTCGGGTTCTTGCCGGTGCAGGAGTTGTTCTCCTGCGCGCAATTCGAGATGACAACCAGAACATCCATCTCGCAGCGCAGTTCGACAAAATCACCCGGCTTTGACAGTCCATCCGCAATTTCGACTTCGCCGCCCGGTCCAACAGGCACATGCATGAAAAAGTTTGCGTTCGCCGGCAGGTCAGAGACATGCTCTCCAACTGACGCCAGGGCGCTGAAGAACGTGTCACGGCAGTTGCGCTTTCCAGGATCATTGTAACGAAAGCGATTGATGTGCGCGCTACAGCAGCCAGCGATCGTATCGTGATGCCCGACGGTATCGTCGATGACGGTCATCAAGGGCTGGACATGGCTCGAGTAAAGGATACTCCCCTTACCAAGATAGATATTCCTGTTCAGTTTGATCGTATTGGCGGCATTGTAGCTATTGGCACGATTATTGGCATCATAGCACAGAAAGTCCACGGCTTGTTTGCCGTGGACATCCACAATGCGGATCAGAGAGCCGGCAGCTATCCGCTTCGCCCAGAAGTCGCCCGCGGGAACGACGTCATTGTGGGTGTAGGCGATTTCATGAGTTGCGATTTGGTCCATTGCTCTCATCTCCGCGTCATTGGGCCAATACCGACTTCGGAAGCAGGCAATGAGCCCCCTTATGGACATTGACCGTCTGGGTGATGTGGAAATCTGCTGCCAAGCTGCAGAGCATGTAGGCGTCGGTGGCGGACAGCCCGCGCAGCTGACGGATCCATTGGATCATGTCACGGAGCGCGTGCTTAACCGCATCGTCGAGATCCTCGTCGAATCCCATCGTCATGTAGTGCGTCGCGGTTTCCGCGCGCGGGGCGGAGAGCGACATGTCGTGCCGGACCGTCAGTTTGAAGTGACCAGTAAGCGCGGTCTCGACAGCCGTGGTGCAAACCTCGCCGTGACCCTGGACCCCGTGGCCGTCCCCGACCGAAAACAGAGCGCCCTCGTTGAAGACGGGAAAATAGATTTTCGCGCCGATTCCGAGGTCCTTGTTGTCCATGTTGCCGCCCATGGCGCGCGGAATGACGGAGCTCGCGCGGCCCCAATTTGCTGGTGGCGCGGTCCCCATAACGCCGAAGAAGGGGACAAGGGGGAGTTTGCCGCCCCACGGTAGTGTGACGGTATTGGCCTTGATGTCGATCGGCAGGAATTCCAGCACGGGCTCGCGAAAGTCCTCCGGGATGGTTCCGAGTAGCGGGTGGATGAGTTGAAAAGCCCAATTCTGCCGGAGACTGATGTCGATAACATCGACCTCGAGGACGTCCCCAGGCTTGGCGCCCTCAACGTAAATTGGTCCGGTCAGGAGATGGGGACCGTCACCCCGCTCGCAGGCCTTCAGGATTGGCAAATGCTCCGGCAGCATTTCGAATGCTCCCTCCGGTGGGAGGCAATGCGGTTCGGCCGTCACCGTGTCGATGATGACCTCAGTACCGGATGCAACCCGGGCCACAGCCGCAGTAGAGGCATCGAGGAAGCCCCACTTAACGCTTTCCGGCGTGGCTGCGATCTTGATGGGATTCGTCATTTTTTGGGATCCGCTGGTTGGAGTGTCGGGAGCAATCGAGGGCATTTTCTCGACCCGTTCGGGTCATCGGCGTAGTTGAGAGATGGCGTATTCATGAAGGCGCAGCCGGCGCTTTTTCCACCATGGAGCGCAGGCCATCAATGACTGCGTCGCAGGTCGCGACGGCTCCAAAAACTCCTCCCTCCGAGCAAATCGTCTCGATGGCAGCTTCGTGATTGGACTGAATTGTAGCTGCGCAGCAGTCAGTTACCAGCAATGGCTCGAAGCCACGGTCTATTGCTTCACGCAACGTCGAGTGCACGCAGACATCGGTGGTCACGCCGCAGACGATCAGATGCCTGATGCCACGCGTCGCCAGGATTTTCGCAAGGTCGGTCGCATAGAACGCGCCGAACCCCGGCTTGTCGATGATCGGCTCGCCAGTCTCGGGCTGCAGTGACGGTACGATGTCCCAACCGGGCTGCCCTGGATCAGCAGCCGGCCGAGCGGTCCTAGACCGAACCGATCTCGCTTCCAGCGGCGCGCGAGCGAAAACGCTTTTGCGAAGGGAGATCGCTGAGGTCAGCGCGATGGCCTTCGCGCGTGTAGATGATCAGGCCTCCCCAACGTCGGACTTGCGCCCTCAATTCGACGATCCGCGGTATGAGGCGGCCTGCCGGACCGATATCGTACCCCATCGAGGAGATGTATCCGCCGGATGTCGCAGAAGTCGCGCTGCATGTCGACCACGATCAGCGCCGTCGAAGACGCTTCGAGATCCTGCCGGTGTGGCCACGGATATGGCCTCGCATCAACGTAGGCCATCAATGTCCCAATTCGCGAAGACGAGGATCTGCATGTTTCAAGTCCGGCAATCAAGTCGCCAAAACTGGAACACTTTGAGCGTCGGTTCAATTCGTGAACTTGGATTTTTTCATCGGAGGGGCCGATGTGTCGCCGGTGAGCTCCTCAACCAGGATGCGTGCGGTCGATCCCAGACGGGAGGGATCCTTGTGGTGGACCAGGGTGATCTCCGACTGCCGCGTATAGCTTTTCTCGACCAATACGCGCATCTCTCTGCGATCAATCCAACGCTGCGCGTAGTGGTCCGGCAGGAAACCAATGTGCGCTGCCCGCCGAGTATGAGCACCGCTGCAGCCTCGACGCTGTCGACGTGCGCAGTGATGCTGTTGTGCTGATCGCTCAGGAAGAAGAAGTCTTTCAGCTTGAGGAAGGTACGGACGACCTTCTGCGCGGTTCTGATTTTAGAGAAGAGCCGGACATCGCTTTCGTCGAACATTGGGTGCCGGTTGCCGCAGACGAGAACGTCGCGTTCCTTGTAGAGCTTCACGTATCGCAGGTGGGGCAACGTCTCCGTGAAGATGCCGATAGCTGCGTCGATCTTCCCGGACGATACGCCTTGCTCGATTTCGCGGGGGCTCAGTACGTCAGATGGATGTGGGCGCGCCCCCCAGTGCGGCGATGAAAGCGGTCAATGCGTGAACGGCAGAACGTCGGGCAGTTCGGTCGGTGACAAGATTATCGATAATCGCGATACGAACGTCTCCCAGGCCTTGTTTCTTGTGCTTGGCCACGCTGATCTCGAAAAGCGAAAGGGCTGAAAGGAGCGACGTAGCATCCTTTACGAAGGCTTCCCCCTGAGATGTAAGCTTGAAGCCTCCGCGGCCACGCTTGCAAAGCGTGTAGCCCAGCCTGTCCTCCAAGCCCGCAATTTCCGTACTAATCGTGGATTGAGCCAGGTTCAGGACATCCTGGGCCGCGGAAAAGCCGCCGCTTTGCGCTACTGCCAGAAAGACGCGTATTTGTCGGACGTCGACATCGGTCGTTTTCAAGTTGAGCTCCAGCTTCGAGGCAACTATCGGGGGACGGACGCAAAATAGTAGCGGATTTCATACCCCGTCGCCCTCCCACAGACTACTGAACTCGGCGAACGTTTTGCTAGCCCTAAGGTCGCAGGGCCTTGTGAGGAAGACCACAAGAGCCGCGTGCTTGCCTGCGCGACATTGGCAACTTGCCCGCCAATAGACGGAGATGGCGGCCTGGCCGGCGTTACATCGCGATTTCGATGGATCGATCAACACTCGTTGCTGTTAATCGCGCCGGGCAAAGCGGATTGCTTGAAAATCGGAATACCCCGGATGTGACCATCTCAACGGAGAATGTCGATTCAGGGCAAGCGCGCTCATCGCAGCGCGCGCCAGCATGCATTGAAGACGTAGCCGTACGCAATGACGCGTACGCGATCAGGAGAAGCATCACGATGGGTATTAACCGCAGAACGTTTCTGAAGAGTGGGGCGACAGCGACGGTTTTCGCGCCCGCACTGATCCGCAGCGCCGCAGCTGCTGCGGAGCCGATTGTCATTGGGAGCATGTACGATCTCTCAGGTGGCCTCGAAGGCGCCGGCAAGCCGATGTTCGACGTGATGAACTTCGCCGTCGACGAAATGAACGCCGCGGGCGGCCTGCTCGGGCGACAGATCAAGGTCGTCAGCTTCGATACGCAGACCAATATGCAGCTCTATGCGCAGTACGCGCAGGAAGCCGCGTTGAAGCACAAGGTCGCCGTGGTGCACGGCGGCATTACGTCCGCCTCTCGCGAAGTGATCCGGCCGGTTCTCGATAAATATAAGACGCTCTATTTCTACGACATGTCCTACGAGGGCGGCGTCTGCGATCGCAACGTCTTCATCGACGGTTTGACCCCCGCGCACAACACCGAGATCCTCGTCAATACGGAATGAAGAATTGGGGCAAGAAGGTCTACATTCTGGCCGCTGACTACAATTACGGTCAGATCACGTCCGAGTGGGTCAAGAAATACGTCAAGGATGGCAGCGGCCAGGTGCTTGGGACCGAATTCTTCCCACTGGATGCAACGAATTTCGGCAGCACGATTTCGAAGATCCAGGCCTCGAAGCCTGATTGGATCATGACCATCCTTGTTGGCGGCGGACCCATCTCGTTTTTCCGGCAGTTCAATGCGGCCGGTCTCGCCGGCAAGATTCCGATCGCATCGACCACATTCGCTGGAGCGAACGAGCAGCTGGTCCTGACGCCGGAAGAGAGCAACGGCATCCACGTGGCCTACAACTATCTGGAGACGCTCGATGGGCCGGTGAACAAGGACTTTGTCAAGCGATTCCGCGCCAAATACGGCGCGGACTACCCGCCGATCTCCGACCTCACGATGGCAAGCTATCAGGGCATGCTGCTGTGGGCCGAAGGTGTGAAGAAAGCAGGGACTCTGGATCGGGACAAGGTCATCGACGCCCTCGAAAGCGGCATCAGCATTGATGCACCGAGCGGAAAGGTGACACTCGATCCGCAGACGCACCACTGCATCCTCGATGTCCATTTGGCGAAAATGCAGAACAAGCAGCCCGTCCTCCTCGAGACATTTTCGCAGCGCAAGCCGCTCGACACGGCCGCGGTATGCGATTTGCATAAAAACCCTCGGGAAGCCAAGCAATTCGTCATTAAAGTGAACTGATCGCAAGAACTCCGGCGCGGCGGCTAGTCGCCTGCGCCGGAGTGCTACAGCGGGAGAATGGGATTGGATCTGGCGCTCGTCATAGCGATCGACTTTATCTACACCGTGGCCGACCTTGGCCTTGATGAGTATCGGCCTCGCGATCGTGTTCGGGATGATGCGCATCATCAATCTCGCACATGGGGAGTTCATGGTGATCGGCAGTTATAGCGCTGCCGTGGCCGTGCATCAGGGCGCCAATATCTGGCTCTCGATTCTGCTCGTTGCGCCGATGACTTCGGCGATGTTCGGAGCCGCGATCGGGTACCTCATCGTCCGTCATCTCTATGGCCGCATGGTGGAGACCATGCTGGCCACATGGGGCCTGAGCCTATTCGTGGTCGGCGTCCTCACCATGATCTTTGGCGACACTACGGAGGGAGTGCCGACGCCATTGCCGGCGATCAGTATCGGCTCGTACAAGGCGGGCGGCTACAATCTGTTCGTCATCGTCGCGTCGCTTGCGACTGTCGTTTGGTCTATCTCGTGCTGCGGACAAGTCGGCTGGGCCTCCTCGCCCGGGGAACCATGCAGAATGCCGACATGGCTGCGGCGCTCGGCGTTGATACCTCGCGCATCTATGCGATGACCTTTGCCTTCGGGGCCGCCTGGCCGGATTGGCCGGCGGGGATTCTCGCGCCCGTTTCGGGCGTGTTTCCGACGCTCGGCGGCCTCCTATATCGGACGCGCGTTCATAACGGTCATCGGCGGGGGACCGGCGGCGCTGACCGGGACGATTTCGGCGTCATCGCTCTTTGGGGTCGTGAACCAGGTTGCGACGTTTCCGAGCAACCCCGTCTATGGCGAAGTCGCGCTCCTCGCGGCTGCAATCATCCTGATCCGGATACTCCCGCAGGGCATCACCGGCCGCAATTCTCGAAAGGCAATCTATGATCGGCCTGGTCCGCGCCAATCCGGGGCTCGTCGCCGTTGCTGCCACAGGCCTATTGCTGATGGCGTTACTGCCCGTCGTCCTGGACTTGTTCGCGCTGCTGCAAATCACGCTCTATCGATCTACGGCGTGCTCGCGCTGAGCCTCGCGTTCATTTGGGGGTATGGCGGGGTCCTGTGTTTCGGCCATTCGGCGTTCTTCGGGCTGGGTGCCTACGCCTACGCTGTGAGTGTCATCAACATGGGCGAGAGCACGTTGCCTGTCATGATCTCGGTTGCGTTGCCGACGGCGTTTGCCGCGGGCCTCGGCTATTTCATGTTCTACGGGCGGATCAGCGACGTCTATGTTGGTGTCATCACGCTGACGGTGACGCTGATCTTCTATAATGTCGCCAACTCGACCGCCGGACCGCAATATCATATCGGTGAGGCGCTGCTTGGCGGCTTCAATGGTATGCCAAATGTGCCATCGCTCAACATTCCCTTCCTACCTGATGAGACGCTCGAGCCCGTCGGTATGTTTGAGCTTTGCGGGGCGGTGCTGCTGCTGGTGTATTGCGGACTGCACGTCCTGCTGAAGACCAGGTTCGGGCGGGTGCTCATTGCCGTGCGGGAGAATGAACAGCGCGTCGAATTCCTTGGTTATGACTCTCCGGCTCCACAAGCTCGTCGCATTCGCGATCGGGGGAGGCGTGGCCGGGCTGGCTGGCTGTCTGTTTACGGCTTGGGGCAATTTCGTCAGTCCCAACGTCTTCAGCGTCGTCCAGTCGGCCCAGATCATCATTTGGCTGATGGTCGGCGGCGTGGGCACGCTGCTCGGTCCTGTCATTGGGGCCATCGCTATGTCCTGGCTGACGCTCAAGATCGGCACTCAACAGACAGTCAACGCGAACGTGGTTCTCGGAGGCATTCTGCTGGTGTTCG
The DNA here is from genome assembly GCA_963799955.1 of uncultured Actinomycetes bacterium. Lineage (GTDB taxonomy): Bacteria > Actinomycetota > Actinomycetes > Acidothermales > Acidothermaceae > PALSA-607. The sequence continues at coordinate 340,460 of CAWCZJ010000003.1, forward strand.
TGCTGCTGGTCCCGAGAGGTATCGGGCCAATGGTCACCGAACGCCTCGTGCCGCTGCTTGCCAGGTTAAGAGATCGCCGACCAGTCGTCTAACGCTGTCGCTCCCGAGGGAAAGGCATGACCACACCGTTGATAGAGGCGCGTGGCGTGGCCATGCATTTTGGGGGAGTGCAGGCGATCCGCGGGGTCGACTTCACGCTCGCGAAGGGCGAATTGCGTTGTCTGATCGGCCCCAACGGGGCGGGCAAGAGCACCTTCTTCAAGCTGCTCACCGGCCAAATCAAGCCGACAGGTGGATCGGTGTTATTTGAAGGCACCGACATCACGCAGTTGCAGGCGCACGAGATCGCCCGCCTTGGGATTGGGGTGAAGACGCAGGTGCCGAGCCTGTTCAACGGCCTGTCGGTGCGCGAGAATCTTATGGATCGCCGCGGCGCGCCACAAAAAGGGCAAGCAGATCGCACGCGCCGTGGAAGTGCAGGTCGATCGCCTTGGTCTTGGCCGGTTCGCCGAAGTTCTCACCGGCCAGTTGGCGCACGGCCAGCGTCAGCGCGTTGAACTCGGTGTTGTGCTTTGCGGCGAGCCGAAGTTGATCCTGCTCGACGAGCCGGCCGCCGGCATGACGGAGGACGAGCGGTCACAAACGGCGGACCTGATTCTCGAGATCAATCGAGAACATCCACTCATCGTTGTCGAGCACGACATGGCTTTCATTCGCACTATCGCCCGGCGCATAACCGTCTTCAATCAGGGAACGATACTGCTTGAGGGAGGCGTCGAGGAAGTATTCGGCAGTTCGGCCGTCCGCAACGTTTATCTCGGCAAGAGCGCGGTGAACTGATGCTGCAGGTCGAAAATATCCATGCCGGATATGGGCGAGTGCCCGCGCTGTTGGGACTGAGTTTCAGCGTAGCCGAGCATGAAGTCGTGGGCGTACTGGGCCATAACGGGATGGGGAAGACGACCCTTCTGAAGACCCTGGTCGGGCAAGTTGCTCTGACGCGGGGCACCATTCGCTTTGGTGATGCCGAGATCGGCAGGATGCCTTCGTTCCGCCGCGTGCGCGCAGGGCTTGGCTACGTCCCTCAAGGACGCGCGATCTTCCCGAATCTCACGGTGCGCGAGAACCTGCGGATGGGCTTCGTCGAGGACGGAATTCATTCCGAAGAGAATACCGTGAAGGATGCGCTCGCGCGGTTCCCGCGCCTGGACTCGATCCTCGACCGTCCGGGAGGCGCGCTGTCGGGCGGCGAGCAGCAGATCCTGGCTCTGGCGAGGTGCCTGTGCGGCCGACCGAAGTTGTTGCTCCTCGACGAACCGACGGAGGGCATTCAGCCGTCCATCGTCGAGGAAATTCTGGAAATCCTGATTGGGCTGCACCGGCACCAGGGTCTGGCCATCATTGTTGTGGAGCAGAACCGCGATTTCATCCGCGCTCTGTCGGACCGGGTTCTGTTGATCGAGAACGGCAAGATCACCGGTGCAGTTACGTCGGATGCGATCGAAGAGGCGCAAGGATTGGCAGGATACGTGGCGGCCGAATAGGAAAGCGTCGCTGCCGAATTGCCGCTGGATTTTTGAGCCGGTACCGCCGGCGTACGGGCGCGATGAGCGCAAAAGGGGAGATGTCGTCATGCACAAGATCGACCTGTCGAGTGACGTCGTGACTCGCGTCAAGGGCCTGAGAGATGGTCTTCACATGTTCTCAAAACTGGATCCGGCGCGCACCGCACATATCATCGTCGACCTGCAAAACGGGTTCGTGGAGCCCGGTGCGCTGATCGAAATTCCGGTCGCCCGCGACATCATCCCCAATGTCAACGCGATATGCTCCGCCGTTCGCGCCGCTGGCGGCCTGAACGTCTTCATCCGGTATCTGGTTGATGAGGAAACGCTGGTGAATTGGTCGAGCTGGTTTACCGATTTCGCCTCGCCTGAACGGCGCAAGGCGATGATCGATGCCTTCGGCCATGATTCTCACGGCTTTGCCCTGTGGCCCGGGCTGGATGTGCAACCCAGTGATTTGGTCGTCGACAAGACCCGGTTCGGTGCCTTTGTGCCCGGCTCGTCCAAGCTGCACGAGATGCTCCAGGAACGCGGGATCGACACCTTGATCATCACCGGAACTGCGACCAACGTCTGCTGCAAATCAACCGCACGTGACGCCATGCAGATGAACTACAAGGTGATATTCGTTTCCGACGGCAATGCCGCGATGACCGATGCCGAGCACAATGCGACGTTGAACAACATGCTCAACCTGTTCGCCGACGTGATGAGCACCGAGGAAGTGGTCGGCTGCGTTTCAACCGCTTCCGTCAAAAGCAAAGTGGCTTAGTCCGAAAACCGCCGTTGCGAACAGATGTGGCTGAACGCCCGGCACTCTGAAACCGTTGGCAAACCTTAGCAGCTTACCCAGTTGAAGCGGTGCTATTCGTCAGGCATCGCATGGAACAGCAGTTGCATGCTTTAACTGTGATTGCATGGTGAGAGGTCTAAACGGGGCCGAGAGGAACGTGCACGCCCGTAAAGTGGGGGATAATCCGATCGCCCGGGCGAACCAGCCCGCCCTTCAATACGACACTCATAATCCCCGCTTTGTGAACGATGGAACCGTCGGCGGGCCTTTCCGAAAAGTGGTCCTTTAAGCCTCTTTGAAAACGTTCGATCTGAATGCAAGGAGAGCGCAGCCCGGTAACTTCCACGACAACATCGATACCGATATGAAGCATGGTGCCCGCTGACAGTCCTCGCAGATCTATTCCGCTCGTGGTTATGTTCTCTCCCAGGTCTCCCGGCATGACGTGGAAACCCTTGTCGTTTACTTCCTCAATTACCTCCGCGTCCAGCAAGTGAACCTGCCGCAAATTCGGCCGGTCTGGTTCTTTTCGCTTGTCCCAGACATGCTGCACGGTCCGGCCATAGTGCGCATCGCCTTCGACGCCCAGCCCTTTCACCAAACTGATATGCTCCCTCGCAAGCTTCGAGAATGTGTGGCTTGCATTTGCAAAGACCCCGACAACAAGCGCGCTCAAGATTGGTTTCTCCTTAACACCAAAGACGTTACTGCCGATGCGAACGAGACCTGCGACAAATCGCATACGTATCGAAGCTAAGGTGGCAGAACAAGGCGCCCAAAAAAGAAGGCGCAGGCACAGGGAGCTTCTCGCCCTGAGCCCACGCTCGTTCTCAACCGCTACTTACCGGGGATTTTTTCGTCGACGCCCTTGACGTAGAAATTCATGCCAAGGAGTTGAGCGTCATCAAGATGCGTGCCTCCCTTGCACTCGATCTCTTTGCCGTCCTGTCCGATCACCGGACATTTGAAGGGGTGCAGCTTCCCGTCGGCAATCGCGGTCTCCGTATCTATCGCCAGCTTTTTTACGTCATCGGGCATGTTGGTATAGGGAGCCATGACGATTGTCTTTGTCTTCAGGCCGCCCCAGAAATCTTCTGACTTCCAGGTACCGTCGAGTTCAGCCTTCACACGCTCAATATAATAAGGGGCCCAGTTGTTCATGATCGACGTGAGTTGCGCCTTCGGTCCGAAATTAATCATTTCAGAGTCTCTGACCGAACGCGAGCTTGCCGCGATCGGAGGCGATTTGCATGGCGGCAGGTGAATCGGTGTGCTGCATGATCACATCCGCGCCCGTGTCGAGCAACGCCTTTGCGGCATCGGCCTCCTTGACCGGATCGAACCAGGTATTCACCCAAATGACCTTGACCTTGATATTGGGATTAATTGTCTGCGCTCCCAGCATCGTGGCGTTTATTCCGGCGATCACTTCGGGGATGGGAAAGGAGACGATATAACCCAGCACACCAGTCTTTGACATCTTAGCCGCAATGACCCCTTGAATGTAACGACCTTCGTAGAATCGGCCGCAAAAGGTCGACATGTTCTCAGCGCGCTTGTAGCCGCTGACGTGTTCAAAATGTACGTTGGGGTATTTCTTGGCGACCTTCAGTGTGGGATCCATGTACCCGAACGAGGTCGTGAAGATCAGCTTATTACCGGCGCGCGCCAGTTGCTCGATCGACCGCTCGGAATCAGGTCCTTCGCTGACATTCTCAAGGAAGGTCGTCTCGATCTTGTCACCAAACTCCTTGACCATGGCTTGGCGCGCGAGTTCATGCTGATAGGTCCAACCGAAATCACCGACCGGCCCGAGGTATATGAAGCCAATCTTGAGCTTGTCGGCAGCCGACGCATCGAGCAGGCCGACCCCGGATGCGAGCAGTACGGCGGCAATCGCGATAAACAGCTTTCTCATCGTTTTTCCTGGTATGGGCGAACTGATGTTCGCGATGCGCACCGGACCTTCGCAGCCTGCTTCAGAGGAGCGGATTCCGGAGCCTTCCGGCAGCGCTATGCTGCCGGCGCGGATTTCGTCGAGCCGGATGATGGACGCAACCGCGACGTTGTTTTGGACGTTACTGAGGGTCATGGGTCAGCCTTTTGTTGGCGTTCCCGGCTCCTCGTTGTTAGAGCTTTCCGCGTGGTGCATCTTTCGATATTGTGGCTAATATTATCGAATTTGAGACAACCTGCGATGCCCGCACCCAAGGCGCGAAAGCGCATCAGTCTGCAGTCGATGAGCCAAGCTGTACCGACGGCGCGGAGGCCGGTGCTTGTGTTTGTGGAAGCGCATGTAACGGCGACGGTGTTTGATGCTCACCTGCATCGCGACCAGGTACAATTAATCTGCGCGCTCAAGGGAACGATCCAGATAACTACCGAAAACTCGATATGGATCGTGCCGCCGGGGAGGGCTGTGCTCATACCGCTCGGGCTGGAACACGAAGTGCGCGCCCCCAACAATGCGAGCATTCGCATCCTTGGTATTTTTCCAGCCGCGCTCAAAGTGAAATCGCCGGTGTGCCGCTTGCTGAATTTAAGCCCGTTAATTGTCGCGCTGATCGAGTCCGTCCGGGAATTCCCTCGGACAAAGATGATGGATGGACCACAATCGCGCTTGGTCGACGTTCTGCTGGATCAATTGCGCGCCGCGCCCGATGAAGGCTTTCATCTGCCACGCCCACGCGATCAGCGCGCCCGTGCTGTCGCCGACTGGCTCGCGCACGATCCAGGTGACCGGACTACACTGGAGGGCTGGGGCCGCAAAGTGGGCGCCAGCCGCCGCACTTTGGCTCGGTTGTTTGAAGACGAAACAGGGATGACCTTCAGCGTTTATCGGCGGCAGGCGCAACTTTCCGCGGCCGTCGGGATGCTATCCGCTGGCGCCTCCGTGACGCACGTTGCCCAAGAGCTCGGCTATGAGAGTACGTCGGCCTTCGTGCAGATGTTCAGGCAGGCGATGCAGGCCACGCCAGGCCGGTATATGGCTTCGCTTTCCAGAGCCACGATCCGATAGAAGCTTGAGATCTGGTGATTGTGAGCCGCAAGTCGGCTTCTGGCAACCGCGCGGTTCAGCGAGATCCTGCGCGCCTGACCCGGAGCCCGCCGCCACTGCGCCGAGGATAAAGCCGTCGACGCGGATCGGGAGACCACCGATCAGATTTGTCCAGCGGTTTTCATGCGCCAGGGTGACTTGGATTTCCACGTCCGCGTGAGCGCCGCCGGTCGGCGAGTCCGACAGTGCCGACGTCCGTGCCTTGTTGATGGACGAGGTCACGCTCAGTCCCTTGGAGCCGTCCATGCGCCCGACGCCAGCAGATCGCCGCCAGTATCGACCACCGCGATGCACATCGGCTGCCCGATGCGGGTTGCCTCGCCGATTGCCGCATTTAGCACTTTGAGCGCGCCTTCGAGCGTCAGCGTTCGTGCTTCCTTGATGTCGGTCATGCCCC